>CAVUNK010000007.1:0-167680 GCA_963742845.1 uncultured Verrucomicrobiae bacterium | reverse complement strand
TGGAGGATTTTTGAAGTATCCGGCTTCCCTGAGCGGCTTCAGCCAGAGAACGTTTATGAGATACGTTCTTGAAGAAGTACGCGAAATTGGCGCCGCGACGCCCGATAAGTTGCAGTGTTCTTTGAACTTGATCCCCGCTAACCGCGTCTCCTTCCGCAATGATTTGAGCGAGCAGGTGCTGGTCTTCCGCTGATACTGGAGCCATCAAATCGAGAACCAACCCCTCAACTTGCGAGACGTATTCCCTGAACTCTTCTTCGGTCTTGCGGCGGCCGTGGTGCGCCACCCCTTCTAACGCGTTCCATAATCGAATGTATCGTTGTCGCTTCTCTCGCCGTCGTTGCTCCGGCAGCGTCTCGATCATGGGATCAAGCCGTGTCAGGCTGGCGAAGACTTGGTCTTTGCGGTCTGGCCGCTCGCAGAGCTCGAAGGTACTGTTCGAACTCGGTCAACACATTGCTAAGGTCGGCTGTGATCGGCTGATTTTCCCAGCCCGCCTCAAAGTTAGTCTTCTCCCGTTCGAGTGCAGCGCGCAAAGCGCGGCGCTTGTGCTTCAACTCATCCCCTGTGATTCCACCTTCTTCTGTTTGCAGCGCGCGCGGGATCTTCTCCAGCAGCTCGCGAAGGCTGTGAGCACTCTGTGCGAAGCGGTCTGGATTGAACGTATTGCGAAGCGAGGAAAGGGCGCCAAGGTACCAGTCGGCTAACCGGTACCTGTCGGTAGACTTGACCTGTAAAGTCCGCCAGACCTCAAGCTGGCGTGCTTCTAACTGCGGCGGTTGATCGTCCGGCCTCTCGTCGCCAATCGCCGTCATTCGAACTCGCTCTCAGCGTAGATCTCAGAACCGCTATTCAGAAACTCACCCGATTTCGCGTTCAACCCCGCCTCCAGCGCTTCTTCCGCAGCAATACGCAATTGACAGTCAGGCCAGCTTCCAAACTCACTCCCGTTCGAAGACCGTCGCCAAGCCTTGGCCTACCCCGACGCAGAGCGACGCGATGCCGCGCGAGGCGCCGGTGCGCGCCATCTCGTGGATCAGCGTCGTGGCCAGGCGGGCGCCGCTGCAACCAAGCGGGTGACCGATCGCAATCGCGCCGCCGTTGACGTTCAATTTTGCGTTGTCGATGCCCAGCTCGCGCTGGCAGGCGAGGGCCTGCGCGGCGAACGCCTCGTTCAACTCGAACCGGGAGAAACGAAACCATTTCTTCTATCCTGTTCGTCCCGGGCGCGGCTGCCAAGTCAAATTGCTGGGCCAGGGGACATCACAACCCGCGCTGGCTCGACTTGTGTGCTCCTGGCTGCGCGGAGGCGTTCCGAATGACCCTTCGCTGTTTCCGCTCGATCCTTCGCCGTCCGGCCGGCAACCGTCGCCCTTTCTCTCGAATCGTTCCAGGTCGTCGCCAGAAACATCCATGTTGTCGTCAGCAACATCCATGTTCTCGCCAGCAACATCCATGTTCTCGCCAGCAACATCCATGTTGTCGCCAGCAACATCCATGTTCTTGCCAGCAACATCGATGTTCTCGCCAGCAACATCCATGTTCTCGTCAGCAACATCCATGTTCTCGCCAGCAACATCCATGTTCTCGCCAGCAACATCCATGTTCTCGCCAGCAACATCCATGTTGTCGTCAGCAACATCCATGTTCTCGCCAGCAACATCCATGTTCTCGCCAGCAACATCCATGTTCTCGCCAGCAACATCCATGTTGTCGCCAGCCACATCCATGTTCTTGCCAGCAACATCCATGTTCTTGCCAGCAACATCCATGTTCTCGCCAGCGACATCCATGTTCTCGCCAGCGACATCCATGTTCTCGCCAGCGACATCCATGTTCTCGCCAGCCACATCCATGTTGTCGCCGGCAACATCCATGTTTCTCTCGAATCCTTCGACGTTTTGGGCGGAATCGCGCGCCCGATCCTGAGTCAGCGCTTTACTATCGACACTGCAACGCCGGGTGCTCCAAACGATCTGACCGTCAGGCCCATTTCCAAACTCACTCCCGTTCGAAGACCGTCGCCAGGCCTTGTCCTACCCCGACGCAGAGCGACGCGATGCCGCGCGCGGCGCCGCTGCGAGCCATCTGGTGGATCAGCGTCGTGGCCAGGCGGGCGCCGCTGCAACCAAGCGGGTGACCGATCGCAATCGCGCCGCCGTTGACGTTCAATTTTGCGTTGTCGATGCCCAGCTCGCGCTGGCAGGCGAGGGCCTGCGCGGTAAACGCCTCGTTCAACTCGAACAGGTCGATGCGGTCGAGCGTCAGTTTCCCGCGCAGAAGCGCCTTGCACATCGCGGGGTATCGCAAGCTTCACCGCTCATCACCTGCCTCGGGCGGGACCTCTGCTACACGCGCGAGGATGGCGTCCACTCTCGCCCAATCGACCCGAGCAGCGCGCTCGGAAATTGTAGGCCGATGGGGCGAGTGGTCGAGTGTCGCGACAAGCGAGGAGGCAATCAGAGCATCAACTGTCGTGTGCTCGCGCTCGGCAAGCTCGCGCGCCTGCGCGGCCAGTGATTCGGGAAGCTTGACGTGGAGCGTCATGACGTAACAAGCATGGCTGAAAACGCGCGCGGAGGCAACACTTCGACGCCGAGGGAGCGGGCGGGCGCGAGGTCGCGCTGGTTGTGTGTGATGATGCGCCGTGCGCCTGAGTCGTAGGCAAGTTGCACGAGCGGTTCGTCGTCAGGGTCGGCGAGAATTGGGATCCAGCCTGGTGCGAGCTTCCATTCTTCGGCGCGGGCGCAAATCGCGTCGAGCAGAGTGTCGATATCGGCAACGGAAAGGTTCAGCTCGGATGCACGCCCCTTCAGGAGTTCCTCGTATTCGTGCAGGAGGTGGTTACTCAGAATAGCGCGCCAGCGGTCGTGCCGCAGGGCGACAAAGACCGCGAAAGATGCACCGAGGCGCGAGCGAAACGCGGAGTAGAGGACGTTCGTGTCCATGACTGCGCGCAGCATGGGCTCACTCCCGTTCGAAGACCGTCGCCAAGCCTTGTCCTACCCCGACGCAGAGCGACGCGATGCCGCGCGAGGCGCCGGTGCGAGCCATCTGGTGGATCAGCGTCGTGGCCAGGCGGGCGCCGCTGCAACCAAGCGGGTGACCGATCGCAATCGCGCCGCCGTTGACGTTCAATTTTGCGTTGTCGATGCCCAGCTCGCGCTGGCAGGCGAGGGCCTGCGCGGCGAACGCCTCGTTCAACTCGAACAGGTCGATGCGGTCGAGCGTCAGGTTCGCGCGCAGAAGCGCCTTGCGAATCGCGGGCACGGGTCCGAGCCCCATGAACGCGGGATCGACGCCGGCCGCGGCGCTCGGACCGATGAAGGCGATCGGCTGAAGACCCAGCGATTTGGCCAGCCCGGCTTCAACGATCAGCAATGCCGCCGCGCCGTCGTTGATACCCGACGAATTGCCCGCGGTCACCGTGCCTTGGTCGTCTTTGGAGAATGCGGGTTTCAGCTTGGCGAGTTTCTCCAGCGTCGTGTCCGGCCTCGGGTGCTCGTCCACGCTGACGAGGGTCGGAGCGCCCTTGCGCTGCGGAATCTCGACGGGCACGATCTCCTGGGCGAACAGCCCGCGTTGGTGCGCCGCCGACCACCGTTGCTGGCTCTGCAGCGCGAACTGATCCTGATCCGCCCGGCTGATCTTGTGCTGGCGGGCGACATTCTCGGCGGTCTCGCCCATGGAGAAGGGGTGATGCAGCGCCGCCATGCGAGGATTGACCAGGCGCCAGCCGATCGAAGTGTCGAAGATCTGCTGCGACCGGTCGAACGCGGATTCCGCCTTGCTGAGCACATAAGGGGCACGGCTCATCGACTCGACGCCGCCCGCGATGAACACATCGCCGTGACTCGCCTCGATCATGCGCGCCGCGATGTTGACGGCTTCCAGCCCCGACGCACAGAGGCGATTCACCGTCGAACCCGGCACGGACGCGGGGAGGCCCGCCAGCAGCGCGGCCATGCGCGCGACGTTGCGGTTGTCCTCGCCGGCCTGGTTGGTAGCGCCGAAGTAGACATCCTCGATCAATGCGGGGTCGATGCCGGATCGCGCCACGACGGCCTTGATGACGTGGGCGGCAAGATCGTCGGGGCGAACCGACGCCAATGCGCCCCCGTGCCGACCGACCGGTGTTCGGAGAGCCGTGATGATCGCCGCTCGTCTTTGCATCAGATGGGATCGAGTCGCTGCACGAGCAATCTACTAGGGGAACTATCTGCCCAAGTCTAGTGCACTCGTGAGGTTCACCACCGCGCTTCGCCGGCTCAAGACGACAAATGTCCGCGCCCGCGAACGGACCAAGCCGGAGGCTTGATAGATATTAGCCGGTGGTGAAGCAAAGCGGAACCACCGGGGAATAACGAATAACAAATTTGCGCTCCGGCAGGAGCGAAAGAAACTGCGCAAGTGCCATCAACGCATCTCTCGCTGCACTATCACATCGTTTTCAGCACGAAAGATCGTGAACCGTGGTTAGCGCCTGCCTGCCGTTCGCGGGTCCACGAATATCTAGGTGGCATTCTGCGCAACCTGAAGGGAGTTCCTCACGCCGTAGGCGGAACAGGCGATCATGTTCACTTGGTGACCGGATTGGCTGCGACCCACCGGCTTGCCGACGTCATGCGCGAATTGAAAAGCGACTCCTCCGCCTGGATTCATCGGGAACTGTCACTGCCAGGTTTCGCGTGGCAGGAAGGGTATGGTGGATTCACAGTAGGCGCGTCGGATCTCGAGAAGGTACGCGCGTACGTCCTTCGACAGGAAGAGCATCATCGCACAACCACGTTTCAAGAGGAATACGTCGCTATGTTGCAACGCGGGCTGATCGAATACGATAACCGGTATTTGTGGTGAGTTCCCGCCATCTCGCGCTCCTGCCGGAGCGCATTGCGTTTTTGCGATAACAACCGGTGGTTACGCGGCCGCTTCACCACCGGCTACCATCTTCCAAGCCTCTGGCTTGGTGTCCGCAGACGCCGACGTGTTTCTAGCAAGACAGCTATATGTCCGCGCCTGCGACGACCCAGATCACGACGCACGTCAGGCAAACTTGTGCACCGCGTCCTGTTTGCGCGGATCGGTCAACTCGATGATGACGCTGACCGACTTTTGGTTGAAGCCCTTGAAGCCGCCTTTGCGTTGCAGGTTTTCCAGGTGACTTCCGATCGCCCCTTCCTGCGCAAATTTCTGCGCCTGCTCGTCCGTGAGGAGCCCTCTCGAAGTGAGCCGGGTGATCCGCTCGGGCCGCACGGCCCAGCGCTCGCCCTGGGTGAACGCCTGCTTCAGGAAAGGAAAATCGGAAAACGGCGCCATCGTCTTGATATGAGCCTTGGCGAGTTGCTCGCGCAGGAGTTCGTAATCAAACCGGCACTCCAGGTGATGCATTCCCGCATCGAGGAAACTCTCGCCATGCAGTCCAACCCAAAGCCCTATCGTGCGCAGTTGTTTCTCCTCCGGAGAGAGCGGTTCCCTGGAGAAATCGATTTCCGTTTCGGCGGGGAAAAGATCGACGTCGTTGAAGATGACGATTCCCTCGATCGGCTGCTCGACGATCTGCGCGCCCCAACCCGCCTGCGACCCGGCGTAGTAACGTTCGCGGCGGTGGAAGCCGAGCATGTCCCACGCTTTCATGAGATCGACGAAATGTTTCCGCGACGAGCGGAAGGTGTGGTGATCGTGATTCGCCCAGCCCAAGCCTAACGAGTCCTGCCGGCGCTTCTGCTCGATTGCGGCACGATTGCGCTTCTGCCAGAAAGCGCGCTCTTCTTCGAAGACGAGATGACAGGCGAGATCGCGGCCGACGAGATCGATCACGTCCTGCAGTCGCTCGAGTGAGTAAGCGTAACCCTTCACATCGCGATCCCAGCGACGGCGGCGCGTCTGCCAAATCTCGCGCGCGGCGAGAAATTTCTTCACGTCGCCAGGTTGCGAGATGTAACCGCGATAACCGCGACGCTCGATCGCATAAAAGGCCGCGTCGTTTTCCTCAAACGCGAGCAACTTCCGAAAGCGCGAGAACGGTTCGCCTTCGATCTCGTTCGTGATCCCGTGGATCGCGGCAAACTCCGCGACAAACTCCGGCCGAATCGCGAGCGCAGACGGGTGCGGCAAATCCTTCGTCGCCAGGAGCACGCGCGGCAACATCGCCTCCGGATGCCAAAGTGGCGTGAGCCCGCTCCCGTTTTCGCCTAACGGATCTTCCGTGAAGCCGACCTCGCGGAAAGCTGCCTCATCGCCGGCCGAGACGACGAGGTGATCGACCCAATCGAGGAAGAGCGTCCCCGTCTCCGCACGCATCCGCTCGGAGAGAATCCGCGCAAAAGTATTCTGTGCGAGAAACGCGCCCATCCGCTCGAGCAGGAGATTTTCTGCCTCATAACAAAGCGGCCAGTTAAATTGATTGTCCGCCTCGTTAGGCGCAGTCAGGGTAGTTGTGCTCATCGCCGAAAGTTAACCGGGAGCGGTCGGATGTCATCCCGCGCGCGCTTCAGAACAAATCGCTCCACCTTGTGGATCACGCCCCTTCGACCTCAGGATACCCCTTTCGGCAGATGGCGGTGCGAATCCGGCAATCGAGCTCAAAGGGGTATTCCGGAACCAGGCGCACTGACGTGCCGTTCGGCAGTTCATACTCCGCCACCACGATGGCCGGTTTGCCATCGGCTCCGACGATCAGATCGGATCTCCTGATTTGTGCAAGATCGACAGACATCGGCTGCAGTGAGGTCGGCGCCCCAAGCCGGTCGAGGATTTCCTGCAAAGTGGTGTCCGCGGTGATGAAGCGAAATTCGGCGGGCAATTGCGAGGACTCGATCCGGCGCGCATTGAAGGCCTCAACCAGAGATAGGCCCTCGGTCTGAGCCCACGCTCTTCTCCCGAGTCCGACGACGAAAAGCATGACTAGGGCGAAGCCGAGATAAAACTTACCCATCCACTTCACTACCGGCGGCACATGCGGCGGTTCATAGCACGGGTTACCCCGAATGGGATACCAACTCACCAGCCGTCCGTCCTCGAAGCGTGTGGCAAAACCCACGTAGCCCTCATGCTCTCCAGTAAGTAGAGAGAGGGACGGGTAGAAATGATATTCCAATTGATGGCGTCCTTCGTCCTTCCCACTAGGCGCGCCAAAAGTCGCGCGCACATCCCGTGGCGTCATCCCCTTGCGGAGGAGGGTCGGAAGTTGATCCTCCGTGGGAAAGGGAGCGGCGCCTAACGAGACACATCCGGCCAGCAAAAGGCAGGCAAGAAGTAGCAATCTCGACCGCATACGCCACGGCACGCCTAACGACTCTTCGCTTTCCGGATCACGCCGCGGATATCGACCGCCCAGGGGTCCGCGTCGTCGGGCGGGTGGAAGGACCAGACTGCCGCCGATTTGCCGCTCCCCGCGCGCAGGCTGATCCGGTCGCGGTCGCGATGGACCTCGTAGAAACCGGTCGAGCGCGGCGTGATCTCGACCAGCGGTTTGCCGTTCACGTGCAGGTAAACGCTCTCGCGCGTGACCACGATGGAGGCCCGCTTATCGGTCCACCCGGAGTCGCGCTGGCCGGCCGGAATGGTGCGCCGGAAAGTGAGGTCGTCGGCGCGGTGGAGGACGACTTCCTTCGCGAATCGCGCTTCCTGTTCCGGCGCGAGTTTGCCGGTGTGACGGGCGCAGCTCGTGAGGAGCAGGGCGAGAGCGAGAGTGAGGATGAACTTGGCGGACGCGGTTCTCTTCATGGGTCACTTCCCTTTCCAGATATCGGGGTGCGCTTCGATGAAAGCCTCGAGCAGGCCGGCGATGAGCGCGTCGTCGCGCACGTTCGGATGGTGATCGCAGCCGGTCCGCTCCAGCTTCGGGTAAACAATCCGGTCGATGCGCTTGATGCCGTCGGCGTGTAACTTTTCCAGAACCCGCTGCGCGCTCGCCTGGTAGTCGGCGCTGTGATCGCTCGTCCAGGTCATGAGGAGGAACGCGTCCGGATTTTTCGCGCGGAGGTTCTTCATAAACTCGACGTAGGTCTTCTCGTAGTCCGCGACGAAATCTTCCTGCGTCCCCCATGGCTCGTCGGCGCGGACCGGGGAGGAAAAATCGTTCCCGCCAATCCCGATCACGATGATCTGCGGCTCCCAGGGCGACTCGTCCGGCGTCGGATCATCAAAAAGTGCGCGCGGGTAGAGCATCGGCAGGCGATATTTCGGATGCTCGCGGCCGTCGAAATTCCGCACCATCCCGATGCCGGAAAACGCATTCACCTGATAGGCCGCGCCGAAGTGTTTCGCGACCAGCGGGCCGAAAGCCTGTTGCGAATCGGTCGCCTCGAAACGTTCCTCCAGCGTGCATTCCGTGGAGGCCGAGGTGTTGCCGTAGCCGACCGTGAGCGAGTCGCCGATGAACTCGACCGCGCGGTCCGCTTTCGCCGCCGGCAGGGCGTTCGCCTTGTCATCCACGAAGAAGCCTTTGAAAGCGCCGACGGCGTATTGCGTCTCGGAGCGCTTCTCGACCCGGACCGTGTGCTCGCCCGGGCCCAAGTCCTTGAAAGCAAAACTGCTCGTCCCCGGCTTTCGCAGCAGGGCCACGTTCCGTCCGTCGACGAAGACATTGAAGTCATTGTTCGAGTCATCGAAGGCGAAGGTGACTTCGTTGCCCTGGAAACGTGCGGCGAAATAAACCGCCGGCCATTGGTAGGCCCACGCTTCGCGTTCGTCGCGCGTCACCCGCAGGGTGCGCCCGCCGATCAGCATCTCGAGCCGCGTCTTGTCGTTAGGCTGAGCGGGCAGCGGCAGGGCGAAGCTCGCGACGATGACGAAACTGAGCAGCCAGGCTGGACCTCGCGCCGGTCTGGTCATGTCCGCGGCGGCAGATGAATGGCCGCCAGCATGCAGCGCGCGCTGCCACCAGCCAGCTCGATCGTCGGCAACTCGAGCGGCACGAGCCGCGCATGCCGCTCGAGCACGGCGCGCTGCTCTTTGCCTAACGACGCCAGGGCTCGCGCCGAAAGCACGAGCAACTTTTCCCGGCCGTTGTCGAGTTCGAGGGCGTTGCCGGCATACTCCGAAATTTGCTTCGCGCTGAGCTCGATCACTTCCCGCCCGCTGGCCGCGAGCGCGTCGCGCACCGCCCCGCGCTCCTGCGAGTCGGCGACGAGCGCGAGCCCGCTGAGAACGAAATCCGTCCCGATGCACATGATGACATTGGTATGATAAACAGCGCGGCCATCCGCGGTCGCACTGCGAAATTTCACCGATTTGAAATCAAAATCCGCGCAGAAACGATCGACCATCGCCGGGTGCGTGCGCTGCGACAGTGACGCGTAGGCGACGCGATTGGCGTAATCGAGCACCAGGCTGCCGGTCCCTTCCAGAAACTGGTTTTCCTTTTCGCCTAACGAATAGTCGACCACTTCCGTGATGCGGTAGTGCTGGCGCAGTTCGTCGACCACTTCCGGCCGCCGCTCGCGCCGCCGTGTGGGCGAATGCATCGGATAAAAAGCGACCCGGCCGTCCTGATGGGTCGAGAACCAGTTATTCGGGAAAACTGCGTCCGGCTTGGCCGGCGCGGGCGTGTCGTCGAGCACCTGCACCGTCACTCCGACGGCGCGGAGCGTCTCGACAGCGCGATCGAATTCCTCTTCCGCCGCGCGGGCGATCGCGGCCGATTCGTGAGGCGCGATCGTCTGCTGGAAGGCGTTATCGGCCGCGGTCTCCGGGTTCGGGTGGAAGCCGTGGGGCCGCACCATCAGGACCGCCCCCGCGCTCTGCGCAACCTCGCTCACCATGCGGCGCTCGCGTCGTTAGGCCGTCGAGCTGCCTTCGTCGGGGCTGCCGAACTGGATGCCCTGCGCGAGCGGCAGTTCGCTCGAGAAGTTGATCGTGTTCGTCTGCCTCCGCATGTAGCTCTTCCAGGAATCGCTCCCGCTCTCGCGGCCACCGCCGGTCTGCTTCTCGCCGCCGAAGGCGCCGCCGATTTCCGCGCCGCTCGTGCCCGCGTTGACGTTTGCGATTCCGCAATCGCTCCCGACGGCGCTGACGAACTTCTCCGCCTCGCGCATGTCGTTGGTGAAAATCGAGGAGCTCAGGCCCTGCGCCACGTTGTTGTGCATCGCGAGCGCTTCGTCGAAATCGCGGTAGGTCAGGAGATAAAGCAGCGGGCCGAAGGTTTCGTGCTGGACGATTTTGTAATCGGCTTTCGCGCGCGCCAGGCAGGGCGTGAGGTAGCAGCCGCCCGGATATTTGTCGCCGTCGAGTCGCTCGCCTCCGTAGAGGACTTCGCCGCCTTCTTCCTTCAGCTTCGCGATGGAGTTCTCCACGTTTTCGACCGCACCCTGATCGATTAGCGGACCCATCAAAGTCTCGCGTTCCGTCGGGCTACCGATCTTCACGCTCTTGTAAGCACGTAACAGCGAGGCCTCGATTTCCGGCGCGACCGACTCATGCATGATCACGCGCCGCGTCGAAGTGCAACGCTGCCCCGCGGTGCCGACCGAGCCGAAGAAGATCGCGCTCGTCGCCATCTTTAGGTCGGCCGTTGGGGTCACGAGGAGCGCGTTGTTGCCGCCGAGCTCCATGATCGTTTTGCCGAGCCGTCCGTGGACGGTTTTCGCGACGTCGAAACCCATCCGGGTCGAGCCGGTGGCGGAAATCAGCGGAATGCGTTCATCCGCCGCCATCTTTTGGCCTAACGACGGACCATCGCCGATGACGAGACTGAAAATTGCCGGATCGACTCCGGTGTCTTTGCAAACCTGCTCTGCAATCTTGATCACCGCGACCGCGGTTAGCGGCGTTTTTTCCGAGGGCTTCCAGATCGTCGCGTCCCCACAGACCGCCGCGAGCGCGGCGTTCCACGCCCAGACCGCAACCGGAAAATTAAACGCGGAAATGATCCCGACCAGACCGAGCGGATGCCACTGCTCCATCAGTCGATGATTCGGCCGCTCCGATTGAATCGTTAGGCCGTAAAGCATCCGCGACTGGCCGACGGCGAAGTCGCAGATATCGATCATTTCCTGCACTTCGCCTTCGCCTTCCGCGATGATTTTGCCGGCCTCGAGCGAGACGAGCATTCCGAGCGCGTGCTTTTTCTCACGCAAAGCGTTGCCGAGTTGCCGCACGGTTTCGCCGCGGACGGGCGCGGGGACGGTCCGCCAGTTCTGGAATGCCGCCTGCGCTTTCTTAACCACGGCTTCGTAGTCCTCCGCCGTGGCGGTGCGGACCTTCCCGAGCAACTTGCCGTCCACCGGCGAATACTTTTCGATCACGCTTCCGCCTGCTTTCCACTCGCCGGCAAAAGCTCCTTCGCTGGTGCTGGATAGGCCCAGCTGCTGCAACACGTCGTTCATGATTTTGCCTAACGCCTAACGATCGCGCATCCGGACGCATTGCTCGCGGATCAGCCCGACCGCTTCGTCCACGACTTCTTTCCTGAGGTCGAGTGCGGGCCGGAAGCGGATCGCGCTTTCGCCGGACTTCAGAGCGAAGACGCCGCCTTCGAAGAGCCCCTTCCAGAAATCATTCCGGATCTCGGGGTTCGGGAGATTGAACGCGAGGAACAAACCGCGCCCGCGCACCGCGGTGATCATCGGCTCCTCTTCCTGCAACTCGAGCAGGCGGTTGAGGAAATATTCTCCGACCACGCGCGCGTTTTCGACCAGGTTTTCCTCCTCGATGATCTGGAGAAAATGCGTGGAGCGCACCATGTCGGTGAAGTTGCCGCCCCAGGTCGAGTTGATCCGGCTCGGGAGGCGGAAGCAGTTGTCCTTCACCTCGTCGAGCCGCGGACCGGCCATCACGCCGCAGACCTGGGCCTTTTTGCCGAACGACATCAGGTCGGGCATGACGCCGAAATGTTCGCAGCACCAGTTTTTGCCGGTCGCGCCCATCCCGCATTGCACTTCGTCGAAAATCAGGAGCATTTCGTTCTCATCGCAGATGCGGCGCAGGGTCTTAAGCCATTCGCCCCGGAAATGATTGTCGCCGCCCTCGCCTTGGATCGGCTCGATAATGATCGCGGCGATGTCGACGCCCTTCTGCCGGATGAACTCCATGATCTCCGCCTCGGACTTCTGTTCGCGCGTGATCACGTCCGCTTCGCGCTCTTTTTCGCCTAACGAAAAGTCAATGAACGGCGTGGAGACGCGCGGCCAGTCGAATTTCGCGAAGAGATCGACCTTTACTGGGTCGGTGTTCGTGAGGCTCATGGTGTAGCCGCTGCGCCCGTGGAAGGCGCTCTTGAAATGGAGAATCTCGGTCCCGCGTTCGCCCGCGGCCGGCGGCGAGATTTTTGCGGACCTTCCAGTCCATCGCCGGCTTGAGTGCGTTCTCGACCGCGAGCGCGCCGCCTTCGATGAAGAGCATCCGCTCGAGCGGCGGCATCCCGACGACGCGCCAGAGGGTTTCGACAAAGCGCGCGTAGCCTTCCGAGTAAACATCCGAGTTCGCGATCTTGATCTCGGCCGCGGCGAGCAGATCGGCTTTCACTTCCGGCTTATCGAAGTGCGGATGATTAAACCCGACCGGATTCGAGCCGAAAAAACCGTAGAGATCGATCAGGCGATGATCATGCGCCGCGTCGTAAAGATAGGAGCCCTGGCTCTTCTCGAGATCGATCACGATGCGAAAACCGTCGAGCAGGACATGCTCGGCGATCTGATCGAGGACGCGGGATTTCGTAGCGGGTTTCAGTGTTTGGCTCTGACTGGCGCGGCGTGGCGAAGAAGTGCGGGCCGCCTCCGTGAGCACGGATGGCATACTCATGCGCAGAGGGTAGCCGCGCGGCGGAGGGTGGTCAATCAGACTAACGAAATGGCCGGGAGCCGGTGGGAAGCGCGCACCGCGTTTTAGTTGAAGCCGGGCGGTGCATCGCGCAAGCTCGCCGCACTTTGCTAGCCACTTCCCTGCGATGAACCGCGCCGTTGTCACCGGACTCGGATTCATTACCAGCATCGGGAACAGCCGCGCGGAAGTGCTCGAAAGCCTGCGCACACAGCGGAGCGGGATCGAGATTCATCCGGAATTCGATCGGCCGGAAATCCCGGTGAAACTTGCAGGCACGATCAAGGGGTTCGAGTTCCCGACGGAGAATTTCGAGAGCTGGAAATTTCCCGAGGGCCTGAAGATCCCGCGTCAGCAGCTCCGCTCGATGACGCCGCATGGTGTCTTCGCGCACGCCGCCATGCTCGAGGCGATCGCCGATGCCGGCCTGACCGAAAAGCTCGTTTCCGATCCGCGGACCGGCCTGATGTGCGCGTCGGCCGGGTCGACTCGGATGCTCTACTGGAGTGTCGACGTGATGGTGAAGAAAGGAATCCTGCGCTGTCACCCACTTGGCCTAACGAGAACGATCGCGGGCACCCTCAATTTCAACCTCATCTCAGCCTTCCACATTCGCGGCGCGTCGACCGGGTTCATCAGCGCCTGTTCCTCCTCCGCGCACGCCTTTGGTTACGCGCTCGATCTCGTTCGGCTGGGCCGGCTCGATCGCGTTTTCGTGGTCGGCGCGGAAGACGGCGACCTCTTCACATTGCTCCCGTTCGCGAGCTGTCGCGCGCTCACCCGCTCGAACGATCCGACCAAGTATCCGTGCGCCTTTGACGTGAAACGAAACGGCTTCGCTGGGACCGGCGGCGCGGCCGTGCTCGTGCTCGAGAATGCCGAAGTCGCGGATAAGCGCGGCGCGAAAATCTACGCGGAAGCCGCCGGCTGGGGCCAAACCTCAGACGGCTACGACCTGATCGCGCCGGAGCCCAATGGCGAAGGGCTGGCCCGCGCGATCCAGCTCGCGCTCGAGGATGCCGGCCTAACGCCTAACGACATCGATTACGTGAACGCGCACGCCACTTCCACACCAGCGGGCGATCGCGCGGAGCTGCGCGCAATCCGTCGCGTTTTCGGCGCAGGCGCTGCCTCGCCCCTGATCAGCAGCACCAAGAGCCAAACCGGTCACGGCCTTTCCCTCGCCGGCGCGCTTGAAGCCGCGATCTGCTCTCTGGCGCTGAAGGAACAGATCGTGCCGGTGTCGCTGAACATCTCCGAGCTCGATCCGGAAGCGGCTGACATGCGCATCGTCACCGCACCGGTGGATGCGCCGCTGCGCAAAGTCGTTTCCAACTCCAGCGCCTTCGGCGGCTCGAACGTCGCGCTCGTCCTGGCGCCGGTCATCCTGAGCGAAGCGCCAGCGGAGCCGAAGGATCCCGTGGAGCTGCTGAGAAGGGAAGTGGCCGAACGCGTGGTTCTGTTTCGTATCTTCCCAGAAACCCGGCGGGATCCTTCGACTCCGCTACGCTTCGCTCAGGATGACTACTCGTTAGGCTACCGCGCTAGACGATCCCCTCGCGCAGGTCGGCGTGCTGGCCCGCCATCAACTCCTGCGTGAGCTCGTAGCCCGCGCGGTCCGCGTTTTCCGACACGCCCGCGAAGTGCGCATTAATCCGCATCTTCGCGGAGCGGCAAAAATACTTTGCGACCGAGAGGACTTCGGCTTCCGGTTCTCCGCTGTCGAGCTTGTGCTGCGCGTAGGAGCAGGTGGCGCTGAGCGCAAAGAGTTCCGTCGCAACTCCGACGAAACGCGCGAGCAGAAGCTGCTCGCGATCAAGCTGCGGACCGAAACGGGTCATCGCGTGGAAGAGTCCGCGCGCCAGTTTTTTGCTCGCGTTAGCCGCGTAGCGAATATGCGGACGCAAGTCCTGGTGGAGCTTATCGAGATCCCCCGGCGTGCCGAAAGCCCACTGTTTCGGATACCAGCTCGCGTAGAATTTTCCGGATTGGATCGCGGCCTTGGCGCGTTCCGTCGTCGGGAGGGTGGTGTTGAAAATCGCGCCACCGACCTTGAGATGCGGATCAAGCGCTTCGCGCGCAATGAAGAGGCGCATGATTTCGCTGGAGCCTTCGAAGATCATATTGATCCGGCAATCGCGCAGGAAGCGCTCGACCGGGATGCCTTCTTCGCCGCGGCCTTCAAGCGAGGCGGCGGTTTCGTAACCGCGCCCGCCGCGCACCTGCATCGCTTCGTCCGCGATCCGCCAGGTCGCTTCTGTCGCCCACATTTTGCACATCGCGGTTTCGATTCGCAGATCGCCGGCCTTGCGATCGACCATCGCGCTGGTCATGAAAGTGATCGCTTCCATCGCGAAAACATTCCCGGCCATCTCCGCGATCTTGCCCGCGATCGCGTAATGCTGGCCGATCGGCACACCCCATTGCACCCGCTCGCTCGCCCATTTCCGGCAGATTTCGAGCAGCCGCTTCGACAAGCCGACGCAGGCCGCGGGAATCGTTAGGCGGCCGGTGTTCAGAGTCGTTAGGGCAACTTTCAGGCCCTGGCCTTCCTTCGCGATCAGGTTCTCTTTCGGGACCCGGACGTTGGTGAATTTAACGATCCCGTTATAAAGCGCACGCAAGCCCATGAAGTGGCAGCGATAGGTTATCTCCAGCCCGGGCGTGTCGACCTCGACGATGAAGGCGCTGATTTGTTTGCGCTCCTTGCCTTTCACGATCTTCGGCGCGGTCTTCGCCATCACGACGAGGAGGCCGGCCTTGATCAAATTGGTGCACCAGAGTTTCTCGCCGTTCAGGATGTAAGCGGAACCGTCTTCGCTCAGCTCGGCTTTCAAACTCATGTTCGCAGGATCGGAGCCGGCTTCGGTTTCCGTGAGCGCGAAGGCGGAGATCTCTTTCCGCGCGACGCGAGGCAGATATCTTTTCTTCTGCTCTTCGGTGCCGAAAATCAGCAGCGGCTGCGGCACGCCGATCGACTGGTGCGCGGAGACGAGCGCGGTCAGGTTCGCGTCCCAGCTGCCGAGCAGCATTGCGGCACGGCCATAGTTCACCTGCGACAAACCGAGGCCGCCATATTCGGTCGGAATCTTCACCCCGAACGCGCCCATCGCGAAGAGGTCCTCGATGTTCTTCCGCGGGATCTCGCCGGTGCGATCAATCTCGTCCGCGTTGACGTTCGCCTTGAGATACTCGCGCAGTTCCTTCAGGAACGGGTCGCCCTTCGCGCGATCCTCCGCGCTCTGCGCCGGGAACGGAAAAATGCGGTCAAAGGCGAACTTCCCGATGAAGAGGTTGCTCGCGAAACTGCCGCGCTCATCGAGCGGATCGCGCGAACTTTCCGCGAGCTCGAGGGCAGCGGCTTTTCCGGCCGACATCTTCGAGGTGTCGATCACGGATTGCGTTTCCGCCGGAGCGGGTTGGGCGCTGGTTTCTTCGGCTATTTGTTTTTCAGGCGCTTCGAGCGGTGTCTTCATAAAATTTGGTTTGGTTATCGGCGTGCTCACGGAGGAGGTCGCACGGTTGAAATTTCTCGCCGAACTTCGCGACGACGTTGATCAGTTTGTCGGCGCCGAAGTGATCGGCAAACCGCAGCGGCCCGCCGCGCAGCGGCGCGAAACCGGTCCCCAGAATCATCCCGTAATCCGCATCCTCCGGGGCGGCGACGACCTTCTCCTCAAGGCAGCGCGACGCTTCGTTCACCATCAGGTAGACGAGCCGCAGCGCGAGTTCGTCATCCTGAGCGGAGCGCAGCGGAGCCGAAGGATCCCGTGGGGTTTCTGGAGAGCCTTCGCCGCCACTCTTCCCAGCGATCTTGCCGCCGCTCGTCCCGGCAGCTCCACGGGATCCTTCGACTCCGCTGGCGCTCCGCTCAGGATGACGGTGCTGTTCGAGCGCCTCGTTCGGCGATTGCGCTTTGCCTTCGTATTTGTAAAAGCCGGCGCCGGTTTTGCGGCCGAGCATGTTCGCGCTGCGCATCTGCTGGAGAATCGCGGGTGTGCGCGCCCGTGCACCTAACGAATTTCCCAGCGTCGCCGCGATATCCACGGTGATGTCCACGCCAATCTCGTCAATCAAGCGCAGCGGACCCATCGGCATCCCCCACTCCACGAGCGCGGCGTCGATCGTTTGCGCGTCCACGCCCTGTTCAAAAAGCTCCGCGGCATCGAGCAGGTAGGGAAACAAAACGCGATTCACCAGGAAGCCGGGACTGTCCTGCACCACCACCGGCAACTTGCCGATCTGCCGGGCGAAGAAGAGCGCGCGTTCTTTCGTTTCGTCAGAAGTCTGTTTTCCAATGACCACCTCGACCAATTTCATTCGGCTCACCGGGTTGAAAAAGTGCAGCCCGATGACGCGGCCCGGATGTTTGGTTTGCGCGGCGAGATCGCTGATGGAAAGCGCCGACGTGTTCGTCGCGAGGATGTCGGTGTCGTCGATCTTGTTGTCGAGATCGTGGAAAATGGCGCGCTTAATTTCGAGCTTTTCGGAGGCAGCCTCGATCACGATCTGCACCTCGCGCATCGGGCCGGGATTGCCGGAAGCCACGATGCGCGAACGGCCTTCCTTCGCTTTTTCCTCGGACATCAGACCGCGCTTCACCGCTTCGGCGTAGGTCTTTTCGATGTTGCCGAGTCCGCGGTCGAGTTGCTCGGCATTGACGTCGCGCAGGATGACGGAGATGCCGCGGGAGCTGAGCCATTGCGCGATGCCCGAGCCCATCACGCCCGCGCCGATGACGGCGGCATGCACGACTTTTTCGCCGGGCGCGGTCTTGGAAGAGTTCTTCTTGTATTTGTCAGCGAGGAAAAAATTACGGATCAGGTTCCGGGTCGATTCCGTTTCGCCGAGCTCGACGATCACGTCGAGTTCGCGGCCTAACGAGTCTTCGGTTGAGCTGGTAAGACTTTGATTGATGATCTCGGCGGCGCGGCCGGGCGCGGGGTTTTGGCCCGGTTTCGCGGAAACCGCCTTCGTGCTCGCTGGGTCTTTTGCCGCTCGTTTGCCGGATTGCAGTTTCGCGCGCGCTGCTTCCAGCAGGTTGTCCTGCGCGACCACTTCGTCGACCAGGCCGAGCTGCAGCGCTTCCTGCGCGGGATAAAGTTTGCCCTTCAAAATCACTTCCGCGGCCGCTTCCGTGCCGATCAATTTCGGGAGTCGGGTCGCGCCGCCCCAGGCCGGCACGAGACCGAGCGTCGTCTCCGGCAAACCAATCCGCGTGGCCGGCGCATCGGACGCGACCCGGTAATCGCAAGCCAGCGTGATCTCGTAGCCGCCGCCGGCGCACGCGCCATGGATTGCGGCGACGGTCGGCACGTTCAGCGCGGCGAGCCGGTTAAAAATCTGCTGTCCCTTCGCGATGAAGGCGCGCATCTCACCGGTTTGGGCCTGGCGGAGGAGCGTCTGTAGGTCGGCGCCGGCGATGAAGATCGATTTCTTCGCGGAGGTGATGATGACGCCCTTGAGGCCGCTCTGACTTTCCAGGAAATCGAGCTGCTCACGCAGCGCATCCATCGCGTCCGCGTCGAAGATGTTCGCGCCGGAATCGGGCCGGTCGAAAGTGAGCGTGCAGACGCCGTGGTCATCCATTTCGCGCCGGATGAACGACGCCGCGGGAGTAGAAGTCATCCGCTTAACGATGGCCACTTTCGCGGAAAATCCAAGTCGCGCGCCCCGTGGCGGCCGATTGCACCGATTGGGCGGCGATGTTACAACCTCGCTGACTCCCTCGGATTTCACCTTTGCCTAACAATGGTCGGCCGGATCCTCCAACCTGAAATCAAGAGCCTGATCGACGCGCGGAATTTCACCGCGCTCCGCGAGCTTTTTTCCGAGATGCCGCCGGTGGATGTGGCGGAGATCATTCTCGATCTGCCGGAAGACGAGCAGGTGATCATTTTCCGGATCCTGCCGCATGCGCTCGCCGCGGATGTTTTCGAGTACCTCGACGTCGATGTGGAAGCGCAGCAGACCCTGCTCCGCGGGATGGCGCACGAGCAGGTGGTCGCGATCCTGAACGAGATGTCGCCGGACGATCGCACGGCGCTACTCGAGGAACTGCCAAGCGCGGCGGCGCGGCAGCTGATCCGGTTGCTCACGCCGGAGGAACGGCAGATCGCGCAATCGTTGCTTGGTTATCCGGAAGGCAGCGTCGGCCGGTTGATGACGCCCGACCTGATCGCGGTCGATGCGCATTGGACGATCAAGGAAACGCTCGATTACGTGCGCGAAAATGGCCGCGATTCGGAAACGCTCAACGTCATTTACGTGGTCGATGATCGCGGGAAACTGATCGACGATCTGCGGATTCGGGAGTTTCTCCTCACGCCGCTCGACAAGCGCGTAAGCGAACTGATGGACGAAAATTTCGTCGCGCTTTCGGTGACCGACTCGCAGGAGGACGCGCTCAACACTTTCCGCAAATACGACCGGAGTGCGCTCCCGGTGCTCGATTCCGGCGGCGTGCTCGTCGGCTTGGTGACGATTGATGACATGCTCGATGTCGCGGAAGAGGAAGCGACCGAAGACATCCAGAAATTCGGCGGCATGGAAGCGATGGACGAGGAATACATGCGCATCCCGCTCGGCCGGATGGTGCGCAAACGCGCGACCTGGCTGGTGGTGTTGTTCCTCGGTGAAATGCTGACCGCGTCGGCGATGAGTTATTACGAAGCGGCGATCGCCAAGGCCGTGGTGCTCGCGCTTTTCCTGCCGATGATCATCTCGAGTGGCGGCAACTCCGGGTCGCAGGCCTCGATGTTGATCATCCGCGCGATGGCGCTCGGCGAAGTGACGCTGCGCGATTGGTGGAAGGTGATGCGGAAAGAAGTGGTCGCCGGGCTGATGCTCGGGCTGGTGCTCGGGTCGATCGGATTTCTGCGGGTCGCGATCTGGGCGCAGTTTTCCGACGTTTACGGGCCGCATTGGATGCTGATCGCGATCACGGTCGGCGTCGCGCTGATCGGGGTCGTCCTTTGGGGATCGCTCTCTGGGTCGATGTTGCCGTTCGTGCTGCGCGCGGTCGGGGCGGACCCGGCAACTTCTTCGGCGCCGTTCGTGGCGACGCTCGTGGACGTAACAGGACTGGTGATCTACTTCAGCCTCGCGCTGCTGATCCTGCGCGGCGCGCTGCTCTAGCGCGCACGCGGACTTGCGGAAGCAAGTCCCTCCGGACCGCCTAACGAATTTATCCGCGCGCGCGAGGAACTGTCATCCTGAGCGAAGCGCAGCGGAGTCGAAGGATCCCGCCGATTCTCCCCAAAGCGACGATGCAAAAAAACACCCCCGCAGCGCGGTCCCCAGATGGTGCCGAGAAAACCTAAACCGAAATCAACCCGGCTTTTTTCAACGTCGCGTAGGCGCCGTTTTTGTTGATCGTCTTCAACCCGCGCGCGGTGGTTTTCACCCGGATGAACTTCTTCAACTCTCCGACCCAGATGCGCTGTTCATGCAGGTTCGGGCTGAACGTGCGGGGGACGTTCTTGGTGACGTGGCGACCGACGCCGCCCTTTTTCTTCGCCATACCGCGACGGTGAATAATGCTCCCGCGCGATGGTTTCGATCCTGTGATGCTGCAAACTTTTGACATAAGCCGGTTTTTTTGAAGGGCGCGTAAAGTGCCGTCACTCACCGGGACGGTCAAGGAATTCTTCGCCCGCGTTTAGATTGGGTGTTGAACGGCTCCGCCGAACCGTGGTCAAATCCAGTCCGCCCGGGCGCGCGCCCTCGCGATCTCTTTTATGAACCAAAAAAATAATCAAAAGCTGCGCATCGGGATCGTTGGCGCCGGTGAAATCGTCCGCCGGCGACATCTCCCTGCGCTGCAGCGCAATCCGGATGTCGAGGTGGTCGCGATCTGTAACTCCAGCTACGAGAGCGCGGAGAAATTCTGCCAGGAAAACGCGCCGCACGCGACTCCGATGCAGAACTGGGCGGAACTGCTCGGCATCGACGATCTCGATATCATCTGGATCGGCACGCCGCCCTATATGCACTCGGCGGTAACGGTCTCCGCGCTGGAGGCGGGCAAACATGTTTTCTGTCAGGCCCGGATGGCAATGGACCTCGCGGAAGCGGAAGAGATGCTTGCGACTTCACGCCGCTTTCCCGAGTTGGTGACGATGCTTTGCCCGCCGCCGCACGGCATGAGGGCGGATCTGCTGGTGCAAAAATTACTGGCTGAAAAGGTGCTCGGACGTCCGCATTACCTGCGGCTGCAAAGCCTAAACAGCCTCTTCCTCGAGCCGGATGCGCCGGCGCATTGGCGACAGCGGATCGAAATTAGCGGGCTCAACGTTCTGACGCTCGGGATCTACGCGGAGGTGCTGCAGCATTGGTTCGGCGACATCACCGGAGTCTTCGCGCGCGGGAAAATCGTGCAGCCGCTCCGGCAGAGTTATGAAGTGCAGATTCCCGACCAGCTCACCGTGCTCTGCACGTTCGCGAACGGGATGGAAGGCGTGCTGGAATTCAGCGGGATCGACGCGCACGCGCCGGCGGATCGGATGGAGGTCTACGGCGATCTCGGCACGCTCACCTACGATTTCGGCTCCGACGTGGTGCACCACGGCCAGATCGGCGATCGCGCCCTCCATGTCGCGGAGCTAACCGAAGAGCTCGAGACGAAGTGGAACGTGGAAGATGACTTCATCGCTGCGGTGAAATCGCGCGGCCGGATCAATCCGCATCCTGATTTCGAGGATGGCTATCGCTACATGCGGGTGGTTCAGGCGGTCGCCGACTCCCGCGCGCGGCAGGAGTGGGTTGAGATCAAGGTGTAGGCTCGGCGTCCGGCTTAGTTGCTGGATCCGTAGCCGGCGGGACCGCGGGGGGTTCGGCGGGCTCCGGTTCGGGTGCGCCGGAGGTCAACTCCGCGGAGGTGCTGTTCTCTAAACCAACAGAATCGATCACTGGCTCTTCGTCAGGCTCGGGTTCCGCCGGCGCGGCGCTTGCCACTTCCGGCGCCCCAACGTTAGGCGTGGCCGCGCTCGCCGTCGCCGGCACCGTGGACTTCGCGGAAGCACTCTTGGTGCGCGAAAGATCGAGCGACCCGTCGTTGAATTCGATCACGTGACCTTCGCCGATGAGCC
Source organism: uncultured Verrucomicrobiae bacterium (assembly GCA_963742845.1). Lineage (GTDB taxonomy): Bacteria > Verrucomicrobiota > Verrucomicrobiia > Chthoniobacterales > UBA10450 > Palsa-1392. The sequence continues at coordinate 145,832 of CAVUNK010000007.1, read as the reverse complement.
AGCGCAGGTCGGAAGCGAGCGTGAGTTTTTTCTTCTCGAACTCCTCCGGCGCCGTCTCGGCTTCGCCCGCGGGCAGCATTTTCTCGAGCAGCGGTTTGCGCTTGATCCCGGGCACCTCGGCGAGCACGCGCATCAGCGTCGCGATCGAGGTCGAGACGCGCGCCGTATCATGGCCAAACGGTTTTGGACGCACCGGCGCCACGAAGAGCATCCCCTTGCGATGCCGGAAAATATGCAGCCCGGCCTCCGGAAACGCGGCGATCAATTCCTGCATCATCTTCGAGGGCGAGCGCGCTTCCTGCGCCCAGGCGTTTTCCACCAACCGGCCCAGCCCGCGATCCGGCAGACGCCGGCTGACCACGCCATCCACGGTCAGTTCCGCGCTTTCGCGCACCAGGCTGGCAAGATGATTTTGCCGGAAATGCCGCTCCGTCTCCGCCACGTTTTTGAAGGTCTGCGGCGGCTCCTCTTTCAAGGTCGTGTAGGTCGTTAGGCTGCGCGCCTCTTCTTTCCAGCGCTCGACCACTTCCGGGTCGGTCACGTTCTCGATCCCGCGCTGGAAATCGGGGAAGCTCATCCGCCGGCTGTAACGTTCTTCGTAAAGTCCGCGCAGCTTCGTCTGGTAGGCGTGATGATTGGTCGGGCCTAACAATGAACCACTCGCCCGATCGCGCGCCACGCTGGTGAAGTTGCCCTTGATCGGGTCGGTCTGGGTGACCTCGCTGCGGTAAAAATTTTCCAGTTCGCGGGCAAAGGCGCCGTTCTCCAGCAGCTTGCGATCGCTCGCGACCGCGCCGTTTTCGCCCATCTGGAAAAGCGAAGCTTCCTTCGCGGTCAGCCGCACATCGTAGCGTTCCGGTTTCTCCAGGAACATCCGGGCGAGCGAGAAAACGGAGTAAGCCAGGTGCCCGCCCTTGATTTGCTGAAGCACGTTTTCGAGCGCGCGTTTGTCGGGTAGGAAACGCACTTCGACGTTCGGCAGCGGCACCCACGTTTCCTCGGTTCGCGGTGGTGGGGGCCCGACGTGGCGGGATGGCGGACGTCGATCGCGGTCGCGACTCCCGCCGCCCTCGCGGCCCTCGCGGCGCGGCTCATTCCGGCGGGGAGGCCGCGGACCGCGTTCGCGCCGGTCGCCTCCCCCGCCTCCGCCGCGACGTTCACGCGAGCCGCCCCGACTCTCTTCTTCACCCGCGAAATTCGCATAGCGGTTATCGTTAGGCGTCTCGGTCGCCCATGCGGGCAGCATTTTCAGATCGAAGAGATCAGAGGCTGGATCCGGCTCAGGCATCTGTGTTTCTACTCGCCAATGCGCCGTTGTAAAATCCACCACCGAGCAGCCGCTCGCTTCCGCGGAATCCCCGCTCCGGCAGCACGACGGCGACCCGATTGGGCGCTCAAATAAATTTCCGCGCCCGCGAGATAATTTTAGTTGCCAACCGGTCGCGCCCCATTTAATCGGTCAACCCACAGCACCCATCGCAAGCCAACCAAGGAGAAATTTATGTCGGACAAGCCCATCGAAGAAAAAGTAAAAGAGATCATCGTCGAACAGTTAGGGGTGAATCCCGAGCAGGTAACCCCGAACGCTTCGTTCATCGAAGACCTCGGCGCAGATTCGCTCGATATCGTCGAGTTGGTGATGGCGTTTGAAGAAGAGTTCTCGGTCGAAGTGCCCGATGAAGACGCGGAGAAACTGCAGACCGTCGGCGATGTCGTGAAATACATCGAAGATAAGGCCAACAAAGAAGGCCAGTAACTCTCCCGCTCCGCCACCCCGGCGGTGCCATTGCAGACTAACGAGAACACGGCTTCGGCCGTGTTTTTTGTTTTCCGCCGGTTGCGGTGGGGACCCCGGCGGGCAAGCTAACGCGTGAATATTGTCTGGTTGAGCAATCCGGTTTTCGATCTTGCCGGCCACCACATTTCTCCCCTCGGGATCGCCGCGTTCGTCGGGCTTTTTCTCCTCGGCGTTCTCGTCGCGAAGCTGGTCCAGAGCGGCCCGACCCGGCGCTTTCTCAGCCGGTTTAAGCTCGACGCCAATTTCGTCGCGATCATCACCACGATCCTGAGCGCAGCCGCGCTCGTTTTCTTCACCGTCGCGGCGGTGAACGGCCTCGGGATTCCGCTCTCCTGGAGCGCGCCGCTCCCGGGCGTGCCGATCAGTCTGCTCCAGATTTTCCTGCTCATCGGCCTCCTCTTCCTCGTCTTCTGGGTCTCCTCGCGGACGAAGCGTTTTCTCTTCAACCGCTTCCTCGTGCACAGCGGCCTCGATCGCTCGCTGCAATACGCGATCTCGCAGATCGCTTCGAACCTCGTCCTCGTCGTCGGCGTTTTCATCGTCCTGCAAAACACCGGCATTCACCTCGAGGCGCTGACCGTTTTCGCGGGCGCGGTCGGCGTCGGCATCGGCTTCGGTTTGCAGAACATCACGAGCAACTTCATCAGCGGGCTCGTGATTCTCGCGGAGCGCCCGATCACGATCGGCGATCGGGTCGAGGTCGCGGGCGTGACCGGCCAGGTGATGAAAATCCGCGCGCGCAGCACCGTGATCGTGACCAACGACAACATCACCACGATCGTGCCGAACCAGAAATTCATCGACTCCCCGGTGACGAACTGGACCTACGGCGATAAGCGGGTGCGCTTCCGCATTCCGGTCGGCGTGGCCTACGGGAGCGACACCGAACTCGTTAGGCAAAAACTGGTCGAGGCCGCGGAGGAGGATGAGCACGCGCTGAAAGACCCGGCGCCGAGTGTGTTTTTCGTGGAGTTCGGCGACAGCTCGCTCAATTTCGAGCTCGTGGTCTGGAGCGACGAAATGAGTCACCGGCCGGCGCGTTTCCGGAGCGATTTGAATTTCGCGATCGATCGGAAATTCCGCGAAGCGAAGATCGAGATCCCCTTCCCGCAGCGCGATATCAACTTCCGCAGCGGCCGCGTGGAACTCGCCGAGACGAGCCCGGCGCCCCGGGAGCGAGCGGAAGAAACCGAGAGCTAGGGCTGGCCACTTGAAGCCCGTCGCGGGCTGCCTACTACATACCCATTCCAAGCGGCGCCCTCTTTCCTACTCCCGACCCCGCGCCGGTTCGCCTTCCCGAGGGCTTTGCCATACTCGTTAGGCGGGAGGACTTGGCGCGCTTTCCCGCCTGGCAGGAAGCGCTCCGCCGGCAGTGCAAGGATCACCGCTTTTACGAGCTGATCAGCACGACGATCAACCCCGACTTCGATTACCGCTTCCTCGTGCTCGAGGATGACCAGCGCCGGGTACGTGCAATCCAGCCGGTCTTTTTCGTTAGGCAAAATCTCACCGAAGGCGTTGCCGGTCCGTTGCGCCGCGTGATCGATCGGGTGCGGCTAACCTTTCCGCGTTTTCTTACTTTGAAAACGCTTTTCGTCGGCTGCGCTGCGGGCGAAGGCCACCTCGGCGCGGTGCGACCGGAAGACCTCGAATGGACCGCGGCCGCGCTGCAATCCGCCTTGAAAATTTTCGCCCGCCAGGCCGGGGCGCCGCTCATCGTGCTGAAGGATTTTTCCTCCGGCTACCGCGCCGCGCTCCGCGGGTTGGTCACCGGCGGTTTCAGCCGGATCGCGAGCATGCCGATGACCCGGCTCGCGCTCACGTATCGCGATTTCGACGAATATGTGGCGTCGTTAGGCAGCGCGACCCGCAAAAATCTGCGCCGGAAATTCCGCGCGGTCGCGCAGCAGGCGCAGATCAGTTGCGAAGTGCTGCACGACATCGCGCCGTTGATCGATGAACTCTACCCGCTCTACCTCGCGGTTCACGACCGTTCGAAGCTGCACTTCGAAAAACTCACGCCCGCCTATTTTTGCGGGCTCGGCCGCGAGATGCCCGACCGGGTCCGCTTTTTCGTCTGGCGACAGCACGGGAAAGCGATCGCTTTCAGTCTCTGCCTCGTGCACGACGGGATCATTTACGACGATTACCTCGGGCTCGATTACGCCGTCGCGTTCGATCTCCATCTCTATTTCTACACCTTCCGCGACATCATCACGTGGTCGCTGGCCCAGGGTCTCCACACTTATCGGAGCAGCCCGCTAAATTATGAACCGAAACTGCATCTCGGTTGCGATTTGTTCCCGCTCGACCTTTACGTGATGCACACGAGCCCGCTCCTGAACCCGGTTTTCCGCGTCGCCTTGCGCTTCCTCCAGCCGACGAAGCACGATCCCGTCCTGCAAAAATTTCCGAACGCGAGCGAGCTCTGACCATGCCCACCATCACGGCGCCGCGCGCGCCGAACCGGGTGCGGCCCGCCGCGCCTCTCCAGACTTTTTTTCTGCGCGGCGGCTCAGCCGCGATCTACGCGCGAGCTGCGGAAGTCGATCGGCTCCTCTGGGGGGAAACCTTTTCCGGTCAGGTGAAGGATCTTGCCTTCTACGAATTGCTGGAGCGCACGATGACGGCCGGATTCACTTATCGCTATCTCGTGCTCCGCTTGCCTCACGACGAGCCGGTGGCACTTCAGCCACTCATCCTGGTCGATCAGGATCTCTCGCTCTCGTTAGGCGAGACCACGCGGAACACGCTCGGTTTTTTGCGCCGTTTCTTTCCGCGCCTCTTGCGCGCGCGGATGTTGCTGGCCGGTTGTCTGGTCGGCAACGGTCACCTCGGCGTTGTCCCCGGATTCGCCCGGAGAACAGCCGTTGCCCTGCTCGCCGAAGCGCTCGACGCATTTGCGAAATCGGACAGCATTCCGTTCCTGACGATCAAGGATTTCCCCGCCGCCGAGCGCGCGGAAATGGCGCCGCTCCGCGCCGCCGGTTACACCCGGCTCGACGGCTTCCCGCCGCTCCAGCTCGCGCTCGATTTCGACTCCTTCGAAGACTACCTCGGCAGCCGGCTCAGCCGAATCAGCCGCAAAGGACTTCGCCGGAAATTGCGCGCGGCGGCGCAGGCGCAGCCGCCGATCACGCTCGAGGTGCGGAACAATTGTCGCACGGTGATCGATGAAATTTACCCGCTCTATCTCGCGGTCGCGCAGCGGAGCGAGGTCGAGTTCGAGGTCTTTTCGCGCGACTACTTTCTCGACGCCAGCCTGACGATGCCGGACCGCTGCCGCTTTTTCATCTGGCGGCAGAATGGAAAGGCGATTGCCTTTTCCTACTGCACGATTCACGGCGACACGATCTTCGATAACGACCTCGGGCTCGATTACGCCGTCGCGCACGATCTCCACCTTTATTACCTGAGCTTCCGCGATATTCTGGAATGGGCGCTCCGCCACGGGTATCGCACCTACCGGACCTCGCCTTTTAATTACGAACCGAAAATGCGCCTTCGTCTCGAACTGGAACCGGTCGATCTTTTCGTTAGGCATCGGTCGCCGATCTGGAATTTCCTGCTTCGCGTTTTCGCGCCGCGCTTCTCGCCCGTGCAGTCCGACCCGGTCCTGCGGCGTCACTTTTCCGCACGCTCGTGATCGGCTCGTTGCGGCGTTGGTTTCTCAATCCCTGGGTGCAACTCGGAATCTGCGTGCTCCTCGCCACCGCTGCCGAGATTTTCCTGAAGCTGGGGGCGCAGGCGACCGCGGACCCGAGCGACCCGTGGTCGTGGACCGGGCTCACGGGACTGCGCTCCGGCTGGGTTTGGTGGGGCATTCTGGCTTCGGTGGTCAGCCTGTTTAACTGGCTCGCGACCTTAAAAAAGCTTCCCCTCACGATCGCGTTCCCGGTCGGGCAGGCGGTGCACATCCTGGTCCCGCTGAGCAGCTGGATTTTTCTCGGCGAATCGATTTTAACGAAACGCTGGCTTGGAATCGCGCTCGTGCTGGTGGGGCTGATGATCGTCGCGAAACCGGCTGCGCGGTTGGAGGCGAAACTGTGAACGTGATCGCCGCGATCCTCATTTTCGTCACCGTCCTTTGCTTCGTGGCGGGACAAATCCTGCTCAAGCACGCGATGGACATCATGGAGCGCGAAACCTATTCGCGGTTGCACGCGACGATTGTCTTTGCCTCAGCGATCGCGGTTTTCGCTGCGAATTTTTTCATCAACATCGGGCTCCTCCAGCGCTTCGACCTGAGCTACTTCTTTCCGTTCCAGGGGCTGAGCGTGATCCTGATCGCCTTTGCCGGCGCGTATATCCTGAAGGAGAAGCTGACCCTGCGCCTGACGATCGGTTCAATCGTGATCGGCCTCGGCGTCGTCCTGGTTTCGCTGAGTTAAAGCGGGGAGCAACTTTTGCAGTGTAGCGAGGTTGGTCTGCTGCATTTCCGCCGCGTCGCGCGGCGGTAATTTCGGGTGATCCATGCCCGACGCGAAACGCTGTTTGCGGCGCGCGTAAACTGCGGGCGACCAAGCGCCGCAGATGTCGCCCGCGCCAATACGGCCTCCAAGCTGCGCGAGCGCCCACTCGAGATCTTCCACCGTGAAACGCCCGCTCTCCCAGTTCGTCGCCGCCTCTTCCGCGCGCAGGCAATCGAGATCGATCGTGACGTAAACTTGCGCGGCGCCGAGCCCCCTAACGAACCCGGAAAACTTCTCCCGCCAGTTCTCCTGCCGGATCGCACCGCGCCGCGTCTGCTCGCGCGCGCTCCGGTTATCGGCCCACGGGTGCACCTCGAGCCGGCCAGCCCGTTCCGCCCGATTGTTCCCAAAAATTCGCCCCGGCCACCAGCACTCGAAATTCCCGCATCCCCAGATACTGACTTGCTCCACCTGCGGCCACTCCAGCGCGCGGTTCACCCAGCTCCCGCAACCCCAGCGCGGCGGCCGAATGTCCCAGTCGGGATGATTATCGAACGAAACGACCGTCGTTAGGCTGGCATGCCGTCGGATCCAGAGCGCGGTGAGATGATGAAAGTCGCCCGAGCCGTAAACCAAGAAAGGCGGCAGCGATTCGCCGATCTCCTGCTCGAAAGCCGCGATCCCCCGCGCTGGCGCAGAGAAGCGCAGGCGCGGCCCCCATTCCCGCAGATCGCGGGTTGGCAGGCCCAGATCGGAGGGCCACGCGCCGTCGAGATCGAGATGAAGGATGTCAGCGCACATGGATCTCAGGCAAAAAACTTCACGGACGAGGCGCGCACGCCCGACCGCCTAAGCGAAAGAGTGTTGTATGGCGAAAAAGAACGGCGCGAAAGCGAAGGCGAAAGAATCGGAGCGCGATCTTTTCTGCCGGGTGCAGGATGCGTTTCGGGTTTCGGCGCGGAAGACTTCCGCGGTCCTCGGCACGGCCTGGGCCTTCATGGCCGCGGTCGGGATCATCGTGGTCTGGGGCGCGACCGGCCACATTTTTCACTACTCGGACACCTGGCAGCTGATCATCAACACCGGGACGACGATCGTCACTTTCCTGATGGTTTTCCTGATTCAAAACACGCAGAACCGCGACTCGCGCGCGGTGCAGTTGAAACTCGACGAGCTGATCCGCAGCGTCTCCGGCGCGCGAAATAAGCTGATGGACCTGGAAGGGATGAGCGATGAGGACCTCGATGATTTTCAAAAGGAATTTGAGCGGCTGCGCAAGCGCTCGGAGCAGACCGCCGAAGCGGTGGAGCGCATCGACGAAAAGACCCGCTCACGCTGACGCGCGCACCTCGCCGCGCCGGATAAAGCGCGGACCGGAAGGACAGAGCCCGAGGATTTCGCAGTTCGTGCAATCCGGTTTGCGCGCAAAACAGCGGCGTCGCCCATGCCAGATGAGCCAGTGACTCCACATCGTCCAGTGCGTGCGCGGGACGAGTTTCATCAGGTCCTGTTCGATTTTCACCGCGTCTCTTTGTTTCGTTAGGCCGAGTCGCTCCGAGAGCCGCGCGACGTGGGTGTCGACGACGATGCCTTCGTCGATCTGGAAGGCATTGCCGAGGACAACATTCGCGGTTTTGCGGCCGACGCCGGGAAGCGCGTGGAGCTTTTCCATCGTCTGCGGCACCTTACCCGCCGTGCTCGTCCACGATTGCAGCGGCAGCCGTGCGGATGCTCTTGGCTTTGTTGCGAAAAAAGCCGGTCGATTGAATCGCCTGCTCCAGTTTAGCCGGCTCGGCAGCCGCGAATTCCGCAGCCGAGCGGTACGTCTTGAAAAGTCCGGGCGTGACCATGTTCACGCGCTTGTCGGTGCATTGGGCGGAAAGAATCGTCGCCACGAGCAGCTGCAGCGGCGTTTTGAAATCCAGTTCGCAATGCGCGTCCGGATAAATTTTCGGCAGCTCGCGCACGAGCTGTTCGACGCGCTCAAGCTTGGTCATCGCTTACCGCGTCTTTCTTCCTCCGCCGCACCTTATTCCACAAGTCCCCGCCGCGTTTCAGGACCGCGCCCGCCCAGGCAAATTCCGTCGCCAGCACGGCGAGTCCGAGTGGCACCACGATGACCGCGGGTCCGGGCAAAACGATCAGGAGGATGCCGAAGAAAACGATCGTGCCGCCGATCACGGCGACGATGATTTTTCGTAAGCGCGGCCGGTCGGTGAGACCGCAGCGCGCCGTCCAGCGCTCGTAACGGTTCACGGCTGGTGATAGGGCGCAAGCTTGGCTTCGAGCTGCGGCGGGACGTTGGCCAGCACCTCGGTGAAATCTCCGTCGTAATGCAGCTCGATCACGTGACCGACGCGATGCACTTCGGCGAGCAGCGCGGCCTCGCGCACCGGCAACCGGTAACGCGCGCGGAGCCGCCAGGAGCTCAGCGCGTTTTGCAGCGCGGGCACGAGCTCGTCGACCCCGGCACCGGTCCGCGCGGAAATCGCGACGCTGCCCGGAAATTTATCGAGGAAAAAATTCAAATGCTCCGGGTTTTGGACGAGGTCGCTCTTGTTGAAAATGATCAGCGTTTGTTTGCCGTAGGCGCCGAGTTCCTTGATCACGGTCTCGACCGCTTCCATCTGGTCGTCGACCCGCGGATGACTCAGGTCGACCACGTGGATGAGCAGATCGGCCTCGACCACTTCCTCGAGCGTGGCCTTGAACGACTCGATCAAAGTGTGCGGCAGTTTCCGCAGGAACCCGACCGTATCGGTAAGGAGCAGCCGCTGTTTGTTAGGCAAAACAAAAGCGCGCGTGGTCGGGTCAAGCGTCGCGAAAAGCCGGTCCTCCGCGAGCACGCCCGCGCCGGTGAGCCGGTTGAGGAGCGTGGATTTACCGGCGTTGGTGTAACCGACCACGGCCGCGACCGGCCATTGATGACGCTTCCGGCCCTGGCGCTGAATCAGCCGATGTTTGCGCACTTCCTGCAGGTCGCGCTCGAGGCGCGAGATGCGGTCCTGCACGCGGCGACGATCCACCTCGAGCTGCGTCTCGCCGGGGCCGCGCGTGCCGATACCGCCGGTCTGGCGGGAAAGGTGCGTCCACATTCTCGTTAGGCGCGGGAGGAGGTATTGCAATTGCGCGAGCTCGATCTGGAGCCGGCCTTCGCGGCTCCGCGCGCGCTGCGCGAAGATGTCGAGAATGAGCTGGGTGCGATCGAGCACTTTTCTCGAGAAAAGATTTTCCAGGTTCCGCCCCTGCGCGGGCGAGAGCTCGTTATCGAAAATCACCGAGGTGACCTGCTGGTCCTGAAACGATTCCTTGATCAGCTCCGCCTTGCCTTTTCCGATGTAAAATGGCGCGGTAGGCTTCTGCAGTTTTTGCGTGACCGTGTCGACGACGTGCGCTCCGGCGGAGTTCGCCAGCTCCGCGAGTTCATCGAGCGAATCACGCAAATCCCATTTCGAAACACCGTCCTGCTCGAGGCCGATCAGGAGCGCGCGCTCCTGTTTTCGCTGGGGTTGCGTGACGATCATTCAGGGGTGGCAAAAGACCGCTCGGCCTTTTGCAGGATCGATTCAACGGCGGCTCCGTGGTCCTTGATCAATGAAAGATTCAGCGGCTCAAAATTAGTTTGTCGGCGAAACCAGGTCAATTGTCTTTTGGCGTAGCGGCGGGTCGCCTGCTGAATCGCCACGATGCATTCCGCCTCGCTTACTTTCCCGGCGAGCAGTCGGCGAATCTCTGTAAGCCCCAGAGTTTTCGCGGCCGTTTCACTGAGGTTTTGGACGCGTGCGACTTCTTCCACCACGCCGTCGCGGAACATCTCTTCGACCCGTGCGTTGATCCGAGAGTTGAGTCCATCGCGTTCGCGGAAAACAAAAATACCTTGAACTCTCGGCGCGGTTTCCTGCCACTCTTCGCGCTGGGCCGAAGCGGGCTTTTTGGTTTGCGCGAAAATCTCCAGCGCGCGGACAACCCGGCGTTTGTTTTTGCGATCGATCATTTGTGCGCCTAACGAGTCGACCGCTGCGAGCCGGTTGTTCAATTCCTCGAGCGAAAGTGCGTCGAGCTGCGCGCGCAGTTCCTGATCAATCGCAGGGAGCGGCGCGAGCCCGTGGGTGAGCGCTTTCACGTAAAGTCCGCTCCCGCCGACGACAAGCGCGCGCTTCCCGCGGGCGTCGATTTCCGCGAGCGCGCTCAACGCGAGTTCACGAAATTTGGCGGCACTCAGCTCCTCGGTGAGTGGGCATGTCCCCACCAGATGATGCCGCGCCTGGCGAAGGAGCGACTCGTTAGGCTGCGCGGTCAGCAACGGAAGCCCGCGATAAACCTGGAACGCATCCGCGCTCACGATCTCGGCGTCGAGCCGCTCCGCGAGATCGGCGGCGAGCTGCGTTTTCCCGCAGGCGGTCGGACCGACGAGATAGAAGGCGTTCTGCATTTGACCCAAAAAAAACCGGGAGACCAGCAGCAGCGAACGCCGCCTGATCTCCCGGTTCTCGATTCGTTAGGCGATTTTAGTCGCGCGTGTGGCTGTCGTTTTTCGCTCCGCTCACCACCAGTTTGCGGCCGAGGAATTCCTTGTCGTGCAATTCCGAGACGGCGCGCTTGGCTTCTTCGACCGATTGCATCTGGACGAAGGCGAAGCCTTTCGAGCGCTGGTTGTGTTTGTAGGTGACGACCTCTGCGTTCTGCACCTGGCCGACGCCGTTGAACAGCTCGAACAGGTCGCTCTCGCTCGCTTCGAACGAGAGGTTACCGACGTAGAGGCGCGGGGTGGTGACTTCGACCGACTCCGGCTTACGGGACGACCGTTCGCGGTCGCCGCGCTCGCCTCTTTCGCCGCCGCGCTCGGCTCGGTCACGCGCCGGCGCACCATTGCGCGCGGGAGCGGAACCGTTCCGCGGCACACTCGGGCGCCCCGGTTTGGTGGAGGTGGTGTCGGAGCCTCCGAAGAAGCCCATGATTTTCTGCAGCAAGCTCTTTTTTGCGGGAGCCTTCGACTCCGCGCGTTCGTCGCGCGTATCGAACCGCCGTCGGGGTCCACTGCGACGCGGGCGTCGCGAATTTCTCCCCGGGGATTGAGATGTCATAATGATCCTCAGTTATTACCCAGTTTTTCTTCGGGCGGAGCGCACCATAAAATGGTGCACGGTCCATGGCGCGCGGACCCCGGAGGGTCCCACAAAGCAGCTCGAGAGCAGTCTGCGCAGCCGGAGGAAACTCCGCCTCGTCTTGCCGGGAAACTCTTTCAGGCCAGGGCCTGTCCGCGTGCGATCTCCGTTGCTGCAAATCGGCCGGGTGGGACGTGTTTGCCTGCATCATTCGTTTCGAAACAACCGGATGATCGCGGGGTGGAAGCTCGCGCCTCAGCCTCCCGGCATCTGTGAATAACTATTCCCGAGCGAAGCGTAACGCAAGCTCGTTGTTAGGCGGATCCGTTTGTCGCTATCCAGTTTCGCGGATTTCGTGAAACCACTTGATGAACTTTGGGAGTCCTTCCGCGAGCGCGGTGGTCGGGCGATAACCGAGGAGCCGTTGCGCTTTCGAAATATCGGCGCAGGTCAGCGGTACGTCGCCGGGCTGCTCGGGGAGGTAATTGATCTTCGCCTTCCGGCCGAGTGCCGTCTCGATCCCGGCGATCAGGTCGCGCAGCTCGATCGTCTGGTTTTCGCCGAGATTAAAAATATCGAAGAGCGGTCCTTCGTAGCCTAACGACGCCACCACGCCCTGGATGATGTCGTCGACGTAGGTGTAATCCCGCCGCGTCGTGCCGTCGCCGAACTGGTCGATCGCTTTCCCGTTCCAAATCCGCCGGGTGAACTGGTGAATCGCTAAATCGGGCCGCTGCCGAGGACCGTAAACGGTGAAGAAACGGAGCGCGACGACCCGCATGTCGTAGAGGTGCGAGTAGGTCGAGCAGAGGAATTCCCCGGCGATCTTGGTCGCGGCGTAAGGGCTGACCGTCTGCGTGAGATGCAGGTCTTCCGAGAACGGCACCGTCTTCGCGAGCCCGTAAACGGACGAACTGGACGCGAAGATGAACCGCTTCAGCCCAACGGCGCGCGCCGCCTCGAGCAGGTGGAGCGTCCCGTTGACGTTGGTATCATAATAGAGCTGCGGATTTCCGAGCGACGGCCGCACCCCCGCGCGCGCCGCGAGGTGGATCACCGCGTCGAATTCCCCGCCGGCGAAAACGCCGTTCACTGCCGCCGCCTCACGCAGATCCACCTCGTGGAGCGCGATCCGATCTGCGACCGCGGCGAGATTGCGCCGCTTGATTTGCGGGTCGTAGAAATCGTTGAAGTCATCGAGCACCGCGATCTCGTGACCTTCGCCCAATAATTTTTCCACCAGGTGCGAGCCGATAAATCCGGCGCCGCCCGTGACCAAAATCCGCATCACGCGAGGGTAGGGAGGAAGGGGCCACGCGGCAAGGGGAGATGCCTCCGGCGGCGGCGTAAATCGGGCGCGATAAAAATCTTGTCCCCGGAACCGGAAACGATAACATTGCGCTCCCGACTGGAAAATTCACGGCGCTCAAACCGCCGCTGGACCCAAAGGATGCAAAACTTTACGGCCATTCCCCAACCCGCTCGGGCAACATCAAGCTTATGAGCGATAATCCGGCCGAACTCAGTCTGGGAAATTTTCTGGCCAGCGAAGGCAGCGATCCGCTGCAGGCGCCGGCGAGCTTCACCCGTTGGATGCAGGCGGGCGCGTGGGCCGTGGAACTCTACGAGCCGGAGATGCGCGCCGGTCCCGATGCCCGCACCACGATCACCTACGACGGCAAAGCCCAGCCGGTGATCAACCTTTGCTCCTATAATTATCTCGGCCTCGCGAATCACCCGGAAGTGATCGAGGCCGCGCGCGAAGCGCTCACCACCCACGGCCTCGGCGCGTGCGGTTCGCCGATGCTCTCCGGGATGAGCGATCTCCATCGCGAGCTAGAGCGGAAGATGGCCGCGTTCCTTGGCCGCGAAGACGCGATGCTTTTCAACAGCGGGTTCGGCGGCGCGCTCGGGACGATCTCCGGGTTGCTCCGCAAAACCGATGTCGCGGTGCTCGATAACCGGTCGCACCTCAGCCTGCGCGATGGCGCCACGCTCTCGCGCTGCCGCTCGGAAAAATTCGAGCATAACGACCCGGCGTCGCTCGCGGCGTCGTTAGGCCGGAACATGGGCAAGCGCCAGCTCGTCGTGATCGAAGGCATCTACTCGATGGACGGTGACTTCGGAAATTTCGAAGAGCTGATCAGCGTCGCCGAGGAACACGGCGCGAGCGTCTTCATCGACGAAGCGCATTCCACCCTCGCCTGCGGCGAAAACGGCCGTGGCGCCGCGGAAAAATTCGGCGTCGAAGACCGGGTGAAACTCACCTACGGCACCTTCTCGAAAGCCTTCGGCGCGCTCGGCGGTTTCGTCGCCGGGAATCGCGAGACGCTGCAATACCTGCGCTTCTACGCGCACCCTTATGTTTACTCCTGCGCGCTCCCGCCGGTCGTGGTCGCGGCGATTCTGAAGTCGCTCGAGATCGCGACCGCGCATCCGGAATTGCGCACCCAGCTCTGGGCGAACGCCGATTATTTCCACCAGCAACTCCGCGGGCTCGGGATCGATACCGGAAATTCGACTACCTACGTGATGCCGATGGTGATCGGTGATCGCGAGCGGATGTATCGCCTCGGCCACCAACTGCGCAGCCGCGGTCTCTGGGTCGCGCCGGTCGATTATCCGGCCGTGCCGCAGCACCGGATTTGTTTCCGCGCCTGCGTCACCGCGCTCCACACCCGCGCCGATCTCGACGAAGCGCTCAACATCCTCGAAGACACGCTCGTCCCGCAGCTCGCCGCCCAATCCGCCTAATGTCGGCTGCGGCGAAATCCTGAATTGTCCGCGATCCAAATTACCCCGGTCGCCTCGCGGGCGGACCGCGACGCGTTCATCAAATTCCCCTGGCAGATCTACGCGGATGATCCCGCGTGGGTGCCGCCGCTCCTCCTCGAGCGAAAGGAATTTCTCGACCAAAAAAAGCACCCATTTTTCGAGCATGGCGCGGCGCAGCTTTTCCTCGCCTGGCGCGATCGCAAGATCGTCGGCCGGATCATGGCGAGCGACGACCCGCGTTACAACGCCGAGCACCATTCCAATCTCGGCTGCTTCGGCCTCTTCGAATCGATCGACGACCCGGCGGTCGCGCAGGCCTTGTTAGGCGCGGCGGAGAACTGGCTCCGCGCCCGCGGCCGCGACGAGATTATGGGGCCGATCGATTACTCCACGAACTACGTCTGCGCGCTCCTCATCGACGGCTTCGAGCACCCGCCCACTCTGCTCACTTCGCACAACCCGCCCTATTACGCGGCGCTCATTGAAGGCTGCGGGTTCGGGAAAGCGATGGACTGGTATGCGTGGTGGTTTTCCAAACCGACCGAAGCGCGCGCGCGGCTGCAAAAAATTTCCGCGCGTTTTGCCGACAGCCTCAACGTCGTGATTCGCTCGGTGAACATGAAAGAACAGGCGGCGGAAAGCCGGCGCCTCCGCAAAATCTACAATCGCGCGTGGGAAAAAAACTGGGGCTTCGTGCCGTTCACCGAGGCGGAGTTCGATCATCTCGTGCAGGAACTCAAACCGCTCGCCGAGCCCGAATACACCCTGATCGCGGAAGTCGGCGACGAGCCCGTGGGCTTCCTGCTTTATCTGCCGGATATAAATGTCGCGTTCCGCCATCTGCCGGATGGACGGCTCACGAAATGGGGCCTGCCGATCGGGCTCGCCAAACTTTTGTATCACAAGAGCCGGTTAAAAACCGGCCGCCTTGTCGCGCTCGGCGTGGTCCCGGAATTCCGGCGTCACGGCGTCGCGGAAAAGCTCGTCCTCCGGATCATCGAAGAAGCAATGATCAAGAATGGCGTGACCGGGGAATGCAGCATGATCCTGGAAAATAACCGGCTCATGAATCGCTTCCTCGAAGCGATCGGCGCCGACCGTTACAAAACCTTCCGCATCTACCGGCGCGCGATCGCGGCTGCCTAACGTTCCACCGTCCACTCTTTCGAGAACGATTTTCCGCGCAGTTGAAACGAAATCGTGTTCGCGAGAAAGATCAGGATCATCCGCGACCAGCCAATATTATGCGCGCGACGTCCGGTGTGGAACACCGTCAGCCGCGCGTCGGTGTGGACTCGTCCGACGCGGGCAAGACGTCGAAAAAGATCGCGATCCTCACAGGTCACAAGATCTTCACGATAGCCGCCGATCGAATGAAACGCTGCCGAGCGGACCATCTGGAATTCACCGCCGGGCGAGTCGCCGGACCCGCGCACGTTGTTCCCGAAGCGCGTAACCGCATTCGTTAGGCCAAAGACCAGGCGGTCCGCCCACGTTTCCTCTGCCGGCGACACCCGCAACTGCACCGTCAGGCCGACCAACTGCGGATCCACGTCAAAATGCGCCAACGCCGCGCGAAAGAATTCCTCGGGATTTTCGAATGTGCAGTCGGCGTCAAGGAAAACCAGCAACGGACCGCGGGCCACCGCCGCGCCGGCATTGCGACCCTGTGAAATCGTCTGCCGGCCCGGGCCGTGATGCGCGATCACCGTGTCCGCCAGCGGGCGCGCAATTTCCGCCGTGCGGTCCCGGCTCCCGCCGTCGGAAACGATGATTTCATGCGGCTGCGAAAAGCGCAGCGCCGCCAGCGTCGCGCCGATCACTTTCTCCTCCTCGAGCGTCGGGATGATGATCGAGAGCAGCGGGTTTTCGTCGGTCATCTCCCGCGAGATTACTCGACCGGCGCGGAAATTAAATCGTGGAACGCACCGAGCGATTCGTTAGGTTCGGCGCCTTGTGCAGCGCAGCCTTCCCACTCCGCAGGCCGTCGTGATCTTCGCGGACGAATCCGCGGAATGGTGCGTAGCGGGTTTGCGGCAGATCGACCGGAACCGGCTCGCCGCGGAGGAATACTTTCGCGACCGGCAAATCGCCACTCCGCCGATCACCATCAACTCGTTAGGCGAAGGTCCGATTTTGGCCCTCAGCACGCGGGTGGTGCCGGCCCGCCACTCCCTCCCCGGCCTGCTCCTCGATGCCGCGGAGATAGGCGCGTCCGAATCGATTCACGCAAAGTTCCGCGAGCAGGAATGGCTTTTTCTCGACGAGAAATCCACTGTCGCGCGCGCGACAGATTTACTGCTCACACGCACCGGCAAGTCGCAGGACGGGTTCATCTCACGTTATCTGAATCGCCCGCTTTCTCGGGCGCTGAGCCGGTTGTTGGTGCGCACTTCGCTACGGCCAAATCACGTCACCCTTCTCCTCATGCTCCTGCCGGTCGCCGGTGCGCTTTTGTTCCTCCGCGGCGACTATCTCGGCTTCGCCTTCGGGGCGGTTCTCTTCCAACTGCACAGCATGCTCGACGGCTGCGACGGCGAGATCGCGCGCGTGAAATACCTCGAGTCCGACGCGGGCCGAAAGCTCGACGAAGTCTGCGACCGGCTCAGCACGATGCTTTACGCGATCGCGCTTGGCTTGGGTCTCGCGCATCCGTTTTACCTCGTGGAGGGAATCAGCGCTGCGCTTTTCATCGGCGTTTTCGAAACCCTGCTCACCCGCACGAAAATCGACGACCACATTCCTGCGCGCGATGCTCGCTACGGCGAATATCTGCGGGCAAACCGGGAGACCTTTAACCACGGCGACCAGCTAAAACTCTGGCTGATTCGCCGCACCGGCCTGCTGTCGTTAGGCAACGGCGCCGCGCGCTTCTTCGGCGAGCTGACGAAGCGCGACGTCTTCAATTTCGTCTTCATGCTGCTCGCGCTTTGTGGACTTGCCGCGTGGGTGCTGCACCTCATCGCTTTCTCCGCCTGCCTGATCGCGGTGCTCGCGCTGAAGGAACTTTTCGCGCCGACCGTGGACGCCAATTCTGCTACGTGAGCGACGACGCTTTCGTCATTCTCGCCGACGAATCTGCGCACTGGCGCATCGCCGGGCTGCGGCAGATCGAGCGGCTGCAGCTTTCGGTCAAGGAAGCGCGCGCGAACGGCGCCACCGAGGTTTGGCGAAATAGGCGAACCCGCGCCCGCCGCGAGCGGCCGCGTGCTTTCGACGCATCTCTTCGTGCATCGGAAGTCGTTAGGCGACTTCCTCGCGACGGCGCCGCGCATCGAGTTCGACGCCGTAAAATCCTGGGAAACTCTGGCTACCGAATTCGCTTCCAATTGTCCCGCGGACGAACGCTGGCGCTTCGTCGCATTGCCTAACCAGATCGCGCGCGCAGAAGATGATTTCCTGCGGCTCACCGGCAAACCGCAGGACGGGGTGGTGTCCCGTTTCATCAACCGTCCGCTCACCCGACCGGTCACGCGCTGGCTCCTGCACACCCAGATCACGCCGACCGGCTGGACGCTCGCGATTTTCATCCTGCCGATGTTCGCGGGGTTGTTTCTCTGGGATGGCGGCTACCTCAGCATCGTCCTCGGCACACTGATTTATCAGCTCTACAGCATGCTCGACGGGTGCGATGGCGAGATCGCGCGCGCGAAATTTCTCGAGTCGGAAAGCGGCGGACGGATCGACGATTTCTGCGACATCGCGGGCGCGCTGCTCTTCGTGGTCTCGCTCGGGGCGGGGCTCGGCGGCATTTATTTCGCGGAAGGAATGGCCCTCGGCGCGCTGATCGGGACGAATGAATGGCTGCTCCACCGTCCGCAACCTTCCGCGCCGATCGCGGCAGGCGCAGAAGCCGCCTACCCACGGCATCGTCGGCTGCTCGAAAGCGTGAGTGGTTCCCCCTTGGTTGCGCGCATCGCGTGGTGCGTCCTTCAGGCGACGAAACGCGACGTCGGCATTCTGCTTTTCGTCCTCCTTGCGATCATCGGGCTGCCGCAATGGATTCTGCACCCGTGGCTGGCCGTCACCCTAACGACTCTGGTTTTGAACGTCGTGACGCTCTTCCACCAGCGCGCGTAGATGCGCCTCGGCAACCGCGAACATCTCGGGCGTATCGACGTCCTGCCACCAGGCCGCGCCGATATCGATCGCACGCGCCAAGCCGAGCGCGCCTAACGAGCGCACGCCGTCGGCCAGGCTGCAGTCGCCGGTCGCGCGCCGCGCACTTTCGAGGTGATCGAAGAGATCCGTCGCACAGAGGAAAAGCCCGGTATCGATCGCGTCATAGGTTTGCAGCGTCTTCCCGAGCGTGACGATTTCTTCTCCGCGCGTCTGGACTTTCATCGCGTCGTCCGTGTCGAAAATCGTCTCGAGCTTCCGATCGACCGCGAGATGCAACCGCTCCGGCGGACCCCTCCGGATCAGTAACGCGAGAATCGCCGGATCGAAAAGATGATCGCTCATCGTGAGCAGAAACGGCGCGCGCACATGCGGCGCAGCTGCCAAAACGGAGACGCCGTTCTGTTTTTTCCAATCCGGATTCTCGATGAAATGCAGAGTCAAATCAGGAGGCGCGATCCGCGGCAACTCGCGGCGCAGCGTCTCGCTTTCGAACCCGACGATCGCGTGCACCGTCGTGATGCCCGCTCCGCGCAGCGCCGCCAGCGTGTAGGAAATGAGCGGACGCCCGAGCACGGGCACGAGCGGCTTGAGCGGCGTGCGCCCCGCGACGCGCAGCCGCGAACCCGAACCGGCCATGAGCACCACCGCGTCGGAAATCACAGCCTGTAATATCTCCGCAGACCCCAAAGCCGCACCCGTTGCGGGAGGAGGCGAAAAATGAGCGGCGCCACGCCCGCCTGGAACGCGCCGCCGACCGTGATCCGCGGCGGCGGATTTTTTTGGCCGATCAGCCTAACGATTCGGCGCGCGACCAATTCCGGTGGCGGAGCCGCCTGCAGATTTGCGTCGACCTGCGCCCAGACCGCGGCGATCGCGGGGTCGTTAGGGCGAAGCGTCACGACGGCTTCGTTGAAGGAAGTGCGGATGTCCGCCGGCTGCACATCAACGACGCGGACGGCGCTACCGCTCAGCTCCAGTTGCAGCGTCATGGTGAAAGAGGCGAGCGCGGCTTTTGCAGCGTTGTAGGCGCTCATGTAAGGCACCGGCAGCCGCGCGGCCATCGAGCTGACGTTCACGATCAGACCGTCGCCGTGCGCGCGCATCGCCTCGAGCGCGCGCTGGCAAAGAGCGATTTGCGCGAAGACGAGGATTTGAAATTGTTCGTGCAGAAGTTCCGGCGAAAGCGTCGCGGCCTGATCGAAGTGCCCGCTGCCGGCGTTATTGATCAGCACGTCAAAATGCCCGGCCTCCGTGAGCGCGCGCTCGAAGCTGGTGACCGCGGACGCGCTCTCCGCGAGATCGAGCGCGACCGGATGAAAGTGCTCGAACACCGGCAGCCGCGCCGGATCGCGCGCAGTCCCCCAGACTTCGTCCCCTTGCCTAACGAGAAGCTCCGCCGTCGCCCGGCCGATGCCCGAACTCGCGCCGGTAATGAAAATTCGCCTACTCATGTTCCACCCGGTACACCCCGATGCTGCGATGCTTCGGCGCGATCAGGATCGAGCGATGATAGAGCGCGAGCCGCTCCAGTTTCCAGCCGGGACGGAGCGCGATCTTCGGGTCGTCGGTGTAAATCGCCTTGGCATGCATCAGTTGATTGAGCGGGGTTGCCGCGACCGATTGATCTTTCGGCGCGAGCTGGAAACCGGGCGCATACCATTGCACGTGCCGCCGGGTTTGGGAGAGCAGAAGCAGCACGTCGCTCCGCTGCCCGGCCGGATAATGTCGCGCGAGATATCGCGCGAAAAGCAGCGGCGGTCCGTCCTGCTTGTGGTGTTTCACGACCAGCGGCGCGCTGACCCAGAGCAGCACAACCGGCAGCGCCCACGCACTCCAGCGCCAGCGCCCGGGCAAAGTCGCGAGCCCTCGGCCTAACGAAACCAGGACGAGCGGGATGATGATCAGGTAGTAGCGCTGCGCGGCCGGGAGACAGCAGAAGATGATCACGATGTGGAGCGCGGCCCACCAGCGATTCGCCCGCCAGAATTCCCGATCCGCCGTCGTGAAATGGCGCACGTAGGAGGCGAATCCTACCAGCACAAGAACCGACCCCACAATGATCGTGAAGACCGAGCGGATCAGCCCCAGCCCGACGCTGAGCCAGCCGAGAATGTGCGCGCCGAAGCGTTCGCCGAGATACCACGGGCTCCAGTTTCCGGCGCCGATGTAAACGTTCGGCCGGTCGAGCCGCCAGCGCCATTGGCCGTAAACCTGCGCCGGATACACCTGCCACGCCGGCATGTCTGGCGTGAGCCGCGCCTGCAAATACCACATCGGCACGAGCCAGAGCAGACAGCCGCCTAACAATGCGCCGATTCCCCAAAACCAGGAGCGCGTCGCCGCGCGCCGGTGCGCCAGTGCGAGGATCACGATCAACAGCACCACCGGAAAAAGCTGTGGCCGCACGCCTGCCGCCGCCGCGCCGAGCAGCGCCGAGCCCGCTAAAATTGCGCCACCGCCATCACGCCGGAAGTGCAGCGCGCCGAGAAGTTGCGCGCTGAGCAGACCGGACGCCAGACTGTCGGTCATTGTCTTGGTCGAGGTCATCCAGACGATCGCGGTCACGCCTAACGAGAGCGCGATCAGAGTCGCGAAGCGTTCGCCAAAATCGAGCCTAACGATCCCATACCAGGCCGCGACAAAGAGTCCGCCACCGAGACAGCTCAACACTTGCAGCGCCATCACGATGTCGAGGTGAAGAAACGCGTGCCCGACCCAGCCGAGGAATATGTAGAGCGGATAACCGGGCGGATGCGGCTGATGTTCCCAGATGTTGAACTGCCGCACGCCGAGCGCGAACTGCACCGAGTCCCATTCATCGAGCCCGGGACTGCGGGTCAGGAAATAGAGGAGCGAGAAAAATAGAATGAGGAGCGTCGCTTTCCGCCAGGGCGACCTGAGGTTTGCGCGAATCATATGATGGCCGCGTCACCAAGGCGGACTTGCGGAAGCAAGTCCCTCCGGAGGGCAACCTCCGCACCTCCGGTAGACGGAAGCGCATTGCGGACGGACATGGAATTGATTCCTATCTGGACGAACGATGGCAGCAAGACCGAACTCACCGCTCCGCATCACGCTCGACGCGCGCTACCTGCGGGAGAAGCCGAGCGGGATCGGGAGTTATGTGCAGGCGCTGGTCGAACGCCTGCCGGCGCTCGCGCCTAACGAGCAGTTCACTTTTTGGGCGCATCCCCTGGCCCGCCGTCCGCTGTCGGCCGCGGCGAATACTGATGACGTGGCCGTGCGCAGCGGGGCGAACTCGCCGTGGTCCGCGCTTTGGCCGGAGCGGGAAGCTTCGTTAGGCGAGACGGATGTTTTTCACAATCCGCATAACCTGCTCCCGCGCGGGATTCCGTGCGCGAGCGTGGTCACGATCCACGACCTGATGGCGCTCGAGGAACCAAGGCTGCACCTGCGTGGACTCGAGCGGATTTCGAAGAGTTGGTATTATCCACAGGCGATCCGGCGCGCGCTGCAGGAGGCGACGCAATTGATCGCGCCGAGCCAGGCAACCGCAGATCGCATCTGCGCATTGGCCCCGGGAGCGGCGGCTCGTCTGTCCGTGATCCGCGAGGCGGCGGACGCCATCTTCCAGCCGCCTAACAATCGCGCCGCAGCAGAAAAGCGCGCGGCGGAACTGACCGGCAGCGACGCGCCGTATCTCCTCGTGGTCGGCGCGAATACTCCGAGCAAGCGGCACGATCTCGCGCTGGCCGCCTTTGCACGCGCGGTCCCGAGTTCGTGGCGGCTCGTGATGCTGCAACGCCGGAAAGCTCGCGCCGGTTTGCAGGCAGCGGAGCGGGTGGTGTGGCTGGACGCGGTCGCGCGCGCGGATGTGGTCGTGCTGATGCAAAGCGCCGGTGCGCTGGTGCAGCCTTCGCTTTATGAAGGCTTCGGGCTACCCGTGCTCGAGGCGATGGCTTGCGGATGCCCAGTGGTCGCGAGCGATATCGCGCCCTTCCGCGAAGTCGCCGCGGGAACAGCGTTGCTCTTTGCCGTAGGCGATGTGGCAAAACTCGGAGCGGCGCTGCGGGAGATCACTGGCTCGGCAGAACTGCGGCGCTCGTTAGGCGAACAGAGCTTAATGCGGGCGCGGGATTTTTCGTGGGACTCCTGCGCACAGCAAACCCTGGCGGTTTATCGGCAAGCGGGGGCGACGGTTTGATTCAGACCAAGGGCAACTCCGTCGTCGTCGCACGGTGACGACGCCAGAGGAAGTAGAAGATCGCGAGGAAGACGAGCACGGAGATCACCTGGCCGGGAATCCCGCCGATCGTTAGGCGACAAAGCGTCGCCGGCATGGCGGCGATGAGCCCGCTCCGCAGAGGCGCGCCGGCTTCGGACCACGGATTTTTCCAGCCGAAAACACGCCGCAACGCCGCCCAACGCAGAATCCCAAGCATCACATACGGGAGCAGGATTCCCACCGCGGCGCCGGTCACGCCGAAACGCGAGATGAGCCAGAGATCCACGCCGAGCGCGACCACGCAGGTCGCGGCGGAGTTCCAGAGATTGAGGTGCGGGCGCTGGACCATGATCACGGTCTCGGCCATTCCGACGATCGCGTTCACGGCGCAGGCGAGCGCGACGATGCTGAGCCAGGTCGCGCCCTGGCGGAATTCCGCGCCGTAAATCCAGAGCAGGAGCGAACCGGCGAGGAACATGACCGCGAGGAGCGGCAGCAAAATCCAGAGCATCCACTGGGTGAGCCGCGCGAAGGCGGCGGCGGCGCGCGTCTGTTCGCCGTGCACGGTCATCCCGGCGACGATCGGGCCGAAGATCGGGTTGAAGGCCTGATTCACTTTGCGCAGTCCGATCGCGATCTCGACGACGGCGCCGTAAATGCCGACGACCGGCAGAGTCACGCCCGGCGCGCGCCCGATGAAACCGGCGAGCAGGATCACGTCGAGACGCGAGATCGCGGAGTTGATCAAATCGTAAACGCTGATCGGCGCGGCGAAGGCGAAGAGCCCGCTAATTTCCCGTCTAACGACAGCCGGCTCGGCCGCCGCGGGCACCGCGCGAAAGAGCGAACCTGCGAGCGCGTAGGCGACGATGCCGGAAGCGAAGGCGCCGGCGATGAGCGCCAGCTCGGGCGCGAAACGTTTCCAGCCGAAAGCGAAAGCGGCGAGAAAGGCAACGGTGGTGACGAACGAATCCGTTAGGCCGCGCGAGAAGATGTCGTGGCGCATCACTTTCATCCCGCGCGAGACGGCGGTGCTCATCCGGTAAAGTGCGAGACCAGGGAGACAGCAGAGCATCACGGAAAGCGCGGCGATCACCTCGCGATTCATCCCGAACCGCTCGCCCGCGAGCCGGATCGCGAGGATTGAGATCGCGGCGACGACCGTGCATTGCGCGACCACGAGCCAGACCGCAATGTGGAATAACGACCGGCTGCGCGCGTGATCGCCGAGCACTTCCGACCGCGCGATGAACGTCGTCACCGCGACATCGAAGGCGAGAATCCCGAACCGGCTGATCACATCGACTGCCGCCCACGCGACCATGTAGGTGCCGAGCGCCGCCGGTCCGAGCAGCCGCGCCACGAGGAAGGTGAAGATGCCGCGAAAGTTCGAGGCGAGGACGGCGAGCGCGTTGTAGATCGCGCCGCGTTTCAGCTCGGCAGCCTGATCGAGCGGCGCCGTGGTGACCTCCGCGCTCATCCCGCGGCGCGCGGATGGCTGCCGATGATCACGCCGTCCTGCATCTCGTGAATCCAATCGCACGCTTCCGCGATCGCCGGATTGTGGGTCACGAGGAGGAGCGCCTTGCGTTCTTCGCGCACGATTTTCTTGAGCAACCTAAACGCGCGCTCGGCATTCGCGGTGTCAAGGTTGCCGGTCGGTTCGTCGGCAAGAATAACGCGCGGATTATTCGCGAGCGAACGCGCGATCGCGACCCGCTGTTGCTCGCCGCCGGAAAGGTGGCGGCTCGGCCGGCGTAGTTTTTCGCCGAGCCCGACCTCGCCCAGCAAGTGCGCGGCGCGCTCGAGCATTTCGTTTTCCGTGAGGCGACCGAGCCGGCGCATCGGGATCATGACGTTCTCCTGCGCGGTGAAATCCTCGAGCAGGAAATGGAATTGAAAGATGAAACCGAGGAGCTCGTTTCTTTTCTGCGCGAGCTCGTCGTCGGGCAGGCCGGCGACCGGATGACCGTTGATCGTTAGGCTGCCGCCATCTGGCTGATCGAGCAGACCGAGCACATAGAGGAGCGTGCTTTTTCCACAACCGGACGGGCCGACGACCGCGTGGACGCTCCCCGGCTCGAGATCAAGCGAGACACCACGGAGCGCGTGGACCCGCGAATCTTCCTCGTCGCCGAGCCAGCGCTCGAGGTTACGGCAGCTCAACCAGATCTCGTCGGCCATACTATTCTGTCATCCTGAGCGAAGCCGTCGGCGCAGTCGAAGGATCCCGCCGAGTTGCGTGAAGTTCCCAGCGCGAGCTTCCTCCAGCCCACTCGCTTCGAGGTCGCTCCACGGGATTCTTCGACTCCGCTGCGCTCCGCTCAGAATGACCACTGTTGGGGGCGTCGAAGGATCCCGTCGGGCTGCCGTGAAGTTCCCGGCGCGAGCTTCCTCCAGCCCCCTCGCTTCCAGATCGCTCCACGGGATTCTTCGCCTCCATTGCGCTCCGCTCGGAATGACCGGGGGCGGCCACCGCGCCCCCTAGGAATCGCGCTCGCCGCGGATGAATTCCTCGACCCGCTGATAGGCTTCGTCGTCGGTGATCTGCACCGCCGGATGTTTCGAGAAATAGGCGGACGCGGAATGAAGCACGCCGCCGATGCCCGCGATCGAGCGCGAGCTTGCAGCAACGGATCGAATCGATCGCCACGCCCGCGGAATTCGGCGAATCCTCGACCGACAACTTCAGATCGATCTCCATCGGGACATTGCCGAAAAGTTTCCCTTCCACGCGGATGAAACAAATCTTGTTGTCGTTCTGCCACGGCACGTAGTCGCTCGGCCCGATGTGAATATTTTCCTCGGAAAGCCGCGCGCCGATAACCGACTGCACCGCCTCGGTTTTCGATTTTTTCTTCGAGGCGAGCCGGTTGCGGTTCAGCATGTTCAGGAAATCCGTGTTGCCGCCGGTGTTGAGCTGATAGGTGCGCTCGATCTTCACCCCGCGCTTGCGGAAGAGATCGACGATCGTGCGGTGGAGGACGGTCGCGCCGAGCTGCGCCTTGATGTCGTCGCCGACGAGCGGGAGATTTTTTGCCTCGAACCGCTTCGCCCAGACCGGATCGCTGGCGATGAAAACCGGGATGTTGTTGACCAGCGCGAGACCCGCCTCGAGCGCGCAGCCGACGTAAAAGCGCGTCGCTTCCTCGCTCCCGACCGGCAGATAATTCACCATGATCTGCGCGCCGGAACTTTTCAGCTCGGCGATGATCCGCTCGCGGGTCGATTCCTTTTCCAGCGGCAAAAAGGTCCGCGCGGCGTCGTAGCCGCTCATGTGCGAAGCGACGCCGTCGAGGACGCAGCCCATTTTCACGATCGTGCCGGTCTTCGGGATTTTCGCCTGGAACACTTTCGTGCAATTCGGCGGCGCAAAGATCGCCTTGCTCACGTCGATCCCGACTTTGCGCCGGTCGATATCGAAAGCGGCCACCACTTTGATGTCGTTAGGCGAATAGGGACCGACCTTGCGGTGCATCAGGCCGACGGCCGCGCCATTCTTCGGCGCGCTCCCGTAAAAGCTGAGACCCTGGACCAGCGAGCTGGCGCAATTACCTACGCCAATGATCGCGATCGGGATTTTGCTCATGAGAAGCGCCAACCTTGCCGCACCGTGCCCGCCGGGGCAAGCACGCAAAACAGCCGGTCCGATAATTTCGTTAACCCCACGCCCGGAAGGGGATTTTTGTTGCGCAACCCCGGGCGGGCGGAGAGAAAACCGCATGCGACCGGCGATCTTATCTGCGCTTCTCCTCCTCGGCGCGGGTCTGGCCACGGTCCGCGCGACTGCGGCGCCGCGCTACACGATCGAACAGGTGGTGACCCTGGCGCAGGCGCAAAACCCGGAGATCGCGATCGCGCACCAGAAGATCCAAGCGGCGCGCGGCGGGCAATTGGAGGCGCGCGCGGGTTACCTGCCCTCGGTGATTACAAACGGGCTCTACCGTCGCCGCGAGCGCGCGGATTCGTCGCGGCTGCGGCCCGATGATTACAGTGCGTCGGTTCGCGCGGTGGAAAATCTTTACACCGGCGGCGCGACGAGCAGCGCTGATGCGATTGCCCGGTTGAACCGCGCGAAGCAGGAAGACGAGCTCCAGGTCGTGACCGATCGCGTGACCATGGACGTGCGCCTCGCGTTCTACGAGCTGCTCCTGAACCGGGAAAAAATTCATCTGCGCGAGCAGTCGGTCGGCGTGCTCCGCGGGGAATTAAAGAGCGAACGCGAACGGCTGAGCGCGGGCACGGTCGGGCCGCTCGATGCCCGCCGCGCGGAGGTGGCGCTGGCGAACGAACAACCGGAACTGATCCAGGCGCAGACCGATCTGCAAAATTCTTACCTGCGCCTGGGCGAACTCTGCGGCCTCGAAGCCAGTGCGCCTAACGAACAGGCCTTCGAGATTTCCGGCAGCCTGCAATATGAGCCGCGCCATCCCGACCTGAATGCCGCGCTCGCCCGCGCGGTCACCGACCGGCCGGAAATTCGCTCCGCGCAAAAGGAGATTGCGATCGAGGAACGCCAGCTCGAGCTCGATCGCGCCGCCGCCCGGCCGCACGTGCAGGCTTTCACCGGTTACGAAGTTTACAGCGAGCGCGATCCGCTGGTCGGGCCGGAATTCAACAACGGCTATGTCGTCGGGTTGAACGCGACCTGGAATCTCTTCGACGGCTTCGCCACGCGCGGGCGGATGGACGCGACCCGCGCGCGGCGGGCCGCGGCGCTGCTCGCGTTGAAGGCCGCGAAGCTCGGGATTCAATCCGAAGTGCGAAGCGCTTTTCTCGATCTTCAACAGGCCGACAGCGTGCTCGCGGCGCAGGCAAAAAATATCCGGACCGCGGACGAGGCGCTCACCTTCGCGAAGAGCAACCTCAGCGCCGGGCTCGGCACCCAGCTCGACGTGCTCCAGGCTTCGACCGACGTGACCCGGACGCGGACCACGCGGCTGAGCGCCATCTATTTGCACAATGCGGCGCTCGCGCGGCTCGATCGCGCCACCGGCATTTCCGCGGCGGAGACGGCTCCGCCTAACGAGTCCTCGGAACCGGGTCAGGTTCTCGATTGGGTTCGTCCGCCCGCGAGGCTCGGGGGCCGGAAATGAAATGGCTCTGCGGCCTCCTGCTGGCGTGCGCTTACCCGTCCCTCGCGGCTGGCCTAACGATGACGGCCGCCCTCGCGCAGACGGTGGAGAATAATCCCCAGGTCTTGCAGGCGAAGACCGCGCTCGAAGAAGCCGCGGGTCAGCGACTGGTGTTGCGCGCGATCGCGCTGCCGGATCTCGGACTCGGGGGTTTGGCCGGCGTGCAGGGCGGCGAGCGCGCAGGACAGCCCTCGACGCAACCGTTCGCGTTCGCGCAGGGCAATCTCCGGCAGCCGCTTTTCGACGCCGCGATTCTCGCGTCGCTCCGCCGGGGCGATCTCGCCGTGCTGATCGCAGCCCAGCAACTTAACGTCGCGGTGATCGAGCAACTGCACACCGCGCGCGTGGCTTTTTACACCGCGCTTTACGAGCGCTCGCTCGAGGCGCTTGGGCGTTCGCAGCGCCAACGTCTCGACGCCAACATGCGCAGCGAGGAAGCCCGCTATCAGGCCGGCACGGTGGATCGCGGCGCGCTCGCCACGGCGACTTTGCAGGCGCGCGAACTCGACCCGCAAATCGAAGAGGCGCAGCACGCCTATGGCGCGGCGCTCCTGCAATTGGCGACCGCGATCGGCCGCGATCTCGGCGCCGGCGCGGCGCTCCCCGCGCCTGAGGGCGAACTCCATTTTGCGGCCGTCGCCGCGAATTACGATCTCGACACAGTTCTCAACCGCCGCGCCGATCTGAAGCTCGCGCGCCTTCTCGTTAGGGCGGCGCGCGAAGATGAGCGCATCGCACGCGCCGGTTATTTTCCGCGGCTCGATCTCACCGTGTTCGGCCGCTACATCCCGTCGACCAAACTGCGCGAGGCCAGTTCCGGCTCGACCCAGCGTTCCGACGATATCGTCTCGTCGGAGATCAGCCCGGGCGCGAGCTACACCTGGCGGCTGCTCGACAACGGCAAAGTCGCGGGCGCCGCGCTCCGCGCGCGTTCGCTGCGCGAGATCAACCAACTGCAATTGCAGAAGCTTGAGCGCAGCGTCGGACGCGAACTGGCCGCGCTGCAAAATAATTTCCGCGCCCTCGCGGCGCGCCACGACTCGCTCGAGCAGGCCGTGGACGTGGCGGAAAATAATCTCGCCGTGGTGGAAAAGAGCTGGCAGCAGGGCCTCGCGTCGCAACTGGAATTCCGCACCGCCGAGACCGCGCTGCTCGCGACCCGCCGCGGACTGCTCGACACCGCCTTCCAGCAAAATGTCGCGCGCGCCGAATGGGACCGCGCGACCGGCCGTTATTTTCAATTCACGGACGAGAACGCCGCGAGCGTGCATAATTCCCAACCGTGAAGCTCACGAAACAAACGATCATCCTCCTCGTTGCGGCCGTCGTGGTTCTGCTCGGACTGATCTTTTTCTGGTCGCGCCCGGTCGCGGAAGTGGAAGTCGTCAGGCGCGGGACCGCGATCTCGGCGGTCTAC
This sequence comes from uncultured Verrucomicrobiae bacterium, assembly GCA_963742845.1. Taxonomy (GTDB): domain Bacteria; phylum Verrucomicrobiota; class Verrucomicrobiia; order Chthoniobacterales; family UBA10450; genus Palsa-1392. The sequence goes on along the minus strand of CAVUNK010000007.1, from coordinate 116,882 downwards.
GGCACGGTGCGAATCGAGCCGTCGTTTGAGAATCATGTCCGCGCGCAAAACGCCGGTTTCATTCACCTCGCGGAAACGCTCGCCGCCGGCCGCGGCGCAATCGGAAAAAAGGTCACGAAGGGCGAATTGCTGGCGACGATCACCGACGAGGCCACGGCGCGCGTGCTGAAGCAGGCGCAGGCCGATCTCCAGGCCGCGACCGAAAGCGCGCGCCTGGATTTACCCTCATCTGAGCCGCTCAAGATCGCGGAGGGCAACCTGCAGCGGCTCGAAAAATTGGCGGGCTTGAGCAACGTCCCTGCGGTCGAATACGAGAAGGCGAAGAGCGAGGCGAACCGCTTGCGCGACGCGCTCAAGACCGAAAAAATCGAGCGCGATCGCAACCTCGCCGCGCTCCAGGCGGCTACGCAAAAGGCCGAGGCGGCGATGAAGAACACGGAAATTCGCGCGCCGATGGATGGGATTCTCGCCGGGCTGCGCGTGGTCGATGGCGAACTCGTGAACGACGGCAACGAGCTGCTCACGGTTTCGTCGCGGAAGAATTATGTGCGCGGCGAAGTGAACGAGGAAGATGTCGGCGAAGTGCGCGCCGGGATGAAAGCCGACCTGCAAATGTATGCGTATCGGACCCGGCAATTCCGCGCCACGGTCGCGTCGATCCTGCCCGCCGCCGATCCGGAAACGCAGCGTTACACCGTGGTCCTCGAGCTGGAAAATCCGCCGGAGAACCTGATGGCCGGGATGACCGGCGAGATGAACATCATCACTGGCCGCCACGAAAATGCGCTCCTCGTGCCGACGCGCGCGCTGCTCGTCGACCAGGTGCTGCTGGTCGCGCACGGGATGATCGACACGCGGACGGTGAAGGTCGGATTCCGCACGCTGGAATTTTGCGAAGCGCTCGCGGGCGTGAAAGAAGGGGCGCACGTCGTCGTGGCCGACCAGGACACGTTGCGGCCCGGAGAGTTCGTTAGGCAACGGGTCGTGCATTCGGACCTGCCGGCGCCGCGACGGTGACCACGCCCCCGCTTTACATCGCGCTCCGTTTTCTGGGCCACCGGAAGCGCGCGTTTTTTCTCAGCCTCGGCGGGGTGGTTTTCGGCGTCGCAATCTTCATCTGCACGCAGGCGCAAACCCAGGGCTTCGCGAAAAATTTCATCGACGGCACGCTCGGGAGCAACGGCGCGCTGGTGATGAAAGCGCGCGTGCAATCGCTCGAGGGCGCGAACCAGTTGCCGCCCCTCCCCGTGCAGCCGCCGCATCGGCGCACCTTCCAGGGGATCAGCGACGCCGCGGAGATCATGCGAGTGAGTCGCCGCTTTTCGAACGTCGTCGCCTGTTCGCCGGTGCTGCGCGGGAACCTGACCGCGCGCGCCGGTTTTCAAAGCGCGACGGTGGATCTCTTCGGAATCGATCTGCCGCTGCATCTGCAGACGACGAATCTCGCGAAGCAAATTGAAGCCGGAAAGCTGGACGATTTTCGCAACAACCCGAACTCGGTAATCGTCGGCGCGAAGCTCGCCAGTGCTTTACTCGTTAGTCCGGGCGAATCAGTGGAATTGCTTTCGCCGGGCGGTGAATATCGGCGCTTCGTGGTCGCGGCGACCGCGCGCAGCGGCGTCGGCGTGATCGATGCCGCGCGAGTTTATTCCCACGCGAAAGTTGCGCAGTCGCTTCTTCGGAAGCCGTATTCGGCCTCGATGATCATTTACAAATTGCGCGATCCCGATCGCGCGCCGGCGTTGGCCACGCGCTTTGAGTCGCTCTTTCATCACGAAACGGAGAGCTGGCAGGACCGTGAGGAGGGCAACCTGCAATTGTTCCTCACCATCCGGCTCTCCGCGGCGATCACGGTCTCGCTCATCATTCTGTTAGCGGGCTTTGGCATTTTCAACGTCCTCACCATGACCGTGCTTTCGAAGGTGCGGGAGATCGCGATTCTGCGCTCGATCGGGTATCGGCGCGGCGACATCGCGGCGATCTTTTTGTGGCAGGGCGCGATGATTGCCGGCGCGGGTTCGGTCATCGGTTGCGCCGCCGGTGCGCTCCTGACTTCCGCGGTTTCGCACATCCCGATCCGCGTCCGCGGGCTGCTTTACGCGGATCACTTTTTGGTCGCGTGGGATTGGCGGCATTACCTCTGGGGAACGCTCCTCGCGATCGTGGCGGTCGCGATCGCGAGCTACGTCCCGGCGCGGCGCGCGGGGTTGCTCTCGCCGGTTTCGACCCTGCGCGGGACGAGCGGATGAGCAGGTCGCGCGTTGGTTGGTGGTGGTTGGCGCTGGTCGTGGTCCTTCTCGGCCTAACGATCGATCTCGCCTGGCGCCTCGGTCCGGAACTAGTCAGCCAGCGCCGCTACGAGCTTGCGCTCGATCTCCCCTCGCCGCTCGCGCTGGCCGCGCTGCCGATCGCGACCCGCTTCGACTTTCCGTTAGGCACGGAGAACGGCGCGCTCGCCTACGACGCGCAGCCGTTCACGCAGAACAATCATCTCGGCGAAGACCTGAATGGAATCGGCGGAGAGAACAGCGATCTCGGCGACCCAATCTTTGCGGTCGCCGACGGCCGCGTCCTTTTCGCCCGTGAGGGAGGCCCGGGCTGGGGCAACATCGTGATCGTCCTGCACGCCTACGAAGAGAACGGGGTGAGGAAATATGTGCAGTCTTATTACGCGCACGTGCTCGCGATGCTCGTTAGGCGGGGTGATCTCGTTCGTCGCGGCGAGCGGATCGCGACCGTCGGCACAGGCGGCGGAAAATATCTCGCCCATCTCCATTTCGAGATGCGGGAATTTGCCGAGCCGTTTGTCGGAGCCGGCTACCGCAAGGAGACGAAAGGCTGGCTCGATCCCCGCGCCTTCCTGCGCGCCCATCGCGGCGCGCCCGAGGAGGATGTGGGGCGAGAGAGTTACGCTCGTTAGGCGGAAATCTTTTTCAATCCAACGCGCGCCAGAAATACCAGGCGACGACGGAGCGATATGGGCGCCATCTTTCGCCGATCGCGAGCAGTTCCTTCGGCGTCGGGGCGACCTTTTTGCGGAAGGTTTTTTGGTAGCCTTTGCGCACGCCCAAGTCATCGACCGGCCAGACGTCGAGCCGGCCGAGATAGAAGAGCAGGAGCATCTCTACCGTCCAGCGCCCGATCCCGCGCACGCTCGTGAGGCGGGCGATGATTTCGTCGTCGCTCATCCGGGCGAGCGCGGCCGGTTTGGGAACCGTCCCGTCGAGCGTCTTGGCCGCGAGATCCTTGAAGGCCGCAGTCTTCGCCCGGGAAAGTCCGGCGGCGCGGAAGATCTCGTCGGGCGTCGCGAGGAGCTGTTCGGCGGAGAACCATTTGCGGCCGGGATAGAGCGCCTTCACCCGGCCGAAAATCGTTGCCGCGGCTTTGCCGCTGAGTTGCTGGTAGGCGATCGAACGCGCCAGCGCGTCAAGCGGGCGCACGATCTTTTCTGCCTTGATGGGAAACGGACCGACGCGCGCGATGAGCGCAGCCAGTTTTGGATCGCGCCGCGCGAGTTCCTGCTCCGGCTTCATCGACTGCGTCGTCGCCCACCACCACCGCCACCGCCGCTGCCGGAGCGACCGCGCGGGGCCGGACCGCGCCGGCCGTCGTTAGGCCGATTCGGGCGCGGGCCGCGGTCTTCGCGCGGCGGCGCGGGCGCTTCGTAGTCGAAACCTTCCGCGCGTTTGCGCACGATCCCGCGGCCGATGAAGCGTTCCAGCGAACGCAGCGGCCCCTGGTCATCCGGCGTGATGAAACTGATCGCGTCGCCGACCGCGTGCGCGCGACCGGTTCGGCCGATGCGGTGGACGTAGTCCTCCGAGTGCATCGGAAAATCGTAGTTCACCACGTGCGAAATCCCGTCGACGTCGATGCCGCGCGCGGCCACATCGGTCGCGACGAGCACGCGCACGGCGCCGGATTTGAAATCCTTCAGCGCGCGCAGCCGCTGATTCTGCGAGCGATTCGAATGGATCGTTCCGGCCTTGATCCCGCTGCTCTCGAGCCGCCGCGCGACGCGATCGGCGCCATGTTTCGTGCGGGTGAACACCAGCACGGTGTCGAAGTTTTTATCTCGAAGCAGATGCTGCAAGCAGGGCCGGCTTCTGGTGCATCTGCACTTCGTAGACGAGTTGGGTGACGGTGTCCGCGGGATTCGCGCGCCGGCCGATTTCAATCACTTTCGGCGAATGCTGAAACTCGTGCGTGAGCGCTTCGATCTCGCGCGAGAGTGAAGCGGAAAACAACAGCGTCTGCCGCTTCTGCGGAAGCGCCCTAACGATCTGCCGGATCGGCGGGAGGAATCCCATGTCGAGCATCCGATCAGCTTCATCGAGCACGAGAAATTGCACCGCAGAGAAATTCGTCTGGCGTTGCTCCATCAGATCGATCAACCGGCCCGGCGTCGCCACGACCAGCTCCACACCGGAGCGGAGCGCCTGGATTTGCGGGCGCTCGCTCACGCCGCCGAAGACCGTCGCCATTCGCAGCGGCAAATGCCGGGCATACGCACGGATGTTTTCCTCGATCTGCACCACGAGCTCGCGGGTCGGCGCGACGATCAACGCCCGCATGCCGCGGGCCGCTGTTCGCCCTGCATTAGCCGGGTGAGGATCGGGAGCACGAAAGCCGCGGTCTTGCCGGTACCCGTCTGCGCGATGCCGATCACGTCGCGGCCAGCGAGCACCTCGGGGATGGCCGCGGTCTGGATCGGAGTCGGTTCGGTGTAGCCAGCTTCCTGGATGGCTTGGTGGATGCGGTCATCGAGACCGAGCGAACGAAAAGGCATAAGCGCCAACTATCGCGCCGGTTGCGCGAAAGTCAGTTGTTCTTCTCCCGCGGCGGGGAGCTTGCGATTTGGTCAGCAAGAATGTCTTGCGAGACGCGGCGCGATTCAGTCACTTCCTGATCTATGAAAAAACTCGCCGCGCTTCTTCTCTGCGCGCAGCTCGGCCTGGCCGGCGCGCACGCTCAATCCCTTTTGCTGCGGCCGGATCCGGATCGCGTCAGTGCGCTCCCGGAAGTGGACGTGAGTGTGAGCCGCGGGAACGAAGCGGAAACCGCGGTGGCGGTGAATCACAAAAACCCGCTTCAGATCACCACCGTTTCGAACCTCGAAGCGAATGCACTTTTCCACAGCTGGAGCACGGATGGCGGAAAAACCTGGCAGCATAACCTGATCGCGAACGGCGATTCGTTAGGCTTCGCCTGCTGCGACGCGCAGCTCGCCTCGGATGATTTTGGGAACATTTTCCTGACCTATCTCTCTTCCTCCGTCGCGGTGAAGATGGGAATCTCCACCGACGGCGGCGCGACCTTTCAGTCGCTCCCGTTTCTCACCTCGCTCCCCACCGGTCTGCCAGTGATGCCGTGGAAAAGTCTGGCCGCGATCGGTCAAACAGTGGGCGGCGATCAACCGTCGATCTCCACCGGACCGGGCAGCGTCTGGATTTCATGGACGAGTTTTGACGGCACCATCCAGGCGAGCGGCGCAGCGGTGACCGGGCTCGGACAGGTCGGCGCTTTCTCGCCGGCGCAGGGCATTCCGGGATCGAATCGCGCGGGTGATTACGGCGACACCGCGGTCGGGCCGGACGGCCAGGTCTTCATCACCTTTCAAAATCCCACGGGCGGCGAAGGTCCGGCGACGGTTTTCGGCGCGTTCGATCCGGATGGCCTCGGGCCGCTTGGCTTTGGGCCGGCGCAGGTGCTCGAAACGACCAACGTCGGCGGCTTCGACTACATCCCGGCGCAATCCGGTCGCTCGATCGACGCGGAAGCCGGTCTCGTCTGGGATCGGACCGGCGGCGAACACAACGGCCGGCTCTATCACGTCTTCGTTTCGGAGGAGCCTAACGAGAGCAACAACACCGACATCAACCTCCGTTACTCTGACGACAACGGCGCGACCTGGACCGCGCCGGCGCGGGTCAATGACGACGTCGGCACGACCAGCCAGTTCAACCCAAAGATCGCGATTGATGGCAAAACCGGAAAAGTTGCGGTCGCCTGGTATGACGCGCGCAACGACGCGGGCGACAACGGCCGCGGCGACACCAACGGCGTGCCAAACGACGACGTCATGATCTATGCCGCGGTGACCCGCGATGGCGGCGCGACTTTCCAACATAACGTCCGCCTCTCGCTCGCGCCCTCGAACGACAACGGCGCGCGCAGCGGGGTGGACTACGGCGACTACAGCGGGTTCGCCTACTACGCCGGGCGGGTTTATTTCTCCGCGGCGAATAATTCCAACGCCACGGGAACGAATCCGGACGGGACGCTGAAGGCGTTCGATCTCGTGATCGCGCCGATCAGCCTGAAATAATTCCGGCGCCGCCCTTTACTCGTTAGGCTGCGATCGATTGCTCGCCCGAGGCGAGGATGTCGATGGCGTGGCGCAGTTCGTCCACGTCGAACGGCTTCGAGATCATCAGGTCGACGTGCAGGTCTTCGTAGGCGTGCACGTTCGACTCGTTCAAAAAGGCGGAGAGGACCGCAATCTTGCCCGCGAAATGATGCGCGCGCAGTTCGCGCACCAGCTCGAGGCCGGTGCACTGCGGCATCTGGTGATCGGTGATGACGACGTCGAACGGCTGAGCGGCATTCGCGATTTTTTCCAGCGCTTGCGCGCCGTTGCAGGCGGTCGTGACCCGGCAGGCCGGACCGCAGAGAACCAGCGCAAGCAATTGCGCGACGGCCGTCTCATCTTCGACGGCGAGGATCTTCAGGCTTTCCTTCATTTGCCGACTAAGAATAGCAGGACTCAGGCCGCGCCCGAATCCACGACGCAAAATCTCTGGCGGCTAGAGCGCCGAACGAATCTCGCGCAACGTCCGCCGCCGCCATTCCATCGCGAACAAGGCGAGAATGGTGAGCACGTCACTCGTGAGATGCGTCACCAGCACACTGCCCCACGTGGCGGGGGTGAGCGTTGGCTCGAGCATCGCACGCACCTGCTGCGGATTCGCGGTCACGCCCCCACTGCCGTTGAACCCTTTGATCGCATCGAGGAGCGCGAAACGCTGCGCCACCACATCGTGGAGCGCGCCGAGATTTTCATAGGCGAAAAGCGCGAAGAGCAGGCAGACCACCAGCGTGGTCACGGGCGCGTGGTGCTTGCGCAGCGAAGAAAAAGCGAGCAGCCCGCCGACGACGATGACGTAGAGATTCCAATATTCCTGGGTTGCATTCGAGCGCTCGAAATAGAGCTGGAGCAGTTGATCGTAGTTCATGGGTCAGGCGCCTTTGTCCGGATGAAATAACAGGTCGCCGCGGCGAGAACAAGACCGCCCGCGATGTCGGCGACGTGATGCTGACGGGTCAGCACCGGCGAGAGCGCGATCAGGACGAACCAGCCGAGAACGATTGCCCTAACGACGCCGCGCAGCTGCCGGGCATAGACGCCGACGAGCAACCAAAGCAGCGCGGCGTGAAGCGAAGGGAAAAGATTGGTCGGCGCATCGAGCGCGCGGAACCCATCGAAAAGCGCGCCCTGCCAGCCGCCGACGCGCGGCCGCGGAAAAGCATAACGCAACGGCAGCAAGAGAAAGAACGCACCTGCCACGAGAATCACCACCGTCACCCGTATGGCGTATGTGCGCAGCGCGGCGGGTTCGCGGAAAAGAAAAGGCGCTGCGACGAAAAACAGGTCGATCGAGAGGTAAGGAAGAATCAGCGCCGGCACGAACGGAAGCGCGCGTTCCCAGGAAAAATAAAAGACACCGACATCCGTGCGCTGCGCCGTGATCCACTGGCACCCGCCATAGACAACCAGAAAAAGCGCGGACAGGCCTAACGAGATCGTACCGGCGTCCCGCAGCGAAATTAGGCGTCGCATTTTTGCGCGATCGAGACGGTGAACATTCCCCAGCGATCGATTGTCATCCCGAGTTTCCTGAACCCGGCCAGGCGGACCAGTTCATCCATCTCCGCGGTCGTGCGCCGGCGCATGATCCACGGCTCCCCTTCCCGATTGCGCAGGACACGGGCGATGAACTCGAGCTGCGGATGCCACGGCTGGTTGGTGTAGAGCAGGTAACCGCCCCGGGCGAGCGACGCGGCGAGCGCGCCTAACGACTGCAGGACCAGGTCGTTCGACGGAAAGAGTTCGTAAAGCCCGGAGACGATCCCGATCGTCGCCGTGACTTCGTTAGGCGCAAAGGCGTCGCCCAGTTCCGCGGTCACGCCGGTGAGCTGCCATTCGTCGGCCAGCTTGCGCGCGGCCGCGACATTCTCTGGCCGGTTATCGCGCAGGATGGCGGTGATCGGGATCTCCGGAAGCGCACGGATCGTTTCCAAAACGTAGCGGCCCGCCCCCGCCGCCACGTCGAGAATCTGCACCGGTCGCCCCTCGCGCCGCACGCTCTCGATCGCGCAACGCAACGCCGTTTCGAGGTTCACCTTCCGCTGGCGGATGCCGCGCCAGCCGATGCTCCCGAGGTAATTCGCGTCGATGAATTTTCCCAGCCGCGAGGAACCCTGCGGCTCGTTCGCGTAGATGTAATCGAGCGACTGCCCGGAATCGAAACCGCTGCGCCAGCCGAGATCGATTCCTTCGCTCAACCGCCCGCCGGTTTTCATGACCGCGCGGACCGCGGCAAATTGCGGGCCGCCGCGCAGCTTCAGCCGCTCATATTCCTCCCAGGTGTAGCCGAACTTGTCCGCGTGGCGGAGCGAGACCGTCACCGGCGGTTGCGCGAAACGTTCGCGCACAAATTCGCGCACCCGGTCGATCACCTGTGCGCGCTCCGTCTCGTGAAAGATCGCGTGATACATCGCGGGAAAGACGTGCATCTGCTTCAGCGGTGAAGAGAGCCGATCGAAAAACTGCCGCTGCGCTTCCAGACTAACGACCCAATCGCGCCCGGCGCCGAGCATCAGCGTCGGCACGGTGATCGCGCCCGCGTCGGCGAGCAGGCGCTGCGCGGTATCGTGTAGATCGAGGAGCACGTTGATCGCGATCTGGCGAAAAATCAGCGGGTCGCGCGCGTAGGCGGCAGCTTCCGCGGGATCGTGCGTGAGCATTTTCGGGCGCACGTAGCTCGTCACGTAGCCGCCGGGGCGGAGCCGTTCTTTCGCGCGCAACGCCGGGATGGCGAGCGGCAGGTAAAGTTTCACCTCGAAGGCGGCCGTCGCGAGGATCAGCGCGCGAATCGGCGGCGCGTAATCATGCACCCAAGCGCCGACCGTGACCGCTGCGAGGCTGTGCGCGAGCACGATCATCTCCTCGAGCGCGAGCCCGAAACGTTTCGCCAAATGCCTGACGAACGCGTCGACATCGCGGATCACGTCGGTGAGTTCGCGGGCCGCGCCGCGCTCGCCCGGCGAGCGGCCATGCCCGCGCGCGTCCCAGGCAAAAATTGCCACCTCGGCCAAGCCTAACGAGCGGACCGTTTCCTCCCAGCGACCGGAATGTTCGTGGCCGCGATGAAAAAGCAGGAGCGCCTGCCGCGGCGGCTTTTCGTTAGGCAGCCAGGCGCGATAGAAAAGCTCGGTCCCGTCCCAGCTCGCGAATTTATGCTCGGTCGCTTCCATTCTTCCGGCCCAGTTCCGCCACGGCGGCGTGCAAATCCTCCGCGATCGCGGCGCGCTCCGAGTGCGCGGCAAAGTGGCGCGGCGCGCCGATCCGCAAGCGCAGCCGGGCCGGCCACGGCCAGCGCCCACCTTTTGGCCACGAGCGATGCGCCCCCTCGAGGTGACACGGCAGCACTGGCACCCCGCGCCCGGCGACGAGCGCGCCAATCCCGCTCCGGAAGGGGTGCAATTTTCCATCGCGCGCTCGCGTGCCTTCCGGAAAAAGGATCAGCACGCGCCCCGGCTGCGCGAGCAATTCCGCGCAGGCCGCGAGGCTTTCGCGAGATCCCTTGCCGCGGGTGAAAGGAAGCGCGTTGACCGTGAGCGCGGCGATCCAGAAGCGCGCGCGATTTTGAAAAAAATAATCCTCCGCCGCCACCGTCGCAGCGTCGGGGAGGCGGGCGAGCGGCAACGCCGCGAGCAGGCAGAGCGCGTCGAGGTGGCTGGTGTGATTGGCCACGAGCACGAACGAGCCCTCGTTAGGCAAATGCTCCGCGCCCTCGATCCGCAGCCCGCCATAGGTCCGAAGAAGCGCGCGGATGAGCAGCGCAACGGGCAGGCGGAGCCAATCCCAGCCGGGCCGCGTGCGTTCGCCGAGCGGGAAAAGACCGGCGCACTCGTTAGGCAAAATCGTGCTCACTCAGACAGGGTAATGTTGCACCAGCGCGGTGAACAGCGGCGCCACGAAAAGGAGGCTGTCGATCCGGTCGAGCACCCCGCCGTGCCCGGGAATGGCGCGGCCCATGTCCTTCGCGCCGAGCTCGCGCTTGAGCAGGCTGATCGAGAGATCCCCGAGCGGGCCGCCGACGCCGATGATCAGGCCGGTGAGGAGCAATTCGTTAGGCGAAAAAGACGGGAGCGAGAAGCGGAGCAACCAGGGCAGAAGGAGCGCCACCGCGCCCGCGCCGAGCGCGCCGGCCCAGGTTTTGCGCGGGCTGATTTCGCTCCGAAGCGGGCGGCGGCCAAACGCTTTCCCGAAGCTGAACGCGGCCACGTCGCAGAGTTCGGTCGCGAAGAGCAGGAAGCAAAGATAACCGGTCGCGCCCGCGACATTCGCGAGGAGCGCGAGGTGGCCGAACATCCAGCCGAGATAGATCAGGGCGAGCAGGCCTAACGACATCTGCGCGAGCGCGCCGTGGGCGCGATTACGCAGGGTCGGCAGGAGCAAAATAAGCGCACCGGCGACGAGGGCGACCGGCGAGAAAAGTGGCGGAGCACACAGCGCGCAGAGTCCCAGCGCGACGATGCCCGCGCCGACGACTGCGCGGGTCGACCCTTCGAGTTTTGCCACGCGCGCGAATTCCCAGGCCGCGCCAAGCGCGAGCGCGGTCACGCCGAGGATGAAAACGACCCGCCCGCCCAGGATCGCGAAGGCCGCGACTGGCGCCATCACGAGCCAGGAGAAATAGGTTTTCCAGACGCCTCCCAATTCGACCCGGAACGCGAATTGCAGGAGCACGAGAACGAGGCCGGCAAGGACGAGAACGACGACGAGGATCGCAGCGTAGGCGCGGAAGACCGGGTCGTGCAGCGCGGGCAGAATCATGGCCGCTCGAGCGCGCGGAAGGTGCGGCGAACGCGGCGGGCAATGGTGAGCGCGCAGCCCGCAACGATCAAACAACAGGTCCACTGCAGCGCGCGTCCGAGCCCGGCGAAGCAGAGCCACGCGCCGATTTGCAGCGCGACCATCCGCCAGGGCTTCGACATCGGCCCGGCAAACTCCCGCGGCGCGCCGACCGCCTGCGCGAGCGTGCCGACGTAGGCGGTGCCTAACGACGCGATCGCCGCCCAGTAACCGATCAGCGGATCCACCCAGCCGCTGTGCGCGACGCCGACGAAAATGACCACGTCGGAAAAGCGGTCCGGCAAATCGTTCAACACTTCACCGCGCGCGCTCGCCCGGCCCGCGGCGAGCGCGACCATCCCGTCGAGCATGTTGCACCAGAGCCGCAGATCGCAGAGCAGCGGCGCCGCCAGGAGCAGTGCCGGGTAACGACCCGACTGCCAAAAGCACAGCGCCGCGGCCGTCGCCGCGAGCATCGAGGAATAGGAAATCGCGTCCGCCGAAATCCCCGCGCGCAGGCACCACCGGGTCGCACCACGCGCCGTCCGGCGAAAAATCTCCGCGATCGGCCGTCGCGAAATCGGTTGGTAATTCGCCACCGACTCAGGCATGCAAGATTCCGGGCGGAATGTCCACGCGGATCGGTGGTAAGCGCCACCTCCACTTGTCATGCCGAGGCGGCGAAGCGCGCCGAGGGACGTCTTCGCGGCTCAGGATGACAACTTGCGCGCGACCGCCGCGCAAAATGGTATCCGCCGCCCCCGAAAAATTCCGCGCCCGGCGGCACGGAATCTTCTACAGAACCCAGCGTGCGCGTGCTGATTGCCGACGACGAAAGAGAATTCGCCCGGACCCTCGCCGAGATGGTTCGCCATGCCGGCCACGAGGTGGTGGACATCGTGCACAGCGGTCTCGACGCGATCCGCGCCTATCGCCGGCACAAGCCCGAGGTGGTGCTGATGGATTTCAAAATGGGCAAGCTCAACGGGCTCACCGCCTGTCGGAACATCCTGAGCGACGACCCGGCCGGGCGGATTCTTTTCCTCTCCGGCCTGAGCGAGCATCGCGATCTCGCGCCGGAATGGTCAGGCGCGTTCGCCGTCCTGCAAAAGCCGATCGGTTACGCGATCCTCGAGCAGGTGTTGCAGGACGCGTCGATCGCCCCGGAGAAGATCGGGCCGCAGCCAGCGGTCGCACACCGGGCATCTTTTTAGCCGCCTCTGCGTCATCCACGCAGCCCGCGGCACACCCTGCACGCGCGCCAGTGCGAGCAATGACCTTGCCGGAAATCGCGGCCGGCTATTTCTGGAAATCCTTATCCCGGACCGTGCCGAGATGCGTGCGCGCGGTTTTCACCATCCCATCGGAACCGTAGATGGTGTAGCTCGTGACCCGGCCGCTTCGGCTGACCAGGACAGAGAGTTGCTGCACTTCCAGGTCGAGCCCGCCCATGAATTGCCCAAAGACCGGCAGGTAACCCGCCGGGTTCGGGCCTAACGAACGAAACCAGACCAGACTGGTGACACCCTGGATGGTGGAGAGCCGCGTATCGGGCGGCCCGAAGAGCTGGAGCAAATCCGCCTCCGTGGTGATGCCCGGCCGGATTTGATTCACCGCCGATGGGGTGATCGAACTGTATTGGGAGGCGCAACTCGCGAGGCAGAGAACGAGAAGGGTCGCAAATAAATTTCTGATTTTCATGTGTGGGATAAACGCGGTCGAAGTGGGCCCGTGATAGAGCAAATGCGCGCAAAGTGCAATACGCGAGCGCGGGTTTGTCGCGAACGGGCCGGCCCGCTACCGTTTCGCCATGGAAAAATCGACCGCCGCGCTGGAAAAATTCCACGCACTCCATGAGACGGGCTGCTTCGTGCTGCCAAATCCGTGGGACCTCGGGACCGCGATCTACCTTGAACGCCTCGGGTTCGAAGCGCTGGCCACCACCTCGGCGGGCTTGCCTTTACCCGCGGACAGCCCGATGGCGCGGTGCCGCTCGAGGAAATGCTCGCGCATATCCGCGAGATCGTGGCCGCGACGACGCTGCCGGTGAACGCTGATTTTGGCGGCGGCTTTGCCGATGAACCGGAAGCGGTGGCGGCGAACGTCGCGCGCTGCGTCGCGACCGGCGTGGCCGGGCTTTCGATTGAAGATTCAACCGGGCGCAGACGAGGCGCCACTGTATGAAGCGAAGCAGGCCGTGGAGCGCGTCCGCGCGGCCCGCGCGGCGATCGATGCCAGTGGAACCCCGGTGCTGCTCACCGGTCGTTGCGAGGCGTTCCTGGTCGATGCCGCGGAGCCGTCGCGCGTGGTGCTCGATCGGTTGGTCGCCTACGCCGAGGCGGGCGCTGATTGCCTGTACGCGCCGGGCGTGACTGAGCCCGACGAGATCAGCGAGATCGTCAGGGCGGTCGCGCCGAAACCGGTCAACGTGCTCGTCACCGGTTTCAACGCGCAACTCTCGCAAGCTCAGCTCGCCGATCTCGGCGTGCGTCGGATCTCGGTCGGCTCCGGGCTGGCGCTCGCGGCCTGGGGCGCGTTCGCGCGCGCGGCGGAGGAGATCCGGGAACAGGGAACGTTTTCCCAACTGACCAACGGCGCGCGGACCGGGGACCTGCACGCGGCCTTCGCGGCGCGCGCCTGATGTCCGAGCCCGAGTCGCCGCGGCCGGCGCGCCGCCCGCGTTATCGCGGGAAAAATCCGCGCCGCTTCGCCGAGAAATACAAGGAGCACGACCCCGCCCGCCACGCCGAGACGATCGCCAAAGTCCTCGCCGCCGGGAAAACGCCGGCCGGTTCCCATCGCCCGATCATGGTCGCGGAAATCCTCGAAGTCCTCGCGCCGCAGCCGGGCGAGATTGCGGTCGATGGCACGCTCGGTTACGGCGGCCACGCCGAGGCGTTGCTCCCGCGGCTGCTTCCGGGCGGCCGGCTTCTCGGGCTCGACGTCGATGCCCTGGAACTGCCGCGGACCGAGGCGCGCCTGCGTTCGTTAGGCTACGATGCTGCGAGCCTGTTGGTGGTGCGGAGTAATTTTGCCGGCCTGCCCCAGGTGCTGGCGCAGCACGGGCTCGAAGGCGCCGACCTGATTCTCGCCGACCTCGGCGTTTCCTCGATGCAGCTCGACGATCCGGCGCGCGGCTTTTCCGCGAAACACGACGGCCCGCTCGACCTGCGGATGAATCCCGAACGCGGACAACCCGCGGAGCTTTTCCTCGCGCATCTCTCAGCCGAGAAACTCGTTAGGCTGCTGGAGGAAAACGCCGACGAACCGCACGCCGCGCAGCTCGGCCCGGCCCTCGCCGGCCGGGAATTTTCGACCACCGGGTCGTTAGGCAAAGCGATTCGCGCCGCGCTCCCGCGCGTCCCGGCGGAAGCGGTCGAGCTGACCATCCGGCGTGTCTTCCAGGCGTTGCGAATTGCGGTCAATGATGAGTTCTCCGCGCTCGATACTTTTCTGCGCAACCTCCCGGTCTGCCTCCGCCCCGGCGGCCGCGTCGCGATTCTCAGCTTCCATTCCGGCGAGGATCGCCGGGTGAAGAAGGCCTTCGCCGCCGGTCTGCGCGAGGGGGTTTACGCGCGCATCGCCGACGAAGTTGTCCGCGCCGGTCCCGCGGAACGGCACGCGAATCCCCGTTCCACCTCCGCCAAACTGCGCTGGGCGATCCGCGCCGCCTGAGGCGGCCGCGCCCAGTCCCGAACCGCTCCGAGAGAGCGTTTGAAAGTCTCAAAACGACAGCTGGGCGCTTCGTTTTAGATGCTTGGAACGCCGTCCCAGACCCTTATGACGCCGTGACAGACCCTTAAGACTTCGTCTCAGACCCTTGAGACGCCGTCCCAGACCCTTGAAACTTGGTCCCAGACCCTTGAGACGCCGTGACAGACCCTTGAGACTTCGTCCCAGACCCTTGGGACGCCGTGACAGACCCTTAAGACTTCGTCCCAGACCCTTGGGACGCTGTGACAGACCCTTGAAACTTCGTTCCAGACCCTTGGGGCGCTCTGCCAGACCCTTGAAACTTCGTCCCAGACCCTTAAAACTTTGTCCCAGACCCTTGGGACGCCGTGACAGACCCTTGAAACTTCGTGCGCGACCCTTAAGAAGCCGTCATGAACCCTTGTCTTCGTGACTCAACAGACGGTTTCGGCCTCCCTGCAAGCCGGTAAACGCCGAAGAGCCGCCTACCGACCCGTGGCCTGCTGGTATTCTTTCTCCGCCTCCGGCATCCAGGCCTGCAACTGCTGGATCCGCCGCCCGTGCGCCGGATGGGTGGAGAGAAATTCCGGCGGCTGCGCGCTGCCGTTTTGCTCCATCCGCTGCCAGAAGCGGATGCTCTCGTGCGGATCGAACCCGGCCCGCGCCATGTAGATCAGCCCGATGTGGTCCGCCTCCGATTCATGCTCGCGCCCGAAGGGCATGAGCACGCCGAACTGCGCCCCCGCGCCGAGCGCGCCCATGACCGCGCGCTGCTTGTTGTAGTCCATGTCGGAGAGCGACACCGCGATCCCGGTCATCGCGGTCTGCGCGAGATTTTGCTGGAGCACGCGTTGCGCGCCGTGGCGCGAAGTGGCGTGCGCCATCTCGTGGCCGAGGACGGTGGCGAGACCGGCGTCGTTCTCCGCGATCGGGAGAATGCCGGTGTAGACGACGATCTTCCCGCCGGGCAGACAGAAGGCGTTTACCTGCTTGTCCTGGATGAGAGATTCCTGCCAATCGAAGCCCTGCCCGGCCGTGCCGGTCGCCGCGGCGAGCTTGGTCGCGACCCGGCGCACCATTTCAAAGCCCGCGCCCGAATCAACCGCCTGCGCCTGCGACAGGACCTGCTGATAACTCTGCAAACCGAGCGCCGTCTCCTGCTGCGTCGAGAGACCGACGTGACTCTTCCGTCCCGTCTCCGGGTTCACGAATTTCTCCGAGCTGAAATACTGGTAGGCGAAGAAAATCCCCGCGATCAGGATCGGGAGCCATTTGATGTGGGTGCGATTCATGGTGGCATTTGTAGCCGCAAGCGGTAGCGCTGCCAACTAATCGAAACCGCGGCTAGTGATCGTAGCGTTTCTCCCCGGCCGCGATGGCAACCGGGAGATCATTTCCCGGAGGCGGCAACGGACAGGTGGCGAACGGGGTAAAGACGCACGGCGGATTCTCGGCCTTATTGAAATCAAGTACGGTTTCACCGTTCGCCGGTTTCGGGGCATTGAAAAACCGGCCAGCCTCATAGGTCTCCTGCACGGCCTTTTTCCTGGAAAAAAGCTCTTGATCTCGTCTCGACCGGACGCGCAGCCTGCGGAGACGGGAGCCGGAATATCTCCCTCGCGATGAAAAATAAGACCATCGCAGCCACGACCAATCATCATCATGAAAACCTTCGCTCTCTCACTCCTGGGCGCTCTCGCCCTTTCGTTGGCGTCGTCGGCCCGCGCCCAGTCGGGCCCCGCCTCACCCTCTCCACTGAGCGGGCCGAACACCGTGCATGCCTTCATCTGGGATGCCACTCACGGGATGACCGATCTCGGCACGCTCGGCGGCAAAATCAGTTACGCCGTCGGCATTAACGATAGCGGCACCGTGGTCGGCTATTCCCAGCTCAAGGGGGATAACATCTACCACGCGTTTCTCTGGACGCCGCAGCGCGGCATGGTCGACATCGGCGCCTCCTATCCCGGCGGCGGCTCCACGGACGCCAGCGGCATCAACGCCAGCGGCGAAGTCGCAGCCGCCGGCAACTACGGCACGGGCGGGTCGAACGGATTCCAGGTCCCGGCCATTTTCAAAACGCCGAATCGCTGGATCTCCTACAAGCCGAGCTCGACCGGCGGCGCCAACTTCGCCTTCGCCATCAACGACGCCGGCCTCACCACCGGGCAGTATTACATTACCGTGAGTGGCGTTCCCTACGTCGAAGCCTTCGTCTGGGCACCCAAAGGCGGCGGCTTCACCCCGTTAACCTCCATCCCCGGCGGCTCGTGGACTGTAGGCAACGCCATCAACAACCTCACCCACGTCGCCGGCACGGGCATCGGCGCGGATGGACGCTTCGACGGCCTCTTCTGGACGGCCGACGGCGGCTCGCAAAACATCGGCACCCTGAACGGCTCCGCCTACACCGCCGCCCGCGGCCTCAACGACCACGATGAAATCGTCGGCCTCAACGACCCTGAGTTTGCCGGCTTCTACTGGACCGCGGCCACCGGCATGCTCCCGCTGCAATCACTCGGCGGCAGCCAGAGCGCTGCCTTCGCCATCAACCAGACCGGCGTCGATCGCCGGCTGGGCCAGCGACGCCACCGGCGCCGTCCACGCCGCCCTCTGGAACGACCACACCAGCGTGCCGCAGAATCTCGGCAGCTTCCACGGCGGCACCGGCAACAGCTACGGCCAAGGCCTCAACAATCTCGGCCAGGTCGTTGGTTACGCCCAACCGTAAGCGCGGGCTCAGGTCCGCTGTCGTGTGCGCTGGCCCAGCTCATCCGGGGAAATAGGCACATCCGCTGGGGACCGCGAACGCTACACGCGGACCTGCAGAAGCAGGTCCCTCCGGAGGGACGCGCTTCTGCGCGTCCGCAGTGGGGCGGTTGTCGCGGCAGGGGGTTAGCGTGGGGACCCGAAGGGTCGGCGGTCGGAGACCGCCTCCACTGGGTCGCGACGGGCAATACGGCCGGCGCGACTTTCGGGGATCAGACCAGCGGCAGGAACTCTTCGCGGACGACTTTGCCGTCCTTCACGGTGTAGATGCCGACCTCGGAGGCTTGCATCCGTTTGCCGGTCGGTTTGAAGGTGACGTCGATGTCGAAGCGCACCACGAAGGTGTCGCGCGCGACAAACGGGCCGGTGGCTTGGGAGCTGTGGACTTCGTGGTTTTCGATCCACCATTGGGTCTTCTTGCAGACGGCGTCGAAGCCCTTGCTCTCCGCGGGCATGTCGCCCATGGCGTGGGGTTCCACGCTCACGATGTCCTGGGCGTAGAGCGTCCGGGCGGCTTCCTCGTACTGGCCCTGGTTGCAGAGCTCGACCAACTTTTTCCCGATTTCTTCTGTGTTCATAGATCCTTTCGTGGCTGCCTGTGCCCGGCGAAATGCCGGGCCCGGCAGTCTCTCGCACGATTTCGCGGAAGGCAACCGGGCGAGCGGTGCCCGTGCGTTCCCAAGTGCAACTTGGGAACGAGGGGAGAGATGGACTCCGTCCTGTTCCCCGGACGACACGGAGGTCGTCCCTCCAGGGCTTCTCCTTCTTACTTCCTACTTCCTACTTCCTACTTTTCTTCAGTGATCGTAGCGTTTCTCCCCGGCCGCGATGGAGACGGCGAGATCGTTGCCCGGCGGAGGTAACGGGCAGGTAGCGAAAGGCGTGAAGGCGCAAGGTGGGTTCTCGGCCTGGTTGAAATCGAGCACGGTTTCACCGTTAGCGGGCTTGGGGGCATCGAGAAAACGGCCGGCCTCATAGGTCTCGTGGTCGTTGGATTGGTCGCGGAAGATCAGGAAGAGCGAGCCGTCGTCCTGCACCACCGGCTGGAGCGAGCACTCTTTCCCCGCGACGACGAACTTCAGCAGGCCCGGGCTTTTCATCTTGAAGTGGCCGCCGATCTTGTTGGGCACGAGCAGTTCCCGGGGCTCCGGGAAGGCTTCGAGGTGGGCGGTTACTTTGTAGCTCTCGTTGACCGGGAACCAATGTTGTCCGGTGAAACCCAGGCGCGCCTTGCTCTGGTTATCCTTCAGCCGGATGCCGAACCGGTCTTCCCGCTGGATGAGATAGAAGGTCTGGCTGCCGGTGTGCACTTCGGTGGGCTTTCCCTTCTCGTCGGAGACGAGGGTGACGGTGGTGATCGGTTTGCCATCGACCTGCGCCTCGACCCCTTTGGCCACCTGCAGGGTGGCGACGCCGTTGTGAAAGTTGATCTCGCCGAACTTTTGCCCTTTGAAGTTATCGGTCAGGTGGACGTCGAAAGCCGGGCCCACTCCGACAGTGTTACTCCCTTCCTTCAGCCAGTAGAGCCCGGTGAGGGTGAGCCAGCCGTTCTCCTTTTGGAGGTCCGCCGCTTCCGCGCTGCGCCATTTTTCGATCGATTGGGTGTAGTCCGACGATGCCGGTGCGGCCGCGACGAGGGCCAGGGCCAGCGCGCCAGGGAGAAGGAATGATTTCTTCATTTTCCCACGATACACAGGAACTCGCCCGAGGCGCGGCCGGCGGAAGTGTTAGCCTGATATTTTCGTCATGGTCCTCCCCCGCCGGGGCGTGAGCGGTGCCTTCGCAGGGAAGCGGCAAAAAAAGTTCTTGACCGCGTCCGGTGCGACTCGGCTTGCTTGCTTTCGCAGGAGGAAAATACATATGAAAACACAACGTAATCTTGTTAGTTGCATCGCTGCCTTGGTCGCGCTCCCCGCGCTCCAGGCATTCGCTGGGCCGGCTGACTTCAGTGTCGAGTTACTCAACACTTTTGACTACCCGGGCGACATCCTCTCCACCCAACCGCAAAAGATCGTCGACTCAGGCGCAGTCGCGGGCGTCGCCCTCGACTTCAGCGGGGTGGCGCGCGGTTTCGTGCGGTTTCCGAACGGACGGCTGACTGACCCGTTGGTCGATCCAAACGACACCGGTAACACCACGCAGAGTCGCGGGATCAACGCTTCCCTGCTGACCTGCGGCGATTATCTCGATGGGAGCACCGGGTCCTTTCACGGTTTTTTCCAGCACGGCGCCGGGTTTCATAACTATGACGTTCCGGGTTCGACCACGACGATTCTGCTGGGCCTAAACAATGCGGGCGACTTCTGTGGGTCCGACATTCCGAGCAGCGGCGTGCAGGGGGGATTCGTCAGTATCGGAGGAGTCGTCACGGAGTTTACCGTGCCCGGCGCCGCGACCACCCTGGCCTATCAGATTAACAGCTCTAACCAGGCGGCGGGTTACTACATCGACACCGCGGGCATTACTCATGGTTACTATCGGGATAGCGATGGCTCGATTGTCTCGCCGATTGATCCGGCGGGCTCGATCGGGACGATTGTTTTCGGGAATAACGACAACAATTATATCGTAGGCCGTTACGCCGATGCGTCGGGCCTGACTCATGGCTTCGTCTTCGTGCCACCGAGCACCTACGTCACCTACGATGTGCCTGGTTCCACTTTCACCTCGCTCAATGGGATCAGCAAAGCGGGCTTGATCGTAGGTCGCTATCTCGATAACTCCGGCATCGAGCACGGGATTTTCGCCCGTTTCAATCCGGGATCGTCCGACGGCCCGGCTACCGGAGCGGTCCCGCAGCGGCATGAAGCTGGCAGCCCACGCGCCGCACAGCCCGCGGCGACGCGAGTGGTGGCGCCGGCCTTCTAACTCTCGCCCTTGGAGAGCACGCCTCCGGCCAGTGTGGTGCCGGAGGCGTGCAGCGCCGTGGGCAACTGGAGAGCTAAACGGTTTATCCGGCCACGGCGGGGCGCGGTGCGGCGGCGATCGCGCTCTCCAGCGCGTGGATGTCCACCGGCTTGGTGAGATGCGTGAAGAACCCACAGGCGCGGCTGCGCGCGATGTCGGTTTCCATCCCGTAGCCGCTCAGCGCGATCCCGGGAAAACCGAAGCGCTGGTGCAAATCGGCCATCAATTCGTGGCCGTCGCCATCCGGTAAACCGAGATCGGAGATGAGCAGGTCGAAGTCCCCCTCGCCCGCCTGGGCGCGCGCAGCCTCCAAGGTGCCGACACCCGCGACGCGATGGCCGCGACGCTCGAGCAGGAGCGCGAGCGTGGCGCGCGTCTGTTCGTGATCTTCCACCAGCAGGATGCGCCGCGCAGTCGCCTGCTCCGCGGAGGGCGCGCTCGCCGAGGGCGCGGCGTCGGCGGCGGTGCCGAGCGCGGCCAGCGGCACCTCGATGCGAAATGTAGCGCCCCGTCCGCGACCTTCGCTTTCGGCGACGATGCGACCGTTTTGCAATTCGGCGAGGCGATGACTGATCGCGAGGCCAAGCCCGATGCCGCCGAAACGGTGTCCCCCGCCATGCTCTTCCTGGATGAACGCGTCGAAAACGCGGCCGAGCATTTCCGGCTCGATCCCGATGCCGGTATCGATGACTTCGACCACGAACGTCTCGGGATCTTCAACGGGGTTGCAGGTGCGGACGATGACCGAGCCGCCGGGAGGCGTGAACTTCACCGCGTTCTTGAGCACGTTCCAAAAAATCTGCTGCATCCGCACCGCGTCGGCGATGATGGTGTGGCGTTGTGCCTTAAGATCGAGCTGCACGTCAATCCGCTGCTCGGCGATTTCCGCGCGGAGGATTTCGTGGGCATGGCCGAGCGCCAGGTGCGCGTCCATCGGGCGAAGATCGAGCCGGAGCTTGCCGCCGGTGATGCGCGTGATGTCGAGCAGGTCGTCGACCAGGCGCGCCTGGAGCGCGATGCCTTTGGCGATCACGTTAATGTCGTCGCGCACCGGCGCTGGCAGCGAACGATCCTCGGCCAGCGAAGTAGCGAGCAGGAGTGCGGGATTCAACGGCGTGCGCAGCTCATGCGAAAGTGCAGCGAGGAAATCATCCTTCGCGCGGGTGGCTGCCTCGGCGCGACTTTTAGCGGCCTCGGCGGCGAGCCGGGCGGCTTCCGCCGTTTCGAAAAGCGCGCGGATTTGCCCGGCGCTTTGGCGGAGCGCGGCGTTTACCTGCTCGAGCTCGGCGGTGCGCTCGGCGACTTTTTCCTCGAGATCGCTGGCGTGTTGTTTCTGCTGGAGCGCGTAGCGAATCGAGCGTTCGAGAGACGCCGCGTCGATCTCGCCCTTGACCAGATAGTCGGCCGCGCCGGCATCGAGCGCCTGCAGGGCGAGGTCGCGATCGCCTTCGCCGGTGAGGAGGATGATGGGCGCTTTGCAGCCGAGCCCGAGCGCTTCGCGCAACAGGAGGATGCCGTCTTTTTTTCCAAGTCGGTAATCGAGCAGGCAGGCGTCGTGCTCGCACTTGGCGATCGCCTCGAGGCCCGCGTCGTAATCGGTCGCCCAGGTAAAGGCGATCTTGCTGCCGGGAATTTCCGCGAGCAGCTCCGTGGTCAACAGGTAGTCGTCGGGGTCATCCTCGATCAGGAGGACCCGCAACTGGCCTTTATCCATGCCCGCCTCCGTGGCCGCCGTTGGTTTCGCCGGGCAGCGCGACGATCTCGAGCCAGTACTTCCCGAGCACCTTCACCACCTCGGCCATCGCGGCGAAGGTCACGGGCTTGGTAATGTAAGAGGCCGCGGAAAGATCATAGGTGCGATAGATGTCCTCTTCCGCCTTCGAGGTGGTGAGAATGACGATGCGGATGCTCTTGAGCGCGGGATCGGACTTGATCTCCTTGAGCGCTTCGCGGCCATCTTTTTTCGGCATGTTTAAATCGAGCAGGATCAGGCCGGGTCGGGGCGAGCTCGCGGGGTCTTCGTATTTGCCGCGGCGCTTCAGGTAATCGAGCAGCTCCACGCCGTCCTCGACAAACCGGAGGTCGTTGACCAGCCGGCTTTCCTCGAAAGCTTCCTTCGTCATCAGGCGGTCGTCGGCGTCGTCGTCTGCCATCAGGATCGTGATTGGTTTGCCTTCGTTTTGCATAATGGTTTTGTTCGTTAGGCCTGCCGGAGCGGCAGCGTGACAATAAAACTCGCGCCTTCATTCGGCGCACTCTTCGCGGTGATCGTGCCGCCGTGCCTTTCGGCTATTTTGCGGCAAATTGCCAGCCCCATGCCGGTCCCCTCATATTCCTGCCGGCCGTGGAGGCGTTGGAAGAGCTCGAAGATCCGGTCGAGGTAAACTTCCTCGAACCCGATGCCGTTATCGGCCACAGAGATCTCGCAACGAGGAATCGCGCCCTCCTCCGCGGGGAGCTCGCGGCTCGCGACCTGCACGATTGGCGGTTCGTCAGGCCGGGCGAATTTCAGCCCGTTGCCGATCAGGTTTTGCAGGAGCTGCCGCATCTGCGAGCCGTCGGCCTCGAGGGTCGGCAGCGGCCCCAGGTCCACGCGCCCGCCCATCCGATGGATCCGATCTTCGAGATCGGAGAGAACGTCTTTTGCAATCGCATTCAGGTCGACGGACGCGAAAGGTTGCGCCTTGGTCGTGACGCGCGAGAAACTCAGCAGCGCGTCGATCAGGCTGCGCATCCGGGTCGCGGAAGATTGCATGCGCGCGAGATAATCGCGGCCCTGCTCGCCCAATTCGCCGGCGCAACGAGTCATGAGCCGGTCGCCGAACGCCTGGATTTTCCGCAGCGGCTCCTGCAGATCGTGCGACGCGACGGAGGCAAACTGTTCCAGCTCGCGATTGCTGCGCTGGAGGGACTCATTCGCCTCGTGGAGATCGGCCGTGCGGCGCTCGACGCGGTCTTCCAGCTCGTCGTTCGCCCGGGCGAGCGCTTCGCTGCCGCGCCGCCGTGTCTCCAGCTCGCGCGCCGTCATGCGATAAGCAGCGCCGACCAGCACCAGCCCAAGCAGCGTCGAGGACCAGACCGTCAACACGGCCGTGTTGTAACTATCGTGCGACTCAGTTTCCCGTTGCTGCAGCAGGCCGAGCTCGGTCTTCTGCATTTCGCCGAGGAGGCCATGG
Organism: uncultured Verrucomicrobiae bacterium; assembly: GCA_963742845.1. Classification (GTDB taxonomy): domain Bacteria; phylum Verrucomicrobiota; class Verrucomicrobiia; order Chthoniobacterales; family UBA10450; genus Palsa-1392. The sequence continues at coordinate 93,197 of CAVUNK010000007.1, read as the reverse complement.
ATCGCTTCCATCTCGCGCCGGCCGCGCCCTTCGATGATGTAACGGCGCGCGCCTTCCATCCCGCTGGTGTTGTAAATCGCGAACCCTTTTTCCAGCGAAGCGAGCCGCACCGTCACCATCGGCTGCAGCTGTTTCAGCCGCTCCTGCTGTGTCGGATTATCGGTGGTCAACTTTTTCATCCGCGCGCCGCTCCGCTCCGCCGCGGCCGCCGCGGCGCGATACGGCTCGAGGTAGAGCTGCTCTCCGCTGAGGAGGTAACTGCGTTGCCGGCTTTCCGCTTCCGAGAGATTCGCCGTGAGGTCGCGCATTTCATCCAGCACTTCGTGGGTGTGCACCACGAGGGCGTCGTTGCGCGCGATGCGCCGGATGTTTTCGTAGGAAAGCCAGCCGCTGAGCGCGAGCGCGAGGACCGCGAGGGCGAAGCCCACGCTGGCGCGGAAGCCGACAAGGTTGTTCATCGCGGCGCGCCTAACGAGGCAAAGATTCGAGCGGGTTCATCATCGAAAGTTGCTAGCATCCAGTTCTTCGCTTGGATCGCAACCGGGGGGTTGGCGCTCCGCTTCCGCCTTTAGTTCGCTTGTCGGGGGCGGGGTGCGCTTCGCGGGCCCGGAAATTTTTCGCTGGGCGGGCGCAGGCGGTTCGCCAATGGTAGCCGGTCATGAAAATTATCACCCTGCTCGTCCGCCTCCTCTTGGGGCTCGCCTTCGTCGTTTTCGGCTCCAACGCCTTTCTGCATTTCATGCCGGTCCCGGAGCTGCCGCATAATGCGATGGGCGATTTTCTTAACGCGCTCTTCCGCAGCGGCTACATCTACGCCATCGGCTTTTGCCAGGTTCTGGGCGGCCTGCTCCTCCTGCTCGGCCGCTTCGTCCCGCTCGGGCTCACCATCCTCGGCCCGATCGTTGTAAACATTTTGCTCTTTCATCTTTTCCTCGATCGCTCCGGCATGGTCGTTGCCCTCGTCGTTCTCGCGCTCTGGCTCTTTCTCGTCACGCGCTGGTGGGGCGCTTTCGCCGGGCTCTTCCGCCGGTCTTAGGCTCGTTAGGCGGGAAGTCAGTGAAAGGAAAAGAGGCCGCAAAACCCAGCGCGGGTCCTGCGGCCTCTGATGAGGATTTCGCTCGGACGCCCGCAGGCGCCCTTGGAATCTACCAATTAATGAGGAGTCGACGTCGTGGTGCTCGTGCTCGTGCTCGCCCCGTCGGTCGAGACACTGGTGCTGCTCTTCGTCGTAGTGTCAGCATCCTTGGTGGCGCCGGCGTTAACGACTGTGGTGTTATTTTCTTTTTTCTCCGGGGCGCCCGCAGGAGTAGCGGTCGTCTCGGTTTTTTGTTCGCACGCTCCGAGGAGCGCGGCGGTCGTTAGGATAAACAGGAGTTTCTTCATAAGTGATAACTTCGACGCTGGTTGTAGCGTCCTCCTTTATTCGCGGAGTCTGTGCCGGGTGGCCGGGTCCACCCCCGCCATTCACGCCCGCTCGATCCCGTTAGGCAGGATCGAACCGGGGACTTACTTAGGAGACGGCGGGTCGAACTTGCTGCGAATCGTTTCTGACGCCCGGGTCACCGCGTCGATCGCCCGGTCGCGTGGCCCGCTCGTCTCCTTGTGAATCTGATCAAAGGTCCGATCCATCGCCGCCTTGATGCTGGCTGCGGTTCCGCCCTTCTCGCATTCGCGCACCAACACTTTCTCCAAATGTGTCACCACGGCGTCGACCGTGTAAGTCGGGTTGATTACCCGCTTCCGCCCGCGCCGCTCGATCGCGCTATAGACATCGATCACCTCTTCGCTATGCGCGCCCCATTCCAGGGTCTTATAAAAAAGCGTCCCTTCCCGTTCGCCCTTTACCACCAGATCGCAGAGCGCCGCGGCCAGGGAAAGCGGCATCAGCGCAAAATCGCGAACGTTATCGAGCAACATCTTCAACTCGAAGACGAGCACGTCGCGCAGGAAGCGCCAACGCTCCGAACGTTCCGGCGGCTGTGGGACGAGTTGCGCGGGCAAAGGAGGCGATGAGTCCATGGCCTCTCTTTTAACCGATCCGGCAAAAGAGAAAAGCCCGCAGAGCCGGCAGGCTTTCCGCTTTTCAGCCTCGCCGCGCTCCCTAAGCTTGCTCCGGCGCCCCACGCCATCCAACGACCATGAACGAAAACCCGACCACTATGCCGCTTCCCGTCGACAACCCCGCGCGTCCCCTGAAAATCGCCCGCCCCGACACCGACGAAGGGCTGCCGCACCTCGGCCTTGTCGGCGACACCTACACGATTCTCCTGGCGGGCGCGGAGACGAATGGCCGCTATTGCCTGATCGACATGCACATTCCGCCCGGGGGCGGACCGCCGCCGCACCGGCACGATTTTGAGGAATCTTTCACCGTCGTAGAAGGCGAAATCGAAGCCACCTGCCGCGGAGAAAAGGTTACCGTGCATACCGGCCAGACCGTGAGCATTCCGGCGAACGCTCCTCATTCCTTCACCAACGCCGCCGAAAGTGCGGCCCGTCTCCTTTGTATCTGCGCGCCGGCGGGCCAGGAAGAATTCTTCGCGCAGGTCGGAGTGTCTGTCCCGACGCGCCGCTCGACACCGCCGCAGCTCGATGAGGCCGCGCAGGCGGAGTTAATGAAGAAGGCTCAGGAGCTCGCTCCCAGGTATCGGACGGAGTTCGTGCAGCCGTAGGTGGGTGATTCTCGCCGGGGGCGGATCTTTTCGCCCCACGGCCGTGATGACTCGCGCGGCAGGAGTTGTCGGAATTATCTGCTTGGGATAACGGCGCCGTGGCCTCTTACTCGAGGATGGTGAAACCGCTGCGCGTCGGAATTGTTGGCTTCGACCAGGTGGACGCCCTCGATCTGGTGGGGCCGGCTGAAGCTTTTGCCAGCGCCCAGGCCCATGACGCGAAGGGCAAGCCGGTCCCCGCCTATGAGGTGGTGATCCTCGGGCTAACCAACGCGCGGTTCGTCGCCGAGTCGGGCATCGTGCTCCAGCCGCAGACCAGTCTGCGCGCCGCGCCCCGGCTCGACACCATCATTATCCCCGGGGGCGCGGGACTGCGCCGCGCCGAGACCAATCGCACGGTCGCGCGCTGGATCGGAGAACGTGCGGAGAAGACTCGCCGCGTGGTCTCGATCTGTACCGGCATTTATGCCCTGGCGGCAACCGGTCTGCTGGATGGCCGGCGGGTGACTACTCATTGGCGGTTCGCGGATGATGTCGCGCGGCGCTTTCCCCAATTGCAGGTCCAGCCCAACGCTCTCTTTATTCGGGACGATAAGTATTACACATCGGCGGGGGTGACGGCGGGGATCGATCTCACGCTGGCGCTGATCGAGGAGGATCTCGGCCGCAAGGCGGCGTTGCGCGTGGCCCGCGATCTGGTCGTCTATCTGAAACGACCGGGCGGTCAGGACCAATACTCGGAGCCGTTGCGCTTTCAGACGATGGCGACCGATCGCCTGGCCGAGTTGGCGAGTTGGATCGCGACCAACCCGCAACGCGATCTCTCGATCACGGTGCTGGCCGAGCGGGCTTGTCTGTCGCCGCGGCATTTCGTTCGGCGGTTCAAGGCGGTCTTCAAGCAAACGCCCGGCGCTTTCGTGCAGGATCGTCGCCTGGAGGAAGCGCGGCGGCGCCTGACCGCGGAGAACATGTCGATCGATGCCATCGCCGCGTCGGTGGGTTTCCAGAGCACGGATGCTTTCTGCCGAGCTTTTCGACAGCGCTTTCGGATCACGCCGACCGGTTACCGACGGAATTTTGGGTTTGATGACCAGTCAGAGGAATAGGCGGTAACTCTTCGCGGCGCAGCCGGCGCTGACCCGATGAGTTAGCGCCGGGCGACGATGCGCCGCCCGGCGCTACTCGCTCGATTCAGTTACACCTAGAGGGCGGCCGCGCCGATGCCCGACCTCTCGGGAGAGGACGGGACGGGTCTGAAGGACCTTCGCCGGCCGAGGGTTGGTCTTGTTCGGTGCGCTGGTGCCGTTGAGGTGGACTCTTGGCGAGAATGCCATGTTCGATCCCATCGGCATCGACGTAGCGGCCACAGATATAGCCCTGGTTATTGATCCCATTGAGCGAGGTAAAGGTCGACCCCGGGAAATCGAAAGTCACGAAGTCACCCGGCGTGGTGAAGAAGAGGCCATGAGTCAGGCCATGCGGCGTCGGTATACCGTCCGACCACCCAATTGGCATCATTGTTCCCAAAGAGCACCGCCGCGGTCGCCCCGGCCGGCTCGACCGGGTAGGTCAGCGTGCCATCGCTGGCCCGGAGACACCCATGAGGGACGCCGTCGGCATCGATGTAGTAACCCACGCTCTGATGGGAGGCATTTATCTGGTAAGCCAGCGTCGCAGTCGAATCGGGCACGGCAAAGGTGGTCGCCGTTCCGCCTACGCTGACGAAACCATTTTGGGTGACGCCATCACTGTCCACCTCACTGCCCGCGAGATCGCCGGCATTGTTTAACCCCAGCAACAGAGTGCTCGAAGTGTCGGAGAGATCGAACCCCGTGAAGAGGTGGCGCGCCAGGAGGAAGCCGTGAATGGTGCTATCACTTCCGTTCGTATAGTTACCACAGATCACCCGGGCGTCGTTGATTCCCCGGCCCTGCGTGGAACCGGCGGTGTCGTTAGGCTCCGTGAACGCGGCGCTGAAGGTGCCGTCGCGTCCCCGGTAGAAGCCCTGGGTCACGCCGGTCGCGGCGTCGATCACGGCGCCGACGATGTCGCCCCGGTTATTGATCTTCTGCGGTTCGGTCAACTTCCCCACCCCCGGAAAATCGAACGTCTCCACCACTTCAATGGTTGCCGCGGAGGCAACGGTCCCGACCAGCGGCAGGGCCACGAAGGCCGCCACGATAAACAGATGTCTTACTTTCATGATACAGTTTTCCTTTTTGTTGATTGTTATATTACTAACTCTGATCACGAAAGGTGGAGCGACGGCAGTCCGGGCCAAATGACGAAAAACCGACAAAATCTGCCACGTCGCGGTCTACGACGTGACCGGAGTGTTAGCGCGAACCCACCGCGGCGAGCACGAATATGCTTGTCAGGCCGCCGGGAAAGCGGAAGCAAGGACAGATGCGCCAGCGTTCCCTCACCTTCCACGTGCTGCGCTGGAGTTTTTGGGGCGCGGTCATCATAGGTGGCGTGGTCTGCTGGTTGGTCATGATCCGGATGCCGGGGCGGAGTTTTCGCGGCGCACCACCGCCGCTCACGGCAGAGGAGCAGAAGGTGCGGACCGAATTGCAAACGGACGTGCAGAAACTCGGCGGCGAGATCGGCGAGCGGAATCTCGACCGCTATCCACAGCTCCTCGCCGCCGCCGCCTATATCGAGAGCGAGTTGACTCGCGCCGGCTGGAAACCGCGCCGCGATGAATTCGAAGTGCGCGGGCACAAGGTCTGGAATATCGAGGCCGTGCTACCCGGCCGCTTGCCGGATGTCGTGCTCATCGGGGCGCACTACGATTCCGTGGTCGGCGCGCCCGGCGCGAACGACAACGGCAGCGGGGTCGCCGCCCTGCTCGCGCTCGCCCGGCGCGCCGCCAACCGGCCTAACGAGCATAGCCTGCGTTTTGTCGCATTCGTTAATGAAGAGCCGGATTACTTCCAGAGCGGCGAGATGGGCAGCCTGGTTTACGCCCGGCGTTGCCGCGAGCACGGCGATCGCATCCGGGCGATGATCAGCCTGGAGACGATCGGCTACTACTCACAAAAAACCGGCTCCCAGAGTTATCCGATGCTCGGCCTGAATTTGTTCTATTCGCGCACCGGGAATTTCATCGGGTTCGTGAGTAACCTCGCCTCCCGCGGGTTGCTTCGCGATGCGCTCGGCGCGTTTCGCCGCGACGCGGATATTCCTTCCGCCGGCGGCGCGCTGCCGGCCTGGGTCCGCGGCGTGGGCTGGTCGGATCAATGGTCCTTCTGGCAACAGGGTTACCCCGGAATCATGGTCACCGACACCGCGCCCTGCCGTTACCCGTATTACCACACGGCGGAGGACACTCCGGACAAATTAGATTACGACAGCACGGCCCGCGTGGTCTCGGGCTTGGAAAGAGTCGTCCGTCATCTGGTGCAGGAGACTCGTTAGGCGCGGGTCACTTTCCGAAGCGGTGCCAGACCACGTAGAGGGTGATCGCGGCCAGCACGAGGGCACGCGCGGCTTGCATCCGGTTCCGCGGGAAGAGTGACAACACAGCTGGCCGGCCCCGGGCGCGCCAGATGCGGAAACAGAGGAACGATGCGCCGGTCAGGCCCACGAAGTAGCTGGCCAGGTGCGCGCACCAGACCGCGAGAAAGCGATCGTGCAGCCTAACGGGTATAGCTCTGGCCAGGCTCGGCGGCATAAAGACGAGCTGGCGTTGCGACAGTTGGTAGCCGAGCAGAGCCGCGAGGAGGGCGCAGGTTCCCATCACCGTAAGGAGAAGAAGGATCGGGAGGACCAAACGATCTGGCGGGATCGGCGGCGCGCTGCCGGATTGCGAGACGAGCGCGAGCACCAGGCCAAAGACCACGCTCAGCCCGATCGTCGCCGCCACCCCCCAGCAAAGCGCAAGCAGCGTCGGGGAGCTGGTCGGAAAAAGAGGCGGATGCGCCACGGTGAAATATTCCAGGCAGACCCGCACTGTGATCTGATCGTGGATGACGCCGTAACTGCACGCGGCGATGACGCAAAGGAGAACGACCTGGAATTTCTTCACGCGAACAATGCCATGCCTAACGATACTTGGCGACCCCAGGTGGTCGCCGGAGCACGGACCCGCGTCCGCACTCCGGCATGACTTTCCTGACCTAAGCCGGGATGGCTTTCGCGAATTGTTCGCGATCCCAGTTGCGATGCTGGGCGATGGCCTTGATGAACTTTTTCGCGACTTTGCCGACGTCGGCCTTCTCGTCAGCGAGCAGCGCGAAGTCGTTCTGGGCAGCGTTGTGCTCGAAGTCGATCGCCGAGGCGTGGAGCACATCGCCACCTTCTCCGGTGGCCGCAAGCGCCTTGCAATGTTTGTAGGTCTCGTTCACGAAATGGATCGCCCGCGCATCGGCCACCAGCGTCGCCGCGCTCTTCGCGCCACCCGGCACATAGGTGCCGTCAAAAAGCACGGAGGCCGCGTTCAGCAGACTCATGTCAACCTTGATCTCGCTCCCGTTCGCGCTCCGCACGCTACCGCCGTGCGGGGCGATGATCTTCACCATCGCTCCTGCATTCGTTAGGGTTTTCTTCATCGCGTTGAGGTCGCCCTCGTTCACGCCGTCGGCGACGAGGAAGGCGATGCGCCGGGTCTGGATCGTGTCCTTCACCGTGTTCATCATGCTGAGCGCGGGCGAGGTGCCGTAGGTGTTCTTCATCGGCTTCGACTCGGTGTTCTTCCCGGCATCGGCGCCGACTGCCTGGTTGACGCGGCCTTCCACCGAGTTCGGAACTTTCATCCCAAGACCCTTGGCGATGCCGTCGGCGAGGCCCTTATCAACCTTGTTCAGCATCCCGAGCATCCGCTCGACGATCGCGGGGCGAGTGACATTCCCGAGCTCGAAGGTGAGCGCGTCGATGATGTGCTGTTGCTCGTGCGGCGCCTGACTCTGGAAAAAGAGCGCGGCCTGGCTGAAATGATCGAAGAACTTATCGGTCTTTCCGCGCACTTTCGCGCCCTGCATTTTCTCCATGTAACTAACGAACCCGCCCATGTCTTCCTTCGCCTGCATGGGACAGCCACCACTGATCGCGTTCGGGAAGTAACTCGTCTCGCCGCGATTCACGATCTGCTGCATATGACCGTCGCGCTGGTTGTTGTGCATTGGGCAGGTCGGGCGATTGATCGGGATCTGCGCGAAGTTAGGTCCTCCCAGACGGGTCAGCTGGGTATCGGTGTAACTGAAGAGCCGGCCCTGCAGGAGCGGGTCATTACTGAAGTCGATCCCGCTAACGAGATGGCCTGGATGAAACGCGACCTGTTCGGTTTCCGCGAAGTAGTTATCGGGATTCCGATTAAGGACGAGTTTGCCTAACGGCGTGATCGGAACCAGTTCTTCCGGAATCAGCTTGGTCGGATCGAGCAGGTCAAAATCGAACTTATGTTCATCCTTCTCTTCCACGACTTGGACGCCGAATTCCCACTCCGGAAAATCGCCCGCCTCGATCGCCTCCCAGAGGTCACGACGATGAAAGTCCTGGTCCTTGCCGGAGATCTGCTGCGCTTCGCTCCAGAGGACGGAATGCATCCCGAGCTTCGGCTTGAAATGGAACTTCACGAAGCGCGACTTACCCGCCGCGTTGATGAAACGAAAGGTGTGAATGCCGAAGCCTTCGATCATCCGCAGGCTGCGCGGGATTGCGCGGTCGGACATCACCCACATGAGCATGTGAAAGGTTTCCGGCGAGAGCGAGATGAAGTCGTAGAAGGTATCGTGCGCTGAGGCCGCCTGCGGAATTTCGTTATGCGGCTCGGGTTTCACCGCGTGGATGAGATCGGGAAACTTGATCGCGTCCTGGATGAAGAAGACCGGGATATTGTTCCCGACCATGTCGAAGACGCCTTCGTCGGTGTAAAACTTGATCGCGAAGCCGCGGACGTCGCGGGCCAGATCGCTCGAGCCGCGGGAGCCGGCGACGGTGGAGAAACGAAGGAAGACCGGCGTCTGCCGCGCAGGGTCGTTCAGGAAACCAGCCTTCGTCAGCTCGGAATGATTCTTATAGGCCTGGAAATAACCGTGCGCCGCGACGCCCCGCGCATGCACCGCGCGCTCCGGGATCCGCTCGTGGTCGAAATGCGTGATCTTCTCGCGCATGAGGAAATCCTCGAGCAGCGATGGCCCGCGTTCGCCCGCCTTGAGCGTGTTGTTCGTGTCGTTGATGGGCGCGCCCTGATTTGAAGTGAGGGTCGTTCCATCCATCTCGGAGATATCGGGCGCGAGCTCTTCGTATTTTTCCCGTCGCGGTGTTGTTTCTTGGACGTTTGATCTTCGGCATAAATTTCCTTTCGAGTCTGTTGGTTTGGTTGCGCCGCCGGGGGAAAGAGAGGGCGGCGATAGGAATCGTGCGCCACGCGTGGAAAGCGCGTCCCGACTTTCCCGCCCGGCGCGCGCAATCCGCTTTTCGTTTCGCGCGAGCCCGCTAGATTCCGGCCATGGGCATCCTGAATTTCATCCGCGGCCAGGCGATCGAGATCATCGAGTGGACCGACGATTCGCGCGATACGATCTCGTTCCGGTTCGAGGACAACGACGCGGAGATCAAGCGCGGCGCGCAGTTGATCGTGCGCGAATCGCAGGTCGCGCAGTTCGTTTATCTCGGTGAATTCGGCGACACCTTCGGGCCGGGAAAACACAGCCTGACGACCGATAACATTCCGATCCTGACCACGTTGAAGTCGTGGAAGTATGGCTTCGAGTCGCCCTTCAAGGCGGATGTTTATTTCGTCACGACCCGGCTTTTTACCGGGAACAAATGGGGCACGCCGAACCCGATCATGCTGCGCGACCAGGATTTCGGGATCGTGCGGGTGCGCGCGTTTGGCACCTATGATTTCCGGGTGAGCGATCCGAAGTTGATGCTCAAGGAAGTGGCCGGCTCCGATCGCAATTTTCGGCTCGATGAGTTCACCGAGACGATGCGTTCACGGATCGTGAGCATCTTCAGTGATGCAATCGCGAGCGCGAAAATCCCGGTGCTCGATGTCGCGACCCGCTACCAGGAACTCGGCGAAGCGTTGTTGCCGCTGATTAATCCGATCATCCAGGCGAAGTATGGGATCGAGCTCGCGAGTTTCGTGCTCGAGAACGTCTCCGTGCCGCCGGAAGTGGAGCAGGCGATCGACAAACGCTCGAGCATGGCCGCGGTCGGGAACCTGAATGACTACGTGAAATTCCAGATGGCGCAGGGGATGGAAAAAGGCGGCAGCGCCGGCGGCGTCGCGACCGAGATGGCGGTCGGGCTGGCGATGGCAAACCAGATCATGCAGCAGCAGAATTCCCTGCAATCGACCGCGCCCTCGGGCAGTCCGGCCACTCCGGGCGCCGCCGCGCCGGTTGCTTCGGCGATGCCGGAACTCCTCTCGCCCGCGCAGGCCGCGGAGTCGTTAGGCGTGAGCGAAGCCGACGTGATGCAGAGCCTGGAAAGCGGCGACCTGAAGGGGAAGAAGATCGGCTCCACCTACCGGATCACGCGCGCGTCGTTGAACGAATTTCTGCAGAGCTGACCCATGGCGGAAGTCACCGCCCGCGAGCGTTTCGAATGTCCCTCCTGCGGCGGCGCGGCGGAGTGGTCGCCCGCGAAGCAGGCGTTGGTCTGCCCTTTCTGCGGCACGGTTTCGCCGATGCAGCCGCCCGCGCCGGACAAGGGCGCGGTGCCGGAGCACGACCTCGCGGAAGCGCTCCGCGCCGTCCCGCAGGAAGATCGCGGGTGGCAAACCGAGACGCGCGCCGTGAAGTGCCAGAGCTGCCAGGCAATCTCCGTTTTCAAACCCGATCGGGTCGCGCAGACCTGTGATTTTTGCGGCTCGCCCGCGCTGGTTCCTTATGAGGAAACCAAGGCGCCGATCCGGCCGGAGAGCGTCCTTCCCTTTCAACTCACTCAGTCGCAGGTCCGCGAGAAGGTGCATGACTGGTATCGCAGCCGCTGGTTTGCGCCGAACCGGTTCAAGACCCGCGCCTTTACCGATACCATTCATGGGCTCTATCTCCCTTACTGGACCTTTGATGCGCAGGTCGCCGCGCAATGGATTGCGGAAGCCGGTTATTATTACTACACGACCGAGAGTTACACTGACTCCAAGGGTAACTCTCAGACCCGCCAGGTGCAGCAGGTCCGCTGGGAAGACGCCAGCGGCGCGCTGGAGCATTTCTTCGATGACGAGCTGGTCCCGGCCTCGCGCGGGGTGCCGCCGGAGTTACTTCGCGGCGTTGAACCTTTTCCGACCAAAGACCTGGCGCCTTATGACGCCGGTTACGTTTCCGGCTGGGTGGTCGAACAATACCAGATCGATCTCGTAGCCGCGGCGCAGAACTCGCGCGAGCTGATGGACACGAAGCTAAGAAAACTCTGCGCCGCGCAGGTGCCGGGCGACACCCAGCGGAACCTGCAGGTGGCGGCCGACTACAGCGGCCAGACCTTCAAGCATGTCCTGCTGCCCGTATGGCTCCTAAATTACCAATACAGCGGCACCACTTACCGCATCGTTGCCAACGGAGTCACGGGCGCTCTCGCGGGGAAGTATCCAAAGAGCTGGCTCAAGATTGCCTTCCTCGTTCTCTTCCTGCTCGCCGTCGCGCTGCTCATCTTCTACTTCGCCGAGGGCTAGACCGCTAGGCAGTGGTAACCTTTGCCCCCCGAAGCGAAGAGGCATCATAGCGAGCGCTGGAACGACCACGCCATGGCGCCACCAAACAAAACCTTTAAAGCGAAAAGGCGCCGCCCGGCTTTGCGCTGGAAGTGGGTGCTGATCGTGCTCGTACTTTTGCTCCTTGTCCCGGGACTGCAGGTGGCGCTCGTTCGGTTCGTGAATCCGCCGCGGACTTTGCCGATGCTGCTCGAGCAGGGCGACGGGTTGTTTGCGCGCGGGACGCGGTCGCCGCTTCGTTATCGCTGGGTCGATCTCGGGCAGATGCCGACGATGTTCCTCAAGCATCTCTGGATCTCGGAGGACGAGCGATTTTTCCAGCACGATGGCTTTGACTGGAAGGAGATCGACCTCGCGCTGGCAAAGGCCGAACGGACGGGGAAACCGGTCCGCGGTGCGTCGACGATCACGAATCAATGTGCGCGCTCAATCTTTCTCTGGCAGGGGCGCTCGTGGATCCGGAAAGGACTGGAGTCTTACTACACCGTCTGGATGGAAGCTGCTGCTGCCGAAGCGGCGCATCCTCGAGCTCTACGCGAATGTGATCGAGATGGGGCGCGGGATCTACGGCGTGGAGGCGGCGTCGGAGTCTTACTTTGGGGTGAAGGCGCGCGGGCTATCGCGCGAGCAATCGGCACTGCTGGCCGCAGTGTTGCCGAACCCGAAGGGCTGGAACCCCGCGCACCCGGACGTAGTGCTTCGCCGGCGCGCGCAGCGGATTCTCGCGCGGGAACACGGGGCGCGGTTTCCGGAAGGCCTGCTCCGGTGAGTCGGATGTTGGCGCGGGAAAGCGAAAAGCTCGCCAAAGACACTTCCGCTCTTGTAAACGAGAATCATCCTCATACCCGATGAAAGCTCTGAGTTTGGTTTTGTCTTTGTCTCTGTTGTTTCCCTTCGGTGCGGAAGGCGCGGTCCCGACAGCCAGTCCGCCCAAGAAAGACGCCGCCAATCCCTATATCTATAACGGCCTCCTTGCGGCGGAGAGTCATAAGACGCAGGAAGCGATTCGCCACCTGACCGGCGGCATTCAGGCGAATCCCGCCGATTGGCGAACCTATCAGTATCGCGCGGAGCAATATCTCGAGAGCCGGGAATGGGCAAAGGCCGTGCAGGATTGCACCGCCGTGATGCGACTCATGCCCACCCGTGTCCGGCCTTACACCGTGCGCGCGATCGCTTATTACTATCTGGGGCGCGATACCGAGAGCCTGGCCGACATTAATACGGTCATCAAGACGCGGCCGAACGAGCTGCTGCTGGCCCCCGTCAATGAGCTGCGGAAAAGAATCTACGCCGAGCCCCTGCGGTTCTCGGCGGAAGCGGTGCAGAAAGCCGCCGAGCAAGCCAACCGTGATGTCGCCCGCGCCCGGGGTGACAAAGCGAGAGCGCAGGCGCTGAATAACCGGGCCTGGCTCTTTGCCACCTCGCCGCTGAAGGAGTTACGCAATGCGGACCAGGCGGTGCGGGATGCGGAGGAAGCATGCGCCCTCACCGCCGGGAAAGATTCGAGCCTTATCGATACCCTCGCCGCGACCTACGCGGAGCAAGGTGATTACCAGAAGGCCGTCGCGACCGAGAAACAGGCGCTTTCCCTCGCCGAACCAAAATCGAAACTGATGGACGACGAGTCGCGACACCTGGCTGAGTATGGCCGTCATCAGCCTCACCGAATGTCCGCGATCGACCGCCAGCCTAGGACCAGCGCCCGGCGCTAGCTCAGGCTTGGAGATGGTCGCCGGCGCCGGCCGGGCATATGTCATCGGCAGGCGGCAGAATTCTTCTGCCGCTCGGGTAGGCCTGGCAGTCGCAGCCAGGCGATGATCGGCGCCCGATAATGACGCGCCTGCCGAATGACTTATGCTGCGCCGAACTTCCGGCGTTGATGGTCTTACAACCGGCCCATCACGAGCAGGATGATCAGGATGACCAGGAGCAGTCCACCGGGGCCGTAGTAATATCCGCCACCGGCCCAGCCGCCGCCGCCGAGCGCCAGGATAAGGAGAATAATGAGAATAATTCCGAGTGTGCTGATGGCGAGCGTACAGACGAGCTAGTTTCATGCGTCAGTCGTCCCAGAAGCGCAGAATCGTGTCAACCTATTCCGCTCACAAAGTTCACCGAGGGGTGGCGAGCCGCGGTGATACTTATTAGCCGGTTCACTAAAGCCGTTCCGCGCGCCCGCGTGCGATGCGCGGAGACAGCGCCATCACCCCTTGGGAGAGGGTGCGCCAAAACACAAAGGGCACCCTGCGTTTCCGCAGGATGCCCTCGCGTTTGCGAGTTGCCTCGCAGGTTTCCCGGGAGCCGTCGGACGGCTCCCGGGGATTACTTAGTTCCGCCTCAGTGAAGCGTGACCTGCACTTCGTTCGAGCAAGTGCCGCCCGATTCCGTTTCACACACCTGGTAGGTGAATGTCCCGGTCGAGGTGCTCAGGTTCACCAAGGTTCTGCCATCGTCCTGGGTCGTTTGAACGATGACACCATCTTGGAGGACGTTGATCGTGCCGCCGTCCGCTGGCGTCCACTTGAGCGTGACGCGTGATTTATTTGCCAGTGACTTCGAACGCGCAGAGAGGGTGATGTCGCCGCCGCCGCCACCGCCCGCCGACTCACTGTCGGTGAAGGCATCCTGCTGGGACTGGCCACTGATCGCCACCCGACCGTCGGTCCACGAGGTGTAATGCTTCGTAGCCGTGGCCGTGCCGTAGTCGTAATCGCCGGCATAGACCGATTGCACGGTGCTGTCGGGTTGACCAGGAAGCGGGCTCTGCACGTCCGAGAGCATCTCGTCCGCCGCCCAGGTCAGACCGTTGTCCATGGATTTGCGGGAATACATCGCATAGCACGGAACCGACGGGTTACCCTTGGTGCAGACCGCATTGTCGCGTCCGTCATACCACGTCGCCAGGAGGGTGCCGTTCGGGCTGGCCGAGATGTTGGTCTGCCACTGCGGACGGGTCGTCGTGTCGGTGTTCAACTTGAAGGGCGCACCAAAGGTGACGCCGCCATCATTGGACCGGATGTAATAGACATCGCCCGCATCAGTGCCGGCGCCCTTCTGGGAATAGACCAGATGAACGACGTCATTGAACGCAGCCGGTTGGCCCCAGCCTTCATGCCGCCAGAAGCCGCCAGCGTCGTTAAACATGCAGGCGAAGTAGCCGACCGAGGTCACGCCCGGTCCTGGGAAGCCCGGGCCCGTGTAGGTGTTCGTGAAGCTCGCACCTCCATTGGTGGACTTGTAGATGAGGTTGTTGTTGGTGTGCGGGAAGAAACCGCCACCTTCGTTCATGCCGGCGAGATAGACGTTGCCGTTACCTGCGAGATCACCCGTGATCTGGACGTCGCGAATGAACGGGCTGCCGCTGGTGACCTGGGTCTTTGTCCAGGTGGTGCCGTTATCGGAGAAGGTGACGAACAAGGCGCCGCCGCCCACGTTGAAATCGTTCCAGGAGATATAGAGGCGTCCGTAGAACGGGCTGGACGGATCGTTATCGACCCAACCGGACTCACGGTCATCGGAGCTGCCATTATGAATGCAGGCACCGACCGACCAGGTGACGCCGCCGTCCGTGGAGGTCCAGGCGCCGAGGCCCTGTCCGCCGCAGGCGGTCGCGAGCCAGACCGTGTACAAGGTGCCGGTCTTTTTCTGGTAGAGAGCGACCGGGTCGCCGAAGTTCGTCCCGTGGCCCGTCGAGAACGGGTTGGGAGTCAACCGGGTAAAGGTCGCGCCACCATCCAAGGAGTATGACCCGCCGGAGTAGTTGCCCGATGCAGTGCGGGAATCGTTATAGGCCACGAAGACCTGGTTCGGGTTATCCGGGTTGGATGTCGTGTAGGTCTCGGACTGCGTCGGATGAGTGATCGTCTCGCCGCCGGTGATCAGGTCGACATCGGCGCCACCGAGGAGAGGGGCCAACATCTCCTGCACGAGCTGGGACGTATTGCCGAAGTTAGTCGGCGAGCCCCCCTGAGCCTGGCCGCAGAAAATGGAGATTGCTCCAGCGCGCAGGTTTTCCTGCTTATCGAGTGCGAGCGCGCGGAACTGCGCGCAGTCAAAACCCGGCGGGATAAGCGGATCGGAGGACTTAACCGTGGTGGGTTGTTCTTCCTCTGCCTGGGCAGAGAACTGTCCGATTCCAAGCACCGCCACGAAGGCGGCAGCGAAGACGAAAAGCAGGCCAAGTGAGACCCGCCGATTAACGAAGGCTGATGGTGATTTGGATTTCTGTTTCATTATTCTTTCATTGCGTGTGGATTAGGCAAAGGCGGTTGTCGCGTTTGCAGTTTTTGGAGGCTATTGATCGAAAATTCTGGTGTCACGCCTTTTACCCTAACTTTTCTGTAATGTTCGCTTCGCAGGCGATTGCGGGCGACCTCGGCCGCCTCTTATTCGCCTGCCACTCGGGCGGCTTTGAAAGTGCCGTGCTTCGGCGGTTGCTCGCCGCTGAGCGGGGAAAAAACCACCTCCCCCGAGACCGAGTCGTCCGTTCCCAGCTTTCCCGTGAAGACCAGCGTTCCCGGGTCGCGTCCCACGTTCCCCAGCGGAAATTCGATCGGGCCGGAAAACGTCACAGAGTTCCCATCCCCCTGCGTCCACTTCGCCTTGGAGGGAGTAGCCGTGGTCCAGAACTTCGCTTGCGGATCGAGCAATCGGAAGGAGCCCTCACCCGCCTCTCGCGCTTCAAATCCCACAACGCGGCGTTCCCCATTCGCGAAAGCAACTTCCACCTTCCAACGGCCAATCATCCGCGGAGATCCGGCCTGGGCCAACGCGCCGAAGCAGGCCAGCGCCACAGCCAATAGTAAGAAGGGCCGTACTTTAACCGGAATCCGACCAAACTTTCGGCACACCCTCGCCATGGTCAGGAATTCTTCTTCACCGGAAAAGCCGCGACGATCTTCTTTTCCAACTCTTCCCTGGTGATACCCTTGCGCATCTGCGCTCCGTTCAGGAAAAGGGTGGGCGTGCTTTTCACTCCCCGCCGGTCGCCCGCCTCTGTCTCCGTGATCACCCGCAACCGCACGTCGGGCGCGATGCGGTCGGCGCGGAAGCGCGCGACATCGAGCCCGATCGCTTCGGCGTAGGAGTCGAAGAGCGGGTGGACTTTGGCCGCCTCGGCCCAGCTCGGCTGATTTTCGTAGAGCTCATCGTGCATCTCCCAGAATTTGCCCTGAATCGCCGCCGCCTCCGCGGCCAACGCTGCCTCCTTCGCGTGTTTGTGCATCTCGAGCGGGAACTCATGGAAAACGATGCGGATTTTGCCCTGATACTGCTGCTGCAACTCGTCGATCCCTTTCGAGACCAGCGCGCACGGCGGGCACTGGAAATCCCCATAAATCTCCAGCGTTACCGGCGCATCGCGCGGGCCCCGCGCATGGGCGGGATTTTCGGGGGCCGGCGTGGCCGAAGGGTTGGCCCCGGCCGCCACCGCTGCCACTGGAGCGGGCGCGACGTCCGTTTTCGCGTGGTAAACCATCGCCGCGACCCCCGCCGTTACGAGCGCGACGACCGCGATGATGACGAACGGAAGAAAGCGTTTCACGGTGCAGCGACACTAGCCACTTCGCTGCGCGCTGAAAAATTAAATTTCCATCAGCTGGCGCGGCGGCTGACCGGCGCGACCTCCGCCGGCTTGCGCCAAAAGAAAAGCAGGTAACCGGTCCCCAGCCAGAGAATCCAAAAAACGAGATTCAGCAGGGCCGAGGAAGCGATTCCCACCCAGCTGCCGCGCACCCCGAGATAATGCGCCGTCGGCAGCGAGCGCGCCGCCTCCGGGATCGCCTGCAAAGCCGTCACCGCCCCCACCCCGACGTTTGATTCCATGACCATCATCCCGAAATAAGCCAGCATCCCGCAGGTATAGATCGTGAACGCGAAGAGCTTCATCCGAATTCCTGCCTGGTGCAGGAAGTAGTAGATCGCCACCACCATCGCGAAAGTGATCGTAATCACCTGCGCGAAATCGCTGCTGATGCTTTGCCCGCAGCCGCGCGCCAGGTTGAGAAGGTCGAACTCGTTCATTCCGCTATCCGCAGGCAGGTAACCCGCGCTCCGCGTCCCCGTCAATCCACCTACGCGGCATCCTGCATCACGCCGTGCAGGATATGATCCAGCTTCAAGAGCAGGTCGCGCGAGACATAGGGCTTGGTTAGCCGGTCCTCGACCTTGACCATCCGGAGCAAGCCCGGGTCAGACTCATCGATGTGTCCGCTGGAGACGATGATTTTTATCCCTTTCTCGATGCGGCGAAGAATCCCGATGAGAGTTAGGCCATCCATTCCCGGCATCGCCAGGTCGACGACGACGACAGATATCTTCCCGGCCAGCTGGCTGAAGATGGCCAGGGCGCCGGGGCCATCCTCGGCTACGAGCACTTTGTAGCCCTGCTCTTCCAGGATGACCTGGGCCACTTTGAGGATCGCGGGTTCATCATCGACCAGGAGAATGATCTCGCCGTTACCACGGGGAATGGGCGCGTCCGAGTGCAGGCCATCGGAGAGTGTCGGAGTAACCACAGCCGGCAGAAAGACCTTAAAGCTGGTATGTCCCGGTTCGCTCGAGACCTGGACGAAGCCTCCATGGCTCTTGACGATGCCCGCGACGGTTGAAAGTCCCAGGCCCGTGCCATGGCCGATCCCTTTGGTGGTAAAGAACGGATCGAATATCTTATCGGCGACTTCTTTGGAAATCCCGTTGCCGCTATCGGTAACTTCCAGCGCGACATAGGGCCCGACCCTGGCGCCGGGAGTCATCGCCGCGTAGTGCTCATCGATGTCTACATTTTCGGCCCGCAAACGTAACTCTCCGCCATGCGGCATCGCGTCCCGCGCATTGATGCAGAGATTGAGCAGGACCTGGTGAAGCTGCGTTGGGTCCGCTTCCAGCGAACGGATGTCCTCGTTGTAGCTCGTGACGAGGGTGATCGATTTGGGGAAGGTCTCCTGGGCAATCTTACCCACTTCCTCCAGCACATAGATCGGTTGCAGCAGGATGTGGTCACCATCCGTCCCACGGGCAAAGGTGAGCACCTGTTTGATGATAGCCGCCCCGCGGTAGGCGCTGGATTCCACGATGTCGAGGAATCGATCGCGTTCAGCCGCGTCGATCTCCCCACGGAGGATGGGGGTGGCCATCATGATCGGCGCCAGAATGTTGTTCAGGTCGTGCGCCACGCCGCTGGCGAGAGTGCCGATGCTTTCAAGGCGCTGGGCCCGGAGGAATTGTTCCTCCATCTTCTTTTGTTCGGTGATGTCGGTGTTGATGACGAGATTGGATTTCGGCTCGCCGTGTTCGTCGCGCACCAGGGTCCAGCGACTGCGCACGACGACCGTGCCGCCGGCTTTGGTGAGGTGATTACACTCGCCGGACCAGAAGCCGGTTTCACGAAGGGTGCGTTTCGCCGCGAGCACGACTTCGGGTTCCTCGTGATGGAGAAATTCGCTCGTCAACCGGCCGTGCACCTCTTCGGAAGTCCAGCCGTAAAGCAGTTCCGCGCCGTGATTCCAGAACTGCACCTGCCCTTTCATGTCGCGCACCATGATGGCGTCGTGCGCGAGGTTGAGGAGTTCCGCCTGTTCCAGCAAGGTCGCCTCGGCCGCGAGCAGACTGGTCAGGTCCGTGAGCGAACCGATCATCCGGATCGGCTTGCCCGCAGAGTTGAGGACCCCTTGCCCGCGCCCGAGAAATTGCCCGTAGGTCCCATCCCGCAGGAGGATCCGGTTGTGAGATTCGAAGCGGACCCCTGTTTCCCGGTGCTCGCGGACGGACGCGACGAAGGCGGCGCGCTCATCCGGATGGAGCAGGGCGCCGAAAGCCTCCGCGCTGGGAACGAAGGAACCCCGCTCCAGCCCGAGCATCTCAAACATGCGATCCGACCAGGTGACGGCGCCTGTGATATAATCGTGTTCCCAGATGCCGTCGTGGGATGCGGCGATGATCAGTCTCAGGTGTTCCTCGCTCTCCCGCAGGACGATCTCGGCCCGCGCGCGTTCCATGATCGCCCAGCAGCGCTCGACGACTTCCTGGACGAGCGCGAGTTCGTTTTCGGTCCATTGCCGCGGCGCCAGGTGGTGCACGGCCATAGCCGCCACCAGTTTGTCGCTCTTGAACAGAGGGCAGGCGATCATCGCTTTGACCTGCATGGCGTTGAAAGCATCCGCGCCATCGGCCGGTAACAATTCGGTGTCCACATCGCTCAGTGTGACCATGCGACCAGCGGCCAATTCTGAATGCGTGCGTTGGCCGAAGTCGGAGAGGCGGAACTCGCCGACGATGCTGGCGCATCCCTTCGCGTAGTCACCCAGAACCGTGAAATGATCTTCGTCGGCCGCGATCTCGGCGTAGGCGCAGCGCGAGACCTGCAGGTATTCCCCAAACATTTGCGCGACTTTGGCCATGATCTCAGCCGGTCTCGAAAGCGGCCGGGTGACGTCGCCCAGTTCGCTCAGGAAACGGAAACGTCCTTCGCTCTCGTGCAGCACCTCTTCAGCGCGTTTGCGCTCCGTGATATCCTGGACGGTTCCGGCGATTTTCACGGGACGTTTGGATCCGCCCTCGAAGATCAGCCGGGCTTCTTCATGCACGCAGCGCTCCCGACCGTCGGAGAGGACGATCCCGTGATCGACGCTATACGGTGCACCCGTCCGCAATAAGTCAGCCATCCCGGCCCTCACGCTTTCCCGGTCTTCCAGATCAACAAAACTGAAGAAGAGCTTGTTGTTGACCTCGGTCACGCCCGGTTCGCATCCGAAGATCCGATAAGTCTCATCAGACCAGCGAAGCGGATTGCCATCCAGCTTCTCCAGGTCAGTGAGATCCATCTCCCAGCTTCCGAGATGGGCCACACCCTGCGCCAGGGCCAGGGCCGCTTCGCTCTGGGCCAGCCGGGCGCGCTCGAGTTCCAGTTGCGCGCTGAGTTGCCGTTGTTCCCGCTCCCCTTCTTTGGCGCTCTCCTCGGCCTGCTGGCGCACGGCGATTTCCCCTTCCAGCAGGGCATTGATGCCCTGCAGCTCGTAGGTGCGGTCCGCGACCGCGCCCTCCAGCGCTGCGGTGTTGATCCGTGCGGCCTGCAGAAGCGACCACTTCTCGGTCAGCGCGTGCGCGATCTGCACCACCTCGATGGTGTCGAAAGGTTTTTTCAGGATCAGCAGCCGCTCGGGAGAGCTGAGCAGGCCCATCATCTTTTCCCAGGAATAATCGGAGTAGGCCGTGCAGATGACGATCTGCAGATCGTCATCGACTTCCCAAAGCCTCCGGGTGGTCTCAATGCCATCCCAGCCCGGCGGCATCCGCACATCCATGAAGACCATCGCGTAACGGCGATCCGCCGCCACGGCCGCCTGCACCCGCGCCAGCGCCTCCTCGCCCTGAAAGGCGAAATCCAGCTCGAACCGCACCCGCACACTTCACGGCGGAGACGCTTCCGAAGGTCTCCGCTTCCTCCACCGCAAAAGCCTGATCAGCGGCGTTTCCGCCGAGGATTTTTCGAAAATCGGCGTGGATCAACTCGTTGTCGTCGACCACGAGAATCCGGTGATTCTTCTCCAGATCGTCGATCGTGGGCCGCGGGTGAGCGGAAGGAGCCGGTGGGGTTTGCATAGTCAATTCCTGCCGTGGCGGCTGACCGGAAGCTCGAGGGTGAAGGTCGCGCCTTTCCCGACACCATCGCTCTGGACCACCAAAGAGCCGCCCATTTCCTGCGCGGCGAGCACGCCGCTGTGCAGGCCGAAGCCGTGGCCATCTTTCTTCGTCGTGAAGCCGTGGGAGAAAATCCGGATCGTGTTTTCCGGCGCGATGCCGATGCCGTTGTCGCTCACGCTGACCGCGACACTGCCGTTGTGCCGGGCGATCCGCACGACCAGGCGCTTCTCCTCGGCGCCGCCGTCGTTCAGGGCGTGCTTGGCGTTGCGCACCAGGTTGACCAGAATCTGCACCACCTTGTGTTTGTCCAAGGGGAAGGCGGGCCCCTCACCGTATTCGCGGACGACTTCGATCCGGTGGCGGATCAAAGCCGCGGCATTTATGCGCAGCGCATCTTCCATCAGCCCTTCGAGCGGCAAGGTCTCCCAGGCGCCGCACACGTCCCTGGCATGGTTCTGCTGGACGGCGACGATGTCCTTGATGTGTTCGATGTTCTGGCTGAGCAGCTGCAGCTCTCCGATGATATCCGACTGTTCGCCGGAGAGATGGAGGGCGAGCTTGCCGAGGTAGTCGGGCAGTTTCCGGCCCACCGGGTCGGTGGTGAAAAATGCTCCCAGGTCGCCCGCGTGCGTCCGGAGCGCCTCCGCCGTCCGGCCCACTCCACTGATGCGGGAACCGCGAACCTTATCCGAGATCACGGAGCAGGAGACGTTCACGCTGTTGAGCACGTTGCCCACGTTGTGCAGCACGCTGGTGGCGACTTCTGCCATGCCCGCCTGCCGGGAGGCGTCGCGCAGCAGGCGATTTGCTTCTTCCAGCGCCGCGTCGGCTTTCTTGCGTTCCGTCAGGTCCTGCGCCGTGGTCGCGATGAATTCGATCTCCCCGGTCGGCGTCTGACGGGTCACGATCACCTGAGAAATCGGGATTTCCCGCCCCTGGCGGTCGACGAAAATGTTTTCACCGCTCCACACTCCATCCCGCACGGCAGCGGGTATGACATCCCCCATTAGGCGTGACATCTGAGATGGAGCGACGTGCTCGGCGATGTTCGACCCAGTGAGGTCCTCATCTTCTCCGAAACCGACCATCTTGCGCCCGGCGCTGTTCATATAGAGGACGCGTCCAGTGCCATCCGCCACGCCCACAAAATCGGTCGTGGTTTTCATGATCGCCGAAAAGCGCGCCATCTCTTGCTCCGCTAGCCGGCGGGCCGTGATGTCCCGTTCCAGCGCGACGAAATGAGTAATCTTTTCGTTCGCATCCCGGATCGGCGCGATCTGCCACTCGAGGTCAAAGGCCGTTCCATCCTTGCGGTAATTGATCGTTTCGCCCTTGAACACTTTGCCCTCCGCCAATTCCTGGCGCAGCCGGGCGAGCACCGCCCGGTCGGTCCGCGGACCTTGCAGAATGCGCGGGGTTTTGCCCAGGACTTCAGCCGCGGTGTAGCCGGTCATCGCGGTGAAAGCGGGATTGGCGAAAACAATGCGCGGCCCCGGAAGATCGAGTTCCGCGTCGGTGATCAGGATCGCCTCGTTGGATTGCAGCACGGCGGAGTTGAGCAGGCGCAGCGTCTCTTCCGCCTTTCTCCGTAGGGTGATGTCCTGGGCCATCACGACGATCCCAATCACCTTTCCGAAGGCGTCAAAAACCGGAACCTTGTCCGTCTGAACCCACAGATCGTTCCCTTCGAATCCCTGGACCTTTTCGACGATGCCAAGCTGCGGCACCCTCGACTGGATCACCTTGAGATCATCCTGGTAATACTTCGCAGCCTCTTCCGGATAAATGACGGAAGAGGGCTGGCCCTCGATCTCCTCGATGGTTTTACCGACAGCGTCCGCGACGCGCTTGTTCACGCGCAGGATTCCATTGCTCGCGTCTTTGAACCAGATCATGGCCGGCATGAGATCGAAGAGAACCCGGAGCTCGCTTTGCTGCCGTTGCAGCTCGCTCTCGATTCTCTTGCGCGCCGTGATGTTCTCATGGGCCACCACCACCCGCACCGACGCTTCGCCTTCGAAACGGGTGACGCGCACCGTAAACCAACGCCGCTCCCGGGGGCTGTGGCAGGGATATTCCAGTTCGAAGGCCGTGCGCCGGCCCGCGATGATGTCGCGGATGCCGGCGGCTACGACCGGTGCTTCCGTCGAGAAATTGCCGGCCGCGGCATCGCAGACGGTCAGGTAATTATCGCCCACTCCGCGGCGGCTACCGCTGAATTGATTGCCGCTGGCAAAGCGATCCCAGGCGCCGTTGACCTCCACGATCGTTCCCTCTTCATCGAGGATGGCGATGTGGGAAGAGAGCGCATCGAGCGTGGATTGGAGGAAGCGTTCCGATTCCACCAGGGCCGTCTCCACGCGGCGGCGCTCGGTGATATCCTGCGCGCTTCCCTCGTAGTAAAGGACCTGCCCGGCATCGTCGCGGACGATGCGGGCATTTTCGGAAACGCAGATCGTGGTCCCGTCTTTGCGTCGCACTTCATACACGAAATCGTTGATGAAGCCTTTTTCCGCGACGATCCGCTGGAACTCCTGTCGCTTTGCGGGATCGACGTAGCTCTGGCTCCCCACGTCGTTGCGTTCCCGGATCAGCTCCTCGGGGCTGTCGAAGCCCAACATCCGCGCCAGGGCCGGATTTGCGGAGATGAAAACGCCCTCGATCGTATTCTGGAAAATGCCTTCCGAGGCATTCTCGAAGATCGCCCGGTATTTCTTATCCGCCTCGCGCAGCTTTTCTTCCATCGCCCGGTGCTCCGTGAGGTCGAGGAGTGTCCCGATGACTTTGGTGATTTTGCCGGTCTGCGGATGGAAAGTCTTTTCCGCCACCGCGTAGACGACCCGTTCCGTCCCATCCGGGCGCACGATCCGGAAGTCGATCTTAAAGGGCGTCTTATCGTCCATGAACGCCGCGAAGTGGCTCGCGAAACGAGCGCGGTCGTCGGGATGAAGCGCGTGGAAGAAGGTCTCGGTCGAGATCGGAACCTCCGGGTAAAGTCCGAAGAGGCGATACGCTTCCTGCGACCAGGTTAGTTTCGCCTGGTTTAGCCCGCCCTCGGGGGTGAAGCGATATTCCCAGCTCCCGACCCCGGCCACTCTCTGCGCGAACGCCAGGTTCGCTTCGCTTTCGCGCAGCCGGCGCTCGGCTTCCGCCTGCTCCGTGCGATCCAGCGCCACCGTCACCCGCGCCGCCTTCCCCTCGAAAATAGTCGGGCTGGAATAAACCGCGGCGGTGATCATGGTGCCGTCCTTTTTCAGGTGGCGCCATTCGCCCGCGAAGCTGATCGACGCGTTCTCCCCGCTGACCGCCGCGATCAGGGCCGGGACATCCTCGGCTCGGCCGGATGTCGCGCAGGGTGAGCCGGAGAAATTCCTCCCGAGAGTAACCATAGTTGGCGATCGCAGCCTGGTTCACCGCCAGGATGCCGAGGGTTTTGATATCGAAGACCCACATCGGGCTCGGGTTATCCTCGAAAAGCAGGCGAAACTGTTTCTCCTGCGCCTGTAATCTCGCGGCGGCGATCATGCGCTCCCGGTTGTCCCGCGCCGTCACTTGGAAAGCGTGCTGCCCTTTGAAGAGGACCCCGATGGCGGTGGATTCCACATCTATCGGCGAGCCGTCGAGCCCAAAGAGGCGACGCTCCGTGAGTGGCGCGGGCTCGCCCGCGATGAGGCCGATCGCCCGCCGTTCCACGTCGGCGTGTTCCTCCGCCGGGACGATGTCGTAGATGCTTTTCCCGATCAGCTGACCCGCGTTGGTCGCGCCGAGCAGACGCAGGGTGGCCGGATTTGCGAACACGATCTTCATGTCGCAAACCACGAAAACCGCATCGGGCGAGTGTTCGACCAGCAGTCGGTAGCGGGCTTCGCTCTCCCGCAAAGCCACCTCAGCCAACTCGCGCTCGCTCATTTCGGTGCGAAGGCTTTTCTTATCCTGCCGGAGGCGGCGGATCACTTGCACGCCCGCCACGCCCGATCCCACCGTCACCAGAATCGCCAGGCCGATCAAGATCTCCCCCAGGTTTCGCGAGGCCTCAATCTTCCGGGTAGTCGCCGCGGCATTCTCTGCCTCCTCCTCTTCCTCGATCCGGAGCACAGCCCCGACGGCTGCCTGATACCGATCATAAAGCGGAACCTGCACCGCGAGGGCGGACGCAGTCGCTTCCGCTATTTTTTGTCCATCGCTCAGGGCAAACACTTGCGCGGTCGCCTCGAGGTAGCGCTGCCGCGCCTCGCGGACCGCGTGGTAGAGGACCTCCTCGGGGGGGCTGTCCACGAAGTGGGCGTAGCGGAGCAGCGACTTGCCATTCATCTGCTGCAGGCGCGCAAAGACTTCTTCGTCTCCCGCTCGCCTGGCGGAATCGGCCGCGGCGAGGTGACGGAAGACGGCGGCCTGCTGCGCACTCAGGTTTTTGCTCACCTGGCGGGGGAGCGCGGTCGCCTCCGTGGTGGTCGACCGCACCGGTCCATTGAGTTCGCCGATGGCGCGCAGGCTAAAGAAAGATTCGGCCGCGATGGCCGCGAGAATCGTGCAGAGCAGGGCAAAGCACAGAACGAGTGCGTTCGCGAGGGGGAAGGTCCGGGGAGAAATCCCCGGTGTGGGTGGATCCTTCAAATTCTTATCTTACCGCATGTCTCATACCCTTGCGTCGTCTATCCACCGAGGGCCCAGGCGCAGGACCGTCCCGTCATCCTGAGCGAAGTCGAAGGATCTTCCGCCCCTCATCCCGCCCTCGCATCCAGACAACTCCGGATCATCTTCGCCAGGCCGTTCAGCCGATAAGGCTTCTGCAAAAAATTTGTCGCCGCATTCAGCAGCGAATCAGCGCCGAAAAGATCGAAACTATAGCCGCTGCTATAAATCACCTTCAGCTCCGGTCGCTCCGCCTGCAGCTGTGCCGCCAGCGCCTGGCCACTCAGCCCGTGCGGCATCACGAGATCGGTCAACAATAAATCGATGCGCGCGCCCTCGCGCTCCCAGATCGCCAGCGCCGCGGGACCGTCGCTCGCCTCCAGGATCGTGTAGCCGTGCACGGTGAGGAAATCCCGGGCCATCTCGCGAATGGTATCCTCATCTTCCACCAGCAGAATCGTCTCGTGCCCCTGCACCGTGGGCACGATCTCGAGAATGGCCGGCGGCGTCGCCTGTTTTGCATTGGAATGCGGCAGATAAACCTCGAAGCAAGTCCCCCGCCCGACCTGGCTCTCCACCTTGATCCACCCCTTGTGTTGCTTGACGATGCCGTAAACCGTGGCCAGCCCCAGCCCGGTCCCCTTGCCGACCTCTTTCGTGGTGAAAAATGGCTCGAAGATCTTTTCGACCTGGTGAGGAGCGATCCCGCACCCCTGGTCGCGCACGCGGAGACAGACAAACTTCCCTGGCGTGACGTCCGGCTCGAGCACCAGCTCGCTCTCCTCCACCCAGCGCACCGAGGTCGAGATCTCCAATTCTCCCCCGTTGGGCATCGCGTCGCGGGCGTTCACCGCCAGGTTCAGCAGGATCTGCTCGATCATCCCGCGATCCGCGCGCACAAAGGGCGGCGGCTGGCGGAACTCCAGGGTCAGGCGCAAATCTTCCCCCAGCACGCGCCCGATCATGTTGCTCATCTGGGCCACCGCGTCGTTGAGATCGATTTCCGCGGCGATCATCGGTTGCTGTCGGCTGAAGGCGAGCAGTTGCTTGGTCAAATTGGTCGCGCGGATCGCGGCCGCGGAAATCTCGCGCACTGCTCCCACCAGTTCCGCCGGAAGACTCACCGCATCCCGGAGCTGGTCCGCCTCCCCATGGATCACCGTGAGCAGGTTATTGAAATCATGCGCGATCCCGCCGGCGAGCTGGCCGACCGAGCTCATCTTTTCCGATTGCAGCAGCTGCGCCTCCAGCACGAGCCGAGGCTTCGCATCGCGCCAGCTCAGGGCCACGCCTTCCGTGGTCTTGGCGGCGCGAAAGTCATAGATTGGCCCCAGGGGATCCGCTTCGGAATGGTGCGGCAGCACGATCCGGTTCGGGGTTAACGGATCGCCGCCCGCCTCGATCCGCACCAGCTCGCGGAAGAGCCCGCACTCGTGGCAATCCGGAAACAAATCGAGCAGCGCCGTCGGGGGTGCCACCGCTCCCCGGGGCAATCTCACGCCGAGCTTCGCGGCATTGGTGTACTCGGCGGTGAAATCAGTGATCGCTCCCCCCGGGTTGCGGACCGGCCGCAGCAGCGCGAAGCCGTCCAGTAATGATTCGATCGAGTCCCGGAAACGTGCCTCGCTCGCCCGCAGCTCTCTCTCCACGCGATGCCGGTCGATCGCATCCCGGATCGCCCGCGCCAGGCCTTGCTCCCAGAAGCGACCCTTGAAAAAGTAATCCTCCGCCCCCGCTCGCATCGCGCGGATGCCCATCCGTTCATCGCTCATGCCGGTCATCACGATCACCGGGATTCCCTTTGCGACTTCCTGCACCTTCACCAGCGTCTCCAAGCCGGAACTGTCTGGCAGCCCGAGATCGGTCAGGATGATATCGAACTCCGTCCGTACCAGCGCGGCCACCGCTTCCCGCAGCCGGCTCGCTTCCGTGATCTCGAAGCGAATGCTCGGGATCTGGTCGAGCGCCACCCTGAGCACCAGCAGATCGCTCCGGCTGTCCTCCAGCACAAGCGCCCGGACTAAAAGCGCCTCGTCGTCCTCCAGGCAATCTTCCGCCGGATCCTGCTCCACGGCCGGCGCGTCCGTCTCCTCCGCTTCGTGGAGGTCCCTCATGCGCACTGACGCCACGGCGCCAAAGGCATCCGCGAACGCATTGTTTTCACACAGGGCCAGGGGATCGGGGAGACGAGCCATGCAGTGCACCACAGCTTATTACGGTCCATCCGGCAAGATACTTGTGACTTTTAAGCCGCGGCTTTTTCTCAGGCCGCCGGCCTCCGGCGGGAGTGCTCCTCCATGGCCGGCACAGAAAACCGGGGCAGGTCGATCGTGAAGACGCAGCCCGAGCCCGGCACATCACGGACCGCGAGGACCCCGCCATTTGCCTCCACGCTCCGTCGCGCGATCGTCAGCCCGAGGCCGAGCCCGCTCTTGTCTTCGCCGTTCTGGGTGAACGGCTCGAACATCGCCTCCGCGTCGCCCGGCGGCAGCCCCCCACACTGATCTTCCACCTCGATCATGATCCGGTTGCCGCTGGCATAGGCCCTCAGCCGGATGACTGTGTGTGGCCGGGTGAACTTGAAGGCGTTCTGGAGCAGATTCCCCACCGCCGCAAGGATCAGGTCCCGGTCGGCATCCAGCGCCAGTTGCGCGTCCACGGCTGCCACTACCAACTGGAAACCCTCCGCCTCCGCCTGAAGCGAGGCGGCCACCCGCACTTCCTCGATGAATCGAGCCAGCGAGAAGAGCTGGAGATGTGTCGGCATCCCCGCCGCCAGCCGCACCTGCGTGAGCGAGCTGTCGATCAGATTGCGCAGGCCGATCAGGCTCGCCTCCAGCACCGCGCCCGTCGCCCCGGTCAGTCCCACCTTGCCTCCTTTGATCGCCGTCAACGCCAGGATCGCGGAGTTCAGCAGGTTGCGCAGCTCGTGGGCGAAGAAGCCCAGATTTTCGTTCAGGGCCGTCGTCTCATGCCGCCCGTGCCGCAGATCGTTCTGGTAGCTGAACTCCGTCACCGAATCCGCGATCGCATTATCCAGGCAGCGATTCAGCGTCCGGAACTCATCGATCGCAAACGGCTCATTCCGCTCCACCGCCAGATCCGTGATCGACTGACAGACGTCGCCATAGTCGTGCACCAGCTGGTCCACCGTGAACCCATGCTCCCAAAGCTCGCGCCCATGCTTGGCCGCGGCATTCCCGATCTCCGAGCTGTTGGTCTTCCCCCCGCTCGCCGACCCCGAGACCGCACGGATTTCTGCCGGCTCCGCCACCTTTACCAGCTCCAGTGTCTTGACCAGCTGCTCGAGAAAGAGCGGCACCCCAAACTGCAGCTCCGCGTCGGTCGCCTTCGGGGCGATCCGTTCGGCCACCTTCGCCCGGCAGCGCTCGATTAACTCCGTCCGGTTCTCAGAGAGGAACTTGGATAACATCTGAGCATCCTCGCCGAGCAAGCGGGGCAAAGCCAATACCTATTAGGTATGCGGGCGATGCCTTTTGCGTTCTTCTTCCCCGTCCCAAGCCCCTCAGGTGGTGCACATTCACACCGCTCCCACCGCACCGGCCACCAAGCCGAACAGCCACTCCCCGAGGTCACGCGGCCGCCCGCGGCTGCGGCTGCAGGATCGGGCTAAGGAGGAGTCGGACCGACCAGGCCGCCGATGGCGCCTTCGAGCGGCGAGAGCGGCTCGAATTTCCGCCGCGTCACTTCGTTGCCCTGCTTGTCAAAAATCCGCAGCGTGCTCCCGAGCTTCTGCGAGAGAAAACCGACGATGCGAACCCCTTGGTCGGGCCCGGGCTCGGGAAACCGCCACGCTTCCCCTGCCAGCTGCCCGCCGGTGAGAGTGAAAAAACCGTCCTTCGGCCGCAGTTGGAATTCCAGCACCCGCAAGTTTTAGAATATCGCCCGGCGAGCTGACCAGCAGAAACCTCGCGCCCGTTTGGCAGGCCGCAGTTTCTCCGCCGGTGTTCCGCCGGTGTGTTCATGGCTTGGACGTTGAAACTTGGCCTGAGGCGCGGGTCCCTGGCTAATCGGTGGCCTCCGCGGTTTTGGCCTCCGCTTTAGCAGGGTCGAAGTCCGAAGCTAACCTCGTGTCTACCGCAGGTAAATCAGGGCTTGGCCCCTGCGATTTTCTCGGGCAGACTTTTCGTTGTGCCCTCATTTTATCCCCAGCATCACCTCGGAAACAGCGGAAATAGGCGAACCTCGGCTTCGCATATTGTCCGTTAGGCTTCTTCGGATTCGAGCTGATGCTTATGCAAACACCCACCAAATCTTCTGCCTGGCTATTTTTGGTTACCTTCGCTCTGGTGTTCTATGGGACGGGGGCGGCCTTCGTGGAGAGCTTCGTCAATTACCCGACCTGGCCTCTGATTGGGGCGAACGAGTTCCGTGCTTATCACCGCGCCCTCGGTCCTCTGATCATCGGTTACATGGTCGTCCCGATGCTCGTCGCGACCATCCTGACAATTCTCCTCCTTTGGTTTCGCCCAGCATCTATTCCTCGATGGATGGTCTGGCTGGCGATCGTGTTGCAGCTGGTCGTTTGGGTTTCCACCTTCACCATTCAGTTGCCGATCCAGGGGCAGCTGAGTGCCGACGGCTTGTCGCTGCCGCTGATTGACCGCTTGCGCGTGACCAATTTTTGGTTTCGTCGAGTGCCATACCTGGCCAATGCCTTTCTCTTTCTGTGGATGATGTCCGTATTGCTGCGGGGAAATGTCACGCGCAGTGCCGAGGCCTAACGCGTTGAGAACAGCGCCCCAACAAGTTGTCATCCTGAGCGAAGCCGAAGGATCGCGCCGAGTTTCGAAGAAGCCCCGGAATAGATCCCAGCGCCACCTTCCCGCCAGCGCCCGCTCCTCAGCGGACAGCTCCCGCCGCGATAACCCGCAAACCTACGGAAGGTGATAAACTTCCGCCAGCGCGACCCCCGTCCCGCCATCCTTGCCCGCCACGACGGCGGTATACGCTCCCGGCGGCAGGGTAATAAGTAGCGCCGCTTCCAAGTCATTCTCTGGAGCCAGCCCGGTGGCCTGGATGGCGGCAGCCTGCGCTGCATCGTCCTGCCAGTTATCATCGGCCAGCACGACCGTGCCGTTGCCGTCGTAGAGCTTCAGCGTCGGGTCGGCCAGGAGGTCGGAGACGCCATGGATCGAGGGGCCGATCGCCCGGAGGAGGAGGTTCTCGGGCGCGGTGGAATCGTCGTGACCGGCGATGAGGCCGACGATCATCACGTCATCGGCCGTTTGCACGAAGCCACGGGTGCTAAGGTTGGCCAGGGTGGAATCGGAGCTTTCCTCCAGGTCATAGATTTCGATCAACCCAATCCCACTCTCGCCATTCTTATCCCGCAGGATGGCGGTGTAGGCGGCCGGAGCCAGACTCGCGACAATCGCCGATTCCAGGTCATCCCTCGGCGCGAGCGAGCTCGCCCGGATGGCGGTTTCCTGGGTGTCCTTCCAGTTATCGTTGCTGGCGATCAGCGAGCCATCCGGGCCGTGTAGCTCAATCGTGGGGTCAGCCAGTAACCGGCTGAGGCCCACGATGGAGGGGCCAAGGCCGCGCACGATGATCTTCTTCGTCGCCTGGCCGGTGATGATGAAGCCGCCGATCGAGACATTGTCGCCGGCCTGCACGACGAGGCGGGTCGAGACATTGCGCAACTCCGCCGGCCCGGGGGTTGCCGTGGGGGTTGGGGTAGGAGTCAGCGTCGGAGTCGGAGTCACAGTCGGCGTCGAGGTTGGTGTTGGGGTAACTGTCGCTGTTGGTGTCGGTGTAGACGTAGGCGTAGGCGTAGCTGTAGGTGTAACTGTGGGTGTTGGCGTTGGCGTCTCAGTCGGAGTCGGGGTGGGCGTTGGGGTGGCCGTCGGCGAAGGAGTCGGCGTGGGAGTCACAGTCGGCGTCGGCGTCTCTGTCGGAGTTGGGGTGGGCGTTGGGGTTTCCGTCGGCGTGGGCGTCGGGGTCGGTGTTTCCGTGGGGCTTGGCGTCGGCGTGGGAGTCGCCGTCGGTGTGGCTGTAGGAGTTGGGGTCTCGGTTGGGGTTGGAGTGGCTGTCGGAGTCGGGGTTGGAGTCGGGGTTGGCGTTTCGGTCGGAGTTGGCGTGGGGGTTGGGGTAGGAGTTGGTGTCGGTGTCGGTGTCGGTGTCGGTGTCGGTGTCGGCGTCGCTTCGGGACTGATAACCACTGACTCATTGGCGTCGTTGCAGGCACCCGCTACGGCAGCGTTAGCGGCGTCGCCACTGTAACTCGCCACGAAGCGGTAGGTGCCGGGGGAAGACGGGAAGAAGTCGTCCGACCTGTAGTCCCCATTCCCACTCACGGAGACCGTGGAGGAAAAGGCGGGATCGCTGCCGCAGGTCGCATCGTCCGGTCCATAGGCAGTAAAGGTCATCGTGCCGGTCGGGTTATCGCCTCCGGAAAGGGTCGCCGTGTCGAAGGTGAGGCCGCCCACCGTGGTGTCCTCGGACGCAGTCGTCGTGAGGGTCGCGACGACCAGGACCTTTCCCGGGCTTGTGACTGTATTCGTCGACAGGGTCACCGCGGCCCCGACGGACATGAGGCGGCCAAAGACCACCGCGCCGCTCGCCTCCGTGATCGCCGTGCCGGCGAGAACATTCCCGGTGATATGACTGCCGGCGGGCATGGTGACACCCGTTCCTACCTGGAAGAAGACGTTCTGCACGTCGGCGCCGTTGATCAGGTTCACCGCGGAGGTAGAGCTGGGACTAAGAGTGGTCCCAATCTGAATCACGAAGCGGGCCGTGGGGTCGTTGTTCGCGTCCAGGGTGAGCGTGCCGGTGAGAACAGCCGCGGCCGCATAATGATAGACGCCGGGCGCAAGGACCAGGCCCCCGAGATCCTGTCCGCTCAGGTCATTCGCCGGCGGATAACTCAGGGCCGCGAAAGCCGTGTAGGCCGTCACGAGATCCGCGTGCGCCTGGGCCGCGGTCGCATCGCCCGCGTGCAACGCACCATCAGTGATGACCCCGGGCGGGAAGCCGGTAATGGCCGTGCCGGGACTAACTCCGACATCGCCGGTGATCTGACTTATGCCCGCATTCGTCACGGTCGACGCGCCGAGGACGGCAAAGGTTTCGGCGGAGCCGAGAGACTGCGCCCGGGTGTGGGGTGCGAAAGCTGTCGAGGCCAGGAAGGCCAGCAGATAGCAAAGGCTGACTCTCGGGCGGGGTGAGCTGGTTCGGTTATTCATGATGGGGTGGGGCTTTTTCCAAGTGATCCTCCGGCTGCCCATCGGGGCAGAGCCGGGAAGTGTCTGCAAAGGACACGGAAGAAAGCAGACCTCACCGCGGCTTTTGTATCCAAAGCCGGAACGATCAACTCTAATAACCCGCAGTGACCGGCGAGTGCCGGAGCCCGAGTTATGCCATTATTTGAGCATTTTCCGAGCCATCCCCGAGGGAAGACAGGGAGGCGGCATTGTCGTTCTCCGAAGAGGGAACTTTTAAAGCCACCCGGTGCGCACCTCGAAAAGTAGTCGGGCGCCCCAGCCAAAGCCAGGACGCCCGACCTGTTCCCCCCAGAACAATTTCGATCTATAACTAAAATGGAGAGCGGCGCAACGAAAACTCCGTCTCTCCTTTAATAGAGCGCACTTCCGTTCCCGGGCGGCGAGCCGGTTGTCCCTCCCACCTGGCCTCCGTGTCTCCGTCTGGGTGCATGCGGGACTGAACGAGGGAGATCACAAGCGAAGGACTGCGGGCCATGGGTGCAGGCCGGCGGGAGTGCCCCGGCCGGAGTTCCTGGACGCCTTTTTTGATCGACGAGACGGGTCGCACGAGGACGCCCGCACCGGTGCGCGTGGTCGTCTGCACCGGTGCAGAGGGACGCGTGCAACGGTGCGCGCGGGGTCGTGCAACGGTGCGGATGTCCGCGTGCAGGGTAGCGCGCGACCCTCTGCAACACCGCGCCGGTGCGCGCAAGGGTGCGCATGTGCTTGCAACGTGCGCGAGCAAACTTGGGGGTTCGGGAGAATATTCCTGCCGTGATTAGTCACCCGCAGCCGAGCTGACGCATTTAGTATCGAATATTCTCCTGACCCCTATTCCTATTCTCTTCCTGGGAAGTGTCTTCAAAGGACACGGAAGAAAGCAGACCTCACCGCGGCTTTTGTATCCAAAGCCGGAACGATCAAAACTCTAATAACCCGCAGTGACCGGCGAGTGCCGGAAGCCCGAGTTATGCCATTACTTGAGCATTTTCCGAGCCATCCCCGAGGGAAGACAGGGAGGCGGCATTGTCGTTCTACGAAGAGGGAACTTTTAAAGCCACCCGGTGCGCACCTCGAAAAGTAGTCGGGCGCCCCAGCCAAAGCCAGGACGCCACCTGTTCCCCCCAGAACAATTTCGATCTATAACTAAAATGGAGAGCGGCGCAACGAAAACTCCGTCTCTCCTTTAATAGAGCGCACTTCCGTTCCCGGGCCGCGAGCCGGTTGTCCCCCTCCCCCCTGGCCTCCGTGTCTCCGTCTGGGTGCATGCGGGCCTGACCGAGGGAGATCACCAGCGAAGGACTGGGCGGGCCATGGGGTGCAGGCCGGCGGGAGTGCCCCGGCCGGGAGGGAAGATCAGGGTCAGAGCGTGAATCTTGGCGATTCTGGTCGATCGGCGGTGGCGGGCTTGGCTAAGGATTGAGCTGTGGCCCGAAAAGCGTGTGTCGAGGTCGCCGCGAAACTTGCCGTAAGCCGGCTCCGCAATCGCGATTGCCAAGATTCACGCTCCGACCCCCATTTTTCGCCCCCGTCCAAAGTGTATTTGAGCGTCCAAATGGCGAGGAAGGAAGTCGAAGTGACAATCGGATGCGCGCGGAGAAGGAGCGCGACGATAAGAAAACAAACAGCGCGAGAAAAGCAGTCCGGGCCCAACGCTGAAAGAACCACAGACCGAGACCGACTGCGAGCACGATGCCGTAGAATACGACACTGATGCCAATCTCCACGCCGGAGCAAACGGGCTGAAAGCCGGATGGTCTAGCCGGTGGGCAGCACCGACACGCAGCAGGCGATCACACAGCTCCACGAGAACGCGAACCGCAAGGATGATTCTGAAGATACCGGGAACAGACATTTATGGGGAAAATGGGGGTCAGAACTGCCTGTCGACACTCTTGGAGTCAGAAAGCAGGCACAGAGATGGGGGCACAACGCAGGGATTTCTCATTCAGGAACTTTTTGTGTCGATAGGCAGCTCTGACCCCTATCTGACGTTAGGGCCTAACGATCCAAAGCTGAACCACCGCCTGCTCGGAATATAAACCGCGGAGCGGAACTGGAAGCACCATCGGCGCTTGGCTCCAGCGCTGTGTTAGGCCATAGCTTTAAAACCAGATCGTCAGATATACGAGCGTCCAGTAATCGTCCACGGTTCCTGTGAGACCTACCACGTCAACTTTCGGAAATAGAAACACGCGCGCCTTATCTACCAATGGAAAATCGCGGTCAAAAGGTAAGTGGACTACCGCCAGTATATGATAAAGCCGTTTGGGATTCGGTTTCTTAATGGAACCGTCCTTACTGGTCTTAACCTGCACAGCACAGAACGAATCCCCGATGGCTATCAAGTCATTGCCCGAATCCTTGATGGGGGGTGCCGCCTGAACTCCATGCGCTAGAAGATACGTCTGAGTGATCAACTCGCCAAGGGTGCCTTGAAAGTGTGTCTCGAATAAAGCGTTCATGCGAAATAATAGCCTAACAATTAGTCGTGTGGGAATTCCCGTCTTTAATTGCGGGAAAACGCGACGAAAGCCGAAATCATCGATTTCGTTTTACTGGCAGTGCCGGCCGCTCGCAAGGAAATTTCTCCTCGAGGTAAGCGCTCTGGGGATGCGCTAACGTTTCAACCGGTCTTCGTCATCGGCATCTGCGATTATCGGAACAATAAAGGAATTCGATAATACCTCTGCTCTAACGGGAACTCCTTGTTCATGCACGACAGAAGTCCCAAGTGCCGTATAACCGCAAGCAACTCGTCTAATTCACTATCGCTTTTCGTCGGAAAAGAGGCCTGCGCCTGCTCAAACGAAAGCGAGCCTTGCCCTGCACAGATGCTTTGAAAAGTCTCGATATCTGTCTTCCATTGCTTGCTTCGAATGCCATCGTGGACCAGAGCTGCCTTTTAAAATCTTCATAGGCTTGAAGAACAACGTCCTTCGGTAACACTGGGAACGGCTTTGCCTCGGCGATGTCCGGGTTCTTTTGGTAAAACATTGCGGCACTGTCGACACAGCGCTGGGCAAACATCAGTAAGATCCTCGGCGTGGTATTACCAGAACTGAGATTGAAATGCGTGCTGAGAAACTCGTTGAGTGCAACAAGTCGCCTATTCGAAGTTGGATCCGCACGCCAGACTTCCGCAGGAAAAAACGTCTGCAATATTTGATTATTAATTTCGTCGGTGAAATTCGTGCGCCTCCCCTCCCACTTGTCGAACCTTACCCGAAGGACATTATGTTTCAGTATACGTTTGAACTTACGACCGAATCTACGAAGGGTGGCACCGCATCGAGACCACAAGGAAAACTTTGAATCAGACAGGGATTCGTTTGATTTCTGATCTACATACAGATTCTCCTCATTAAGTCTCAACTGAAAGTTAGATAAACCGAGGACGCGGAGATAATTTCGCAAAATTCGCTTCGCTAAGAAGTCTCTGATTTCTTCGGCCGTCCAAACGAGCTCAAGAGAATCGAAGACGACTTTATCAGCACCGAACTCGCCTACATCAATTCGTCGAAATAAATCACGCCTCAAAAACAACTTCACCTTAACTGAGTGATGTGCCCTGTAGTTACGCTCGCATCCAAGCAACCCTTGAAGCGTGTGCCGCTGGATGTCGTACTCGTCCTTAATCAGGAACTCATCAATCCGATCGATGAGGATATAGATTCGCGTCTTTCGACTACTCAAGTAAACGTTGATTGACTGCTTGAGAGGACCTATCCGTAGGAGATTTCGCTCTTTCTCTAGGTTCGGCCGTGGGCTCAGATTCGCCGCCGAAAGACGCATAAACGTCCGCCTCTGGAAATCCGGTTGCCGACGATCCGAATTTAATACCGATTCGCTTTTTCGCGCCCAAAAACAAGTCCAAGAAACCCCGTCTTCTCTCGTCCACAGGGAACATCATCTCGAAGCCTAAAATCTTTTGATGAAGTTCGTCGGGTAAATCGCCGAGTTCTCTGATCTTTCGAATGATGAAATGGAGAATCAACAGTTCCCGAACACATCGGTATTTAAGGGACTCATCTTTCACGCCCGAAACGATATTGCTAATTACCTTCTCTTTTAACGCCCGGTAATCCAGCTGTTCGCAAATAGGAATTACAATCTGCTTTACGTTGTCGGGCGCCGAAAACTTTAGCCTTCTTTCTCGAACCAACTCGAACACGCCCGTCTTCCCAGTTCCCTTTTCGCCAACGAGTATAGGTTTCGTGTCCCGCAAGAATTCTTGGATTGGACGAATCTCGCAAATGCACATGCCGTCTTTGATCAACTCGTCATACGCAGCGTCTGGATTACCAAAATCGAATTCATTTAGCTTATCCGTCGGAAAGTGTGGTTGGCAGGTTCGTGAAGGGATTCATCGACTGTTAATCTCCTTAGCGCTGGAATCGGATGATTGTTTGTTCGTCTGGGAATGTGGAACTCAATTGACTGGGGAAAAGACACAGCATTTCCGATAGCTGTTCGATTGAATATCCTAGGTGCTCCTTATGAAGCTTGATTAAATCTCGAAGGGTTTGCGGCTCCTCAAGCGGAAGGAGATCTTCACCCGGCTCCGGAATGGCGATAGCCTCGAGCGCTCATCAGCTGCCACATCTGGCTCGCTGATAACCAGAACCTGCTCCTACCAATTCAGCCTGCTTCAAAAGCGCTGCTATCGACACACGCCAATAGCATTTCAGCTGCATATAACGCCGTAGATTCATCGGTAAAAGCTGCGCTTTTATCTCGCTTCGCGGAAGCAGGAATTCCCCAGCAAACGAATCGGCTTCTTCATCCGACGTGTCCTCCCAGCGTTGGTGCATCACGAGATGGGCAAATTCGTGCGCCAAAGTAAACCGTTGCCGGCTCGGGCATAGATGGTCTCCTAAGAAAATCACCGCCTGCGCGCCAATCCAGTCAGCACAAGCATCAATCTGCCGGATCCCGAAATGAAATGGGATGATTATTACGCCGCTCTTCTCTAGGAGATCGATCAGGTTTCCAATGGGTCGAGCTGGAAGCCGCATTTCTTCTCTAACTTCCAGTGCGACCGCCAGCGGGCCGCCGCGAGATTCAGGATCGTGACAGGAAAATTGACGCGTCACGCTTTGCAATAGCCTTTCTGAACTGGTGCTTCAATATGCTCATCTGAGCTCCGCGCTGCCCGAATGCGCCCTGCGTTACCGATTTTCTGCGACGATAAAGACGCGCCTGGTGCGCTCTCATAAGTCCACGCTCTAGAAAAAAATTTCGGCGGGAAACTGAGAGCTGTGCATAGCTGAGGAAGCCGGTCTTCGGGAAACGCCAGCATACCTGTCTCGATTTTGCTCAAGGCGCCTTGGGTCAGGCCGACCGCTATCGAAAGCTGCTTTTGTGTAATGGCGCGGGCGTCACGCGCCATTCGGATCATATCAGGATTGACCATTCGCGACGGAAGGGCTGATCCGAGGAATGAGCGTGATCGGTGAACCAGGAATTCCCAGCGGTTGACGATCTATAAGATCCTGAGGACCATCCTGCGCAATCCGAAAGACCCAATTATTTTGAAGACGGCTTTTAGTATGGATGAAATAGACGCCGATCAACTCCGCCTCGTTCTCGGAAACGATACAACCGCAGACAAAATGCGGCACATTGGGTATTCCCGGTAATTGGCGCTGTGCGTAGTAATCATCAGATAGCTCAGTGTCGTTCCCACTAGGTTGAAATTGGCCATTGACCTTCTTGAAACAGATGACTCCGCGCTCTGGAAGTACAAAGCACTTCCTTTGATGTAGATCGACGAGTTGCGACTTGACGCGAGACAGCTCCAAAGAGCGTTCGAAGTAGCCCGCCGCCTTACATTGGAGCATCGCCCCCCACACGGAGGGCGAC
Source organism: uncultured Verrucomicrobiae bacterium (assembly GCA_963742845.1). GTDB lineage: Bacteria > Verrucomicrobiota > Verrucomicrobiia > Chthoniobacterales > UBA10450 > Palsa-1392. Next base: position 54,495 of record CAVUNK010000007.1, on the reverse strand, counting down.
CAGTCCGGATCGCTGTGTGCCGCCTTTGCAGGTAATGCTTTTTGCCAACTGGAGTGAAGAATCGGGAAGATGTCGCTAAACGTGGAGGCTGCAGTATCGGAGGTCATTATTCGGCGATCATAAACCCAAAAATCAGCGCAGCAACATAAAAAAGATCAAAATATTCCTGCAATCATTCATGGAACGTTACGCCCTCTTACCGCCACCTGTTGTGGCGTGGCAAGGCGGGTCGTCTACATGAAGAGGGGGGAACCACAGGGGTCGGACCCGGTTATCGACAATCGCCAGCGCTTAAATCACCGGCTTCGCCTTGAAACCCGGCGCGGCGTAGAAGGGCGGCGGCGCCTGCTCCATGAAGACCACCCGCTCGGGCTCGTCTGCCGGGAGGTGGCCCAGGTGGACTTCGCCGGTCTTGGAGCGCGTGTTTTGGGCGACGAGGTTCAGCTCGTGGAAGATCGCCGGGTCGCGCGGGTCCATCAGGACGAGCAGCTCGTAGCGGGTCCGGTCCGGCCGGTCGGGCGGCTCGGTGGTGCCGAAGATCCAGGCGGCCCGGAAATGGGCGTGCCGGCGCAGCACTTCGAAGATCGGCTGGAGCAGGTCGGTCGGGTAATCGGCCGGGTCGATGAACTGAAACTGGCGTTCCACTTCCGGCTCGTCGTCGTCGTGGAGCGGCTGGAAGACGGCGCCGCTCACCAGGTCGCGCAGCAGGTCGGGCGGGAGGGTGAAGCTGCCCGGCTGGCAGCTCCGGTTCAGCTCGGCGTGGAACTTCATCACCCCGATGATCTCCAGCAATTGCAGGCCCGGCATCGACCCGCTGACGAAGGTGTTCGGAGGCACCTGGCCGCGCTCGAGCGCTTCGTCCATGCGCGCCTCCGAGCTGAAGATCGGGACGATGACCTCGCCCTGCTTGCCGTCGTAGGCGAAGAAGGGAAACTCGAGCCCGTTCCGGATGGGCATGGCGCCACCGGGCAGCTCGGGGTGGTAAGGCATGAGGGCGTGCAGTTCCTCGGCGGCGGCGAGCTGGCGCAACAGCTCCGGCATGGCGGAGGGGCTGCGCAGGAAAGCGGCGAGCGCGCGGTCGAGATCGTTCCAATCGGCGGGTGAGGACATGAGAGAATCATGGCGAAAACGGGCGCGGAGGGCAACCCGAAGTGCGCTCGCGCCACGGTCACGGGGCGCGAAACCCGGCAACATGGGCTCTCTCTATATATATAGAAGGCGCACCATTCCGGGGCCGCGAGTCTTTGCCAGGTCGTGGGGACGGGAAAGCAGGGTCGCCCCGGAGTCATGCAGGGTTGCTTGACCACCCATGCAGGATTGCTTGCCCCCTCATGCAGGGTTGCTTGGCCCCCCATGCAGGGTTGCTTGACCCCCCATGCAGGGTTGCTTGACCCCCCATGCAGGGTTGCTTGACCCCCCATGCAGGGTTGCTTGACCCCCCATGCAGGGTTGCTTGACCCCCCATGCAGGGTTGCTTGACCCCCCATGCAGGGTTGCTTGACCCCCCATGCAGGGTTGCTTGACCCCCCATGCAGGGTTGCTTGACCCCCCATGCAGGGTTGCTTGACCCCCCATGCAGGGTTGCTTGACCACCCATGCAGGGTTGCTTGACCCCCCATGCAGGGTTGCTTGACCCCCCATGCAGGGTTGCTTGACCCCCCATGCAGGGTTGCTTGACCACCCATGCAGGGTTGCTTGACCCCCCATGCAGGGTTGCTTGACCACCCCATGCAGGGTTGCTTGACCCCCCATGCAGGGTTGCTTGACCACCCATGCAGGGTCGCTTGATACCCCAAGCACTATTGCAAAGGGACCGTAACGGACGTGAAAAGTGCCAGAAATGGGATTTCGGTCCCGTTGTAAGCGTAAGAAGCCACTTTTCCATCCCTTCCGTCCCGTTGTAAGCGGGAAAACAGCATCCTGCTCTGGTAAGACTGGGAGAAGCGAAGCCAAACGTGCGCGGCGTATCGAGTAACACTCCTATCCGCTCCCTACTCTACCCTCCGGATAACACTTCGAGCCGTCCAATAAGCACCTCCGAGCAACCCCAATTCGCCCAAACACCGGGTGCTGAGCCCTTGGCCCGATCCTTGCTGTCGCCGTTCCGCCCCGGCCCGAGCTAACGAGACAAGGGCCTACTTTTCCAAGGAGAAACTAACGACAAGCGTCGGCGGGCTTCCTACGCCTTCGGGCGAGCAAATCGGGCACGGCACCTGCTGTTATAGTAATTATAACACTTACCTATCCTATGAATCCAAACCACCATGTGACCCTGATCGAAGCTCTCCTGGATATCGTCGACTTCCGCACCGACCGACAAACCGAAGGCGGCAACTTTCCGAAAGGCACCCTCCCTCCGGGTCCGCTCGACCCCGCTTTCTTCGTGCCGCCCAAAGTCACCGATGGGCAGGTGACCGAAAAGGAGCTTTTCCGCTGGTTAAAGGATGTGCTGGCGGAGTTCGCCGCCGAGGAACTGTGTGCCACCGGCTTTACCTCGCTTCGCCGCCTCTATTACAATCATCCCTCCGCCCAGGAGCGGGCCCGGGAGGCTTTGCCCTCGGTGTGGCTCGAGCCACCCCCATCGTTCGATGAAGGCCTCTTCCTGCTGGGGGCCGGCGTCGGGGAAAACGCCCTCGGCGTCCCTGCCGATACCTCTCCGGCTCCCGTCTGGGATCATGGGTCCGACGAGACCGAAGGCGACGAGGAAATAGAATACAATGTCCCCCGCTTCACGTGGCCCAAAGAGAAGTAGAAAGTAGGAAGGCTAAAGTAGAAAGATTTACTCCTGACTCGTCGCGATGAGCTCCCGATTTCCCATATCATGGTTTCCTACAGCCAATAACTCCTAACCAAGAACTATTAACCGATGACCCACGCCCGCTCTTTGATCTCGCTCGCGCTCTCGCGGACCCCTTCGGGGCTACGTCTATGTCGTGCCTTGCCAGCGCACTCCATTCTACTTTTCCAACACTTTTCCTCCAGCTCCCTACCGCACACGGCTCCTTGCTGCCCGGCTGCGCTCGGTAGTTACAAACAAAACCAAACCAACGAATCGGCAGCAGGTCAGTAAAACAAACCAATGAGTACTAATCCTAAACCACGGGTTCTGCTCGACTTCGCCCGTCTCGCGACGGCGCAACTCATCATGTTCTGTCGCCACGTGATCACTTCACTCACCGGCAACACGAACTTCACCACGCTCAATCCCACCCTCGCGGTCGCCACCGCGGCGACGGATGCGCTGGAAGCCGCGGATGATGCCGCGATGGACGGGGGTCGCGTGGAGATCGCGATCCGGAAACAAACCAAGGTCTCGACGATCGACGTCTTCCGCCAGCTCGCCTCCTCGGTGCAGAACCAGGGGCAGGAGGATCGGGCCATCCTGATCAGTTCCGGCTACGGGGTAACGAAGGTGCCGACGCCAGTGGGACCGATCGGGCCGCCCGCCGCGCCGAAAGTGATCCGGACGAAGGATTCCGGCACGATCAAGGCCATGCTGCCGAAAATGCGCGGGGTCTCCTCCGTGACGTGGCGGATCGCGCTGCAGTCAGCGCCGACCGTCTACCTGGAGACCGTCTCCACCAGCGGTAGCCGCTACACCTTCACCGGCCTGACGGGTGGTGCGACCTATCTCATCCAGGCCGCGGTGGTGGGCACGACCGGCCAGAGCGCCTGGGGCCCGACGGCGGCGTTGATGGCCCTGTAAGGGCGGGCGCTGCCTTAGACATAGGGGTTCCGAAAAAAGGAATCTCGAACCAGGGAGCCGCGGCGAGGGAAACTTCGCCGCGGCTTTTGCGTACGCCCGGGAGGGCGTGGTTCTTGGTTATTGGTTATTGGTTATTGTCGCGCCCGCGGAGGGACGAGCTTCTGCTCGTCCGCGGACCTGCTGACTCGCCACGGCGTAGCCCGTCCCGTCGAAGGCGGGAGCAGGTTCCTGTGAATCCGCCCGCCGAGGCAACGGCAAACAGGCGCGGGGCCGGCGTTTACGCTTGCCTTTGGCGACCGCCACTCCCTAACCTCACTGCCATGCCGCGCTCTCCTCTGGCTCACATCGTTAGGCAGCTCGTCTCGGTCAACGAGGAGGCCCGCGGGCGTGGGGTGGAGCTCGAACGGGTGCTGGAGGAACGCCGCGCGCGGTCGGTCAGCCGGCGGCATTTTCTCGCGACGACCGCGAAGGTTTCGCTGCTCGCCGGGCTGGGCGGTTGGTCGAGTCTGCTCACGGCGAGGGCGGAGAGCACGGCGGGGACGGTCGCGATCATCGGTGGCGGGCTGGCCGGGCTCACCTGTGCCTGGCGGCTGAAGCAGGCCGGGATCGCCGCTACGATCTATGAGGCCTCCGATCACCTCGGGGGCCGCTGCCAGACGCGCCGCGGTTTCTTTGCCGACGGCCAGACGGTGGAACGCGGGGGCGAGCTGATCGATACCGGGCATTACGCCGTGCGCCGGCTCGCGCACGAACTCCGGCTGGAGCTGGTCGACCTGATCGGGGCGGAACCGCCGGGCACGCTGCCCTTCTTCTTTTTCGACGGTGCCCCCTACCCTTTCGCGGAGGCGGCGCGCGATTTCCAGGCGATCGATCCGCAGCTCCGCGCGGATATCCAGGCCGCCGGTTATCCGACTCTCTATAACAGCTACACCGCGCGCGGGCGGGAGCTGGATCGCACTTCCATCGCGGCCTATCTCGACCAGATCGTTCCCGGCGGCCGCAGGTCGCGGCTGGGGCAACTGCTCGATGTCGCCTACAACATCGAATACGGCGCCGAGACTAACGAACAAAGCTCTCTCAACCTGCTCTATCTGCTCGGTTACTCCGCTCCGGATGAGCTGGAGATCTTCGGCGAATCGGATGAGCGCTATCACATCCGCGGGGGCAACGATCAAATGGTGAGCGGGCTCGCGGCTCACCTCACGGGCCAGGTGGAGCTGGGGAATGAGTTACGCGCGGTCGCGCGCCAGTCCGACGGCCGGATCCTGCTCACCCTGCGCCAGGGCACCGCCACCCGCGAGGTGATCGCGGACCAGGTGGTGCTGGCGCTCCCGTTCTCGCTCCTGCGCGCGTCGGTCGATCTCTCCCGCGCGGGTTTCAGCGCGCGCAAGCTCACGGCGATTCGCGAACTCGGGATGGGGACGAACTCGAAGCTGCAATTGCAATTCACCGAGCGTCGCTGGAATACGCTCGGCAATACCGGCGACAGTTATGCCGATACCGGCTACCAGGCCACCTGGGAGGCGACCCGGGCGCAGGCGGGCGCGTCCGGCATTCTCGTGGACTACACCGGCGGCCGCATCGGCCTGGAGATGAACCGCGGCACGGTGCAGGAGCGCGCCCGGAATTTCCTCGCGCAGATCGAGCCAGTCCTACCCGGGGTCACGGCCAGTTACAACGGCAAGGCCACGCTCGATTACTGGACCGGGAATCCGTGGAGCCGCGGCTCCTACTCCTATTGGAAGGTGGGGCAATACACCACCTTCGCCGGGGCCGAAGGCGAGCCGGAAGGGAATTACCATTTCTGCGGCGAACATACCTCGATCAACTTCCAGGGTTTCCTGAACGGCGCGATCGAGACCGGCGAGCGCGCCGCCAACGAAATCACGGCCGCTCACGCGAGTCGGCTCCACCGGTAGGCTGCGAGTATCCCGGGGGTGACTCTCCCCTCGGGCACTTATTCCTCTGTTCTTAAGTCAGCCACCCTCGTAACCTCGCGGGCTTTATGCGCATCCGTGCCCTGCTTACGGCCCTCGGGCTCAACGCCATCCCGGCCGCAGGCTGGTTCCTCGGCGACTGGTCTGCAGGGACCACGCTCGTTCTCTACTGGTGCGAAACCCTCTTCGGCACCTTGCTGGTCGCCCTCCGCATCCTCATCCACCGGCGGCTCCGGCCGAGCCAAGGACATTGGAGTTATCAGGCGCCGCAGACCGACGACAAGCCCGGTCGCAATAGTTATCTCTTCAATTTCCTCGTGCCCGCGCTCGTCTTTACCCTGGCTCACGGCATTTTCCTCGCCGGTCTGGGTCTTGTCGCAGTCGCGAATCACCTCACGCCGGAAGCCCGGGTCGAGCGCGGTCCTTTACTCGTTGGGCTGAGTGGGATCGCGCTTTTCCAACTCGCCGATTTCCTGCTCGATCTGATCTGGTTGCGGGATCGTTCCTTTGCCTGGCTGGAGCGGCTCGGCCAGCAGACCCTGGCCCGGGTTTTCGTGATTCACCTCACCATCATCGGCGGAATGGTCGCGGTCATGTTCACTGGCGTGAACCGGCAATTCTTCGGCGTCTTCATCTTCCTGAAGACCCTCTTGAACTGCAGCGTGATCCTGCCGCAGTGGCAACCCAAAGGCCCGCCCATCTGGCTCTCCAGCGCCCTCGACCACTTCAAGGCGCCGAAGAACAAAAACACCACCTTCGCGCAATTCTGGAAGCAAGCCGACGACCAGGAAACCGCCCGCCTGATCCGGAATGAAGTGCCGGCCCGGTGATCGGCAACCAAACGAGGGTAAGACAAAGTCAGCCGGTCTAAGACTTTCTACTTCAGCTATTCTACTTTTACTTTAACAGCCCGGCCTAAGGCAGCGCCCCTGGCGGCGAATAACCCAGTGAGACTGATGACCAGTCCCGACACCTCTTCACCAGTTAAGGCACAACGATCAAAGCGAGATCATTTCCGTCGCCGCTTTCGTAGCTGACCTGGAAGTGATTGTTGCCGCTGCTCAGGGTCGAGCCGTCCGCCAGGTTGGCGAAAGCACCGTTGATCGGCGAGGCGGAAGTGTTGTTGAGCACCACAAAGGTCTGCCCAATGCTCAGCCGCTTTTTCTTGACCGTCTGCAATTTGAATTGGGCCCCGCTGTTGATGATGACACCGAGCGCGCTGACCTGATCGGCCTGCACCAGCTTCGTCGAGAGAACACAGCGGTAAGTGCCGTCGGACTGGAACATGAGGGCACTTTGCAGGCTCAGAGTCATCGGCACCGTCCCTCCCTCGGCCGGGGCGAGCAGGGCCCCGGAGCCGCTCCCGGTGCCGATGGTGACCGGGCCTCCGATGATTCCCCTGCCGCCGAGCGTGCCGCCCTGCACGGCGACCGGGCCGCTGCCGGTGCCCGAGCCGGCGGTGTTTTCGATGTTCAGTTCCCCGCTGAGCACGCCGGTGCCGCCGGTGTAGGTGCTGGCTCCGCTCAGAGTCAGGCTGCCCGTTCCGGTCTTGGTAACCGAGCTGCCGGTGGAACCCGCTGCTTCCTGAATGACGCCAGCGAACACGGTATCGAGGTTGTTACTGCCGACGGTAAGAGTACGCGAGACCAGGTTGACGAGGCCGTCGCCCGTCAGTGATCCAATGGTGAATGCGGTGGAAGCGGGGCCACCGACGTTTAGGGATCCGTTGCCGTAAACTTCGATCTGAGCTTCGCCGCCGTCCGCTCCGGAAGTAAACTGCAGATTCCCGCCGGCGCCGCCATCCGCACCGCCATTCGCGACCAGCCGGGCCTGGCTGGCGGTGGAGGCGTCGTCGAAAACGGTCCTACCTCCGAGCGCACCGGCCCCGGTGCCGCCTTGGTTAATCAAAGTGGCCGCGCCGGCGCTGACGATGAGCCCGGTAAAATCAAACCCGTAGAAGAGAACGGAGCCTCCGGAGGGACCGGCGATGGATCCGCCATTGATCGTGAAAACGCTGTTCGCCGCGGTGGACGCATCATTAAAAGTGACGTTGCCCGCTTCCCCGTCCATCTGGGTCGGACCGTTCAGGGTGAAACTCGAATTCGCGGCCGTCGCGTGATCGCAAAAAGTCACCGTCCCCGCGCCGCCACTGTTCCCGCTGCCGGAGTTGACGACGAAGGTGGCGTTGCCCGCGCTGGAGGAGTTAAAGAAATTTGCTTCGCCACCGTAGGCGAACCCCGGCTTGGTCTTCGCTCCGTTGATGGTGACATTGGCGTTCCCCGCGGTGGACCGGGTGTAGAAGCTGACGTCGCCCCCGCCCGCTTCGTTGCCGGCAAGCGAACCGCTGGCGACGATGGTGGCCGAACCCGCGCTGGCATTATCATGGAAGTCGAGGTGCGCCCCGGTGATGGCCCCGCTCTGCGCGGAGCCGGAAACGGTGAGGAGGATGTCTTTGCCCGCACTCGACGCGCCCAGAAATTCGATGAAGGCGGCATGCCCGTTGAACGTTGGAGCCGCAAGCAAATTCTGGGTCGTGCCTGAGTTATTGGTGATGCCAGCTCCGCTGAAGGTCAGCAGGGGATCGGATGACGCAGAAGCGGCAGGATCGACCGTGATGTTGAAGGTACTGGCGCCAGGACTGAAGACAATTGCCGACACCTGGATCGGGTCGCCCGACACCGAAACGGCCGTGGTGTTGGAAACGCCAAAAGTGGCGACGTCGCTGGCGCCATTGGGCACGGTCGCCGGCGTCCAGTCAGCCGCGTTATTCCAGGCGTTGCCGGGCGGGTTAAAACTCCAGGTCGCGCTGCCGGCGTGGGCCTGGAGCGGCGCGAAATAGTTCAGGGCGACGCCGCAAACCAGAGCGGAAATGAGGCGGGGTCTCATGGAGCTTTCCTAGCTAAGTGCCAGAGGATACGTCAAGGCTAAAGGCCGGGAAACCGGCGCCAGCGGAGGATGAACTCGGCGATCCTGCCGGCAACCTACGAAGAGTCGCGGAAGGCGAGGAAGATGTCGCGGATGTAGCTGGTCGCAGCCGGGAGACTGGTCGGGAGGACGGTTTCGTCGAGGAAATTGGTCCAACCCTCGGTCGGGGCTTGGCTTTCATCGAGATCCCGAAAGCCCATCGTCCAATCGGGAAAGTCGCGCTCGGCACCGGGACCGGTCATGACCAGGGCGACCCACTTGTGGCGGTCATCCTGCGCGATCACGTCGTAACGCTGCCGCACGATCGGTTCGTCGCCCTCGAGCATCTGGAGAAATTGGCCGTCGTGATACAGGAGCAGACCGGTGATCTGGAGGCGGGCATTGTTTACGCGACTGCGCTCGAGCATTTGCAGGAGCTCCTCCGGCGAGAGGTAACGCGCGGCCGTGCTGCGGTAGACGAGCTGGAAAATCATGGGTGGCGAATGGGAGGACCGTGAATCTAACAGATCGCACTGGTCCGCGCATCCACGGGCATCTGCTTGTCGAAAGTAGCTGGGCTCAGCGGCGTATCAAAAGAGCGGTCGCGCGCCGACCGTGGCCAGCCTTCTGATTATTTTCGGAAAAGCTTGCGCAATTAAAACGCTCTCATCACTCTGGGCGCGTCAACGCTCATCGTGGCTCACTGACAAACCAGATCGGACCCAGAACTTATGAATAGGTATCACCGGGCGAAAGCGAACCTGGCCTTGGTCGTCGCCGGGCTCTTAATCGGCTCACCAACTCTGATGAAGGCGGAGGGCTTCGTGCTCTACCCGCGCATGCCACAGGCTCGAGTCGGCCACTCCGCCACCTTGCTGCCCGACGGCCAGGTGTTGGTGGTCGGGGGCATCACGGATGGGAGCGATGGCAAGCGGGTCATCCTGTTTTCGCCTACTTCATACTGGAGCAGGACCAGATCTGCCAATGAGGCGCGCTGGCACCACACCGCAACCGAGACTTCTCCCGGGAGAGTGCTGGTGGTGGGAGGATCTGATCCCAGCACGCTCCTCTGCTCGGCGACCGCCGAGATCTACTCGGTCAGCGCCGCCAATTGGAGTTTGACTGGCAGCATGCACGAGGCGCGCCAGTTCCAGACTGCGACCCGGCTGCCCGGAGGCAAGATTCTCGTCACGGGCGGCGTAGGAAACGACTCGATCGCAAAGGCCAGCGCTGAGGTTTACGACCCGGTCAGCGCCACCTGGAGTCTTACCGGCAGCATGAACACAGCGCGGGCCAGGCACTCGGCTACGCTTTTGCGCAACGGACAGGTGCTGGTCACCGGGGGCGATTCGGGTGACGGACAGACTTTCACCTCCAGCGCCGAACTCTACGATCCGGTTACCGGCACCTGGAGCTACACCGATGACATGAGTTTCCTGGGACCATCCAGCGCCACCTTACTTCTGAACGGCGATGTGCTGGTGGCTAATGGCACGCGGGCCGAGCTCTACCGATCCCAGCGCGGTCGGTTTGTTCGGGCGGGCGTTCCCTACCCTTACTCCGGCTCGGAAAGGCTGACCCTGCTGCAGGATGGTCGGGCGATCATGTCAGGCGGCAAAAATGCGGATGGAAGCTACTCCGAATGGTGGCAGCTATACGATCCCAGTGTGTCCGGCTGGGTTCAATTCGCCTCTAATCCGATGAATGCCGCCCACTCAGGACATACCTCAACACTTCTTCTGGATGGAACGGTCTTGATCTGCGGTGGCTTGGGGTCCGACGGGCAACCCGAGGCGGTTACCGATGTGTTTTTTCCGTTTTGAGGCGCAATCGGAAAACATGATCGTGGTTCCGCAATTAAGAAAATCGGCTGCCGCCCCCAAACGAAGCAGGGGAAGCGTCACGCCAGCAGACGGCTCAACTGCTGGGCCAACTTCGGGCCCATGCCGCTCTCTTCGTGCTTGAAGTAAATGAAGGCGTCGGACCATTCCGCGGCCTGTTGCCGGATGATCGCGGCCCAGCCGTCGATATCGTTAGGCTGATAATCTTCACGCCGCAACCGGAGGTAGCCGTAGGGCGCGGTTGCGACCACGGGGGTCTGCAACTTTTCACTGTCGGCCACGCAAAGGGCGACGCCGGCGGCCCGGAGCGCTTCGTAGGTGTCGTCGGCGAGCCAGGAGGCGTGGCGGAATTCAAACGCCGCGCGCATTCCCTGCGGAAACTCGCGCAGAAAATCGCCTAACAATGGGACGTCTTTCTTGAAAGAAGGCGGCAACTGGAAGAGCACCGGCCCGAGCTTCGCGCCCAGCGCCGAGACCACGCTGTAGAAAAAGCGGAGCGTGTCGCCGCAATCACGCAGCTTCGCGAAATGGGTGATCCGCTGCGGCGCCTTCAGGCTGAAGGCGAAACGAGCGGGCGTGCCCTCGACCCAGCGCTGGATCGTCGCCGCGCTCGGGATGCGGCGGAAGGTGTAATTGATCTCGGTGGTCGCGAAATGTTCCGCGTAGAAGCCGAGCATCTTCGCCGCGGAGAGCTTTTCCGGATAAAAGGTTCCCTTCCATTCCGCATACTGAAAACCCGAGGTGCCGATCCAGTGTTCCATGCGTCGCTACTCTTGCCCGCGGCTGCGCGCCGCTGTCGAGCGATCTCGTGCGCGTGACCGGAGTTCGTTAGTCAACCGAGGAATTCGCTCGCCGCGTGCCTGTAATGTGCTTATCGTTTTCTCGTTATGCGCGCTATCTGGAAGGGCAGTATCAGCTTCGGTCTCGTTTATATCCCGGTCGCGGTGTTTCCCGCGACTCGCGAAGAGAAGCTCAGTTTCCGTCAGCTCCGCGGGAAGGACCTGAGCCCGATCAAATACAAAAAGGTCGCCGAGGCCGACATGACCGAGGTGAAGGCCGACGAAATCGTGAAGGGCTACGAATACGAGCGCGGCCATTTCATCGTGCTGAAGGAAGAGGATTTCGAGAAGGTGAAGATCGAGTCGACGCACTCGATCGACATCACCGATTTCGTGGAGGTGAATCAGGTTGATCCGAAGTTTTTCTACAAGCCGTATTTCCTCGAGCCGCAAAAGGGCGGCGAGAAAGCCTATTCGCTGCTGCACAAGGCGCTGAGCGGCACCGGCAAGATCGGCATCGCCAAGGTGGTGATCAGCAACCGCGAGCACCTCGCCTCGGTGAAGCCCGATGGTCTTTTCCTCGTGCTCGAGCTGATGCATTTCGCGAGTGAAATTCTGAGCCCGAGCGAGCTCAACAACGGCGCGAACGCCACGATCAACGACAAGGAATTGAAAATGGCGCAGACCCTGATCGACGGGATGACTGTTGCCTGGGAACCGGAAAAATATCGGGATGAATATCGCGATGCCGTGCTCGAGATGATCGAGCAGAAGGCGAGCAACAAGGAAGTCACCGCCGCCCCGGCCGCGCCGGTACGTTCGACCAAGGTCGTCGATCTGGTGAAGGTTCTGCAGGAAAGCTTGAACCGGAATCAATCGCTCAAGCCGAAGCGGAACGGCAGTCGTTCCACTTCGTCGCTCGTGAAGCAAAAGCGGCGCGTCGCCGCCTAACGACACGCACATACGGACGCGCAGAAGCGCGTCGCTCCGGAGGGACCTGCTTCCGCAGGTCCGCGACCAGTTCCGATTACAGATCCAGTTACGCCGCCGGTTTCAGGCTGTCGACGTGTGCTCCATAGCTCTCGATCACCTCGGTGATCCTGGTGTGGAATTGATCCTGCGCGGAATATAACGCGCCGATCGGGTCGGAGAATTCCTTCTGCTTCAGCTCGTCGTCGATCGTCAGGATCAGGCCGGCCAGCGTCTCGATGTTGGCGCGGGAATGGAACTCCATCTCCTTCAATTTCGAGAGCACCGCGACCGACTTCTCATGTTCGTCGGGACCCTGATCGTCTTCCGCGGGCGCAGGCGCTGCGCTCGCGGCTTAGGCGCGTTCGCCTCGGCTTCGGGCTTTTCGTGTTCTTTCTCCTGCTTGACCTTCTTATCGTGGGCGACGTTGCGTGGATCGGACATGGGACAACATACACCGGTTCGCACCCGGCGTTCCGCTTATTCCCGGCGGAACTGCTCCGTCACCTGCGCGAGGACGATCCCAAACTTGCGGATCGTGCTGTGATTTATGAGCGTGCGGCCGTCGGGCTGGAGATACATCCACTGGCTCATCTGCACGTTCGCGAGCGGATTCCCCGGCGAAAGCGCGAGCGTAAAACTCCAGTGAAAGACATTGCCGTAGGCTTCGCCGTGGGCCGTGCCGACCATGTCGTTCGCCGTCGCCTCGAAATGGTGCGCATCGATTTTGCGAATCCGCCAGGAGCGATGCTGACTCTGCGCGTCGCCAATGAGGAGATCCTGCTCCAGGTGTAGGGTCGCGCCTTCCCAAGTCCCGGTCGTGACCGTCGTAACGCGCTTCTGCGGCGCGCCGCCGCGGTTTTCCATCACACCGCTGGACCGGGCGTGGCCGGTGAAGAATTGCGCGGGATCCAGCACCGGCTTGCTCCCGGCAAAGTCCGCCACTTTCATGCTCGCGCAGCCACCTGCGAGCAAAGCCAATCCGGGAACCAAACAACGAAAGAGAATGCTCACGCGAATGATTCGTCGCCCGCACCGCAATCGGTGCATCGAATCGTCACGCAGGATTTGTTTCGCGGATCAATCGGTCGCCTTGGTCGCGACGTAGACGGTGCTTTCGGAATCCCTTTCCAGCAACGGATTGGGAAAACTGACGATGTGTGCGCGCGCGGTCGAGAAGACTCCGCCGAGCACTTCGAGAAAGTCATCGTCGGGCGGATCATTCGACCAAAGCGCAAAGACCCCGCCCGGGTGCAGGTGTTGCGACAGGGCGAGCAGACCTTTCGCGTCGTAGAAGGACGCGTTCGTGGGATGCAGCAGGTCCCGCGGCGAGTGGTCGATATCGAGCAGCACCGCGTGAAAGCGCCGGCCCGGGTCCGTCGGATCGAAGCCTTCGGCTCCGAGCGCACAGGCGAAAAAATCGGCGTGCACCAGCCGGCAGCGCGGGTCCTTCACCAAGGTCGCACCAAGGGGCACGAGGCTCTTCTGATGCCATTCGATCACCGGCCGCAAGGCATCCACGACGAGAAGCGAAGCCACTTCGCGATGTTCCAAGCGCCGCAACCGCGGTGTAGCCCAGGCCCAGGCCACCCACGACCACATCCCAACTGTCGCCAGTCAGCTCGCCCAGCCCGAGATGCGCGAGCGCCTCCTCCACCACATGGAAGAGGCTCGACATCAGGAAGTCGTCGCCGAGCTGCACCTCGTAAACCTCGAGGTCGCCGAACGACAGCATCCGCCGACGCCGCAGGCTCACCGGGCCCAGCGGCGTCGACTGGTAATCCAACTCCTCGAAATTCTGACTCATCGTGAAAACAAAAAAGGAACGGCGGGGGGACCGTTCCTTCTCTGCGCCAGGATTGGGGCGGCGTCTACTTCAATGAGACATCATCGATCCGGAAGGTCGTGGTGACCGAGCTATCCGTGGTCGTCCGGAACTGCAACCGGACGGTCTGCCCCTTGTAAGCCGCGAGGCTGAATGTTTTCAGCGAGTAAGTCCCGGCGGTCGTCTTGTTCTTGTTGCTGTAAGTGGCCACCGTCGAAAGCAGGGTGCCGCTGGTGTTGCGCACTTCGACATAGAGATAGTCGTAGGCCGTAGTCGCCGATTCGCTCGAACTGCAATTGAACCAGAAGTTCAGCGAAGCCGTCGCCGTCGATGGAATGGTGACCGTCTGGTAGATCTGTCCCGCGACACTGTTGTTCACGCCGAAATACATGTAACCGGTCCCACCGTGCGGGTAGCTGCCGTTGTTCGTGTAGAACCAACCGGTGCCGGACGATACCCAGGGCGACAGGCTTCCTTCGAGCGCGCCATTCACGATCAACTCACCACTCGGGGTCGGAGTCGGAGTAGCCGTGGGCGTTGGGGTCGGAGTAGGAGTGGCCGTTGGTGTCGGCGTCGGGGTTGCCGTCGGCGTAGGTGTCGGAGTGGGCGTTGCCGTCGGGGTCGGGGTGGGCGTAGGCGTCGGCGTCCCGGTCGCGATCTTGAAACTCCCGATCCGGGTCTTCCAGGCAAACGTCCCGGTAGTCGAGTAATACTCACTCGTGAACCAGAAGGTCAGGTCGTCAACCGGATCGACCGTCAGCGAGGCGTAGTCACCCCACCGGTTACCGCTGCCGCTTTGGCTCCCGGTGCCGTCGAACAGGTGCGCTTCACCCTGGCCGAGAGTGTTGATCGGATCGGTCGCCAAACGGCCCGCGTAACGAAGCTGCGGGTTGATCGTGGAACTGGACGCGCTGAAACCAACGGCCAGGTTTCCCTGTCCGTCCATCGCCGCACTGCCCATCCAGCGCCAGGTCGTATCCGGCTGGTAAGTGCTCTGCTGATAGACGGTAACCGGGCCGGCAGTTACATTACGCAACTCAAACCAGCGCACCCCGGCCACGCCACCCGAGCTCACACTGTAAGTCCCGACCACAGACTCATGGTCGCCGAAGTTACGATAAGCCAGACGGAACATCAGGCGATCGCCGATGCCATCGAGATTATTGGTCGAAGTAACTCCCTTTTGCGGCACACAAGCGCGGCTGCTGGGACAAAGCGCGGTGTAAGCCGCGGCCGCCGGCGTAGCGAAAGTGGTGAAGGTCGAGTTACTCGGAGTCGTGAAATCGACATGAAAATGATAGGTGGTATAATTCGGACTGCTCGCCTGACCCGGAAAGCCCACGAACGTGTTCGGCGCTCCCGCCGGCGGCAGAGTGGAGCCGTCGAGGTCCGCCGGCAGAAAGGCATCGACGGAGCCGCCGAGCGGTCCGACCGGACTAACGAACGTAGCCGGCTGGCCGGCGAGCATCTTCGTACGATCAAAGGCAAACGCCTGCGGTCCAAGATAGGCGGTGCCCGCGGCGTTGAAAATGTTCATGCTCATGTAATAGGCGTCGGGCCAGACACTGAGATGGGGATAATCGTAGAAGTTCGTCCCAAGGTGAAATCCGTAACGGTTATAACTGCCGGTGGCGTCGGACGTCGTGGAGATCGCGACGCACTCATCCGTCACCGCGCTGCCCGAACCGGCAAACTGACTGATCAACCAGCGATTCGCCAGGTGATCGTAAAGCATGACCGGGTCACCTTTGCCGCCCGTCTCGCAGACTCCGCCAAACCCGGTCCAGACCGAAGAAATACTGTTCGGCCCGAGGACGGACGCACCCGTCGACTTATTGAAGACCTGGTAACCTTCATTCACGATCTGGACATACTGGGTCGAACCGACCGCGCCGTTCGTATCGGGCGGCGCACAACTGCAACCGACCCCGGGAAAGCCAACGCCGTCGAAATTACGAATCGGCGCCGGGATGCTGGGCGCGAGGAAACCCAGGGTAGGCGCGTGATAGTTCTGCACCACCGGGTCACTGCCGTCGATATGACGATAAGGAATCTTCGGGTTCTCGTTCGCTTCCCGCTCTGTTCCCTGCCGGCCATCGGCCGCGATCCATGGCGGCATGTCGCGCAGCGGCTGCGAGACATCGTTATGGTAGGAAGCAACGACCTGCACCGGGCTATTTGCTTGACTACCATCGGGACTTTGCGCCCGGGCCGTAGGACTAGCGAGACTACTTATCCCGATCAAGGCCAGAAGAAGGCCGAGCGTGCAAAGCACCAAACCAAGGAGACGAGGACTGACGGATGCTGACTTCAACGAAGCATGCTTTCCCATAGAAGATCCTTTCGAGTGTTATGTGTTAGTGAATCGGGGCGACGGTAGTGATTGCATCTCATCTTGTCACAATCTTTTTTCTTGACAATAATGTAAGGTAGGAAAGCACGAATTCATTCAAAGAACCAATCTCCTTGCTGCAATTTTGAGCACGCTCTTCGCCCTGATTGAAACCGGGTAGCAGAGGGTAGATGTGCGGACAAGGATAACCGGCGGACCGACTAACTCCTCCTATCCCGCACAGTCACCGACGATGATAGAAGTTCCCTCATTTTTCGTGCCATGTTCCTTTTACCAATCGCCACGGGCATCCATAACTTTCCGTCTTGCTGGCCTCGGGGCCTGCGCTGTCTTTTTGGACCAACCTGCCGCCGCGGCACCCGGTGACGTCTACGCCGCCCAGTTCAGGCACGGCGATTGCCGCCGGCCACAACGGCACGACGGGTGTGGGATTGGTGGAGATCCACGCGCGCGAGCAGTAAAAAGTCAGGCGCGCCGGCCAGTCTTGCGCGAACCACGCATTCCGCTATATCCTGAGCGATGAAGTCTCGCCGCCTGCTTGTTCTGCTGCTCTCCTGCACCACTCTCTCGTCCCTCGCCCGCGCCGACGAAGGGATGTGGCTCTTCAGTAACCCGCCGAAGACGAAGTTGCAGGAGAAATACCATTTTGATCCTACTCCGCAGTGGCTGGAGCACCTGCAGAAATCGAGCGTCCGATTCAACTCCGGCGGCAGCGGTTCGTTCATCTCGGCCGACGGTTTGGTGATCACCAATCATCATGTCGGCGCCGATACTTTGCAGAAGCTGAGCAGCGCCGAACGTAACTACCTGCACGACGGCTTCTCCGCCAAGACCCAGGCCGAGGAGCAACCGGCGCTCGACCTCGAACTGAATGTCCTGGAATCAATCGACGATGTCACCCAGCGGGTGAACGCCGCAATCAAGCCGGGGATGAACCCCGACGCCGCCCTCGCCGCGCGGCGCGCGATCATTGCGGAGATCGAGAAGGAATCCAAGGATAAGACCGGACTCCGGAGTAACGTCATCACTCTCTATCAGGGGGGCTCCTATCAACTCTATCGCTACCAGAGATACACGGATGTGCGGCTGGTCTTCGCACCCGAGCAGCAGGCGGCCTTCTACGGCGGCGATCCGGATAACTTCGAATACCCGCGCTATGACCTCGATATTTGTATCTTCCGGGTCTACGAGAACGGCAAGCCGGCTAAGATCGCCAATTATCTAAAGTTCAACCCGGCTGGGCCGAAAGAGGGCGACCTTGTCTTCGTCAGCGGCAATCCCGGCGGCACTGATCGCGAGTTAACGCTCTCGGTCTTGAAAGATGCGCGGGATCGCCAGCTCCCACAGCGGATGGGCGTGCTCTATCGTCGCGAGGTGACTCTTACGAGTTATGGCGAGCGTTCGCTCGAGAACGCCCGGCGGGCGCGCGACGATCTCTTCGGCGTGCAGAATAGCCGCAAGGCGCTTCAGGGTCGGCTCGCTGGTCTCCTCGACCCGGCAATCTTTCTGAAGCTGCAGGAGAACGAGTTTAAGCTGCGTCGGGAAATGGAAGCTCGCTCGAAGCAGGACGAGATGTTCCAGAAAGGAGCGGAAGCTTACGCCAAGATCGGCGAGGCGCAGTCCGCGATCGTCAAGGTGGCGCCGACTTACGACTACTACGAGCGGGAGCTGGGCTTCGGCGGCGTCCTCGCCCGCTACGCGCGGCTTCTCGTCCGCGCACCGGAAGAACGCGCAAAGCCGAACGGCGAGCGCCTGCCGGAATACCGGGAAAGCTCGACCGATTCTCTTGAGCTTCAACTCTTCTCGACCCAGCCGGTTTACGATGACCTGGAAGAGTTACTCCTCACCGACTCACTGACCGACTTGGTTAATCACCTGGGCGCCGAGGAACCGCTGGTGAAGCAGGTCCTCGGCGGTAAGTCTCCGGCTGATCGCGCCTTGGAACTGGTAAAGGGCACCAAGCTCAAAGACCTCGCCTTCCGCAAGAAGCTCTATGCGGGCGATATTGCGGCAATCAAGGCGGCGCATGACCCGATGCTCGATCTGATGCTATTGGTTGATCCCAGCGCTCGAGGTGCGCGCAAGACCGTCGACGCAAGCGAAGAGGCTAAACAACAGGCTTACGCCCAGATCGCGAAGGCGCGCTTCGCTATTCAGGGCGCCAACAGTTACCCGGACGCTACTTTCACCCTGCGTCTCTCTTATGGCACGGTGCGCGGTTACGAGGAGAACGGAAAGCCGGTCCCACCCTTCACCGACTTCGCCGGACTCTACCAGCGCGCGGCCGAGCATGAAAACAAAGGCGCCTTTGAGTTGCCGCAACGCTGGGCGGAGAAGAAGGAGCAACTTGCATTAGGCACAAACTTCGACTTCGTCTGCGACGCCGACATCATCGGCGGGAACAGCGGAAGCCCGGTGGTGAACCGCGACGGTGAGTTCGTCGGGATCATTTTCGATGGAAACATCCAGTCGCTCGTGCTCGATTACATCTACGAAGACAGGCAGGCTCGCGCGGTCTCGGTGGATTCCTCCGCGATCATGGAGGCGCTCCGCAAGGTCTATGGCGTCACGGCGTTGGCCGATGAGATCGAAGGCAAAGCCAAATAGCTATCGCTCAAACCGCGCATGAGGGTCATTGGCACCGTCGCCAGCTTATGGCGTTATCCGGTAAAGAGCATGCGCGGCGAAAGCCTGCCGGAGCTCTTCGCTGGTTATGCGGGCATCTACGGCGACCGGCTCTACGCCTTCCGCAGCGCCGCGCGCGACGATGGAAATCCATTCTTTAATGCCTGCGTGCAGCGCGAGATGCTCCAGTATCGTCCGGTCTTTCGCACGCCGGCGAGGACCATAGCTCCGCCGCACCTGGCTAAGGCGGAACAGATCACGCCGGGAGTTACTCCGCTCTACGCCGACCCCACCGACCTCCTTGTGGATGTCGAGACTCCTGGCGGCGAGACCTTGGCCATCGATGACCCGGCCCTGCTCGACCTACTCCTGCAAGGCATGGACCCGCAGCATCAACTCACGCTCCTTCGTTCCGAACGCGCCCTGACTGACTGTCGGCCACTCTCTCTTATCTCCTTGCAGACGGTCCGCCAACTCAGCTGCGAGAATGCCGAAGAGATCGACGCACGCCGTTTCCGGGCCAATATTTACCTCGACCTCCTCGACGGACGGGGATTCGCCGAGGACGACTTGGTCGGGCGCACTCTTAGGATTGGAGAGAAAGCCATCATCTCTGTCCTGCTCCGCGATCCGCGTTGTGTGATGATCGCGCTCGACCCGGAAACCGGCGAAAAGACTCCGTCCATCCTGAAACAAGTCGCGCAGGCGCATGAGAACTGTGCCGGGGTCTACGCGGCTATCCTCCACGAGGGAATGATCCGCGACGGTGACCGGATAGAGTTACAGGATTGAAGACCTCGGACGAAACGTTCTACTCGACTCTCGGGCTCGATCGGCGTTGTTCACCCGACCAGATCCGCGATGCCTATCGGGTCCTGGCGAAACGTTACCACCCCGATCTCAATCGCAATAGTGCAGAAGCAGCGCAGCGCACGCGCGCGCTGAACGAAGCCTATGAAACCCTGGGCGATCCGGCGCGCCGCCGCACCTATGACCGTGAATTGGATCGCGTCAGCAAGGCCGCGGCACCGGGGCGAGGTGCACGGATCGAGCATAACATCACGCAGGAAGTCCGGCTAAGAGTGGAGGATTTCCTGCGCGGCTCTACCCTGACCATCCAAGTGAAGGACCCGGCGCATGCTGGGTCGGAGAGTTACGAAGTGGAAATAGCCGCGATGACTGCACCGGGCACCCGACTTCGGATCCCGCGCCATCCGCCGGCGCAGGGTTATCTGCTTCTCAAGTTGAAGGCGCTGCCCGGTTCGCGTTTCAAGGCACGGGGTTCCGATCTGCAGACCGATCTGCGGATCAGTGCGCAGCGTGCCACGGAAGGGGGCACGGAAATGATCCAGCGTCCGCTTGGCGGGATGGTTCGGCTCACGATTCCGAAACGGGTCCCGCGGGGTGAGTTACTCCGCCTGCCGGGGGAAGGTCTTCCCAGGACACGGGGCGGTCGCGGCGACCTGATCGTAAAGATAACCTATCGCCCGGATGTCCGGGTTACAAAAGCACGCTGGAGTTAGTCATGCCGCGCTGTTCCTGGGCCACAACCGAGCCTAACCTCACTTACCACGACGAAGAATGGGGCGTACCGGTCCACGATGATCGGCGGCTCTTTGAGTATCTTATTCTTGAAGGCGCGCAGGCCGGCTTGAGCTGGACCACGATCCTGAAGAAAAGGGAGAACTACCGCAAAGCCTTCGCTGGCTTCCGTGCGGAGAAGATTGCCCGCTACGGCGCGCGCGATGTCGCCCAGCTGCTCAACGATCCCGGAATCGTGCGCAACCGGCTCAAGATCGCGGCCACGATTCAGAATGCGCAGGCACTCTTGGCGCTGCAGGAGTCCATGACTCTCGACAGTTATCTGTGGCAGTTCGTCGGCGGCGCGCCGAAACAGAATCGCTGGCGCACGATGAGCGAAGTGCCGGCGCGCACCGCGGAGTCGGACTCAATGAGTCGCGAGTTGAAGGCGCGGGGTTTTAAGTTTGTCGGCTCCACCATCTGCTACGCGCTGATGCAGGCGACCGGCATGGTGAACGATCACCTCGTGACCTGTCCCCGGCACAAAGCAGTCCGGGCCTTGAAATAATCGAATGATTCGAGACCGGATCCGGCAGCCTGGCCGATTCCTTTGCGAACATGAATTCAATCAACGAAAATCAGCCGGAAGAAAATCGCGCGGATCTCAACGGCGTGGAAGCGATCGCAAAAATCAAGGAACTGGTCGAGAAGGCGGAGACCTGCTTTTTCTGCACCGCCGCAACCATTCCTGGATCGACCGGCGCGCGACCGATGAGCGTGCAACAGGTTGATGACTCCGGGAATCTTTGGTTCCTGAGCGCGGATGACAGTCATAAGAATCAGGAGTTGGCCAGCGAGCCGGCGGTGCAGCTCTTCTTTCAGGGTTCGGCGCACTCGGACTTTCTCACCCTCAGTGGCGAAGCGAGCATTACGCGCGACAAGGCAAAGATCCGTGAGTTATGGGAGCCGATCGTCAAAACCTGGTTCACCGAAGGCATCGATGACCCGCGAATCACGGCGATCAAGTTTGCGCCGAAGAGCGGTTACTATTGGGACACGAAACATGGGACGGCCGTGGCGGGCGTGAAGATGTTGATCGGCGCCGCCCTCGGCAAGACTCTCGACGACTCGATCGAGGGCGAGCTCCGCGTTTAACCGGCAAGCGGGAGCATTGCCACCAGGTCGCGCCGCGCCTACGCTCACGCTTCGCAGATTATGGCTATCCGAATTCTCGTCACCGGCGGCACCTTCGATAAGGAATACAACGAAAAGACCGGGCAGCTCTTTTTCAAGGACACGCATCTCGCGGAGATGTTGAAACGCGGACGCTCGCGGGTGCCGGTTTCGATCCGCACCGTGATGATGGTGGATAGCCTGGAGATGAGCGACGCGGATCGCGAATTGATCGTGCAAAGCTGTCGCCAGGCCCCGGAAGACCGGGTGGTGGTAACGCATGGGACCGACACCATGACGGAGACCGCCGCGGCGATCGCGCGCGCGGAGACGGGCAAGACGGTGGTGCTGACGGGCGCGATGATTCCCTGGGCTTTTGGGAGCTCGGACGGGCTTTTCAATCTCGGAAGCGCGCTCTCCTTCGTGCAGTTGCTCCCGGTGGGAGTCTATGTGGCGATGAACGGCAAATGCTTCCCGTGGGACCGCGTGCGCAAGAACCGCGAGCGCGGAGAGTTTGAAGAGATTCCCGTCGATTAATTGCGCGGGGAGTTAGTGCCAGAGGAAGTTACTCCGGCTCATCATCCACCAGAGAACGAGCGCGCCGATCAGCGGGAGAACATTCACCGCGAAGCCGATCGTGTTCCAGATGATTGCCCGGCGGCGTAGAAAAAATCCGACGCCGCTGAGAAGCGCGCCCACGCCCCAGCAAGTGAGCGCCAGCGGACCGTCGATTGCGAGATCATGAAAAGGCCGCACGACTTCCAGGATGAGCAGGATACCCGCGACGCACAGCGCGAGAGAGACGACATGGCGTAACGCCGGCATCGCGGACTCTACTCCGAATCGCGCAACGGTCTGCCTGCGAGATCGTAGCCGCAAAGGGTTCCCAATGACACACGACGTCCCAAGGTGAGTAGAGACGACTTAGTGATCCGGAGTGAGTTTCCAGACGACGGTGCCCTTGCCGTCCGGCGCGATCGTGGCGGTAATCTGATAGAGTCGTCCGAGATCGCCGATCGTATCGAAAGTCTGGTCGCCGACCTTCATCGGCCGCAGCACGCCGTAGTATTCATGCCGCTGGAGAAGGAGCACATTTGGTTTCTGCCACCTGACGGGCTCCGTATAAATATGACCCGCGACTGCGCCTTTCAGTTCCTCACCGGGCGCTTTGCCTAACGAGAGGTCCACGCGGGTAAACAGGTCGCCGTTTAACTGGTAGACCGCCGTCTCCTTGCGCTGCAGCGGCGGGCGCGGCTGGCTGAAAAGATGACCCGGCTGATCGGGCAGGTCGATCGAGAGACAGGCGACGCGTTTCGAGTCCGGCGACCAGAGCGCTTCCCCTTCTCGCTGCGCTCCGGTGCCGATGTCGTCCGGCGTGAGGTCGCAAAGGACCCGCCCCGTTTTCTTCTCGATCAACTCCGCGCGGACCACCTTCGAGCCCCCCAGCTTGAACTCGTCGCTGAAGACTTTCCGGATCGCGTAGAGATCGTTAGGCGAAGGCCAGGCGACCAGTTCGCGCTGAAAAAGCAGGTGCGCGCTCTGGGGGAAATCGCGAATGAAGTCTTCGCTGCCGACCAGGCTGCGCACCATCATCCGCTCGGCGATCGGCTGGCTTTCAAGGAATTTCGCGAGCTTCACATCCCCGAGCACATAACAAACCACGGTCGGCACGCCCTCGATGCTTTCGCGCGCCGCGCCGTCTGCCTCGTTCGCGATCTCGAAGAATTTTTTCAGCGCCTTGAAATCGCCCCGCGCCGCCCGCCGCGTATCGCGCGCGTAGCGAAAACCGTGGCGTCGCGCGACCTGATCGATCTCCGATCCATCGCCATCGTTCGCCGGCACGGGCAAATCCGCTTCCGTCAGAGGCTGGCGATCCTGCTCCTCGTTAGGCGCGGCCCCCAGAGTCGTCCCGGCGAGCGCGCCGACGAGGAGAAACGCGAGCAGTTTCATCTGCGATCGTTAGTCCAGCTTCTCCGCCCGCACATTCCACGATTGCGTTTTGCCGTCAGCCAGATTCAACGCCACGAGATGCTCGGTCGTGCCGGTGACGCCGCGCACGGTTTGCTGCACGATCCCGTAAAGGAGCAGGCTCCCCGCGGTCTCGTAGCGATTGCGCAGGTCGTGGAAGGGGAGCGTCGCAGTCCACTGCGGTTTGAAATTGTCGTCCAGCCGGGTCAACGCGAGCCGGCCCTCTTCGTCGATCCGTGTGCGATGGAGCACCAGAAAACCAGCCGGCTCCTGCAAGCGCAGCGGCACCTTCGTGCCCTGATGAATCAGGAGGCCAGCCTCGAGATATTCCGGCGCGCCGGGAATCCGGGTGACGTCGAAGAGCCGGTCGTGCGTGCCCTCGGAAAACTCCTTGGTTTTGCCGATCCGTGCGCTCCAGAAGGTCCGGCGTGCGTGCGACGTTTCGTAGTAAACGCGATCGGGATTCGAGCCCGGCTCGCCGGTCGCGATCTTGTCGCCAAAGCCATCGTCACCCGCATCGGCCGCTTCCTTTTCATTGAAGAAGCCAGTCCAGCGACCGTTGAGCTGCATTTGCCTAACGAGAAAATCGCGGGTGTGGTAGCCGCCGTTCCAGCGCGTGCTCATGAACTGGACCTGGCGAAAATAATCGTCGTTCGGCGGCGCGTAGGGTTCCGCGGAATAATCGGCGCTGCGAATCCGAAAGCGCCGCGCATCGGCCGCGGTCAGCACGAGCCCGCTGTCGTAGGCATAGAAGTCGAGGTCTTTCGGGATCAAGTCGCGCAGGCTCGGGTTGCGCTGCACGATCGTCGCGCGGTCCGCCAGTGTGCTTCCGTCTTTGCTCGAAATCGCCACCGGGCCGTCGTTCAGAAAGATCCAGACCAGGTCGCCCTCCTGCCCGAGGAGCCGGGCCTGCGCGACCCGCCCGCCGGCGTCGTCCTTCACCGTCAGCAGCGGCTTTTTCCAAAGGCGTGCGGCGTTTGCAGGATCATGCGCCTGCAGATCGAAATGGTAGTAGATCTCCGTCACCCATTTCCCGACCGAGCGCGTGCCGCCGCCGAGATGCCGGCTGCGTTGCTCCTCCTGTTTCAACAAAAGCCAGAGGCGCGGCTGCTTTTCGTGCTGCACCAGGGCCGGCGGACCTTCGCGCTCGGGCGGCCGGAAACTACTGTGATTGCACGAAGCGATCAGGCTCGCGCCGGCGAGGCCGGCCGCCACGGAACAGATCCGGTTCCACATGCGTCGAGTCTGTGAAACCAGGCGCGAACGTCAATCACAATAGTCCCAGGTTGTTCAAGGCCTCGACTAACTGCTCAAAACGATCAATCGTAACTGTCGCGCCTAACTCCGCCGCCGGCCGATCGCGATAGCCATAAGTCACCGCGACACAGGGAAGCTGCGCAGCCCGCGCGGTTTCGATATCGGTGATCGAGTCACCCACTAATACGGCCGACCCGTCGCCCGCGCGGCGGATGGCTTCGCGCAAAGGCGCCGGATCCGGCTTGCGCGCGGCGAGGGTGTCGCCGCCGATGATGGCGGCGAAACGCCCGGTCCAACCGAAAGCCGCGAGCAACCTGCGCGTGTGCTGTTCCGGCTTGTTTGTACAGATCGCGAGCTTCACCCCGCGAGCTGCCAGGAGGTCGAGCGTCGCCTCCACTCCTTCGTAAGGACGACTACGATCAGCGATATGCGCTTCGTAGTAAGTCAGAAAAATCGCCAGGCCTTTCTCGATCGACTCAGGAGTCGCTGTTCCGGTAGCGGCCAGCCCGTTCCCTATCAGCACGCGCGCACCGCGACCGATCATGCCAAGAACTCTCGCCTGAGATAACTGCTCCCGTCCCGTCTGCGCCAGCATGTGATTCAGCGCGATCGTGAGATCGGGCGCCGTGTCGATCAGGGTTCCATCCAGGTCGAAGACGACAACGGCAAGAGCAGCTATCACTTTGTCGTCCCACCCGGCGGCGGGAACCTGATCGCGGGCGCTGGTGGCCAGGGTAAACCGGACTCGGCGAGCATCGCCTTGAAGCGCGGCGTAGCGGCGAGGTCGAAAGGCGCGCCGACCAGGGCATCGCAGGTGATGACGGCGAGAATCAGCCCGCCGGCCGACTGTTGGTCAATCGCGGCCGCCAGCCGATTGGCTTCGGCTCTATGGCCAGACTGCGCGGCTTCCACGAGATCGGCCATCCCCCAGAATTTGTAGATCGATCTAGTCCGATCGACACCCTGCAGACGCGCGTGCAGGCTGCCGGCGTTCTCGCCCGCGGCGAGGCCCAGCACGAGTGACGCCTTGTAGTAATCCTCGACCTCCGGCTCCAGCTTCGCCAATTCCGTCCGGGCTTCGTCGAGCCTGCCTGACATGACCAGGGCCTGGACCCGGGTCGAAGTGCCTCCCGGGGACTTTCCGGCTCCGGCCAGGATCGATAACGCCCGCTCCGGTTTCCCGGAGGCCAGGGCGGAACGGACCCGACTGTTAAGATTGATGCGATTCAACGGATCGCAGACGCTGACGCGCGCGCCCAGGTCCTCGATGAGGTCGCCGTAACCGAAAACGCTGGCAAAAACCGGCAGCCAGTCCGGTGCGTTGCAGCCGGGCGCACGCAGGGCGGCCTCGATGTGCGCGGCCAGTCCGTGCCAGTCGTCGCTGATGAGTTGCCGGTCGGCCAGCGTGAGGAGACGCAGTTGTTCGTCGTGCGTGGTCGCCGCCGCCTGCTCGTAGTAATGCAAGCCCTGGCGTTGCGCGTCCAGGCGTTCCGCCTGCGGTCGATCGTCGGCGAGCAGGATGTGATCGTAGAGATCGGCGGCGGCGAACCAGGCCTGCGAAAAACCGGGCTCCAGCTCGATCGCTTTGTCGAACTCCTTGTTCGCCACCCGCAGTCCTTCGATCGCGTCGCGCGACTTCGCCGGCTGATGCGCCTCGTTGTAGAGCTTCAGGCCCTTCTGATAAGCAATGAACGCGTCTACATTTTTCACGCCCGCGGCACGCATGTTCGCGCGCTGTTTATCGTCCAGGACCACATCGAGGACGCCGGCCACCTGTTCGGCAATGTCCAGCTGCACGGCGAGAGTGTCTGTCAGCGTGCGATCATAGGTCTGCGACCAGAGGTGAATCCCATCGGAGGCGCGAATGAGTTGCGCGGTGATCCGCGCCCGTGAGCCTTCGCGGCGGACGCTCCCCTCGAGCACGTGAGCCACCCCGAGCTTCTCCCCGATCGTGCGCAGGTCGACCTCCTTGCCTTTGAACTGAAACGACGAGGTCCGGCCGACCACGAGCATCCCGTCGATCCGGGCGAGGGAGTTAAGGATTTCCTCCGAGAGACCATCGGCGAAGAATTCGTTCTCCTTCTCCGCGCTCATGTTCACGAAAGGCAGGACCGCGATCGACTTGGCGGAGACCGCCACGAGCGGCGGCGCCTGCGCCACGAACGGTGGTGCCGCCTGAACATAACGCCAGAGCACGAACGCCACCTGACGAACAAATGATGACAAGAATGAGCAGCTCGGTGCCGGTGACCTTTTGCACCCCGCGTTCGCCATGATACCAGGCGAGCACGAGGACCACGAAAAAGCCGAGACAGGAAGCGATGATCAGGGCCCGCTCGATCGCTTCCGGCCAGCCAAAACGCTGCGCGACAATGTCGATTCCCTGGAGCAAGGCGAAGGCAGCCGCGACATAGGCGACAGCCCACTGGACCAGCTTGCGCTGCTTCAGGCGTCGGAAAAATTCGTTCATCGCGCCGGGCTGACAGTGGCGGAGGCCGTCAGCCGCTCGGTCTGGAGATGGAATGGCGAGTGGATCGCGGCGGACATATCAGGCGAAATGGAGTGCGCCTCTCCCGCACTCTCGCAGATTCCCAGGGAAATCGTCGAGGATTTAAAAGCCCGGGCGCGTGGAGGATCTGCGTGGCCCAGCGGCGCCGCTTACGGTTTCGCTTCCCATGGGCCGGAGATGACCGAGTTTCGCACCTTTTTTTCCAAGACAGGAAACCGCGGATCTGCAAACAGCGGCGCAAGCCAGGAGTAGAAGCGCGGCGTGCTCACACGCGCCGAGCGATCCGCGCACGCGCGGTCGAGCGCGGCGAAGGCCTTATCCTTGTCGCCGAGCGCGGCCTCGATCGCGGCGAGATGGGTTTGATCGACATAGCGCGTCTGCGCCAGCGCTTCGAGGTCTGCAAGGATCGCCTGCGCGCGCCCGGCCTGGCCGGTATTGGCATAACAGATTGCGAGTTGGAAATTTGGCCGCGTCATTGTGCCGGCGGGAAGGTTCTCGTAGCGCTGCGCTGCCTCCTGCCAGCGACCTTCCGCCGCATAGACGCTCGCGATCGGATCCACATCGTAGAAGAAGTGCGGATCGACTTCCATGACCTGCTCCGCCAGGCGTTGCGCCGACTCATATTCACCTCGAGCGACCGCGATGTAACACTCAAACATGATCGGCCAGGTGTAGGAAGGATCGAGCGCCCGGGCACGTTGCACTTCAGCGCGACCGGCGTCGAAATCGCGCTCCACCCGAGCCAGATACCAGCCGAGCCAGCGATGCGCGTCGGAAGAGTTGGGGCCGAGCGCGACCGCGCGCTCCAGCTCGCTTTTCGCGAGGGGAAAATTGCGATCGTAGAGCATCGAGACCGCGCCCAGCCAGATATGTCCCACGCCTGCGCCGTCATCGTTCTTCACCGCCATGAGTGCGGCGTGGCGCATCGGGCCGAGCACTTCGAGCGGCGCGCGATAGGCGTCCGCAATCGTGAGATAGGCGCCCGCGAGATCGCCCCAGGCCATCGCGTAACCCGGATCGGCCGCGACCGCTTCCTGCAGGTAGGCGATTTTACCCTCAAGGCTCTTCTCATCGGAGTGCGCGCCGAGCGCATGAGCCCGGAGGAAAAGATCGTGCGCACGGACATTGGTTGTCGGCGGGGAATGCAGACGCTCCTCCTGCGCCGGGGCGAGGCGAATCTTCAGCGCGTCGGCTACCTGCTGTGCCACTTCTCCCTGCACCCCGAAGACATCGGTGACCTTGCGCCGGTAACTCTGCGCCCAGCGCTGATTCCCGTTCCGGGCGTCGATCAGTTGCACGTTGATCAGCACATCGTCGCCGGCCTTCTGCACACGCCCTTCGAGCACCGTTTCCACGCCTAACTCCCGGCTGACCACCGCCAGGTCCCGGGGATGACTCTTATATCTCTGGCTGGAGGTGCGGGAGCGCACGTTCAGGTCGCGTAACTCGCCGAGACTGGTTACGATCTCATCGCGCATCCCGTCCACGAAGTAGGCGTTACCTTTGTCCGCGCTCATGTTTTCGAACGGGAGCACCGCGATCGACTTGCTCTCCACCGGCAGCTCCGCCGCCGCCGGTGGCGCATCTGCGGGGTGAAGCAGGTGAAAGGCCGTTGCGCCGGCCGCGATCACCGCCACTACGATGGTAAATGCGATTATCCAGCGTCCCCTCCGGCGCCCGGGCCGGGCATCGGTTTCGTGTTCGCGCCTGACCTCAAACGCCCAGGCCCCGGCGATCGCGACGGGGAACCCCAGAACAAGCACCAGCACGACCAGCCGGACCGCAGAATTGGAAATCTCAAAGAAGGGCAGAACCTGGGTCGCGATCTGGATGAGCAGCCAAGCCACCACGACATAGGCGACCGCGACGCGATAGATATGGCGGCGCTTCAGTTCGGCGAAGAATTCGGGCAGGTTCACGGGTTTCGCTGGGCTTTACTCGTTAGGTTGCACGCCGGTAGGAGTCAGGGCTTCGCTGCGGCCAATTTTTGGAAACGGGGATCGCTCCGGAGAGAATCAAACATCGGGTCGAGCCGGAGCAGCGCCGGAGTCAGCGGCATGCCGGTAGCGAGCCCGCCGTTGCAGGGAACGGAAAAGATTTTCTCCAAGGCCGCGAGCGCCCGATCCGGTTCTCCTGCGCTGGCCGCCACCCGCGCGAGGATGTCGACCGGCTGTAATCCATTGGCCGCGTCGCGTTCGATCGGCCATGCCTTCTGCGCCCGCTCCGCGTAGGCGAACGCAGCCGTCTTATCGCCCAACCCACTCGCCACCAGCGCCAGATCCTGCAGGAGGGAGGCGTTAGTCGCCTGCGCGGCGACCAGTGACTCCAATTCCGCGCGAGCCTGCTGCCACGTCGCCTGCGCCGCGGCATGGTCACCGGCGACTTCCTGCGCCCAGCCCAGCCAAAAGCGCAACTCGCCATTGAGATAGCCCAGGCCGGGGTCTGGCGTCGCCAGCACCGCCTGCAGGCGCGGAATAATCGGCGCCGGCCGTCGCTCCAGGATCGCCTGGTAAGCGAGGGTCTCCCATGCGGTCGGATCGCCCGGGTCCGGTTGCAGAGATGCGAGGTGACCGGCGGCGCGTGGCAGGTCGCCTTCGGCCTGGGCAATCGCCGCTTTTTCCACCAGGGCATCGATGTCTCCTGGCATGATCTGCAGGATCCGATCCAGCTTCGCCTGCGCTTCCGGAAAACGGCGCAGGGTGATGTAGAACTGGGCATGCCGGGTGAGCAGACTAACATTGCGCGGATCGAGCTTCTCGGCCTCGTTGTAATAAGATTCACTGCGATCCCATTTCCCCTGGTCGCGGGTTAGGAAGGCCAGTGATTCCGGCACGCGGCTGCTATTCGGGAGAAACTTACCCGCCTGCTCCAGACTATGAATGGCGGTCACGTAATCCTCCAGGCAGCCATAATAATAATAACCATCTGCGACCCAGGCTTCGCCGAGCGTCGGCTCGAGCGAGAGAGCTGTCTCGGCCGCGCGCCGAGCCTCCTCCTTGAGATCCGCGGTCGGTTGCAGGTTGCGGGTGTGATAACCACGCGCATCGGTATAGGAGAGAAGCGCCCAGGCCAGGGCGAAGCTGGAGTCCATGTGCACCGCCTCGCGGAGATACTTTTGCGCACCGAGATAGTTACCGGGCGTGTTCTGCGTTTTCAAGGTGTAAGCCAGACCGCGAAGGTAGGCGTCATAAGCTTCTGAGTTCTCGGTAGGCCGGGACGCGATCACCTTTTCCTCGCGGCCGGTCAGTTTCGCACTGAGCTGATCCGCGATCGCCTTGGCCACTTCGCTTTCCACCGCGAAGATATCCGTCAAATGGCGGTCATAACTCTCGGCCCAGAGATGAGAGTCATTCGCGGCATTAATTAACTGCACATTCACCCGCACCTCGTTGCCGCTTCTCTGCACCGTGCCTTCCAGGATATGCGCGACCCCAAGCTGGCGCGCGATCATGGGCAGGTCGGCCGGGGCGCTCTGGTAAAGGAGAGTCGAAGCCCGCGCGATCACTTTCAGGTCTGCAATCTTCGAGAGCCGGGTAAGAATCTCGTCCTGCACCCCATCCGCGAAGTAAGCGTTGTCTTTGTCGGAACTCAGGTTTTCAAAAGGCAGCACCGCGATCGACTTGAGCGGAATCTCCTCGCCGGACCCGCTCCCGGTTTGTCCCTCGTTCCCGGCCGACGAGCGCACCACGCGGTAGGCCAGCAACCCTGCCGCCACCGCCGCGAGCACCACCACGCCAGCGGTCAGCTTGCGACCGGTGCGACGCGGCCGCCGGGCTGGACCCTGCGCGAGTTCTTCTTCGCGTTTGATCCCTTTCGGCGTGATCTCGAACGCCCAGGCGCAGGCGACAACGATCGGAAACCCGAGCAGCAGGAGCACGACGATCAGCCGCACCACCCAGCTTGCGATCTCAAAAAATGGGAAGACCTGGGTCGCGACCTGGATGAGCAGCCAACCCGCTACCGCATAGGCCGCCGCGACGCTGTAAACGCGACGGCGGCGCAGTTCAGCGAGAAAGCCCTTAAGATCCACGAGCTTCAGCTTGGCAGAAATGCGGTAAATTTCCCAACCTTTCGACCTCGGCTGAACCGAGCGGACAATGGTCGGTGCCAGCAGACCCAATATCACGCCGTCTTTCTCGGTCAGTGCGCTCCCGTGTGCCCATGACTTTGCGGGTGCAAAAGAGCAGCGAAGTCGGGGAGAGTTTGGTAGGTGGTCAGGTAAAGCTTTCCATCGCTGCTGCGAAGAGTTGTTTCAGGGAACGTCTGAAGGTGCGCTCGCGGTGAACCTATGGCACGGCCGGGTTGCGCGGTCGCGGCCGGCACGGAGAGTCAGCGATGAGCGACGACCTTCTTTCCCGTTTCCTGCGCTACGTCCGCGTCGACACGCAGTCTGACGAATCCAGCACGACTTTTCCGAGCACTCCAGGGCAATTGGTCTTGCTGGAGATGCTGAAGAAGGAACTGACTGAGCTGGGTGCGGCCGATGTGGAAATGACCAGGGAAGGCTATGTCATGGCCAGCGTCCCGGCGAATACGCGCAAAGCCCACGTGCCGACGGTGGCCTTCTTCGCCCACGTGGATACGGCGCCGGACTGCTCCGGCAAAGATGTGAAACCGATCCTGCATCGCAAGTACGATGGCCGAATCGTTAAGTTCCCGGATAACCCGGACCTCACGCTGGACCCCGCCACCTCGCCGGAGCTGCGCACGGCCGTCGGCAAAGACATTGTGACTGCCAGCGGCACGACCCTGCTCGGCTCGGACGATAAGTCAGGCGTGGCGGTGGTGATGACTCTTGTCGAGACGCTCCTCCGGGAGACAAAGCGAAAACACGGACTGATTCGAGTCTGCTTCACGCCTGATGAGGAGATCGGTCGAGGTGTCGACAAATTGGATCTGCGCCGGCTCGGGGCGAAAGTGGGTTATACCTTGGACGGTGGTGCGCCGGGTGAGATATGCTGGGAAACCTTCTCCGGCGATGCCGCCGAAGTCGTTATCGATGGAGTGACCACTCATACCATGGAGGCGAAGGCCAAAGGGATGGTGAACGCGGCCTATTTGGCCGGTAAGCTCCTGGCATCCCTCCCGCGCGAGCGCTGTGCGCCGGAGACCACTGAGGGAAGAGAAGGATTTATTCACCCCATTCACGTCGAAGGCCGGACGGAGCGAGCCGTCGTGAAACTAATCCTCCGCGATTTCGAGCTAAAGGGATTGGCCGAGAAGGGTAAAATCCTACAGGCACTCTGCCGAGGGTTACAACTTGCCGAGCCGCGGGCACGCATCCGCTGCCGGATCCGCAAACAGTATCGCAACATGGCTTATTGGTTGCGGAAGGACATGCGCCCGATCGAGCTGGCTCGCGCGGCCTTCACGACAGCAGGGCTAACCCCTTATGATCACGTCGTCCGTGGCGGGACCGACGGTTCGCGTCTTACTGAGCTGGGCCTGCCCACGCCAAACCTATTCTGCGGCGAGCACAACGCTCATGGGCCGCTCGAATGGGTGGCGGTGCAGGATATGGAGTCAGCCGTCACCGCCTGCGCGAAACTGGCTGAGTTATGGGAAAGAAAAGGCTGAAGTCACCAAGCCCCGGCAGAGAGCCGAAAAGGGTAATCGCGAAAAGGAACGCCGCCGATTTCTTAGTCGAATGACGTTGCGGCGTTTCAGTTCGGTGAAGAAGCTCGTGTCTTCATTCGGCGAAGCCCATCTTTTTTACCAGGGCGGCCCAGCGCGGATCGTCGTGCAGGCTGGCCAACATCGGGTCGTAGCGCAGGCGATAAAGGCCGGCGTCGTGCTGGTCGTAGGCATGGTCGAACCATTCGAAAGCGCCATCCTTGTCCCCGCGCCAGGCGCTGGCCTGCGCGATCTGGTAGGCAAAGCCAACCGCGAATTTCTCCTTTAACTCGGCCAGTGCTTTCTGCGACTCCTGATCGTGACCGAGCGTGTATTCCAGCATGACCTGACCAGTCTTGGCGAAGGCGGGTTGCGAGCGTCGGAAACATTCGGCGGCTCGGTCAGTCTTACCTTCCTTGAGTTCTACATAGCCCAGAAGGAAACCTGACCATTGCACGTCCGGGCTCAGTTCCAGCGCGCGCTCCAAGGCGACCCGCGCTTCCGGATATTGCCCGGCAAAGGCATGATGCCAGCCGAGCACAGTCCAGGTTTCAGGCGCAAGAGGATCGAGCGAGGTCGCCTTTCGATCCATGGCAAAAGCTTCGCTTTGGTGCCCGCTAAAGAACAACGCCTGCGCATAGTTAAAAGTCTCCACATCATTCGGACTGAGTGCCGCGGCCTGCTTGAAATCGGCCTGCGCACCTTCCCAATCCCAGCTCAACCGGTGTCGCAGATTTCCTCGCACCCAATAGCCAGCCGCCAGATCCGGCGCCAACTCGATGGCCTTGTCCGCGTTCGCGAACGCTCTCTTAATCTCGGCCGCGCGTTCTGCCGGCGTGTTGCTGAAATCGGCAAAGAAAGCTTGGGCATTGCCAAGCCCGGCATAGGCGTTGGCATAGTTAGGGTCGAGCTCGATCGCACGCTGAAAAGCCGCCACCGCGCGTTGATACGACTCATAGCCCCCATGTTTCCGGGCTTCTTTCCCGATGAGAACCTGTTCGTAGGCTTCGCTGTTTGTCGTGTGCTGCAGGTTGGCTGGCTGTTGCGCGGGCAGGAGTTTTACCTTGAGCGCGGCGACCACGTCCCGCGAAATCTCGTCCTGCACCTTGAAGACATCGTTCATCTCGCGGTCATAAGTCTGCGACCAAAGATGTGAGCTATCCGAGGCCCGGACGAGCTGCGCGGTAATGCGTAAAGTGTTCGCCGCCTTGCGCACGCTCCCCTCCAGGATGTTCGCGACATTTAAGGTCTTCGCGATCGTCGCCACATCCACCTCCTTGCCCTTGAAGGAGAAGGAGGAGGTGCGTGCAATGACCCGCAGTTGCGGGATCTGCGCCAGTTGATTGAGCAACTCCTCCGAGAGGCCATCGGAGAAATAGTCCTGCTCCTTGTCGGAGCTCATGTTCACGAAAGGCAGGACCGCGATTGACTCTGCCGGTGCCTTCGACCCAGGTGAGGCGTCGGCGGCTGGTGCCGGTCCCGGCGCAACCGTCGCATAGCGCCAGAGAAAACCACCGCCTAACGAGAGTAGGAGCGCGAGAATGAGCAGCTCTGTGCCCGTGACGCGCTGGGCGCCGCGTTCGCCATGATACCAGGCCAGCACCAGGGTCACGAAGAAGCCTACGACCATGGCTAACGTAAGACCGCGCCGCACGCCTTCCGGCCAGCCGAACTGCTGGGCCACGATGTCGATGCCCTGGAGCAAGGCGAAGGCTGCCGCGACGTAGGCAACCGCCCACTGCACCAGCTTGCGTTGTTTCAGCCGTTGGATGAACTCACTCATGGCACGGCCGCGAGGCCGGTCTTCGCGAGCAAGGTGTTGTAGCGTCGGTCGCCCCGCACTTTTTGCAGGAGCGGATCGATCGCGAGACTTAGCGTTCCGGTGTCGTGCGTGTCGTAGGAAATTTGCAGCCACTCGAAGGCCTTCTCCGTTTCACCGCGCCAGGCGTAGACCTGGGCGATCTGGTAGGCTGCGATCTTCGTATCCTTCGCGATCAACTCCGCCAGCGCCGCGTCAGCCGCGGCGTGGTCGCCGCGGGCGACCTGCGCGAGCGCGATGCAGAAACGCCGATAGGCGTCGTTCGGCTCAAGCTTCGCCTCACGCAGGGCGGTCTCGCCATCGCCGCGCACGACCGCGATGCAAACCTGCCAGCGATGGCTGGAGGACGCAGTCGGTTGTAACTCGGCGGCCTTCTGTCCAACGGCGATTGCCTCATCGTATCTCTTTTCGTAAAAGAGAATGCGGGTGAGATTCGCGCGCGCCTGAAAGCTCAGCGGGTCGAGTTCGATCGATTTGCGCGCCAGTTTCTCCGCCTCGGGGAAACGGCCGAGAAAAACCAGGACGCTGGAGAGCAGGTAATTCGCCGGGGCGCTGCCGGGCGAGAGTTCGTGCGCGCGGCGCA
The DNA here is from genome assembly GCA_963742845.1 of uncultured Verrucomicrobiae bacterium. Taxonomy (GTDB): domain Bacteria; phylum Verrucomicrobiota; class Verrucomicrobiia; order Chthoniobacterales; family UBA10450; genus Palsa-1392. Next base: position 19,113 of record CAVUNK010000007.1, on the reverse strand, counting down.
ACTCAGCGAGGGCCTCGTTGAATTTCCACTCGCCGAAAGCCCGCTCCCAGCCGAGGGCCGAATGCGCTTCCGGCAATTGCGGCGCGAGCGCGACCGCCTTTTCCGCATCGCGCGCCGCGGCCGCCCAGAGCTCGCGGGGCTGCTTTTCGCTTTGGTCGGCGATCCAGGTCAACGCTTCGGACCGTTCCGCGTATACGCGCGCATAGTTCGGATCGAGCGCGATCGCCTGGTCGTAGAAGCCGATCGCCTTCTGGTAATCCTCGAGGTTACGGCGCTCGAAATAGAAATGCCCCTGGAGAAACAGATTGTGCGCCTCCGCGTTTTGCGGCGCGGCGTTCTTCACTGCGAGGTTGGCGCGCCCGAGCAGTTTCAGCTCGAGCGCCTGCGCGACTGCGCCGGCGATCTCGGCCTGGACCGCGAAGATATCCTTCAGCTCGCGCTGAAAAGTCTGCGACCAAAGTTCGCTGCCATCGGCCGCGCTGACCAGTTCCGCGACGATCCGCACATGGTCGCCCTGTTTGCGCACCGTGCCTTCGAGCAGGGTTTTAACTCCGAGCTTTTCGCCGATCGATTTGCTTTCTTCGTTCTTCCCCTTGAAGCGGAAGGAGGAACTGCGCGCGATCACTTTCAGGTCACCGACCTGCGCGAGGGCGGCGATCAGTTCCTCGGAGAGTCCGTCGGAAAAATATTCGTCGCTCGCGTTGCCGCTCTCATTCACAAACGGCAGTACGGCGATCGACTTCGCGGCGCTCTCGGCCGCAGCAGCCGGCGCCTTCGGCGTTTTGCCCCGCACCATCTGGAAAACGAGCAGCGCCGCCGCGAGCAGGCCGACCGACACGACCATCGCGGCAAATTTCCGCGCGCTCCATTGCGGGATCTTGTCGTTAGGCGACACATCCTCCGTGCGCTTCATCCCGTCGGGCGTCATCTCGAAAGCCCACGCGATCACGAGCGCGATCGGGAAACCGAGGAGCACCAAGACGACGACTGCAGTCGTTAGGCTATCGGGCAGATGGAGCGCGGGCACGATCGTCGCCGCCACCTGCATCACGAGCCAGCCGACCACGCCGTAGCCGACCGCCACCTTGTAGACGTTGCGCCGTTTTAGCTCCGCAAAGAAAGTGCCCGGGTTCATCAGTGTGAGACGGGGAGCGATCCTGATTGGCTCACGCCCCTGACGAAGGCCGGGGATTCGCGACCGGAGACGGGCGGCGCGTCCGGCCTTCCGTCTCGCATACGGGCGGACGCTGCTGACACGGGTCGTGATCCGATTGGAAAGCCATATTTCAACCGACCTTATCAGAAGCCGCCCTGGTCGCGCCATCCCAGAGATTTCGCGGGAACTGGCGGCCAGCTCTCGGATTGACAGATCCGGCTTCCTGTTCGTTCTCTCTAGATGCGCAGAATCCTGCAAAGCCTCACTCTCGCCGTCGCGTTCAGCGTCGCGCTCGCTCCTGAATTGGTCGCCGCCTCGCCCGCCGCGCCGCTGGTCATCGGCGACACCTTTACGATCGACTCGAAAGTTCTGGGCGAGACCCGGCGGATCAACGTCTATCCCCCACCCGGCTACGATAAGTCTCCGGCGACGCGCGTGCCTGTGCTCTACATGCCTGATGGCGGCATGGCGGAAGACTTTCTCCATGTCGCCGGACTCATCGAAGTCTTAGTCGGCGATAACACCATGCGACCGTTCCTGCTCGTCGGGATCGAGAACACCGAGCGTCGTCGCGACACAACCGGTCCGACGGAAAATCCGGAGGATCGAAAGATCGCGCCGCATGTTGGCGGCTCGGCGGCCTTCCGGAAATTCATTCGGGAAGAACTCATGCCGGAAGTGAAACGGCGCTACCGCACCACGGATGAAACCGCGATCGTCGGTGAGTCACTCGCCGGACTTTTCGTGGTCGAGACTCTGTTCAAGGAACCAACACTCTTCGATACCTATCTCGCCTTCGATCCGAGTCTTTGGTGGAACAATGCCGCGCTCGTGAAAAGCGCGGAGAAAGAGTTACAGGCCAGGCCTGACCTGAAGAAGACTCTCTACTTTGCGAGCAGCGATGAGAAAGGGATCATCGAGAACACCGAGAAGCTCGCGGATATCCTGACCAGGTCCGCGCCCGCAGGTCTCCGCTGGCATTACGAAAAGATGCCGCAGGAACAGCACTCCACGATCTATCACCCGGCCGCGCTCCGCGCTTTCCGCGCGGAGCTCGCACCCGCTACCAAGAAGTAACGCGGACTTGCGGAAGGAAGTCCTCCCGGAGGGACCTGCTTCCGCAGGTCCGAACGCGAACCCAACGCCCGTTTGCGCTTGCCTCGCGCTTCCTCCCCGGCAACGATCGCCGAATGCAATGGGAAGAATTCAAGACCGCGGCGGTCGGCCAATGGCAGGGAACGAAAAATCTCTACCTCGAACCCCCGACGGCGCTGACATCGCCTTCTCACCTCGCCGTTAGGCCAGTCGCCGGCGGCAGTTTTTTGCAGTTCGATTACGATTGGATCTACGAAGGCGAAACGCAGTCCGGCGTGCTCCTGTTCGGTTTCTCGGACGCGAGCAACGTGGCGAACGCGGCGTGGGTCGATTCCTTTCACATGAGCAGCGGGATCTTTTCCTGCACCGGCACCGCGCTCGATCGCTCCGCCCGACTCCTCGGCTCCTACCCGGCGCCGCCCGATCCGGACTGGGGCTGGCGCATCACCCTCCACTCCGTCTCCGCGGATGCGCTCCAGATCGTGATGCACAACATCTCACCGGCGGGTCAGGAAGACCTCGCGGTGCAGGCCGACTTCACCCGCCGCTCGTCGTAGCCGGGAGCCTTCACCCATCCGTGCGCGAGAGACAGAGGGCTGCTACGCTCTCTCATGCGACATCTTTTTTGCGGACTTCTCCTCGCCCTCGCCACTCCGGTTTTCGCGCAGACCACGCCCGCGCCCGTGGCCGAGCGCGTGGCCGAGCAGAACAAATTATTCGACGAGTTTTATGAGACAGGCCTGAAGAATTCCCCGGAACGCGCGACCTCGTTTGGCGACTACCGCTACAACGATCAGCTCGGGCAGTACTCGCTCGCGGAGATCGCGCGCCAGCATGCGGAAGCCGAGGCCTTCCTGCAGCGGCTCCAGGCGATCCCGACCGATGAGATGAACGACACTGACCTGCTAAGTCATCAGCTCCTCGAGCGCCAGATTCAGCGCGAAGATGTGAGTTACAGCCTGAAGAACTACGAGATGCCGGTGAACCAGCAGAACGGCGTCCACACCCGGCTGGCCGACCTGCCGCTCTCAGTGCCGCTCGATTCCGTGAAGCACTACGAAGATTACATCGCGCGGCTGCGGCAGATCCCGCGTGTGCTCGAGCAGACCACGGAAGTCATGCGACAAGGCTTGAAAGACGGGCTCATGCCACCGCGTCTGGTGCTCGAGAAATTACCGGCCCAGGCCGATGGCGTGATCGCCGCGAACCCATTCCAGATCCCCGCGGCAAAGTTCCCGAAGGATTTTTCCGAGCCAGAAAAGAAGCGGCTAAGCGGCGAGATCATTAAAGCGATCAGCGACGACGTCGCCCCGGCTTACCGCAAGTTCGCGGAATTCCTCCGCACTGAATACGACCCGAAAGGTCGCACCGCGCTCTCGATCGAGAGCCTGCCCGACGGCAAACGCCGCTACGCCGAAGCGGTGAAGACGATGACGACCACGAACTTCACGCCCGCCGAAGTGCACGAGATCGGTTTGAAGGAAGTGGCGCGGATCACGGCCGAGATGACAAAGCTCGCGCAGGCGAATGGTCACAAGGATCTCGCCAGTTTTCGCAAAGCGATCAATGACAACCCGAAGTGGAAGCCAAAGAGCGAGCAGCAGATCGTGGATGACTTTTCCAAATATATTCACCAGATGGAACCGAAGCTGCCGGAGCTTTTCGGGTTGCTGCCGAAGTCGCCGGTCACGGTCGAGCCGATCCCGGATTTCGCGAAGGCCGCCTCGACTCATTACGTCGCGGGCACGCCTGACGGCAAACGCGCCGGCCGCGTCGTGGTCGCGGTCGCCGACCCGACCAAGCGCACCCTCGTGCTCGATGAAGCCGTGGCCTACCACGAAGGCGTCCCGGGTCATCACATGCAGATCAGCATCGCGCAGACCTTGCCGGATCTGCCGAAGTTTCGGCTCCGCGGATTTTACTCGGCCTATGCGGAAGGCTGGGCGCTTTATGCGGAAGAGTTAGGCAAAGAGATCGGCTTCTACCAGGATCCGGTTTCCGACTACGGCCGGTTAAACTCGGAGCTTTTCCGCGCGGTCCGGCTGGTGGTCGATACCGGCATTCACGATCAGAACTGGAGCCGCGAAAAGGTGATCGATTACATGCACCAGAATGACGTAAACGACGCCGTCGCGCAGACCGAAACGGATCGCTACATCGCCTGGCCCGGTCAGGCGCTGGCTTATAAGATGGGTCAGCTGATGATTCGTAAGTTGCGCGAGGAAGCCAGGTCACAGCTCGGCGCGAAGTTCGACCTGAAAGCGTTCCACGACGAAGTCCTGAACGGCGGCGCCATGCCGCTCGATCTGCTCCAGGAGCGCGTCGAGCGCTGGATCAAAGCCCAGGGAGGGACGACCAACCCGGCGCCGACTCAGCGGCCCGCCGACGGGACGATTCGTTAGGTGGAACCACGACCTGGCGACTGCCGATATGCTCATGGGTTTCCGCCTGCTCTTTCAGATGCGGCTGAAATCCGTTGTGCAGTTCGGTTTGGTCACGGCATTCCTGATCACGAACTCTTCGCGCGCAGGGAGCCGACCCAGGACGATAGCTCTTTCGACGTCGAGCCCCCTTTGCTCGTGCCCCCCGGTGAGCTGGCCAACCCGGAGCCTCCCGCCACCGTAGAGACATTGCGGAAGCGCCTGCAAAGAAGCAGGGAAAACGCCGCTGCGGGCCTGCGGTTGGTCAAGGTCGGCGCGATCGCGAAGGTGGAAGGGGAACAACGAGAGTTACGCGTCCAGCGTCTGGAAGCGGAACTGGCCGAGGCGGAGCTGGCAGTTGCCGAAGAGCAAGTTGCGACTCAAAAAAAGCGCCGGGAGGCAGGCGAGATCAGCCAGGCTGAACTCGATGCCGCGACCGCGACGCTGGCGCAAACGGAAGCGGCTGCGCAAGCCGCGAGAACAGAATACGACCAAGCACAACTCGACGCCGCGGCCCTCGCCCTGCGACGGCAACGGCGACTCTACGCGGTCGGCAGCGCGCGCAAGTCGGACGTCGCGCGGGCCGAAGAAAAACTCGCCACCCTGCAGCAGAGCCTAAACCCTTCCGCGCTGCCGACGCCTTCTCGTTAGTCTTCTCCGGGCTTGCCGCAGAAGCCACGATCGATTGTGATGCCCCGCATGCACCGAACTCTGGGCGCCTTGCTTGTTCTCGTCACTCTGGCCGGTTGCGATCGCCGACATAGCGAAGCCATCGTCCTGGAAAAAGAACACATCGCGGTGCAGGCTCCCACCCCTGTTCCGACAGCGCCGGCGATTCCACCGGTCACCGAACAAAACGCGCTACCCGATGCCGCACAGCCTGAGCCCAGCGCCGAACCGGAACTCCGCGAGATGGCACCGGACGAAATCGCGGTGGACGGCGTGGTCATGAAGGAGGCTCTGCGCGGGACCGCGCACGATCCCCGCGCCTCCGATCATGAACAATGGTTGGTGAAAGTGCGCACCGACGACGGACGGACTTTCAACGTGCACGCTGATCGCGCGGGCTACGAGAAGATCAAGCCGGGAGACCGGGTCAAAGTTTCGTTTCAGGTCGGCAAATACACTGGCACGGTCTGGGGCGCAGATTTGGAGTAGAGAGCGCGAAAATCGTTGGCCGCTGGAGGCCGGTCTGATTAGATCGGAAATGGCTTTTAAACCGATCCGTTTTTTCGTGATGGTAGCGCTCCTCGCCTTCGTGGTCTGTGGTGCTGTCGCCTTCTTCACCCAGCGCGCCGCGCACGGGCATACTCCCGCCGAGCGGTCTGCCTATGAATTAGGTGCTACCGCGGGAAGCGAAGCCCCGACCGCCGCGAAGATGCCCTACGCTTCCGACATGAACGAGATGGCGCAGAAGGCCTATAATCAGCAAGGGGTCAAAGCCGAGCCCATGACCTGGAAGTCAGCCTACGGCCACGGTTACGAGGATGGATTCAAGAAGACTCATCCCGGGACTTAGCGGCACCTAGCGACTTACCCGCCGGGAACCACGCCGCGGATCCGGGCTACTTCAATCCGTTCTGCCGGCGTATCTCCGGCAGCTTCGATTTCATGCCCGCGAGCTGATCCCGCATCCCCACCAGGCCGCTGCGGATTTGTTGATACTTATCCGGCGCCTTGTTCTTCGGCGTGAACTTGTTTTCGTGCGCGGCGTCCCAGTCCAGCGCATGATTGATCTCGCCGATCCAGAGGTCCGGCTTTCCGCCGGCGAATTCATTGATCGGGCGTCCGATCACTTCCGAGAGCGAAGCAAACACGGCCGGGTCGCCATCCGGTTTTAAATCGGGATTGGCCGCGAGATAGTAGCGATAGCGGATTTGCCCCACATAGAACCAGAAAACCGCCTCCTGTTTGCTGGCCGCATCCCGAAATAGTTTCGCTGCCAGTCGGTAGTAATCCGCCGGGTGTCGCCCTTCGATTCCCTGTTTTAGCTGGGTGGGCGTTTCGTCCGGCGGCTCGGCCGTCCGGGCGTTGCTCGCGGCTCCGCCGACGAGGGCGAAGCAGACCAGCAATCTCAGCAGGCAGACCAGGTAATTCCGTGGCTTCATTGCCTTAGCCTGCCCGGCCACAAACCGGCGTGTAAAGGCATTTCCACCGCTCGAACTGAAGCTCCCGGCGCATAGGAAATGCCTATCCCCGGCAAAGGTATTAAGTATTTCAAGACCCCGCCGGCACGCCCGTTATTGGGGCATGCAAACAATCACTCTAGGCAGCAACGTCCCCCACGCTCAGCTGCTCGATCCCAAGACTTCCATGCGCCTCCGCGCCTTCCGCTTCCTCAGCGAACGCTACGCGCAGCGCGAGCGGCCGAGCGTGGCCGCGGAGTTCATTCTCTTCGCCCTGATCGTCCTCACCGCCACCTGGCCGATGGTCACCCTCGTCCACGTGATGAGCCTCGTGCACCACTAAGCAGCGGCTCGTTCTCGCCTGACGCGGCGCCCCCCGGCCACCCGTCAGGCCGAGAAAGCGGCGGCGGCTTCCGCGCGGAAGGTCGCGGCCGCCTTCGTCTCGAAGCGCAGCGGATTGCGCAGCAAAGTCAGCTCGCGCGTCGGCACCGGGCGGGCAAACGGCACCGCCACACAGCCGCTCGTGAAATCCGTCTCGGCCATCATCGCCGGGATCACCGTCACGCCCAGGCCCATCGCGACCATGCTCGCGATCGTGACCAATTGCGCGCCCTGCAGCACCACCTCCGGGTGCAGGTTATTTTCCCGCAGTAACTCTCGCACCTTCATGGCGAGCGAGTGCACCGGATGGAGCAGGAGGAATTTCTCGTCCGCCAGTTCGGCCCAGCGGATCGCTTTCTTCCGCGCCAGTCGATGATTTTCCGGCACCAGCAAAAGCAGCGCTTCTTTGCCGAGCGAATGCCGCTCCAGCGAAGCCGGTTCGTCGCCCGATGAAGCCAACACCACATCCAGCGTCCCTTCTTCAAGGCGATGCGCCAGTTTGTCGGTCGTATCTTCGAATAACTCAAAGGTCACCAGCGGATAGCGCTGCTGAAACTGCCGGATGAGTCGCGGCAGCACATAGAGTGCGATCGAAGGCACCGCGCCGACCGAGAGCCGGCCCGCCACTCCCTGCCCGAGCTCGGCGACACTGCGGCGGGCATCCGCGATCTCGGCCAGAATGCGCCGCGCATGGACGAGCAGCGCCCGGCCCGCCTCGGTCAGCACGACCGCGCGCGGGAGGCGATCGAAGAGCTGCTGGTTCAGCTCCGCCTCCAGCTTCTGGATTTGCTGGCTCAACGACGGCTGGGCGATGTGCTCGCGTTCCGCTGCATGCGAGAAGCTCCCCTCTTCCGCCACCGCTACGACGTAGCGGAGCTGATGAATCTCCATGCCCCACCTTCCGCTGCGCGAACCTGTTTGTCGACGGCGCCGGGCGTGGGCCCTCCGCGCCGGCGAAATGACCCCGCAATCCCGGGGCGGACGCAGCCCGACTTACTCTCGTTAGGCCGACGCCCTGCCTCGGACCTGCCGCTTAGCCTTTCGCGGCGGCGCCGTTTTTCAAGGTCGCCATGTTGATCACGAGTCGATATTTCACATCGCTCCGCAGCATCCGCTCGTAGGCTTCGTTGATCTCGTCCATCCGAATCGAGCATCTCCTGCGTCTCGGCGATCCCGCCGACGAGGACGAGGTGGCCGACAGTCTGCGCACGAGCGCCAGTAAATTCGACAACTTCATCGCCCTACCCTGCTGGGCTTCGAGCCGGGTGTAACGGCTAGCAACCGTCGGTCGAAGCTGGCTTTTTAGAAAGGGCTCCAGTAGCCGTAATCGCTCTCCGCCAATTGGACACCCTTCCAAAGCGCGCGAGTTACCCGGGAGCGAGGGGCGACTCCCAGGGTAACTCTTCTGCCTCACTCCGGACTACAAACTGTGACCGAGGTTGGTCTTCACGATCCGGACATCCGCATTGTTGATCCGACTGTCGGTGTTCAGGTCCTCGCGGAAGTTGGCGGCGGTTACGGGTTGATTCAGTTGTCCACGGACGACTGTTTGGTCGTTCCGGTCCACCACTCGACTGGCATCCGCGTCGCCGGCGAGGAAGCCGAAGGGCACATCGCCATGCGGTTGTCCGTCGCCGTTGATGTTTTGCGTCCGCAGAGTCACGACCTCGGAGGCCGTGACACCGGTGAGTTGGGCCGTCATGCTATTACCGCTGAAGGTAATCGCTCCAACGGTCGCCGTGCCACTCACAACCGAGACCTGGCCCGAGGTCACCGGAGCATTGAAGGTAAAGACAGCGCTGTAGGTCGTCGCGCTGCGACATTCCACGCCGGAGACGCCAGTGAGAGGCATATTAACGTCGAAGGTCCCGGCGGTGCGATGAGTGAGTCGCGAGGCCGCGCTCACCAGGGTGGGGCCGCTGGCGGGGGCCAGCTTGAAGCTGCCAATGCGTAACTGCCAGCCGACGGAACTGGTCGTCGGGACATATTCACTGACATACCAGAAAGTAAGATCATCCGTCGGATCGAGGGTAAGCGAGGTGTAGTCGCCCCAACGATTCAGACTGGTGGTCTGCGAGCCGGTGCCGGTAACGATATTCGCTTCCCCAAGCGGGAGCGTGCCGAGCGGGTCGCCGGCCATGCGGCCAGTGTAGGAGACACTCGGAAATACCGCGGGGTTAGAGCCATTCGCCGCGCTATAACCGAGCGCCATATTCCCCTGCCCATCCATGGCGATGCTGCCCATCCAGCGATGGATGCCATCGGTGATGCCCGGCGCGTAGGTGCCCTGCTGGAAGACCACAGGGCTGCTATTGGGATTGCGCACTTCCCACCAGCGAATTCCCGAGACTTCGCCATTCGGTCCCGAGCCGGCCGAGACGGATTGATTGGTCACGAGGGATTCATGGTCGCCGAAATTTCGGTAAGCCAGGCGAAACAAAGGTCGTTGCCGATAACCCAGGTGGTCAATCTTCGCGGTTGTACCGGGCTGCGGAATACACGCCCGACCCCCGCCACAGAGTCCCAGGATGGAGTTAAAGGACGCGACCGGGATGGTGTTAGTAAGGGCGAAGCTGGAGTTAGCCGGCACGGCAAAGTCAACATGGAACTTAAAGAGGTTCAGCGCGTCGCTCGTCGCGCCGTAAGGGCCATTGTTATCCTGTGATCCGACAAAGAAGTTAGGCGTGCCCGGAGGCGGCGGAGTCGCGCCATCGAGGTCACTGGGTAAGAGTCCGTCGCCGACATTGGCTCCCGCACCCACCGGCGGCGCGAGGAACGAAATCACCTGTGGATTCGGATTACCCACCAGCATTTGCGCTCGATTCAGGGCATAAGCGCCAACTCCCTGGAATGGCCCGGATGTTCCCAGAAACTCCCGGGTGCTCAGGTAGTAGGCATCTGACCAGACCCCGTATTTCGGGTAGTCGGGAAAATTCGCCCCGGTCGTTCCGGTCTTGAAAGCATAGCGAAAGTAACTCCCGGTCGGGTCGTTGGTGGTAGAGATTGCCACGCAGTTCAGGAAAGGCGCCGTGGTAGCGGTGAACTGTGAGAGGAGCCAGCGATCAGCGGCGCGATCATACAGGACGACCGGGTCGCCCGAGTTCGAGGTCTGGCAGGAACCGCCAAAGCCAGCCCACAGAGTGTTATTCGCCGCCGGACCGAAAACCGAGGTGCCGGCTTTGTTGAAAATCTGGAAGCTGAGATTGCACATCGCCACGATATGGTTCGGACCGACCGCGCCGTTCGGGTCAGGCGGGACGACGCCGCTGGTGTTGGATTGCGCATTGAAACTCACGAGCGGCGCGGGAATCTCCGTGCCACCGGCTAGCCCTCTGCCTCCCGCAGTTGCCTGCACGACCGGATCCCATCCGGTGCGAAACGAACCTTCAACGGCACGATGTCGCGGTCCTCATTCTCCCGCAGACTGCCCGGTCCGGGCAGGACGATCCGCATTTCGCGCAGCGGCGGCGAGACGTCGAACTTAACCACAGGTGACAAGCCGCGGTAGACACCCCGGATCTCCGGGACGACTGACGTTTGATCCTGCGCGGCGGCCGGGCGCGGAGCCAGGAACACGACGGCGAGGACGAAGAAACCCAGCAGCGCGAGAAGCGCGGGGTGCATTACGAATCCAAAACGGGACGTCGACTTCTTCATATATTGATTCTCCTACATTGGGTTGACTGCGAGACGGCAGGCTGGGAAACAGGACGCCACAAACAGTTGATGCTTGAGGTTACAACCTACCGGATTCAGTGTCATCCCCTTCAGCATTACGAATTGGTAATGTGACTGCGGGACGTAGAAGCCGGGCACCGCAACGCGGGCGACCCTTCTGCCACCGACGCGCGATGGCGAGGTCCGACCACGAGTTATCGCGATGATCTGGGAACTCCACCACCGCAGCGCCCGCCTTGACTCGTTAGGCCAACGCCCTGCCTCGGACGGGCCGCTTAGCCTTTCGCCGCGGCGCCGTTCTTCAAGGTCGCCATGTCGATCACGAATCGATATTTCACGTCGCTCCGCAGCATCCGCTCGTAGGCTTCGTTGATCTCGTCCATCCGAATCATCTCCACGTCGCAGACGATGTTCTTCTCTGCACAGTAATCGAGCATCTCCTGCGTCTCGGCGATCCCGCCGATCAGGGAGCCGGCGATGTTCCGGCGTTTCACCACGATCTGCGCGGTCGCGAAGTCATGCGTGATCGGCGCGATCGCGCCCACGATCACCATGGTCGCGTCGCGCTTGAGCAGGGCGACGTAGGGGTTGAGATCGTGATCGACCGGGATCGTGTTCATCAGCAGGTCGAAAGAGTTAGCCGCCTTCTCCATCGCGATCGCGTCCTTTGAAATCAGCACGCTATCCGCACCCAGCCGGCGCGCGTCTTCTTCCTTGCCGGCCGAGGTGGTGATGACGGTGACTTTCGCGCCCATGGCGTGGGCAAATTTCACCCCCATGTGGCCGAGCCCGCCGAGGCCGATGATGCCGACGTTCATCCCCGGGCCCGCCTGCCAATGGCGCAGCGGCGAGTAAAGAGTGATCCCGGCGCAGAGCAGCGGCGCGGTCGCTTTCAGGTCGAGCTTTTCGGAGACATGGAGCACGAAGTTTTCCGTGGCCACGATGGAATCGGAGTAGCCGCCATAAGTCACTGAGCCATCCGCTTCCTTGCCGTTGTAAGTCAGGGTCAGCCCTTTCTCGCAATACTGCTCCAGCCCATCGGCGCAGCTCGCGCAATCCTGGCAGGAATTAACCAGGCAACCGATCGCGGCCAGATCGCCGACCTTGAATTTCGCCACCTCCGCACCGACGGCGGTGACCCGGCCGACGATTTCGTGCCCGGGCACGATCGGGTAAATGCTGCTGCCCCAGTCGTTCCGCGCCATGTGGATGTCGGTGTGGCAGACGCCGGTGTAGAGAATTTCCAGGCGCACGTCGCTCGGACGCAGGGCCCGGCGCTCGAAAGTGAACGGCCCGAGCGGCGTGGTGGCGCTTTGCGCGGCGTAACCGGCGGCGGTGAGAGCCTGGGCGTCGTTCGCCGGGGCGGTGATGGAGTTGGTAGCCATCCGCTACCCTAGCCCAGGAACCGCAAACCGTCTTTTCCTCGACCCGAAACGCCGTGCGGTCCTTCCGCTAGTGGCGCGGCGTCCCGGCGCGGCAGGTCTCGAAGAGGAACCAATGCCGGCGCTCGGTTTCATCGATCCAATTCTCGATCAGGCTGGCCGTCGCCACATCGTCAGCGTCATCGCAAATGCCGTGGGCTTCGCGCAGCCGCTTCACCAGCGTCTCGTTGTCCTCGCGCAGCTCCGCCAGCATATCGAGCGGCTCGACGTAGTCTTCGTTGTTGTCGGAAATCGTCTGGAGCTTCGAGATTTGCCCAGCCGAGCGAATCGTCGTGCCCCCGATCTTGCGGACGCGCTCCGCCATCGGGTCGGTCATGGCAAAGAGTTGGTCCGCCTGCTCGTCGAGCAGCAAGTGGTAGTCGCGGAAATGCGGACCGCTCATGTGCCAGTGAAAGTTCTTCGTCTTGAGATAGAGCGCGAAGACATCGGCCAGGATGCTGTTGATCGCGCCACTGATGTCGCGCGTAGCTTTACCGCTGAGATCGGTCGGAGTGCGGAGCGGAGCTTCCAGCTTCCGTTGCAAAGATTTTTTGCCGTTGTTTTTCATCCCGCAGTATCGCGCCGGGCGGGGTGCTTGCAAATTATGCAATAACCATCGCCGACCGTTACCGATTGTAGCGCGCCTGAAGGTTACCGGGCCATTAACACCAGGATCTCAGTTTCTGCCTCACTGACCACTGTATCATGATTGGCGTCCGGAATTGCGTGGAAGGTGACAAAGCCGGGAAATTCGGCGGCCAGGTCACGACTCATGAACGGCGGAATCATTGCATCCTGCACGCCGTGAAAAATAGTTACCTGCGGCGGAGGCTGGCGACGCGCCAGTTGCTGCAACGCTGCCCGGTTATCGTAGTCATTCGGGAGCAGACGCGAGAGCAACCCGCCAACAATAGTAGCCGCTTCGTCGCGCAAACTCGTAAAGGGGGCGAGCAAAATGATCCGGCGCACCTGCGGATGACGAGTCCCAAAATCGAGCGCAACCGCCGCCCCTAACGAGTGACCGATCAGGTCGAGTCGTGGCTCCAACTCCTTCGCGTCCACCCCAAGTCGTCCGGCGAGGGCAACGACCGCGCCTTCCGCGGCGGACCGCGTGTTGGCGATACTGGGCCAGCCTTCGCTTTTGCCATAGCCGGGATAATCGATCAGAAGGAAAGCGTCGCTCGGCGTTTGATCCTTCGCCACCACCGCGAGCCAATCGAGCGCAAGTGAACCATTGCCGCAGAAGACGACCCAGATTCGATCCGGCAGACTCGCGCCGGCTTGAGGCCGAAAATAGAAAGCAACTTCGCGCCCGGCGCTGGTCTGAAACGGTAACTCGACTACACCCTGCGCTATTAATCGACGATAGTTAGTTCGATAAGGATGTGGATGGTAAAGGAGGGCGTATTCAATGAGATTGAGAATTCCGGCGAAAACCAGCGCACTGCTACACAGGACCGCTGCCACCCAAAGGAATCGCCTCGCCACGGATCCAGACTAACCCGGCAGCGCGAAGGCGATCGTTTCGTTCTTGGCCCGGTGATTCGACCAAAAGCTCGCGCCATCATGCGCCAGCGAGCGCGCCGCGAAGGGAATCGTCGCGAGCTCTTCCAGCTCCGGCGTTTCCTTCCGGGGATCGAGCCGCGCGATCCGCCATTCCTCGGACTTACCCGGGTGGTCCTTGTTCTCGTGACCGCACAGCACATAGAGCACCCCCTCCACAAAAGTGTGGCCGCACACTTCCGCGCCGACCGTGATCGTGCGCGTCGCCTGCCCGGAGTCATCCAACCGGTGGATCATTCCCTTATACCACTGACTCAGGTAGAGTGACTCTCCATCGTAACTCAGATAGGAACCGGTAAACTCCGGACAAGGGAACAGCTCCTCGAAGCCGTCCGCTTGCGTATAGCGATAGATATAGCGGTCGTCGTTCACGCCTTTCCCGATCGTAAAACGCCAGCCATCGCCGGTCAGCACGCCGGCCCAGATCACCCCCGGCGGATCGATCTGCTGTTCGATTTCCCGGTTGTCACGCGTCAGTCGATAGAGCGTGCCGAGATCGCGCGAACTGACCCAGAGTTTCTCCCCATCCCAGGCCAATGCCTGCGGAGTCACGCAGACCGAGGCGAGCCGTTGTTTTTCAATGATTGTCTTCATAAGTGTTATGCTCCTTTAGCTATCTCTCCGTCTCCGCGGCGAGGGAATGGAGATCGAGCGGCAGAGTAACCATCGCTACTCCGCCGTCCGGAGTCCTCGGCCATTCCTCCTGCGGCCGATCCCAATACAGCTCCACCCCGTTGCCATCCGGGTCGCGCAGGTAAAGCGCTTCACTCACTCCGTGATCCGACGCGCCGTCCAGCGGGATACCCGCGGCCCGCAGCCGCCGCAGCGCGTCGCCCAGTTCCGCGCGCGCCGGATAGGCGATCGCGAGATGATAAAGCCCCGTCGCGCCCGCCGGCGGCGGCTGCCCGCCTGCGCTTTCCCAGGTATTCAGGCCGATGTGATGATGATAACCGCCCGCCGCGAGAAAGGCCGCCGAGTTCCCCATCCGCTGGGTCAGCTCAAACCCCAGCACATCGCGATAGAACTTCAGCGCCCGCTCCAGGTCCGCCACCTTCAGATGCACATGGCCAATCCGGGTGCCGGGATGAATAGCGCGCGCGTTCACCCGCCACTATCGCGCAGAGAATCGCGCGCGAGCAAACCGGAAAGACCCAAGCCGGACGCCCGCACCGTCCGATCCGGGAGCATGCGCCGGGCGCGCACCACGACTCGGCCGCGGGATTTGCTTGTGATCAATCCTCAACCCGCTCACTCTCTTCCTCGTGGAAACCATCCGAATCATCCTGCAGGTCATTGTCGCGTTGGGCATCCTGAACGTCTGGCTGGTCCGGGCGAGCATGCGGACCACCTTTCGCGGCGGCGACGCCGGCACCCTGCGCGAGGAATTTGCCTCCTACGGATTGCCGTTCTGGTTCATGTGCGTCATCGGCGTGCTCAAGGTGGCCCTCGCCCTCACCCTGCTCGTCGCCATCTGGATCCCGCGGCTCGCGGCACCGGCCGCGCTCGGCCTGGGGTTACTCATGCTCGGCGCGCTCATCATGCATCTCAAAGTGCAGGACCCGATCCGGAAATCCGTTCCCGCCCTGGCCGTGCTGGCGATGTGCATCGCCATCGTCCTGCTCTAGCGGGCGGCAATTCCCGGCCAGGCCGCGAAGCTCAGGTAGGCATTCAGCAGGAGATAAAACACCGCCGGCGCCGACTGCAGCAGCGTGTCCCTGATTTTCAACCGCACGCCCACCGCCACGAGCATCATCAACGTCAGGCCCACCGCCGCCGCGCGGCCCATCCACGGAAAGCGCAACCCCGCGAGCAAACCCGCGACGGCACACAGTTGCAGACCCCCCACGAGCAGCCGCTGCCCCGGCAAGCCATAGCGCACGAACTCCCGCGCCGTCCCTTGGGAAATGAAACACCCCACCCCGTAAACGAGAAAAGAGAGGGCATCGAACCCGATCAGAAGAACACGCAAGCGCCAGCATAGAGCAGCCGCGTAATTCTTCCTAACCGCTCTGCATCAGAGATTGAGCCCACCCGTCATCCTGAGCGGAGCGCCAGCGAAGTCGAAGAATCCTCATCCCTCCTACTTCATAATTCATAATTCATAATTCCTCCTCTAATTCCTAATTCCTAATTCCTAATTCCTACTTCCCCCAAAGTATTCCTCCTCGCTCACCTGCTCCATCCACTCCACCACCTTGCCGTCGAGCGCCTCCTGGATCGCGAGATGCGTCATCGCCGTGGTCGGCCCGGCGCCATGCCAATGCTTCTCGTGCGGCGGAAACCAGACCACGTCACCGGGCCGAATCTCCTCGATCGGCCCGCCCGCGCGCTGCGCCCGCCCGCAGCCGCCGATGACGATCAGCGTCTGCCCGAGCGGATGCGTATGCCACGCCGTGCGCGCGCCGGGCTCGAAAGTGACGCTGGCCCCGCGCACCCGTGCCGGCTCCGCTGCCTCAAACAACGGGTCCACCCGCACCGCCCCCGTAAACCAATCCGCCGGCCCTTTGCCGGACGGCCGCGAACCGCATCGTGTGATTTCCATGCGGGCAATCTGATCGTTTGCTCCGCCCTGGCAACGCAGGTTTCACTCTCGCGGTGTGTAGAGGCCGGCCGTATCGGCCGCGAATCTGCGACTCTTCCACCTCATAATTCGTAATTCCTAATTCATAATTCGTAATTCGTAATTCGTAACTCTTCCAATTCTTAATTCTTAATTCATAATTCTTAATTCTATACTTCTTCCCCCTCCCCCGCCGATCATTCCCTTTTGCTTTTTTTTTCTTACTTCTTCCTTCCTACTTCTTACTTTTTACTTTTCCCTTCCTGGTCTCATCCATGTCGCGCCAGAAAAAACCATCCAAGGAAGAACGGCAACTCCACGCCTGGAAGAAATGGGAAAGCGCCGCCGCGAGATTCCAGGGCGTGGCCCCCTGGCTGCAGGCGAAGAGCGACCTGCGCCACATCAGCCTGACCCGCTCCGGCTACCAGATCCGGATTCATCGAGGCGGGAAAAGAGTTTTCGACCGCTGCGTTGGAGGACGCGGAGAGGAGAGCCTGCTCGAGGCGGTGCGGATGCGCGACGAAGCGCTGCGCCGGTGGCCCACGAGGGGACGCACGAACGCGATCCCGCCCGCCGTCCTGGAGGCGCTGGGGCTTTCCGAGCCCGTCGTCGGGATTAACCGCCTGCCGTCGCGCTCATCGTACCGGGTGTATTACGAGCGCGGGGGCCGCAGATACCTGGAGCAATTCTATTACCGGGTCGTGCCCGAAGAAGTCGCCTACGCTGCTGCCATCGATTTCATCCAGCGCCACCTCCAGAAATAACCGCCGCCGCCGCTCCGCGATTCCCCTTCTCCCAACCTCATAATTCATAATTCGTAATTCATAATTTCCCCGCGTCGGCCGTGCCGGCCGCAATCCGCGATTCCCCCTTCCCCACCTCATAATTCGTAATTCGTAATTCATAATTTTCCCGCGTCGGCCGTGCCGGCCGCACAAATCCCCCAAATAACGATTAACAAATAACCAAAATGGCTCCGCCATTTTCCCTCGACACCCCGTGTCAGGTTCCCTACAAACGGACTTTTTGCAGATGCTATCCCCGGAAGAATCAGCCCGCCAGAACCTGAACCGCCCTTGAAAACAATCGCCCCTCTTTCTCCCCTGATACTGAACGGACCGTTCTACGGCGCTTTTACGGGTGATCCGAACGGTATTCCGACCAGGACAAAATCTGTATCCAGAACACTGTCGGCAAGTTGCTCAGCACGGCGACAACTTCAGACCGGCCCGGAATGTTGCTCGGCAAGATTCAAAGCGGAAAAACCAAAAGCTTCATGGGCGCCATCGCCCTCGCCTTCGATAACGGCTTTGATGTTTGCGTTGTTTCTCACCAAAGGCACCAAAGCTCTGGCGAAACAGACATTTGAGAGGCTCGACCAGGAATTTCGCCAGTTCGTAGATCACGGACTCTAAACGTCTACGATATCATGTCGTTGCCTACACATTCTTGTTGGGAACAGGCATGAAAATTAGTTTTCGTTGCAAAAAAAGCAGTCCGATAACCTGGATCGTCTTCGCAAGGCGTTGGTTGAAGACTTCCCCGACCTGGCTCGCAAACGCATCTTGATAATCGACGACGAGGCAGACTTTGCGAAAGCATCGGATACAGCAAGAGCTCGGCCGAAGGCGTGCAATTGCGAAAAATTGCGCAGCAGCTGAACGATCTTAGGCAGCAGCTGCTGATGGCTTCCTTTCTTCAAGTAACAGCGACGCCGTATTCACTCTATCTGCAGCCCGAGGACGTAATGATTGATAGCATTGCTTTCAAACCCATTCGCCCCGCGTTTACGGAACTTGTGCCCGTCCATGGCGATTACGTTGGCGGGGATTTGTATTTTCCGGCCGATGAGTCAGAAGAGCCCGTGTCGGCGATTTCATTCACGTTGTGGTGACCGCAAAGAACTTGTAACACTCAAGAAAAAGGATCGCCGAACGCTGGACCCAAAAGATGCGCTGACTTCCAGTGCTATTCCGACATTTCGTCGGGCTATCATCACTTTTATAACTGGCGCTACGATCTCGGCAGGCTGCAGGCGCAGTCCGCTGGAAAGCGTGCCCTCTTCTATAGCTTTTTGGTTCATACTGAAGCAGGCAAGGGTGCACACTCCGGCAGGAAGAACTTGTTGAGTGTTTGCGCGATCAGATGGCAGAAGCGGCGCGCGACGATTCCCCCGTCGTTCGCGACCTGATCGATGATGCTGTACGCCGATTTGCAACGATCGATAGAGCATTGTGGTCACCCGCTCCCCACCAAGGAGGAAGTTCGCGCCGCTGCCCTTACCGCCCGCTAGATCATCTACTCCTCACAAAAGTTAATTCCGATGAACAAGTCATGGCGATGTTGGACCGCTCAGGCCAACTGCGCCTGGCGGGCCCCCAACGGCATCTTCATTGGCGGTCATGAGATCGCGGAATCACTATCGCGAATCTCATTGGCTTTTTCTACGGCCGTAATCCGAAGCGCTTCCAGCAAGATACCGTTCTTCAGCATTCGCGAATCTACGGTTTCCGACCAACGGAAGACGTTGCAGTCACACGCTTCTACACCGCTCCCTCCATCTTTACTGCAATGCAACGGATGCAGGAGAGTGATAACGCGCTTCGTCGGGCCCTGGAAGAACATGGAATATCAATCCGTGATCTTCATTCAGAAGGCTCAAAACAACACGGTGTTCTTTGCAGTCCCAACAAGATTCTTCTTTCCAATATTA
>CAVUNK010000006.1:0-91733 GCA_963742845.1 uncultured Verrucomicrobiae bacterium | reverse complement strand
TAACAACGTATTGCTCGGCCAGTTTATGAGCCGAAGCGACGATCTCCTCCTCACCGCCGAGGAGCTGCGGCTGCGAACACGGACGCGCCGGCGTTGGATCACTGTTGGCAGCTTGCTTGCGCTTGCACTCGTCGGCGGTCTCCTGTTGGCGCGACCCGCGGGGCGAGGAGATCAAAGCCTGGCAGGCGCGGCGTCATGCCCCGAACGCGCGAGGAATTCATCGTTCAGGAGAAGTGGGAGGAGGCGCAGAAGGAAGCCGTCGCGGCGCTTCCAGCTCTGCCGCAACGAGCCGGAGGCGCTGCGCGTGATGGCGCGGTTCCTTTCCCGGGTCCGTCAGCCGGAGGCGCTGGAATTCTGGCAGCAGCTGGCGGAAAAGCAGCCGCTGACGCGCGCGGACGAGCGGGACGTGGCTGCCATTGCCCTCGCGCTGAATGAATCGGATGCGCGCCGAGGCGGCCGTCCGAGAACTCGACGGTCAGCGCGACGGAGGACCGCAAGCGGCTGACTGGCTGCTCGCTGCGCAACTGGCCGCGCAGAAGGGCTAGGGCGAGAAGTCGCCCAGGCCCTCGGAAAAATCATGTCCGATCCCAAGGCGACCGAACACGAACAGCTGCAGGCTTCGCTCCTCCTGATCGCGACCGCTTCCGCGCACACTCCCGCAGCGGCGCGCGAAACAAGCGGAAGCGTGGATTCGGGTGAGAAAATCGCCGAGGGCAAAACCCCGACCGCGCTGGACGCTCTCGTGGTGCTTGCGCAGCGCGCTTGCAATCTCCTGGAGGGACGACCGCCGTGTCGTCCCTGCCCCCGGCGGCGGGCGCAGACGCCCGCCCCACCAATAACAAATAACCAATCACCGATAACGGCGTCCGCGATCGCGGACGCCATCGACGCGCACCCCCTCGCGAAAGCAGCGCAGCATCTCCTCGCCGATGGATCTGCGAATCCATGCACGCGCCGGACGAGAAAGCGCGACTGATCCAGTCGCGCGATCGATCATTGGAAGGCAGCCGATAATGAAGCGCTCGCGAGCCTGGCGAAGTGGCTAAACGGCAAAGGTGAATACGAGCAAGAGCTCGACGACCATTCCGCTCGCCCGTGCTCTGCAGACACGGGACCTTTTTCTCCAGCACGTCGACGCGCTCGGCGCGCTCGGTCGGTGGGACGAGATCAAGCGTCTCCTCGACGAGCCGAGCGCTTCCCGCTCGATGCCGTAGTGACCGCGATGTATCTCGCCCGTTGCAACCAGCAACTCGGCGAAACGACCGCGGCGGAAAACAATTGGCAACGCGCGCTGGAGGCCGCGAACAGCGCACCGGAAAAGCTGATGCAGCTGGCTGATTACGCAGAGAAGAACGGCGCGCGCAAAATCGCGACCTCGGCGGTCGACGCAGCTTTGCAGACCGCGCCAAAGTCCCGCGCCGCCTGGCAGGCAAAGCTCCGCCTCGCGCAGGCGGGACGGGAGACGGGCAGGATCCACTCCACCCTGGCCGCAATGCTGAAGGTCTGGCCCAACGATCCGGCGATCCAAAACGACGAAGGGTATACGCGGTTGCTGCTGGCAACCGCGAAGGACGAAGGACAAGGGACAAAGGACGAAGTGGAGGCAACTGGAGGGACGACCGCCGTGTCGTCCAAGTCTGGACGACTCTCCCTCCCGACCTCCGATCTCCGAACGCTGACCTCAGTGCCCTCGAACAGCTCGCCAAGCGACTCGTTCAAGCCGAGCCCACCAGCCTCCCCCACCGCACCCTGCTCGCGCTGGTTTACCTGAAGCAAAACCGCCCCGCGACGGCGCTCGGCGTTTACGAGAATCTCCACGTCCCCCCACCGCGTTGACCCCCTCGGCTCTCGCGGTGCACGCTGCCGTCCTGCAAGCGAATGGCAACACCGAAGATGCGGCGAAAGAAGCCGCTCAAGTCCCACGAAGTGCCCTCCTCCCCGAGGAAGCGGCGCTCATTTCCGATTTGTAGGGCGGGCGCCTCGCCTGCCGTTCCCTTGGAGGGACGACCGCCGTGTCGTCCCAGAACTTCGGATTACCAATAACCAATCACAATTCCCCATAACGCGGGAGCAAACGTCCCGCCCTTGAACGGTTCAAAACAAACGGCCGGTTTTTGCCCGCCCTACCAAACTTTTTACTCGACAAGCGCGGGGAAAAAACACACGGTTCGCGCTCGAAAGGCCGTTTCCCACTTCAAATACCCGCATCCCCAGAACCTCCCCACCCCTGACCATGATGAATCCAAAAGCCGACCCCTACGCCACCCGCAGTGCGCGGGTTGGCGACCTCCTCCTGATTCTTTTAGCCTTGCTGGCAATCTTTTTGGTACTGGACCTCGCCACGCCATCAATCGGATGCGGACAAGCCACTGCTCCACTCCGACCCCACCCTGGCGTCCCGGTGATGGGTTCTCTCAATTTTCGGTTTCTTTCTCGCAGCTACGGCAAGCGCCAGCTCTCGTTTTCCGTTGACGCAGCCCTGCCGACATGATCTGATGCGCGCTCTAGTTGCAACCTTCAAATCCCCTATGCCCCAGACACTCATCTTTCCCCAGTTTGCGCGTCCGCGGTTCCCCCCACTTCACCGCTCCATGTTGTCATCCACGTCATAGCGGTCTGCTGCGTGGCATTGATGGCACTCATCGCGAGCAGCGCACTTGCGCAAACTTGGACAAGGCGGCGGTAGCGACAACAACTGGGGGACCGGCTCAAACTGGAACGGTGGCAATCCTCCAATAACCGGGGACAGGAGAAAGACATCCTGACTTTCACGGGAACTTCACGCGCCTTACGCCCTTCAATAACTATACCAACTATGATCAGTTTGGTAGCATTCTATTCACCGGGTCTGGCACTCTGCGGTTCTTTTACGCTCAACGGAAACGATTTAAAGCTGGCCACGAAAGATGCAAGACTCGAGTGACAAGCTTCAGACGATCAGTTTCAACTCCATTATTGCGAACGGTTCCACTTTTGAAGTTAATCCGATCAACGGTAACCTTCTGGTCACGTCTCCGATATACATGGACACCAGTGGTGGCCTTCAAGTCTTCGGTAACAACGGCAACAAGGTTACCTTCCAGGGTGGTATTTTTAACGGAAGCCAGACCGGTTACCTACGAATGAAGAGAAACAGCGTTGTTGAGCTGACCGGGGCTAGCGGGTATACGGGTAATACGGAAATCGATGCCGGAAGGCTCGAAATCGCCTCTGGTGGCAGTCTTAGTGGTTCGTCCGCCATCTTTGTAGGTCGCGGCTCTTCTACTGGCACCGCTGCCTCGCTCCTACTGACGAAGTCAGATGGCGGGCGACCCTGAGCAATACCATTACTGTGAATCCGGGGACCGTCTCTGGAAATCAATCAAACAGGACGATTGGCGGCACGAATACTTCCGGGACTAACACCTATAGCGGGGCGATCCAGCTCGATGGGACACCTGGGCAGGATCGATCGGTCACAGTAACCGCCGCCTCGGGCGGAACTGTTGATTTTACTTGGGCAAATTACTGGGTCTGGGCAAAACCTATCTAAGATCGGCGACGGGACGGTGAAATTATCCAACAACTCAAACAATTTCGGCGGCACAGGCTCCAACGTCACAATCAACGCCGGAACCCTCAGTGTGTCTGCTCAAGGCGCTCTTGGGTCCAACAGTAATAGCATCATCTTCAATGGAGGATCTCTCCAGTTTACAAACAGCGGGAGTGGTTCGGCTACTTCAACAGGCCGTTCGATGAATCTTTAACTCAACCGCGATCATTGAAGCTACCAATTCCAGTCCTGGATGGGGGGAGCGGTGACTTTCTCAGGCGCATTGAGTGGCTCCGGCGGGCTTACAAAAAACGGCACGGGAATGCTAATTATTTCAGGAAGTTCAAATAATTACGGCGGCACAACAACAATCACCAACGGCACCTTACGTTTGGGTAAAACCAATGCCCTCCCTACTACCACGGCAGTGGTTCTCGGTAGCAGCACGGGAAACACGAGCGGAATATTAGAGTTCAACGGAAACAGCCAGCAGGTTACCGGACTTACCACTGCAGGATCTGGCATCGCCAACCGCGTCGTTAACGGCAACGCGACGGCAGCAATCTTGACGACCAATATCGCCAGCGGCACAAACACCTTCGGCGGGATTCTTGGGCACCGGCAGCAACGAGAATAATTTTGGTCTGACCAAATCGGGCAACGGTACGCTGACTCTCACCAACGCCGACACCTACTCCGGCGCCACGTTGATTTCCGGAGGCACGCTAACGCTAGATAGCGCCGGCTCCACTTCCCCGAGGCTGGTCAACACCACCGGGGATCACCCGCTCAACTCAGGAGGCACATTGCTCCTTGCGAATTCGACGGGGACAACAGCGCACGGACCGGATTAACAATAGCGCCGGCATTACAGTCAATGGCGGTGCCACTTTAAATACCCGGAGGGCGCAGCGAAGGTTACTCGGCCGAGTGCGCCGACTGGCGGTATAAATGGCAACGCAGGGATAGGAGCATTAACGCTGCAAAACACCAATTCGGGTGCGCTGGCCATTATCGATTTCGCCACGGGGGCGAACGGCAGTTCTCTCGTTTTTAACAGCCTTTCCGGAGGTGCGGGAGCGTTCGTCAACGTTTTGAACTGGACCTGTACCGCAAACATGGATGCAGGAACCACCACTAACGACCGCCTGCTCTTTGCAATGAATCCTAACTTAACAGTGTCTGACCTGGCCAACTGGCAATTTCTGAATGATTCCGGGAGTGCCTTTGCAACTGGCGCGATGGTCATCAGTTATGGCAACTTGTTCGAGCTAGTTCCCGTTCCCGAACCCTCAACTTGGGCGGCGGGTATTTTGGCCTTGCGGTATTGGCTTACTCGCAGCGGAAGCGGCTGTCTAGAAAAACTGCAACGCTGAGAAGCTGACACGCTGAAAGAGCGCGGCCTACTCTTTCCTCGTTTGCCGATTTGATTCCCTTTTCCAGGGAATGATTTTTCCCTCTCTGAAGATCACCCCTGCCGGCATCCTGCCGTCCAGCGACGGGGACAAGATCTAAGCGAAATGGTGGCCTGAGCAAATTCCGGCTTGACGTTTTCGGGAATTTCTGATTTTATCCGCGAAACTTTTTCGGTTCATGCCCCAGACGTCGGTCCTCCCTTACTTTCTGCTCTATCCCCGATTCCGCGATCTCACGCCCCGGGCTTCTCTTTGCCGCCGTTATCATGGCAGCCCGCTCACGGCGGTGATGCCAGAGATCAATCCCTGCCCCAGGCGAAGCCTCCTTGCTGAAATCGGAGCGAGGCTGCCGAGTCGGAGCCGCAGGCGCGTGCCCGCGGAAACCCGCCTTTGCACCCCATATCCAAACCCACCCTTCTTATGTGCCCTCGATCCCTGTTCTCTCCTTGCGGTAACTCTATCCTTGCTCTCCGATAACTCGCTCGCGCGCCCCATGGATGCCGGCAACGACTGGCGCGTCAGTGATGGCCAATGGTGGCCGGATGGCCTCTGGCTGTTTCGTGCCGCACCGTTTTTTCCCTCCGACAATCCCTAAACACCACGTTTGCGATTGCAGGGAGAGGACCGCGCCAGCCTCGACCTACTTCCTACGCCGGCTGGGTCCATGCCGAACACTCCAAACTGGAATGACTTTGGCACCAACAGTAATTGGAATGTCGCGAGTAACTGGTCCACAAACATCGTGCCAGGAGACACGACCATGTCCGATGGCAGCATGGATACCGCCACATTCGAGTTTTCACACAACCTGAATGTGACCGTGGATGCGACCCGCAGCATTTCGACGATCAAGTTCGTCGGCGGCCTGGAGGGCGCATATACGCTGGAAGGTGGCGCCCTCTACGTGGGATTCAACGGGTTCATCTCCGCGAACCTGAATGTTACACATGTGGAAACGGTTAACTCGGCGATCTTTCTGGCGACCACTCTCAACACAACTTTTACGTTCCAGGATGACAGCACAAATGCAGGTGCAAATCTGAACATCGGAGGCGCGGTGACGGGACGACAAGCGAGTGGCGGGACACAGACGCTGGTCCTGGGAGGAGCCGGGAATGGTTCGGTGACCGGAGTCATTTCCGACGGGACAAGCGGCGGCAACGTCACGGTCACCAAATCGGGCTCTGGGACTTGGACTTTATCCGGTGCAAATACCTATTCCGGCTCAACGACCGTCTCCGCCGGCACCCTTCGCCTCGGCGTGTCCAATGCTTTGTCCGCGACAGCACCTCTGACCGTTGGAACTTTGACGGTCAGCGCACGCCGCAACGCTTGATCTGAACGGCACGACCAGAACCTAGGGAGTCTTCATTCTTGGGGTAATTCAGGTGGGAGCTAATTCACCTTCTACATCTCGGGGGCGGACTCTCACGATCAACGGGAATGTCTCTTTCCAGCCGCCGATCGGGACCATTCCGCCCGGCGACGATTTCCGGCGCAAGGAGCGCTCGATCTTGGCGGCGGGGTCAGAACTTTCGATATCTACACTCAATAGTGCTTACGGTGGCGATGTCTTCGTAATCTCCTCAACGATCCAGAATGGCGGGCGTCACCAAAACTCAAGTGGAATCCTGACACTGTCCGGAGCGAACACTTATGCTCGGGTGACACCACGATGAGCGCAGGGACGCTGCTCTCTCAGATAACTCACTGGCTTTGCAAAACTAGCACGTTGGATTACTCGGGTACGGTGCCGTTACTTGAGCTTGCGGCACTCTCAACTCGCGCGACTTTTGGCGGTTTGAAGGGGAATCAAAACCTCTTGCTCACTAACGGAAGCTCAAAATCTGTGGCGCTAACGGTCGGTCAAAACGGTCAAAGCACCGGTTATTCAGGAGTCTTGGGTGGCGGAGGCTCATTGAGCAAGGTCGGAGCGGGCGTCCTCACGCTGTCCGGCGCGAATATTTATACCGGTGGGACGGTTGTTTCCGGCGGGGCACTATTGGCTGGTAACACATCTGGCTCGGCCACTGGGACGGGCGAGGTGACTGTGAGCGGGACGGGCACGACGTTGGGCGGCTCAGGCACGATTGCTGGACCCGTGACGATCGGAGCGGCGGCAAAGCTCCAAGGTGGTAATGGAACGGCCGGCACGAAACTCACTCTCTCGGGAGCTTTGACTTTGGCGGACAACTCGATCGTCCAACTCACCCTCGGGTCTGGCGCCGCACATTCGACCCTCACCCGGTCTGGATCCGGTTTGTGGACTTTCGCCAGTAAGCAGGCCTTCAGCTTTATCGATACCGGAGCCCACGCGGGATTCTACGACAATATCATTACCGGCCTGTCGGGAGTGCCAAATCTCTCGCCCGGCTCCTGGGTGGTCACAAATCCGGGTTGGACGGGAACCTTCGCTACGATGGCTCGGGCAATATCGATTTCACTTTGCTCACTCTGAGCGAGGTTCCGGAACCGGCCACGTGGGCGACGGGGGCGCTCGCACTGCTTGCGGTCGCGATTATCGCAGCGCAGGCGTTTCCGCAGGATCCTCGTCGGCTGGATGGGTTGAGTGACCAGCAGCCGAGGACGACACGGAGGTCGTCCCTCCAAATAACCAATCACCAATAACCGCGCCAACTAGCGCGCCCTTGCTAATTCGCAAAACCCTGCGACTGTTCGCGGCTTCTTGGATAAGTTCTGTTCTGTTCGTAGTGCGGTAGATCGTCAGGTGAGGTTCCTCATTGGTGATTCTGAAACCCGATTCCCGGGAACGGCTCTGTAGCTCCAGCTGCTTGCTCCAAAATCACAAATAACAATGAAACTATACGTAGGAAATCTCTCTTTTGAGACCACTGAAAATGAACTCCGCGACCTCTTCTCGCAGCATGGCACCGTCACCGACGTGGCCATTCTGAACGATCGCGAAACCGGCCGCTCACGCGGTTTCGGCTTCGTGACCTTCTCGGACGCGGCCGGCGCCAATGCCGCCATCTCCGCCCTCAACGGCAAGGATGTCTCGGGTCGTGCGTTGACCGTGAACGAAGCGCGTGCGCGCGAAGAACGCCCCCGTCAGTTCGCCGGCGGCGATCGTCGGTAATCGACTAGCGAAATTTGCGGGTCGGCGCTCGTTCTGCGGGCGCCGGCCTTGCTCCCCCCACCTTTTACTTTCCACTTTTTACTTTTTACTTTTTCCCGCTCCATGGCTGTAGACCCTAAAAAAGCGATCGAGATCGAAGGCAAGGTGCTGGCCGTGCTCGCCGGCACGATGTTCCGCGTGCAACTGGCGAACGAGCATGTGGTGCTCGCTCATATTTCAGGAAAAATGCGGAAGCGTTTTATCCGGCTGACGACCGGCGACCGGGTGCGGTTGCAGATGTCGCCCTACGATGTGGACAAGGCCCGCATCGTTTACCGGCTGGCGTAGCGCGCTGCGCGCGCTGGTTATTGGTTATTCGTTCTCCGGGCATTGGGGAACCGTTGGACTTTCGTTTGTAGGGCAAGCGCGTCGCTTGCCTTCGCGGTTCGTCTCGGCAGGCGGAGCGCCTGCCCTACAATTCGCGGCTTCGCCGCGTGGACGACACGGAGGTCGTCCCTCCAGGAATTTGTGCCGCATGGCGCGTCCCGGCGTGGCAGGCGGAGCGCCTGCCCTACAATTCGCGGCTTTGCCGCGTGGACGACACCCGCCGCGGCGGGCAGGCTCAGGTCGTCCCTCCAAAAAATATTGTTGACGCCGCACCGGGCGACCTGATTTCATGGCGGCTCAACCCCTAACCTCCCCATCCCTATGCCCCCTCGTGACGACCCCTATTCGACCCCGCGTACTAAAATCGCTGACTTCCTGCTCTGTCTGCTCATCGTGGTGCTGATCGCGCTGATGATCCTGACCTCTCCGCGCAGGCATCATTCGCAATCCACGATCGACGGCGTTCCCCGTTCCGCTGAGCTCGCGGAGAAGTAGGCAGAGAAAGCTAAATGGACGTTACCGCGACATAGACGTCGGCTCGCCAAGGGTAGCGCCTAGCACCAAAATGCGGAGAGCCAGAGGGCAGAAAACAGAGATCGGATGGCAGACGCTGCTAGAGACAGGTGGCAGGCGGAGCGCCCGCCCTACAATGGTCAACGCCTCGTCGGCCGACGGCTTTGACCCTCCGCCTTCTGACCTCCGACCTCAGACTTCCGTTCTCCGTCCTCCGTTCTCCGGAAGTGGCTCAGCGCCACTTGCCGGCTTTCACGCCCGCCTCTACATTCTCCGATGCCTTACAAAGACCTCACCCCGCCTGCTGGAGAGAAGATCACCCGGACCGATAAATTGAGCGTGCCGGATCAGCCGGTGATCCCATTCATCCGCGGCGATGGGACGGGCCCGGACATCTGGGCGGCGAGCGTGCGCGTGATGGATGCCGCCGTCGAAAAGGCTTACGGCGGGAAGAAGAAGATCTCCTGGTTCGAGGTCTTCGCGGGTCAGGCGGCGAAGGATAAGTTCGATAACTGGCTCCCGGACGACACGGTCGCAGCCTTTCGCGAATACCTGGTCGGGATCAAGGGTCCGCTGACCACGCCGGTCGGCGGCGGGATCAGCTCGCTCAACGTCGCCCTGCGGCAGATGCTCGATCTCTTCGTCTGCCTGCGCCCGGTGCAATATTTCAAGGGGGTCCCCTCGCCCGTGAAGCGCCCGGAGAAGGTCGACATGGTGATCTTCCGCGAGAACACCGAGGACATCTACGCGGGCATCGAGTGGGCCGGCGGCACGCCGGAAGCGAACAAGGTGCTCGGATTTCTGGAGAAGGAATTTCCAAAACAGTTCGCGAAGATCCGCTTCGGGACCGAGGCCAAGGCGAAGGAATTCTGGGACGCGGTCGGGCACGAAGGATTTCCCGAGCGAGATCAAGGTCGGCGTCGGGATCAAGCCGGTGAGCTATTCCGGCAGCGTGCGGCTGATCCACAGCGCGATCAGCTACGCGATCCAGAACAACCGCAAAAGCGTGACCCTGGTGCACAAGGGCAACATCATGAAGTTCACCGAAGGCGCCTTCCGCGACTGGGGTTACGAGATCGCGAAATCGTATTTCGGCGCGGAGGAGATCGACGGCGGCCCGTGGTGCAAAATCCCCGCCGGCAAACCGGGCGCCGGGATCGTGATCAAGGACGCGATCGCGGACATCACGCTGCAGCAGGTGCTGACGCGACCGGAGGATTTCGACGTCATCGCGACGTTGAACCTGAACGGCGATTACCTGAGCGACGCGCTCGCCGCGCAGGTCGGCGGCATCGGCATCGCCCCGGGCGGGAACATCAATTACATCAGCGGCCACGCTATTTTCGAGGCGACGCACGGCACCGCGCCGAAGTATGCGAACCAGGACAAGGTGAATCCGGGCAGCGTGATTCTCTCGGGCGAAATGATGTTCCGCTACATGGGCTGGACCGAAGCCGCGGACCTGATCGTGAAAGGCCTGAACGGCGCGATCGCGAGCAAGCGTGTGACCTATGATTTCGCGCGGCAGATGGAAGGCGCGACCGAGATCAAGTGCTCGGCCTTCGGCGATAACGTGATCGAGAACATGTAGGGCGGAGGTGCGCCGGCATCCTTGTAGGGCGGGCGCTCCGCCTGCCTCTCCGATCGCCCCCTTGGCAAGCGGAGCGCTTGCCCTACAACTGCCCGTTCGGGTATCGTCGCTGCCATGGCGCATCCCCCGCGTGTTCCGGTTTGGCTCCGGTGGGAACAGGAGGTGGTCTATTTTCTGACCTTCTGCGTCGCCAGCCGGCAGAAGGTGCTTGCGAATGATCGCGCGTTCCAAGCCTTCGAGCAGGCGATCGGTCGGCTCACCAAGTGGAGCGTAGGCGCCGGGATTCTGATGCCGGATCATGTGCATCTGCTGGTCGCGCCGCGCAATCGAGAAGAGGCTGTAGGCAATGTCGCGGCAGCGATGAAGCGTTGGATGCGGCAGGATTTGGAGGCGAAATGGCGATGGCAGGGTGGAAGCTTCGATCGGCTGCTGCGCTCGGACGAATCGGCAGAGGAGAAGTGGCAATATATTCGTGAGAATCCGGTGCGGGCAGGGTTGGTGGCGGACTGGAAGGACTGGCCGTACCGCATCGGCTTTGAATTGTAGGGCGGGCGCTCCGCCTGCCCCGGGTCTGAATCTCGGCAAGCGGAGCGCTTGCCTTGCAATATCAATCTAGGCAGGCGGAGCGCCCGCCCTACAATTTCGGCGTGATCGCCGCTTCCATTTTTGCGCTCGCGTTTTACTCTTCGCGACCATGTCACGCTTTCGCCTGCTCTCCGCTTCGCTTCTTTTGCTCACGACTCTTTCCGTTGCCGCCGCGCCCTCCCCTGCCCCCGCCGTCGCGGCCAAAGCGCCGATCCAGGAGCGGGCTGATCGGTTTCTTGCCCTAACGAATGCCAGCTACCAGGCGCTCTATCGCGTGAACAGCGAGGCGCAATGGAAAGCCGTTACCGACGTCACCCCGGAACATGACGCGGCGAGCGAAACGGCGGCGAAAGCTTACGCCGCCTTCAATGGCAACCCGGCACTGATCACCGAAGTGCGCGACCTCCTGAAGCACAGCGACGAACTCGCGCCGCTCACGGTGCGCGAGCTGCGACAGGCGTTGCTCAACGCGGGCGAAGGCCCGATGACCAACCCCACCCTGACGAACAACCGGATCGCCGATGAAACCAAGCAGGCCTCGATCCTGAACAGCTTCCAATTCAAACTCCACGGGAAAGCCGATCACGGCGAACCAGATCGACGACCTGCTCAACACCAGCACCGATCTGGCGGAACGAAAAGCGGTCTGGGAAGCGTCGAAGGAATCGGGCCCGGCTCTGCAGACCAATCTCGTCCGCCTGCGCGGTGATCGGAACGGCGTCGCCGGCGAGATCAATTACCCGAGTTACTTCGATCTCGAGGTCGCGGCCTATGGCATGACCGCCGACGAGATGGTGAAGATGAACGACGAGTTCATGCGCGATCTGCGGCCGCTTTATTTACAGCTGCACACCTGGGCGAAATACAAGCTGGCGGAGAAATATCATCAGCCCGTGCCTAACGAAATCCCGGCGCATTGGTTGAACAATCGCTGGGCGCAGAACTGGACCGGAATGGTCGAGGCGGCCAATCTCGATCCCTACTTCAAGGGCAAAACGGCGGAGTGGATTGCGAAGACGGCGGAGGAATTTTACACCGGGCTGGGCTTTGAGACGCTGCCGGCGAGCTTTTGGACGAAGTCCGATCTCTATCCGGTGCCGCCGGGCGACAAGCGGAAGAAAAACACCCATGCCTCCTGCTGGCACATCGATCTCGACCACGACATCCGTTCGCTCCAGAGCAT
Source organism: uncultured Verrucomicrobiae bacterium (assembly GCA_963742845.1). Classification (GTDB taxonomy): domain Bacteria; phylum Verrucomicrobiota; class Verrucomicrobiia; order Chthoniobacterales; family UBA10450; genus Palsa-1392. The sequence goes on along the minus strand of CAVUNK010000006.1, from coordinate 79,451 downwards.
CGAGCCGAACGCGGAATGGTTTTTCACCGCGCACCATGAGCTCGGGCACGGCCACTATTTCCTCGCCTACAGCCGGCCGGAAGTGCCGCCGCTTCTGCGCACCGGTGCGGCGCCGGGGTTTCACGAAGGCATCGGCGAGTTGATTTCTCTCGCCTCGAGCCAGGTGCCGTACCTCCAGGCGAAAGGAATTTTGCCTAACGACTTCAAGGCCGACAAAACCGCGTTCCTGCTCGACGACGCGCTCGCCCGCTCGATCCCGTTCATCATGTTCGCCTCCGGCACGATGACGCATTGGGAAGCCGACATCTACGCGCACAACCTCGACCGGAATGAATGGAACCGTCGCTGGTGGGAATACGTGGGCAAGTTCCAGGGCGTGACGCCGCCCTCGCCACGGGGCGAGGAATTCGCCGATTACGCGACCAAGACCCACATCAACGACACGCCGGCCTATTACTACAACTATGCTTTCGCGACCGTGCTGAAATTCCAGCTGCACGACTACATCGCGAAGCACATTCTCCATCAGCCGCCGCAGTCGTGTAACTATGCCGGCAACAAGGAAGTCGGCGCGTGGCTCCAGAAGATCCTGGAAAAAGGCGGCACCGAAGACTGGCGCAAGGTGTTGAAGGAGGCGACCGGCGAAGAGCTTTCGACCCGCGCGATGGTCGATTATTTCCAGCCGCTGATGGCCTGGCTCGAGGAACAAAACAAGGGCCGCAAAATCGGTTGGGACGAAGAGAAGGAAGCGCCGAAGGACGAGGAAGAGCGGGAACGCGAAGAAGGCGAGAAGCGCGAACCGCGCGGCTAAACTCGTCATCCTGAGCGGAGCGTCAGCGCAGTCGAAGGATCCCGTGGCGCTGCCGTGAAGCGCACGCCGAAGAGGAAGCCGAGCTGCGATCGCAGCTTCACAGAAAAACGACGGGATCCTTCGACTGCGCTCCGCTGCGCTGCACTCCGCTCAGGATGACCTTGCTGTCGTCGACTGAAATTGATTAGCTGAGCGCCATGGCGACGAACTCTCTCTGGCAACGGTATCAGGATTACTACCTGGCGTACGACGAACTCGGGTTCTCGCTCGACATCAGCCGGATGCGTTTTCCGGATGGGTTCTTCGAAACGATGCGGCCGAAGGTGGAGAAAGCCTTCGCCGCGATGCGCGACCTCGAGGGCGGCGGGATCGCGAACCCGGACGAGAAGCGCATGGTGGGCCACTACTGGTTGCGCGATCCCAAGCTCGCGCCTAACGACCAACTGCGCGCCGACATCGTCGAGACGAACCAGCGCATCCAGCAATTCGCAGCCGACGTCCACGCCGGGAAGATCGCCAACGAGCAGGGCCAGAAATTCACCCATGTCCTGCTCATCGGAATCGGCGGCTCGGCGCTCGGCCCGCAATTCATCGCCGAGGCGCTCGGCTCGGCGCAGCGATCCGATGGACATCTTCTTTTTCGATAACACCGACCCCGACGGCTTTGATCGGACGCTCGAGAAAATCGGCGACGGCCTCGCGACCACGCTCGCGGTCGTGATCTCAAAATCCGGCGGGACCAAGGAGACGCGCAACGGGATGCTCGAAGCCGGCGCAGCCTTCGAGAAAGCGGGACTCAAATTTCCGAAACACGCGGTCGCGGTGACCGGTGTTGGCAGCGAGCTCGACAAGGTCGCGGAGAGAAGCCGGCTGGCTGGCGCGTTTTCCGATGCACGACTGGGTCGGCGGCCGCACCTCGGTGATGAGCGCGGTCGGCCTCGTGCCGATGGCGCTGGAGGGATTCGACCTCGAGCAGTTTCTCGCCGGCGCCGCCGCGATGGACGCACGAACGCGCGAGCCTAACGAAAAGCAAAACGCCGCGATGCTCCTGGCGCTGATGTGGTTTTACGCCGGCGACGGCCAGGGAAAAAAGGACATGGTCATCCTGCCCTACAAGGATCGGCTGGCGCTTTTCAGCAAATACCTGCAGCAGCTCGTGATGGAGTCGTTAGGCAAAAAGGAAGATCTCGACGGCAAAGTCGTGCACCAGGGGATCGCGGTTTACGGGAACAAGGGCTCGACCGATCAGCACGCCTACGTGCAGCAACTGCGCGACGGCGTGCCGAACTTTTTCGCGACCTTCCTCGAGGTGCGGAAGGATCGCGCGACCGCGCGGTTCGAGGTCGAGCCGGGCGTGACCAGCGGCGATTATCTCCAGGGATTTCTGCGCGGGACGCGCGCGGCACTTTACGAAGGGGACCGCGATTCGATCACGGTCAGCATTTCGGAAGTGGACGCGTTTCACGTCGGCGCGCTCATCGCGCTCTACGAGCGCGCGGTCGGCTTTTACGGCTCGCTCGTGAACGTGAATGCGTATCATCAGCCGGGTGTGGAAGCGGGCAAGAAGGCCGCGACGCGCATCCTGCAGCTGCAGCCGAAAGTTCTCGGCGAGCTTTCTGATTCCGGAAAAAACGCCGACGCGATCGCGCAGGCGATCGGTGCCGATCCGGAGGACGTGTATCACGTGCTCCAGCATCTCGCGGCAAACGATCCCGGCATTCACGCGAGCGGCGACGAGCCCGGTTCTGAAACCTTCACCCGCGGATAGCAACGCTGCCGCGGCGCGGATGACAGTGCCGGTCGGACGTTCTACAATGTCCGTTCCGTCTACCCAGGGACGGGCTTCTCCATGTCCGCTACCGATTCGTCAATCCCCTGGCCGCAGGTCACCAGGTTCATTAGCCAACTTAATCACGACATTCGAAATCATCTGAACGCGATCGAACTGCAGTCCGCGTTTCTCGGTGAAATCGTGGAAGGCGACGAGGCAAAAGGCGAAGTGCGCCGGCTGCGCGAGATGACCGCGGAGATGGGCGCGCAGTTGCAGCGCCTCTCGAGTCAGATCGCGAAAATCCAGCTGCACCCCATGCCATATGTCGCGGCGGAACTGGGCGAAGATCTGCGCGCGAAAATCGCCACGGAGTTTGCGGAGGAGGCGGCGAATATCGAGTGGCAGCTCTCGTTAGGCACGGAGTCGCTCGAGATCGACCCGCAATTGTTGCTCGACGCTTTTGCGGAACTTTTCGCCAACGCCTTTTCCCATCCGCGCGGTGACGGACCAGTCGTCTTCGCTGCGCGCGCAGAATCATCCAATCTCATTATCACCCTGCGCGAGCCGAAACCTGCGCCGATCGCGTCGACTGAAGACTGGGGACAAAGCCCGCTCGCCCAGTTACGGCATGGTCATTATGCTCTTGGTCTCTTTCGTGCTCGCAGTATTTTCGAGGCGCACCATGGCACTTACCAGGCACATTTCGATCCGGCCGCAGCGGTCCTCACGACCACGGTCACACTTCCGCTTGTTCGTTAGGCCAGGTGGCCGCGCGCCGCAGGCACCCTCGTCATGACGGCCGACAATCGCCGGATCCTCATTATCGACGATGAGCGTCCGATCCTGCTCACGCTCGAGGCATTGTTAGGCCGGCACGGTTACCATCCGGAGACTGCGGCCAGCGCCGCGGCCGGCCTGCGCCTGCTCGAGAAAAAATCCCCCGCCCTCGTGCTCCTCGATCTGCAACTGCCTGATGCCGACGGCCTGCACATGCTGGAGCAGATCAAGGCCGAGCATCCGGAAACGCAGGTCATCATCCTGACCGCGCACGATTCGCTGAGCAACGCGATCGAGTCGATCAAGCGCGGCGCTTATCATTTCATCAGCAAACCGTATGCGCCGGAAGAGCTCCTCAGCCTGGTGGAGAAGGCGCTGGAAAAACAATCGCTCCTCCGGGAGACGATCGAACTGCGCGAGAAAACGCAGGAGCTGACCAAACGGCTCGCCGCCGCGGAGACGCGCAACGCGCCGATCTTTAAGAGCAAGGTGATGCAGCAGATCGATGAGCTGATCACCGCGATGGCGCCGTCGGAAGCGAACGTCCTCATCACCGGCGAGAGCGGCGTGGGCAAGGAAGTGATCGCAAATGTGATTCACAGCCGCAGCCGGCGCGCGGCGAAGCCGATGGTGAAATTGAACTGCGCGGCGTTCCCGCAGGCGATGATCGAGTCGGAGCTTTTCGGTTACGTGAAGGGCGCGTTCACCGGCGCGATGAATGATTTCCGCGGAATGATCGCGGAAGCCGATGGGAGCACGCTCTTCCTCGACGAGATCTCGGAGATGCCGGCGGAATTGCAGACGCGTTTCCTGCGCGTGCTGCAGGAGCGCGAATTTCGCCCGTTAGGCAGCACGAAAACTCTGAAAGCAAACTTCCGCGTCGTCGCGGCGACGAATCGCCCGGTGCACCAGGCGCTCGCGGAAAATCGGCTGCGGTCCGACCTGTATTACCGGCTCAATACTTTCCAGATCGAGCTGCCGCCGTTGCGCGAAAGGCGCGAAGATATCCCGCCGCTCGTCGCATCATTTGTGAAAAGTTTTGCGCAGCAGCTCGGCAAACCGGAGCCGGCGATTGCGCCCGAGGCGTTCCAGAAATTGATCGATTATCACTGGCCGGGGAACGTGCGCGAGTTGCAGAACACGATCGAATACGCGGTCGTGCTCGCGCGGCAGGACCAAATCACGGTGAAAGAGTTGCCCGCGGAAGTGCGGCTACCAGTGGTGCTGCAGCAGCGCGAACGGCCGATGCCGCAAAGCAGCGGCGGCCCGCGCGCGAGCGCGCAGCGTTTGAACGACGTCGAACGCAACGCGATTCTCGACGCCCTCGCGCAGACGCACGGGAACAAGAAGAAAGCCGCGGAGCTGCTCGGGATTCAACGGCCGACGCTTTACAACAAGATGAAGCGCTTCGAGATCCAGCTTTGATCTTCCGTGTCTCGTCATCAGGAAAAAGTTGTAGCGCACGCCGCGCGCGAGTTGGCCGCGGTTAAGTCGGCTGACCCCGCGGAACTGCTCCCGCTTTACCAGAAGTTCCTCAAGATCGAGAACCACCGACTGCGCCTGCGACACAAGGCCGGTGGCGGCGGGCGCGAAGTGTGCGCCAGTCGCGCGACGCTGATCGACATTCTCCTGCGGAACATTTTTGCGCTGGCGCAGGAGACAGCACGTGGAGCGAATGGCCGTGCGCAGGTCCCGCTGAGCCTGGTTGCGCTCGGCGGCTACGGGCGGAACGAGCTCAACCCCGGGAGCGACGTTGACTTGATGTTTCTGCACGGACACAAGGGCGCGGAGTTGCCGCCGGAGGTGGCGCAGACGGTCGAGCAGGTGCTTTACCCGCTCTGGGATGTGGGTTTCAAAGTAGGGCACTCGACGCGATCGGTACGCGAGGCGATCGCGCAGGCGAATGACGAAATGCTCACGAAGACCGCCATGCTCGAAGCGCGTTTTTTGATTGGCGACGAAAGTCTTTACCAGATCTTCCGCGCGCGTTTCCGGAAGCAGTGTGTGCACGGACACGAGAAGGAATACATCGGCGCGCGCATGGAAGATCAGGCCCGCCGACACGAGAAATTTGCGAACAACGTCTACCTCCAGGAGCCGAACGTGAAGCGTGGTTGCGGTGGGCTGCGCGACTACCAGAACCTGCTTTGGATCACTTATTTCCGGGAAGGCGCGCTGACCACGACGCATCTCGTGGGCAAGGATTGGCTGAGCACGTCGGATCGGCGCCGAATCGATCTCGCTTATGATTTTCTGCTCCGCGTCCGCACCCAACTGCATTACACGAACAAGCGCGCGACCGACGTGCTCTATCTCAACGTGCAGGCGGAAGTCGCGCGCAAACTTGGTTACGGACAGAAGCTCCCGGTGCACAGGAGCGAGGCGTTCATGAAGGATTACTATGAACACACGCGCAACATTTTCCGGATCACAGAGCGGCTGACGGATCGTTTCGCGAGCGGCGCCGCGACCACCACGCGCAGTCTCTTTTTTCCGCTGCTGCCGCGTCGGAGCAAAACGCGTGGGGAACAGGTCGGCGAGTTCTGGATCCGCGAGGAGCAACTTTACGTCGACGATCCGCAACTCTTCAGCCGCGAGCCGGAGCTGATGATGAAAGCGTTCGAGCTGGCCCAGGAACGCAAGGTCACGTTCAGCGCAGAGTTGACCGATCAAATCAGCCGGCGCCTCAGCATGGTGACGCGCGCTTTTCGTTATGCGACCGCGCCGCGCGAAATTTTCCAGCGCATTCTCTCGCGCAAAGGCAAAGGCGCGCGCGCCCTCCGCATGATGCACGAGGTGGATTTTCTCGGGAGTTATCTGCCGGAATTTGGCCCGCTCACCTGCCTGGTGCAGCACGAGTATTTTCATCGCTACACCGCGGATGAGCACACGCTGGTTTGCCTCGAAAAGCTCGACGCGCTGCTCGAGACGAAGAGCGAAAAGCTGCAGCCCTACAAGGAGTTGTTCCGTGCGCTGAAGAATCCTTTCGTCCTCTACCTGTCGCTCCTGCTTCACGACACCGGCAAGGGGGTCGGTGCGCGGCCGCACTCGGAAGCGAGCGCGCTTTTCGCGCAAGGGGTTGCGGCGCGCCTGCAGCTCAGCTCGGAGGATCGCCGCACGCTCGTGCTCCTGGTCGATCATCATGTCACGCTCTCGAACATGGCGCAGCAGCGGAACATCGACGACCCCGCGACCGTGATCGAGTTCGCGAACATCATCAAAACGCAGGGCAATCTCGATCAACTCATGCTGCTCACGCTCGCCGATGGCCAGGGCACGACCGAGACCTGGTCGGATTGGAAAGAGCGACTAGTCTGGCAGCTCTATCACGCGGCGTCCGGCTACCTGCGCGATCAGGAAGCGTTTCTCTCGGAAAACCGAATCGCGCGCGATCGATTGCGGACCGCGGTCGCGGACCGGCTCTCACCCGATTTCACCGACGAAATCGACGCACATTTCGAGCACATGCCGGATAACTATTTCCGGACCTTCGACGTCGTGGAAATCGCCGGCCATCTCGAGCTCTTCCGCACGCTCTGGCGTGGGATTTACTCGGAGCTGCAGCCGACACTTGCGCCCGCACTGCGCTGGGAGTCGCAACCGGAGCGCGGGCACACCGTGGTTTCGCTCTGCACCTGGGATCGACCTCATCTGCTCGAGCGCATCGCGGGCGCCTTCACCGTGGCGTCGATCAACATCCTGAGCGCAGATATTTTTATCCGAGGCGACAACCTTGTGCTCGACGTCTTTCGGGTGCGCAACAGGCGGCTCGGCCAGGTGGACGACTCGCGTGAGATCGCGCTGGTGGAGTCGACGCTAACCAGCGCGCTCCAAAAAGAGCGTTTCGATTTCACCGCGCTCCTCGCCAGCGGAAGGAAGAAGAACGCCAAAGGCGCGCCGGACGTCGACTTCCCCACCCGCATCATCATCGACAACAAGAGCCACCCGACGACCACACTGATCCAGGTCGAGACCTCCGATCGCCTTGGCCTGCTCTACGACCTGGTCGCCTGCATGGGCCGGCAGAATGTTTACATCACCCTCGCGCGCATCAGCACCGACAAAGGCGCGGCCGTCGACACCTTTTACGTCACCGACGCGACGACGCGCGGGAAAGTCGCCGATCCGAAAAGGATCGAACAACTTCAGCACGAACTGCACGCGGCCGCGGCGCCGTCGGCCTAACCAGTCGAGCGATCAAGGCAGCGGGGGTCGTTCGCCCGGCCCGCTGCGCATGGCATTCCTTTTGCCGACACGTCCGCATCGTCTATCTTCGGCTTCCACAATTTATGAACGTCCTAATTCTTGCCGCCGGCTACGCTACTCGCCTCTATCCCCTGACCGAAAAAAAAGCGAAGCCGCTGCTCGAAGTGGCGGGGAAACCGATGATCGAATGGGTGCTCGATAACCTCGCGCCGATTCCGGATCTCGGGACGATCTATATCGTGACGAACGACAAGTTCGCGAGCGATTTTCAGGATTGGGCGGACCAATACGGCAAGGCGCAGCCGAAGATGAAATTCAAAATCGTGAACGATGGTTCGCGAACGGATGCGGATAAACTCGGGGCGATCGGGGACATCCGGCTGGTGATCGATCGTGAGGAGCTGCGGAACGAGGCGCTCATCGTGGTCGCGGGCGATAATCTCTTCAGCGAGCCGCTCGCGGAGTTCGCGCAACTGGCAGCCGGTTCAGCGGCGACGATCGCGACCTACGATGTGGGCGATCTGGAGGTGATGAAGAAGTATTCCGCGATCAAGACGGATGCGGGAGGCATCATTACCCATTTCGAGGAAAAGCCGGAAAAACCAGAGACAACCGTCACTGGGATCGCACTTTACTACTTCGCGGCCGAGACGCTCGACCTCTTTACCACCTACATCGCGGCGGGAAATAATCCCGATCAGCCGGGGCGTTTCATCCAGTGGCTGCACACCCGGCGTCCGGTAAAAACGTATCCGGTGAAAGGGACCTGGTTCGACATCGGGAGCAAGGAAACGCTGGAAGAAGCGAACAAGATCTTCGCGCAGTTCGTCAGTTAGTTGGGTCTCGCCGCACGGTCATCGTGAGTGAAGCGCAGCGGAATCGAAGGATCCCGCCGGGTTGCAGAGAAGCTCAGAGTCCGGGACGGCCCTTCCCAGAAGATCATCGGGATCCTTCGACTTCGCTCAGGATGACCGCGGCACCCTTGTTCCTTCCTCTGACCTTTACGTTTCCGCGGTCAATGTTCCCACAAATTACTGCAAACGGCCCTCGTCGAACTCGATGAGGTCGAAGTAGGTGCCGATATCTGAGCGGCCCTCGCCGCCGGCTTCTTTCAGGAAATGGAGAAAGCGCGCTTTTTTCACCGCGTTATCGGGATGACGGGAGATCATCGCCTGGTTCCACTGCTCGATTTCTGCGGGCGTATGGGCGGCGCCGTTTTTTCCGATCCATGCGAGCATCGCCGCGTCGTCGGGCAATTCATTCGCGGCTTTCTCGAAAGCGTCGGGATCGATCTTGAGAAACGCGAGCAGATGTTTGTCGAAGCCGACGGTCTTATAGTTGTAACCGTCTAAAAGTCCCTGCCGATGCAGCCGCGCCTTGTCGATCAGGCGCGGGAGATGGACGTAATCGCCGAGCCGTTGGTACGGACTGCGCGGGTACGGCGTGCGTTTCTCGGCCACGACTACGAGGCGGCGGGAAGGCTGCTGAGCCCGCCAGGCGGCAGCGGTTCCGAGCGCTTCACCGGCGCGCCTTTTTCATCGAAGTCGGGGAGCAGTTCCGCCTGCTCCAAAGTCTGGCGACCGATCACGAGCTGGCCGGTAAAGGTGCCGCCTTTTTCCACGTTGATGGAACGCGCGATGACGTTGCCGTCGAGCGAACCGGTGCTGCGAATCGTGACCACGGTATCGGCCAGGATTTCGCCGGACATCGCGCCGCGAATCTCGATCGCGCCCACCTGGAGCTGACGAAAGAACTGCACGTTGGCTTTTTTCCCGATCAAGACCTCAGGCGCAACGAGCTTGCCCTGCACTTTGCCGATCAGGCGAAATTCCGCGCGTTCATGGCAATGCAGACCGCCGCGCAATTTCCCGTCGATGATCGCGACTCGGCAGGTCACCTGGCTGCTGCTCAAATCGCCAGTCGGCGTGATGTGCACTTCGCCGTGGGTGCGGATGAGCCGGCTGAAACTGCCGTTTATTTTGTAATCGCGCAGATCCATGTGGACGCTGCACGACGGACAGATCGTCGAGGTCGCAGCCGAAGTAATTTCCTGGCGCGTCCCGCAATCGTAGCAGGCCACCGAGGTGATCCGCGGCCGGTTCCAAATCCCCTCGAACCGCTGGAGAAACGAGGTGCCGCTGCTGCTGCCCGTTTCCTCTTTCGCGGCCACGGCGGCTTTGACCGCCGCCGGTTCAACCTTGACGACGTAATGCTTGCCGCACTGCCGGCAGAGGGTGCTCCGCGCCGCGGCGTACTCCATCTGCTTAAAGCCGCAGTGTGGACACTCCACACTGACCTTGGCAGGTGACTTGGCCACGGACGCGAGCGGCCGCTATCCGTTAGGCTCGGCTACCGGCGAACGACTTCGGAGCCGAAGAGGATTCGTCGCTGCGGGAGGAGGAAACGTCGGTCTTGGCCGGGCTGCCGTTCGAGGCCACCGGCACTTTGCCGCTGGTCACTTCCGACTTCCCGATAAAGGTCGCGCCTTCTTCGATCACGAGACGCGCCGCCTTCAGGTCGCCCTGCAGGGTGCAACGCGACTTAAGTTCGCAGCGCTCACCGACCGTGATGTTGCCATGCACTTTGCCGTAAACGGTGATCGACTTGGTCTTGATCTCGCCGCGGATGTCGGCGTTTTCACCGATCGTCAGCACGCCATCGGAATGGATTTCGCCTTCGACCTTGCCGTCGATGAGGAGTTCCTTTTGAAATTTGATGCTTCCTTTGATCTCGACATCACTCGAGAGGACGTCCTTGCCAGAATGTTCGGCCATATATTTTTGATGTTCGTTCAGGGTTGGTGCTAGTGGTGCGGTTGCAGGTGCCTTTGGCTCATCCCGATAAGTGGAGAACGGTTTAGGTTCCTCGCGGCTCGGAGCGGGCGGGGGCGTATAACTTTCCGCCGGCGCCGCGGGCTTCTGCGGGATGAATTTCTTCAGCACGTGGCATTATTAAGAGGCGGAACTTGCGATGTCAACGTTTCCGGGAGGGAAAGGCAAGAATTTTGTCGCTAATTCTCCACTTGATAGACTTTTGCGGTCCCGATTCTCGCCCTTCAGCAGAAGGAATGGCGGTGCCTGGGCGGGCGTTTGATCGAGGATGAAGCAAAGCGCGCGCGAAGGGACGGGCGCCCCGAGAATGGCGGCGGAATTCTGCGCGGTGCGCTCCCCGTCGTAGGCGAGAACCGCGCGAACCCCGTGGGCACGGAGGATTTTCAGGGCCTCGTTAGGCGCCGGGCTGAGGAAGAACCGCGCGCTCGCGACGATGCCGGCGAGACTCTCATGGGAACTGCCCGCGACCGCCGGCTGGCCCGACCAGTATGCGGCCGACGGCGCGAGCCACCAAGGGGCGAGAAATGGATCACGCGCGTCACTTCGCAAATTGGAAGCGGCCGCGCGCCATTCGACCGCTTCCTGCCGCGTGACGGCGCGGCGGGTTTGCGCCTCCTCGTTAGGCCAGAACTCGCGATCCCAGGAAGAGAGGAAGGGCGCGAAGGCGACGACCGCGAGCAGGAGTCCGAGCCATTTTGTTTTCACCGTCGCCAAGAGAGTGGGAATCGTTAGGCAGAGAATCATCGCGAGAAAATATCCCCAGCGCGCCTGCCAGAGCGTGAGCGCGAATGCGGCCAGGAGGAGCGCCGCAAACGACCGTGGGAGTTCCCCGCGTCGCACCGCGACGACGAGCAGCACCGGCGCGAGCAGGATCAATCCGCCGAACCATTCCAGCCAGATCGGGTTCGTTAGGCTCACGCGGCTCAGCTCCCCGATGGTCGCCGACCAGCGGGTGTAAAACGCCTGCAAATCCGCGGCCGGCAGCTGCGGCCAGCGTCGTTCGACCAGTCCCGCGATCAAGAAAATCCCGGCGAACACCAGCCAACCGGGCCGCCGATCTGTCCGCCACATTTTCGCGCCGGCAAGGAGCAAGAGCACCGCGAGAAAAACCGCGGGCTCGTAGAGCGAGACCCAGCAGGCCAGCCCCCAGCTCAGCCCGCTCACGATCCCCCACCCGCGCGACGGCGCCTGCTGCAAAGTCCACTCCGCCGCGAGCGCGCTGAGCAGCAGGAGCAGGAGCAATGATTGGTGATCCGGCCGCCCCAGCGCCGTCCCGTGCGCGAGGATCGGGCTGAGCGCGAAGAGCAGCCAGGCCGCCCAGCCGTAGGCGAATTTCATCCGCCGCGCCCACCACCAGAGAAACCACCCGCCCGCGAGCGCGAACAGCGGCGAGATCAGCGCCCCCGCCAGATCGAGCGGCTGCGCGGTCAGCCCGCCTAACGAGCTCGCCAGTCCGACGATCAGGTAATCGAGCGGGGCCGTGGTGTGCGGGATCGTGCCGGCCGGGTAATTCTCAAACTCGTGTCGCCTAACGACAGTCCCCGGATGCTCCGCGACCATCCGCACCCGGCTCATCCGGGAGTAGCAATCGGCGTCGACGAAGTAAACCTGCCCGCCAACAAAAACGTCTGCGTAGTTCGCGCAGCGGGTCGTGAGAATCAGCGTGGTCAACAGCGCCAGCTCGCAGAACAGCCACGCGCGCCGGCCCGCGGCGCGAAGAAGATTGGCTGAAGGAAATCCCAAACCGTAAACCTCAGAATGGGCCCACCAGGATTCGAACCTGGGACCAAGGGATTATGAGTCCCCTGCTCTAACCGCTGAGCTATAGGCCCGAAGTGTTCGCCGATAGAAGCATCATTCCTGTGCGCTGACCAATTCCTTTCGCGGCCATCCGGCCGCGGCGGCGGTTCGTTAGGCGACAATCGTGAAATCCGGGGGCCGGTCGACTGCTTCCTGTTTCCAAAGCTTGCCCAGCGTCGCGCGGATTCGATCCGCGCCCTGCGCGAGGCCGCAATGGCGCAGGCCGGCCGAGTAGTCATCCGCGCCGGCCAGGAAACAACCGAGCGTCGCGCCGTAAACGATCGGCGCGTCGGCGGAAAGCGGCGGCGCGCGCCGTGCGGAATCCAGACCCGCGTAGTCCCTCACCCACTCGGTCGCGTCGCTCAGGAAAACCGCGGGCAAATAACGATCGACGAAATCCCGCGCCGGCAGGCCGCGCCACAGATCGTGCACGAAAACCGCCGCCGGTTTTCCCGTTTGCAACAACCCGAGCGCGAGCTTCAATGCGCGGAAATCCTTCGGCCCATCAATCAGGATCACGTCGCCCGCCCGCGCCAGTTCCGGAAGGAGCACGCGCGAATCGCCGAAGCGACATTCGACGTTCGGACGATCCCGCAACCGCTCCGCGGCGTAGGCCACGTCCGGCGAGTTTGGGTCCGATTCCAGACTCACGATGCTCGCGTCGGGAAAGAGCGCCGAGAGCACCAGAGTGCTCTGCGCGCGGGCGCGCCCTGATTCGAGAATCCGCGTCGGCCTCAGGTCCGCCACCGCCGCGTAGAGGAAAAACATCTCGCTGAGCCGGATCCCTTTTTGCGCTTTGGAAAGCGGCGCGGTTCGCTCCCGGAACGTCGGGAGATGCCGGGGCGCGTTCTCCAGCAGCGTCGTTAGGCCAGGCGGTTGCATCGCAATCTTGTAGCCGGGGGCGCCGACCCCGGCAAATATGATGCGCATGCGTTACGACGTCGCGGTCATCGGTCTGGGCGGAATGGGGAGCGCCATTCTTGCCGCCTGCGCGCGGCGCGGCACCCGGGCGATCGGGTTGGAGCAGTTTGGCCCGGCGCACGAGCTCGGCTCCTCCAGCGGTCGCAGTCGCCTGATTCGCAAAGCCTACTTCGAGGACCCCGCCTACGTCCCGCTCCTTCTCCGGGCCTACGATTTATGGCGGGAACTGGAGCGCGAGTCGGGTGAGGATCTCCTCACGATTACCGGTCTCCTCATGGTCGGACCGGAGAATTCCGAGATCGTCACCGGCGCGCAGCGCGCGGCGCGGGCACACGCGCTCGCGCTCGAAGTCCTCGGGCACAAGCAACTCCGCGCCCGTCATCCGGCGCTGCGCTTTTTGCCTAACGAGATCGGCGTTTTCGAACCGGACGGCGGCGTCCTCGTGCCCGAGCGCGCGGTCGAAGCGCAGCTCCGAGGCGCGATCCGCGCGGGCGCCGATGTCCGCTTTGGCGCGGTCGTTAGGCGATGGGAACCGGCCGACGACGGCTTCGAAGTTCTGCTCGAAGACGACACGCGGATTTCCGCGCGAACGCTGGTGCTCGCGATGGGGCCCTGGTTCGCAGACGCGCTTGGCGTCCCGCTGCGCATTCAACGCAATGTGCAGGCGTGGTTCACGCCCGCCTCCGCGGCTTACTCCGCCGGACGGGTTCCGCCGTTTTTGCTCGAGCGGGATCATTTCCCCGCGCCGCTTTATGGCTTCCCCGATTTCGGCGACGGCGTCAAAGCCGCCTTCCACGCGCACGGCGCATTCAGCACGCCTAACGAACTCGACCGCACGATCGATCCGGTACGTGACGTTGCACCGATCGCCGCCGCGATGGAGGAATGGATGCCGGGGTCCGCAACCGCGTACCACTCCGCAAAAGTCTGCCCCTACTCGCTCACACCCGACGGCCACTTCGTGGTCGATCGCCATCCGGCGCACCACGATGTCGTTCTCTGCGGCGGCTTTTCCGGGCACGGGTTTAAGTTCGCGCCGGTCATCGGCGAGATCGCCGCCGATCTCGCGCTGGACGGCGGGACGGCGCACGAGATTGGGTTTCTCTCGGCCGGGCGGTTCGCTCGCGGTGCGGATTTGGATTAGTAGGAAATCATGGCTGGCCAACCGCAATTCGCCTCCGAGCAATCGGACGCGGGAGAATTCGTGCGGCAGGACGACGCCTTCCGCGACTGGGTTTCAGCCGACGGATCGACCGCTTACCGGGCGGCGGCCGATCGCTACCACCTCTACGTCTCCCTCGCCTGTCCGTGGGCCAGCCGCACGGTGATCGCGCGGCATCTGCGCGGTCTCGAATCCGTCATCGGGCTCACCGTGGCCGACCCGATCCGGGACGAGCGCGGGTGGGCTTTCCACGACGGGCCGGGCTTCAGCGCCGATCCGGTGAATGGCTTCGATTTCCTCCAGCAGGCCTACGTCGCGACCGACCCGGCTTTCCACGGTCGCGCTACCGTGCCCGTCCTTTGGGACAAGCAAACCCACCGCATCGTCAATAACTCCGAGGACGACATCTGCCGCATGTTCAACGACGCGTTCGCCGCCTTCGGGAAGCCGACGAGCGACCTCTTCCCGGCGAATCTGGCCGACGCGCAGACGGCGCTCTCGCACCAGATCTACGAGCGGATCAACAACGGGGTTTACCGCGCCGGCTTCGCCACCCGGCAACGCGGCTACGAATTCGCCTGCAAGGCCGTCTTCGCCGCGCTCGATGAAATGGAAGCGCGCCTCTCGGCCAGCCGCTACCTTTTCGGGAACCGGATCGTGGAGAGCGATTGGCGGCTCTTCTGCACGCTGGTCCGGTTCGACTCGGTCTACCACGGGCACTTCAAGTGCAACCTCCGGCGGGTGATCGATTACCCCAACCTCCAGGGCTACCTGAAGGATCTCTACCAACAGCCCGGCATCGCCGCGACGGTGAATTTCGACCACATCAAACGCCACTACTACATGACGCACGCCGCGATCAATCCTACCCGAATCGTCCCTCTCGGCCCGATCCTCGATCTGACCACACCCCATGGCCGGGAGACTTTGTCGAGCGGGCAACCTTCGCTATCCTGAGCTAACTAACTATGCAGCTAACACGGACATCTTTTGGTATGTGGAGTGGCGGACGCTTCATGCATTTCGGCGAGGCGTTGACGGATGAGACGTTCCTCGGCCTTGATCCGGTCTGGCCTACGACCAAGGGATCCGCACCTTTCTCACCGCGGATGTCTATGGCGCGGGGAAGTCCGATACCCTGCTGGGGCAAGCCCTGGCGGGATCGTCCCGCGCGACAGTTACTGCCTGGTCGGGGCCATTGGGCACGACTTCTACCATGGCGAACGCGAAGGCTCGAAAGGTTATCCCCGCTTCACCAGCCCGGCTCTGCGCAAGCCGAGTGACTTCGCCAGCTACATCCGCTCCGCCGCAGAGAAAGTCGCTCGCGCGCTGCCAGACCGACCAGTTCGACCTCCTCCTCCTGCACAACCCGGACGAAACCGGCTATACCTCGGACGCGGTCTGGAAAGGGATGGAGAAACTCAAGGACGAAGGCATCACCGGCCAGCTCGGGATCGCGCCCGGCCCGGCGAACGGGTTCACGCTCGACCTGCTGCTGAGCCTGGAGCGTTTCCAGGGATTGCTCGACTGGGCGATGATCATCCTGAACCCGCTCGAGCCGTGGCCCGGCCGGCTGGCGCTCGCCGCGGCCGAGCAGACGGGAACGAAGCTGATCACCCGGGTGGTGGACTACGGCGGACTCTTTCACGACGACGTGAAGCCGGGGCACCAATTCGCGGCCCGGGATCACCGGACCTTCCGCCCGGCCGGCTGGGTCGAGGCCGGCCGCGAGAAAATGGAGCAGATGCGCGGCATCGCCGAGTCTCACGGACTCACCATGCTCCAACTAGCGTGTATCTGGAACCTGCAGCACGCACCGGTGGAGTGCGTGGTGCCGACCCTTATCCAAGAGGCGGGCTCCGACGCGAAGGCGATCGAGGATAAAGTGGCAGAGTTAGCCGGCTTGCCGGAAGTAACTCTCGCTCCCGCTGAGATGGCTCTTATCTCCGAGGTAGGAGATAACCATAACTGTATGACGCTCAAGGGCGCCAACCCGGAGTTTACCGGCGACCCCCTGCCCGACCGCTGGCCCTTGAACGACGAACTCTCCCAGGTGGCTCAGCGTTGGCAGATCGACCCCGCGCGCGATCTCGCCAGCACCATGGACTAACTCGCGCCTATCTCCTGATGGTAGACCGCTTCGAGGTTGTGCCCGTCCGGCCCGATGACAAAAGCGGCGTAGTAGGTCGCGCTATACTCCGGGCAGATGGCAGGTGCGCCGTAGCCTTTTCCACCCGCCGCCAGCGCCGCGCGATAAAAGGCCTCGACCTGCTCCCGGCTCGCCGCGGTGAAGGCCAGGTGGAGCGGCGCCGGCTTTTCGTCGGTCTGGTAAAAGATCAGCGAAGCCTCGCCGCCCTCTACGCTTAACTCTATCCCATAAGTAGGTGAACCTTCCGAGGCGACCCCGACGCCGAGCGGGGCCAGGGCCGCGAGAAAGAAGGCCTTGCTCGCCGCGAAGTCGGTGACTCCGAATTTCACGTGGTCAAACATAGTGGCTCCTAAGCTAGGTGGATCGGCGAAAGTGGATCACCCGAGCTGGATGTCGGCGATGTATCACGGGTGAGAGGAAGGTCTTCATCTAGTTACCGGATCGCATGGTGGGAGTGTCTAACGACCCCAAGCGCAGCGACCGCGGAGTGCGGCGCGGCACTTGGATGTTGGGTGGAAAGGCGGTGGTAGAAGCAGGTAGCGTGACGCCCGGAGCGGTTCGCAGCAGCGCACGGTTAGGGCGGCGTTGGCTCATCGGGTGGTCTGTATGGTTCGATCTCGTGGAGACCCTTTGGTGGAGTTTTTGAGCATCCAAAATCCTGCCATACCAGCCAGGGCAGAGGCCATAAGGGTACCTATCTTTGCAGCTGAGATGTCTCCCGGCGCCACAAACGCCAGCTCGGCGATGAACAATGACATCGTGAAGCCGACGCCCGTCAGCAGAGCTACCCCGAAAATGTCCGGCCAGCGGCAACCTCCTGGAAGATCAGCCCAGCCCACCCGCACCGCCAGCCATGAAAACCCGGCCACGCCGAGTGGTTTGCCGAGGAGCAAACCAGACGTGATGCCCAGTGCCACCGGAGAGAGCGTCAAGGATGCCGCGTTACTTCCGAGTGCCACTCCGGCGTTGGCCAGGGCAAAGATGGGAACAATCAGAAAGGCTACCCAGGGATGCAGCCCGTGCTCCCACGCTTCTGTCATCGGCCGGCTTTCGTGGGGCAGCTTGCGTCCCGGAATGGCGAAGGCCAGCAGCACACCGGCGATGGTGGCGTGAACGCCGCTCTTGAGCATGAAATACCACGTGACGATGCCCAGCAGGGTAAACACCACGGTAGAACGTCCACCCAGACGACCGAAAATCATGGCGCCGGCCCACGCCAGCAAAGAAGCAGCGAGATAAGCCCACTGGACCCCGTCCGTATAAAAAGCCGCAATCACCGCGACCGCACCGAGGTCATCCACGATCGCGACCGCCGTCAAAAACACCTTCAGCCCAATCGGCACCCTCGAACCGACCAGGGCGAGAATGCCGAGCGAAAAGGCGATGTCCGTGGCCATGGGGATGCCCCAGCCGCGGGCCGAAGCCTGACCGACGTTCCAACCGGAGTAGATCAGTGCGGGAACAAGCATGCCGCCGATCGCAGCGACGGCGGGCAGCACGGCCTTTGCGGCGGTGTTTAGCTCGCCTGTGGAAAGCTCTCGCTTGATCTCCAGCCCGACGAGCAGGAAGAAGACCGCCATCAGGCCGTCGTTGATCCACAGGATCAGCGGCTTCGAGAGGTTGAACTCAGACCCGTAGCTCAAGGTCAGGGTGGAACTCCAAACACTCCCGAAGGCCTCCGCCAGCGGCGAGTTCGCACAGGCGATGGCCACGATGGCCGCAAACATTAGGATGAGACCGCCTGCTGCCTCCAGTCTGAAGAAGGCCGCGAAGGGGCTCGCCAGCCACTCGACCGTGGTCGGTGGCCTCTCTGGGGGGTTGGGGCTGTCAGCGTTCACGACGTGAGATTGATTTGACCGTGAATCGGGCCTAACGAGAAAAAAGATCAGCTGCTGCAAGCCCTCTGCGCATGAATCGGAGCATAGACGGGCGACGGCAGACACTCCAAACGAAAACGTCAGGCTTGCTCGCGGTCAGCTTCATCGCCTGGATGACATGATGAGAGTTGCCGGGTGCAGGTCTGGAACCTACACCCGACAAATAATGACTAAACTTGACTTGAGTCAGAGATCGCCTCACTCGAGGCAACCCGGCAATGCCGCGTGCCTCCGCCTCCGGTCCCGGGCGAATAAGCACGTTATTGCCGAACGAGAAACCTGAGGGATTTTCCATGTGCGAGCGATTTACGACCTAACGCCCGAATTATGCCGCGCCGCGCATCGACGTTGGCCTGAATGAAGGGTGAGGTCTCACCGCCCCTCGATAATGGCCTGATATCGCTCCACGACCTCCACGGCCTGCTGCGCGGCGTCGTCGGCAACGGGCACGCGGAGCGTTTCCGCAGTGCGGAGGGTATTAGTCGTGGCGCTCGAAGTG
Organism: uncultured Verrucomicrobiae bacterium; assembly: GCA_963742845.1. Classification (GTDB taxonomy): domain Bacteria; phylum Verrucomicrobiota; class Verrucomicrobiia; order Chthoniobacterales; family UBA10450; genus Palsa-1392. Next base: position 60,647 of record CAVUNK010000006.1, on the reverse strand, counting down.
CGGACCATTGTCTTCATGACCGTCCCGAACTCGATCGACGGAGGATTGGAGGCGATGTAGCGGACGCTCTGAAGGCGTCGCCCGCCGGTAGTCGACAAGGGGAAATAGCCGCCGCCGATCAAAACCCCATCGTCGGAGAAGATCACTTCCAAGCCCCCGGCAGGGGTGGCCTTGGGCGGCTGGTATAAGTTGGTCTTGATGCTCCCGGCAGAAATGCGCTGTTCCTCCTCGCAGAAGCGGTTGAATTGCTCGGTCGGCAACGTCCAGCGTGCAATGGCACTTCTCCCGCTGTGCATGTCGCGAAACACTCGGATTTTGCTCAGGTAATGAATCAAGAAGATAGGGCACAGAAGCGCCGGGAACAGTCCCAGCATCAGCAGCGGCGACCCTGTCCGACCGGTTTCGCGCATGTCGGCCACGCCCAGTGCGATAAGAACAACACTGGCGATACTAATGAGACCGAAAAGCACTGCGTTTCTCACCGGATTGCGCACGCCCCCGCTTCTCGCTCGCTTTCTTTTCATTTGCTGCCCTCGAACACCGCTGAGATAAACGTGCGCCTAACGAGAACAAGATGGGCTACCACTGGCGAGACGGCGCGTGGCGGCGAAATGAGAAGCTCGAGTCATGGAATGGATCGGACGAGCACGCCGTGACATAGACGAAGCCCGGAGGGTGCGCGAGTCACGAGAGAATAAAACCTTGGGTGGATGCCGGCCAGTGGTAGGCTCGCCTGGTTAGGTCTAAATGACCCGAATCTCAGGTACTGACGTCGACATATGGGTGACCCTGCTCACGAATACTTTCTTTACCCGCGGCATAAGTCTCCTGTCCAGCTGATTTGCCGCGATTCACCGACTGACCCGATCCCCGATCCCGGTCTAGTAACCTGCGATTCCCCATGAAGTCCTGGGGATGGTGAGCTCCTGGATTGACGTCAGGCTGCCGTCGCTGCCGATCTTAAAACCACCAAGGCTCGGCACATGGCCCTCGATCACATAGAGATACTTGCTGTCGCCGCTCAACGCCATATCCAAGGGATAGGCGCCGCGCGCAAAGTCGGCGGTTTTACCATCGGCGTCGAGTAATGAGAGGCTGCCGTCAGGCGCAATGGCGTAACCCGAAACGCTATCCGAATGCGTATTTGTGATGTAGGCGTATTGCTGCGGAAAAGTGGGGTTGTTGGTGATGACGGTCCAGCAAGCCGCCTTCCCGAAATCGGTCAAATGCGCCGTGATGACCTGCAGCACTCCTCCCGGCCACGAATAGGAGGACGCGCCGCTGTTGACAATCTCCGAGATCACGACATGGCCCGCATGATCGAAGGCAAAACCGAACGGGCTGCCGCCCGCGGAAGGTTGGGCGACAGGTCCGGTCGCCAGTCCGTCGACTCCCATGGTGTAAGTATCGATGTTATTCGTCAGCTTCTCGGGCACCATCAGCGTCGCGCCGTCCGGCGTGAATCCCACCTGCGTCGGGATCGGCAGGCTCGTGCTGAGGGGGCGGGTCGAGTTAGGGATCGGGACCAGCCCGCCGCTACTCTGAATGGTAAAGCCGGTGATATTGGCCGCGACCCCCTTGGCGTTCAGAACGTAGAGTAACTTGTCGAAAACGGCCACACTGTTGGGAAAAGTGCCGCCGGATGGCACCCGGGCGACGAAGCGGAGCGCGTTCGGTTTCACCGAAAAGACAGTGATGTCATTGCTGGCCGCGTTGGCCACATAGAGAAACTTATGGTCGCTGGTCAGGGCGATGCTGTTTTGGGAAGCTAACTCCACCAGCCCGCTGCCAGCTCCCTGGGTTGAAAAAGTTCCGGCGACCGAGAGTTGGCCGTTGTTGGCCCGTTTCAGCATCCAGACCTCGTTGCTTTCCGCATTGGCATTGAGGAACATCACCCCTCCAGCCTGTGCGATCGAGAGGCCCGAAGTTTGGAGGCCAAGCATGACTAGGGTAAAGCAGACGACACCCCGGAGGTGGCGAAGGCTATCGACGGTACAGCCGGTGGCTGCACGAATGACGGAAGTGAGGGTGATCTTCATATTTCGGAGCATAGCCGCGCGCCCTCGCACCGTGTCAAGCCTCCGCATCTCCTCGATTAGCCCAACATCCGGTCCTCACGCCATGGCACATGCCCAGCGCTAAAGCAGCGGTCTGCGCAAGCCCGACTCCGTCGCCACCTTCACGGCACTGCCACCGCTCTTGCGCCAAAGCGCCAAGGCCTCCTGTTTATCCTCCTCGGTGTAGCGGCGTCCGCTCCCGAGCCGGCTGGCTGATCTGTGTCTTCAGGTTGCTTTCCCGGGCTTTTGCCCCGAAACCCACTGTCCGTCAATTCAAGGCAACCCCAGACCTTAATGGTTTGCGGAAGCCATACGCCGGCCGCGCGAAAAGGCGCTGCCCACGCGGCAGGCTGCCCGTTCCTCTTCCCACACGGATCGCATTGATCAAACGGCTGCTGCACCCACCGGGTGCATGCACGGATAGGAGTAAGAGCCGCGGGGAAAACCAAATCCCCACGCGCACCCCAAGGAAGAGGAAGCCTTCCCAAAGATGCCACCGCCAAAGACCAGCCTCAGCCAACCCCAAACCAATGAACTAAACCCACCCACCCTTCCCAATCACCTTTGGCTCTCTTCATAGGGGTTAGGTGTCTTCGAGCGCATCGCGTTTCTTCCGCCAGGATGTGAAGAGCAGCGTCCAGAGCGGACCAAAGAGAAACCAGAAAAAGACACCCCCGAGCGGAATTCCAAACCAAGCCTGCAATGCCTCAGTGCGCGCCTCATCGTTCACGAAGGCGATCAGGCCAGCCACAAGAACGATGGTGATGAACGCGGCGGCGATGCATCGCGCCCAAAGCAGCAGCTCATAACGGAGTGCCGGCCAGCCACGCGTCGGAGCCGCCGCCGGCTTGGGTGAACCAGTGAACCAGTGGGCAAAGTGCCCGTCGGCCCACGACACGATCGTACCTCCGAAAGCCACCGTGACGCCGACGTAGGCCGCGGCCAGCCCGTGCGCAAGGCCAGCAGAACGACCGCCCTTTAGATCCAGCGCGGTGAAGCCAAGCAGCAGGAGATCCACCATGGGCAATGCGAGGAGCAGGAGCCGGCTGGGGCGATCGAGCCGGAGAACGTAGCGAACCGTCAGGGCCAGCGCGAGGACTATCCAGAATGCGATCTCGCATCCAATGATGAGCCAGTAGAGGTATGACGACGCCATTGTTTTGGCAGAGAGCTAACAGTGACTGCAACGCCCTCGACTGCTAGTTCTTCGCGTTACCTAGGCTGCTAAAAAAAGAAGCGAAGACTTCGATGCCGTCCCAAAGATTTTGCAGGCGCATGTTTTCGTTCGCCGCGTGTTGATTGTCGTCGTGGTTGGCGATGGGAAAGGCGATGACGGGGGTATTGTTGCCTTGCTGAAAAAGATCCATCGGCAGGCTTCCGCCCGCGGTTGGCAAGCAGACTGGTTCGTGACCAGCCGCGGCCATGATGGCAGCGAGTTCGCGCGAAAAAGGCAGGTCGAGCGGCGTGCGCGAAGCGGGATAACCGGAGCCCCATTCAATTTTCACGATCTTGGCGCTCGCGAGTCGCGCCGCCGCGTCGGGCGTTTGGCGCACGATCGAGAATCCTTGCGCGGCGATGTGCCGCTCAACGAGGGGCTTGATCGATTCAGGCGTTTCGTTAGGCACGAGACGAAAGTCAATCGAGGCACGAGCTTCAGTTGGGATTGTGTTGGACGCTTGCGCGCCGACGTGTCCGGCTTCAATGCCACGCAAGTTCAAGCCCGGCAGCATAAGCAGTTCATTTAGCGGTTTGCCGTTTCCTTCCGTGGCGCCGATCTGAAATTCGCGGCGAAGATCGCCCTCCACATCCGGGATTTTTGCCAGCGCTTCTTTTTCCGTCGCGGTCGGTTCGCGGACATCGTCGTAAAAACCTTTGATCAAAATGCGTCCGCTCTCGTCCCGCATTGAATCGATCAGATGGGTCAAGCGCACGATCGGATTCGGCACCCAGTTGCCGTAGTGGCCATCGTGCAAGCCTTTGCCCGGACCATAGACGGTCAGGTCCAAGCCGAGGGTACCGCGCGCTCCGAAGACCAGATCCATTCTGCGGCTCTGGTGCACCGGTCCGTCGCAAAAGACCCACGCATCGGCCTGCGACGTGTCCGGAAATTTCTTTAGATAATCGGCGAGATGCGGCGAACCCGCTTCTTCTTCGCCCTCAAAAAAGAAGCGGAGATTTACCGTCGGTTTCACCGCGAGACTGCGGAGAGCATCGAGCGCCGTGAGCATGGCGATGATCGGAGCCTTATCATCGCCGGCCGAGCGGGCGAAAAAGCGCCATTCCGGATCGATAGTTTTCGCGTTGCGCCAATCGACATCGTTACCTGCGTTGTCACGCATGACCGGCTTCCATGGTTCACTTTTCCACTCGGAGACATTTACCGGCTGTCCATCGTAGTGAGCGTAGAATGCAATCGTCCGTTTCGCGTTTGGCACTGCGAGATCCGCGACCACGACAGGCGGCGCGCCTTTGATCGCGAGCAGTTTGGCCACCAAGCCTCGCTTTTCGCACATCGTGCGGATCGCTTCCGCATTGCGTTGGATGTTCGGCGTATCGTTGGCCAGGTTCGGGATCGAGAGGAGCTCAGCGAATTCCGTCAGGATTTCGCCTTCGTGATTTGCTCGCCAGGTCCGCGCATTTTTCGCTACCGTTGCAGGATCAGCCTGCAGCGGGGCGTTGAGCACCAGGAGGACTAGGGCTACGGCGAATCTGATCTTGGAATGTTGCCTGATACGCATGGGCCTAACGAGAATGAAGTGAGCTACCGCCACCGAGAGCGACCGTGGCTCGAAGTGAAAGTGGTTTAGTCATCTCAACGTAAAGCAAGGTCGTGTGGCGGCTCGATCGATTGGTTAGGCCGTTCACGTAAAGGTCGCAGAGCAGAACCAGATGATGGCTGGGATCGATAAAAATAACCACCGTGCGTTAAATACTTTTGATACTGGACCAGGGATGAAAAGGCCCACAAAATAGGGAACCAGATCGCGCCAAGACAGAAAACCGGCCATGCGTCCTGCGGTGCTCTGAGTAGTCATCGGAAAAATCAGGATAACGAACATTACGGCAAGGGCCCCAAACCAGAATCTTACTGGCGAGGCAAAAAAGAAGCAAGCTCTGGTCGCCTCCAAGGAAAGCTCTTAAAGTGCGACCAAAAACCAAATGAATTCGGCCTGACGCACGATTACCATGGCGTCTCAGAGCTCTGCCAGCGGGTTCGTCCTCTGCTGTTCATCGCGCGTTAGGCCGGACGAGAACAAGATCAGCCACCGCTGGCGAGAGCGCGCGTGGCGGCGGGAGTGAGGTTGGAATCATGGAAATCTCGGGCGTACGCCGGCCAGGGTTGGCTCCATCGCCTGGTTGTTAGATGTTAATGCACTGTGCCATCGGTCAGAAGAAATGCCACGCTCACGACCAAAAAAAGCACTGCACCGCAAATGAGGGCGAATCGCACAAAGGCTGGTTCATCCCGAACGTTCCGTGCGCACCAGACACATATTGCGGTGATGGCGCAAACACCGACTCGGAAGAGCCACCATGCTACTGCCCCGCTGATCAGTCGCAAGAAGCCGAGAGAAACGGCAGCGTCAAACCCATGACGGCTAGAAAAAAGAGAGCGGAGAATACCCAGCGTCGCGGTATGACTGGTGCACGAGGCTTCTGCATCTAACGAGAACAAGATGAGCCACCACTGGCGAGAGCGCGCGTGGCAGTGGGATGTGAGGTTGAAGTCATGGAAAACTTGGTCGTACGCCGGCCAGTGGTTGGCTCCATCGGCTGGTTTAGATGTTGTCGGAACGCTCCACCGGCTTCCTCCGGAAGTACTCGAGGTGACTGCAATTTGCACACTCCAAGCTATAGCCCGCGATCTTTCTGGCGGACGGGAGTGATAAACGAAAGGCATCTCCACCGCACTGCGAGCATTTGACCGGGGTATCCACTACCAAAAAGCGCAAAGCCGGCGGTTTGGTGAACGCGGCCTTGATGGCGCGACGTGCGGCGACGGCCGTCTTGTTCATCTGCGAACGCTCCTTCATCTAACGAGAACAAGATGAGCCACGGCGGACGAGAGCGCGCGTCGCAGCGGGATGTGAAGGTTGAAGTCATTGAAAACTGGAGCGTACGCACGGCCCGCCGTTCGCTCCATCGCATGGTTGAGGCTGTCGAAAAAGTAGGAGTGTGGCAACATTTTTCCTTTTCGGGTGGGTGGGTTCTTTGCTAAGCCGATTCATGCCACGGTTCAAGCCTTATGATTACCGGCAGGGGTTGATGGTGCAGCTCGACCTGGAGGAGCAACTTCCGCCCGGCACCCTCGAGCACGCGCTCCATCACCTGATCGAAAAACGGGTGCCCGACGAGTGGTTCGACGCTCTCTATGCGAACGATGAGCTCGGCCGCCCCGCCTACTCGCCCCGGCTCCTTCTCAAAGTGATCCTCCTCGGTTACGCCCGCGGGATCATCGGCTCGCGCCGGCTGGAGCGGGCCTGCCGCGAGAACATGACCTTCCTCGCCCTGGCCTGCGGGATCCGACCCGATCATAGCACCCTGGCCGCCTTCGTCCTGAAGCTGGAGAACCGGATCGAACTCATCTTTAGCGAAGTGCTTACTGGTCTGCCACGAAGAAGGACTCCTCAGCGGCACCCATCTCTCGCTCGACGGAGTGAAGCTCCCCGGGAACGCTTCGCGCGAAGGGAGCGGGACCTTTAAAGAGTTACGCTTCAAAGCCGAGAAGCTCCGCCGCAAGGTCCGGGAGACGATGGTGGAACATCGGCGCCAGGACCGGCTCGACCGCAAGCGCGGCGATCGCACCCCGGCCGAGCGCGCCCGGGAAAAGGAGCGGAGCCAGAGCCGGATCGCGCGGCTGGTGGCGCAGGCGGAACGGCTGGAAGAGTTCGTCCGCGAGGAGGAGCCCAAAGCGGGCCGCCAGGGGCAAGGAAGTGCAAAGCAACGTGACCGATAATGACTCGGCGAAGATGACCACCAGTCATGGCGTCATCCAGGGTTATAACGCGCAGGCCCTGGTCGATGAGCCAGGCCCAGGTCATCGTCCACGGACTGGCCAGCGGGGTCGGGCAGGATCACGGCCAGATCGGGCCGGTCTTAGCAGGCGCGGAGGAAGTGCTGGAGCTGGCCGGGTTAAAAGGCGAAGTCCTGGTCCCGGGCGAGACCATCCTCAGCGCCGACTGCAACTACCATAGCGAGGAAAACCTCCAGGCCTGCGAGGAACACGCAACGTCGACCCTTATATCCCCGACAACCACTTCCGGCAGCGTGACCCGCGCTTTGCCACCCAGGAACGGCATAAGACCCGGGTCAAAAAAGGACTCTTCACCCGGGAAGACTTCAGCTATGACCCAAAGCGCGACACCTACCGCTGCCCCCAAGGGATAGAGCTAAGACTCTACGCCCGCGCCCATCAGACCAATCGCGGCGAGACCTACCGGCGCTACCGCGCCGCCCGGGCCGACTGCGCCCGCTGTCCGCTCCGCCGCCGCTGCCTCCAGCGCGGCGCGCAACGCAAATCCCTCGCCGTCGCGGTCAACGCCCAGCCCGCCACCTTGAGCGCGCAGATGCGGCACAAGATCGACCAACCCGAAAGCCGCCGCATCTACAGCCGCCGCCTCGCCATCGTCGAACCGGTCTTTGCCAACCTGCGCAGCAACAAACGGCTCGATCGCTTCACCTATCGCGGCCAGAGGAAGGTCCAGCTCCAATGGCTCCTCTACTGTCTCGTCCATAACTTCGAGAAACTGGCCCACCAAAGTAAGACCTACGGCCGGAAACGGCCTTTTTGCGCCCTGCTTTCGGCCCTGGGGCTGGCTCCGAGAGCTCTCCCGCGCCCTTACCGTCCTCTTTTACCGCCAGGTCACTCTTTTTTGCTCCTTCGAGTTAGCCGCCGCCACTTAGCCACCCAGACTCACTCCGACCAGCTCAGACCCACTTATTCGACAGCCCCGTTAGGCCTTTCGCGTGGCTGCATTTGGGCGTGGTAGAACAAAGCGTATCGCAAATCGCAACCGCGATGCAGCTGAAAACGATATATGGAGCGATATGGCTGGCAGCTGGTCGGGATCGGTGCGCGGAACTCCGAAGGTAACGTGCCGCGAGACAAATCTGAAAGGCGATGAACGCGCAAGACCAAATGATGCCGCTGGTCCGGCGCGAAACGAATGCCAGCGGAACAGCGACAATCGCAGGCAACGCCTGCGATGAACGCCGACAGCGCGCTCGCGGGTGGCCCGCAAGACATAGATGCCGGGAGGCTACCGCCCGCACGACGCAATATAGATCGAACGCGACGAGTGCGCCGTAAAGCGCCGCAAAAGCGGCGAGCACGATCTGCGACTACAGTGAAGAGCAAAGCTGTGACGGAGCGTGTCATAGGTCTAACGAGAACAAGATGAGCGACGGCGGACGAGGGCGGGCGTCGCTCGGATTCGAAAACGTGGACGTCATCTCAAAAGTGGAGCGTACGGCGGTCCGCCGTTCGCTCCATCGCATGGTTAGGCCTTGACGTGCCATTTCACGCGCTCGCGCCTGATGCTGCCACCGCTCGAAGCAAAATACATGATGACAGCCGCCACGCGAAATCAGATCCCGTGTATGAAGTGATGGCGGCGTCTCGTTGACCTTCGGGAGGGACTGTCCACGTCGTCACGCGATACCAAAGAGTCTGGCGCGTCGTATCCGCTGGGTTCTCTGGCGGAATGCGCGTCTGAACGGAAGTAATCCCCGACCATTGCAGTCGCGGCGATCGCAGCGCTGCGAGCCCGCGCCTCAATCGAGTATGCAACATACGCTAACGAGAACAAGTGAGCCGCCACTGGCGGACGCGCTTGCGCGGGAGATGAGTTGAGTCACGCAAGACGTGAACTCGCAGCGAGTGGTCGGCTCCATGCATGGTTAGATGACGTAGCGTGGCTCGCGGACATAGGTACAATAGCTGGAAACTGCTAACTAGCGCTCCATGCCCTGCGCACGAAAGTGCCGGGAACGTCGATGGTGCAAAGAAGCTGCAAGCGGCCCTCACGGTCATAACACTGCTCGCCGACTCGAAGCGCGAACCCTGCCTCAGACGCAAAATCTCTGCCTTCCGCTCGGAGCGTGCGTCGAAGGCGACGCGCACAGACTCGGCATGATTCACGGAAGCACGTGTTGTTCGCCATGCTCAGTAGTCACCTAACTATAATTAGAAGAAGGTTCGTCTTTAAAGGCGAACATTTTTTCGTCTATCACGGCTGCGCGGACGACGGAGGTTCGTCGACCGGGCTGCGGACGCTGAGTCCGGGTTGGTTGCAGACGTGGGTGTAAATCATGGTGGTGGATACGTCTTTGTGGCCAAGGAGCGCCTGAACGGTGCGGATATCATAGCCGTTCTCCAGCAGATGGGTAGCAAAACTGTGCCGGAAGGTGTGGCAGCTGGCCGCTTTAGGGATGCGCGCGGCCTGGATGGCGTGTTTGACGGCGTTTTGCAGGTTTTTTTCCCCGACGTGGTGGCGTCGGCGCTCGCCACTGCGCGGGTCGAGGGAGATTTTATCGGCGGGGAAGAGGTATTGCCAGACCCAGTCGCGCGCGGCTCGGGGGTATTTAAGATGGAGGGCATGGGTGAGGTAGACGGCGCCGGCACCGTGGGCGAGATCCTGCTGGTGCAGCTCTTTCACCCGGGCGAGATGGGCTTGGAGGGGGCGGATCAGGCGCTCGGGCAGGATGGTGACCCGCTCACGCATGCCTTTGCCTTCCCGGACGGTGATTTGCCGATAACCAAAATCGACATCCTTGACCCGAAGCCGCAGGCATTCGAGCAGGCGCAGGCCGCTCCCATATAATAGATGCGCCATGAGACGGTAATCGCCTTTCAAGTTCGCGAGGACGGCGCGCGCTTCGGGCCGGGTGAGAACGACCGGCAGCTTTGGCGGGCGGCTGACGCGCTCGACGCCAGCGACATATTCCAGCCTGCGCTCGAGGACTTGCTGGTAGAGGAAGAGGAGGGCGGAGAAGGCCTGATTCTGGGTGGAGGCAGCGACCCGGCCCTGGATGGCGAGGTGGCTCAAAAAGGCGGCGATCTCTTCTTCGCCCATCTCCGCGGGATGGCGCTTGCCGTGGAAGAGAATGTAGCGGCGAATCCAATCGGTATAGGCTTGCTCGGTGCGGATGGAGTAATGCTTGACCCGGAGATGCCAGCGGACGCGATCGAGCAGCTTGGGCGGGCTGGCGACGGCGGGCGGGGAAACGGGCATCGGGTGCGATGGTGGACCGGTTGCTGAGGCGAGGGCAAGCACGAAAAGCGCTGGACTGAGAGAAAGCCCGAGATGCTGCCGCCCATGGTGCGTCCGAGGGGCTTGGGATCGATTAATCCTAACGGGTACCGCAAGAGAAGCGGAAAAACGGGCGATTGGGCGGGGGGTCGCTGCTCTCTGATGAAGGTTGAATCCCGGTCGCATTTGGTCGCGGCGCTTCCGGCGGAGGCTAAACCGCTGCGCCGAGCGTGCCTGAGGCGCGTCCGGACACGAGGACTTGGCTCGTTTCAGCGGGAGGACAAGCCTTCGCGACGTGATGACATGTCTTCGGGTGGTGGGACAATGGGTTGGTGAGACAAAGGCATGTCCTCTCGCGGTGCAGACATGTGCTGAACAGGCCGGGGCTCGGAGTCCGCTGAACTGGGAGAAGGTTGAAAGATGGAAGCGAGGCTCGAGCGTCGGGGATAGCTTGTGTGACCAATGGGGCCTCTCAGCAAGTTGCCTGGACTCCTAAGCTCTTTGCCTGGACCCCTGATTCTATTTGGGTTACACCTCCAATCTATTTGATTGGACCTCTACACAAATTGCTTCGACCCCTAAACAATTTGCTCAGACCCCTAAACAAATTGCTGAGACCCCTAAACAAATTGCTGAGACCCCCAAACAATTTGCTGAGACCCCCAAACAATTTGCTGAGACCTCTAAACAATTTGCTGAGACCCCTAAACAATTTGCTGAGACCCCTAAACAATTTGCTGAGACCTCTAAACAATTTGCTGAGACCCCTAAACAATTTGCTGAGACCCCTAAACAATTTGCTTGGACCTCTAAACAATTTGCTTGGACCTCTAAACAATTTGCTGAGAGGCACAATTTGTAGAGGAGGCGGGCTGGCTGCACTAGTTCTTGCGGTTGTCCCGAAAATGGGACGAAACGGCGACGGATCGTGACAAGTGAGTAAAATCTCTTCGGGACGAACCGATGACAGGTTAGGACGCCGGTATCCCTGATCCGGAGACGGTCAGGGGACGCCTGGCCTGGAGGCCTACTCGCCGCGACACCGGTAACATAGGGCGAGAGATTCCACCCGGACTCCGCCTATCTGGAACGGTATCTCCAGATTTGCCTTCGTCAGACCAGGGCCGCAAGGATCGGTTGACGATGCCTCTTCGCCCGGGTGCTGCTCGCGTTCACCAATTACGGCGGCGGAGCCGGCAACGATCTTTCGCTGACCGTGGTCCCGTAACGGGGCTGTTCCAGTTCGCTTGCCCGCGCAGTCACGACGTTAGACCAGCCGGAGCCACGGTCTCTGGCGACAGTGATCGGTTCAAGCCACCGAGTGGAGTCAGGATGACACTTTCACCAAGAGCTTGCGGCCTTTGAACTGGATGCCGTTTAGCTTCTTTAGCAGCAGCTCGACGCGGGCTTGGTTGATGTCGACCAGCGTCTTGGTGGCCTGGAGGTGGATGGCGCCGATCTCGCCTTTCGGGATGGCGGTGACTCCGGCGATGACGCCGACGAAGTCGCCCGGATTCACGGAGTGGGCGCGGCCGACATTGAAGGCGAGCCGCACCATGCCGGGCTCGTGGCTGAGCGCGCCGGCGACTTCGCGCGGGCCGCGGGCGGGGCGCTCGGGCCGCTCGTAGTCGTCGCGCGGGCCGCGGGCAGGGCGTTCGGCGCGTTCGTAGTCGTCGCGAGTCTGCTCGCGGCGCTCGCGCGGGTCGCGGTCGCGGCGCGGGCGCGGCGGTCGTCGCGCTGCGGGCGATCCTCGGGGATGGGTTGGCTGGCGCGGGATTTGTCCTCGCCGAGCAGGTGGATGAGGGCGGAGGCGATGTCGGTGGCGGAATAATCCTGGGAAAGGAAACGGTCGAGCAGCTCGTCGTGCCGTTTGTATTCGCCCTTCTCCAGAGTCTCGCGCAAAGCCTCGGCGAAGGCGCTGGCGCGTTTGCCCTCGACCTCCTCGGCGCTGGGGATTTTCTCGCGGCGGATGCGGCTGCGGGTGAAACGCTGGATGTTCTCCAGCCGGTAGATCTCGCGGCCGGCGACGAAGGTGACGGCTTTGCCCCCCTTCCCCGCGCGCCCGGTGCGGCCGATGCGGTGGACGTAGTCCTCGCCATCGTGTGGGAGGTCGTAATTGAAGACGACCTCGATGTCGTCGACGTCGAGCCCGCGGGCGGCGACGTCGGTGGCGACGAGGATCTCGATCTTGCGCTTGCGGAATTTCCCCATCACCCGCTCGCGCATGGCCTGGGTCATGTCGCCGTGGAGTTTGTCGGCGTTGTAACCGCGGGCGGTGAGGTGCTCGGTGAGCTCGTCGACCATCATCTTGGTGGCGCAGAAGATGATCGCGAGTTTCACGTCCTCGAGATCGATCAGGCGGCAGAGGACTTCGAGCTTCGAGCGGCGGTCGACTTCGTAGTAGACCTGCTCGATCGCCGGGACGGTGAGGGCTTCGTCTTCCACGCGCACGTTCACCGGATCGCGCGTGAAGCGCTTGATCAGCTCGGCGATCGGGCGCGGGATGGTGGCGGAAAAGAAGACGGTCTGCCGCTCGGCGGGGACCTCGCGCAGGATGGTCTTGATGTCGTCGACGAAGCCCATGTCGAGCATGCGATCGGCTTCATCGAGGATCATCATCTTGACCTGGTCGAGCCGGAGACTTTTGCGCTCGAGGTGATCCATGACCCGGCCCGGGGTGCCGATGATGATCTGCGCGCCGGCGCTGAGCCCGCGGAACTGGCGCTCGTAGGATTGGCCGCCGTAGATCGGCAGCTCGCGCACGCCGCGCTTGAAGTAGGCGAGCTTGGCGATCTCTTCCGCGACCTGCACGGCGAGCTCGCGGGTGGGGCAAAGGATGAGCACCTGCGGCGCGCGCAGGGCCGGGATCGACGAGCTGGACGGCGGGGATGCCGAAGGCGGCGGTCTTGCCGGAGCCGGTCTGCGATTGGCCGACGACGTCGGCGCCGCCGAGCAGCACGGGGATGGCCGCGGATTGGATCGGCGAGGCTTCCTCGAAGCCCATCCGCTCGACCGCCTTGAGGATTTCCGGCGCGAGATCGAGCTCGGCGAAACGTTTCTTCTGCATCGGCCAACCTAGCCGAGATCAGCCCTGAAAGCGACGACCTTTACTCGTTAGGCTTGCGGCCGTGCCGAATGTGCCCGGCTTATTTCTTCAGCAAATCCTGCGGCACCTTGGCGCCGTTGGCGGCCAGCTCCTTCAGCACGGCCTGGTGCAGCCAGATATTCATGGTGGCGGAGTCGCCGGTGTCGCCGGTGTAGTGCAGGTCCTGAGCGAGTTCTTTGCGCGCGGAGAGGCTGCTGTCCATGCCGACCAGTTTCATCAGGTCGACGATGGAATGTTTCCAATCGAGCTTCTCGGAATTCTTCGCGGCGAGCTGATCGAGCACGGCGGCGAGGTCGACCTGCTGCGCGGGAGCGGCGGCGGCCGGCGTGGCGGGGGCGGTGCTGGCGGAAGGCTGGGCGCCGGACGAAGCGGGCATCGCCGGGGTCGGCGAGGTGGAGGTGGCGGGTGCGCTGGCGGGTGCAGGCGCGGCGCCGTGCTGGTGGCAACGGGCGCGCTGGAGGTCGCGTGGCTGAAGATTTTCGACATCAAAGTATTGAAGAGGCCCATGGGTGTTCTTTCTGGTTGGTGGTTGCGATTGGTTTCCACTCTATTCGGAAACGGAGAGGCGCGTGCGTCCTTTCCGGCAAAAGAAGAGTTGGTCGAGGGAGCAGTCACGGGCTAAGGGGACGGGATTCATGAGTGAGAATGCGCGCAACGTTTCCGACCGGCGAAGAGCCGCGGCCCGACGCGCACGGGCGCTGGGTGCCGGTGGCGTGGATCACGCTCTGCCTGATCTGGAGCTCCACCTGGCTGGTGATCAAAATCGGCCTGAACGATCTGCCGCCGATCTCCTTCTGCGCGCTGCGTTTTGTGATCGCCGCGACGGTGCTCTTTGCGATCTGCATCGGGCGTTATCCCCTGCCCCGCCGGCTCGCGGATTATGGGTTTCTTGCTTTCACCGGGATCATCACCTTCGGGGTGAACTACGGGCTGCTCTTCTGGGGCGAGCAACATATCTCGTCCGGGCTCGCCGCGATCCTGCAGGCGACCATCCCGACCTTCGGGCTCTTTTTCGCGCACTTCATGCTCCCCTCGGAACCGATGCGCTGGCCGCGGATGGCGGGCGCGCTGCTCGCGCTCGCGGGGGTCGCGCTCATCTGCCTGAAGCTGCTCGATTTCCACGGGCTCTGGGCTTTCTGGGGCGGGGTCGCGATCGTCTTCGGCGCGGTCACGGTGGCTTACGTGAATGTGCTGATCAAAGGGCGGCCGCATTCGTTCGCGCCCGCGGTGATCTCCGCGTGGCAGATGCTGTTCGCGATTGTGCCGTTATCGATCATCGGCTTTTGGAAAGAAGGGAACCCGCTGCATTTCCATTGGACCCGGCTGGCGGTCGGCTGCCTTTTCTATCTCGCGCTCGTCGGGTCGGTGCTGGCGTTCCTGCTTTTCTACTGGCTGCTGGAACGGGTGAAGGTGACGAACCTGCTCACGATCTCGCTGATCACGCCGCCGCTGGCGGTGGCTTTCGGGTGGTTCGTCGCAGGGGAGACGCTGACGCCGTGGGCATTGTTAGGCGCGACCCTGGTCCTGATGGGGGTGGCGTTGATCCTCTGGAAGAGCGCGCCGCCGCCGCGACTGGCTACGGCCCGTTAACTTCCAGTCGCAGCCTAGGCTTTCCGCACCAGCGCCAGCACCACGCAGATCACCGCGAGCACGATCAGGACATGAATGGCCGCGCCGAGGAGATGGAAGCCGAGCCAGCCGATTAACCAAAGAACCAGAAGGATAACCGCAATTGTATAGAGCATACCAAAGCATCGCACTCCACGCGGCAGGCGGTTGCCGGAAAAGCGGGGGCCGCTAATGTCCCGGGCCGCGCAACCCGGCTCCCTGCTTTTGAAAACATTTCTTCTCGCGCTTTCTTTCAGCCTCGTGCTGGCCTGCGCGCAGGCGGAGGAAAAATGGCAGACCTACGAGAACTGCACGCTGCTCCAGAACGAGTCGAATGACGGCGATAGCTTCCACGTCCGCGCAGGCGGGAAGGAATATATCTTTCGTCTCTATTTTGTGGATACCCCGGAGACCGACGCGAGTATCCCCGACCGCGTGGCGGAGCAGGCGAAATACTTTCACGTGAGCGTGCCGCAAACGCTGCAGATCGGGATCGAAGCGGAGCGGTTCACCCGCGCGCGGCTGGCGCGGCCCTTCACGGTCGTCACCTGCAAGCAGGATGCGCGCGGCCGGAGTCATCTGCCGCGCTACTTCGCCTTTGTGCAGATGGGACGAGAAGATCTCGCGGAGACATTGGTCGCGAACGGGCTGGCGCGAGTCTATGGCGCGACCGCGAAGACTCCTGCCGGCCAGGAGCCCGAGGCCGAACATCGCAAGCTGCTGCAGTCGGAGATCAGCGCGCGGAGCCAGAAGCTCGGGGGTTGGGGCGTCGGGACCGGGCGGTTGAACACGCGGACGGTGGCCGCGCCGCCAACCGGAGGGAGCGGAAAAGGTGACTCATTCGAGGCTTTCTTTCATCCGCAAGGCACGCCGGCGACGACGACTGCGCCAGCGCAAAACTCCGCTCCCGGCGGGCAGCTCGATCTTAACCATGCCAGTAGCGAAGCGCTCCAGCAGCTCCCCGGCATCGGCCCGGTGATGGCGGCGCGCATCATCGCCGCGCGGCCCTTCCAGAGCGCGGATGACCTGGCGCGGGTCCCCGGGATCGGCGACCGCAAGTATGCGGTGCTGCGCCCCTACTTTCGCTAGCCTACCTAACGAGTATAAGAATGACGGACTTCCTGCCTCTCATCGATTTCATCGGCATCGGCGCCCCGAAGTGCGGGACCACCTGGCTCTCCACGCAACTCGAGGCGCATCCGCAGATTGGATTCGCACCCGGACAAGGAGGTCTACTATTTCGCCGACACGGTGATGCGCCGGATCGCGCACAAAGAGCTGGGCCTGTTCGAGCGCGGAGCGGGCTGGTATGACGAACAATTTCCAGCCCTGGACGGAGAGATCACTTGTCGGGGGGAGTTCTGCCCGGCCTATCTCTATTCCGAGGAAGCAGCGGAGCGGATCGCGGCCTATCGCCCGGACATCAAGTTATTGCTCTGTCTCCGGCCGCCGGTGGAGATGATCTACTCGTGGTATTGGTATAACCGGAACGCGGTGGTCGCGACCTTACCGGAGACCTTCCAGGAAATGATGGAGGATCCTTTCCTGCGGGACCTGGGCTGTTATGCCCGCCATCTTCGTCCCTATCTCCAGCGTTTCGCGCCGCAGAATATTCTCGTGATTCAGTTCGACGCGATCCGGCGCGAACCGGAGCGGGTCCGCGCGGCGACTTACGAATTCCTCGGCGTGGATGCTAAGCTTTAAACCGCAGCTCGCGCAGACCGGACAAAATGCCGCGCGTGCCCCGCGCTTTCCGCTCTTGCAGGCCAGCGCGCAACGCCTTTACGAAACCGTCTCGGCGCTGCCCGGCGCAGGAAAGGTTTTGAAGTCAGCCGTGGTGGCGAAGACCCTGCAAGGGGTCTATCACCGGTTGAACAGCAAAGCCCGCAAGTATGAGGCCCTCTCGCCGGCGGAGAAGCAGAAGTGGGAGAGTTACTACGCAGCCGATCAGCAAGAGTTAGCTGAGTTACTCGAGACGGTTCGAGTCATCGCCTAGAGTTACCTCGGCTTCTAGGGCGTGAAGGGGGTATCTTTCTCGCCGGTCAGGGGCTGGGAGAAGTCTCCGGGGATCCACCCTTCCACTTCATCTGAGCCGGCCGTCGCCCTCGGCGAATCGGCTCGCTTCGTCCAGAGACTGGAGCGCGGCGCGCCAGCGGGGCGCGCAAGTCCCCAACCCTGCGTGCGCGCGGCTGGTTCGGTCAGAGGGCCCGTGGTTTCCGACTCGCGGGCCAGAGCTTCCGGGTCACCCGCGACGAAGGCATCATCGGGCACGACGATCAGGTCATTGCCGACCTGCAATTCCGCATCGGCGCGCACGTAGCCGTCGGCATGCGCCCGCTCGGTGTTGAACATATTCTCGAGCTTGCTCTTCATCCCCTCGCCCACGACGAAGCCGATGATCGTTCCGTCCTTCGGGTCGATCAGGATATCGTCGATCGCGCCAAGGAGGCGGCCGCTCTGGGTGACCATTTTGTGACCGATCACGTCCGACAGGCGCGGGAGCGAATCGAGCTCCGCCGAAGAAACATCGGTCATCCCGCTACCGTGCACCGTGATTGCATCCGGGCCGATAGCATTAAGCGCAGAAGCCGGCACCGTGCGCCGCGTGCCGCCCGTGCCGAGGAGCGTCTCGGAATGCGAGACTACGAAACCCGCGACCCGCTCTCCATCGCGCTGCACGATGATCTCTTTCACTTTGCCGAGCTTCTCCGCGGCATCCATGTCCACCACGGTGCGGCCGACCAGTTTGCTTCCTTTGATCATATCGAGAATTCCTTTTGATTAATGCCGGCAGACGCACCCGACCTTCTGCCTGCATCTTCATGCCGGCGTGGTCGTGATCTGCTCACCAATAATTCGGAACTCAGCGCGCGGGTGATTGTCTCCCGCCCGGCGTCGCCGCAATGCCCGCTACTTCTTCGTGCGAGGATCGTCCTCGGGGTGGCAGTAGTTAATCTCGAACGGTCCCATGCCGTGGACCTGCAGCACCGTCTCGCCGGTCGCCCAGGCGAAGTGTTTCATGCCGGCCGGCATACAGGCGAACCCGCCCGCCTTGAGGGCTTTGCCACCGATATCCGTGAAGGTGTCGCCCATCCCAAAACTCATCGTGCCGGAAATCACCGTCACATCTTCCGTGGTCGGATGCGTGTGCGGCGGAATCCGGTAACCGGACGGCACCTGGAGGCGGATGGTGTAGACGCCCGCTTTACCCGGGTCGCCCTGGAGCACGATGAACTTCGCGCCCGCGGGGAGGAAAGGCGGAGCGTCGGCCCATTGCAGTTCCATCGTGTTATAAGCGACATGCTGATCGGCGCTCTTGGCACCGTCGGCATCGGACATTTTCTTCGGGCTCTGAGCGGTGGCGCCGAGCAAGCCCAGCGCGGTGATCGCAACGATAAACAGGCTAATTTTTTTCATAGGTTTATGCATTTGTTCGCAGTGATAACAATTTTTGCCGAATGAGGCAACCGCGCGGCGCGTCCCTTACGCCGGCATCAGGTCGGAGATCCGGTCCGGTTCTTCGCCGAGCCACTGCGGATTCTGCGCGGTGGAGTCGAAGATCGAGCGCGTCTTGAAAAGTTCATACTCGCCCTGCGCCGCCGCTTCCTTTGTCTTCGCGAGGATCGCCGCGCGCTCGGCGTCACTGAGTGGCTGGAAGTCACGCGCCACCTCGCACGCCTGGTCGAGGATCTCCATGCTGTCGATCCCGGTGATGACCACCGAGGTTGGCTCGTTTAAGGCAAAGCGCAGACATTCCACCGCGGTCGCGGTCTTGGATTTCAAGATGATCCCGTTGCCCATCGACTTCATCCCGAGCACGCCGATCCCGTCGCGCACCAACTCCGGCACGACCAACTGCCCAAAGCTGCGATAATGCGCGTCCATCACGTTGATCGGCATCTGCACGGCGTCGAACTTGAAGCCGTGCTCGCGCGCCACGGCGAGCATGTGGAGATGCACCTGCGGATCCTTGTGCCCGGTGAACCCGATGAAGCGCAGCTTGCCGGCTTTCTGCGCCTCAAGCAGCGCGGCATTCGCGCCGTCGGAGTCGAATACCCGATGCGCATCATCGAAGCGGATGACTTCGTGGTGTTGCACGAGGTCGAGATGATCGACCTGCAGGCGCTGGAGCGATTCCTCGAGTTGTTTGGTGGCCTCTTTCTTCGTGCGCCCGTCGATCTTCGTCATCAGGAAAACCTTGTCGCGATAACCGTCGCGGAGCGCGTCGCCCATCCGCTTCTCGCTTTCGCCCTTGTTATAATCCCAGGAGTTATCCATGAAATTGATCCCGCGATCGATCGCGGTGCGGACGATCTCGGTGGCGAGTTTCGCCTCGACGCCCGGAATCGCGAGGTGCCATCCGCCTAGCCCAATACAGGAAACCCGCTCCCCGGTGCTGCCGAGATCGCGATAGGGAATGTCAGTGCTCATGTAAGTGGAAACGTTTCCGTCGGCACAATCGGTCTCTTTCTTTGCTCATCTCCTCGCTCCGAGACGTAGCCGGATCAGACGATGGCCGTCTCCGTTTCCTCGATCACTTCGGGCACCTTCGGTTTTCCATAGAGCACCGCGAGGAGGACGCCGCCGATGACTAACGAAATGCCGAGCACCGTCTGAGCCGTGTAACGCTCGCCAAAAATCATGACGCTGAAGATGAGCGCATAGACCAAACCGATATAATTCAGCACCGCCACCTTCGCGATTCGCTCGGATTGCAGCGCCTTCGTCAGGCACACCTGTCCGACCTGGGTGAGCACTCCGCACATCAACAACGAAAACCATTCCCATGGCGCCGGCGTGCGCCAGCGGAACAGGATAAACACGAGCCCGGCGGCGATTCCCACGAGTTGGAAATGAAACACCACCACGATCGGCGCCTCCCGCTCGCGCAGCCGGCGCACCAGGTTATAGGCCATGCCGGAGCACAGGGCGGAGCCAATCCCGATCAGCAGATAGAACAGCGACACACGTGAGTCGAAGCCCTTAAGCACAAACACACCCGCGAAGGCGATCCCGTAGAAGAACCATTGTCGCGCCGGCACCAGCTCGCGCAGCACGAAGACTCCGATGAGTGCGGTGAAGATCGGCGAGAGATATTGAATCGTCACCGCGGTCGCGAGATTCATGTTCTGGAGAGTGACGAAAAACGCGAAGAGCGCGAGGGTGCCGAAAGTGCCGCGCGCAATCAGCAAGCTGCGGTTGTTCCCTTTCCAATCGAGCCGCCCGCGCGCAATCTCGAACCCACAAATCATTCCCGAGACGAGGCAGCGAAAGAAGACAATCTCCATCGCCGGAATGCGATCGAGTTGTTTGATGAAAACGTTCATGACCGCAAAGGCCAGTGTCGCCACGAGCATGTTGCCCACGCCGCCGCCGAATCGTCGCGCGCTTGGGCGAGTGGGGTTACTGGCTGGCTGCGACATACCGGGGAAGGTCGCCGCGAGCCGGGGAACTCAACCCGCGCTTTGCGGGGCGCGGCTCAATTTCTGTTTCTACCCGGCTCCGCCTGTCGATTAGTATTGTCGAGATTCGACGCTCTGACCTCTCATCCCCTCCAGTAGCAGTCGTGGCCAGATCACTGGAGTTTAAAAGAGACGCTCGCTCCGTTTCCAGAGCGAGCGTGTCATTAATTATTTCGTTAGTCGAAGATCCTAGCTGCTATGGCGGCTGCGGCGGCGCAGCGTGAAGAGGAGGAGGCCGGTAAGGCCGACGCCGGCCAAAGCCAGACTGGTCGGTTCCGGGATCACCGTCACGGTGTAGGCCGCGGCTGGGATCGCGGTTCCCGTGCCGCTGTCATTAAACGCAAAGGCCGTCTTGCCGCCGCTGGTCACGTTCTGCAGGGTGTAAACCCCCGGTGCGGTTCCCGCGTTGATCGAGATCGTCAGGTTCGCAATGAAGTAGGTTCCCGGAGTCGTCAGTCCCGTATTCCCCGGCAGCAACGCTCCCAGGTCATTCGCATTGCTCGGCACCAGGTTCTGCGGATAAGTCAGGCTCGGCGTCTGCAAGGCCGTGAACTGGCTCCCGGTCACATCCCGCAGAGTGATCGCAAAGTTAAACGGCGACGCCTGGTTCTGCTGTAACCAGTAGGAAAGTCCTTCCAGGTTCGTCAACGAACCCGCAGGCACAAAGACCAGGCTGATCGAAAACGTAAAGCTCGACCCCGGCGTGTAGGTCCCCGCGTTCGGCGTCCCGTCCCCGTCGTTATAGACAAAGGTCGCCGCCTGCGCCGACGCTTTCGGCGCCCATGCCCCAGCACACGCCATTACCGCCAACATTGTGATTAGATATTTTTTCATTTGGAATCGTTTCTAGTTGTCTCCTACTTATTCTTCTGGAGGAAGCTTTTTCTTTTTTATTTCTCTCTCTTCTACGACTTTAGGGCAGCGAGTTACCGGCTTTGTTTCGCACCAGCGTGGTGTCGCCGCCGTTGATGAAGCCATCCAGGTTCACGTCCGCCCGGAAGTTCGTCAGGTCGATGTCCTGACCCGCCAGGCTCCGCACCTGAATTGTGTCACCCCCGTTGGTAAAGCGATCCGCATTCGAATCGCCTACCAGGAAGCCCAGGTCCAAGCTCGTCGCGCCGCCCAGCCCATTCATGTTGCTCGCCGTCAGGGTCACTATTTCGCTGTCGGTGACTCCGGTCAGCGGCACGGTCATGGTGTTACCACTAAAGGTCGGCGTGCCCGCCGTCCCCGTCCCGGCCGTGACCGCCGCCATGCCCGAGGTGATCGGTCCGTTGCTGAAGGTCAGGATAATCTTGTAAAGGCTCGAAGAGCGATCTTCTACCCCCGTCGTCCCACTCAGTGGCATATTGACGTCAAAGGTGCCAGCCCCCCCGTGCGTCAACTCCGACACCGCCGAGACCAGGACTGGCGCGGCGGGCGCGGGTTCCGCCAGCGTCCAGTCGGAGAACGAAGTGACACCGGTGATCGTGGCAGTATTAGCCCCGGTATTGACCGAGCCGCCCGGCATCGTCAGTGAAACTCCATCGTACTTGAAGATGGCGAAGTTGTTCTCGTTGGCCGTGCCCGGAATATCGGTCGGATCGAGATAGTTGAAGGTCAGGTCCGCCGTCACGCCAGAGGCGTTCAACGTCCAATAGCGCTGCAACGCCATCGTCGGGTTCGGGATGTTAGGCTGGACCATCTGGGTCGACTTAACCGTGAACGGCGCGGGTGCGCCGGCTGTCATGTTCACCATGACCGGCGAATAACCATTAGCGGTTCCCGATTCGAAGGTCAGCGCGGCATTGGTCGCGAAGTTTTTCACGAGGTTGCCGTCCACGTGGCCCAGGCCACCGACGCGCGTCACCGTTCCCGCGCTGCCGATTATCAGGTTATTTGCGCCCGTAATAACGCGGCCATTGGCGGCGGTATCGGCGGCATCGCCGAAGACGGTAGCGCCGGTTACCGTCAGATCGCCGCCAGCGATGGTGACATTGGGCCCCTCACTATCAAAGGTCACATTCGTCACCGTCCGGCCTGCGGGAATCTCTCCGCCGGTGCTGCGATCGGCGGTCACATCTCCGTAGAATACGGTATACCCGCCACTGCCGGCGTTGTTGACGATCGTTCCGGTAATAGGACCGACCACCGTGGCGGGCGCGCCGCCGTTACCGATCTGGATGAACGCGGACGTGGCCAGGCCATTGCCCAGGGTGATTTTGTCGGCGCCGGTAATGCTACCGCTGAAGACGTTGACCCGGGTGATGACCTGTTGGTTGGTGCAGGTAAAGTTAACGCCGCCACCATCGACATCCATGTCCGTCGTCGGGGCGGTCATTACACCCGTGCCGCTGTAGGTTTGAAGACCCGTGCCGACCATTTCGATCGCCATGTTAACGTTCGAGGCGTTGAGGGTTCCGTTATTGAGGACGTTCCCTTCGAGGAAGGTGTCCGTGGAGGTGGTGCTGCCGGAAAGGTCAAGAGTATTGCCGGTATTGATGGTCAGGTTCCCCGTGATCACGTGAAAGAAATTCACCAGCGTGTTATTGAAGGTGGCGGTGTGATTCGCGCTCGTATTGGTAATGACGAGGTTGGGAAGGACGCCCCGCAAACTGAACGCCTTCGCCGTGCCTGAACTGGCATCACCCAGCTGAACGGTGGTCCCCGTGAGGTTACTGGGATCAGCATCGTAGCGGTAATCGATACCCGACGAATGGAGTCGAATAATGATCGTGCCGCCGCTCATGGTGACCAGCGAACCGGCAGAAGTGCCCAGATCGAAGTTGCCGAGAGTGGTTGAGGTATTGCCGATCGTGCAAACTGTGATGGTGCCACCAGTCTGAGTATAATTAACCGTATTGCCCGCAGCGCTAACAGCCAGTCTGCTGGCGGCAGTAAGAGTTCCGCCCTCGATGATGGTGGTGGAATTGCTAGACAAGGCCAGCACGTTGCCGGTAGCCGTGCCAACGTTATACGATCCCTGCGTCAGTCGGAAGAGACCCGTCACTGTTCCGCTTCCGTTTTGTCCGGCAACGGTATAATTCGGATTATTCAGCCAAAACCCGCCGGCAGCCGGGATGGTGTAACCGGCGATGGCGAATGTCCGGTTGGTCATCGTGAAAGTGCCGGAGATCTTGAGCGTGCCGCTGGTGACGGTGAGGAATCCTGCCACGTCGGTATTCACGCCCTGCACGGTGAAGTTCGTCGGGTTCAATTCCAGAACGTTGCTGTTGGCTACCTTGGTGAGGGTCATCGTTCGGATATTGGTCGTCCCACCCGTGCCGCCAAAGGTATTACTGGTGCCGCTAGTGAACGTGATGCCTGCGCCCGCCGTATTGCCGTTAGTGCTGAAGTTGAGGGTGCCGTTATTGGTCAGGTTGCCGCCCACTGAAAGCACGTGGGTTGTGACAGTCCCAGTCGCTCCGGAAGCGAATGACCCCCCGCTGGCGACGGTTACGTTCAAGCCGGTCGCCAGCGTGCGAGCCGATGCGGTGTCCCAGATCAAGGCGCCACCCGAATTCACAGTCACATCCAAGGCGACCGCGGCTGTGTCAATCGTCACGGTTGCGCCTCCCGCGATGGTGACGTCATCAGTTGTCGTAGGAACAACGCCGCCGGCCCACGTCGTCGTCTGACTCCAGAGACCGCCCGCGGCGGTCGAAGTCACTACTCCAGGAGCCGCGGTCATCTGGCTGCCGGTCAGGGACGTGCTCACGGAGCCATCCGAGATGGCATAGACCTGCCAAAAATAGTTCGTACTCGGGCTCAGGCCGGTCGCAGCGAATGAGGTCGCGTTTAAAGCGGCCGTGCCGACGAAAGTAAAGTTCACGTTATCGGTCGAGCGATAGATGCCGTAATTGGTTTCGTCCGGCGAATCGGTCCAGTTCAGCGTCATCCCGATCGGCGTAATCGCGCTAAACGTAAGGGGGCCTCCCGCGGGAGTCACCGACGGCGGCGTGAGGGAATAGACCCGCCGGGAACCATCGCTCGGAGTATTCAGGTTGGCGATGGGCGATGAAAGCGCGTAAGACTGCTCCGTAAATGGAGTAGTCGTTGTCGCTGTGTTCGACGCCGAAAGAATGCTCACGAGGGCGCCGTTCGCCGCAGCCGTGGTAAAGCCAATATCAAGGTTGCCACTATTCCCATCCAGACCGGTCGCGCTGTTCCGGTTCATGGCGCCATAGACATACTCAATCTGACCGGTCGTTTCGTGTAATCGCACCTGGTAGGTTCCGTCCCCTGAGGTGCCGTTATAAACAATCGACATGTTGAGGAACTCGACCGTGAGCACCCGGTTCGGAGCTGAACCTGTGACCTTATAGTGGACTTTCCCGACCCCGGCCGCCGTCTCCAAGTCGCCCGCCATGGCAGCGAGTCTTGGTGTCGTCGTGCTTCCTCCTATGATGTTGTAAGTAGTAGCGCTAACCGTTGTGCCCGTTGCACTCAGCCCCATGCTCCCATTCGAGGTCGCATTGAACTGGGTGTATCTATTCCCCAGCAACCAGAAGTCGAACCCGATTGGCGTGTTGGAACTGGCGGCATCATCCTGGCCGGCTGCGACCAATTGGGTGCTGCCGGTCATGTTGGTAAACGACCCACTCGTGCTGGTGGCAAAACCGTAGTTCACGGACGTCTTCGGGGAAGGGCGTTGCGCTATCCAGTTCCGATTGGCCCGCTCCATACTTTCGGCCATGGCTTGCTCCGCCGGGGATTGGGCGTAGCTCATCTTCTTGCCGCGAGCAGCGACAGATCCGGGGAGCAGGACAAACGACACGGCGAGGAGAGCCATCACGGCGCTGGCGACGACACATGTAAAATTGTTGGGGTTGTTTTTTGTTTTCATTGAGTGTTTCCGGCGGCCTGAAGACCTCACAACACCGTCGTTGAGTCCTCGGGAAGAACGCCTTGTAGGGGGGCCACACTCAGGGTGTCAAGGATATTTGTGCAAAAGAAATCACCTAAAGATCTTGCATTTTTGCCTGAAGGAACATTTCAGGCACCGCGCGGGGGGAGCGATACGGGTCCGAGGCGTAAATCTTTGCCGATCAAGAAGTTTTCGGAACGCCTCCTCTTTTAAACATCCCCGCCACATCTGGCGGGCTATGCGCCCCCCGCGGCACCTGCACTAGCATCTGCGCGGAGCGCGCCAGCGCGGCCGGAAACGCTCCGGACGTTACTACAGCCGAAGACGCCTGGCGGGCAAACGGATGCTCGGGGAGCGACCGGGAGCGTGGCGCGACGGCGTCAGCTCGGCCACGGCGAGACCGCTTCCTCCTGATCTGGCAAATGGTGCACTGCGACCTTGAGCCCAGGCGTCATTCGATCAGTTATTTTGCTCCGATTCGGTTGTTTTTCGGGTTGTGCTCCAGCCCACACAAACCGAGTGCTTCCATTAGCGGCGGGACATAGACGCCGAGCGTCCGCGCAAACCCTTCTTCAGCCCATACCACCCTCCGACGGGGTTTCTTGGCGAGCGCCCCCAAGCCTCGACGGATCCTTCCTTGGCCGGTTTCTGCTCGTCCGCTCCGCCCAGATCCATCCAATCGCCGTGAGCCTTGAGCATGGCGTGAAGCTCTTGAATGCAGCGCGCGTCGTAACGGAGAACGGTCTTGCCCACGGTGCAGACGAGAATCGGTAATCCCTCTTTGGTCTCCGTGGGCATGGTAAACTCCGACGTTTCTGGAGGCGTTTTGAGTGGCAAAGGATTGTCTTTGGTGCAGTTGAATGTGGCCATAAGTCTCTTTGGTTTCGTGTTCTATTCAGCGAGAGTGTGGTGAGGCCTAACGAGAACAAGATAAGCCAACACTGGTGAATGGAGCGGACTGGCAAGCCGCGACCTGGACGGAAGCCCGCCGGGGAAGCGAGCAGAGCGAGCCAATCAAAGCGCGCGTGGCGGCGGGAGGTGAGGTTGGAGTCATGGAATGGAACGGACGAGCACGCCGTGACATGGTCGAAGCCCGGAGGGTGAGCGAGTGCACAAGAGAATCAAAACTTGGGGATATACCGGCCAGGGATTGGGTCCGTCGCCTGGTTAGTTGTTGGGACTCTCATAGGAGCCAAAATACGCCCGCACCCGAGGACTCAGATAAAGATAGGCCGCCGGAATAAGGAACGGCGTGGTAGAGAGCACTGCCAGCGGGGACACGCTCCGCGCGAGAAACGGCAACGGACAAAGCATCAGCACGGCCGCGACAAATAGCGGACGCGACCAGCCGGCGCGTTGAACAAAACCACATCCGACCACCAAAGAAACGACCCCAATGGAGACAAATAGCGGCCCGCCCCCACGACGCAAGAACTCCATGCGGGTTACGTGCTCTCCACCGATAGCAAAAGAGTTGCCAAAACAAGCCAAGGGCGCAAAAAGCGCGAAAGCAAAGCAGCCCCGTGTCAGAGGACCGAAGCCAGCGCGGCATCTGCGCCATTCGGTCGAGTGCTCTCACGGCCTCAGCATCAACAAGAACAAGATGAGCGACGGCGGGTGGGAGCGCGCGTCGCGCGGAGTAGAAATGTGGAAGTCATCTCAAAGAGCGTAGGACGGTCCGCTGTTCTCCATCGCATGGGTTAGGCGGCACGTCGGGTTGCCTCGGACACCAGGGCCTCGAACAGCTCTAGACTATAGCGGTCGTCGCGGACCGGCACCTCGTCAACTCCCGAGAGGGCCTCACCGTGCCAACGTAGACGGCCCGGGGTGAGCGACTCCAATAGGGCGTACCATTCCCGCAGAGCCGGCGCGAGGCGCAGGTGTAACTCAAACGCCCCGCGACGCCGCGTCATGTCTGCGTCTTTCTGCCGTCGGATCTGTTCGGCCGGAGGCTCCAGGAGTACGATCACGTCCGCGAACCCGATTCGCTCCGACCGCACCATGGCTCGGAATGCTTCAACCGAGGCCGCCCAATATCCTCGTGTGCCGCAGCCTATCCGCCACAAGCACCAAGAGTAATGCAGTTTGAACGGATCGGTATCGCAGATTCCGCGTCGGTTCTCCAGTTCGAGCCGAACGGCCTCCGCCCAGCGACGAGCGTGCGCTTCGGTCCAAAAGTGTGCTGCCGCGACTTCCTCGGCGGGGGGCGACATGCGAGGCAATTCCGGGACCGCCGTCCGACACTGCTGCCGACACCACGCGGTTTTTCCGGCCGCGCTTACCCCTTCGACAACAGCGATCATTGCCCCTGCCGCCTAACGAGAACAAGATGAGCGACGGCGGACGAGGCCGCGCGTCGTTCGGAATGGAACGGAATGGAACGGACTGGAGAGCCGTGACATAGACCTCAGGCCGAAGGCTGACGAGTCGCGCGAGTGAATCAATGGAAGGGTGGAAGTCATCTCAAGTGTGGACGCACAGCGATACGTCGTTCGCTTATGTGCTTGGTGGGATGCATGCATGGTGCTGGGGCGGTGGATTGAGGGGGCGGCTGTGGTTTAATGTTTTTCGGGTTCGCTCGAGTCTTCGCCTGTTCGCCATGCCCCTTTGGAGAGCATTGGACGGAGAAGAGACCGGGCGTTCCCGCGCTTTGGAACCGGCCGCGCTGAGCTTTGATCGCCTGAAACGGACCCCGCAAAAGGAAACGTTCACCTGGCTATAAGCTAAAGCCATCGCGGCCATTTCTTAAAACTCAACAACCACCCACCTCAATGCAAACAGACTACTATCTCGGCCTTGATGCCGCAAAACATAAAGTACGCATCGCCCTGCGCGGGAGCGCGACGGAGCGGTTCCTCCTGGAAAAGGACCTGCCCGTGAGCGCCGCCGGCCGGCGCGAACTGCTCGCTCTGCTCGCGCAACACCTCCCGCCGGAGGCCGCGCTGCTGGTACTGATCGAAGCCACCGGCGTGCTGCACCTCCACTGGGCCGCGGCGCTGGCCAAGGCCGGGCATGCCGTCGCCGTCATTAACCCCCTCATGGCGCGCCGGCTTTACCGGGTGAAAAACGCCTTGCGCGAGAACAAGACCGACCCGATCGATGCCCGGCAACTCTGTGCCCTGGCCGCCCGGGAAGGCACCGAGCTCCTGGCCAAGTACCGCTTCCAGCTCGCCCCGGAACGCTGCGCCCTGCAGCGCCTGGAGAGTGTGCGCCAGAGCTGTCGCCACGCCCTGACCAACCTGAAGAAGACCTATGGCAGCCTGCTTGATCTCATCTTCCCAGAGTTAGGCCAGCTGCTGGAGATCGACGGCGTCGGCATCCGCGCCCTCCTCCAAAAAGCGCCCACCCCGCAAGCCATCGCACGGCTTCGCCTGGCCACCCTCCAGAAGGACTGGAAGCTGCGCCCCAAAGCGCAAGAACTCAAAGCCCTCGCCGCCGACTCCATCGCCGACCCCGACCTGGCTGCGGCCAGCGCCCCGGCCCTGGTCGCCCTCCTCCAGAGCATCGCTGAGTTAGAGACACGTCTCCGCGCCCTCGACCGCCAGATCGAGCAGCGGGCCCTCCAGGCCGCCGATCCTGCCCGCCACCAGCTCCTCCAGACCCTCCCCGGCTTCGGCCCCATCACCGCCGCCAAACTCATCGCCTACCTGCCCGAGGAACTCCTCCAAGCCGGCAGTAATCGCACCGCCGCCACCCGCCTCCAGGCCTTCATGGGCAATGATCCCCGGCTCAAAGAAAGCGGCCAGTTCCAAGGCAAAGTCACCATGACCAAACGCGGGGTCGAGCCGCTGCGCACCGCCTTCTTCCAGGCCGCCTTCAGCGCCAGTCAGCACGACCCGGAGTTAAAGGCCTACTACCAACGCAAACGCACCCAGGGCAAACCCCACAAAGTCGCCCTCAGCCATCTCATGCGCATCCTGACCCGCCGCCTCGTCGCCGTCCTCCGCTCCCAACAACCTTATCGCCCAATGGAACCGGTCCTACTCAAAAATGCCGCCTAATACCCTTGACACCAGTCATAGCCTGTCTCCATCGCATGGTTAGACCTTAGGCGTGGCTGCATTGGACGTGGTAGAACAAAGCGCACGAAAATCGCAACCGCGACGCAGCTAAGAACGATATATGGCGCGATATGGCTGGCGGCTGGTGGGGTGGTGCGCGGGACGCCAAGGTACCATGCCGCGAGCCAAATCTGAAATGCGATGAACGCGCAAGACCAAATGATGCCGCTGGTCCGGCGCGAAACGAACGCCAGCGGAACAGCGACAACGCAGGCAACGCCTGCGAAGAATGCCAACAGCGCTTCTGGGTGGCCCGCAAAAAACAGAGCACGGAGGCTGCCGCCCCACGGACGCAATATAGCGAACACAACAGTTGCGCCATAAAGCGCCGCGAAAGCGGCGAGCACGATGTCGACCACAGCGAAAGCAAAGCTCACGATGCGTGTCATAGGTCTAACGAGAACAAGATGAGCGACGGCGGACGAGGGCGGGCGTCGCTCGGATCGAAAACGTGGACGTCATCTCAAAAGTGGAGCGTACGGCGGTCCGCCGTTCGCTCCATCGCATGGTTAGGCGTTGACGTGCCATTTCTACACGCGCTCGCGCCTGTGCTGCCACCGGCTCAAAGCAAAATACATGATGACAGCCGCCACTGCGAAATCAAATCCCGTGTATAAAGCGAAGGCGGCGTCTCGTTGACCTTCGGGAGGGACTGTCCACGTCGTCACGCGATACCAAAGAGTCTGTCGCGTCGTATCCGCTGGGTTCTCTGGCGGAATGCGCGTCTGAAGGAAGTAATCCCCGACCATTGCAGTCGCGGCGATCGCAATCGCTGCGAGCCCCCGCCTCAATCGAGTATGCAACATACGCCTAACGAGACAGAAGTGAGCTACCGCCACCGGGAGCGAGCGGGACTCGAAGTGAAGAGGTTCTAGCCATCTGAAAATGTGAACGCGCGTCGGGTGGCGGTTAGCTCCACTGACTGGTTAGGCGAAAGGGGTGGCAAACATCACGGCTGTTTGAAGTCGGGACTTCCGTAGAATCCCTGTATCGACATCTTATTCGTAAGCTTCACGAGCTTCCTTTCTGATCGCGGGAAAAGCACTATAATCTCTCTTCCAGGGATGGGGCGCTCAGTCCATGGCTCGACTGGATCGACCGGCTGAAACGTGACTTTGTACCCCGCCGGCGTCTCGCGTGTCAAGCGGTATGCAAACGCGCGTGCCTTGTGTCGCTCCTCGGGCATGAAAACCTCCTCGCACCAATTCGAGCGGTTACGAGTGGGATGCAGAAAAGTCAGAGTGTCTCCGGAAACTTCGCGGTGTCTGATAATGAGATAAAGATATGCCGGATCTCTGAGTCTCCATTCCGGCTCTTTGGCGAGCGACTTCCACATGTCCGACTGCTGATCGGCCTTCGCCGCGCCGACGAGAAGACTCGCAACGATGAACGGCAGGGCTAAACGAAGGGTGTGCATGGGAATTCGCCTAACGAGAACAAGATGAGCGACGGCGGACGAGAGCGCGCGTCCCTCGGAGTGAAAGAGTGGAAGTCATCTCAAAAGTGGCGCGTACAGCGGTCCGCCGTTCGCTCCATCGCAAGGTAGGCGTTTGTGAAGGTTGGCTCATTCTTTTGATTCCGCTGCACAAGTGGTGCACCGACCAAGATCGTCCAAATGCAATGGCTTGTACGTTGCCTGCAGTGCGGAGAGAATGTGTTTCTTCTCTACAGTGTTCGCGAAACCCTCGTCGAGAACGTGTGGGCTAAAGCCTTGGTGCTGGCACAGTGCGCAGGTCACAATATATCGCTTCGCTCCCGGATTCTGTTGCTCGAAATAATACGAGTGCGCTCTTCTGGTGTTTTTGGTGTGCGCCATGATACGCCTAACGAGAAATGGAAGGAATTATTCCGCAATTAAAGGCGGAATTATTCCGCCTAATCCGCTTGCCTGCGGAGCAGCGGACCGATAAAAACGGAGTCATGAGCACCATTCTCCCGGACCCACCCGTGGGAGGCAAGCCAAAAAACTGCTCGAACTAGTCCGGGATGCGATGCGGCTGAAGCACCAGGACGTGATAGGCTGTGCCTCACTCCCGAGTAGTCTGCGCACCGAGGAGGCTTATTTGGGCTGCGCGCATGACTCGGGGTCAGGAGAATATTCGCTACGCCCATGCTTTGGCGGGATTTGCAACCAAGTGAGAATATTCTCCGGACCCCTTATTTTTCTTATTTTCGCCACCGCCGACTCGGGTTCATCGGATCAGTCCGTGGCGCAGGGCCAGGCCGACGGCGGCGGTGGCACAGGGGACGCGCAGTTTCTCGCGAATGCTGCGCTGCTGCACTTCGATCGTCTTGTGGCTGACTCCGCGCTGCTCGGCTATCTCCTTGGTCGCTTTCCCTTCCGAAGTGAGCTGCAATACCTCCAGCTCGGAGGCGCTGAGGGGATCGGTGGGCCGGAGTATTTCCTCGGCCTGCTGGCAGAGGCGAGTGATCTCACCGGAACGAAAATAGTGACCTCGCCGAATGGTTTCCAGGCCGAGGGCCAGCTCCTCGAGGGGCTCGGTCTTCAGGACGGCCCCGGGGACCTCGGCGGGGACGATGCGCTGGAGGGCACCGGGAAGGGTATTCGCGGTATAAAGCATGACGGCGAGGCTGCGGCGCAGCCGGCCCAGCTGCGCCGCCAGCTCCAGGCCATCCATCCCGTGGCCTTCGTACTCCACGATGGCGAGGTCGGGTTGCAGGTGCGCGAGCTGGGCGATGGCTTGCAGGGCATTGGCTTCGCCGCCGCACACTTCCCATCGCGCCGGGTCGGCGGCGAGGAACTGTCTTACTCCCTCCCGGGTGGCCGGGTGGGGATCAATGATGAGGATGCGAGCCGGGGTCATTCTGGGAGAGACGTGTTTGGATGGTGACGAACATGGTGGGGCTTTGTAACGGGAATGCGGCTGAGTGGGAAGAGTTTTTTTTAAGGGATACGAGTGGGACGCCGGGTCGGCCGGCGGGAGCGGTGAGACGGGCGTCGCCTGAGCTTCGCTGCCCGGCGGAAGGCTTCAGCCGGCGGTGCCGAGACTTTCGACAACTGTCGCGAGCCTGAAGACAGTTGTCGCGAGCCTGAAGACAGTTGTCGCGAGCCTGAAAACAGTTGTTGCGAGCCTGAAGACAGTTGTCGCGAGCCTGAAGACAGTTGTCGCGAGCCTGAAGACAGTTGTCGCGAGCCTGAAGACAGTTGTCGCGAGCCTGAAGACAGTTGTCGCGAGCCTGAAGACAGTTGTCGCGGGCCTGAAGACAGTTGTCGCGGGCCTGAAACCTAAGAAGTGGAGGACAGTTGTCGCGAGCCTGAAGACAGTTGTCGCGGGCCTGAAAACAGTTGTCGCGGGCCTGAATACAGTTGTCGCGAGGCCTTTTTCATCGAGTTAACGGCGCGAAACAGCCAGCGAATAAGGGTTTTCCCTTATCCCCGGATTAGTGAAAACCCGTATTCTGGCCGCGCGGTGGCACGCTGGCTGGCAAGCTGCTTTTTCGGATGGCACATATGATCCAACTACAACAAGGATTCAGTCACGAAACCCAAGATGGAATGTATCATCTCGGAAACGCGGTCGGCGGTAACATTCAAGGCAAGCCAATTTTGGCGACCTTGAAGCCTACGCCGGCTGAGATCATCGCTGCGACGGACGCATACGGCACGGCGAGAGCTATGGTCGGGCCGGGGCGCAAAGAAGCGCTCCTGGCAACACGCACGGAACTCGCGGGCCTCCTCGCCGAAGTGGCGATGAATGCCCCGCAAATCCAGGGCATCACGGACATGGACCTGGCCCAGATCGGCCTGCGCGTCCTGCAAAAGCCGGGTCCGAAAACCCAGGAACCGCCCGCCAAGTGCGTAAACTTCCAGACCCGCCACGGCGAGGACACGGGGATCGTGCTGGGGGCCTGCAAACCGGCCAAGCCGGTGGTGCGGCTCTACGAAGGCCAATGGGCGCTCGACCCGACCGGGGACACATGGAGTGCCATCCTCACGTTCCCGAACTCAAGGGCGTTCGAATGGACGGGGCTGGAACGGGGGAAGGATACCTGGTTCCGGGTGCGGGCGCGCAACATCGCCGGCCCAGGTCCCTGGAGCGATCCGTCCATGATCATGGTGATCTGATCGTCCCACTGGATTAACAAACACAGAAGCGCCGGGGGAGAGATCCCCCGGCGCTTTCTTTTTCTGGGGGGCGAGCGCAGGTGAGGCGGTTATCGGGGAGCTGGAAAGGGAGCTGGAAAGGGGGTTAGAGCGTGAATCTTGGCAAGCCACAATGTTCCGCTTCCGGTCGTCCAAGAGGGCGACCGGTGCGGGTCTGGAGGGAGCACGCAGAGGGGAGAGCTCAATCTTTGACCTCGTTTTGAGACGCCGCTTACGAAACAACACGGTCGTGCGGAGCAGCTGATTCTTTAAGGCCAGTTTGCAATGTTATCGGCCGCAGCATCGAGTAAAGCTACATATCCGTCAGAATCGAGCCGACTGCGCCAGGGACTCGATCGGGCGCCAACACGAAAGCACTAACGGAGATACCCGTCTGAATCTGGTTGAGTCGCCTGCTCGCAAGCGCGTCGAGAGGTTTGCCGGTTGTGGATGTAAGGTGAGCCGCCGCGTTTCTAACCGTCTTGAGATCGAAGAGCTCCCCCTGAATAGCGCTGATGATCGGATCGATCGGCTCGCCGTTTGTAAAGTAAAGCCTCGCAAGGCGCCGGACAATTTCGGGGTTAGCCCAGTCGACAAATTTCTGGGTGCCAATCAGAATATCGCGCGTGTTCGTTTGAGGCGGGAGTTGCGAAGCGAGTGGCAGCCCAACCTTTTGAACTAGAATTGCCAACAAGATAGTTAATAAAAACCTCCTCGAGGAAAGTCTCCCAACCGATAAACATTCGCAGGAATGCAGAGTCAACGACAAAAGATTGCTCCTGCGGTGTAAGTATGTAGGCACCCGACTGGTTACTGAGTAAAAGCCTTGGTGATGAAATCCTGATTGCTAGCGATTGCGGCCCGGAAAGCCGCCAAAGCAGTAGGAATAGGCATCCAATATGCGGACTAAGCTAATAGCGAGAGGACGTATTCCGTGCGGCGAAGGCGCACTGCGCTATCAGTCGTAGCGCGACGGCTGTCGCGAAGAAATTCTAGTTCCTTTTCAGACAGTGTCTTTATTTCCTGGTTGCGTATATTTCGTCTACCTTCCCCAACGCTATTGCAGCTTTCGCGTAATCGTCGAGCGTGATCTTAACGGTCGACGCTGGCAGGTTTGGAATTCCGAACTTGACATGATAAATAGTGGTGAAAAGCGTGTAGAAAAGATTTATCTGGTGAAACTCTGAGCTTCTTAGGCCTTCGCCGAAAATCTCCCGGATCATTTCAATTGTTTGTCGAAATTGGGCTTCGAGCTCTTCCGAGGTAAAGGGAAAGTCTTTTTCGTATGTGCCGTAGAAGCTCGCGATTTGCTTTTTTACTGCGAATACCTGCCGTCATAGCTGATGAGCAGATCCCGCCGTTATTTTACGTCGCCCATTCTGAGGATCTGCTGCGCCGTCAATATCCGATTAGACAACAAAAGGCATTCAATGAATGGGCAATCTCCTCCGCCAGATTTTGAAAGGGCCAGAATGTTGAGCATTTATCTTCTCCTGCTCATTCAGAACGACGGCGTAAGAGTTTAGTCGCCCGAAGACATCCAGCACCTCCGCGTCGGGCATATTAACTAGAAGGTCAACGGACAACTCATAATTAAGGATGTTGGTCTGAATCTCAGCGTCAACTTGATCTAACTGGCTAAAGAATAAACCCCCGTCCTGTAAGTTATGTCTTCTGCTGATCTGGAATCCATCGTGAAGGAACGACAGAATCGTACGTCAAGCGCTGCTGACCGTCCACGACTTCGCGAATTGATATGCGAGTTTGCGGATTAATCTTCTGGCGTATGAAGATTTTTGGGATCGGCTTTCCGCGCACGATCGTGTCCATCAGATACGACCTCGCTGTGTCTGTCCAAACTGAGCGCCGTTGAAATTTCGGTGTTGCTCAAGCTGCTTTTTGTCCTCCCATTCGAGGAAGTCATTGATGCTGTAGGTACGGCTGTCGAAATTCTTCATGTCTGATCGGTCATTTCCCTCGCACTTTTAGCTCGGTGAACTGGGCTTCAAAAGATTCTGTGGTCGGCGACACTTTGCGACACTGAAGGGTTCTCTCGCGTCCGCACAATTCAAATCGCAAGGGCACGTCGGCCAGTAAGTGCGGGTGGCCACCCGGCGAGCGAACGCGGTGATCGTTTACCGCACGCGGGCGTTGCGACAGCAGATTTCCCACTTGTTGCCGTCGGCGTCCTCGAAGAAGAGGGCGTAGTAGCCGGGCGTGTATTCGTGGCAATACTCCGGGCCCTCGACGTTTTGCGCGCCGGCCTCGCGGATGATCGCCCCGAGCCGGTTGACTTCTGCTTCCGTGTCCGCCCAGAAGGCGAAGCGGGTGGCGTTGCCGCGGTGGCCTGGTTCTTCGTTGAGGCCGATGAAGGGACTCGTCTTGCGGTCGCCCTCGGCGGAGTAGGTGACTTCGGTCTCCGCGGCGCGGATCTGCGGGAAACCGAGCGCCGGGAAGAGGACGTCGTAAAACTTCCGGGCTTCCGCAAAGTTGGAGACCCGGAGGTCGAGGTGATCGAAGCGGTGGATACTCATGGGTGCAGGATGATGCGCTCAACAAACAGGGGGCATCTCCGACCGCAAGCGTCGGGCCGGGCGTTCATGGACGTGTCGCACCCTGCCGCGATGCGACCAAGAGAGCCGTTTCCGAATGACCGGTGCGGCTGAGGTCAGTTCACATCCAGCCAGAGCTCGAGCAGCTCTTCCACCAGGGCGGACAGGTTTCCCGTCTTCGTCCGCACGCGGTCCACGACGTCTACCGTCAGGTAGACCGCATATATTTTCCGTCGCTCCGGTGCTCTTCGATCACGTCGTGTCCGGCTTAGGCGTTTCTTGCTCATAACTGTTTGTAGATGCTTTCGGAAAAGGCGCCAGCATCAGCATCCGCGGCGCAGGAAATATCCTGCGTGGGATGAGGCGCCAAGGAAGAGGCAAAGATGATCTCGCGCTTCGTCGAGCTGGATCGCTCGTGCGGCGCACGACCAAGCTTTAGCTGGCCGGCGGCGGTGCTGCCCATTTTATTCCGGGAAGGAAAGAGAGCAGGCTTCCACGACGCCGCCCCTCAGGCCCCGCTTTTACTTCCCGCTTAACTTCTCCGCGTAGGTGGTAAGGGTGGCCGCGTTAGCGGGATCGTCGGCGTCCTTGGAATAGATCTCGATGTAGTGCGCCTGGAGGGCGATGCCGGCGTCGAGGGCTTGCGCGAGGGTGCCGCCGAGGTCGTGGTTGCCGAAGCCTTCCGTGGAGGTGAGGAATTGTAACCCGACCGGGTTGGTCTCGTGGAATTCATGCACGAGTGCGTTCGGCGGATATTCCGGCCGGGAACGGGCGTTGAGCGAGCAATCCATGATGCCGAACCGGCCGGGGTATTTCCTGGCCGCGGCGCTGACGACGCGCTCCAGCGCCTGCACGCCGTCGCGGCCCTTGAACGGCTTGGCGGCGGTGAAGATGAAGGGGGTGGAATGGAGGTTCCGGGCATGGGCGTCGATGATGGCGTTGGAACTCGCCGTCCACTTCGCGACCGCTTCCTCCATGCTGAGCCCGATGGTGGCGGGATCGGGGCAGATGTAGCTCTCGATGACGGCGCCGAGACCGCCCATGGCGAGGTAATCGACTTTGCCATCGACATGCGCGCAGAGCGCCTGGACGAAGGCGAGGAGCGCCGGCTGCACCTCGGGATCCCAGGGGAGGATGATGGAACGCTTGTTGCCGCTCCGGGTCACGGGCAGGGAGTATTGTTTCGCCTTGAGCCAGCCGGGGATGGCGTTCCGGCCGCCTTCTTTGTCGCCGCACATCGCCACGGAGAGGCCGAGGAGCTTGTGGTTCTGCTGCGCGCTCGCGATCGCGGAATCGATCGCCGACCAATCGTATTCGGTCGCGCTCTTCGGTTGCACATCGGACCAGCCGAGGCGGATCCGGACGCCCTGGACATGGGGATTGGTCCAGCCGCGGTCGAGCTCGATCAAGCCGGCCGGGTGTTTGGTCTGGTCGGCGGCTGAACTCGAGGCCGCGGGGAGGAGAGCGGCGAGGGCGAGAATCGAGAGGCGAAGAAGATTTGGTTTCATGGCAGGTGGCGAACGGAGGGCGGATTACTATTCGCCATCTTCGACCAAGCCGGCGGCGAAAAGTTCACGCGGGTGCGCAGATCGCCCCGGCTCATCCCCCCGGCGGAGTCGCGCTCCCGGGAGCGTTGACCACTCGTTAGGGGCGCGCTTCTCATTTCCACTTTCGGGTTGGCGCCGCCGCGCTACGATGTGCGGGTGAGCAAGCCCGCCGACTTCATTTCCTGGGTCACAGATCCCCAGCGCACGAACGACGAACTCTTCACCGTGGAGCTCCTGATCGAGCGGATGCGGGCCTGGCAGCACTGGCCGTTCCGCGATCGCGGCCATCTCGGATTTGAAGAGAAAATGAAGGTGATGAAAGCGCGCCGCTTCAATCCCGCCTATCGCCCGCTCCTCCCGCTCGACGAGCTGGAGGCGCTGCAGGCACGAGTCGAGACCGTGACCTACTTCACGGGCAACGGCACGAGCGATCGCCCGCTCCGCGATCTCACCGCCCTCCGCTTTTTCCCGGCGATGGAAAACATCAACATTCACGACGTCGCGGTGAAGGATTTCTCGCCGCTGGCGGTGATGCCGAAACTCAATTGGCTCACCCTGATGGAAGGCACCGAACTGGGCGGCGCGCATCGCTACGATTTCGCCGATCTCGGCCCGAAGCCCATGCTCGACCATGTGTTCCTCAGTCTCCGGCAGGCCTGGCCCGACCTCACCGCGATGGCGACCTGGACGGCTCTAAACGACCTCACTTATCACGGAAATCTCCTCGCCTTCTCCGCGATCGAGACGTTGCCCGCGGTGCAAATCGCGAACCTGCAAAAGGGCGTCGATGCCTCCACCCCGCTGCGCGATCTCCGCGTCTTCCCCACCATGCCGAAAGTGAAACGGCTCATGATCGCGCCCACCTCTTCGCTCGAAGGGATCGAGCGTTATCCCACGGTGGTGAATCTCGAGCTCGGGGGCGATTTCACCGACCTCGCCCCGCTTGTCGCCCTGGAGAAGGTCACCTTCCTCAAGCTCACGAGCGAACATTTCACCGACCTCACGCCCCTCACCCGGATGCCGAATCTGCGCGAGCTCGTGCTCGCCCGCGAACGCCCGCTCGATATCTCTCCGCTGACCGATGCGCCGCTTCTGCGCCGGGTTGATTTCGAGCGCTGCGCTACGATGCGCACCGAGCTCTCCGCCCTGAATGCCGGCTTGCTTCCGGAGGCTGACGACTTCCTGGCCGGGACGCCGCGCCCGCTCGGCCCGCTACCCTTTTACCTGCTTCCGAAGGACGACGAAGCCGCGCGCGCTTACCTCACGGAGCGCTACAACGAGCCGACCGAAATCCGCGACGCCTTCTACCAGGGCGATGCCGCCCTCGAGCACGCCGAGTCGCGCTCCTTTCATACCCAGCTCTTCGCCGAGCTCAATCGCCTGCTCGGTCACCGCTGGGGCTATGTGAACATCGACGGTTCGGCGAAGGCTGGCAGGATCATGATCGCTTTCAAACGCTACCAGGATACTGCTCGCATCCGCGAGATCATCCAGCTCCTGCGCGAGCTCTCGTCGCGGTCGCGGTTTCCCTGGGTCTTCGATCTGCATGTCGAGCCCCACGGCGACCTTAGCTTTCGATATGGAGCAGCTCCACGAGCTGGAGGAAAAAGCCAAACAACCTGAAGGGCATTGGCTCGCCAAATATTTCGAGCCTGAGTCCGTCCTGCGCGAGAACGAGGAAGACGAACGCCGCAACCGCGAGAAATACGAACTCCTGGAACGGGAACACCTTTACAAACTCCAGCAGCAACAGGGCGACGAACTCGACGCCGACTTCGCCCCGCCTCCTGATGACGAAGACACCGACGAGGACGAGGACGATGAGTTGGAGGACGAGAATGAAGAGCTGCTCAGCCAGCCCACCAACGCCGACGACGACGAGGGAGAAGGCGGCGTCGCCCTGGCCCCGCCGCCCCCGGCCCCGCCCGATACCGAGAGCCTGAGCGACGAGCTCCAGTATTACCTCACCCTCCTCGAAGACTGCATGCTCGTGCATGCACACTGGGCCGACCGCGCCCGTTACGGCCTCGGCGAGAAACCCGTTCCATGGACCAAGCCGCCTGGCTCTTAGTAGGGTCCCTGCCGGCAAGATAGCGGAGGCTACTGCAGCCCCTATAGCTCTCGGCTTGGATTTCGCTCCGCAAGAACTAACTCCTAGCCCGTAACACTCATGCCCGACCCATCACCATCAGCCCCCACGCCAGAACAGACTCTCTGGACCGGGACGGTCTCGAACCTGCATTACACCGGTAAGTGGATCTTTGTCCTTCTCCTGCTCGCGGCCGTAGTGGCCAGCTTCCTCTTTCCCCTGCCCGATCTCGGCCTCATCCTCTGGGGCGTCCGCCTGGCCTTTCTCCTGGTCGCCCTGCTCGTCATCGGCTGGGTGCAGCTCGACCGGCGCCGGCGCCGCTACACCGTCACCAGCAAACGTGTCAGCGTTGATTACGGCATCATCAGCCGCGTCTCGAACGAAG
The DNA here is from genome assembly GCA_963742845.1 of uncultured Verrucomicrobiae bacterium. Taxonomy (GTDB): domain Bacteria; phylum Verrucomicrobiota; class Verrucomicrobiia; order Chthoniobacterales; family UBA10450; genus Palsa-1392. The sequence goes on along the minus strand of CAVUNK010000006.1, from coordinate 20,577 downwards.
TGCGCATCCCCGATATCCGCAGCATCAACCTGCGCAAGACCGGCCTCACCGGCCTGCTCGGCATCGGCCGGGTGGAATTCTCCTCCGCCGCCACCGAGGACGCCGACGTCGTCTTCTGGAATACCCCCGACGCCGAGAAAGTCCGCGACCTAGTCCGCACTCTCCAGCCCTGACTTATAACTAACAACTGAACCCGCTGCCTCCTGCGCGCTCGGCCGAAGTCACCATTCATAACTCAATGGGCTTGCCGCGGCGGACGCTACGAGGCGGCAACGAAAAAAGGAGGCCGACCCCTGACGGATCGGCCCCCTTTGCATCAGAGGCTGACTATGAGTCCTATCTGGACCGGCATTAACGCAGGTTTACCCGGACAGGCCGCGAGGCGATGCCGTTGGCAACGACCTCCAGCGTGCTCGCGCCTGGTTCCGCGGTTGCCGGCACGTCGAAGGTGGTGGAGACGATCGTGCTGCCGGTCGCGATGGCCATCGTGCTGTGGTCGTGCGTGCGCGCGTAGATGACATGGCCGGTGGCCGTGTTGGTGATGCGCACCAGCGGGTAGTTTGAAGCCATGGTGGCGTCGTCCCCATAGTCGCTGCCGACCGAGAGGCCGTTGAATTGTGTGCCCGAGATCGGGTTGGAAGTGCTTCCGAGGCGCAGGGTTTTGCGCACCGAACGGATGCGCGGCTGCCAGGCAACGTTCGGCAGGCCGGTGGAGGTATAGACTTCGACGTCGATCGTCTGTCCATTTGCGACCAGCCAGAGCACCTGGCCGGTGGGCAACAGGATGAAGCGTCCTTCATAGGAGGTATGCTGGGTGCCGGTCTGCGTGGACGGGCCCTGGGTAAAGGTGATGCCATCGAAGACAAAGAAGTTTGCCGGCTTCTGGAAGACACCGGGGCTGGCGTAGACCAGGATCGTCCCATCGGGCAGGATGCTGGCAGGGCCGTCGGCCATGTCGTTCCCGCCGGGGAAATCCGGCCCCGGCGCCCATGTGCCCGTGGTGGTATTAAAGATGGAGGTGTGGGGAATGCCACCGAAGAAAACGACCGTCCCATCGGGCCGCTGGATCGCCGGCCCGATCTCGAAGCTGCCGCGATCGGGTAACTGCACCACGGTGCTGCCGGCGCTGGTCCATTGCCCGGTCGCGGGATCGAATTTCTCGGAGTTGGTCCCGTTTCCGGTATCTACGGTCAGGATGGAGCCGTTGGGCAGGAGAGTGAAGCCTTCTTCGGAAAAGTTATCGGACTTACCTGTGCCGACTGCGGTCCAGGTCAAAGTCGTAGCGTTGAAGTAGGCCTGTTGCTTGGAGGCATTGCGCCCCATGGTAAAGGTCCCATCGGGTAGGATGCAGCCGGGAGAATCGCCGATCGACGTCCAGCCGGCCGGCGCGAGCACGGGCGTCCAGCTATTCGCCACCGGGTCGTAGATGGAGCCGAGATTCGTCTCGACCAGGGAGCCGAAATTATATTCGCCACCTTCTACGAGGACCCGGCCATCGGGGAGCACGGCGGAGGCGAAGTAGAGCGGCCCATAATTAGAAGCCAGCGAGGCGAGCTGCGACCAGGTGCCGTTGACGTAGCTGCCGGTGTTATCCGGGGTGAGGCGCCACCAATTGCTCGAGCTGTACCTGGTGCACCATGACGGTGCCATCGGTGAGCAGCATGGCGGTATCGGTCTGGAAAGGGGGTTGATTGACCAGCTTTTGCCAGGAGCCGGTGGCGGCTTCATCCAGACCGGAGCGCGTGGTCGCCTGGGCCTGCGACCGGGGTGCAGTCGCGACCAGCCCGCTGGCGGCGGTGATGCTCGCGATGAACAAAGCCACCGGCTGCAGGGCGCGGCGGGGCCGGCTGCGGATGGATGATGACGGAGATGAGTGTTGGGACATAGTTAGATTCGTTAGGCGCGAGGTTAGGTTTGATTTTTGATCGACAGCTTCACGGAGGATCACCGGGATCCTTCGACTCCGCTGCGCTTCGCTCAGGATGACGTTTTGTTTTCGCATGGTTCCGTGGAATCGCCGGTCGAGCCGGCGACGACACTTGCTTTCTACCGCAGGTCGCACCACTGCGCGGATATGACGATTTTCGTCCGGTCGACGGCAAGTTTATTTTTTGCGGGTCGCACATCGGGGCCGCCGGCGACCAAGCCCTGATTGAATCAAATCGCCCATGATAAGGCCCGCGGAGCGCTGCGCTGCGAATCTCCGGTATATGTTTCGCTGGATCTTTCGTCTGCTCGCCATCGCTTTCGCGGGAAAGCTCATTAATCGGTTTCTCGGCACGCGCCCGGCCGCGGAGACGCGGCGGTCATCGCGCTGAGCTGGAAGTTAGCAGCGCATGTTCGCGTTTTTTTCCTCCCGAAGCGGCTGCGTCGGGTCGGTCGTCATTTCCATTCTGGGCACGGTCCTGCTCACGCTTCTCCTCCGGGGCTGCCACGGCTGACGGTTCCCTTCAGCGAAGGGCCGGGAAGACTCCGCGACCCGATAAGAGAGGGTGAGCAGCGTTCGTTTTTCCGAGGTGGTGAAGAATTGCGGCCGACCCGAGAGCTATGTGCTTCTCACTGATCCCGCGAAGGATAAGGATCTGCAGGCGGCGGTGAAGGCGCAGAAGGTGATGACGGTTTTCCAAGCCTCGCCGGGCGGGAAGGCGGACCACGGGGAGGTCGGGCTCGAGACCGGACCGGGGCGGCAATTCCTGGTCTTCCCCAAATCGGTGAAGGCCTACGCGGGGCGCCCGGTGATCGGAATAAAATACGATCTCCTGGAATCCGCCGAACCGGAACGGGCCGCGCCACCTGTCCCCAGCCCGAAGAAGCCAGCGCGTTCCATTCCCGCGAAGCGGGAGCCGGCAAAGCCGAAGCCCGCGGCGCCAAAACGCGTGGAGCCGAAGAAGGAAAAGCCGGCGCCGCCCGTCGTCCTCCACCGCCCGGAGCCGGCAGCAGCCACGGCGAGACAAACCGAGCGCGCGGAGCGCAAGGCGGCCCGTTCCAGAAAGCTCGTCTCCTTCGAGCCCGCCGGGAAAGACGAGAGCGACGAGGTGGTGCGGCTAAAAAAGCAGGTCCGTCGGGCGATGGCCGCGCTGGAGGAGGGCAAGGAAGTCGCCGCGTTCAACCTCCTGAAACGGATCGTGGATTAACGACGCAACGATCTGCCGCGTTCCGAACCGTCTCCCATCACATTCCTGCTTTCCTGCTTTCCTGAGCGATATCCCCGCCCCTTCGGTGCCCTTGCACCGAGACCAACCAAGCCGATGTTTCAGTCATGCGAAGTGCATGGCGAGCAAAGCTGACGGTGTCCCTCGCGCTGCTCGCCTTCGCTTTCGGCGGCGTCTCCTGTTCGAAGCACGACTCGGTCGCGGAACGCAACGCCGAGATCGACCGTCGGATCGACGAACGACTCGCGGCGAAAGAAAAGGCCGATGAACAGCAGCGCCTGGCGCAACAGGAGGCTGCGCTCGAGGCCCGGGAGAAAGTGCTCGCGGCGCGTGAGTCTTCTTTCGCCACCATGATCGCGGCGCTGCCCGCTGCTCCGCCGCCGACGACTGACTCCATGCTCCCGGCCGACGACGGCGCCTCTCTCGCGCAGGATTCTCCCGCGACCGTGGAGTCTTATGGGACTTATCCGGTCGCACAGAGCCAGGTGTATCCGGAGCCGTATGGCTACGTTTCGGGCTCTCAGCCATACTATTCGGACCCGCTTTTCTGCCCGCCGACGACGACCTTTGTGAGTGTGATCAATCAGCAGGCGATCGTGGTGAATCCGCGGCGTAATTTCCGGCGGGGCGGGAATGATCGCGTGCCGCGGCAGCCGATGCGACCGGCCCCGGTGACCGTGCCGCGCACTCCGGTCATCAACCATCGCCCACCCGTGCCGGCTCGTCCGCCGGCGATGAATCGACCCGCGCCGATCGCTCCACCAGTGCGGACGTTCGCGCCGCGACCCGTCCGTCCCGCGGGTGCGCCGCAGGTCGTCGCGCGCCGCACCGCGGCGAAGCCGGTCCTGGCGCAGAGTCGGTAAAGCGATCCGCCTAACGACCTTTGGCGGCGCCCGTTTCCTGGAGTGCTTTCTTCGCGAGGCGGCCCACGAAGACGGTCACGCCGATCGTGGCAAGCAGGCCGACGCCGAGAAACGTCCACTCGAGCGGGCTGTGTCCCGTTTTCCCTCCCCCAAGACCCGCCTGCCCGATCGCGCCGAGATCCGCGAAGAGCAAAGTCCCCGGGAGCATCCCGACGAAGCTCGCGAGCAGGTACGGCCAGAAGCCGATCGCAGTGATGCCGTAAAAGTAATTGCTGACATTGAACGGAATTAGCGGGCTCAGCCGCAACAGTCCGACGATCTTCCAGCCTTGCCGGCCGATCGCTTCATCGATCGCGGTGAATTTTTTGTTCTGCTTGAAAGACTTCTCGATCCGGCCGCGGAGCAGATAACGACCGGACAAAAAAGCCAGCCCCGCGCCGAGCGTCGCGCCGGTTAACGCGACCACCGTTCCGCCGGCGATGCCGTATACAAGTCCGGCAGCGATGGTAAAAATCGCGCCCGGCAAAAAGAGCACCGCCGCGATCGCATAGACCGCGATGAAAACGAACGCCCCGGCGAGCCCGAGGTGCCGCACCCAATCGGTGAAGCTTTTCACCCATTGGGCGACGGGCAGGAACGAGATCGCGACCGAGAGCAGAATCAGCCCGAGAAAGAGCGCGACCCATCTCCAATATTTTTTCACCCTAGCGTTGCCGGCGATAAAGCCAGCTCGTGATTTTCTTGGCCCGTGGCGTGAGCCGCTTTTTGTTCAGCTGCTCGGCGCACTTCAGCACCAGGCTGGCAAAGGTCGGATACGGATAGATGGTCGCCGCGATTTTCTTCAGCCCGATGCCGTGTTTCATCGCGAGCACGAATTCCTGAATCAGTTCGCCCGCATGCGCGCCGACGATTGTCGCACCAAGCACTTCGTCGCTTCCGCGGCCGACGAGCACGCGCGCGAAACCGGTTTCCGCCCGCTCGACCACCGCGCGATCGACCTCTTTCATTTCCTGGACGATCAGGTCGTAATCGATCCCCTGCTCTTTCGCCGCGGTCTCGGTGAGACCGACCGTGGCCACTTCCGGGTCGAGATAAGTGCACCAGGGCACGACCCGGTAATCGACTTTCTGCCGGAGAAAACGAAACGGCACGAGCGTGTTTCGGATCGCCACCCGCGCGTGGTAATCGGCCACGTGCGTGAACTGCAACGCGCCGACGATGTCGCCCACCGCGTAGATCCCGCGCCGCGTCGTCTCGAGGTGTTCATCGACGGTCACGCCCTTTTTCGTGAAGGCGACGCCGGCGGCCTGGAGGTTGAGATTCTCCACGTTCGGCTGCCGTCCGGCCGCGACGAGCAGCGCGTCGCCGGTCATGTTTTTCCCGGCGCGCGTGCAGATGGATGCGCCCTTCTTTTTCTTCCGCGCGATCGATTTCGATCTCGGTGAGGACTTCGATTCCTTCGGCCTCGAGCAGGTCGCGCACGAACGCGCTCACCTCCGGGATCTTCCTTCGCGAGCAGGCGTTTGCCCTTGTTCACGAGCGTGACCTTCACGCCGAGCCGGCTAAACATTTGCCCGAGCTCGCAGCCGATCGGACCGCCGCCGATGATGATGAGGCGCTCCGGCTTTTCGTGGAGCTGATCGAAGATGGTTTCGTTCGTGAAATAAGGAACGTGGCTCGCGCCGATCACCGGCGGCACGACCGCGCGCGAGCCGGTCGCGATCACGAAATGTTTCGCGCGCAGTTTTTTCCCGCCAACTTCCAGTTCGTTAGGCGAAACGAAGGTCGCTTCCTCCTCGAAGACATCCACGCCTAACGACTCGAAGCGTACCCGCGAATCGAGCGGCGCGAGCTGCGCCCGGGCCGCGCGCATTTGCGCGAAGACCTGCGCGAAATCGAACTCCGGCGCGACGCTCCGCACGCCCCACGGCTCCGCGTGGCGCATGCGATGCAGCAGCCGCGCGGAAGAGATCAGCGCCTTGCTCGGGACGCAGCCGAAGTTCAGGCAATCGCCCCCCATTTTGTGGCGCTCGATCAGCGCCACCCGCGCGCCCAACCCGACCGCACCGGCGGCGGTCACGAGCCCCGCCGTCCCGGCGCCGATCACGACCAGGTTGTAAACGCCTTCTCCCTTTTTCACAGTCTGGTGGGATCAGCGCTACGGAAAATTATTGCGCGCCTAGCAGGCGATCGCGTGCCGACGGCAGACTCCGGAGAGCAGTTCCCACAGCGCGTCGAGCACCTGTCCCGCGGCGTCGTTCGCGGACTTCGCGTTGGCCGGCGCCACTTCCTGCGCGAGAAGCGCGCGCTCGACCGCGGCGTGCTCGCGATCGGCTTCGATATGGACGGTAAAATAGCGATAACCCTCTTCATCGTTGAAACCGTAATGCTTCTGCAGCCCATCGATCTTCGACTCCGAGACGGCCGGAATCTGGCTTTCGTAGGCGTAAAGCGCGGCGAGCGCGGCGCCGGTATCGCCACTGCGACAGATCTTCCGGAAAGTCGCGATGAGCGCGGCAGTTTCGGGCCAGACCTCGGTGGCGTCGAGTTCGTTAGGGGAAACTCCGAGCGCTTCCGCGAATTTTTTCCAGAGCTGCGGATGGTTCGGCTCGCCCGCTTCCTCGTCGACCAGGTTTGCGAGCAATTGGCGCCGCAGATTCTGATCTTCGCAGCCGGCGTGCGCCGCCGAGAGATAGGTCGGGAACGCGGCAACGTGCTGATAATATTGCTTCGAATAATCGGCCAGCGTCTCGCGGCTCAGTTCGCCCCGCGTCCACGCGAGGTAAAACGGATGAGTGAGAAGGTGACGGGCCGCGATTTGCTGGTCGAGCTGATCAAGGAAGGTGTTCATAAGTTTGTGGCTGATTTGGTTCTAAGCGATGCCCGCGCGGATTGCCAAGCTCATTTGGATCGATCCCCGCGAGATAACGGCGGGTCAGCGCGAGATCGTCGAGCGTGGTCCGCCACGGGCCGCGCGCCGCGAACCGCCGTGCCGAGGAATACACCGGAGGCGTGAGCGTGACCGTGCGGCCGAGCGCGCGCAGCCGGCGCGAGAAATCGAGATCCTCGAAAATCGCGAGGTCGCGAAAACCGCCGAGCTTTTCGAAAATATCCCGCCTAACGAACATGGCCTGATCGCCGAGATGCCAGCCGACGATGCGATTGCGCAGCGCCGCGAGCCGCGAGGTGAGTGCGAGGACCGGCGAACGCGAGCGGTAGCGCCGGCTAAACGCGCCGCCGACCGCGCCGCGGCGATCGATCGCATCGAGGATTTTCCGGAGCCCGCTCCCGGGCAGAAGCGTGTCGGCATGGAGAAAAAGCAGGACGCGCCCGCGCGCGCTTGCTGCGCCGAGATTCATCTGCCGCGCGCGATGGCGGTCGGGCGCGGCAAGCACACGGCAGCCCGCGCCTTCCGCGACCGCGGCGGTGCCGTCGTCGCTCTGCGCGTCGACCACGATGATCTCGTTAGGCGCGCCGGCGATGCGCGCGAGACAACCGGGAAGCGCCGCCGCTTCGTTCGCCGCCGGAATGATGATGGAAATCTCCGGCGCGGGCATCGGTTGGTGAAGGTGCCGGCGGAGGGGATCGAACCCACACACCCTTGCGAGTACCAGATTTTGAGTCTAGCGCGTCTGCCAATTCCGCCACGCCGGCTTGTGCGAACGGGCAGGAAACTACGGACGTCGGAATCGCTTGCAAGCCCGCCACGATGACGCGCGGTGCGCTCCGCTCAGAGCGGGCGCGTCCCGGCAAACTCGATCGGCTGCAACCCGCGCGGCGGGCCGAGCACTTCGCGCAGAACCATCGCCTGCCGCGCGCTTCCACGCGCCCGGAGCATTTCGCCTATCGACAACCCGCGCGTGTCGCCCGCCTCGGTGGGGCGGGTGGCCGCAGGCCGCGGCCTCACGACAGCGCGCGCCGGCTCGAGCAGAGTCGGGAGAAGCGGCGCGACCTCGACCACGACCGGCTCGGGCGCAGTGACAAGAGGCGGAAGTTCCACCTCCGGCGGCGGCGTAGTAACGACAGGCGGCAACGGCTGCACCCAGCTCCGCTTCGGCTTCGGCCGCGACCGCGGTTTTTCCGTCGCAGTTGGCGTGAGCACGCGGCGCGGCGCGGGCGTGCGCGGCGCGACCGGCGGCGGCGGACGGGAACCGGGAGGCGCGCCGAGCGCTTCCAGAAAACGCCGGACCTTTTCCTCCTCGCTCTCCGCGGGCGCACGGGGCGCGAGCACCCGGGGAGCGGGGTTTCTCGCGGGCGGTTCGTTAGGCGCGCGGCCGGTGGAGGGCGGCTCCTCGGGGCGCTCGCGATTCAGAAATTTGAAGACGAGCGCGATCCCGGCGAGGACCAGGAAAATCAGGGTGTCGTTCATCGCGGCAGCGCGGGCGCGGCGTTTTTAGGTGGCTTCAGTGACCGGCTTTTCGCCTGCGATCGACTCGCGCATCGTGGTGTCGGCCTGCACGTTTTTCATCCGCACGTAATCCATCACGCCGAAATTCCCGGAGCGAAACGCGTCGGCCATCGCCTGCGGCACGAGCGCTTCCGCTTCCACGACTTTCGCGCGCATCTCCTGCGTCCGAGCGCGCATCTCCTGTTCGACCGCGACGGCGGCGGCGCGGCGCACTTCAGCGTTCGCCTGCGCGACGCGCTTGTCGGCGTCGGCCTGCTCGGTCTGGAGTTTCGCGCCGATGTTGTCGCCGATATCGACGTCGGCGATATCGATCGAGAGAATCTCGAACGCGGTGCCGCTATCGAGCCCTTTCTGGAGCACGAGCTTCGAGATGCGATCGGGATTTTCGAGCACGTCCTTGTAGGTATCGGCGGAGCCGATCGAGGTCACGATCCCCTCGCCCACCCGCGCGATGATTGTCTCTTCGGTGGCGCCGCCGACGAAACGGTCGAGGTGCGAACGCACGGTGACGCGCGCTTTCACTTTCACGCCGATGCCGTCCTTCGCCACGCCGTCGATCGTGGTGCGTCCCATCGCGGCGCTCGGCACGTCGATGATCTTCGGGTTGATGCTGGTGCGCACGGCTTCGAGCACGGTCTTACCGGTGCCCTTGGTCGCGAGATCGATTGCGCAGGCACGGTTGAAATCGAGTGAGATGCCGGCCTTGTCCGCCGCGATGAGCGCGAGAATGACGTGGCTCACGTCGCCGCCGGCGAGATAATGCGCTTCGAGCGGATCGCTCGGCACATCGATGCCGGCTTTCACGGCGGTGATCCGGTTATCGACGATCAAGCCGACCGGCACTTTGCGGAGGCGCATGCCGACCATCTTGCCGATGCCGACGGGCGCGTTCGCGATCCGGGCGCGGAGCCAGAGTCCGAAGAAATTGAAGAGCACGATCGCGAGCACGAGTGCGAAGACGGCGAGCACGGCGACGCCGATGAGGTAAATCGAATCCATGAGGGAACTTAAGAGAGTCCGCCGGGGGCGAAAAGTTATTTATCGACCGCGGACTTGCCGGCCCACCACGGTCATCCTGAGCGGAGCCAAAGGCGGAGTCGAAGGATCCCGTGGGGTTCCGTGAAGCGCCGACGCACGGAAGATGGAGCTCCCGGCTTCCGGGAAACCCGACGGGATCCCTCGACTTCGCTCGGGATGACCGTGAGCGCGCGCTAGGAAAATCCGAGCACCGGGTGTGGCACGTAGGGTTCCTCGAGGGCGGCGAGTTCGTTAGGCGACAATTTCACGGCGAGCGCGGCGACGGCGTCTTCCAGGTGGTTCATCTTCGTCGCGCCGATGATCGGTGCAGTCACGACCGGCTGGTGCAGCATCCAGGCGAGCGCGAGCTGCGCGGGCGGGATGTTTTTTTCATCGGCCATTTTGTTTAACCGGTTCACCACTTCGCGATCGGAATCCTCCGTGGGCTGGTAGAGCGTCTTGCCAAATTCATCCGTCTGCGCGCGGCCACCGCCTTCGTCGCCCCATGGACGCGTGAGTTTGCCGCGAGCGAGCGGGCTCCACGGGATCACGCCGATTTTCTCCTCGGCGCAGAGCGGCAGCATCTCCCGCTCTTCCTCGCGATAAAGCAGATTGTAGTGCGGCTGCATCGAGACGAAACGCGTCCAGCCGCGGCGCTCGGCGATCTGCAGTGCCTTCGCGAATTGCCACGAATACATCGACGACGCGCCGATGTAGCGGGCCTTGCCGGCTTTCACGATGTCGTGCAAGCGCCTCAAGCGTCTCCTCGATCGGCGTGTCGTAATCCCAGCGATGCGTCTGGTAGAGATCGACGTAATCCATTCCGAGCCTCGTTAGGCTGTCGTCGATCGCCTGCATGATCGCCTTGCGCGAAAGCCCGCCGGTATTCGGCCGGTCGCGCCAACTGCCGTGAACCTTGGTCGCGACCACGAGCTCGTCGCGCGGAGCCATTTCGCGGAGAAACTTACCCACGATCTCTTCGCTCGAACCGGCGGAGTAAACGTTCGCGGTGTCGAAAAAATTGATCCCGAGCTCGAGCGCGCGGGCGATGAACGGCCGCGATTTCTCTTCGTTCAACGTCCAGAGATGATTGCCGCGTTCCGGCTCGCCGTAGGTCATGCAGCCGAGGCAAAGGCGCGAGACCTGAAGGCCAGTGTTTCCGAGTCGGGTGTATTCCATCGGAGTTATATCGCGTCCGCCGACGCGAAATGCCAATCGCACGGCATACCTCTCATTCTTCCCATTGCTCCCATGGGACCTATAGGAGGAATGGGAACTATCGCCCCGCGAGATGACGCCGCGCGCCTCTCACCGTACCTGTCGCCCAAGCATGAAATATTATTCCCTGCTCGATCTCGCCCCGATCATCGAAGGCGGCGACGCTGCGCTCGCTTTTCGCAATTCGCTCGATCTCGCGCGCCACGCCGAGCGGTGGGGTTATCACCGCTTCTGGCTCGCGGAACATCACAACATCCCGGGCATCGCGAGCGCCGCGACTTCGGTGGTGATCGCGCACGTCGCGGGCGGCACCAAACAGATCCGCGTCGGCTCCGGCGGCGTGATGCTGCCGAACCACGCGCCGCTCGCGATCGCGGAACAATTCGGGACGCTCGCTTCGCTTTTCCCGGGCCGAATCGATCTCGGGCTTGGTCGCGCGCCAGGGAGCGATCAGCTCACCGCGCGCGCGATGCGGCGCAATCTCGGAAGCGACGGCGACACTTTCCCGAACGACGTCCTCGAGCTGCAATCGTACTTCGAGCCGGCTGAACCCGGACAACGCCTGCAGGCCGTTCCGGGCGCCGGGCTCGACGTCCCGCTATATTTGTTAGGCTCGAGCGATTTCAGCGCGCGGCTCGCGGCGGAACTCGGACTGCCTTTTGCTTTCGCTTCGCATTTCGCGCCGGAATATCTCCAGGTCGCGCTGCGACTTTACCGGGATAATTTCAAGCCGTCCGCACAACTCGATGCGCCGCACGCCATGATCGGTGTCGGTCTTTTCGCCGCGGAAAGCGACGCGGCGGCGGAGCGGATTTTCACCTCGTCTCTCCTGCAATTCCTCCATCTCGTGCGCGGCCATCCGACGCCGCTTCCCCCGCCGGTGGACTCGATGGACGGGCGCTGGAGTGGCGCGGAAGCGCGCGCGGTCCATGAGCGCACCCGCTATTCCGTGGTCGGCTCGCCCGAAACAGTGCGACGCCGACTCGAGGAAATATTGGAGGAAACGGGCGCGGATGAAATCATCGCGACGGCGCAGATCTATGAGCACGCGGCGCGACTGCGCTCGTTCGAGATCGCGGCCACGATCCTGCAGGATTTCGTGCGGCAGCCGACTGTCGCCTAACGAATAGCTACGGCGTGTAACCGGGCGGTGGCGGGACCACGATCCGTTCGCCGGACGAGCTGACCGAGAGAATCCAGCGGCCGTCCGAGGTGGTGCCGACAAGTTCCGCGCGCTTCGAGCCGACCCGGAGTTGCGGAATTTTTCGCCCGCGCCGCACTTCCGCGCGCGCCAGGCGGCTCTTTTTGCTGGAATGGGTCTTCGCCTTTTTGCTCTGCGCAACAACCGCGGGTTTGCGACTTTTCCGCACAGACTTTTCCGTGGTGACTTTCGCCACCCTGGCCCGCGGCGTCTCACTCGGAACAGCAGCCCGCGTGCTCTCGGCGACCACGGGTGGGCGCGCGACATTTTCCACCGCGACTTCGGGCTCCTCGGCTCGGACGATCGGCGTGGGAACAGCGGGCTCTGTTGTCGCAACTTCCGTCGGTTCGAAGTTTGGCGACGGCGTTGCTATTCCGGTATTTTCTTCGGTAGCGGGCTCGGAGGTTTCCGTTCGAGGAACGGCAGCGGGGATTTCCGCGACCGCGTGCGGCTCGTCGGTTGGCAGAGACGCAACCGTCGCCGCCGCGAGTCGCGGTGCGTCCACGGATTCGTTAGGCTGAATCGCCGGCGACGGCTGCACTTCATCGCGCAGCACGACCCTGCCCTCCGGACCTTCCGCCGGAGGAGCCGTTTCCGTCGACTCATCGTTAGGCGCATCATTGCGCGCCTGCGCGGCGACGTTTTCCCGCGGCTCGGTGCGATTTGAAACCCTCCGCGCGCGTAGAACCTTCGGCAGCGCAACGACCGCGAGCGTCCCCAAAAGCAGGAGCGCCGCGGCGATTGCGAGCGTCCGGGCGGGCAATCGAAAAGCCGGTTGGTGCGTGGCGGCAGGGGCCGCTTTGGCCGTGGTTGCAAGCGGCAACCCAAAACGACGACTCATCGTTTCGCGTCGCTCCACTCGCGCGAGACAGGTCTGGAGATAAGCCTGCAAGACGATCGGATCCTGCGGCCTTTCCGAAGGATCGAGCCGCAGCATTCGCCCGAGCAAATGCCGCACGATCTTCGGCACGCCGCGCATACTCGGGACGCTCGCGCGCACGCCGGTGGCGCCGGGCACGGCGGGCGGCGCACCGGTCAGCAAAAACCACATGGTGCAGCCGAGGGAAAAAATGCTCGAGGCAAAATCAGCTTCGCCGCCGCGGAGTCGTTCCGGGCTGGCGTAACGCGCCGCCGCGTCGGCCCGCGAGTCCGCGCCTTCCGCGAGCGTTTCGTTCGGCCCGAGCCAGTGCAGAATTTTAATCGCCGGCCAGTCGCCTTCCGCGGTCTGGCCCGGCACGAAAATGATATTTCCAGGATTGATCGCCGGATGTTGCAACCGATGAAAACTTGCGGCCCCAAAAGCCGAGGCGACCTGCAATGCCACCCGCAGCACGGCGCCGAGCGGGAGCGGCCCGCGCGCCGCGACCCAGGCTTCCGCCGTGTGACCATCGAACAGGTCAGTGACGTAAACCTGTTGATCGTCCTCGAGATCGAAATCGCGCAAAACCGGAATGTTCGCGTGATTGATCTGCTTCGCTGCCGCCGCGGCGTCTCGCAGACGCGCGCGGTCCGCGGGATTCGCCGACGTCCCCGGGATCAGCTCCACGGCCACTTCGCGTCCGCTCTCGATCTCGTGTGCGCGATACGTGATGCCCTGCGGAGTCCGGTGCAGCTCTACCGGCAAGCCGTTGCGGCCGAGCGAAAGGCGATAGCGATTGAGAAAAACTTTGGTTTCCATGCGCTGGAAGACCTCGTTGCAACAATCCGCGGAAGGCGGCGCACAGGTGGTCGTTCTCTTTTGACTTCGGTTTTCGAAATTAATTCACGTGTTTCGTGATGAAAAAGTCAGGAGCGCGAACCAATGGCACTGCGGACATGCAGAAGCATGTCCCTCCGGAGGGACGCGCTTCTGCGCGTCCGAGTTTATATCCGCGCCGAAGCCTGCTACTCGACTGCGCGGACGATGTAACTGCCGGCCTGCTTGTCGTTCTCGAGGGTGAGCAGCCCGCGCTTTTGCGCTTCCAGGAGGAGATCATTGAACGCGCGCACCCCGTGGGCGCGCTCGTTGAAGCCGGGGTTTTGGCGTTTCATCGTCTGCTTCACGAGCGAGCCATGGATCTGATAATCCTCATCCCGCTCCGCCCGGAGCGCTTCGAGCGCGCTCGCGAGCAGGCTCATCGCCTGGTCGATCGACGGGCCCGGCTGCTTGCGCGCCGGCTTTTCGTTAGGCGAGGCCGCGGCCGCTGCGACCGGACGCGCGCGCTTCTGGCGCTGTTCTTCGCCGCGCACGAGATCGTCGTAATAGATGAATTCGTCGCAGTTCCCGATGAACAAATCGCTCGTCGAAGTTTTCACGCCGACCCCGATCACGGTCTTGTCGTTCTCGCGCAGCTTGCTCACGAGCGGCGAGAAATCCGAGTCGCCACTGATGATCACGAAGGTGTCGACGTGGTGCTTCGTGTAGCAGAGATCGAGCGCGTCGACGACCATCCGAATGTCGGCGGAATTTTTTCCCGATTGCCGAATGTGCGGGATCTCGATCAGCTCGAAAGCCGCTTCGTGCAGGCCGCGCTTGAAGGTCTTGTAGCGCTCGAAATCGCAGTAGGCCTTCTTCACCACGATGTGGCCTTTCGGGAGCAGACGCTCGATCACCTTGCGGATGTCGAAGGCGGGAAACTTCGCGTCGTGCGCGCCGAGGGCGATGTTTTCGAGATCGAGGAAGACCGCCATGGTGGCGTCGTTATCGGAAGCGCTCATTCCTCAGATGTAACACAGCGCGCAGGGCTGTCATCGGCGGCGTTTCCGTAGCGTAGGAAAAAGCTATCGCCTCTGTCCTCTCGGAGGGTAATTTCTTGTGCTACGCCGCCTACATGAAAAAGCCCTCCTCTGACGCGCGCACTTACCGGCTGGCCGGATATTTCTCGCTCGCCCACGCGGCCCTCATTCTGAGTTTAGTCGCCTCTTCTCTGCTCACGGATGGAAATGGAATCGAGCGACCGTGGCTGGTCCGGGGCTGGGTGACACTGGTGACGCTCTGGTTTTTCTGGCCAGTCGTGCTGGTCTTCCATCGCGGACGATCGCTCTGCCGCTCGGAGTCTTCGCCACGCTCGGAGTCGTGATCATGTTGCCGTGCCTGCCCACTTACAACATTGACGCGGCTCAGGCTTTCCGGATGCCGATGGGCGCCGACCTGAACCCGCTCACCACCTGGCAATACTTCAGCTCGCTATCTGGGCGGTCGCGCGGAAGCAGCGGAAGGATGTCGCGGCCGGGATCATGGCGATGGAGGTTTACGGGTTTGGCGGCTTCGGTCCCGGTGAAGCGGTATTGCAAACACGCTACGGATCGATGTTCGTTCGGTCGCTCAACTGCATCGTTGATGCCAGGATTCTCGGACACGCGGCCGGATATAATGAAATCGCCGCAGCGGAGATCAACCGCCGCGTTCGGTCCGGGCGAATCGCCGCCGCCCGCAGCAGAAGGCGCAAGAATTCCAGCGGCCGCGGAAAATCGCGCGGAGAGGAGCAATACGACAGAGTACTGAGTCAGCGTTTTTCCGCTTATCCGGCCGGATCGAAGATCGTGCTGCAATCGGTCGAGCCATACCTCAGAGACAGCGTTCCGCTGCAGCGCGATGTCGAACACAACTCGGCCAGTATTCGTGCCGAGTGGTCACCGAATTCGTGAACTGCGCACGTCCCAGCCGACTCGCCTCCCTTCGAACTACGTATCTCCGCCACGCTGACGTCGACGGCGCCACCCATTTATCGAAACTTCCGCATCCTTGGCTCCCAGCGCAGGCTTACCTGAAAATCTATCGCGAGCCTTCCGGCTCTGCGGCTCCCCCATGGCAGCGGCGCACGAGCTTTCGGTGACGCTCAATTTTGCGATTCGCGCCGCGCTCGCCGGATTCGCAACTAATCCCGGCCCCAGATCATGGCGACGCTGGTCGTTAGGCTGCCGCCCATGTTGAAGGTGAGGAATTTTTTCGCGCCGTCGATTTGCCGCGCACCGGACTGGCCAGTGAGCTGCTGGTAGGCGTCGACCACCTGACGCACGCCAGTCGCGCCGACCGGATGACCGTCGCCGATCAGGCCGCCGCCGGTGTTCACCGGAATCTCGAAATCGATCTTGCCGCTGACATGTTCGCCGCGGACCTGCGGGAGGGCGGTCGCACCAGTTTTCGCGAGCTCGGCGCCCTTGCCCGGTTCGGCGAGGCCGAGGATTTCGTAGGCGACGATCTCGGTGATCGAAAAACAGTCGTGCACTTCCGCGCCGTGCATGTCGCGCGGTTTCAGGTTCGCCATGCCAAACGCTTTTTCGGCCGCTTTGCGGGCGGTGCTGAAAGTGGGCGCGTCTTTCTTTTCCAGCGCGAGGTAATCCGTGGTGTGACCGAAGCCAAGCAATTGCGGCAGCTTTGCTTTATCGATGCCGTGTTTGTCGCAATACTTTCCGGAGACGAGCACGATGGCGGCGGCGCCGTCGGTGATCTGCGAACAATCGGAAACGCGGAGGGGCGGCGCGACGCTCGGGTTCTTTTCCGAGACCTGCGAGGCGTCATTGTAGGTGAGATCAGCGTCGCGCATTTGCGCCAGCGGGTTCAGGCGGGCATGCGCGTAATTCTTGTAGGCTACGGCGGCAAGGTCGTCGGGCGAAGCGCCATATTTCTCGATGTAAATCTCGGCGATGCGGCCGAATAATTTCGGGAACATAAAGTCGCCGTAGATCGGCCGTTCGATTTCGAAATCGGCGGCGGCACCGAGGACGTCGGAGCCGTCCTTCGACGACATCGTCTTCTGCTGTTCCGCGCCGACCACGAGGACCGCGTCGTGAAATCCGCCCATGATCCATTGCGAACCGAGAAGGACGGCGAGCGAACCGGACGCGCAGGCCGCTTCCGTGTGCATCGTCGGGATGCCGTGAAGTTTCTCGTCGATCTCGGGCACGAACGCTCCGAGATGAAGCTGCTTCGTGAACTGGCCGGCGTTGAAATTTCCCACCGCGGCGGCTTCGATTTCGGCCGGGTCGATCTTGGCGTCGTCGAGGGCCTGGCGGCCGGCTTCCTTGATCACGTCACGCAGGGTTTTGCCTTCTTTGCGAAGGTTGCGCTTAAAGTCGGTTCGGCCAGCGCCGAGGATGTAAACAGGTTCGTTCATAGAGTGCGGTCAAGATAAGCCAGCACGCTCGAACTGTCATCCCGAGCGCAGCCGAGGGATCCCGCTGGGTTTCGTTGAAGCTCCTGCACAGGCGCGTTCCAGCAGCGTCACGGGATCCCTCGACTTCGCTCGGGATGACTCGGAATCGGGGCTCCCCTTGGAGCTTGCGCCACGACCGCTACGGCAGCGGGATCACGCTCACAGACTTCTGGTCCTAACCCTTGAACCCGCCCTTGCGCTACAGATTTCCAGATGCGCACGATCGGCCTTCACCACAAAATGCCTTTGTCGGATGAGAATTTAAGCTTAAAATCGCGAACTGATCGACCGACACCTATATTTTTCCGCACCGGAGACCGAACTATGACATCACAACCCTACGTCCCCACCGCACGCGAGCAGAAGTTTCTCGAGAGCGTCGAAGAAGGCCGCTACGAGCGGGAAATTATCAGTGGGCTCGCTCCCTTCTTTAACGAGAAGGCGCCGGCGGACATGCTCAACTTCTACTCACCAGACGAGGTGGCGAAGCTGAAAGCGCTCAAAGGCACTGATCGTGACGTTGAAGCCCGGATGCCGGTGAAGATCACGCGCCATTACTTCGAGCTCGCCCGGAACAGCGCGGCGATCCAGCGCCTCGTCAAGGCCGACCCCGCCGAGACGATGGATCTGGCGGGCGCGGAGGATCCCGGCAATCAGATGGACTACAGCCCCGTCGAGGGCCTGCTGCACAAGTACGAGATGGGACTCATGTACGTCATTTCGACCTGCTCGGCACATTGCCGCTTTTGTTACCGCGAAGAATTGATCGCCCGTAAGCAAATCAAGCGGCAGGACGGCACCATCGCGAAGAAGGGTCTCGCGTTGATCCCCGACATCATCCCTTACATCAAGGCGCACAACGCGGCGGTGGCAGCGAACGGCGGAGTGCATCCCGAAAGCGGACGCGAGAAGTTGCGCGAGATCCTGATGTCGGGCGGCGACGCGATGGTGCTGAACAATTCCAAGATCGCGGCCTGGCTCGGCGCGCTGGCGGAAGCCGGCGTCGAGTCGATCCGCATCGGCACGAAGGATATGGCGTTCTATCCCCAGCGCTTCGACCGCACCTTCCTCTCGATGCTCGATCGCTTCCACGAGACCTATCCGCAGGTCGGCCTGCACATGATGCTGCACTTCGAGCACCCGGACGAGTTCCTCGCCAAGGATGCGGAAGGAAACTACATCGAGGACGCGCAGGGCTTTAAGCAATGGGTCCCCGCGACGGGCGAAGCGATGCGGGGCCTGGCCTCGCGCGGCTGGCTCACGGTGCAGAACCAGGCGCCGATCATGAAGGGGCATCAACGATGACGCGGACGCCCTCCGCATTCTGCAGCGCGAGTTCAAGCGCGCCGGCGGCGAGAACCACTACTTCTTCTGCGGGCGCGACATCGTCGCCTACAAGGCGTTCAACGTTCCGATCGAGACCGCGTGGAATATTCTCAACGAATCGCAAAAAGGGCTGTCGGGCGTCGAGGCCCACGCGCGCCTTTCCATCACCCATTACAAGGGCAAGACCGAAGTGGCGGCGGTCACCAACGAGGCGATACCGGGACTCGCGGGCAGCGAGAATGGCGTCCTGATCTTCAAGATTCTTCGGAACGCCGGCAGCGCCCCCGATCGCGGCAAGGTCTGCATCGTCGGCCGCAATCCCGAGGCGCTCTGGTTCGACGACTACGAGGACCGCGTTCTGTTCGACGAGGCCGGCTTGTATCACTACGCGCGGGTGGCGAAACCCGGACAGGCGCCGGGTCACGCCACGGCTGCCGCACAGGCGCCGAGTATCGGCGCTCTTCAAGCCGCTCTTGCACGCGAATGATCGACAAGCGGGTCGCGAGCGCGGCCGAGGCTGTCTCGGACATTTTCGACGGCGCCACCATCATGTTCGGTGGTTTCGGCGAAGCGGGCAGTCCCATCGAGCTCATCCACGCGCTGATCGACCAGGGCGCCACCGATCTGACGATGATCAGCAACAACTGCGGCAGCGGCCAGGTCGGCCTCGCGGCGCTGCTCAAGGCGGGCCGCGTTTCCAAGGTCATCTGTTCGTTTCCGCGCACCGCCAACTCGACCGTCTTCCCCGAGCTCTACCGAAGCGGGCGCACGAAATTGGAATTGGTTCCTCAGGGAACGCTCGCGGAGCGCATCCGCGCCGGCGGAGCGGGAATCCCGGCGTTCTACACGCCCGTCCGCGGTGGGAACGCCGCTGGCGGAAGGCAAGGAAAGCCGGGAATTCGGCGGCAGAAAGTATCTGCTTGAGCACGGCCTCCGCGCGGACTTCTCGTTCATCAAGGGACGGGTCGCCGACACCCACGGCAACATCCTTTACAACAAGACGGCGCGAAACTTCAACCCGCTGATGGCGATGGCGGCCAAGGTCACGATCGTCCAGGTCGCCGAGGTCGTGGAACCGGGCCAGCTGGACCCCGAGTCGATCGTCACGCCCGGCATCTTCGTGGATCGCGTCGTCGCCATCGCCAACCCGGCCCACGAATCGGAGCTCGTCGCCGCAGGAGCGTCCTACCCATGACGAAGCCGGCAGCGATCGGGTGGACGCGCGAGGAGATGGCGCAGCGCCTGGCGCAGGACATTCCCGACGGCTCCTATGTGAATCTGGGCATTGGCATTCCGGAGCTGGTCGCCAGGTTTGTGCCGGAGGGCCGCTCGTTCATCTACCACACCGAAAATGGCCTGCTCGGCATGGGCCCCGCGCCCAAGCCCGGCGAAGGCGATCCCGAGCTGCTCAATGCGGGCAAACAGCGCGTGACGGCGCTGCCGGGCGCCGCCTACTTTCATCACGCGGACAGCTTCGCCATGATCCGCGGCGGCCACCTGGATCTTTGCGTGCTCGGCGCGCTCCAGGTCGCGCAGAACGGCGATCTGGCCAACTGGTCCACGGGCGAGCCCGACGCCATCCCGGCAGTCGGCGGCGCCATGGACCTGGTCGCGGGAGTAAAATCGATCTTCGTCATCACCCAGCATTGCACCAGGGAAGGCGAAGCGAAGCTCGTGCAAAAGTGCACCTTCCCGCTGACGGGATTGGCGGTCGTGAACCGCATCTACACCGATCTCGCCGTGATCGAAGTCACGCCGTCCGGATTTCGGCTCGTCGAACTGAGCCCAGGCATCGATTTCGATTTCGTGCAGGAGCGCACCGCTGCGCCGCTGCTTAAATATTAGGAAGGAAGAATTAAGATTTAAGAAGGTGGCGACAGGAGATCCGGGGAAAGACTTGCGTGAACGAACGAAGAACTTTGCGCTTCGGATCGTTCGGATGTTTTCGGCTCTGCCGAAAACGACTGAAGCACAGATTCTTGGCAAGCAGGTGCTCCGTTCCGGGACGTCGGTGGGAGCAAACTATCGGGAGGCTTTCCGAGCGCGCAGTAAGCCGGAGTTCATTTCGAAGTGTGGCGACTGTTTGAAGGAAGTCGAAGAAACCGCATACTGGCTCGAGCTGCTTGTTGATGCTGAGTTGGTCATTCCAGAAAAGCTAGCTCCTCTGCAGCGGGAAAGCGACGAGCTGACGGCGATCTTCGTTTCGATCATCAAGACTTCGAGGCGCAATACACCACTTCTTAATTCTTAACTCTTA
>CAVUNK010000005.1:0-770845 GCA_963742845.1 uncultured Verrucomicrobiae bacterium | reverse complement strand
CTGCCGACATAGGCAGCATAGGCCGCCAGACCAAATGGCAATTTAACCAAGCCACTTCCCAGCAACTCTTCGCATCTCCACCGAGGCACAAATATGAATGCAGAAACATCTTCTCAATCCATTGCCGGCATGAGCCCGGAGCAGTTGCCCATTCCGAAGCACAAGCTGCATGGATGGCCGCACTTCCTGGGCCTCTACGCCGCCGAGCACGTCGCGGCGACCGAGTTCGTCATCGGCGCCACGTTCGTCGCGCTCGGCGCCAGGACCGGCGACATCCTGCTGGGGCTCCTGATCGGCAACGTCCTGGCCATCCTGAGCTGGACGCTCATCACGGCGCCCATCGCCGTCCAGACCCGGCTGAGCCTGTACACTTACCTGCATAAGATCGCCGGGGATTCGATGACGAACCTCTACAACTGGGCCAACGTCCTCATCTTCACCGTGATCTCGGCGGCCATGATTACGGTGTCATGCGGCGCGGTGCGGATGCTCTTTGACATCCCGGCGCAGCTAGACTGGTATCCGACTAACGCCTTGTTTGTGCTGGTCGTACTTGCCGTTGGGATGATCGTGGTGTTCGTGGCCATGTATGGCTTCCAGACGGTCGCCGAGTTCTCGGGCCTCTGCGGGCCGTGGCTGGTCGTGATGTTTGTCAGCGGCGCGCTCGTCCTGTTCCCGGCCATCGCGGAGTCCGTCCTGGGCCGCACGCAATTGCTGGGCTTCGGCGATTTCATGAAGATCGGCGATCAGTCGATCTGGACGGGAGTGAATAGTCGCGGAGAACCGGGCATCGGTCTGGTGTCGGTGATCGGCTTCGCCTGGGCGGCCAATACCATCACGCACTTCGGATTGATCGACATGGCGCTGCTGCGGTATGCGAAGAGTTCGCTCTACGGGCTGTGCACCAGCGCGGGAATGTTGTTCGGGCACTATGTGGCGTGGATCGCAGCGGGCATCATGGGCGCCGGCACTGCGGTGCTGATGAAGACAACGATCGTGGAACTCGACCCGGGTGATGTCGCCTACTACGCGCTGGGGCTTTCGGGATATGTCATCGTGATCATCGCGGGTTGGACGACGGCGAATGCGAATCTTTACCGGGCCGGCCTCGCGGCCCAGGCCATTTTTCACCGGCATTCACGAAGGGGAGTCACTTTTACGGTCGGCGTCATCACGGTGATCGTGGCCTGCTTCCCGTTTGTCTTCGGACAGATGCTGCCGCTGCTGACTTATGCCGGCTTAATCGTAGTCCCGGTAGGTGGCATTGTCTTTGCCGAGCATGTGATCTTTCCGCGGATCGGATTCACCCGCTACTGGGTGACCTACCGGAAGCTCACGCATAGCACGCCCGCAGTCGCGGCCTGGGCTGCGGGCCTGGTGTTCGGCTTTGGTCTGAATGCTCATGCATGTGATGTCCTTTTATTATCTTTTCCTCCCCACCTGGGTCTTCACGATCATCGTCTATACTCTGCTCGCGAAGCGCTATGGCGCCGCGGAGAAGTATCCAGCGGAGGAAGAGGCGGAACGCAAAAAGAACGAAGCCATTGCGGAGTATCAGGCGCAACAGGCGATAGATGAAGGGCACGCGGTCGAGGATCACTCCGCGCTGTCGAAAGTGTTACACGGACTTTCCCGCGCCAGCCTGGCGATCATCCTGGGGCTTGCGGTGATGGTGATGTTTTGGAGCCCGGAGATGGGCGTGTATGAGAAGAATCGCGCACTCTTCTACACGTGGGGTTTTGTCTTCACCATCGTATATTTTGTGGCCGCCTATTGGACGTTTCGCTGCACGAAGGCCCTGAACCCGCACCATTAGAAACGGAGAAAGCTATGACCGAACCATTGCAGCTAAATCAGGAAAACCTTCCTCTGCTTCCCGCGGAAATCGGAGACCCACTTACGACCGAAGCAAGGTAACGGCGGGAATCGTGCATATCGGCGTTGGCGGATTCCATCGTTCGCACGAAGCCTACTACACCGACGAACTGATGAACTCGGGCGAAGCGTTCGATTGGGGAATCTGCGGAGTCGGCTTGCGCGAGGCGGACCGAAAAATCGCGGCGTGCTCAAGAACCAGACTTTCTCTACACGCTGATCGTGAAGCACCCGGGCGGGAAGATCGAGAACCGGGTGATCGGTTCGCTGGTGGATTTCATGATGGGGTGCGACGACCCGGAGGCGGTCATCGAGCGGATGGCCAGCCCGGAGACGAGGATCGTCTCTCTCACCATCACGGAAGGCGGCTACAATGTGGATCCTTCCACGGGCGAATTCGACACTCGCAATCCCGATGCGCAGCACGATCTGGAGAATCCGTTGCTGCCGAAGTTGGTGTTTGGATATCTGACGGCGGCGCTCAAGCGACGAAAGGAAAGAGGAATCCCTGCCTTTACCATCCAGTCCTGCGACAACATTCAGCACAACGGAGATCTCACGCGTCGGATGGTATTGGGCTTCGCGCGCGAACAGGATACCGAACTCGCCCAATGGATCGAGAGCGAGGTCCGCTTTCCCAACGCTATGGTCGATCGCATCACGCCAGTAACAACGGCGGCGGATATGAAGTATCTCGAGAATGACATGGGGCTCCGCGATGAGTGGCCGGTGACTTGCGAACCTTTCACTCAATGGGTGATCGAAGACAACTTCTCCCACGGACGGCCGGCGTGGGAAAAGGTCGGCGCTCAGTTTGTGCCTAATGTCACACCTTACGAGAAAATGAAGATCCGCCTGCTTAATGCGGGGCATTCCGTGCTGGGAATCCTGGGCGCGATCTATGGATATGAAACCATCGACGAATGTGTCCGGGACCCGCTCTTTGCAAAGTATCTGCGCCGTTTCTTGGACAAGGAGGCGACACCAGTGCTGGACGCCGTGGAAGGGATCGACCTCGATGCCTACAAGGATACTTTGATCGAGCGATTCGGAAATCCGAACATCAAGGACAAGCTGGCCCGGATCTGTCTGGAAAGTTCCAGCAAGCTGCCAGTGTTTCTGATTCCCACGATCCGGGAGAATCTCGCGCGCGGCGGCAGCGTGCAGTATGCGGCATTAGTGATCGCCTCCTGGTGCCTGTATAGCGACAAGGGCGTCAACCAATACGACAAGAAACTCGAGATCGTGGATGCGATGGCGGATGTGCTGCAGCAGGCGGCAAGAGGCACGCGAGACGACAAGCTGGCGTTCCTGAAACTAACGCCTGTCTTTGGGGATCTGATCGCGAACGAGCAATTCACCAAAGTTTACTCCGAGACGATCAGTCAGCTCTATGAGAACCCCGACGTCTCAGCACCAATGCGCGCGATCTTGTCCGAAGACGAGTAAGTTCGGATGCGTTTCTAGCGGTCCACTATCTCGTCACGGCAACGCGTAGGCTTCCAGTAGGGCAACCCCCGCGGTCTCGTCCACTCCGCGTACGATTGCGGTATAGTTACCTGGAGGGAGAGTCATCAGAATGGCCGATTCGCGGTGGTCGTTCGGAGCCAATCCCGTGGCCTGGATCTGCACGTGATTTGAGGCCGCCGCCCAGTCGTTGTTGCTGCCCAGGACTGCGCCATTGCCGTCATATAAATCGAGCACGGGATCGAGTAACTCTCCCGTCACCCCTGCGGCCTGAAGTGTGGGACCCAGTGCGCGGATCAGGGTAGGTCTCGATTTTTCTCCGCTTATGATCAAACCTGCGATCAGCACACTATCTCCCCCGGAAGTGAGCGCGCGCCCGGATATGTTAACCAGTTCCGAGCTGCCATTCGGCGGCAGGACATAGACCTCTCCGAGTGCGATCCCGGTGGTGTTGTTCTTGCCGTGGATGACCATTGTATACGACCCTGCCGGCAGGGTGGCGATGATGGCCGGCTCGCGGTTGTCGCCCGGCGCGAGTCCGCTGGCCTGGATCTGACTCTCCTGCGCACTCGTGCTCCAATTGTCATTGGAAAAGATCAGCGAGCCGGTGCCATCATGCAGTTCCAGGACGGGATCCAACAGGACGCCCTGAAGGGGTTGACCGTCCGCCGCCAGGGAAGGACCTATCGCCCGGACCAGGATTTTCATCGGCGAGCCTCCGCTAACGATAAACCCGTTGATCCCGACTTGGGCGCCCGTGCCGACGCTGGCTCGCGTCGAAATATTTACTACTTGCCCAGGTGCCGGAGTCGGCGTCGGAGTCGGAGGCGCAAGAAGCTCAAACTGCACATAGGTAGGAGCCCCGACCGGTAGATAAGACAGTTTATAATTCGGAGTTGCTCCCGTGAAGGTGACCACGTCGAAGGTGCCGGTGAGACCAGACGAGGTGAGGAAGTGTGTACGATCCCGGCTGGGCGTTTGGATCCAGGTCAATCTCCAGGCTCCCTGCCAACGACGCGATGCTGGTACTGGTGACTAACGACGTGCTGCTGGAAGTGATCCCGATATGGAGGAGACTCCCTGCAGCCAGGGTGAGCGGAGCATTATGATACAAGATGCCAATCACGTTTCCTGGAGATAACGTACCAAACACAGTGGTGGGGCTATTGACGGTGCCGGTTCCTTTTAAGGTAGCACCCAGGTTAATGGTGACCTGACTGTCCGGGCCAGCTCCACCCGCATAGAGGGTGCTATTCGCAAGGCTAAGCGTTCCGGAAGAGACGGTGGTAGGGCCGATGTAGCTGTTCGTTCCACCCAGGATAACCGTTCCTGATCCGTTGACTTGCAGGCTGGCCCCGGTCCCCGACCCTGCCGTCCAACTGAGCGACGAAGGAATGGATTGGACGCTATCGTCGATGATCGATTGGTTAAGCGAGATGGTTTCTCCTTCGTTCGGCGCGAGACTGAGGGTGCTGCCGGAATAGAGAAAGAAATCGTCGCCGCCGGAGAAGCCGCCGCCGCCATGGTTGGAGGTGGAGTTATTCGCGGTGCTACAATTACCCGTGAGCGTGAGGGTGGGAGACCCATTTGGGCTCCCCAGAAAGACCGCGCCACCGAGAGCAGCGCCATTGCCGCCCTGAGTAGAAAGCCCGGCGGTAGCCGCCGTGCCGCCATTCTGGTCACTGCCACCGCCGCCGCCAAAGCCACCGAAGTTGAAACTCCCCCCGCCGCCGCCGTAGCCGCCCGTGGCGAAGCTACCGCCACCGCCACCAAATCCGCCGGAATTACCGTTACCACCGCCGCTACCATAACCGCCGGTGCCACCGGAATAACTGCCACCGCCGCCGCCGCCGTCGCCACCAGAGCCGCCGTTGCCAATGCCGTTATAGCCGAAGCCACCACCACCGCCGCCGCCGCCGAGTCCGCCGCCACCACCGCCCCCTCCGATACTGGAGTTGCCGCCACGGCCCGCGCCAGGCGCTCCGCTTCCGCCATCGGCATTGAAACCGCCGCCGCCGCCACCACCGAGGCCGCCGCCGCCGCCACCGCCGCCTCCACTTTGGTTGCCACTGCCGCCGCCCCCGCCACCGCCGCTAAAGCCGCCGCCGCCACCACCCCCGCCACCCACATCGGTGATGCCGTTGAAATAGACTCCGCCGCCCCCTCCGATTCCGCCGAACAGGCCGTCAGTGCCGGAAGAACCGGGAAGAGTGGTAGAACTGCTCCCGCTCCCGCCAGTTCCAGTCCCGGATTGCGGCGCACCACCATTACCGCCGTTGCCGCCGATCGTGCTGTCACCGTCAAAGCCTCCAAGCCCTCCAACACTGTTAGCTCCGGCACCTGTTCCGCCGACCCCATTGTTGTTACTTCCGTAACCGCCGCCACCGACCACAAAGGGAGTAATAGGGCTGGACAACGAAGAAGGGGAGATAGTTACCGCGTCCAAAGGAGACACGCCACCGATCCCACCAGTGGTGCCAAGAATGGCCCCGCCTCCACCACCGAAATTGCTACCGCCATCCCCACCCGCGCCGCCGCCGGCACCGAAATTTTCACCACCGTTACCACCATACCCACCGCCGCCACCCTGCGCGGCGCCACCGTTGCCGCCCAGACCACCACCGCCGCCGCCAGAACCGGTGGAACCGCCTCCGAGTCCCGCCGTGGACGAGCAGTTATTAAAATCAACGTTGTGGAGAGTTACCGCCGCCGTGTCGACCAAGAGCGCGCCGCCCGCACCCATGCCACCGCCACCGCCATCACCGCCGTTGCCGCCGGTCGCATTGAGACTCTCGAAGATGAGATTCTGGAGCGTGACCGCCCCTTGCCGAATGAACAATCCACCTGTGCCAGAGCTACCGGTGATCACGACGGGCGGAGCAGGATCAGGGTTACCGATGACGATCGTATCGGAGCCCAGCAGGTTCACCATCGACAGCCGGGCAGTGAGCTGAATCGAAGTGACTCCGGGAGCAAAGACAACCTGATAGTCCTGGGTGATCCCCTGAGCCTGTTGATCGAGAATGTAGTTAATGCAGTAGCGTAGATCGCCACTGGTCGGGGAAACGATCCGGCCGCCCGGAGGAGTGTCTGAGCTGAGGGTAACCGTGAGCGTGACCGGGGCGGCGAGCATCGAGCCGGAACTGAACAGGAGCATAACGGCCCCCAGCGCAACGAAGCCGAACGTTTTGAAGTCCGAGGATTTGTGAGGTTGAATGGTTTTCATAAGAGAGAGTCCCTGATGGGCGGGTAGCAGGGTTCGCGCCATGCGGTCGCGAGGACGATTCCGCCCGCCCGAATCTCGGATTTCGAGATGTGACTTTGCCGCTCTGACGATTCAGCCGGCGATCGATTTAGGCGGCCAATCGAAGCCTTCCAATTCCTTCGGGAGCTGCCTCGGCTCGACCGGATAAATTAGCGACAAGTCCATCTCCGACTTCGAGCCTTGGAGGAACTCCAGCTCCTCTGGAGCGCCCACAATCAGCCAGAGAACTTCCGCGGTGGTATCGTTGAAGACCTGGCGCAGCACCTCCGGTCGGACGAGAACCCCGCCATACTTCGGCACCGTGAGCGTCTCGGTGCCCACCCGCATGCGACCGGTGCCCTCGAGCACGAAGTAAAATTCCTCGGCCCGAATGTGCTGGTGCAGCGTGTTGGCACTATTGGGCGGTAGACGCCACAGCCGCGCCCCCATCTTTTCGCTCCCGGTCCGTTCCAAGTAGTCTGCGTTCGGGATTTGCATGAGATTGGACGGACGCCAACGGAGATCGTCCGGCGTGATCAGCTGATAACCCGCTTTCATTCGCGGATCCTACTCGATCCGCTTGCGCCTTTCACGTCCCGGCGCGCGCCGACCTCGCA
The DNA here is from genome assembly GCA_963742845.1 of uncultured Verrucomicrobiae bacterium. GTDB lineage: Bacteria > Verrucomicrobiota > Verrucomicrobiia > Chthoniobacterales > UBA10450 > Palsa-1392. The sequence continues at coordinate 763,642 of CAVUNK010000005.1, read as the reverse complement.
TTCGGCCACGCTTCGGCCCGATAGGCGGGACCCGGCCGCCGAGGGGACGGTTTGAATTTGTTTCGCCTCGGAGCAGGGATCGTGTCGGTTCGCAAAACTCGCGATTCACACTTCGCGCCAACACGCTTACCCTCCGGGCACCTTCTTCCAATGGACACGGCGACCTGGCTTCCCATCCTCACCATCGGCGCCACCCTCCTGCTCGTCGTCACCGGCCTGCTGAACTTCTCCGTCTTCGTGCAACAACTCCGGGCCGCGAGGCAGAACTTGGAAACCGCGCAGCGCCAGCTCGAGAACGCGCGGCAGCAGCCGGAGATTCAGCTCGTGCAGCGCGCGATGATGGAGACCTCCGACCACCTCCCCTTGCTCGTACAGCGCCCTTATCTGCGTCCCTATTTCTATGACAACAAAGCCTGGGAAGAAGGCGATCGCGCGAGCAGCGACGAAGTCAAAGCCATGGCCGAGCTGCTCCTCGACAACCTGGCGTCGGCCATCATCCATTCCGCCGCTTTCCCGCAGTATCCTATTCGCGGCGTCGAACAGAACATCCGCTTCCACCTCCGCCACAGCCCCGCCTGTCGCGATTTCCTGCTCGATGCTTTCGAGCGTTTCCCCATGGCTGGCCTGGCCCTGCTCTCGCTGAAAAACGACACCCTGGAGCAAACCGAAGCCGATCTGCGCGAGCTCATCGAGCGCGTCGCCGAGCCTACCGAGAAAGCCCGGCGCGAGCGCCTGCTCCAGCACCTGCGAACCACCGACCGCAAGGAGCCGCTCGAGCTGGCCAGGTACAGTTTCGAGCGCATCCGCCGCAGCGTCCTTCAGCACAGCGCGACCTAACAGTTCCGGCAATGCGCTGGGGTGTCCGCGACGCTCAGCGGATTTTGCTGGGCACCCACGGATGGACGAGCTTTTGCTCGTCCGCAGACCTGCGGAGGCAGGTCCCTCCGGCCGCGCTGAGGGCCAAGAAAAACCGCGGAATCTGGCACGATTTTTTCTCTCAAGATCCGAGATTCTGATCGTGCCATGAGTGAGATCCTGCCATTAAAGTTTGTCTCGGAGATCGAGCAGGAGAGGTGTCGCGCGAAAGTACGCTATCCCACCAAGAAGATCGCGCTCAGCGTCAAAAATCAGATTTTACGGCGCCACCGGGGCCATCGCCGCACCCCCGACCTGCGCACCTACTGCTGTCCGGCTTGTCACCGATGGCATCTCACCAAGGATGTCGATTCGCCGAAGTCCGGTAACCGCCGCGCCCAGACTCTTCGCTTCCTCATGCATCGGTTGACCGTGCGCCAGCGTCGGGAGCTTTTCGCTGCGCGCCACCCGATCGACGATTTCTCACCGCACCGCCTCGCTTCCTGGGCAGAGCTATAAAAGCCGGAAGCGCTGAGGAACGCGACCACGCCGTGAGATAGCGCGGCGTGAGGCCAACAACAAACCTCCTCCGCCGATGCCCAGCAGTGCCAGGCTGCCCGGTTCCGGCACCGCGGAAATATTGGTGCCCGTGCCATCGGCGATGAAGGTCGAATACAATCCGCTGGCCGGGGGCGCCGCCGGGAAGTTCGCATGCACGCCGCTCGTGGTGATGCTCCCCGAGAAAAGAGTCACCACATCACCCACCTGGAAAACCGTCCCCGAGAAAGCGTTATCCCCGAAGAGATACCAGTCGGTTAGCTGAATGTTACCCACGTGAATGTTCCCTGCCGAGAGCACCGTGATCGATTGGAGCGCACCCCCATCGATCGAATAGGTCAACGACCCAGTCACCGCCGGTTGATAACCCAGCGCTTCGTTCGCGATATTCTGGAGCACAAAGAGCGGACCATTCGTCCCGCCCGCAGTGATCGTGTAAATCACCGGCGCCGCCAGCGTCAGGGTCAGCGGAGTATTATTGCCCCCGGTAAAAGTGAACGCCGCCTGGCTCTGGGCCTGAAGCGAAGCCGCCGTAAACAGCCCACCGGCAAGCAGAAGCAGAGACAAAAAAGCGGAGCGAATCGAAAAAACCATGAAATTTTTCTAACAAGAAGCCGGGCTGGCGCGCAAGAGTTCTTCCCAATATTTCACTTCTCTCGAGCCGCCCGCCGCGCGGCGGCTTCGATGTCCCCTCGCCTGCCCTGGAAAACTTCACCTTCTTTGGATCGGCCAAGTAGGCACCCTGGAAGCATGTCGGACTTCTGTGTCCGAATGCCCGGGCGGATCCGTTTCGGTGACTAATTCCTCGTCCGAAGCCGCTTAGCGCGAGAATCACACGACTCGAGCGGGCTAGCTCGAACTCTGAAGAAAGTATAAGAAACTTCTTTCAAGCTGAAGAGACGGCTCGGCTCTAATTGGTGATACTTAGAACTGGCCCCGATTCGATAGAACTGACCTCTATTCGGACCCTATTCGGACCCTACTCGAAACCTTAGATTCCTTTACACCGTGCGCCAGAGCTGATACTCGCAGTCCTATGACACGATTCCCGTTGCCGAAGATTTTGCCCGCTGGTTTGCTCGCCTGTGCTCTGGGCTTCTCCCCGGCGTCCGCGAGTGTGGTGAAGAGCGGGGCCGTCGCGGGGAACGAGCCGGCGGCGAAGCTGGTCGCCTGCCATTCACGGAGCGGCGCTCTGGCAGCATCTGGTCGATTTCCAGCGGATCGCCGATGAAAATCCGGACGCGAATGGTCACGGCAACCGCGACACGGGCACGCCCGGCTACAAGGCTTCCGTTGATTACGTCGCTCGGCTGATGCGGGGGGCGGGCTACCGCGTGACGGTGCAGCCTTATCTCTTTCGCCAGGTTGATCTCGGCGCGAACCCGCAATTTACGGTGGCGGGCAAGTCCTACCTCCGGGAGCAGGATTGGTTTGTCGCCCGGCTTTCCGCGGGCGGTGCCATCTCCGCACCTCTCCAGACGGTCGGTGGCTCGGGCAGCGGAGCCGGGGCCGAAGAATGGACCGGCTTTGTGCCCGGTCACGTTGCGCTCCTCGTCCGCGGCTCGGGCAGTTATGACACGCAGGTCACTCGCGCCGCCGCCGCTGGGGCGGCCGCGGTCATTCTCTACAACCATGCTGCCGTGGGCTGCCCCGTCGAGCCGCCCGGGCCGGACGATGGCTCGGCTTTCCAAGTCCGATTGACCCGCCCGGCGACCATTCCGGTCATCGGCATGGTCTCCCATGCCGTCGGCGCGGAACTGCGCCGGCAATGTGAGGCGGGCTCCCCGCCTCTGGCGCAGCTCGATTTCCCTGCGACGGAAAAATCCAGCATCGATTACAACCTGATTGCCGAGTCCCCTTTCGGCGATGCCGACCATGTCGTGATCGTCGATGCGCACCTCGACTCCATTTTCGGCGCCGGCATTCTGGATAACGCTTCCGGCTCTTCCACCATCCTCGAGATCGCCTTGCAGATGGCGCAGACTCCGACCCGAAATCGTCTCCGCTACATCTGGTTCGGTGGAGAAGAGATCGGCCTCCTCGGTTCGCGTTATTACACCGAGAATCTCAGCCTGGCCGAGCGTCAGCGGATCGCCTTCGACGTCGACGTCGATGTCACGGCCACGCCGAACTACGACTACCTCGTGGCCGATCCGGCTTTCGCGCCTAACGTCCGCCGCTTCCCGGCCAACGTTGTCCCACAGTCAGTAGTCGGCAACCAGGCCTTCGCCGACTACTTTAGCCGGGTGGGAATCCCGTCGCGCCCGGCCCCGTTTGGCAATGAAGGTACTGACTCGAACTCTTTTAGTCTTATCGGCATCCCCAACACCGGCATCCTGACTCAGCAGAACTGCTGCAAGAAGGCGCCGGAAGTGGCCATCTGGGGCGGAGTGCTGGGAAATTACGAAGGGAAGATTCCCAGTTTCGACGGCGGCTGCGTCGATCTCCCGGGGCGCTTCTGTGATAACCTCGACAACAACGACCCGGCCGTCCTCGAAATCGCCTCCAAAGCCTGCGCCAGCGCCATCTTTCAACTCGCTAATCACTCCTTTTGATAAGGGTGCCCGCGACACCGCCAACGGGCGCTGGCGCACCTTGCTTCTCTAGGCGCGCGAAGCCGCACATGACGCCGCTCACCATGCGATCAATAAGAACCTGCCGGACAGATATAGGGATTGATGACTGTTCTTTGGTTTGCGGTGGGGATGGAGCGGATTTCCAGCCGGGCACGTTTTCTAATTACGCTGCTTTGGATCGCTCTAACCAAGCGATGAAAGCATCACACGCCTAAGCCGCGCACCGGCGACATCAAAATGATGGACGCCATGCAACAAGCGCAGGCTCCGATCTGGATGCACATCGGTTCGTCAGTCCTTTGCGGCTTGGGCGTCCTGCTGGGCGGCAAGCGGCGAGCGGTCTGACGCGGAGATAGTCAGGCAGAGCGCCGATGCCTTGGCGGTCCGTCCGGAGACTTTTGTGCAGGATTTAAGGACCGACTCGAAGTCCCTTCCCTCGCTCATGGTTGTGGGGCGACCTTAAACTGGATCCGGGCGAGTTGCTCAGGGGCAAGACCGAGGTTGCGCAGGAACGACAGCCAGCGCCGGTCTGAGTGAATGTTATCAAAGAGGTTTTCTCTTATAATATCGGAGAGACCGGGATCATGGTAGGCGACCGCTTTGTCGAGCCACTCGAACGCCTTGTCAGCCTCTCCATGGAAGGCGTAGACCTGCGCAATGTTGTAAGACCAGTCCTTCTCGAATTGGGCGATCAATCCAGCGAGCGCGATCTTCGACTCCGCCTTGCGCCCGAGCGCATGATAAACCAAGGGCAGGCCGATCAGCCGGGAGGGGTCATTACTCTCCTGCTCAATTTCCGCGAGCGCGGCACGGGCATCGTTCTTCAGCAGCAGGGCAACGCAGATCTGAAAATGCGCGCTGGCGTAACCCGGGCTGAGACCGAGAACGCGGCGGTAGGTCGCGATCGCGGCATCACCCTGTCCCATCACTCGCTGGGTGTAGCCCAGGTTATACAGCGCGGTCACGTTTACGGGATCGCGCCGCACAAGCGCTTGCTGGATCGCCAGCGCCTCTTCGACCCGACCCATGGCCTGAAGAAACGCGGCGCTATTGCCGAGCACGCTCAGATCTTTCGAGTCCAGCGCAAGGGCGCGCTCGAAGTGTTTTGCGGCGCTCACGAAGTCATGGTTCGCCATTGCGATCCAACCGAGGCCGGAGTGCGCCGAAGCGTAGTTTGGATCAATCGCCAGGGCCTTCTCGCCCGCCTCCCGCGCGCGAGCGTAGCCCTCGCTGTTCGAGAGCAGTCCGGCGTCCGCTTCGTTGGTGAAATTTCTCGAAAGCTCGCGCCAGGCCGGGGCATAGCGCGGGTCAATCGCGAGCACCTGTCGATAGAGTCCATCGGATTGCGTAAAGGCCTCCGGGGTGTTTTGACGTCCCAGCTGCACCGCCTGCAGATAAAGCATGTAACCCTTGGGATCGGTCTCGCGGACTGTCGGCGCTGCGCCAAGGATCGTGACCTTCAGCTGTCTGACCACCACGGCCGCGATCTCGTCCTGAATCTTGAAGATGTCATCGAGCTGGCGGTCGTAGGTCTCCGACCACAGATGAAAACCTTTCCCCGCGCGGATGAGTTGGACCGTGATCCGGACGCGATCGCCGCTCTTGCGCACCGAGCCTTCGAGCACATGGGCGACATGCAATTGCCGCCCGATTTCCGGAATCTCTACCGCCTTGCCCTTGAAAGAAAAGGACGAAGTCCGCGCCGCCACCTGCAACTGCGGCACCTTGGTCAACAGATTCAGCAACTCCTCGGAAATGCCGTCGGAGAAATACTCGTTCTCCTTATCCTCGCTCATGTTTACGAAGGGCAGAACCGCGATCGAGTTTTCGGCGGTCGGCGAGGAAATCGTCTCATCGACGTGGCGCCCGACGAACCGGTCGGTCAGCAACAGCACCACGGCGACGGTCAGCACGCCGATGATCGTGAGATCGAGCTTGCGCCCACGGTGCCGCCTGATCGCGCCGGCCTCGATTTCACTTTCGCGTTTCCAGCCTTCCGGCGTGAATTCGTAGAACCAGGCGAACATAATCCAGAAAGGAAACCCGATCGCGGCCGCGACGAGAAACCAACGCGTCGTCCATTCCGGCGCACCCACCGACGGACCGAGTTGGGCGATCCCTTGCGCGAGCGCCCAGACCGCGCCGAGATACAGGATCGCCGCGCGGATGACATTGCGCCGCTTCAGTTCCGTGAAGAATCTCCCCGGTTTCATCCCGCCCTATTTTAGAAGGTTCCTTCGGCGCGAGCGAGCCGACAGTTTTTTGAATTGGGACCGGCGTGATTCACCTGCAGCCGATGAAGACGCCGACGACGACGATCGCCAGCTCGATGAGCACACCGCCCTGTAGCGTCCGCTGTCCTCAGCGGATTTTATTTCGGCCAGGCTGCGCGCAGCTTCGCCGCGATGTCTTTATACTCCGCGTTCGACAGCTTCCTTCTTGGCGCGGGAGTTCCAGGCGCTTTCCCGCCAAAAGAGGGTATGACGTGAAAATGCGAATGATAAACGGTTTGGCTGCTGCTGAGGCCGTTATTTGATTGCACTCTGAAACCGGTTGCTCCCAGCCCATTTTTCTGTGCGATCCCAGCTTTTTGAACCGCCGCGAGCACGGCACACATCTCGTCCGGCTTGAGATCCAACAGATTCCGCGCGCCCAACCGTTTCGGGACCACCAGCACGTGGCCCGGCACGGCCACCTCTTCCTCCGGCAGCGGCATGAAGACGAGCACATGTTCGTCCTCGAAAATCTTCGACGCAGCCGATTCACTGCTCTTGTCGCGGATCAGTTGCGCGATTCCATTCTGCGGATCGTATTTGCCCTCGAGTCCGGTATCAGCCCCGGAAGGGGGAAGCTCACTCGCAGGAATCTCCCCATCGAGCGATCCGGTTTGCAAAAGCAGGAGCATACTCAATCCGATGAACCACGTGCTGAATTTTAGATTCATGACCCAGTATGGGTTCATTGCATGATGATGATCAAGCACCTTGGGGCGAAGGCAATGGCCGCACGTCGCGCCGACGAGTGATCAGCCATGTGTCAGGATCGACGTAGAGATTGGTGGTGTAGCCATCCTTTAGGGTCAAGCGCAGCGCGTAGTAACTCTTTCCCTCGATCTGCTCGCGTCCCACTAGCTCAAGCTGATGGCCACGCTTCGTGACTTCGTGCAGACCGAAGAGATGGCCCGGCAACTCAACACCGTGGCGCAGCGCCGCCGTTCCCTGCGGTGACTCATCCGTCGCTTCGCCCTTGCCTTTCCATTGCCAACCGCGCGTGCCGTCGAACGCTTCGACGTAAACAACCTTACCATCCGCCTTGATGTCGATGCGCATCCTTCCGGGACGCGCGGCAGAGTAAGTGCCCTCAGCCGTGAAATCCGGATCGACAATGCGCAGGTCTACGGCGACTGACTGCACCGCCTCGATCGCCTTGCGACCACCCATCGCTTGAGTGTTATTGGCGATCACCTCCTGCAAGGTAGTCGCGCCACCTCGGCTAACGACGAGCGCGGCCGTGATCGAGAGCAGGAAAGCGCGGGGAGTAGGAAGGAAGCGCCAGGTGTTTCGCATAACTGGAAGACGTCGCCATCCAGTTGATTTGTCTCTGCCGAATCAAAAACCTTGGATGAGAAGCGCGCAAGGATTGGGCTTTCAGCGGGGCGGCAAGGTGCTGGCCGCGGACTTTGCCCGGCGAGCGCAACTTCGCGATCACGTGTCGCAGCGAGATCGCTTCAACGCGGAATCACTCCCCAAGTCGGCAAGCTGTCTTCCCATCGGTTGTGCGTCACACGGATGGGCTCGGAGCTTCCGTCGACGGGTGCGACAAAGACTTCGCCGTAGGGTTGTGGATTAAATGCCGAAAGCGCCGGCTCGTCGTTCAGCCAGCCGCGTGCCGAGGCGAACGCGATCCATTTGCCGTCGGCGGAAAAACGCGTGTGCATATTCAACGCCGTGCTCGGCGCGAAGGGCCGCGGCGAACCATCCGGCTTCCCATCCTTGAGCGGCTGGAGAAAAATCTCGAACACGCCGCCCGCGCGGGTCGAGGTGAAGGCAATCATGTCGCCCTTCGGTGAAATCGACGGCATCGTATCGTTCGCCGGATCATTCGTAATCCGCCGCACGTTGGTGCCATCGGCGTGCATCAGGTAAATCTCCTTGTTTCCATCGCGCGTGCTGCGGAAGACGATCTCCTTACCGTCGGCCGTGACATCCGGGAAGGCGTTGTTGGCTGCCTTGCCTGCGGTCAGGTTTTTCGCGCCCGTGCCGTCCGCGTGCACCATCCAGATATCGACAATCGCGTTGTCCGGGGCGAACTGCGGTCCGGCGGTGAACGCGATGACATCCGCGTGGCGCGACCAGCTTGTCGCCCACAGGTCGATCGATGTCGCGGGCCGAAAAATTTCGCGTGGCGAGGTCCCGTCAAGCGCGCTCGCGACGAGGTGCATGACGTTCGCCGCGTGCCGGTCTTTTTCTTCGACCGCGCTCAGGAGCTGGGGGGTGAGTAACTCGCGACCATCGGGACTCACCGAACAAAATTGCCGGTGCAACGCCTGCACTTCGAGCACACGATCGGGCAGCTGGATCTCGCCCTTGGCGCCGCGCGCGAGAAAGGGGCGGCCGTTGGAAATGCCGACCATCCCCTGCAACGAACCCTGTGCGCTGCAAACCATGCGGCCACTCGTGCGATCGCAGGCCGGCTCGGTGCAGTCCTTCTCTTGGCCGCTCTCGGTGCACAGGTCGGAGCCATCCGGCTTCATCGACATGATCACCCCGAGCTGCACCGGCGAAGTGGGATCCGTCTTGTAGGCAGAAAAAGCGACGCGGCCGTCTCGCATCATCGCAGGCGAAAACGCGTCGATCTCCGCCGGCGAGATCGGATGCGGATTCGTCCCATCCGCGTCCATGGCCCAGATACGATGCGCCTTGTCGTCGCGACTCGCGTAGAAGTAAATGGTGGATCCGTCCGCCGACCAGATCGGCGAGCCGTTGTCGTTGAAATGAAACGGCTTGTTGTCCGTGCGATGCGTATTCGTTAGGCGCCGCACCTCGGAGCCATCGATCTTCATCGCGTAGATCTCCGTCTCGAAACCCCGCGAAGCAGTCGGATCGTCGAGTAACTCTTTGTAGCTATCGCGATCGGAACTGAACACGACCGTCTTCCCATCCGGCGAAGCCGAAGGCCGATAATCGCCGCCTAACGAGTGCGTGAGATTTTGTCCTCGATCGGCCGAGGCAGGATTCGCCGGATCGAACCGCATCGAGAAGATGTCCGCGTTCCCGTCCCGGTTACTGACAAAGAGCAGCGTCTTCCCATCGGGAGTGAACGCCGGCGCGGCGGCCATGAAAGGTCCGCCCGTGAGCTGCTTTGGCGGGCTGCTCTTGGTCAGATCCTGCGCGTAGAGGTGGGGAGTTCCATCCCGCTCCGAGCAAAAGACCACCCAGCGGCCGTCGGGTGAAAACACCGGATCGTAATCGAGCGCAGGATCATTCGTGATCTGCCTGGGCGCCTTGCCCCCCGGCTCAAAAAGATAGAGCTCTTTGTTCGCTGGCCGCAGCGTCGTGTAAATCAGTCGCTCGCTCGGCAGCGCACCGGCGTTGGCGTCAAGGCTCGTGCCCGCCGCCAAGATCGTGAGCGCACACCGCAGGAAGAACCCGGAATAAGTCCTCACGCGCAAAGGGTAGCAGGAAGGTCAAACGCACCGAAGGCTTTTGCAGCCGCGGGGATTCCTCCAATTTACTTAGCGGAAAGGTCGTGGTCGTCGGACGACGTCAATCGAGCGCGGGCTGCAGGCGCTCGGCAGTCGCCCTGCAGTAAGGGCCCGCAGCCGCTGCGTCACCGCATGGAGGAAGTTCATGTGCAACCGACTGGGCGCGAGCTCCAGAATATGATGAAACGTCGCGTGGTTCACCGCCGCCAGCAGCGTTGGCTCCGCTGCAACCGCAGTGGCGGAACGGGGCTCGCCGTCGAGCAAAGCCATCTCACCGAAAAACGTCCCTTGCTTCATTGTGGCGAGCGCCTCGTGCCTCCCATCGGGGCGAAGCTGGGAGATCTCGACCGACCCACTGCCGACCAGATAAAGAAAATCGCCGGCATCGCCTTCACGGAAGAGCACTTCGCCGGCTTCGAGCGAGACGATCTGCATCTCCTGGAGAACCTCCTGCAAAACGTCCTGCGGAATTCCCTCAAACAGACGGTTGGCGCTGAACTTCCGGAAGTCGTCCAGCGTTTGAACTGCGTGCATTCCAGTTCAGCAAGCAGGTCTGATGCCCGCACGGCCGACGATGCCGCGGCGCCCGAGTCCGATCCTAAATCAATGAGCCGTTAGCGGCACCACGCGTGGACCGGGGGCAAGCGACGCCAGGATCTTCTCGAAACGCGGGTCGCCGCGCAGCGAATCCCACTGCGGGTAAAGCTTTAGCTCGCCATAGCTGATTCCGCCCGGCGTTTGCGCGGAAACAGCGAGCTGGGCGAGCGCGAGATCTTTCTCGCCGAGAAACGCGTAGATCATGGCCAGATTGACGACGTAAAAAGGCCCGTCGATTGCGTCCCTGGTCACCGGCATCAAATCAACCGCGCGGCGGCCTTCGCGGATGGCTTCTTCTTTTCGTCCCAGGACGGCATCGATCAGCCCGAGTCGGCTCCAGGCCGGGGCATATCCTGCCTGCACCCGCACGTTTTCCACTTCGATCCCACGAGCGACCGACAACGCCTCGCGTGCTGCCGTCTCGTTGCCAAAGGTGTGCGCCGCCAGGCCGACAAACCAGTCGCGCGACCAAAGCGAATTGTCGGAGGTGCCGCGCAGGCCTTCGGGCCGGATCGCATCCAGCGCACGCCTCACGCCACCGGGGCTTCGCGCCGCGAGGGAATAATTGAAAAGGCCATTCGCCACGTCCGTCGCCGCCTTGGGATTTTCGCTCACGATCGATGTGAGTTGAACCCGCCAGGGGTCGAGATCGCCGCGTTCGAGAAATGGAAGTTGAGCCAGCTGGTTCCGCGCGAATTCTTCCTCCGGTTTGGCCTCCAGCGCGCGTTCATACATTCGGGCGGCGTCGGCATAACGGCGCATCGCCTGATAGGTAAACGCTGTTTCCACGAAGAAGCGAAAGTTCCGCGGATCGAGCTCGATCGCGTGATCCCAATTGCGGATCGACTCCAGCCAGCGGCCCTGTCGTCGGTCGATGGCCGCGGCAAAGGCGTAGCCGAGCGGATTGTTCGGAATGGTGGGGCGAGCCAGGTCCAGCTCGGCCCGGGCGGTGTCGTAATCCCGAGCAGCCTTGTAGGCAAAGTCCGCCTTCAGCAGGTGCACTTCACCGGCGTCGGGATGCAGTTTAGCCGCTTGCTCCAACGCCGCGCGCGCCAGCTCCAGCCGCTTCGCAGTGTGATCGAAACCCTGCCAGTAAAGGTCGACGTGCGCGGTGTAGAGCGCCTGGTTGGCCCGCAGAAAATGCGGGTCGCGCGCCAGCGCCTCATCGAGCAACGAAACCGCCTGCAGCAGGCTCGCTTTCGCATCCGGATTCGAGGCCACCTCGATCAGCTGCCAGGCCTGCCGGAAAAGCCGCTCGGCGACGAGATCGGTCGTGTCCGAATGCACGAGCGCCGCCTTTTCCCGGTCCGACATCTGCACCTGCAACTGACTGGCGATCGCACTCGCGATTTCCGTCTGGATCGCGAACACATCGGCCAGTTCGCGATCATAACTTTGCGCCCACAGGTGCGCGTCCGTGCGGGCGTTGATCAGCTGGGCGTTGACCCGGATCCGGTCGCCGCTCCGCTGCACACTCCCTTCGAGGACATTGGCCACGCCGAGTTGCTGCGCGATTTCGCGCAGGTTGCGACGAGGAATCGCCTTGTACTGCATCACGCTCGTGCGGCTGATCACTTTCAGATCCGCGACTTTCGCGAGATTGGTCAGGATCTCGTCCTGGATTCCCTCGGCGAAGAATGCCGTCTCCTGGTTGGCGCTCATGTTTTCAAACGGCAGGACGGCGATGCTCTTGGCCGGGACCTCGGCCGGCGCGGGCGCGCTCACTGCAGCCAGCGGCACGGCGGCAGATTTGCGCGCCGGAAGACCTCGGAAGAACAACGCAGCGCTGACTGCCACCACGAGGAGAGCGGCCGCGACGAAAATCCAGCGCTGCTGGGTGCGACGCATCGAAGCCGATCGTGTCACCGGCCCGGCGCCTTTGAATTTCGTCGGCGCTACGGGATTACCAAAATCCGCGCTGCAGAGATTCACGAGGTGCACGACGCCGCCGTGCTTCACCTCGCACTCTCCGAGATCGTGGAGGCTCAGGCGCCACTGCTGGTAAAGGGCCAGATCTTCCGCCACGCGACTCGACAGCAGAATGTGCCCGCCGTCTCCGCAATCCATCACCCGCTGCGCCGTGTTGATCCCGGCTCCAGCAAAAGTGGGCTGATCGTTTACATCCGTCGACCAGCTCACCGGACCGCTGTGAACGCCCATCCGCACCGCGAACTTCGGCTCAGCGCGCAACACCTTGCTGGTTTCGACCGCGCAGCGCACCGGCGCCTCGGGGCTGTTCATAAAGACGAGCGCCATCCCGTCGCCGCTCGGCAGTCGGATCAGTTTCCCCGCCTTTTCCGCGACCTGGAAAGCTTCCGTTTTGCGCACGATCCGATTCAGCGTTTGCACGGCTTCATGCTGCTCATCGATCAGCAGGCGCGAGTAGCCGACGATGTCGATAAAAAGCACATGCCCGATCTCGAGACGGAGATCGGGGCTGACGGCTTCGACGCAGAAATCGCCGGCGGCCAAGGTTGGAGTCGACACTGACACGCTGCCTGGGAAAGCGGTTCCCGGGCCACAACCGCGGTTTTGCCGAAATTCGCGGGCGAAATGCCGCGAAAACTCGTCGCGCGTTCAGAAAAGGCGCGTCGCAGGGTGCGTAGAGCGGGGATCATTCGTGATCTGCCTGGGAGCCGCAGCCCCCCCCCGGGTCGCAGAGTCATGTGATCGGTCGCTCTCTGGAGTAGAGGGATGAGCGACATAGCCCGCTCAGCCGCAAAGTAACGGTCGAGCCACAACGCTTGCACGCCGCGCTGGTCGATCCGGGAAAGAACTGATAGCGATTCAAAACATGTCCATGCCGGAACCAGAAGCAGCACCGCCGCGCCGAACACCCTTGAAGTTATCCGAAATTTTTCGGACGGATCCCGGAGTCGACGAGAAGTATCGGCACGGTGAAAAATGGGTTAGCCCCGGGGAACCGCTCGAGCTCCCGGGTATGCTCCTGAAATGGTATCGCCTCGCTCCCCAAGCCGACCCCGTGCCGGACGAGATCGATCGTCTCGCCCGCGCCTACCTCGCGAAAACGGCGCTGGAAGCGCGCGGACTCGGCTTTGTCATTTTGCACCGCTGCGGCACGACCGGGTTCTACTTCCTCATCGTCAGCACCTGGCGCGGGAACAACGAAGTCTGGGAGACAGTCTTCTACAAACAAGACGACGCCACGTCCGACTTCGCCCTCTGGCCCCGTGACGGCGCCCACAAACCCACCTTTTGCGTGTGGGAGCTGGCGGCTGTCTGGCACGAAACCAAAGCCTGGGAGCGCTTCCTAAAATCCGCGCGCGACGAAGCCGCCGCGCAACTCTGGTTCGCCGACCGCTACTCCGGGCCGGCGTAGGTGATTCACCGAGGGGTCCGAGCTTACTTTCGTCACAAACGTCGTCGGGAAGCCCATCGTGAAGAAGACACAACCCGCGGGTTCGCGGTGCAGTGTCGATAAAAGCTCTGACGCCTTTCAACCCCCGGGGCTGATTTGCATCGCGCTGGAGCCTGGGGGAAGAACCGAAACCGGCGGCATAACGCTTCCTTCATCCTGCTACCTTTCCCAGCATGCCCAGCGAGGACGCTCATTATTTCGTGGTCAACGGCCGACGCTGGCGCAAAACCGATCCGCACATTCCGGAAAAGTTGCGCGCCGAGCTGGTGAAGGAACTCATGGCCGCCCGCCGAGCGCAAGACCGGCCCAGAGTGCAGGACGCGAAAGTCGCACTGGGCGAGCGCGGCGGGAAATGGTGGGAAGAAGTCTCCGCGGAGGGTCAGCGCAAACGTTTGCTCGCTGCCATGCGAACCCTGCTGCGTGCGCGGCCGTCCACCTCTTCCATCTGTCCGTCAGACGCCGCGCGGATTGCCGGCGGTCGGCATTGGCGCGCGCTCCTTCCCCAGGCGCGAGAAGTCGCCCGCGACGCAGCTCGCGCCGGTGAAATCGTGATTACGCAGCGCGATCAACAGCTCGACCCGAATGTCGATTGGCGCGGACCCGTGCGCCTTCGTCTCCCGCCTTCTGCCACTCCGGCGCCCGCACGGTCTCCCTGAGTCGTCGCAGGTCACTTCCCCGTAGTGACCGCTCTCAGCGTTTCCGTTTCCAGCTTATTTCGTGTTAGTCGGACGCGCCCGCTCGAGGTAATGCTCGAGCCGAACCGGACCCAGCTGCATCATTCCATCCATGAAACGGCGGAGCTCGAACTTGTCGCCTTCGGCAGCCCGCGCGGCCTCATAGACCTGGGTAACCCTGGCGTAGCCGAGATAGTAAGTGGTGATCTGCGGCGAACTCGTGAGGGTTCGCATCCACATGTTGTTCGCCAGTTGCTCGCCCTGCAGCGCCTCCTCTTTGACAAACCGCACCATCTCCTCGCGCGACATGTTCTCGGTATGGACCCGGATATCGACGATCGTGCGGGCGATGTTTTCGAGTTGCTTCTTGAGATGAGCCAGACGCGGCCGCGCTCCGCCCCAGCCTTGATCCAATAAAAGTCGCTCGCAAAAAGTCCCCCAGCCTTCGATGTAAATAGGATCCGGGAAGATGGCCCGCACTTTGTGCGGATGACGCGCGGCATACTTGAGCTGTACGTAATGGCCCGGAATCAGTTCATGGGGCACAATCATCCGGCTGAAGGGCCGGTTGAAATCGCGGAAGAACGTTTCCCGCTGTTCCGCTGTCGCCTCGGGCGGCGGCACGGGCAGGAACAAAATCGTCTTCGCTTCCGGCGCATACGGTCCGGCCGCATAGACGCCGCCAACACTCTGGCCCACAAAATAGGCCGGCGCCCGGTCCACGACCAGCGTGAGCGGATCAGGCAGGGTCATGATGCGTTTGTCGCGCACAAACTTCTCGATCTCGGTCACGTTCGCTCGCCAGCGTGCAGCATATGCTTCGACATTCGTATCACGGTCGTCGGCCACGCGATCGAATAACCGGCGCAGCAAAGCGGCATCGTCTTTTGGCGGTTCCTCGTTCTGCATCACTTCCCGCCAGACTTTGCGCCCGAAAACCGCCGCCTCACTCTTCTTGGCCGCGAGATCAGCAGTCGCGCGTTTTAGGACCTCGGCCACCGGCTCAGTCACCCCCGTTCCAAGCCGAAATGTGGCGGCATAATCCTTGCCGAGTTTCGGCGACCCGGTCGCACGTTGCGAAAGCTTGTCGATGTTATCAGCCAGTTCCGAGATCGCACTCGCTGCTTTCCGGCCTTCCGCGCGCGTTTCCGGGCTGTCGCCCACAGCCTGCGCGAATCCCTCCCGATAAAACGTCGCGGTCGAGCGTAGCTGTCCCACCGCGATCGTGCAAAATTCCGGCGCGACCTCGTCGTTGGGCGCGCGGGAGAGGGTTTCGCCGCCCTCGCGAGTAAACGCCGGCAAGAGGCGCGCGCGTGCTCGAACCCGTTGTTGCCGCTCGGCCAAGGGCAAATCATCGCGCACCAAAAGAAAGACCGCGGCATTGGCGATCGGCCCCGACCAGTAGAGAGGGTCGCGCTGCGGCCGGCGCAGCACCGTCTGCTCGTGGAGTTCACGCTCTACCTGAGCGAGCAACGTTTCGGCATCGAGACGATCGTCGAACGGCAAATCAGGGGTGTTCAGCAGTTTCGTCAGCCGGCTGCGTTCCGCTTGGTTGAAGGCAATCCAGCGCCCCAGCTGCTCTGCCGAAAAATCTTCCAGCTTGCTGTCGAACGCATGATTACCGGCCTCGGTCGCGCGGGTCGGGAACATCCCGAAATAGGCATCCAGATACGAATCCGCGACTCCGCCCGAGACATGAGTGGTCGCGGCCCAGGCGACGACTGCTCCGAGGATCGACCAGCAATGACCACGCATGAGCGCAGGGTGCAATTGCCGGTGCAAAACGTCACGCTCATTTCAGCGGCAGATCGCCGACGGTCAGTGCGCCCGTTCGTGCGGCAAGAGCAAGCTCCGGCCGACGGTGCAACGCTATGTGCACCCCGATCTGCGTGACAATGGGGGCGAGACTTTCCGTGTCCGCTGGGCGCTGGAGCGCCTGCCGGAGGAGTTTACCCTCCACGACATCTCCGCGCTGCTCCTGCAGCACGGCTACGACATGAGGCACAGCGCCATCTCCACTGTGCTCACGCGCATGAAGCGCGAGGGGAAGATCAAGGAACTGGAGCGCAGTCACGGACCGCACCCTGCCCGTTTATGGAAACCCGAGGGCATCGTGGTGCCGGAGACCAAACCAGAGGATTCAGCACCAGCGAGCGAACCGGACGCTGTGGCCGAGGCTCCCTCGCCAGCAGACACGGTGGTTTGAGTCGTCCGACCGCCTCTTCGGTTTCATCGAAGCGCGGGCTGCTTCACTCCTTCCCGACGCTAGTTGCAAGTACGGCATCTCCGCCTGTCGGCCGCACCTTGGTGATTCCATGACTCGCTTTCGCGGGATCATGCACTTCTTACGAGGCCGGAGCGCCGCGCTTCCTCGTCTGATGCCGAGCTGATGCGATTTAATGCCACGATGATTTCGCCTCATGAACCGCTCATTTCACCTTATGACACCCTCATTTCGCCTTATGACATCTTCATTTCGCCTTATGACATCTTCATTTCGCCTTATGACGTCGTCACTTCGCCTCATCGCCCTGTCATTTCGCCTCATGAAGTCGTAATTTCGCCTCATCGTCCTGTCATTTCGCCTCATCCTCTCCTGATTTCGCCTTAGCGTCGTGTCCTCATGGATGAGAAGGATTGTTCCAAGGCACGTCGAACCACCCTGAGCCGTCGTCGGGTTGGGACCATACTGCTAACCGGCCTTCATTAGTCGCATCACGCCGTCAGCTGATCGCCAGTTGCGCCGCTAAAACAACACCAGCCTCGCTTACGACCTTTTCGCCCTCTCCTGAGCCACGACCCCGGCAGGTTCGACCGTGACCGCTAGTCCGAAAAATGAGGCGACCTCATGCAACCGCTGACGGTGCGCCGCTGTTTCGAATTTGCATCCCAGCGCGATAAATAATCGCAACTCCCTGCGGAATTGCATAAGTCCGACCTCTGCCGAGAGTGCGTTTCATGAACGTGGGCAATCCTGTGAAAACTCGAAGCGTCGTCGTCGATACCAGCTTGGAGGACAGCAGCGAAGCGGGAGCGTCGTTAGGCGAGCAAATCACCGCGCAATTAGAAGGCCGGCCGCCGGACGCCGTCATTCTTTTCGTCTCGCCGAAATACGACGTCGCCACCGTCGTGGGAGCCGTGGTGGAACGGAGCGGCGCCAAAATCATCGTCGGCTGTTCGTCGGCGGGCGAATTTACCAATGACACCCATGGCGATGGGAAGGCTTGCGCCGTCGCGATCTGTTCCTCTGCTTTGCAATTCGCCGTCGGGATCGGGCGTGGCATCAGCCGCGATCGGCGGAAAGCGGCGGAAGATATGGTGCGGGGTTTTCGCTGCGGGCAGGAAGGGTCTAACGAGTATTGCTCCGCGCTTATTTTGACCGATGCGCTCGCCGGACATGCCGACGAATTGATCGAGGAGCTGACACTGAAGACGGGCGGTAGTCACCAATTCTTCGGCGGCGGTGCGGGCGACGACGCGAATTTCCGCCGCACCCAAGTCTTCGTCGGGAACGAGCTGGCGAGTGATGCGGCCGTCGCGCTGGAGATTATTTCCGAAAAACCGATCGGCATCGGAGTTCGTCACGGCTGGAGTCCGGCGACGGCGCCGATGCGCGTGACCGAATCGCGCGGCGCCGTGCTCGTGAGCCTGAACGCTTCGCCGATCCTCGATGTTTTCCGCGAGCACGCGGAAAGCACCGGCCAGACGTTCGATCAGGCCGACCCGATGCCATTTTTTCTCCACAATATTCTTGGGATCGAGATGGGCGATGGCTACAAGTTGCGCGTGCCGCTGGCGGTGAATCCGGATGGTTCCGTGCTTTGCGCCGCAGAGATTCCACAGGGTGCCGCCGTTTGCCTGATGAGCACGGACGTCGCCTCCGCAAAAGAAGCGGCGGCAAAAGCGACGCGCTCCGCGGTCGATCAACTCAACGGACACGAGCCGGGCGTGGCTCTCTTTTTCGATTGTGTGGCGACGCGCTTACGCATGGGCCGCGAGTTCGGGAATGAACTCGATGCCCTGAAGGAAGTGCTTGGGGACACGCAGTTCGCAGGTTGCAATACGTATGGGCAAGTCGCCAGAACGACGGGGCAATTCAACGGCTTCCATAACTGCACAGCCGTCGTTTGCGTCCTGCCGGCTTAACCGAAAAGCTTCCCCGCGCGGGCAACTGCTCTCGCTGGTCGCTGCGCTGACGGAGCCGGACGGGCGCGGCGCCGCCGCGAAAGCTCTGGCCGCGCACGCGGGCGCCGACGACTTGCTGATTTTCACTCCCGACCGCGAGCTGGAAATTCTGCTCCCCGCGTCCGGTTTTCCACAAACGCTGCCGGATGCGAGTGCCTGGCGGGCGTTCCTGAAAAGCTGCTTGGAGAATTCTTCGCACCAGGCCGAACTTCCGTTTCCGAATCTCGGCGCGAACACGCGCGCCACCGGCTTCGCGGCAGAAGACGGTTCCGTCATCGTCCTTCTGGGCGGCGAGCATGACCTCGATTGCGGCGTCGACATCAGCCTGCTGCTCCCGATCCTGGCCGCGGCTTTCGAAGGCGAGCGCATCGCCACGGTCGCAGAAGGGAATACCGCCATCTCGAAACAGGCGGCGACGCAGGCGAAATTACTCGCTGGTTCGCTGGATAAGGCGCGCAACGAATTGCGCCACACGCTGGCCGACGCGCAGCGTGCGAACGCCGCGAAAGATCGCTTTCTGGCCGTCCTCAGTCACGAACTGCGCACGCCGCTGAATCCGGTGTTGATGGCGGCGAGCGCGATGGAAACCGATCCCACCATCCCGCCGGAAATCCGCGCCGACATTTCCATGATCCGCCGCAACGTCGAACTCGAGGCCAGGTTGATCGATGACCTCCTCGACTTGACCCGCGTCGCAAACGGGAAGGTGCAGTTACAGCGAAAAGTCGTAGATGGTCACGAGCTGCTCGAAGAAGCCGTTGCGGTGGTGCGTGGCGATGCCTCCTCGCTTCCACCCCAAATCGATCTCCAACTCCGCGCCGCCCGGCATTTCATCGACGGAGACGCGGCGCGGATTCAGCAGGTCTTTTGGAATCTGATCCGCAACGCGGTCAAGTTCACCGCGCTGGATGGTCGCATTGTTATCCGAACGGAAAATCCGGACGCCAACACTTTCCGCGTCGAAGTCATCGATAACGGTATCGGAATTGCGCCGGAAGCATTGCCGAAAATTTTCAACGCCTTCGAACAGGGAGACACCGATATTAACCGCGCCTTCGGTGGCCTCGGCCTGGGACTCGCGATCTCGCACGCGCTGGCGGAGTTGCACGGCGGGTCGCTTCGAGCCGAAAGCGAGGGCGTCGGTCAGGGTGCGACCTTTGTCTTTGAGTTACCGGCAATCAAGGGTAGCTCCATCGCGCCTGAGGTCGCCGCGGCGCCCCAGACGGGGACCGGTTGCCGCCGCATCCTGCTGGTGGAAGATCACGCGACCACGGCCGCCTTGATGGCGAGACTGCTGCGCAAACGTGGGCATTACGTCGAGCTTGCTCACAACAAGAAAGACGCCATCGCGATCGGGCTGAGGAACGAATTCGACATTATCATCAGCGATCTCGGTCTACCCGACGGGACTGGCTTCGAAGTGATGCAAGCGTTGAGCTCGAAATCGCGCGCGGTCGGCATCGCTCTTACGGGCTACGGAATGGAAGCCGACGTCGCGCAAACGATGAAAGCCGGCTTTCAATTTCACCTGACCAAGCCGGTCGACGCCCAAAAACTTTACCAGGCGATCGAGCAGATCCCACCGGCTTCGGCCTAACAAAGTTTTCGGCTGCGGCACCGGCGAGTGCGGTCAGTCTGGGTCTAGAGACGGGGTCAGCCGTGAATCTCGAGATGCTGGGCTTTCGATTTAACCCCGTCACCCCGATTACGCGCGGACGGGCCTGACTACACTTCTGCTGCCTTCAGCCACCGCGCTCGCGAGCTAAGACCGCGATGTCGTACCGGGAATTGCGTCGCAAAACAGCGCACTGTTCAGCGCAACGTTTCCTGATACGATCGCCGCCAGTCGAGATGAGCGAGCGCAACTTCTTCGCCGAGCTGAAACGGCGCAATGTCTACAAGGTCGCCGTCGCCTATGCCGTGGTCTCGTGGCTCTTGATTCAGATCGCCACTCAAGTCTTTCCCTTTTTCGATATCCCAAACTGGGCCGTGCGCGTTGTCGTGCTCCTTCTGGCTCTGGGTTTTCCGGTGGCACTGGTCCTCGCCTGGGCCTTCGAGATCACGCCGGAAGGGATCAAGGCGGAATCGGAAATCGCACCTAACGAGTCCATCACCCGCCAGACGGGGCGGAAGCTTGTCGGTGTGACCATCGCGGTCGCGGTGATCGCCTCCGGACTTTTTGTTTTTCAATTGCTCCGCCCTCGCCTAACGAACGTAACTCAGCCGCCTGCTCCTCCGGCCGTGGCTGCTCCTGCCGTCATCCCCGCGAAATCGATCGCCGTGTTGCCCTTCGAAAACCTCAGCCGCGATCCGGACAACGCCTATTTCGTCGACGGTATTCAGGACGAAATCCTTACCCGGCTGGCCAAGATCAGCGCGCTCAAGGTGATCTCGCGCACCTCTACCATGCGTTACGCGAGCAAGCCGGATAACCTGCGTGAGATCGCCAAGCAGCTTGGCGTGGCCAACATCCTCGAAGGCAGTGTGCAGCGAGCAGCCGGCGCGATGCGGGTCAACGTGCAGTTGATCGAGGCCGAGAGTGATTCGCACCTCTGGGCCGAGAGTTACGATCGCGAAATCAAGAATATCTTCTCGGTTGAAAGCGAAGTGGCGCAGGCGGTCGCCGATGCCCTCAAGGCCAGGCTCCTGCCCGCGGAATCAGTGCGAATTGCGAACGTGCCGACCAGGAATCCTGAAGCCTACGACCTGTTTCTCAAAGGCCAGTATCTTTTCAATCAACTCCAGACCAGCGCTTCCAGGGATCCGGCCGCAGACGGCAGGACAGCTACGGACCACTTCCGCCGGGCGGTCGCGGCCGATCCCGATTTCGCCCTGGCCTACGCGCGGATGTCTTACCTCTTGAGTTACCTGCATTGGTATAACGTCGATAACAGTCCGGCGATCGTGGAAGAGGCGCGCGCCGCCGCGGAACGCGCGCTGACTTTGCAGCCAAACCTGCCCGAGGCGCATCTCGCCATGGGCTATGTCCATTATTGGTGTCATCGTGATTACGAAGCGGCTTTAAAGGAATTTGGTACCGCGCGGCACGGCCTGCCTAACAGCGCGGAGGTTTTGGCCGCGCTCGGTTATGTGCACCGGCGGCAGGGCGTGGCAAACCGCGGGATTCCAGAGTTAGAGCAGGCGATGGTGCTCGATCCGCGCGACTCGACGTTGCCGCGCGAAATCGCCAACTCCTACACCGCCTTACGCCGTTATGCGGAGGCCGACACCTATTACGGGCGTTCTCTCGCCATTTTTCCCGACGACGTCGAGGCGATGGAACAACGAAGCGCGAACTCTATTTACCGCGGAGATACCGCGGCCGCCGCCCGGATGCTCGAGGCCGTGCCAGCCGGGACCGATCCGCAGGGAACGGTTTCACTTCTCCGTTTCAAGTTAGCCATGATCACGCGGCATCCTGACCAGGCGCTGGCGGCAATCGCGCAATCGCCCGAGTGGCTCATGACGCGCTGGGAACATAGTGTTGTCCCCCGGAGTCTGTTGCGCGGGCAGGCCCTAACGAGGAAAGGAGAAAGCGGTCCGGCGCGCGCCGCTTTTCTGGAAGCGAAGGAACAATTGGAAGAGCTGCTAAAAAATCCGCAACAAACCGCGGATGCGCAAAGCTATCTTGGGCTGACTTACGCCGGCCTCGGCGAGAAGGACCAAGCACTGAAAGCGGCGCGGACGGCGGTCGAATTACTGTCGATGTCGCGTGATGTCATCGTCGGGGCGTTTCATCTCGAGCGGCTGGCGCAAGTCGAAGCGCAGGTTGGCGAAACGCAATCAGCGATCGAACATCTCGAGCAGCTCTTGTCAGGCCCGGGCGGCGAGACGGTTTCCATCGCGACGCTGAAGCTCGATCCCGTCTGGGACTCGATTCGCAACGATCCACGCTTTCAGGTATTGCTAACGAAATACCGCGCCGAAGGAGGGTGAAAACTCGGCTCAGTCTGACAATCTCGGCATGCTGTCAGCGCAAGAACCGGAATTCGCCACAGCAGCCGTTTGAAATTGCCGAGATTACAAAATAGCACTCAGAGCTTACGATCGACACTCGGCCCTCTCCTTTTTCCGGCTTGGGGCTTTTCGTTAGAAAAGACAGCCAAAGGCAATCCGGAACAACGGCTTTCTGCGCGGACCTAACGCGCGACCCGCGCGAATGCTCGCTCTGCCCGGGCGACAAATGCCGGCGTCTTTTTCGCACCCTTTGTTTTTCTCGTGCTCATGGATCGATTAGCTGCCGGCAAAATCTATATCATCGTCGTCGCTGGTGGCGAGTCGTTTCAGAAAAGAGCGCGAGCCTTTGCCAAAACCTGATCGAGCTTGGCCGCCTTCACCTTGCCCACAGAATAAAGGATCACGCGTTGCTCGACCGTAAACAGCCGGTTTGGTCGAATGAAAGCTCGGATGGGCGAGCTGACCGCGCTCGAAATCGGAATTCTCGAGTGGAACGGAAAAGTTGTCGGACCGATGACGCGTGGTGATCTCACAGAGGATGAGATCGTCGCCGGGGAGATCGACAAGAACTAGTGCAGGTCTGCGTTTACCGACGGCGAGATCCGTCTGCGGAAACGGAATATCGATGACTTCGCCCGCTACAGGCTTGCCCACGCCGCGTCCTCTGCAGGTGAATTCCAATCGCGCGCGAGGACGGACTCGCTCAGAGCAACTCCGTTAAACGGCTCCTCGGCGATCCTCGTCTTTAGACCAGACGGCGAAATCGTAAACCTTACGCTGGAGGTCTTCCGGCAAGTTGGCGATTTCTCTTTCGATGAGTTCGCGTGCGCTCACGGGATATCGTTATCGCAGTGGGAATGCGGATGCGAGTGAAAACAAGAGTTCGCGACGGCGGGGGGCGCCGTCGCCAGCACGCGAGGCGCGTGCGCTCCCCAGAGAAGATTACGCCTTCGCGTAGAGTTCTGAACCTTGTTCTTGGAATTCTTCCTTTTTTCCTGCATTCCTGATTCAAGGGCTTCCGCCTCCGCGATGCCCTGTTCGGCTGCGTATTTGCGCACATCCTCGGTGATTTTCATGGAGCAGAAGTGGGGGCCGCACATCGAGCAGAAGTGCGCCGTCTTCGCGCCTTCTTGCGGTAACGTCTCGTCATGGAACTCGCGCGCGGTTTCCGGGTCCAACGAGAGGTTGAATTGATCTTCCCAGCGGAACTCGAAGCGCGCCTTACTAACTGCGTTATCGCGATACTGCGCGCCGGGATGGCCTTTGGCCAGGTCGGCAGCGTGGGCAGCTAGTTTGTAGGTGATGACTCCGGTTTTGACGTCGTCTTTGTTTGGTAAGCCGAGGTGTTCCTTCGGGGTGACGTAGCAGAGCATGGCGCAGCCGTACCAGCCGATCATGGCGGCGCCGATGCCGCTGGTGATGTGGTCGTAGCCGGGGGCGATGTCGGTGGTGAGCGGGCCGAGCGTGTAGAAGGGCGCTTCGTGGCACCACTCGATCTGCTTTTCCATGTTCTCTTTGATCAGGTGCATGGGGACGTGGCCGGGGCCTTCGTTCATGACTTGCACGCCTTTGGCCCAGGCGCGCTTGGTCAGGTCGCCCTGCACTTTGAGCTCGGCGAATTGCGCTTCGTCGTTGGCGTCGGCGATGGAGCCGGGGCGGAGTCCGTCGCCAATCGAGAAGCTGACGTCGTAGGCGGCCATGATGTCGCAGATGTCGTCCCAATGTTCATACAGGAAGCTCTCGCGGTGATGGGTGAGGCACCATTTCGCCATGATGGAGCCGCCGCGGCTGACGATGCCGGTCATGCGGCGCGCGGTCATGGGGACGAAGCGGAGGAGGACGCCGGCGTGGATGGTGAAGTAATCGACGCCTTGCTCGGCCTGCTCGATGAGGGTGTCGCGGAAGATTTCCCAGGTGAGGTCTTCGGCGCGGCCGTTCACTTTCTCGAGGGCCTGGTAGATGGGGACGGTGCCGATGGGGACGGGCGAGTTGCGGATGATCCATTCGCGGGTGGCGTGGATGTTTTTGCCGGTGGAGAGGTCCATGACGGTGTCGGCGCCCCACTTGGTGGCCCAACGCATTTTCTCGACTTCTTCTTCGATGGAGCTGGCGACGGCGCTGTTGCCGATGTTGGCGTTGATTTTGACGAGGAAATTGCGGCCGATGATCATCGGCTCGAGCTCGGGGTGGTTGATGTTGGCGGGGATGATGGCGCGGCCGCGGGCGACTTCGGAGCGGACGAACTCGGGGGTTATTTCTTTGGGGATGCTGGCGCCGTAGGATCTCGCCGGGGTGCTGGTGTTGCAGCGAAGTCGCTGGGTGCGAAGAGCCGTTTGGCGGAGTCGCAAAACGGTGCGGGCGAGGCGCCTGCGCTCCCCGGAGATTCAGCATTCCGCCGCCGCGGTCGCGGCGGCCGTTCTCGCGGATGGCAATAAATTCCATCTCGGGGGTGATGATGCCTTGGCGCGCATACCAGAGTTGCGTGACGGGATGGCCGGCGCTGGCGCGGAGCGGGCGGCGGTGGGAGCCGTTGAATTGTTCGAGGCGATTCTTGCGCTCGGCGGTGCTGGCGAATTCTTCGTGGCCGCGCGTGAGGTAGCCGTTGTCTTCGGGCTTGATCTCGCGGCCGTCGTACTCGGCCACGTCCCCTCGCCCGCTGATCCATTCGGCGCGGACGGGCGGGAGGCCCTTGGCGGAATCGGGCGATTGCTGCGGGATCGCCCCACGGGCCGCTGGTGTCGTAAACGCGGACCGGCTCGTTAGGCTCGAGGTTGCCGCTGAAATCTTTCGTCGGCGCGAGGCTGATCTCGCGCATCGGGACGCGCACCTCGGGATGGATCTCGCCCTCGACGTAAACGCGCTGCGAGTTGGGCATCACGTAGTCGGAGGATTTCGGTTCGATGGAGTCTTTGGATGCAATCATGAGAATAACGAATTAGGAAAGCAGGAAAGCAGGAAGGGGAAGAAGGCAGGTTCTTTTCCGCGTTTGAAAGCCCGGCCTCGCCGGCGGCAACGTCTGGACAGTTTCTTTTCCTGTTTTCCTATTTTCCTGATTCATTTTCTTCGGGTGTAGAAACAAAAAGCCATGCGCGGAAACGCATGGCTGAAAATCCTAACTCCTCGCTCCCTACGGCGGCATTACCCGCATCAGGTTTAAGGGGTCGGTCGCCGTCGGCGACCCTCTCAGCTTTCGCTCCCCCGCTGTTGCTGAGACGATGCGGGACCGCCAGGCGCGAAGTCAACGCCAAGCCCGCAGCGCGCCGGAGCCTGCGCGCTACGGGCTAGGTCGAGTGGGCGTTATTCTTTCTTCTGCGCGTTGGTGTGGAAGATGGCCAGCCATTTCCCGTTCTCCTGTTTCCAGACGGAGCCGGCGAAATAGGCGCCGGAGGCGTCCTTGCCATCGTAGGTGCCTTTGAGGGTGACGACGTAGCTCGTGACGACCACGTCCTTCTCATCGGAGTGGCTCTTGAAATCGCTGATCTTGAACGATTTCATGTCCCATTTCTTCATGTCGGACATCTCCTTCGCCATGTCGGCGATGCCGTCGGCATAGACCCCGACCATGTCGTGGTCGACGACCTTCTCGAAACCGGCGGCGTCCTTGTCCTTGAAGGCCTGCCAGGCGGCCTTTTCTTTTTCCATCATCGCGTTCTGATCGGGCGAAGCGAATGCAATGGCGCTCGTCGTGAGGAGAGCCAGCATTGCGTAGCTGATTAATTTTTTCATAGGTTCCTTTGCTGATTGGTTGGTTGATTAACCCCATCAGGCTGAGCACCCAAGGGAAGACGGTCAACCGGAATCGAGGCGCCGTCCGCTCCGGCGTTGCAGGAGAAGGAAACGAGGCGGCGCGGCGCCTAGTTGCTCGTCGGGATGACGGCGGGCGCGGGGGAAGCTTCGGGCTTGGCCGGCGCCTTCGCGTCGTTAAGCACGAGCTGGCCTTCGAATTCACGGCGATAATCGGCCACCATCATCGGGCGGGTCTTGTTCTCGACGAGTCCCTTGTAGTTGATGATGCCGGTGGCGATCGACTGCGCGAGCTTGGCGCGCCAGGTGCTCTGCGCGATGAGCCGGCTCTCGCCGCGCTCGGTGAGGAACCCGCCCTCGACGAGGATCGCCGGGATTTTCGTTAGGCGCAGAACGGCGAACCGGGCGCGCTTGATCCCGCGATCGAACTCCGAGAAATGTCCGATCACCGAGTGAAACACGCTCATCGAGAGCGCGAGACTCGGCGCGTCCACCGCGCTGCCGGCCTCCTGGTTCATAAAGCGTAGCGCGAGCGCGTCATCCGCCGTGGAAGGCGCGCCGCGCGGGGTGAAGGAGAAAATCTCGAACCCCTGCGCGGTCGGATTCGCGTCGGTCGCGTTGAAATGGATGCTCACGAAAACCGAGTCCTTGGTCGCGTTCGCGATCCGGGCGCGGAGTTCCAGCGGCACGAAGATGTCGCTGTCGCGGGTCATTTTTACCTCGAGACCTTTGGCCTCGAGGAGCGGCTTGATGTTGCGCGCAACGTCGAGCGCGAAATCCTTCTCGTAGCCGTACGGGCTGATCGCGCCCTTGTCGTAGCCGCCATGGCCGGCATCGAGCACGACGGTCTTGAAGTGGCCGAGATTCGGGATCATCTGCGGGCGCAGCTGCGGCTCGAGAGTTTTCGAAAGATCGACGCGCGAGACGAGATATTCGCCATTCCGTTCCACGACCGGGAAGCAGAGCCAGTTGCGCACGCCGTTGATCATCACCTCGCGGCTATCGAGCTGGAAATCGACCGAGTCCGTTGCTGTTCGCGAGGCGGAGATGTTTCTCGATCGGCGCGACGCCGGTCGGGAGGCCGTAGAACTTCGCGATGTTATCGGCGGTGAGATATTCGCGGCCACCGATTTTCTGGATCTTCCAATCGGTCGCGGTGCCCGCCGAAGCCGACGCACCGAGGGCGCAGGCGAGGGTGAGAATGAGGAAGGCGCGGAGGCTGGCGAACATAAAAATCAGTATGAAATATCGGCGCGGGGGAGACAATGACTTTTTCTAGAAATTATAACGCCACTCGGGGGACATCTGTTTTTATCTTGCCGTGCGAAGAAGAATTATGCCAGCAAAATCCAAGAAACAGCAGATGGCCGCGGGCGCGGCGCTCGCCGCAAAACGAGGCGAAACCAAGAAGTCATCACTCAAGGGAGCGTCGAAGAGCATGGAAAAATCGATGACCAAAAAGGAGCTCGAAGATTTCGCGAGCACCAAGCGCAAGAACCTGCCCACGAAAAAGAAGCGCTGACGATCGGCCTGGCACGCGGCAGACGGCAACGATATCCACGGTGCGCCACGCCTGTTCGTGGAGACGCTGCGGCCGCTCAGCGCGCGCCATCGGCGAGCTGAGAGACGAGGACTTGCGGCGTGAAAGCGGCAACCTCCGCATAACGACGCGCCAGCTCTGTGGCGATCGCCTCTGCCCGCGCGGCCTCGCATAAGGTGATGGTGGCGCCGCCAAAGCCGGCGCCGGTCAGGCGCGCTCCCAGGACGCCGGGGATTTGCTGCGCGAGCGTCACCAATTGGTCGAGCTCAGGCGTGCTGTTCTCGAAATTCGTTCGCGAGCTTTCGTGCGATTCGTTGAGCAGCGCTCCGAATCCCGCCCCGTCGCCCGCCGCGAGAAAGGCGAGCGCGCGCCGGACCCGGTCGTTCTCGCCCACGATGTGCGCCGCCCGGCGTCGCAGGAGATCCGGCAGGCGGTCGAGCTGTGCCCTCGTGGCATCGCGCAGCGCGCGGAGCTGCAAGGCGTCCGCCGCGGCCTGCGTCTCTGCGCGCCGCAGGTTGTAGGCGCCGCTTGCCAGCTCTCGCTGTTTCCCGGATTCGGCGATGATCAGTGCGAGACCGGGCGGAAAAGGAACGGTGCGCACTTCCTCCGAGCGACAGTCGAAAAAAACCGCGTGCTCTGCTTTTCCGCAAAGCGAAGTGACCTGATCGAGCAGCCCTGACTTCACCCCAACGAAGTGATGTTCTGCGCGTTGGCAGGCCTTCGCGATCTCGAGCGGGTCGAGGCTTCGGTCGAACAATTTGAGAAGAAACAATGCGGTCGCCACTTCGAGCGCGGCAGAACTGGATAAGCCGCAGCCAGCAGGCAGGTCGCCGGTAATTTCCGCTTCGAAGCCGGCGATCGGAACTCCCAGCGCGCCGAGCTCGCTGACTACGCCGAGGATGTAGTTGGCCCATCGTTCACGCTCGCGCGGTTGCAGATTGTCGCGCGCGATTTCCACCGCACCGTGGTCGCGCGAGCGGAGCACGATCCGGTTTTCCGCAATCTGGGAACCGCGCACCGTCAATCCGCGATCGATCGCCGCGCCAAGAACGAGACCTTCGTTGTAATCGGTGTGATTCCCGAGCAGCTCCACCCGTCCCGGCGCATAAGCAGTGACAACCAACGTCGACATTCGACCATGATCGTCGCCTGAGCCGGTAACGCCCGCAATTGGACCATGGATTGATCGGTCTCATGCATCCGCCGCGGCTGGAGGGGCGGAACATTGAACGTCAACCTAACGATGATTCGCAGTCGCGGATCGGGATTGGCAACAAACCAAACAAAGAAAGAACCAATGAAAAAACTAGCAATCGCACTCGCACTCCTGAGTGCATTCACCTTCTCCACCCAGGCGGATGAGATGAAGACCATGGGCAAGGAAAAGAGCATCTACGACACGGCGAAGAGCACCAAGATGTTCACCACCCTCACCGCCGCGATCAAGGCCGCCGGCAAGCAGGAAATGCTGCAGGACGACAAGGGTCCGTTCACCGTTTTCGCGCCGACCGACGCCGCTTTCCAGAAGCTGCCAAAGGGCACGCTCGATGATCTCCTGAAGCCGGAGAACAAAGCGAAGCTGGCGAAGGTCCTCGCCTATCACGTAGTGCCGGGCAAAGTCATGGCTGCCGACGTGAAGACGATGGAAGCCGACACCGCAGAGGGCTCGAAGCTCAGCGTCAAAGTCGAAGACGGCAATGTGATGGTGAACAACGCCAAAGTGATCAAGACCGATATCCCCGCGACCAATGGCGTGATCCACGTGATCGACACCGTGCTGTTGCCGCCGGATCTCGGGTAACAATTCCTGTCGGTTGGTATGCAGGGCGCGTGGCTTTCGGGTCACGCGCTTTTTGCATTTCTTTGCGGTCCTTTGCGCCTAACGAGTAGAAGGCGTCGCCAGCTCGTCATCCTGAGCGAAGCGCAGCGGAGTCGAAGGATCCCGTGGAGCTTCCGTGAAGAATCGCCGCGAGAGGAGTGTGCTGCGGAGCTTCCCAGCAGCTTCCACGGGATCCCTCGGCTTCGCTCGGGATGACCGGCTTAGCGGTTTCTGTAAGACCCCGAGGCAGCTAAACGGCAAGCCAACCCCGCGCCTAACGAGTTATTCCGCCTCTTTTTTGGGCGGGCGCTTGATCAGCGTGATCTGCTTGATCCGCGCGGAATCGGATGGACTCCAAGTCCCAATGTCCGGGTCGTCCTTGAACGCTTCGTGCACGATCCGGCGCTCGTAAGAATTCATCGGCTCGAGCTGGAGCGGCCGCCCGGAAGCGCGCACCCGCTCGGCCAGTTGCCGCACCTGATGGACGATCTTGTCCTCGCGCATCGAGCGATACATCTCGCAATCCACCACCCACTTCGGCGCGTCCGCGTCCTTCGACTGGAGCACGCGATTGAGCAGGAATTGAATGGCATCCAGGGTCTCGCCTTCGGGGCCGATCAACCGGTCGGCTTCCTCGGTGTAAATCTGCAGCGTGGGATTGTGCCCCTCCGCTTCCACCGCCTCGATTTGCACCACGAAACCGAGATACCCGAGCATGGTGTCGAGCAATTCTTTCGCGTTCGCTTTCGGTGCTGCCTCGGTGCTCATCAACGTGCTTTTCCTTTCCGCTTCGCCGGCTGGATCACCTTCTCCAGCTTCGGCAACGGTTGGTTCCGGTTCTGGTACAACTGCAGAATCGTGAAGAGGTTCTGGGTTGTATAATACAAAGCGAGCGCCGCCGCAAAATTGTAGCAAAAGACCACGAAAATGAGCGGCATGAACATCATCACCCGCTGCTGCGTCGCGTCGCCGCTCTTCGGCGTGAGCTGCATCAGCCAGAGATTCGTCGCGGCCATGATCAACGGGAGAATATTCAGCGGCCAGCCGAGCCCGGGGATATGCGCCGACCGTGTCCGGCTGCGACAAATCGTGGACCCAAAGGAAGCTCGCGTTCCGCAATTCCACCGCCTGCCGCAACATCGTGAAGAGGCCGAAGAAAATCGGAATCTGGATCAGCATCGGGAGGCAGCCGCTCACCGGATTCACGCCGTAATCCTTGTAGAGCCGCATGACCTCGGCGTTCATCTTCGTCGGGTCGTCCTTGTACTTTTCCTTCAGCTCCTGCATCTTCGGCGAGAGCGCGGACATGCGGCGCATCGACTTGTTCGCCTTGGTCTGGAGCGGCCAGAGCAGGAGCTTGATGATCGCGGTCAGGATCAGGATCGCGACCGCATAATTGCCGACGAACCCGTGGATCAGGTTCATCATGTTGAGCAGCGCCTGGCTGACCAATTTCCAGAGCCCGAAATCCATGATCTCGGCTTCGTCGTGCGTAAGCTGCGCGAGCCGGTGATAAAGCTTCGGCCCGAGGTAGAGCTGGAATTGGACAATCTCGGATTTGCCCGGCTGCACCGTGAAACCAGGAAGGCCCATTGCGCTTTCGATTCCGTACTCAGGGTCGCCCTTCGCGGTCTTGCCGGCTTCGTAACGGGTCGACCAGACCGAGGTGGCTTTGGTCGTTAGGGGGGTGATCAGGGTGACAAAGAACTGGTTGCTCACCCCAAGCCATTCCGCGCCCGCGAGCGGCTCGGTGTGGTATTCCTCCGCGGCGCGTTTCTGGATGCCGACGAGCGGATAATTCTGCGCGGCGAAGGAGCTGACGTCGGTGTATTTCGCCTTGCCGTCGATGCACCAGGTGGCCCGGGTGTAGTTCGGCATGTCGTTGCGATGAATCGGCGCGGCCGATCCGACCGCAAGGAAATATCCCGGGTTGGTGTAAGCGGCGGAGCCGTTGTTTTGGAAGGCGACTTCGAGCTTCGCGACGTAGTTATCCTTTTCGTTAGGCGGCGCCGGCAGGGTAAAGATTTTGCGCAAAGTCACGCCGCCCGGCAGCGCGCGCTCGAACTGCACACTCCCCGCCGCGCCCGGCACCACGGTGAATTCCGCGAGCTGCGGGTCGGCCGGTTTCTCCAGGATCGCACCGATCGGGACGCGGTTAGCTGCGTTCAGCCGCACCGGTTGGCCGCTCTCCGCCTTGTGTTTCGGGAGCACCGCCTCGGCGATGCCGCCGCCGCGATTCGTGAGGCGGAGTTGCAGGTCGGCATTCTGCAGGCTGGCGGTTTTCTCCACGAACGGCGCGGGGGTCGGCGTCGCTGCGACTTCGTTAGGCTGCGGCGTGGCGGAAGCAGCCGGAGCGGCGCTCTTGTTCGCGGTCTGCGGCGCGGCGGAAGGAAGCGGCGTCGGCGAAGCGGCGACCCGCGCCCGCACCGGCTGCGGATGTTGCAGCGTGTAGACCTGCCAGCCGATCAACCCGGCGACGCAAAGGATAATGGCAATCCAGGCTTGGCGATCCATAAACTAAAGCCGCAGGGCTATTCGCAAACCAGACCGTGGACGTGCGCGGAGTGCGCCCGCCGCTCCGGCACCGGGTCTTCCCCCTGCCCGCCCCAGGGCTGACAACGCCCGAGCCTTTTCAACCCGAGCCAGCTCCCGCGGAGCGCGCCGTGCCGTTCCACCGCCTCGAGAAAGTAAGCGGAACAGGTCGGATGAAACCGGCAGCCCGTACTCGGACCGCCCAGCGACCGAGAGAATCGGCGAGAGCGTCCATTGGTAGGCGCGGATGAGGAAACGAACGATAAAAGCCATCGTGAGGGGCGTAGAATAGGGGCGCGCCGGTTGCGATGCAAACGAGTCGCGTCAGCGAGCTTTACCTCTCAATCCTGCTCTTGCTCCTGCTCCTGCTCCTCTGCAAATCCCGGAAAGATTAGGAGCAGGAGCAAGAGCAGGATTAGGAAATGCTGGTATCGATTATCGCTCCCGCGCGTCGCGCCAGCTTCAGCCATTCCGCCTCCAGCTCCGCACTTGTCGCCCGCGCCGCAGTTGCGCGCGTCACCACTACCAGCCAGACGTCCGCACGCAGATCATGTTGATGCCGCCGCACGATCTCGCGCAACCGGCGCCGGACGCGATTCCGCAACACCGCGCCGCCGACCCGTTTCGAAGTTACCAGACCGACGCGAAAGCCGCCTGCGCCTTCCACTTCCAAAACCCCGAGCAACATCATCGCTCCACGCGTCGTCTTTCCTTCCGTCCGCACCCGCGCAAATTCACTCGTCTCCTTCAAGCGACGAGCAGCGGGAAAACGAAAACGCGTGGGAGCCATCAGGAGGCCGAGCCTACACGCTTCGGTGTCGCCTTGGAATCTTCACAAACACTTCCTCGAAAGGCTGGCCCGCCGGTGCATTTTACCGGTCGATGCATCTCGCCCGAATCGTCGCCGTTGCGTTCCTCTTCCTTGGCGCTCTCAAAACTTTCGCGGCTGATCACGTGGTCCTCATCGTCTGGGACGGGATGCGGCCCGATTTCGTAAATGCCGAAAACACGCCCACCCTCCACGCGCTGGCACAGGAAGGCGTCTTCTTCCGCAACCATCACGCCGCCTATCCGAGCTCGACCAACGTCAACGGCGCGGTCTTCGCCACCGGCGCTTATCCGGCACACAACGGGATCATCTCGAACCAGGAATACCGCCCCGCGATCGACCCGCTGAAACCATTCGACACCTCCGATTTCGCCGCGCTCGACGCCGCCAATGGCGAAGTCAACGCCAGGTTTCTCGCCGTGCCGACTGTAGCGGAAATCGTGCAAAAAGCCGGTTACCGCACCGCCGTCGCCGGGTCGAAACCGGTCGCGCAACTGGCCGATCGCACGCGGAAACGCCCTAACGATAAGTCGGTCGTGGCCTATCGCGGGAAGATCCTGCCGCCGAGCGCGGAAGCGATGATCACGAGCGCGCTCGGAACCTTTCCGCGCCGTACCGGCGCGTTGCCTAACGAGGCCGAAGACGCCTGGACGACCCGCGCACTGACCGACGTCCTCTGGAAAGAAGGCGTGCCAAAATTCTCCCTCCTTTGGCTGAGCGAGCCGGACCTCACCCAGCACGAAACCGCGCCCGGCTCGCCCGCGGCCCTCGCCGCGATCAGGAGCAGCGACGCCAACCTCGCGCGAGTCCTCGACGCCTTGTGCGCGAAAAATGCCCTGACGAGTACGGACATCTTCGTCGTTTCCGACCACGGCTTTTCCACCGTCGAGCGCGCCCTCGACGTTGCCGCGCTGCTCCGGGCGGCCGGGTTCGACGCCGCGCGGGGCTTCCCCTCGCCCGCGCACGACGGCCAGGTGCTGGTCGTTAGTCTGGGAGGAAGTTGCGAGCTCTACGTGCTCGGGCACCAGCCGGCCGTGATCCGAAAGCTGGTCGATTTCCTGCAACGCTGCGATTTCGCCGGGGTGATTTTTACCCGCGAGAAAATGGACGGCACTTTCACCCTGGCCGACGCGCATCTGGCTACGCCCGACGCTCCCGACATTCTCGTCTCTGCGCGCTGGAATGATCAGCTTAACGAATTCGGTGTCCCCGGCGAAGTCGTCTCCGACCTCGGCAAGAATCGCGGCCAGGGCACACACAGCAGCCTCAGTCCACACGACCTGCACAACACCCTGATCGCGAGCGGTCCGGATTTTCGGCACGGCTGGAATGACACCATGCCGACCGGCAACATCGACGTCGCGCCGACCATCCTCGCGGTGCTCGGGCTCGAAGCGCCGAAGACCATGGATGGTCGGATTCTTTCCGAAGTGCTGCGCGATTCTCCCACAGAGCCGCAATTGCGTACGCAAGAGCTGCGCACATCGCGCGATCTCGGAGACTCCTCGTGGCAACAGACCCTGCGCCTAACGACCGCCGGTAAAACCACCTACTTCCTCGAAGGCAACGGTGCCTGCAGTCCGAAAAAGCCCCGGTAGGTTTTTCGCTATGCGAAACGCGGCTACTGGTCCGTGAGAACCCGCCGATAGAGCGCCTCATACTCGGGCACGATCCGATCGGCCGTAAAATTCGCCTGCGCTCGTCCGCGTCCGCGCTCACCCATCTCCCGCGCTAGCTCCGGCGAATCTGCGAGCCGCGCCAGCGACCGCCCCATCTCCACGACCTCACCAAACGGATGGAGAAAACCGCACTCTCCATCCACCACCACTTCCGGAATCCCACCCACCCGAAACGCCACCACCGGCTTCCCGTGGAAGAGCGTTTCCAGGATACTCAACCCGAAGCTCTCACTCTCCGAGGTGTAAAGCCCGGCGTCGCCGGCTCCGAGATAGTCTTCCACGTCGTTCACTCCTTCCCGCACGAGCACCCGCGCGCGCAGTTCGAGTTCGTCGAGCAGCGGCTCATAGGGCGCGAACGGGCTACCCGCCAGGATCAGCAGCCGCATTGGCCGTTCGCTCCGCGCCGCCGCGAAACTCCGCAGCAACAGATCAATCCTTTTCAATCGCCGCAGATTCGAGCTATGGACGACGAGGAATTCTTTACTCGTTAGGCCAAGCTCCCGCCGCACTTCCTCCCGTGGCCGCAGCTTTGTCGCCGGCGCGAAGAAGTTGCGGATCACCTCGACCGGTTGCCGTAGCTGGAAGGTCGCGAGCGTTTCCTGTCGCAGACTTTCCGAGACCGTGGTTAACGCATCGGAATGGGAGAGAGCGTGCTCGATCGCCGGCCGGTAACTCGGGTCTTGTCCCAGCAGCGTCGTGTCCGTCCCATGCAAAGTCGTGATGATCTTCGGAACGTGCGCCGCGGACGCCTCCAGCATTTGCACCGCAAGGTAGGCCGCCGTCGCGTGCGGCACGGCGTAGTGAACATGAAACACGTCCAAACCCACTTCCCGCGCGATCTGGGCCATCTTTACCGCCAGCGGCAGCGTGTAGTCGGGGTAGGTGAAAAGGCTGTACTCATTCACGATCACCTCGTGAAAAAAGATCCGCGGCTGCGCAAGATCCAGCCTAACGGGTAAAGCAGAACTGAAGAAGTGAACGTCGTGCCCGCGCCGCGCCAACTCCGAGCCCAGCGCCGTTGCCAGGATCCCGCTTCCACCAATCAATGGATAGCAGGTAATACCGATCTTGAGCGGGCCTTCAGACATCGGGCAGATAGGCGCGATCGGATTCGGAGATTGTGTCGCGGGTGATAAATTCCACGCCCGGCGCATCTGCGGTGTGCAAGTAATCCACCTCACTCGCGCCGGCCACGTAATGCGTGCACCCGATCACCGACTGCATCCAGCGCAAACGCGTGTCGCGCGTCGGGCTGATCTGGGTCGCGTCGTATTTCTCCAGCGGCAACCTCACATGGGAGTTTCCACCCTTGTGCAGAAGCAGCGCTTCTTCGCTCAGCCGCGCGCGCACCAGTTCGCCTTCATAAGTCACATCCACAAAGTAATCATCGACTGCCATCGCCTGCTTCCGAAACTCCGGATCGCCCGAGCGCGCCACCCGGATTCCCTCCAGCAGCCCGAGCTGCCGATACATTTCCAGACAAAAGTCGGCCACATTTTCCGCCTGCACTTTGGCGAATTTCTCGACTAACTCCGGCGCCACATAGTTAGGAAGTTGGCGCACGGTTTTCGCCCGCCATTCCGGCAGCACGCGCTTCGCGAAGAGCGGGGAAAACTCTTTCTGCAACTTGTTCGCGAAGGCGAAATTGAGCCGCTGTTCTTTCCCAGTATGGAGATCCCGCAGGATCATCTGGGTCTCGCGCGGGTCGTGGTCGGCGTCGTGATAAAAGAAGACGATCTCGCCCCCGACCTCGCGTTGCAGCCGGCGCGCAGTCTGGATTTTCGCGAAGAGAAACCGGCGCGGAAAGATCCCGCACGGCTGCTGTCCGAAACAGATGATGGGTTTGGCCATTCCTTAAGCCACTCCCCGCTCGCGAAAGAGCGTCTGCTCCAGCAAGACCGCGAGACTCATGACCACGCCGCAGCCGATCACGTTATACCAAAGATAGCCAATCGAAGTGCTGTAGAAGAGCACGAGGACAAGGATCTGAGAAAAGAGCGCGGCCACAAAAACCGCGGTCCCGCGCACGAACCGGAGAAAGAACGCGACCAGGAAAATTCCCAGAATGCTACCGTAAAAGATCGAGCCGAGGATGTTGATCGCCTGGATCAGGTTCTCGACCAGGTTAGCGAAGAGTGCGAAAGAGATCGCCACGCCGCCCCAGGCCGCCGTGAGCAATTTCGAGACCAGCAACTGATGAGCCTCGCTCGCTCGGGGATGCAGCAAGGGCCGGTAAAAATCGACCACTGTGGTCGAGCCAAGCGCGTTCAATTCCGAGGCGCTCGAAGACATCGCCGCGCAGAGAATGACCGCGATGAGCAGCCCGATCACCCCGTGTGGCAGATAATTTAAAACGAAACTGATGAAGACATAATCCGCGTCGTTGGTTTCCATCTTCGGATCAGCCGCCTTCAAGGTCTGCTTCACTTCGCCGCGAATATTTTCCAGCTCCGCCTGCGGCCGAAGCACCGCGCTCGTCGCTGCGCTGATCGCCGGCTGCGACCGCGCCTCGAGCGCGCTCGTTAGGCTGCGCACCGCTGTCAGCTTTTGCGCGAAGACTTGGTCGTAACGAGTCTGCAGCGCGGCGAGTTTGCCCGCCTGCGCGGTTTGCGTCGCACGCTGGTAGGCGGGCTGATTAAAAAACAGCGGCGGCTGCTCGAACTGGAAGAAGATGAAGACCATCACGCCGGTGAGCAGGATGAAAAACTGCATCGGAATCTTGAGCACGGCGTTGAAAAGCAAACCAAGCCGGCTCCCAGTGAGCGAGCCGCCCGCAAGATAGCGTTGCACCTGCGATTGGTCGGTCCCGAAATAAGAGAGCGCGAGGAAGAAGCCGCCTAACAATCCCGACCAAAAGGTGTAACGCTTCTGCCAGTCAAAGGAGAAATCGACTGCATCGAGTTTCCCCATTTTTCCCGCGACGGCGACCGCCTGGAGAAATGAGAAATCGGACGGAAACCGGTGGAGAATCATGCCGAAGGCCACGCCCATACCCCCGAGGATCACGAGCATCTGCCATTTCTGCGTGTGACTCACCGCCGTGGTCCCGCCCGTCGCGGTGTAAATAATTACAAACAACCCCGCGAGAATGATCGTGAGTCGAAGATTCCAACCAAGGAGCGCGGAGAGAATAATCGCCGGCGCATAGATCGTGATCCCGGCCGCGAGCCCGCGCTGAAGGAGAAAGAGAAACGCGCCTAACAATCGGGTCTTCTGGTCGAAGCGCTGGCCCAGATACTCATAAGCGGTGACCACCTTCAAGCGGTGATAAATCGGAATGAAAACCGCGCAGACCACGATCAGCGCGAAGGGCAGACCAAAGTAATTCTGGAGAAAGCCCATCCCGTGTTCGTAAGCCTGCCCGGGCGTCGAAAGGAAGGTCACTGCGCTCGCTTGTGTCGCCATCACCGAGAGGCCGATCGTGCCCCAGCGAATGCTCGCGTCGCCACGCAAATAGTGTTCCAGATCGTGGTCCGCTCGCGTCTTCCACCAACCGTAGACCGCGATCGCCAGCAGGGTGCCGAAGAGCACCGCATAATCGAGCCCGCTCACGTGAAATGGCGGCTAAGGAACCAAAACAGTGTCACCTCGAGGACGAAAAAAGCCACGACCGTGAGATAGGCGTTACGCCAGCTCCCAAAAACCGGAACCGGCTCGCTGGGCAATTTCATTTTCCCGCGTGGCCTAACGAGATTAGGTTCGCGAAAAGCCGATAGGCGCCGGGCACGCCGGCGGGCAACTCGCGGAAGAACGAGTAACCGGTGTAAACAAACCAGCCTTGGCCGACTTTCGTGACGAGCAGTCCGCTATCGCGCGCCTTTTCGCCCGGGTCGTTGCTCGAGAGGAGCGGTGTCCACCCGGCATCCCATTGATCCGGGAAGTAGAGGCCGCGCTCCTGCACCCAACCCGCGAAATCTTCTGCGGTGATCTTGTTCGGGAAGTTCAGCGCCGGGTGATCCGGCGCGAGCATGCGGACCTCAGCGGTTTCGTCGGTCACGCGATCGTGCGAGACCTGAAGCGGATGCGGAAGCTGGTCCGGTTTGGGACCGGGAGTAGTGTTGTATTGAGCTACAACTACGCCGCCATCTTGCGCATACGTGAGGAGTTCGCGCGACCACGCGCCGATGCGCTCGGGATGGACGTTATACGCCCGGACACCGAGCACAACGGCGTCGAACTGTTTCAGGTTTTCCGCCTTGATCTCGCCGTCGCTGAGGACCTTTACGTCGGAGCCAATCTCGCGCAGACATTCGGGAATTGCGTCGCCCGCGCCAGGAATGTAGCCGACTAGCTTTGCGGCGTTCCCGATTTTTGCCCTAACGAGTCTAGCCCTCGCAGGCGAAATCAGCGTCTGCGGTTCGATGTGCGGATAATCGATCCGCTGGCGGCTGGAAGCGGGAGTCCCGCCGAGGAAGGCGCGCAATCCGCCTTCCCCGGAAGCGGCGGGTGGCGTGACCTGGAAGGTGCTGCTCGTTTCGCTCCCAGCCCCTTCGAGCTGCACCGGGAACGATGCCGGTTCCACCTTCCAGCCAGCGGGTGCCCGCAGCGAGACTTCGCTGCTGAAATGTTCGGCGGTCGCGACCACGCGGACGGTGATCGCCTTTGCTTTCAAATCGCCGAAGACGAAAACCGGCTGCGGTAGCTCGACGAAGGCCGGAGGCGCGATAACTAACGATTCGCTTGTTTCCCCGGCTACGCGATCGACCTGCCGGAAGCGCGGTTCCAGTGCATAAGTGATCTCCTGGCCGCCGACCTCGACCGTGACTTCGACCGGAACCGGCGGCGGGTTCTCCGGTTGGCCGATCAGAGTTTGATCCGCGACCGTATAGGTGCCGATAGTGCCCGGCTGCCGCAGCCAATAAGGCTCGGTATAGGGCAAATCTTTGGGCACCGTAATGGTCATCTTTTCAGTCTTTAGTTCGTTAGGCGGAAGCGCGTCGGGAACTGGCGATTTGAGGGTTACGGACAAAGGCGAGCGGTTGATCGCCTCCACCTGAATGGCAAGCTCTTCGCCGGGCTGCGCGACGGCCTTTTCCGTGACCGCTTCGAGGTGCAAACCGAGACATGCGCCAATGATTCCATCCAGCTCCATCCGCTTCTGCGCGACCCAGGGATCGTCTCCCAGAGCATTTAGAGTTTTCCGCAGGTCGAGCAGGGCGGAGACCGATTTCGAGGGTTGCGTCGAATCGAAATTTTGGAGCAGGTCATTGAGCTTTCCGGTGACTTCCCCTCCCTTGGGAAGGCGCGACCAGCTCGTGTCGACCCCCTCGAAAATGCCGCCGTCGCCAACCGGTTTGCCGTCGAGGAATTTGAAATACTCCTTGCGCGCGCCGCGGCGAATCTCCGCGCCGAAGCCCTGGCTTTTGTGCTGGCTCCGGCTGGCCGCTGCGATCTCCGGATAGGACTTGCCGAGCAGCGGCTGGTAACCGCCGGCTTCCAGCGGAATGAAACCGGTCGGGTCGAATTTCTCCGGCCGGAAACTCTGCCAGGAATTCCAGAGCAGCCGGGTTGGCTGCCACGGCTGAACGAACTTCAACTGTTCGGGGAAGCGCTTCGGGTCGGCCGCGATCTTGAATGCTTCACTCGTTAGGCGCGCGGAGGCGGTATGATGACCATGAGTCTCGCTGTCTTCCGTCGGGAACCGGGTCACGACCAAGTCCGGCCGATATTTCCGGATCACCCAGACCACATCCGCGAGAATTTTCTCCCGATCCCAGATGCGCAGGGTCTCATCGGCTGACTTGGAAAACCCGAAATCGTTGGCCCGGGTGAAGAACTGGCGACCGTGATCGATTTTGCGCGCGGCGAGCAGCTCCTGCGTGCGGATCACGCCCAGCTGCTCGCGCAGCTCGGGACCAATCAGATTTTGCCCACCGTCACCGCGGGTGATCGAGAGATAGGCGGTATCATAGAGCGCGCCGTTGGCCCAGTAGGAGATGAGGCTGGTGTTCTCGTCGTCCGGATGGGCGGCAACGTAGAGGACGCGGCCGAGGACATTGAGCTTTTCGAGCGCCAGCCGGATCTGCGCGGAATCCAGGGCTTGCGGGGCCGCGGGTCGGGACGCGGCGTGCCCGAGACTAACGAACATAAGTGACGCCACCATGACTGCGCGCAGGATCGAAGACATCGGGCGGGAGCGACGCGGCCACTCGCTAACGCAGGGTATCAATGATCATCTGGCTATTCCGAATCGCGCTGGCGTCGGGCTCCTTCTCCGCTTTCAGGAGGTCGATCGATTTCTGCGCCGCCGCTTTTGCCGCGTCCTTCTGGCCGAGCTTGGCTGCGATTTGCGCCTTCTTGTAGAACATGAAATAGCGCGCCGGTTCCTGCCGGGCCAGCGCCTGGTCGATCCACTCCGAGGCCTGCGCGAGGTCCTTGTCGTGTTCGTAATAGAAGCTGGCCGCAGAGTAGTAGAATTGCGGTTTCAGTCCGTCCGGATTTTTCAACGCCGCTTCGATTTCGCCCTGCACCTTCGCCATCGTATCGGTCGTGAGTTCCACCGGCACCCGCGTCTTGTCCCACTCGAGCGAAAGCGTCGCCCGGTCGTCCTTTAAGTCGTCAAAACCGATCGTGAAGGTCTCGACCGGCGTCGCGAGCGCGGTCGGTTTGACACTGACCCGGAGGGCGTCGGCATCGGGTTTATAACCATAGGCGCCCCAGAGCTTGGTGTTTTTGGAAACGATGACGGCCCACTCGGTCTCACCGGGGATGGTGTAGAAAGCATACTCGCCGGCGGCGAGATCCTGGCCGCCGATTTTTACCGCGTCGCTGAATTTGATGGTCGTAGGCCCGTTCGCACCCGTGCGCCAAACCTGACCATAAGGCACGAGCGCGCCGAAGATGTCGCGACCACGTTTAATGGGGCGCGAATAATCGACCGTGATGTCGGTCAACCCCACGCGTTGCGTGACCGTCGCGTGCTGGCTGGCATCGGGAAATTCCAGCTTCGCCTCGGCCGCGAAGAGGTTGGGCGCGAGAGCACAGGCGATGATGAAGGCGATTCGGCGGCAGGAGTTTGAGTTCATAATAGATCGGCTGAATCAAAAAGAGGCCACGCAGGGCAAGAGTCAAATCCGCCGTCCGCGCCGGCGCGGACGCAAAGCAGGCGCGGCGCGGGCTCGCCCCGGTTCACGCGCGCCTCAGGCTTTGATCAGTTGATAGACTTCCGGAGACGGCAAGCGCAGGAGGGTCACGTCGACGATCGTGGTCCGATGACGTTGGATGAAGCTGGCCAGTTGTTTACTCGTTAGGGGGATGCGCACCGGCAGATAGGCGACGAGCGGATC
Source organism: uncultured Verrucomicrobiae bacterium (assembly GCA_963742845.1). Lineage (GTDB taxonomy): Bacteria > Verrucomicrobiota > Verrucomicrobiia > Chthoniobacterales > UBA10450 > Palsa-1392. Next base: position 721,728 of record CAVUNK010000005.1, on the reverse strand, counting down.
CTGCACCGGCGCGGCCGGCTCGATCGCGGTGATCTCGAGCGCGAAGTCGCCCACCTGCGCCAGTTGATCAACCCAGTCCTTCGCCCGGCGGTCGAACCTCGAGAGGCGCACATAAAAGACGAGGCAATTCGGCGCGGCCCCGCTGACGACGGTATTCTCGATCAACGACTGGATCGGAATCGTGCCCCTGGTCGATTGCTCGGAGACGAAAAAGATGTCGCTGCTCGCGATCGGGATCGGATTTCCATCCTGGTCGCGGAGCCGGAAAATGATCTGCGCGTGCGGATCGTATTGGTTGCGAGGCTCGGTCAGGAAATTAAAGAGCCCGGGCTTCCGCATGGTGCGCGCCTCCTCATAGGTCTGCTCGGTCTCGCGGTTGAAGGCAGCGGCCGTGCGCTGCCACGCCGCGGTCGTGCGATCGGTCTCGAGCGCGAGCCGAAGCATCCGCTCGACTTGGGGACGCGGCTCCGTCCCGGAAACAATGCCCATCGATTTCCCGGAATGGGCACATTGAAAAGGAATCCCGAAGGGGATCCACGGGCGGTCGCCGATCCCCGCCAGGGAGCGAGATGTCACCTTGTAGTAGACCGGAAAATTCCCCTTCACCGAGGCCGCCTGGACGGCGCTGTGCACCGCGGACCAGGGCAGAGTCGCAGCGTCTTCGTTAGGTTCAATCGTTAGGTAATTGAAGTTCAGGTTGCCCGCGGCCACGCGGACGACGCCGTCGGAACCATCCTCGTGCGCGTAACGGACCGGGAACTCGAACCAATCGGGATCCGCCTGGGTACCGATGATGACATATTCCTGAACCTTGTAGTCATCCAGCATCCGGCTGCCGTCGCGCAAAAAGGAGAGATGAAGATCGAGCGTCGCCGAAGATCCCAACTCGAGTGCCTGCAGGACCTTCAGGCCACGTTGCGCGCCCCGCTCGAAAACGAAACGGCCCCAGCGCGCCACCTGCCCCTGTCCGATGCTGGCCCAACCGCTGCCGAGGTTCGCGCCCGCGAGATAGACAAGATTAAGAATCGGCGAAGGGCGCGGACTGAACAGCCGGATCCACGTGCGAATAACGAGCGCGCCGGTGCTATGGATGACCACGTGAAAGCCGTCCTTGAGCAAGCCGGGATGCTGCTCGAGAAGAGCCCGCTGCAAAGCCCGCGCGATGTCGGCGACGGAGACGGAATCGTTCAGGCTGACATAGCGTGAGAGATCGACCTCCACCACATCGTAGGCGGCGCGGAGTCGCTGCGGCAGATCGCCGTAGATGTTGCCGATCGAGGTCGGATCGGGCGTAGGACTCTCCGAGCTATAGCCGTGAATAAGGACGATCGGTTTCATTGCCGGGTTCTGAAGTTGCGTTCAGATTAGCGGCCACCGATTGGCCAGGACAACTTTATTCTTTGGCGTCTGTTCTTCGCGCCGCGGCGACGTTTAAAACGAGAACGCGAAGCCCAGGTCGCCGCCGAAGTTATCGACGCCGCCATTCGGGAGCTTGATCGAGGCGTTCGAGATATGACGGTAGCCGCCCTCCAGCAGGAGCGACCAGTTGCGATTGATCACAAACCGCAGACCGCCGCCGCCCTGGAGATTGAACTCTACCGGCAGGCTGACCAACCCCTTGGAACCCTCACGAGAGATATCCGTGTAGACCCCGCCGCCGCCGATCTGGAAGTAGGGAATCACGCGCGCGCCGGGGCGGAAAAAGTTGTAGCGAATGATCAGGGTCCCTCCCGCGAGGACCTTTCCGGCGCCCTGGAAAATTCCACCCCCGAAGACTTCCGCGAGGAACTCAGAGTTACCGGCGAAAAAACCGCTTCCATGCGGATCGCTCAGCATCACGCCGAGGCGCAGGCTGTTCACGGCAAAATCAAGTGTCGCTCCACCGTTATCGCCACGGTCAAAAAAGTAGTAGAGCCCGGTGACGTTCTCGATCGAAAGCGAGCCCTTGGCAAAGGGGTCCGCACTCGCATCGCGAAAGCGGGTCGGCGCGGGTGACGTTTCCGTCCCGGCAACACTGGAGCCGAGGGGCAGCAAAAACGCGAGAGCGGCGGCGAGCAGTGATTTTCTCATGTCGGCACGGAAACAACCCGCAGAGCGCGCGCTGTCAATCGGAGAAAATGGGCGCGGCTTTTTTGGCGCGTGACCGCAGGTCGAACCGGCCAGGGCGCGGTGAAAATTGGACGTCGCTGCACAATCGCCCTAGTTTGGGAGCCTTATGAAAACTCTCACACTCGGTTCCGTCATCGCCTCCCTCCTCGTGCTCGCGCTCCTGCCGGCTTCAGCCCAGGATCACAAGCGAGTGAGCCCGCACGAAACAGTCTCCGCCACGATCGACGGCGCGCAGCTTAAGATCGTTTATGGCCGGCCTTACACGAAAGACCCGAAGAGCAGCGAAATGCGCAAAATCTGGGGCGGCCTGGTTCCATACGGACAGGTCTGGCGGATGGGCGCGGACGAAGCGACGCTCCTGACCACCGACAAGAACATCGCGATCGGTGGCACGAAGATTCCTGCCGGCACTTACTCGCTCTATCTCCAACCGGAAGAGAATGGTCCGGCAAAGTTACTCGTGAACAAGCAGACCGGTCAGTGGGGCACCAAGCACGACGAGAAGGAAGACCTCGCGAAAATCGACTTGGCAAAAAACCCGCTGAGCCCGGCCGCCAACCAGTTCACTATCGCTCTTGAGAAGGATGCCAACGGCACCGGCGGTAAGCTCCGCCTCGAATGGGAGACGACCGAATTCACTGCTCCGATCACGGTCGAGAAGTAACTCGGTGGGTTTCGCTCCGCGGCCTATCCTTTAGCCTCTATGTTTGAGATCAAGGCGAAGGATAAGGCCGTCGAGCGGGCCCTGCTGGTCGGCGCTTATATCTCGGCTGAGGCGAGGCCGGAAGCGGAGAACCTGCTCGAAGAGTTAGCCGAGTTGGTGGAGACACTCGGGATACCGATAATCAGTCGCGAGCTCATCTCTTACCGGGAAAATCACGCCCGCTATCTGATCGGTTCGGGCAAGGCACAGGAGATCGTCGAGCGCGCGCGCGAACTGGAATGCGACGTGCTCATTTTCGACAATGAGCTGAGTCCTTCACAGCAGCGGAACTGGGAAGAGCTGGCCGGGATGACGGTGGCCGATCGCCAGGAAATCATCCTCGATATCTTCGGTGCGCGAGCGCAAACGCGGGAGGCGCGGATCCAGGTGGATCTCGCGCGGATGCAATACTCGCTCCCGCGCCTCACGAGAGCCTGGAGTCACCTCGGGCAACAGGGCGGCGGGATCGGCGCGAAGGGCGAAGGCGAGAGCCAGCTCGAGCAGGACAAACGGAAGATCCGGTTACAGATCGACCGGTTAAAAGGAGAACTTGCGGAAGTCCGCCGCGCGCGCGCCACCCAGCGCAAGGACCGCAAACGTGCGCCGGTGCCGAATGCGGCGATCGTGGGATATACGAATGTCGGGAAGTCTTCCCTTCTGCGCCGACTGACCGGCGCCGATGTCTTCGTAGAGAACAAGCTTTTCGCCACCCTCGATACGACCACCCGCAAGATCGCGCTGCCGAACAAGCAGCCGCTGCTGCTCACCGATACCGTCGGCTTCGTGCGGAAGCTGCCGCACCAGTTAGTGGAAGCTTTTAACGCCACCCTGGAAGAGGCGGCCCTGGCTGACTTTCTTATCCACGTCCTCGATGCCTCTCAGGATCAGGTGATGACTTTCTATAACACGACGATGAGCGTGCTGGGACAACTCGGGGCGGAGACGAAGCAAACCCTGGTTGTCTTCAACAAGATCGACAAAGTCACTGATCCTCACGCGACCGCAGCGTTGCGCCGGCATTTTCCAGACGCGGTTTTCATCTCCGTCCAGACCGGCGAGGGGATGGAAGAGCTCGTCCAGCGAATTTCTGATTTCGTGGCTCGCGGCACGGTAACAGTGGAGTTGCGGCTCCCGCCGGATCGCGCGGATCTCCTCGCGCGCCTGCATCGCGACGCGTCGGTGCGCGACCTGCATTACGACGGAGCGTTTACCGAGGTCGTGGCGACCATGTCCGGTCGGTTACTGGAGCTGTATCTGCCTTACCTGCGCGAACCGGCGGCGGAGCCAGAGTTAGTGGAAAGTCCGCCGGACGCTTAAGGGCTACGGCTTTCCTGATTCTCGAGTCTGATGACTTAAGGATCGACACGCGCACCGGTTCCTGAGATCCTCGCGGCATGAAGGGTCCGGAACGACGGCGGCGGCGCGAATGGCGCGCAGCGGGGAAGAAAAAGGCGGATCGGACGTTCCGATACCTTGCGCTCCTGCTCTCGTTTCTGGTCATCGCGGCCACGCTTTTTTTCGGCTACCTGCGCAAACACGAAGTCCCCGCCACGCCCGCCATCAACCTCTCGGGCTCGGGCGACGCGGGAGATGACGGCCAGTAATTCCCGCGGCATTGTCATTGACAGCTTCGGGGGTTTCCCGGCAAAAGCTGGGCGCATGAATGAAACCGTGACCCACCTTCGCGATACGACCGCCAATCCTGCGCCCCTTGGATTGCTTGGATTTGGCATGACCACCGTTTTGCTGAACCTGCACAACGCCGGCTTCTACGAATTGAACAGCATGGTGCTGGCGATGGGGCTGTGCTACGGCGGCGCGGCCCAGGTGATCGCGGGAATCATGGAATGGAAGAAAGGGAACACTTTCGCCGCGACGGCTTTTACTTCCTATGGGTTTTTCTGGCTCTCGCTTGTGGTCCTGGTGACTCTGCCGAAACTCGGACTGGCCACGGCCACAAACGAGAAGTCGATGGCCGCCTATCTCGCGATCTGGGGGTTATTCACGGCCTGCATGTTTATCGGCACCTTCAAACTGCATCGCGCGGGCCAGATCATTTTCGGGACGCTGACCTTGCTCTTCTTTCTGTTGGCGATCGGCGATTACACGGCGGCCGGGCCGGAGTTTCGGCACGCGACCGGATACGAAGGGATCTTCTGCGGCCTCTCCGCGATGTATGCGGGCGTCGCGCAGGTGATCAACGAATCATTCGGCCGCACCGTGCTGCCGCTGGGGGTCGGGAAATAAACCCAGCGTCCGGTTCGAGCCTCGGGGAGCTATTTATGGCTCTCGGTGAAGCTGAAGTCTCCTATCAGTAACCGATCATCCCGGAAGAACTCGCCGGGATGCCCGTGAGTCCCTGGATCTGGGTCAGACTGCCGTTAGCCTGAATCTGGAAGCCAGCGACACCAGGCAGATTACCTTCCAGCACGTAGAGATATTGATTGTCATTGCTGACGACTAACTCGAGCGGGAAGGCGCCTGTTGGAAGCTTGAAGGTGATACCGTTTGAATTTAAGAGCGAGAGACTGCCATTCGCAGCCACCGCGAAACCTGAGACAGAGTCGGAGTTAGTGTTGCTAACGTAAGCGTACTGCTGCGGAATCGTGGTACCACTGGTGCAGGCGGTCCAACATGCAGCTTTGCCGAAATCCTTCAGCTTAGCTGTGACCACCTGTACCACTCCGTTGCTCACGGTGTAGGAAGATGCGGAACTACCGAGGATTTCGGACATCACCAAATTTCCGTTGCCGTCAAAAGCGAATCCAAACGGTCCGTTGCCCGCCGCGTGTTGAGGAGTTGGGCCGTTCAGGGATCCGTCCGCCTGGACCGCGTAGGTGTCGATGTTGTCCGTGTCCTTCTCGCTGACGAGCACGAATTTGCCGTCCGGGGTGAAACTGACCTGCGCCGACTCCGGCCGGGCGGAACTGAGGGACCGGGTAGAACTAGGCAGCGCGAGCAGGGAGCCATCGGCCTGGATATTGAAGCCAGAGACATTCGCGACAGTGCCTTTCGAGTTGAGGACATAGACGAGATTTCCGAAAACGGTGATGCTGTTCGGGAAGGTGCCTCCAGAGGAGACCTTGTTGAGAAAGGTCAGGCCGGTCGACTGCACCTTAAAGGAGGTGACATCGTTGCTGTTCGCGTTCGCGACGTAGACGAAATTATGATCGTTACTCAGCATGATGCTGTTCTGGGATGAGAGTTTGAATCTCGCGCCCGTCCCTTGGGTAAGATAAGATCCCACCAGGGATAACTGTCCGTCTGTTCCACGGCTGTACATCCACACGTCGTTCACGGTCCCATTGCCGTTGATGAACATGGCCCCGGTCAAGGGAGGCGGCCCCCCTTGCACGGTGACGGTGCCGATCATGCCGCAGCACGAGCCATGCGGTAAGCAAAAGTAATTGAAAGTCCCGGCCGTCGGGAAGACCCGGTCAAAGACGAATCTCTTGCCCTGCACGCCGGAATCCCAGAGCCCATCAGGATGGCCGGGAGTGCCTGAGGTGGTGCTATGGCCCTTGGCGTTCCAATGCCAGTGGACCGTATCGCCGGGTTGGATCGTTACATTTTGCGGGGAAAACATCCGGCCACTCAGGCCAACCTCGACGGTGACGGTTGCGGCTTTGGCACTCAGGAGCGACAGCGCCGCGCAGAAAAAAGGGATCAGGAATCTTAATTTGAAGGGAGTTTTCATAGAGAGATTCTGATCCTAGGCATTTTCTTACGCATTGGGAAGTAAAGAACGCCTCCTCCAAAATGAACGCCGCGCCGGTGCCGGAATCCGGGCAACGTGCGGGGGACCTCGAGATTTCGATTCGCGCGTTCGGCTTTACCTTGCGCCCCTCTCACGCTACATCCGTGCGATGCCTGCTGGCGCTTCGCTCGATTCGCTTCCAGAACCGTCCGTGCACCCGAGGGCGCCCGCGCGGCGTTCACTCTGGGCCCGCCTGCGCACCAGCCGCTTCCTTTTCATCAGCATCATAGTGCATGTGCTCTTCGGGCTCGGGGCGGCGATCTACGTGGTGCAAACCTACACTCCCAAACGGAAACTCACCTTCAAGGGCGGACCGCCATCGCCGAACCATTCCGAGCGAGCGCTCGAGCACAAAGTTTCACTCGCGAAAAAGCAAAGCACGATGAGCGCGCCGGCGGTGAGCAAGCGCATCCTGACCACCGGCATCTCGAAGGTCACGCTGCCCGCGATGCCGGACATGCCACGACTCGATGCCGCGCCCACGAAGATGGCGGGTGTCGGCGGCGCCGGTTTCGGTGCGCCCAGCTCGATGAGCGGGGCGCAGGGTGCTTCGGCGGGTGGCGGCCTGATTTCGTTCTTCGGTCTGCACGAAAGCGGTGGCGGTTCTTTTGCCGGCACTTTCTACGATCTCAAACAAACCCAGACCCATCGCTCGACCGATATGACCGAGCAGAAATATGGCGACATCGTCACCGGTTTTCTGAAGGGCGGCTGGAACGACAATGCCTTCAAGGATTTCTACAAGGCGCCGCAGACGCTCTACAACACGCAGATTTTCACTCCCTACATGCCGGCCGATGAAGGGCCGAAAGCGTTCCGCGTTTCCGGCGAAGTGAAACCGAAACTTTGGGTCGTGCTTTACCGCGGCCGCGTCTCGCCGCCGGAGAGCGGGAACTACCATTTCGTCGGCGCGGGCGACGACTTGCTCGTGGTCCGCTTCAATGGCCAGGTGGTCCTCGACGGTTCGTGGAATCCACACAACATCGCGAGCGTGGTCGCGAAATACGATTACGGGTTTAGCGGCATCCCGAACAAGTTTGTGAAAGGCCCGGCCGTCGCGGTGCAGGCGGGCAGTTTTTATCCGATGGAGATCCTGATCGGCGAACAACCAGGCGGGGAATTCTTCGCTGATCTGTTGGTCGAGAAAGATGGCGCCACTTACAAAAAAGAAGGTCACGGAAGTCCGCTCCTCCCGATCTTCCGGGTCTCAGATGGGAAAATGCCGGCGCTGAAATCCGGCCAGACGATGCCGCCCTATCTGGCGGACGGACCGGTCTGGCGCGCCGAGGCCTCACGGCCGGGCGCGCCCTAGCCTAACGAATCAAGTTTGACCGATCCAAGTTTTCGGCGCGACCTCTTCCCAGCGCTCGCGGATTTCCTGGTAGGTGGCTTTGCCTAACGAATCGTCCTCGAGCAGGCGCGCGTTTTCCGCCCAGCGCTCCGGGTTCTGCGTGCCCACGATCGCGGTGCAGACGCCCGGCACCGCGAGGGTGAAACGGAGCGCCGTCGCGACCGTTTTCTCGAGCGCGACGCCATGCAGGAACGGGTAGCTCAACTTCCGCAGCCGCTCCCAATAGGTTTGGTGATAGGAATTTTCCGGCTTCTGCCCCGTCCGCCAGGCGACGTTCGCGAGCGGGCGTTTCGCGATCACGCCCATCTGCGCCCGATGCGCCGCGGGCACGGCGTGGTCGATCGCTTCCTGGTCGGCGATGTTCACCGAGATCTGGAGCGAATCGAACGCGCCGCAGGCGACCGCGTAATCCGCGGCGTGACTGTCGCCGCTGTAGCCGATGTAACGGGTGAAGCCCTTCGCGCGCGCGGTCTGGAGCGCGGCGATCGCGTCCCCCTTTTTCAAAACCGCCTCCGGACAGCTGTGCAGATGCACCAGGTCGACGCGATCGGTGCGCAACCGGCGCAGGCTTCGCTCGATGCTTTCGAGGATGGAATCGGGCGACCAATTCGCGCCGCTCTCCTGGCCGTGCGGATGTCCGACTTTGGTGAAAAGATAAAACTCGTCGCGGCGATCGGCGACGGTTTTGCCGATCAATTCCTCGCTGTCGCCGTAGCATTCGCCGGTGTCGATGAGATTGAGACCGGCATCGAGCGCGCTGCCGAGAAGGCGCGCGACCGTGGCTTCGTCCGCGCCCTCGTGCCCGATCTCCGCCCCGCCGAAACCGAGCACCGAAACCCGCATATCCGTGCGGCCGAAAGCTCGTTTTTCCATGCCGGAAAACTAGAACGCGCTCCCTGCCTTGTCATCCGCCGGTCAGGAAAGCCGAACGGTCCCGCGGCCGTGCTCGATGCGGCCGATCGGTTTGGCGCGAAGCTGTTTCGCGAGCGCGGCGGCATCGCGAGGCGCGACGATTGCAGCCATCCCGATGCCCATGTTAAAGACCTGATACATCTCCGTCGCGTCCACTTTTCCGCGCTCCTGCAGGAGCTGGAAAATTGCCGGGACTTTCCAGCTCGCGGTTTCGATCACCGCGTCACACTCGTTAGGCAAAACGCGCGGGAGATTGTCGACCAGCCCGCCGCCGGTGATATGGGCGAGGCCTTTCAGCTTTCCATGCGGCACCTTCGCCAAAGCCGGCTGGTAATTTTTGTGCGTCCGGAGCAGTTCCTCGCCTAACGACAGGGGTAAGCCCGCCAGTTTCGCCGCCGGCTTCAGTCGCAACTGCTCGAAAAGTATCTTCCGCGCGAGCGAATAGCCGTTGGTGTGCAGCCCGTTCGAGGGCAAACCCAGGATCACGTCGCCCGGTTTGATCCGGCTTCCGTCGATCATCTTCCGGCGATCGACCACGCCGACGATGCACCCCGCGAGGTCGTATTCGCCTCGCTTTATACATGCCGGGCATCTGCGCGGTCTCGCCGCCGACGAGCGCACAGCCGCCGGCGCGACACGCCTTGGTGAAGCCGCGCAGGATTTGCGCGAAGACCGCGGGCTCGAGCTTTTCCGCGCCGATGTAATCGAGAAAAAACAACGGCCGCGCGCCGAGCACGGCGATGTCGTTGATGCAGTGGTTGACCAAATCGGCGCCGACGGTGTCGTGGCGGTTGAGGGCGAAGGCGATCTTCAATTTCGTCCCGACGCCATCGATGCTGCTGACCAGCACCGGCTCGCGGAGCCCGCTAAAATTCGGCGCGAAAAGTCCGCCGAACCCGCCGATTTTCCCGAGCACTTCCGGTCCATGCGTTTGCCTGACGAGTCGGTGAATTCCGCCCTTCAACCGGTTCCCGAGATCGACGTCGACCCCGGCGCGGGCATAGGCTTTTTTCTTCGGCGGCATGAGGATGGTGCGGCGACAGTTCCGTTTCGCGCTCGTGAGGTTCCGCACTTCCCCGGGAATGACAAGGCGGAAAATCCTGCGGAAATCGCCGCGCGATGAAACATCCGCGAACCGGAGCTCCAGAAATTGCTTGACCTCCCGCGCGCCAATCAAAAGCCTGTTGGCCGGGTCAAAATGAGACACCTTCCTGCTCGCACTGGCCGTGGGCCGCTCGCGCTTTTCCCGCCTTCTCGCGGCGGCCTTCCGCTCCCCTTTCCGCCGAGCACCTACCCAAACGGCGTGACCAACGCCTCACCCAAGAAAATACCCATATGAAAACCATATCGATTGCCGCCCGGGTGGCACTTCTGCCGCTCCTGCTGTTGCTTCTGACTATCCAACAAGGCTACGCGCAACATGGCAGCGCGACCTGGTCCTCCGACGGGACCGAAAACCTCTGGGGCTCCCTGGCCGATTGGACGCCGCAGGTAATCCCGAACGGTCCCGATGACACGGCGACCTTTGCCAACAGTTCCACCACGTATGTCGACTTCGACATCTTCAATGACGGCACGATCACCCTGGACGGCATCCACTTCGTTCCTGCGGCGGATGCTTTCACCATCGCCAACTATTCCGCCTCGATGGTCTTCGTCGGTGCAGGAGTCGTGAACGATTCCGGGATCACGCAGAGTTTCATCACCACCGGTGGGGCGGGCGAATCGAGATACTATTTCAACGAGGCATCCACCGCCGGAAGTTTGACTTCCTACACCATGCAAGGCGCGTCTCCGAGCAACAGTGGCCACTACGGGATCTTGTATTTCAACGACCAATCCAGTGCCGCCACCGGCACTTATATCCTCAACGGCGGCTCGGGGAATAATCGTTTCGGCGGCGAGGCGTTTTGCTCCTCCAGTGCGACCTTGGACCACGCCAGTTTCACGGTAAACGGCGGCCTCAGTGGCGCGAAGGGCGGGCTGCTCTCCCTGGCCAACAGCACGAACGCGGCGCAAAGCAGCCTGATCGCCAATGGCGGCACGACCGGTGGCTTGGGCGGCATCATCCTGTTCAAGGACGACTCGCTCGGCGGCACCGCGCATGTGGAGGTCTCGGGGAATGGCGGGCTCGATCTCAGCGGCCATCACGCCCCCGGGATGACGATTGGCTCGCTCCGTGGGAGTGGCCTTGTTTTGCTGGGAGCGAACAGTCTTACCGTAGGCAGCACAAATCTCAGCGGCGCTTTCTCGGGAGTGATCCAGGATGGTGGCGCGAGCGGCGGGATTGGTGGCGCATTCGTGAAGAGCGGCCAGGGCAACCTGACTCTCAGCGGCGCGAACACTTACACTGGTGGAACCAACATCAACCAGGGGACGCTCTCGATCGCCAACACGACGGGCTCGGCCACGGGCGCCGGGGCGGTCACAGTGAACCGCGGCACGCTTGCGGGAACGGGCACCATCGCCGGAGCGGTCGCGGTGGGCGGCGCCTCTCTGGCGCCGGGCTCGCCCGGACGAATCGGCACGCTTTCATTCCAAAGTCCGCTTCTGCTTAGCGCCCGCGCGCGATACAAGGCCGACCTCTCGAGCACGACGGCGACGGCGGATGAAGTGGTTGCTCCCATGGTTACGATCAACAACGGCGCGCGCGTCGCGATCGCCGACCTCGGCAGCGCCAGTCTGACACCCGGGACGATCTTCACCCTCATCAGCAATACGGGCGCGAATCCGACCTTCGGGTCCTTCAGTAATTTGGCCGACAACTCCACCTTAACGGTCGGCGGCAACACCTACCTCGTGAGCTACGAAGGCGGCGACGGGAACGATCTGACCCTGATGGTGCAATAACTAACAACCGAGGGCGGAGAGGAATCTTCGGCCTCGGTCTCGCCGACGCGACGGAAGCCTATTTCAAGCCCGCGAACAATGTCGGCTGCGGCTCCGCGGCGAGCGCCTTCGCCCGGGTGCCGCGTTTTTCCATGATGAATTTGTCCAGCTCCGGGTCGACCGGCAGCGGGTAATTGCCGGTGAAGCAGGCGAGGCAAAAATCGTTCGCAGGCTTGCCGGTCGCCGCGATCATTCCCTCGAGATCGAGATAGCCGAGGCTGTCGACGCCGAGGTAATCGCAGATTTCCGGCATCGTTTTCTGGTTTGCGATCAGTTTTTCCGGATCGGGAAAATCGATTCCGTAATGACAGGCGAACCGATGCGGCGGGCAGCTGACGCGCATGTGCACTTCTGCGGCGCCGGCCTCGCGCAAATTCACGACGCGGGCGCGCGCGGTCGTGCCCCTAACGATCGAATCATCCACGACCACGACCCGTTTACCTTCCACCGCTTCCTTGATCAGGTTCAGCTTCACCCGCACGTCGAAATCGCGGATCAACTGGCTCGGCTGGAGGAAGGTGCGCCCGATGTAGTGATTGCGCACAAAGGCGTGCTCGTAGGGAATGTTCAGCTCCTGCGCAAAACCAAGCGCCGCGTAATTCCCGGAATCAGGCACGGGCACGACGATGTCGGCCGCGACCGGATATTTCCGCGCGAGCTGGCGGCCCATCTCGGTCCGCACTTTCGCGACGTTCACCCCGCCGATGATGCTGTCCGGCCGCGCGAAATAGACATACTCAAACATGCAGAACGCCGGGTTCTCCTCGCGGAACGGCCATTCCGAACGAATCCCGTCTTCGTTGATGATCAACACTTCGCCCGGCTCGACTTCGCGAATGAATTCCGCGTGGACGAGATCGAAGGCGCAGGTCTCGGACGAGAGCACGTAGGCGCCGTCGAGTTTGCCTAACGAGAGCGGCCGGAAGCCAAATGGATCGCGCACCGCGATGATCTCGCGCTCGCTCTGGATGATGAGCGAAAAAGCGCCCTCGATCCGGCGAAGCGCGGTGAGGATGCCGCCGCCGTTGCTGGACGGTTGCGCGAGCAGGTGGAGGATGATCTCGCTGTCCGCGGTGGTTTGGAAAATCGAGCCTTTGCTTTCGAGCTCATCGCGCAGGACGTCGGCGTTGATCAGGTTGCCGTTGTGCGCGATCGCGAGCTGGCCGCGGAAGCAATCAACCACGAACGGCTGCGCGTTTTTCAACGTGCTCGAGCCGGTTGTGGAATAGCGAGTGTGCCCGACCGCGCGCGTGCCTTTCAGCCGTTCGAGTTCCGCGGGTCCGAAGACCTGCGAGACGAGCCCCATGTCGCGATGGAGCTGGAACGTCGAGCCGGGTCCGTTGCTCGTGACGATGCCGGCACTCTCCTGCCCGCGATGCTGGAGCGCGAAAAGTCCGTAGTAGGTCAGGACCGCCGCGTTCGGATGTCCGTAGACGGCGAAGATGCCGCATTCGTGCATCGGATAGGGCGATTGCGGTGGGATGAATTCGTCGGAAGCCATCGAAGCGGGAAGGATACGCATTCCGCGTTTCGCGTCACGCGAGGTGAGCGAAAAAACAATCTTCCGCGGGCCGGGATCGCGCCGTCGCAGAGAGCCTAGGCAGGATCGGCCAACTCGGAGCCGGCCGGCCGTTTCACCGCCGCAGCGCGGCAGTCCGGGCAAATCCCGTGCGACGAGAGCACGTCGTGCTCGCGCTTCAGGTATTGCTCAAACGAAACCCACTCCTCCTCGACGCTGACCTTCCGGCACCAGGCGCAGACCTGCACGAAGCTCTCCAGAATCCGGAGCCGCCGGAAAACCCAGAGCGTGGAGCCGATCACCGCGATCGCGACCAGGAGCACGGCGAGCGCCTCGAACCAGAATTCCTGCGGGCGCAGCGGAGTTTTCAGCGCGCCGAGGAAACGAAACGGGACGTCGAGGTATTCGTCGGCCCACTGCACCCCGAGCAGGATCGAGAACCCGATCACCTCGATCGCGAGGATGACTTTTTCGTAGGTGTGCGTCTCTTGAATTTTCATGTCGTGACCAGCTCCTCTGCGTGGAGCGCGTGCGCGATCGCGTCGTGCCAGTCGGCATGAATCTCCGCGAGCGGCCAGCGCAGGTTTTCGCCGGCGGCCGCGATCTCAAGCGCGTCGCCGCCGACCGTGCCGAGACGAAAGGCGGGAACATTTCGTTCCTGCGCAAATTGCAAAACCGCCTCAGCGTTCTCCGGCACAACGGAAATGACACCGCGCGACTGCGTTTCGTTAAAAAGAATTTGCGCGAGCGCGCCGAAACCGGCCTTGGCGAGGTCGATTTTCGCGCCTAACGAACCGTCGGGATTGAAGCAGCACTCCGCGAGCGCGACGGCCAGCCCGCCTTCGCTGCAGTCGTGCGCGCTGCGAATTTTCCCATCCTGGATGAGCGCGCGGAGCGTCTCTTGGAGCGCGCGTTCGCGGGCGTAATCCAGCTGCGGCGGCTGACCGGCTTTGCGGCCGTGGATGACCTTCAGAAAACGCGAACCGCCCATTTCGTCGCCAAAGTCTCCGAGCAAAATCACCACGTCGCCCGCGGCTTTGAAATACTGCGTGGTGATCCATTCCTCGTGCTCGATCAAGCCAACCATCGCGACCGTCGGCGTGGGATCGACCACGCCGGCGGGACTCTCGTTGTAGAGCGAAACGTTGCCGCCGATCACTGGTGTCTGAAATTCGCGACAGGCTTCCGCCATCCCTTCCACGGCCTCGCGAAGCTGCCAAAAATTTTCCGGCTTGTAGGGATTGCCGAAGTTCAAATTATCTGACACCGCCAGCGGGCTTGCGCCGGAACAGGTGAGATTGCGCGCCGCTTCCGCGACTGCGATCCGGCCGCCGAGCCGCGGATCGAGCCGGCAGTAGAGCGAGTTACAATCGGTCGTGGCCGCGAGAAATTTACCGGCTTCGCGCAGGTGAAAGACCGCTGCATCCGAGCCCGGCCTAACGACCGTCCCCGTCCGGACCATGTGATCGTATTGCCGGTAAACCCAGTTTTTCGAAGCGATCGTCGGATCGCGCAGCAGCTGGCGAAGAGCATCCACCACGAAGGACGCGAAGTTCACGAAGGAAGAAGGGAGTTGGGAAATCATTTCCTGGATTTCCTTCGTGTCCTTCGTGGTGTCGTTAGGCGCAGCCGCCTCGCGTTCGTAAACCGGCGCTTCATCCGCGAGCTGCGCCGCCGGGATCTCTGCCGCGACCACGCCGTCATTGAGCACGCGCATCATCCCGTCATCGGTCACCCGCCCGATCTCCGCGCACGGGACGTCCCATTTCTCGAAAATCCGCCTAACGACCTCTTCCTTCCCCTTGTGCGCGATGATCAACATCCGCTCCTGCGATTCGCTCAGGAGAATCTCGTAAGGGGTCATTCCGGTCTCGCGCTTCGGCACTTTCGCGAGATCGATTTCCACCCCGGTCCCGCCGCGGCTCGCGGTCTCGCAGGTGGAGCAGGTTAGCCCGGCCGCGCCCATATCCTGGATCCCGGCGACCGCATCTGTGGCGAGCAATTCCAGACACGCTTCGAGCAGCAGCTTCTCTTTAAAAGGATCGCCGACCTGCACCGCGGGCCGGTCTTCGCGCGATTCTTCCGTGAGCTCGCGCGAAGCAAACGCCGCGCCCGCTAAACCATCGCGCCCTGTCTCCGCGCCGACGTAGAAAACCGGATTCCCGACCCCGCTGGCGGCGCCGCGCGCGAGTTGTTCGTGCCGGAGCGAGCCGAGGCAGAAAACGTTGACCAGCGGATTGCCCTCGAAGCTTTCGTCGAAGTAAATCTCGCCGCCGATCGTCGGCACGCCAATGCAGTTCCCGTAGTGCGCGATGCCTGCGACCACGCCCTGAAAAAGCCGCCGATTCGTCGCCACGTTCGGCGAATCGCCGGTGATCGGTCCGAAGCGCAGCGAGTTCAGCGAAAACTCGGGCCGCGCGCCCATCGTGAAGATGTCGCGAATGATTCCGCCGACGCCGGTCGCCGCGCCCTGGAACGGCTCAATTGCGCTCGGGTGATTGTGCGATTCGATCTTGAAACAGACCGCCCAGCCGTCACCGATATCGACCACGCCGGCGTTCTCTTCACCCGCCTTCACGAGGATGTTCGGCCCGGTCGTGGGAAATTTTTTCAGTTCGCGCCGCGAGTTTTTATACGAGCAATGCTCGCTCCACATGACCGAGAAAATCCCGAGCTCGGTGAAGTTCGGATCGCGGCCCAGAATCCGTCGGACGTTCGCGAATTCCTCGGTCGTTAGGCCATGCCGGGCGACGAGTTCGGGCGTGATTGCGGGCTCTTTTGCGGCGGCCATGAGTGCGCACGTTAGCCGCCCCGTGGCGCGACTCAATGATCGGTTTTCCGCGCCCCAACTCTGGCTATTTTTCGACGATGGATCTCTCCACTCTCGCCAACGTCGCGACCGCGCTCACCGTCCTGACCGGGGTCGCTTTCGGCCTGATCGAAATGCGCCGGGCCCGGCGCGAGCGCGAAGAGCGCGCCGCTTTCGCGGCAGTTCAGGCGCTGATGTCGCCGGAATGGATGAGCTCCTCCATGATCGTGGCCTCGATCCCCGAGGGCACGACCGCCGAACAAATCGAAGGCGATCCGCGCGTCCTCGAGGCCGCGCTCAAAATCGCCACGATCATGGAAGGGCTCGGCTACTCCGTCTTCGCCCGGATTGTGCCGTTGTCGGTCGCGGACGACCTGATCGGTGGAATGGCGCGGATCGCCTGGCGCCGGTTTCAGCCGTTCGTCGAGGTCGAGCGCGCGCGGACTGGGACGCAGAAAAGCTGGGAATGGTTCCAGTGGCTGGCCGAGCAACTCGAGCGCCACCAAAAGAGCCGGACGAGTCTCCAGGTTGGCGCGCCGGTCGCATATCGCGACTGGAGGCCGTGAACCGTTCCGGCCTTTCCGCCTAACGAAAAGCTCAGCGCCCGATGAGAATGAAGATGCCCGCGACGAGCGCGACGATCGCCGGCACGATTCCGAACGGCATCCCAGTCAGTGCAACGATGCCGACCATGATGAGGTAAACCGCGAGCAGGATCATCCCGATGTTTTTATTGAAGTTCATGCGCGGGATAGTGCGGGGAAGCGATCGACCTTGCACGTCTTATTAATAAAGCGGGCTGCCTCGGCTGGCGGCTGCAGGCACTCGTTAGGGGAGAGCGCGGCGCTAAACCTTGCGCCCGAATTTTTTTTCCAGCTCGCCTAACGAGATCTGGATCATGGTCGGGCGGCCGTGGGGGCAGCAATAGGGCAGCTCGCACTCGAGCAGGTCGTGGATCAGTTTTTCCACCTCGGCGTGCCGCAGGTAGTCGTTCGCTTTCACCGCGTGGCGGCAAACGGTTTTCGCGATCATCTCTTCGCCGAGGCGGAGCGGCGAAGTGCTGTGGCTGGCGGATTTCAGGCTGTCGATCACGTCCTGCAGCAGTCGCGCGGGATCGGCGCCGCTCAGGAACGGGGGCAGGCTTTCGAGCTTGAAGGTGTGCCGGCCGAATTCCTCTACGCCGAGCCCCATTTTTTGCAGCGTGGCGAGGTTGCGCTCGATCCACTCGGCGTCGCGCGGCGCGAGCGAGATGACCTGCGGTAACAGGAGCCGCTGTGACGGCACGCCCTCTTTTTCCATCCGGCGCCGCAACTCCTCGAACAGGATGCGCTCATGCGCGGCGTGCTGATCGACGAGGACGAGGCCTTCGGCGTTTTCCATCAGAACGTAGAGCTTGTTCAGCACGCCGAGGATCTGGAAACGGTGCGCCGGCACGACCGGTCGCTTCTCGTTAGGCGGGAAACGCTCGTCGCGCACCGGCGGCTCGGTTGGCTCGATCGCGAAAGCCGGTTGCGGATCGAGCGCGGAGGGAAGCGCTTCCGCTGGTCTAACGAACGGCGCCTCGACTGGCGGCGGTCCGCGGAATTGTTCCTGCCAGGTGCTGCGATCGCTCTCCAGCGTGCGCCGGATCGCGGCCACCACCGCTTCGCGCACGCCGTTCGGATCGCGGAAACGCACCTCACGTTTCGCCGGATGGACGTTTACATCTACCTCCGCCGGATCGAGCGCGATGAACAAAAAGGTCACCGGGAATTGCCCCTTCATCAGCGCGGTGTGATAGCCCTCCTTCATGGCCGCGCTCAGCACCGGGCTCTCGATCGCGCGGCCGTTCACGAAGACGAATTGCTGCGCGCGCGTCGCCCGGCTCACGCCCGCCTGGCCGATGAAACCGGTTACGCGCAATTTCCCTTTCGCGCTTGACTCGACCTCGAGCAGCCGCGCGAGCAGCTCGCTGCCTAACAAGTCGCGAATCCGCTCGCGGAGCGATTTCGTCGCGGGCAATTGCATGACCAGCCGCTCATCGCGCAAAAAAGAGAACGCGATTTCGGGATGACCGATCGCCTGGAGATTGAGCTGGTGCTCGATCTGCCGCGTCTCGGTATTTTCCGTGCGCAGAAATTTCCGGCGCGCAGGCAAATTATAAAAAAGCGAGCGCACCTCGATCTGTGTGCCGGGCGCTTCGCCGCCGTCGCGTGCGGTTTCGAGCTTGCCGCCCGCCACCAAAATTTCCGTCCCGGCGAGCGCTTCCCGTTCCCGGGTCGTGAGGCGAAAACGCGCCACGCTCGCGATGCTCGGCAGCGCTTCGCCGCGGAAGCCGAGCGTCCCCACCGTCGCGAGATCGGCGGCCGTGCGGATCTTGCTGGTGGCGTGGCGCTCGAGGCAGAGCAGCGCGTCATCGCGATCCATCCCGATCCCGTCATCAGTCACGCGGATGAGCGAAATGCCGCCGCGCTTGATCAGCACCTCGATCGATTTCGCCTCGGCGTCGATGCTGTTCTCGACCAGTTCCTTCACCACCGAAGCCGGGCGCTCGATCACCTCGCCGGCCGCGACCTGGCTGGCGAGCGTATCGGAAAGAAGGCGGACGCGGCTCATGCGAGGGAACGATTTTAGGCGCGAACGGACGCGGAATCGAACCGGGAAATTCGCGCTTTTTCCCGCCTTCGGTTAGCGGCACCGGATTCGTTAGGCAAATGCGAGACATCCTCGAACCGGCTGGGCTGCGAATGGACAGGGAGGGCGCACGCTGTGTCTCTCGCCAAAAAATATGAAAAAATCTCTTCTTCTTCTGCTGGCGGTCGCCCTGAGCGGCAGCGCCTGCACCGGTTATGTAGCGGGCACCGCCGCCCCCGGTCCGGGGTATTATGGACCTTCGGTCGGTGTGGTCGTGGCGGAGGATCGACCCTATTACACCCGCGGCCCATACTACATTTCGCGCGGCGCGCGTTATCACTGGGTGGGCGGACACTATGCTTTTCGCCGCGGCCAGCGCGTCTGGGTTCACGGCCACTACGCCGCCCGCTAACGCCTAGCGGATAAAAATCCGCGCCAGGTAAGCGCGGAGCGGGTTCGGCTCGAAGTGCGCGCTCCGGTAACCGATGTAGCCATCTGGCCTGACGAGGATAATCCCTCCACTCGTTAGGCCATAGGCCGCATGGGCGAGCCCGCTCAGATCGCGGAGTTCCGCCGGTAATCCCGTGTGTCCACGGGAGAGACGATAACTGTCGACCACCTCCGCGGGGAAAGCGGAGAGCACCTTGCCGATTTGCTCGGCCTGCGCAGTTGAGCCGGAGGTGCCGAGGAAAATCAGAAGCACATGCCGTGGCGCACGCAGGAGCTCGAAAATCCGGCGCGCCTGATTCTCGTCGTCGCGCAATTCTGCATCGGGCGCGCGATCACCGGCGCGGAGCTTGGCCACGCCGTGATTTTCCACGAGCGCGCTCTCGCGATAGTTCACCGCCAACTCCGACAGCCGATCGGCCACGCGCTCGCTCACGAAATCGATCCCGCTGACCATCGGGAGGAGAAAGTCGCGCACACTTTGCGCGACGGAATTTCGCATCGTCGCCATCCGGGTTATCCGGTCGGTCAGGTTCAAAACCTGCGCGGCAACCGGCGCGCGCTCCTCGTGGTAGCTCGCGAGCAACGGCGGAGCGCAAATCCCCCTAACGACCAGCGCGAGCTTCCACGCGAGATTGAACGCGTCCTGCATCCCGGTATTCATCCCCTGCCCGCCGGCCGGGCTGTGAATGTGCGCGGCGTCGCCCGCGAGAAAAACGCGGAGCTGGCGGAACTCGCGCACTTTCCGATGCGCGATGTGAAAGCGGGAAAGCCAGACCGGATCACTCGCGCGATAATCGAGTCCGACGCGCTGATCGAGCAGCGCCTGCACATCTTCGAGCGTGAGCTCGGGCAAGGTCTGCTCGCGAGATTCCGGCGCGATGTTGGCGACGATCCGCCAGCGATCCTGCGCGAACGGAAGGATCCCGAGGAGGCCGTCATCGCCGAGGAAAATGTGGCCGTGATCGCGCGGCAGCGGGCTCGTGATCGTGACATCGGCGAGCACGAAACTTTCCTTGTAGGGCGCGCCCTCAAAATCCATCGCGAGCAAATGTCGGGTGGTGCTGTGCGCGCCGTCACAACCGATCAGCCACGGCGTTTCCACCGTCTCTTCGCGCGCGTCCGGATGACGCAGAACCGCGCGCACCTGTTCGCTGTTCTGCGTCAGACCGGTTAGCTCCACCCCGCGCTCGATCTCGATGCCGCGCCGACTGAGTTCCTCCGCGAGGAAGCGTTCCGTGTCGGCCTGCGGCAGGGCGAGCGCGAAGGGGAACGGGCTCGCCACGGAGGTGAGTTCGATCTGCGCGATCTGTTCGGCGCGATGATGAAGCGACAGGCCCTGCAGGCGCTGCCCGGCGGCGAGGAAATGGTCGACCACGCCCATCGTTTCGAGCATCTCGAGCGTGCGGGGAAAAATGGCGAGCGCCTTGGAATTTTGCGACCGTTCCGGCGCGCGCTCGATGATCCGCGGGCGTACGCCGTGACGCGTGAGCTCGCAAGCCAGCGTGAGGCCAACCGGCCCGGCGCCGACGATCAGCGGGGTGGGATTGTCGGACGGCATTCCTGAACTTACCACAAGCGCGCGCAGGCGCAGTTCGTTAGGCGCGCTTTCGTATTGTCATCCCGAGCCGGCGGAGCGCGGCTCGGGAGGACAACTCCTTTTCGCTCACAGTTTCCACTTCTTCGGGAGCTTTTGTTTGAGCGTCTCGACCGGCGCGAAGAGGTCGCCCATTTTTGCGACGCGCTTCAGGGTTTCGCTGCAATGGAAGGTGAGCAGTTTTGCGTCCTTCTTTTTCAGGCACTTCGCGACTTCTTCCCAGGTCACGGGCGTGGAGGCGGTCGGCTGTTCTTTCGCCCGCAGGGAGTAGACGTTGACCGTGGTTTTGTGTTCGTCGTTCTGGCTCCAGTCGACGAAGATTTTTCCCTTTCGCAGCGCCTTCGCCATTTTCGAGAGAACGAGTTTCGGGTGCTCGTGCTCGAGATATTCGGCGAGGGCCTTCGAGAGCCCTTTGGTGTCGTCGTAGGTGATCGGCGTGTTCAGCGGGACGTAGACCTGCAGCCCCTTCGAGCCGGAAGTTTTCGCGAAGCACTCCAGTTTCATGCTCTGCAAAATCTCGCGCAGCCAGAGCCCAACTTCGCAGCACTGGACGATGTCAGCCGGCTCGCCGGGATCGAGATCGAAGACCATCATGGTCGGTCTTGCGACGTTGGTTTTGCGCGAGAGCGAAGTGTGCAGCTCGATGTCCGCGAGGTTGGCGGCCCAGACGAGCGTGGGGAGATCCTGCGCGAGACAATATTGCATGTCGCGGTTGTTCCCTTCGCTCCAGACGGTGGCGGTTTTCACCCAATTCGGACGGTGGGTCGGGCAATTTTTTTCGTAAAAGAACTGCTCCTCCACGCCGTTCGGATACCGCTTCATGGTGAGCGGCCGGTTCTTTAAATGCGGGAGCAGGACGGGCGCGATCTGGATGTAGTAGTTGATCATCTCGCCCTTGGTAAATCCGGCTTTTGGCCAGAGGACCTTGTCGAGATTCGAGACGGCGAGTTTGCGGCCCGCGACGGTCAGTTCGGCTTTTTTGCTCATCGGGTGAGATCGCTCAGGAAAGCAGGAAAGCAGGAAGGGGAAGGAAGAATTTGGACGGTGAGGATTCGCTCTGCGGTCCTCTCCTTTTTCCTGCTTTCCTGCTTTCCTGATTCATTTTGAAATTCCTCATGAGAAGAATCGCTCCGGAGACAACATTGGTTGTGGCTGACAGATGCGCGCGACGCAGTGCTCCCAGGTTTCGTGTCCACTCAGGATCAGGATCTCGACCCGCAGGAAATAGATCGGCACTTCCGGTTTCGTCAGGCGCGGGAAACGGACGGCGTCCTTTTCCGTGGTCACGATCATGTCGACATCGCGGCGGATGCAACGGCTGATGAAGCTCTGCAGCTCCGCTTCGCTGTAGCGATGGTGATCGGCAAAATGTTTCGCCAGCTCGATCTTCGCGCCCAGCTTCACCAGGCCGGCCTCGAAGCTTTCCGGCACGGCGATGCCGCAAAAGGATCCGATGTAAGTATTCGTTAGGCGCTCGAGCGGCAGTTGCTCGCCGGTGTAGACGTCCTGCAAATAGAGCGGCTGGTGCGCGCACTCGATGATCTCGGCGGTGCGGTTGTAGCGCCGGATGCGGGCGATCAACTCGTCGTTAGGCTCGCCCGTGCTCTTGGTGATGAAGATGTAACTGGCGCGCCGGAGATTCCGCGGCGGCTCGCGCAACGTCCCGCGCGGGAGCAGGTGCTCGTTGCCGAAAGGCGCCTGGCGATCGATCAGCACGATGTCGAGCCGATGTTTCAGGTGCAGATATTGCAGGCCGTCGTCGAGCAGGAGCGTGTCGGCTTTCATCTCGCGGATCGCGTAGAGGCCGCTCTTCACCCGGTCCTTGTCCACCAGCACGATCACGTCCTTCAAATTCTGCGCGAGCATGTAGGGCTCGTCGCCAGCGGTCCGGGAATCGAGGAGCAACGACTGGCCGTCGGAGACGATGCGCGGCGGGTCGGGTTGCACCCCGCGGATCCGGTCGAACCAGGTGCGCTTCGTTGGTTTCGCGACACTCTTGTAGCCGCGGCTCAGGATCGCGACCCGGCGTCCGCCGGTCTGAAGCGCGCGCGCGAATTTCTCCACGATCGGCGTCTTACCCGTGCCGCCGACGGTCAGGTTGCCAATGCTGATGACGAGGCAGCCGAGCGCGCGTTCGCGGAGGACGCGCTTGCGATAAAGGTAAAGCCGCAGCTGAACGACGCGGGTGTAGACTAGCGAGAGCAGATAGAGCAGCGCGCGGAGCACGCCCGCGCGGAAGCCGTGCGCCCGCCCGAGGATGACGTCGATCGCGAACTGCTCGAGATTTTCAAGCCACCGGCGCATCGGGATTCAAAATGGAAACGGCGATGCGCGTGCCTTCGTTGTCGGCGGTGGTGACGCGCGTCTCGGCGTCGGCGAGGCCGGAAGCGACGCGCATTGCCTCGGCGACTTTGCGCGCGGAGCGGAGGGTGAGGCAAATGATAGTGGACCCGGAACCGCTCAGGAAACCGCCGAGCGCGCCGGCGTTTTCCGCGGCCGCGATCACGCGATCGAGGAAGGGAACGAACTTTGCTCGAAACGGCTGGTGCAAATGATCGACGAACGCGCCGCGGAGCTGCTCGTAGTTCCCGCTCGCCATCGCCGCAGTGATGGCGCAGGCATTCGCGCAAGACTCGACCGCACGAACCCGGTCGATCTCGTTAGGCAAAGCCTGGCGCGCCGCTTTCGTTTGCACTTCAAAATTTGGAACCAGCAAAACGAAACGCAGCCGCGCGTCGACCGCGAACTTCTGAGGCCGCGGGCCGCGGGCCGCGACAAAGCCGCCAAATTCCGCGGGCGCCGCGTTATCCGGATGGCCCTCGAGCTCCGCGCAGAGCGCGAAAATTTCCGCGCGCTTGAGCGGGCGATCGCGGAGCGCATTGAGCGCATGGAGCACGCCGAGGCGGACGGTGACGCTGCTCCCGAGACCGCGCGCCCGCGGGACTTCGCCTTCCGCGGTGCAGGTAAACGGAAACGGGGCGCAGCCGACCTTCTTGAAAAATCTGCGGGCCGCGGAGCGCGCCATCGGGACGCTCTCGGTCTCGGCGGTTTCCGTGACGGTCACGTAATTGTAAATTTGCAGAGCCACGCCGAGACAATCGAAGCCGGGGCCGAGATTCGAAGTGGTGGCGGGCACCCGCACCGTGATCTGTTGCTTTTTCAAAGGAAATCCGCCGAAATGCCCTTCCGACGAGCCATGAACGCCCTGAACCTAACGCGCACTCCCCGCGCGGCAAGACCACCGCGGAGGTGCGCGTGAACGACTGGATTTCATCCGCCGTGGCGCACGATTTTGCGGCGGAAAAAACCGACGCCTACCGCCTTTGCACCCGGCACGACGGCTGGGTGGAACGCTTCGGCGCGGACGCGCTCGTCTCCTACAAAACCGAAGCCGCGGGCGCGCAACTCGCGCGCGAACTCGCGGAATGGTCGCGGCTCGGGAACGACTCCTTCGAGCGGGTCTTTGGGCGCTTCCTGCCGAAACAAAACGCCGAGCGGAACGCTCCGCGGTTGCTCTCGGGCGACGCGCAGCTGCCGCTCGAGCGCACCGTGCGGGAGCGCGGAATTACCTACGCGGTGGACTTCGGCGCCGGTTATTCCGTCGGGCTTTTTCTCGACCAGCGCGAGAACCGGCAACTCGTTAGGCGGATCGCGCCGCCGCGGGCGCTGAACTGTTTTGCCTACACCTGCTCCTTCTCCGTGGTCGCGGCGCTGGGCGGCGGCGCCACCGTGAGCATCGATCTCTCGCGGAAATCACTCGATCGCGGACGCGAGAATTTCGCGCTCAACCGGCTCGCCACCGACAATCACCAATTCATCGCCGACGACGTGCTGAAAGTCCTCCCGCACCTCGCGCGCAAAGGCGAAAAGTTCGACTGCATCATTCTCGATCCGCCGACTTTTTCGCGTTCGAAAACCGGGAAGGCGTGGCAGGTGGAAAATGATTTCGAGGATCTGCTCCTCCTCGCGCTCGAGGTGGCGACGCGCCAGGCCCGGATTCTTCTTTCCACGAACTGCACCCGGCTCGACGAGCGCGCGCTCGAAGTGATGGCGCGCTTCGCGTTGAAGGCGACCCGGCGCGCGGGAAATTTCCAACCCGCGGCAGCACTACCCGATTTCCCGCGCGGCGCGGGGGCGCGGTCGCTCTGGCTGGTGCTGCGCTAGGAGAATCTCTCAGGAAAGCAGGAAGGGGAAGGAGGAAGACCTTTCTTCTTTTTCCTGCGTTCCTGCTTTCCTGAGAGATTCTTCCGGCGCAGTTCGGGACGCGCAAAAGCCACGCTTCATGCGAACTGTAGAGCATATGGACAGCGAACAAATGAGCGGGGCGGCAGGCGACATCGCCGAGCGGGGAATGCAATACACAAAAGAGCAGTGGGACCAGATCCGTGGCCAGACCGAGGATTACGTCCGCGCGAACCCGACCCAGGCGCTTCTCTACGGCGTGGCCGCGGGCTTCATCCTGGATCGGCTGCCCGTTTTCCGCATCTTCGGGCTCCTCGTGCGCGCCTGTCTTTTCGCTCTGAAGCCGGCGCTGCTGATCTTTGGCGCGATGAAAATTTATCAGGCGACGCAGGAAGATTGAGCCGTCGCGAGGCAGCGGCCACTCTTCGCGGCGTGCAAATTTCGCTGGCACGCCGGCGTTTTCGTCGGACGCTTCTCCCATGACGACGCGCGTGCTTTCGGTTCTGTTCGGTCTTCTCGGCGTTTGCAGTCCGCTCTTCGCGCAGGCGCCGGGCGATGTTTTCACCGCTGATCAGCTCCGGCTCACCGGTGGAGTCTCCACCGCGCCCGCGCTGGCGCTTTACCGGCCGGATATTCTCAGCACGGTCGATGGCGCGCTGCTGATCCACAGTTTGCCCGTGCTCACGCTGCTCGACGGTCGGCGTTTTCCGCTCTCGGGTGATCTCGGCGCGCGTGGATTGAATCCCGCGCAGTTGGTGCCGGTCGCCTTTCTTAGCGCGGTGCGGGTCGACAAAAACGTCTCGCCCGCCTACGGATCGGACGGTCCCGGCGGCGTGGTTAATTTGGAACTAAATCGCAATTATTCGGGCGGCGAAGCGGGTGTCTTCTACGGCGCCTCCGGCGGCAAATACGGCCGCGAAGATTTCCAGAGCTATATCCGCGGCGGAGTGGGGAACGACTCGTTCCAGATCAGCGCCGGCGCGGCTTACAGCCAATCGAGCGGCAGCGTCCGCACGGTTAATCACTAGGTCAGGATTCCGCGCCGTCCGGGTCGAGCGTAAACCCGATCTTCACCGTCACCTGCCAGTGGTCGATTTGGTTATCGACGATATGGCCGCGGGTCTCGACGACTTCGAACCACCGCATGTTGCGGATGGTTTTGCTCGCCTTCGCGACCGCGTTTTGGACCGCGTCTTCCATGCTCTGCTTCGAGGAACCGACCAGCTCCAACTTTTTGTAAACGTGCTCGCTCATGGGCGCAAAATCACCTGCGTCCCGCAGAAAACAACTCGAAAGGCGGAGCGCACAACGCATCCCGCGGCAAGCTGGACCCGTCCCCTGTCGGGCGCGCGTTCACCAGGATCCGGATCGTGCGGGCCGTTTCCAGAGGTTCGGCGAGGCGACAGGAAGGCGAAAACAGGTCGAGGAAAGGCAAGCGGATAACTACAAGATGCGCCCGCACGTCCACGAATCTCCTGTTTTTTTGGTCCCTGTCACACTTTGTGAATCACGTAAGGACACGTCCTCACGCCGAGAAGACATATCCTCACGCTGAGAAGACATGTTCCGACCGAGAAATGAAACCTCGGCGTCGGCTTGCGGCCGGCGCTGGCGAAGTGAGCGAAATAAAGCTGACCTCGGGTTCTCCGCGCGATAACTTGTCGCGACTTCGAAATGAAGGTGATCGTAATCAGCTTTGGTCGACTCGGCCTGACCTGCGTGGCAATACTGTTGTCATTCGCGCTGACTTGGTGGCTCTCCAAGCGAAGTTTTGCAGCAGCCCTTGATCTCTCGGGGACAAAATCATGGCCTTTGGCGACTTTCGTCGCACTTAGCGCGTTTATATTGCAGTTCGTAGGCGTGATGCTCTTAGCGCAATGGACCTTTAAAAATATGAGCAGGTTTTTCGTGACTTCGTATCTCCTTGTCTGGTCCGTTCCGTCGTTGATTATTATTCTGGTTAACTCCGCACGCTCCGGATACAACAAGAAGAGAAGATAGGGCGAGAATCGGGTTGGGCTGTGCGGGTTGAGATCGTTTGCCGGGAGCCCGAAGCAGCAGACAGACTTATTATCGACACTCCCCTTTGAGAGAAGAGACCGCTCCGTGCCCGTGGCGCGCGCCTAGAGCGCACCGACCGCGTGCGAGATCAGTATGACCACGATGGTGAGCGAGATCAGCACCTGGAGCATCGTCATCGCCTTCGCCCAGCGAGCTAGGATCGGCGCATCGGTTGGCCCGAAGGTGGCGCTCTGCATCATCGCGACAAAGAGATAGTCGAGAAAGGCCGGCCCCCAGTTTTCCTCGACCGCAAACGCGCCTCGTTCCGATTTCTCGATCTGCATTTGCGGAAAGACGAAACCACGGCTTCCAAACTCCGCGCGTTCCCGCCGCACGTTCGGCCCGCCCCCATCCAGCCGCCAATACCAAAGCCCGAAGGTCAGCACGTTGCTCAGCCATAACTCCGCGCCCGAGATCAGGAGCGGCATCCCCTTTTCCTTCTGCAACGCGATGCCTCGCACGAGCATGAAGAGGGAGAGTAACAGCGCCACCGTCAGGACCACATTGATCGCGATCCCGAGGAAGTGATTCACCCGGAAACGCCGGGTGCGATGACTCACGATCGAGGGCACGAGCAGCAACAGAATCAGGCTGGGAAAGATCCACGCGGGCGTAAGCGTGAGCCACGACGGGAGCGAGAAATCAATCCCACCCACCGCAAGGAGCGCGAGCAGTGCCTGCCAACGGGGCTCCGGTTTGTCCGTCGTCTTGTCTCGTTTCGCCATCTCTAGGATTTTATCGCGCCAGGCAGGTGATCCTGCCGCCTCCTCTCTGGAAATTTTCCCGCGCCACGGCATAATGCGGTCCTGAAGATTCTTGCCTCAGACCGCCTGATCTCGCGTGAACTGGAAGAAGCCGACGCGCCCTTCATCCACGAACTCATGAACGACCCGGCCTGGCTGCGCTACATCGGCGATAAAGGAATCCGGACCGTGGAAGACGCCCGGAAATATATCACCACGGGCGCGCGCGAAATGTATGCGCGTTACGGCTTCGGGCTTTGGCTCGTGGAGTTGAATACTAGCGCCATCCCCATCGGCATCTGCGGCCTGATAAAACGTGACGCGCTTGAAGATATCGACCTCGGCTTCGCCTTTCTCCCTGACTATCGGCGGCAGGGCTATGCGCATGAAGCCGCCGCGGCCACGATCGCCTACGGGCGGGAAAAGTTCGCGCTCGCTCGGCTGGTCGCGATCATGTCGCCGGAGAACGAACCTTCCGGCCACCTGCTCGAGAAACTCGGCTTCCGCTTCGAGCGCATGATCCGGCTCACGGCCGAGGCGCCGGAGATCAAGCTCTTCGCGCTCGCGCTCTGAGCGCATCTTTGCGTTGAGCCGCCGGGAGCGGCTTGTTAGGGTGAGCGCCGCGCCATGGAAAACAACATCGAGTCTCACCTCAAGGAAACCCGCGTCTTCAAGCCGGCTCGCGCCTTTGCCAAAACCGCGCGCATCCAAAACCTCGATGACTATCGCCGGATGCATCGCGAATCGATCGCGCAGCCGGATAAATTCTGGGCGCGCGAAGCGAAGGAACTGACCTGGCAGCAGCCGTGGAAAAAGGTGCTCGAATGGAAAGTGCCTTTCGCGAAGTGGTTTGTCGGCGGGAAAATCAATGTCGCGGAGAATTGCCTCGATCGGCATCTCAACGGCCCGCGCCGGAACAAGGCCGCGATCATCTGGGAAGGCGAGCCGGGCGAAAAGCGGACGCTGACTTATCAGCAACTGCATCGCGACGTCTGCCGTTTCGCGAACGTCCTGAAGCGCAACAAAATCAGGAAGGGCGATCGCGTGATCATTTACATGCCCACGATTCCCGAGGCGGCGATCGCGATGCTCGCCTGCGCGCGGATCGGCGCGGTCCACTCGGTCGTCTTCGGCGGGTTCAGCGCGGATAGCATTCGCGATCGCATCGCCGATTGCGGCGCGACTGCGGTGATCACCGCGGATGGCGGTTACCGGCGCGGCGCGATCGTTCCGTTGAAACAGAACGTCGATGAGGCGCTGAAAGGTAAGACTACGATCA
Organism: uncultured Verrucomicrobiae bacterium; assembly: GCA_963742845.1. Lineage (GTDB taxonomy): Bacteria > Verrucomicrobiota > Verrucomicrobiia > Chthoniobacterales > UBA10450 > Palsa-1392. The sequence goes on along the minus strand of CAVUNK010000005.1, from coordinate 692,757 downwards.
GGCGCGTGATTGTTTTCCGGCGCGCCGGGAATGACATTCACATCGAGGAAGGCCGCGATGTCTGGTGGCATCGCGAGCTGGAATATGTCGATGCGCATTGCCCGCCCGCGCCGCTCGACAGCGAGCATCCGCTTTACATTCTCTACACCAGCGGCTCGACTGGGAAACCCAAGGGTATCCTCCATACCACCGGCGGCTATCTCGTCGGGTGTTATGTGACCAGTAAGTATGTCTTCGACCTGCGCGAGGACGATATCTACTGGTGCACCGCGGATGTCGGCTGGGTCACCGGTCATAGCTATGTCGTCTATGGCCCGCTCGCCGCCGGCGCGACCACCCTGATGTATGAAGGCGCGCCGAACTGGCCCGAGCCCGATCGTTTCTGGCGGATCATCGAGGAATACGCGGTCAGCATTCTCTACACCGCGCCGACCGCGATCCGGGCCTTTATTCGTTGGGGCGATCAATGGGTCAAAAAGCACGACCTCTCTTCGTTACGTTTGTTAGGTTCAGTTGGTGAACCGATTAATCCGGAGGCCTGGATGTGGTATCACAAAGTCATCGGCGGCGGTCGTTGCCCGATCGTCGATACCTGGTGGCAGACCGAGACCGGCGCGATCATGATCACTCCCCTGCCCGGCGCGACCCCGACGAAACCGGGCAGCGCGACCCTGCCCTTCTTCGGCGTCGATGCCGCGATCGTCGATGAGCAAGGGAAAAGAAGTCGGCCCGAATATCGGCGGAAAGCTGATCATCAGGCGTCCCTGGCCTGCCATGCTCCGCGGGATCTACGGCGACAAAGCCCGCTACAGGAAACAATACTGGAGCGAGTATAAGCATAACTACTTCACCGGCGACGGCGCGCGCCGGGATCAGGATGGCTATTTCTGGATTGTCGGCCGGATCGACGACGTGCTGAACGTCGCCGGCCATCGCCTCGGCACTTCGGAAATCGAAAGCGCGCTCGTGAGTCATCCCAAGGTCGCCGAAGCCGCCGCGGTCGGCCGGCCCGATGAGATCAAGGGTCAGGGCGTGGTGGTGTTTGTAACTCTGAAAGGCGGCGTCCAAGCCACCCCGAGCCTTAAGGAAGAGCTGCGCGGCCACGTCGGCATCCACATCGGCGCGATCGCGAAGCCGGACGAAGTCCGTTTCGCCGAAGCGCTCCCAAAAACCCGCAGCGGCAAAATCATGCGCCGATTACTGAAGGAAATCGCCAGCGGCAAAACCGTCACCGGCGACACCACCACCCTGGAAGACTTCAGCGTTCTCGCCAAGCTGGGCAGCGCCGAGGAATAACGGCTTTGGTCTCGGCCGCCTTCTACCCGCCCACTGCCGACGGATTATGCGAGAACCTTATCCGAACTAGCGGTTCCTCTTTACCGCGGAGGTGAGGAAGCCCGAAAGAAGGAACCGCGGCCCCCGCTGTTGGCGAGGTTAAGTCCCACTTGCTGGACCCAATCGGACAATCGGGACGGATTCTTTAGCAGCGCGGGAGGTGAGATCGCGGCAAAAACGCCTACACCGAATCCGGGTTGCCGAGTTCCTGACCCGCCAAAGAAAAGCGGTCTCGCGGGAACCCAGGTGTGGCCAGGGCTCCCGCGGCTGGGTTCGCTTAGTCGCGAACAGTGACCTTCGTAGCCGTCAGTGTGCCGGTGACGTCAGCGAGGAGGTTGCCATTCAGGTCGTAAACCTTCTGGTCGAACGTCCCCGAATAGGTCGCGCCGTCCTGGCTGACCGTATCCGTCTGCGTCTCCAGGATACGACCATTGAAGACGCCATTGGCATCGAAGGTGTAGATGATGTGGTTGAGGTGAACGGTGCCGTTGGGCGTCTGTTTGTAGGTCCCCTGGCAGACCGCGCCCGGGGCGATGGAATTCACTTCGAATTCCAGCCCGTCGCTGTGCCATTGGTCGTAGGTCTCGAATAACGGAGTCGAGCCCTGGAAGTAGTGGACATTCCAGAGGCCGACGATGGATGGGTTCCCGGCGGCCCGTGTGGCCGGCGCGAGACCGAGACAGGCCAGCACCAGGGCGATGGCCAGGGCTGGGAGGAGTTTGCCGTGATAGTTAGCTTGCTTATTCATGGTTGAGTTACCTTTCGTTGGTTAGTTTTGTTGTTTTACCGTCACTGGGTAATGCAACAAAATCGGCGCGAGGTTACGGGGAACGTTGCGAAATCTTTTCAGCGTCGTGCGGCGCGAGGGAGGCGACGATTTTCTCGAAGCGCAGATCGCCGCGGAGCGAATCCCAAGATGGGTCGAGACGCAGGTCGCCGTAGGATGGGCCCCCTGGAATTTTCACCAGCTTCTCGAGCTGCCCGAGCGCCAGGTCGCGTTCGCCAGTCCACGCACAAATCATGGCAAAGTTATAAAGGACATCCGCGCCCTCCAGGGAGCTTTTTGCCAAAGGCATAACCTCGACCGCCCGGCGGCCCTCTCGGAGCGCTTCTTTGTTTCGTCCAAGTTGGGCGTCGATCAGGCCCAGGGCACAGAGAACAAGGCCATTGTCGGGCTGTGCGCGGAACAAGTTTTCCTCCTCTGCCCGCGCTGCGCCAAAGGCGGCGCGGGCTGCGACCACATCTCCTTTCATTCGAGCAATCCGACCCTCGGAAAAAGAAAGGGGAAGGTGCAAGTCGTGAGTCGGTCCCCAATTCATGCTCTCAGTAAGTTCTGTCAAAGCATGACTAGCCGTAACCGCGTCGCGCTCAAAGCTAGCGACCCAGAGAGTTTCTCCGGCCAGGTCTTTTACCGCCGCGGGGTTCTCTGCCCGAATCTTTTCAAGGACGGCATGTAACGGCCTGGTATCCCCTCGCGATCGAATGTCGATGGCCGCGCGAGCTACTCGGGCTTCGATGTTATTCGGGTCGAGGGCAAGCCAGCGATCCAACGTCTCCTCGCTGTGTTTGTAGTCGCGCAGCACCAGATAGGTCGTAGCAAGATGCCAGAGCCTGACCCCGTTTCGCGGGTCCAGTTCGGCGGCGCGCGCTAATTCGCGCACTGCTTCTGACCAACGGCCCTGCCGCCGATCGATGAGTCCGGCCACCGAAGCGATTCGCGGATCGTTCGGCAAAGTGCGCCCCGCTACCGCCAGCTCAGCACGGGCCCGGTCGTAATCGAAATATCCCCAATAAAAGTGTAAAGCCAGGGCGAGATGCGCTTCACCTGAATCCGGTCCCAGGCGAAGAGCGGAGTGCACCGCAGACTCCGCCAGAGCCAGCCGTTCCGGCGTGTGATCCAACTCGAGATAGAGATCGTCGTGCGCCGAGGCCAGCTTACAATAGGCGAGAAGGAAACTGGGATCGCGCGCGAGCGCCTTGTTCAGTAACTCTATGCCTCGGAAAAGATCCTGGGTCGTTGGGGCGAAGTCGATAAGAGCCGCGGCGCAGACGTAAAGGTCGTAGGCCGGAAGATCCTTGGTCGGTTGCTCTGCCAACGCGGCTTTTTCGCTGGGGGTAAGTTTTACTTGCAACTCATCGGCGATTTGTTGCGCGATCTCCGCCTGAGCTACGAAAACGTCCGTCAGGGCCCGATCGTATTCCTCGGCCCAGACAGGTTGATCAGTGTGGGTATCGATGAGTTGGGTATTCAGACGAATCCTGCCGCCGTTTCTGCGGACGCTTCCCTCCAGCACATGAGAGACATGCAGCGCGTCTCCGATTTGCCGGGCATTTCGCACGCCCCGATATTGCATGAGACTGGTGCGGCTGATGACTTTCAGGTCTGCCACCTTGGCTAGCTTCGTGAGGATGTCGTCCTGAACGCCGTCGGCAAAAACGGTGTCGGCTTTGTCGCCATCGAGATTTTCGAAAGGGAGCACCGCGATGCCCGCGGGCGGGCGCGGCGGTTCGCGGTTCCAAACGAGCAGGGCGATCGCGCCCGACAAGGCCGCGCCTAACGAGAGTAGGGCGACCCGCGCTGGATGGCGTCGAACCCATTTGCGGCTGCGGGAATAAATTCCCGAGTGTCGCGCCAGAATTGGTTCATGGCCCAACCAACGTTTGAGATCCTCCGCGAGCGCGAGCGCCGAAGGATAACGCCGCGTGGGATCCTTCTCCAGGCACTTCAAACAGATCGTCGAGAGATCGCGACCGACCTTTGGATTCCAGAGTCGCGGATGGCGTGGCTCCGTCTCGAGAACGAGGCGGATCGTTTCATAAGTCGTACCGCCGGCGAAGGGCGGATGACCGGTGAGTAGCTGATAGAAGACGGCGCCGAGCCCGTAAACATCCGTCGCGCTCGTGAGCTGCGCGACATTTCCGGCGGCTTGCTCGGGCGCGATGTAGCTCGGGGTTCCCAGGACATCGCGGGTCCGCGTGACCGTGCTTTCGGTTTCCACCAGGCGCGCCAGCCCGAAGTCGGCCAGATGCGGTTCGCCCTCGAGATCGAGCAGAATATTTCCCGGTTTGATGTCGCGATGAATGATCCCCCGCTCATGGGCGTAGTGCGCGGTGCGCGCGAGGTTCGCGATGATTTCCACCGCGCGCCGCAACGGGAGCGGCTCGCGCCTAACGAACTCCTCGAGCTGACCGCCTTCGATGAATTGCATGCTGTAAAAGCAGGCTCCGTCGTGTTCGCCGATGTCGTAGATCGGCACGATCCCGGGATGTTCCAGACTCGCGGCCGCCTCGGCTTCGCGCCGGAAGCGTTTCAGATGCGTCTCGCTCGCCCAATGTCCGAGTCCGATAATCTTCAGCGCGACGAGGCGGTTCAGACTTTTCTGCCGGGCGCGATAAATCACACCCTGGCCGCCGCGTCCTATTTCCTCGAGTAACTCGTAGTCGCCAAACTCCGCCAGGAACGGCTCGCGCGGTTGATCAGCCTCACCACCGGTCAGGAGATGAAGCCCTGTCTCCAGGAGGCAGGCGCCACACAGCCCGGCTGGATCATCGACGCGAATCGTGGCGCCGCATTTTTGGCAAAGCCTGCTCGTGGCCGCGCGATCTTTCGGCATCTCCATAGGGTAATGCACGAGAAAGGGCGCGAGGTTACGTCCGCAGGACGGCGATGAGGTGTCGCAACTCGTCCTCGAGATCGTCCTCCGTCGCGACGGTATGCGCGATCTGCTCGCGCAAATACTCGCGATAACGCAGCCGTAGGCGATGGAACGCCTGCTTCAAGGCGTTCTCGGTCATCCCGAGCCCCTGCGCCATCTCCGCCTGCGAGGCATGTCCCGGCTCATCCGCGAGGAGCACTCTTAAGTGATCGAACAACGGGCCTTTCCCTGACCTGCGGTAATCCTCCTCGAGACGCGCCAGGACTTGATCGAGCACCGCCGTGGCCCAGCGGCGCTCGTAGATCTCTTCGGCGGTCAGGGTTTCAACCGGCTCGAGGTCAAAGCGCTGCTTGAGCAAAATCTCGTCGAGCGATATCGGCTGCTCGCCCGCGCCGCGCTTCACGGCCCTGGCCCGCTGGCGTTCGTTCGCGAGAAAATGTTTCAGCGCCACCAGCAGGTAGGAACGCAGGCGGCCCTTCTCGCGCCGGACAGCGTCGAAATCCCGCCGCTCGAGAAAGCGGGCAAAGAAGTCCTGAGTTAAATCTTCCGCTTCCTCGGGCGAATAACCTTCTCGCCTAACGAACGCATAGAGCGGCGACCAATAACCGCGACAGAGTTTTTCGAGAGCATCCTGGGCGGCCGGGGAAGCGCCCTGCGCCGTGAGCACCACGCTCCAGCGCGTGGTGTGAAAAGCAAAGCCACCATTTTGCAGAGTATCCCGCGGGGAGTTCACCGGCGTCGAAAGTATCGTCCCCGCCCCGGCGCAGGCAAGGTGATAACGCGCTAACCGCTGCGCGGCCAAGCGTCAGGTTTAGACTCTGAGTGAACCGCGAAAAGCCCGACCGCTGTAGTAGGAGTCGGCGCCGTTGTGCCCGACGAAGACGCGATCGTAGCGGCGGTCGCAATAGAGCGCACCGCCGAGTTTCCTGATCTCGGGCGGGGTCTTGATCCAGCTCGACCGCTTGGTGTCGAACTCGCCCAGTTTCTGGAGCGCGAGGTATTCTTCCTCGGTCAGCAGCTCGACGCCCATGGCGGTGGCCAGGCCGACCGCGCTATCCTTGGGCTTATTTTCCTTGCGCGCGGCCAGGGCCTCGTCGTCGTAACAAAGACTGACCCGACCGATCGGAGTCTGCGCGGAACAATCGAAGAAGAGGTAGGCGCTGGTTTTCTTGTCCTGCCCGACTACGTCGGGCTCGCCGCCGGTTGTTTCCATGAGGTGAAGCGACCAGAGCTTTTCCGGGTTAGCCTCCAGCCTTGCTTTCACCTTTGTCCAAGCATGACCCTTGTGACGGGCCATGTTTTTCTCGAAGCGCGCCTGCAAGGTGGCGAGTAACTCGGCCCGTTGCGCTGCTGATAGCTCCTTCTTCCCGGCGTTGGATTTTTTCATACTCTTACTCAAGGGTTTCGGCTAACTCTTCCCGTTGCGCAAGACGGTTCCCGGTTTCGGCATGACTCCGATCTTTTGGGCGAAGGCGATGAAGCGCGGGCTGTCTTTATAGGCGCGCAGGAAAGGGTCGCTGAGCAGCAGGGCGACGCCCGCGTCATGGGTGGTCCAGGCGTGTTCCAGCCACTCGAACATCTTATCCGGTTCCTGGCGCAAGGCGTAGACCTGCGCGATCTGGCTGCCGGAGTCGTCGGCGCCTTCGGCGATTAGTTTTTTCAGGGCCGCGTCCGCCTCGGCCCGGTCGCCATTGGCGAAAAGGGCCAGCGCCAAAGCGTAGGTGCGCCAGAACGGGTCGGTTTCCTGTTTCGCGAAGGCGACGGCGGCGGCGGGTTTGCCGCGCAGGATCTGGCAGAGCGCGAGCTGCATGTAGCTCTGGGCGGACGCGGGCTGCAACGACATGACCTGGCGCATCGCCGCCTCGGCCTCGTCGTAGCGACCGAGGGCGGTGAGATAGGTGGCGAGGTTAAAGTGGGAGCCGATGCGTAACGGATCGAGCGCGATGGCTCGTTGCGCGAGGGCGACGCCTTCCTCGAGCCGGCCAAGGGAGGAGAGGAGCAGCGCGAGGGCCGCGGTGACCGGCGCATTCTGGGGCGCCAACTCGACGGCGCGGCGGAGTTCCGCTTCCGCGTCGGTGAAGTTGAAATCGATGTCGGCCAGGAGCCGGCCTTGGGCGAGATGGGCCTCGGCGAGATTTGCGTCCAGCTCGAGCGCTCGCTTAGCCGCCGCGCGGGCTTTCACGGGCAGCGCCGCTTTTTCCGCCGGCGTCACGCCCCCGAAGCGGGTGTCGAGAAACTCCACCGCGTAGGAGAGCTTCGCGTAGGCGAGCGCGTAATGCGGGTCGAGCCGGATCGCTTCCTCGTAGTAGCCGACCGCCTTCCGGACGTCGTCAGCGGGGCCGCGCTCGAGGTGGTAATTCCCCTGCAGAAGTGCGTTGTAGGCGTCGATGTCCTGGTTCGAAGGCGTGGCCGCCGTGGTTAATTGCGTGGTCTGCCCGTTGCTCCGGAGCAGCGCGACCTTGAGCTGCTTCGCGACCGCGCCGGCGATCTCCGATTGCACCGCGAAGATATCCTTCAGTTCCCGGTCGTAGGTGTCGGACCAGACATTAGAGCCGTCGCCGGATTTAATCAGCGCCACCGCGATGCGGACGCGATCGGCCGACTTCCGGACGCTGCCTTCGAGCAGATAATAAACGCCGAGCTTTTCGCCGATTGTCCTGCTGTCGTCGGTCTTGCCCTTGAACTGAAAAGACGAGGTCCGTCCGATGACTTTCAGGTCTGCCAGCCGCGAGAGAGACGAGATGAATTCTTCCGACATGCCATCGGAGAAATATTCGTTCGCCGGGTCGCCGGTGGAATTAACCAACGGCAACACCGCGATCGATTTCTCTGGAACGGCGGCGCCGTTCGGCGCGGCGCGATGCGAGGTGAGATAATAAGCCGCCCCAAGCGCAAGGAGCACGACGAGCCCCAACGCGACGACCAGTCCGCCTTTGCTCCGGAGTCGCGCCGATTTTGCCGTCGCGAATTTCTTCGGCAACGTCGAGTTCCCCAGAGGATCGGCGTAGAGATTCACCAGGTGCAGCCGCACGCCGTGCTTCACTTCGCACGCGCCGAGGTCGTGCAGACGCGGCGCCCATTGCCGATATCCCATCAGGTCATCGGCCACGTGTTGCGAGAGCAGGATGTGCCCGGCATCGCCGCAATCCATCACGCGCTGCGCCATGTTAATCCCGGCGCCGGCGAGGTTGGTGCGTCCGCTCACGTCGGTCACTTCGCTCACCGGCCCGCTGTGGATTCCCATCCGGACGGGCAGCTCCGGATGTTTCCGCAGCGCTTCCGCGACCTCGAGCGCGCACCGGGCCGGCTCCTCCGCGCTGTGGTGGAAGACCAGCGCCATCCCATCGCCGGTCGGCAGCCTAACGAGTTGCTCGTCGGTCGAAGCGAGGACCTGCGGCGTCGCGAGGACAATCGCGGAGAGCCGGTGCACGCGCTCTTTTTGTTCCTCGATCAGGAGTTTCGAGTAACCGACGATGTCGATGAACAGAACGTGCCCGATTTTCAGGGGAAGATCGTCCGGTTCCGTCACGGGCTGTCTCTACCGAAAGCGACGGGGCGCGGCGATGTTTTTTTCCCGGGCGATCGGTGGCGGGCGAACCTTCATCGCTTTCGACAAGCCCCGAGCGGGCGGGTAAGGTCGCGCGTGAGTTTCATCACTACGGGATTCCGCGAGCTGACGCTGAAAGTGCGGCGACAGCGGACGCGCCTCGCCTTGCGCCATGAAAAGCGTGTGCTGCAGAAGGCGGAGATCACGCTCGGCCGCGAGGGTACTTCGGTGGCGGCTAATTTTCCTGAAGTCCGCGCCGAGATCGTGGCCCTGCGCAAAGCTCGAGCAGGAGCAAAAGGAATTCGCCCATCGGATCGCGAAGATCGAGGAAGCGCTGAAGCAGATCGACCAGCAGCGGCAGGATAATTCGCGGGAACAAAACGCCGCGCTGGCGAAGCTGGAGGAGGAAAAACGCCCGCTCGTGGTGCGGCGCGATGAGGCGAAAGCGCAGGCCGACAATTGCGGGAAGGAGCTGGCAACGGTCGAGGGTCGGCTCGCGAAGCATGATGCGGCCGACCAGGAACTGCTGAACCAGATGACCGCGCTCCAGGCACTCGAGCCGCCGCCGGCTGATCTCGACGTGCAGATGGAACGGATCGGCGCCGCCCGGGCCAGTCTGCCGACCGAGAAAGAAGTGATGATGCAGGCGCGCGAAGGCAGCGCGGACGCCTGCCGTGTCGCGCACGAGAAACTGGCCGCCGAGGAGGCGCTGGTCGCGCAGGCGGACAAGAACATCGCGAAAGTGCGCGGCGAATTCGAAGCCCGCGATCGCGCCTTGAACGAAAGCAGTCGTGCGCAGCAGGAGGAGGTGCGCCAGGCGAAGCAGCAGCACCAGACGGTGGAGGAAAAAAAGAACCCGGCCTACCTGAACATCGGTCGCCATCTCGCGAATGCCGGGATCGCGCCGCCGAACGCGCCGCATTTGCTCGCCGAAGTGCAACGGCATCGCGGCCTGGTGGAGCGGCACGCGGAGCATCGGCGCGAGCTCGCCGAGATCTCGGGGCAAATCGACAAGCAGGAGCTGCGGAAGTTTTATTTCGCGGTGATCTCGATCCTCGTCCTGCTCGCGATCATCGTCCCGCTCGCGCTGCAATCGCCCGCCAAGCGCGACTGGCTGCCGCAGGATACGGCGCTGATTTTTTCCCTTGCGCCTAACGACCTCACGAAGACGCCGCTGGTGCAACGCTGGCAAAAGGAAACGCCGGGCGTGTGGCCCAAAGTCTTCGCCGGCCTGGTCGGTCCCGCCGCGCGCACGCCCTCGCTCGATCTCGCCCAGGGCGCCAGCCGGGTGACGCGCGCGCTCGTGCTCGAATTCAACCAGCTCCGCAACTACGTGCTGGTCGAGACGAGCAGTGATATCGCGCCCGTGCTGCGCGGGATTTCGCAGGATAAGACTTTTGAAAAAACCACCGTGAGCGGGCTGGTCGTCTGGCAGCGGTCGGAGACCACGGTGGCGCGGATCGGGCCGCGGACGCTCGCGGTAGGTTCGTTAGGCGAAGTCGACAAGCTGGTCCAGGTGCGGCTCGGCACCGAGCCCGACCTGAAGGTGGACGACCCGCTCTCGAAGGAATTTCAGGCACTGGAATCGGAGAGCACGCTGCGGTTTGCAGCGCGCACGCCGGGGGATCTGCCGAAGTTCTTCGGACCGCTTTTCCCGCAGGAGTTGCTCGACGCCGCGCAGTTGCTGGGCTTCGCGGTGGTGGTGGATTACCCCGCCTCGAAAGCGCACCTCTTCGTCCGGGCCGCTGACGACGCGGCCGCAAAAGCCCTGGCGGTGAGCTTCAAGAATGAGCTCGGCCGCTGGCTTAACGATTCCCGGCTCGGACTTCATCCTCGCCGCGCAGGAGCCAAAGCTCGACCGGAGCGGCGCCGACCTGGACCTGCATTTTGAAATGCCGGAAGGCGCCACCCGGTTACTCCTGCAACGGCTCGCCCGGGTCCAGCCTGCGCCCGCGCCGCCGCCGCCTAACGAATGAAGCTCTGGCCGGTTTTCCTCCTCCTGCTTTCCACGGCGGTCGCGGCTCCGCGTTACGATAATCTCGTCGATATCCGCGCGGTGGATCCGACGATCCTGGTCGATCTCCGCTACGCCGGATCGGATAACATCACCGGCCACGCGCTTTATCCGCCGGACATGCCGGCGCTCGTCCGGCCCACCACGGCTAACCGGCTGGCGCGCGCACAAAAGTATCTCCGCGCCCGGAATTTTGGCCTGAAGATCTGGGACGCCTACCGGCCGCTCTCCGCGCAGATCGAGCTCTGGCAAAAGACGCATAACGGCTCTTTCGTAGCGGACCCGCAGACCGGCAACGGCTCGCTCCACACCTGGGGCGTGGCGGTGGATGCAACCCTGGTCGATGAACAGGGCCGCGACGTGGCGATGCCGACGAAGTTCGATGAGTTCAACAGTTCGGCGAAGTTGCATTATCATGGCGATGATCCTCTGGTGCGGCGGCACCTGATGATCCTCCAGCGCGCGATGCGCGAAGGCGGCTTCTACGGGATGCGCACGGAGTGGTGGCATTTCATCGCCTATGACTGGAAAAAATACGCGCCCATCCGCGAAGCCAGGAAACTCTCCGACTAACTCTTTGAAAATATGATCGCCAGCCTTATCCAGGATCTTAGTCAGCCGGAATACGTCCACGTGCTGATCAACCCCCTGCCCGTTTACGGGCTAGCCATCGGCGTGCTCGCGCTGGTTATCGGGCTGGCTCTCCGGAGCCGCCGCGCGCAGATCACGGCGCTGCTCCTGATCGTGCTCTGCGGCGCGATCGCCTGGCCGGTTGGGCATTACGGCGAGGAAGGCTACGATCGCGCGCTCTCGCTTTCGGATGACCAAGGGCAAGCCTGGTTAAAGGTTCACGCGCAGCGCGCCGACCAGTTTATCAAATATTTCTATGCGCTCGCCACTGTCGCAGCCGCCGCGGTGCTCGTGCCGCTGCGCTGGCCCAAAGCCGCGCTCGGCCTAACGATTGTAACTCTGCTTTTTGCCTGCGCGGTGCTCGGGATGGGCGGCTCCATCGGTTATGCCGGAGGCAAAATTCGCCATCGCGAATTTCGCAACGAACCGGCACCGGTCGTCCCGGTGGAGCAGGACGAGCATTGAAGCTGTGCGCGTCGATATCATCACTCTCTTTCCGGAGCTCTGCCGAATTCCGTTAGGCGAGAGCATCATGGGCCGTGCCCAGGAGGCGGGCGCACTCACTCTCCAGGTCCATAACCTGCGGGACTGGACGAGCGGTAATCATCACCTCGTCGACGACGCGCCGTTTGGTGGCGGTCAGGGGATGGTGATGAAACCGGAGCCACTCTTTGCTGCGGTCGAGTCCTTGCGGACGGCGTCGAGCACGGTCGTCCTGATGTCGCCGCAGGGCCGGCGTTTTACCCAGCCGATCGCGCGCGAGTTTTCCGGGAAAGAGCATCTCATCGTGCTCTGCGGGCACTACGAAGGGGTCGATCACCGGGTCACGGAACACCTGGTCGATGAGGAAATTTCGATCGGCGATTACGTGCTCACGAATGGCGCGATCGCCGCCGTCGTCTTCGTGGATGCGATCGTTCGCCTGCTGCCCGGCGTGCTCGGACATGAGCAATCGGCGGCGGACGACAGCTTCTCCAGCGGACTCCTCGAGGCGCCGCACTACACCCGTCCGGCGGAATTCCGCGGCTGGAAGGTTCCCGACGTCCTGCTTTCTGGGCACCACGGAGAGATCGCGGCCTGGCGCCGGCGCGAAGCGGAACGGCGCACCCGGGCGAACCGGCCCGATCTCCTGCCCTAACGAGCGCAGCGCTGTTGGCCGAGATTACGCTTTCTACCGACCAACCCCTCCTCTCTTCCGGGGATCCCCTCCCGCACTTTGCGTGCAGGAGGTAGCTCCTTCTGAGCTTAGAACGGAAACGGTGTTGGCGCGGGGCGCGGTGCGCGCTTGTTATAAATCTCAACGATGCCGACGCCGGTGCCGCCGTTACCGGAAAGGATCGCGGTATAGGTACCCGGTGGTAGACTTACTTCTAGTGCTGACTCCTTCTGTTTCTCGGGCATCAGGCCGCTCTCGGTGAGCAACGCCGCCTGGTCGGGATCATCCTGCCAGTTATCATCGGACATCAGCAGGTTTCCATCGCTGTCGCGCAGTTCGAGGGCCGGATCGGGCAGCGCCCCAGTGACCCCGCGATCACTGAGCGACGGTCCGAGACCGCGCACGACGATGTCGGAGTTTTCCGGCTGCACCCCGAGGATGAAACCGGCGATGACGACGTTCTCGCCGGTCTGGACGCTGGCGCGGGTGCTCAGGTTACCCAGTCGTGAAGTCCCTCCCTCATCGAGGTCATAGATTTCGACCAGCCCTACTCCGGTGGTGCCGTCGCGTCCGCTAAGGATCGCCGTGTAGTTACCCGGAACCAAGGTAGCGACGATGGCGGATTCAAGGTCGTCCGTCGGCGCGAGGCCGGTGTTCTGAATCTTCTGCGCCTGCGTGTCGCGCCAGTTATCGTTGGTCTTGATCACCGAACCGTCAGATCCGTGTAACTCCAGGACGGGATCGGCAAGGAAACCGGTGACGCCTTGGCGGCTAAGCGATTGGCCGAGGCCGCGGATGATGACCTGTTTTGGATTACCCGGTGTGATAATGAAACCGCCGATGGCCTGCGACTCACCGGTTTGCACCAACACGCGGGTAGAGAGGTTCTGCGATTGCGCCCCCGGCGTCGGTGTAGGAGTAGCAGTCGGTGTCGGTGTCGGTGTCGGTGTCGCGCTGGGCGTCACGGTCGGTGTCGGCGTTGCACTGGGACTCGGCGTTGGAGTGGCGGATGGTGTCGGGGTTGGGGTCGGTGTAGGAAGGGTAACGATGACCGATTCATTCGCGTCGCCGCAAGCTCCGCTGACGGCGGTATTATTCACGTCGCCATTGTAGGTTGCGATCCACTGGTAGGTTCCCGAACTGACCGGTGTGTAAGTCCCGGAAGGGTAACTCCCATCTCCATTGACTACGATCGTGGACGTAAAGATCGGCGTCGCGCCGCAGTTACTGTCATTCGGGCCGTAGAGGCGGAAGGTGACACTGCCACCCGGAGTCAGGCCGTCGCCGATCGTCGCCGTGTCGGTGATGGAGCCGCCCGGAATGTAGGCGGAGGCCTGCGTCGTCACAGTGGGCGTGACTTGCTCGATCACGGTGTAACCGGAGTTACTCGGAAGACCGTTCGTGAAGACAGTTACAAGCGTCGGTCCGGCTGGGAAGCCGGCGACGGCCGCAGAGCTATAGGAAAAATCGGTGAAGCCGGTCGCGGGATCGACTGAGAGATTGCGCACCTGTTCGTTCCCCAGGCTGCGGAGCTGCACAACCGGATAGTTACTTGCAGAATTCTGCGTGTTGCCGCCGGATCCTTCAAAGACGCTGTAGAAGCGCGACCCGAAGATCGTCAAGCTGTCTCCCGTGGTCAGGGAAGCCGGGACGGTCGAGAGGAAGGGTGCGCGATTCGGGCGATTGAAGCCGACTTCATTGTCGTAATAGAACTCGGCGCTGAAGAGGGGGCCGCCGTTGTTATCCACGCCGCCCGCGATGAGGACGCGGCCGTTGATCAATAAGTTAGCCGTGGTCAACTCGCGGGGGTTGCTGTTATCCGCGCTGGTCGTCCAGGTTCCGCTCGCAGGGTCATACAACTCTGACGCGGCGACAGTCACTCCTGGAGCCCCGGAATGACTGGAGCGGCCGCCGATCATCAGGACCTCGCCATTGCGGAGAAGAACCGCATTCTGGAAGCGGCGCGGGTTAGCCATCGAGGCGGTTGCGGTCCAAAGACCGGTTGCGGGATTGTAGAGCTCGGCGCTGGCAAAGACCGGGCCATCGAAACTTTGGCCACCGGTCACCAGGACCTGGCCATTCGGCAACAAGGTCGCGGTGTGCTCGAAGCGCGGATTAGCCAGGCTGCCGGTGCTCGACCAGGTGCCGCTTGCGGGATCGTAAAGTTCCGCCGCGGCTACCTCGCCGTTGCCATCGTTGCCTCCGGTCACGAGCACTTTGCCATTCGGGAGCAAGGTCGCGGTCTGGAAGAGACGCGCGTGGGCCATGCTGCCGGTAGCAGTGAAGAGACCACTGGCCGGGTCATAGAGTTCGGCGCTGGCGAGGTAACTGTTGTTGGCACCGTTACCGCCCACGATCAGGACCTTTCCATTCTGGAGCAGGGTCGCGGTGTGATAATATCGAGCGGTGACGAGATTGCCGGTCGCCGCCCAGGTGCCGGCGCTCGGATCGTATAACTCAGCGCTCTGTTGCACGATGCCGTCGTTATCAAAGCCACCTTCCGCCAGCACCTTCCCGCCAGGCAGGAGAGTGAGGGCGTGGTTTTCGCGAACCTGCAGCATGTCGCCGGTCGGTGACCACTCGTCGAAATTGGGATTGTACAGTTCCGCCGAAGCGAGAGCGACCACGCCGTCGTCACCGCCTGAGACCAAAATCTGACCATTGGGGAGGGCCGCTGACTTATGGCTCTCCCGCGCCGTGGAAAGGTTGCTGGCGCTGTTCCAGATGCCGTTAGCGGGCTCGTAGAGCTCGGCACTGACGAGGATGGAGTCGTCACTGACGCCGCCGACGAGGAGGATCCTGCCATCGGCCAGCACCGTGGCTGTGTGAAGGTCGCGCGCGGTCTGGAGATTCCCGGCGTTGGTCGTCCAGGTGCCAGTGGCGGGATCATAGGTTTCCGCGCTGCTGGTTACGTTTAGGTTATCGGTGCCGCCGGCGACGAGGACTTTTCCACCCGGGAGCAGGGTCGCCGAGTGTGAAAACCGACCCTGATTGAGTGATCCGGTCTGAGTCCAGGTATCGTTCGCCGGGTCGTAAAGCTCCGCGCCGGAGACAAGGCCGGTGGGGCCGTAGCCGCTGGCGACCAGGACCTGCCCATCGGGCAGCAGGGTGGCCGTGTGGTATTCGCGCGCATCGGTCAGAGGAGTGGCGGTGGCCGTCCACTGGTCGGTCGCGGGATCGTAGAGCTCGGCGGTATCGAGATCGCCGTTGGTATCGCGGCCACACACCGCGAGGACCTTGCCGCTCGGCAGCAAAGTCGCAGTGTGAAGATAACGGGCCCCTGTGAGCGAGCCTGCCAGGGTCCAGGTGCCGGTGACGGGATCGTAAATTTCCGCGCTCGCGCTCGCGAGGAGCGGGTTGGAGCTATCCCGTCCACCGGCGATCAGGACCCGCCCATCCTGGAGCAGGGTCGCCGTGTGGGAAATACGCGCCTCGTTCAGGCTGCCAGTTGGCGTCCAGGTTCCGGTCGCGGGGTCGTAGATTTCGGCGGTCGGATTAGCACCGCTATCACCGTCTCCGCCCGCGACGAGCACCCTCCCATCCCGAAGGAGGGTCGCCGTGTGTTCATAGCGCCCGACATTGAGGCTGCCAGTCGCGCTCCACGTGCCGGTGGCAGGGTTGTAAAGCTCCGCACTGCCCAGGGACATGCTACTGCCTATTCCTCCCACCACCAGGACACGGCCATCCGTCAGCAGGGTCGTTGTGTGAATGAAGCGCTGCTGGGCCATGCTTCCGGTGGCGCTAAAAGTGAACGGCGCCCCCGCCTGCGCCGGGCTGAGCGCGAGCAGGCTGGCGAGGCAGCCGAGAAAGAACCAGCGCCAAAAGCGGCCCGGCGATTTGGTGAAGGTGACGTGAAGGGGACGACGCGGCTGGTTTTGATTGATCATTTGATGGCTGCTCCGAAGGCTGGAAGCTCCCGGGGCGCGGCAGTGCCAAGCAGCAATTAAGCCTGCACCGGGCCTTTCTTGCGAAATGTGCGCGGAAACCCTTTTCTTACCGTCGGCAGCCGAAAACCGGTCGGCGCCCTCGACCAACCGAAGTCCCACCCGCGGGAGCTAACTGCTCCCGCTTTGCCGCTGGAGGAGCACTTCGGCGATATCGAGCACTTGTACCTGCTCTCCGCCCGGGGTATTGGCCATGCCGTCGGTCATCATGTTCAGGCAGAACGGGCAGCCGGTGGCGAGGGTCTTGGCGCCGGTGGCCACGGCTTCCTCCGCGCGCAGCTTCGAGACCCGCTGTTCCGGCGGCTCCTCAAACCACATTCGCCCACCGCCCGCCCCGCAGCAGAAGGTCTTTTTCCCGCAGCGCGGCATCTCGCGAAAACCGGATTCCGGCGCCGCTGCGCCGATGACCTCGCGCGGCGCTTCCGTCACCCCGTTCACCCGGGCGAGGTAACAGGGATCGTGCAACGTGATCGGCTCGCCGGCAGCCGTGCCGCTGGCCAGCCGGCCGTCGCCGATCAGCTCCGCGAGCAGGCTGGAATGATGCTGCACTTCGTAGCGGCCGCCGAATTGCGGGTATTCGTTTTGCAGGGTGTTCTGGCAATGCGGGCAAGCGGTGACGACTTTGCGCACCTGGCGCCGGTTGAGCGTCTCCACGTTGGTCGTGGCCCGTTCCTGGAAAAGAAATTCGTCGCCGATCCGCCGCGCCGGGTCGCCGGTGCAGGTCTCTTCTTTCCCGAGGACGGCGAAATTGACGCCCGCCTTTTGCAACAACTGCACCGTGGCGCGGGCCACCTTCTGCGCCCGCGGATCGAAGGACGCCGCGCAGCCGACCCAGAGTAGGTATTCGAAATCCGGGTTGGACTCCGCGGTAGGCACGCCGAGCCCTTCCGCCCAGGCCAGTCGATCCGCGTTTGGCTGGCCGTAGGGATTCGCCTGGTTGCCGATCTGCTGGAGCGTCTTCGCGGGCGGCCCGGAGAGTTTGCCTTCGCCGACCAGATCGCGCCGCATGTCGCTGATGAGGTCGACGTGGCCGATGAGCACCGGGCATTCCTGCACGCAGGCCTGGCACATGGTGCACGACCAGAGCGTCTCGTCGGCGATCACGGTGTGGACGTCGCCGCCGCCGGCAAACATCAGCCCGCGCAAATCGGTCACCACCTTTTTCGGCGACAACGGCTTCCCGCTCGCGAACGCCGGGCAGGCGTCCTCGCAACGGCCGCATTCCATGCAGGCGTCGAGGCTCAGGAGCTGCTGCTGTTTGAAATGAATCAACTCGTGCACGCCGGTGCGGCCGGTTTCTTCCACTTGTTCCATCGTGAGCGGAACGAGCGCGCCCATCGGTCGCTCCGGCCGGGCGGCGATGTTGATCGGCCCGGTGATGACGTGGAGGAAGCGGTCAACCGGAATGGTCGCGAAAAATCCCGCGACCAACACGATGTGAAGCCACCACGTGAAGAGATGCATCGTCTGCGCGCCGGGCACGGTGATGCCCTGGAGGAAAGTGCGATCGATCAGCCAGCCGACCGTGGACCAATGCGCCACCCATGGTGTCACCTGCGTGTAATGCATCCGCAGCGCTTCCACCGCGAAACCGGTCACGCCTAACGAGAGCAGGATGCCGAGGAGGAACCAATCGCGCCAGTTGTGCCCGAGGCTGGCCTTGCGCGCGAACCCGCGCCGATACATCGCGAGCAGGCAGCCGGCGATGAAGACGACGCCGAAGACGTCCATCGTGAGCTCATAGAAAAGGTAATACCAGCCGTGGTGGAAATCGTAGGGGCCATCGTGCGCGATCCCGAGCAGCGTGGTCCCGATCGTGAGCACGACGAAGCCGCTGAAGAGAAACGCATGGAGGAGCCCGCCTAACGATTTCTTGTGCACGCGCTTTTGCGCCAGCGCGTAAACCGTCAGCCGCTGCAACCAGACGCGCGGATTCTTCTCGAAGCCGCCTTTTTCCCCGCGCCGCCAATTAAGAAAGTGCCGGTAAACCTGCCAGACGAGCACGCCGATGCTCGCCGCCATGAGCGCAAAAAAGATCCATTGCATCCACGGCGCGATGTTGCCGAAGACCTCGCGGCGGGTCTCGGTCATGAAATCGGGTGAAGTGGACGGCGGCATCGGGATTCCGGTTTGGGAAAGCAGACTCAATACCGCAGGTGCGGAAGGAATTCGAGCGAACCGACCCCGCCGGCGGGGTCGTGCGTCTTAATCGCGCTGAATTTGCTCGATCAACAGCGGCACGAGCTGATGCAAATCGCCCACCAGGCCATAGGTCGCGATCTGCAAAATCGGAGCGTCAGGGTCCTTGTTGATCGCGACGATGACGCGTGAGTCCTTGATCCCGGCGAGATGTTGAATCGCGCCGGAAACCCCGAGCGCGATGTAGAGCTCCGGGGCGATGACTTTGCCGGTCTGACCGATCTGGTAGTCGTTAGGCGCGAGCCCAGTATCGACCGCGGCGCGGGTGGCGCCGATCGCACCGCCGAGCGCATCGGCGAGTCCGCCAACCAGACGATCGAAGGTTTCCTTGTCTTTCAACGGGCGCCCGCCGGCTACGACAACGCGCGCTTCCGCGAGATCGGGCCGATCGGTCGCGCGAACTTCGCGGCTGACGAACTGCATTCCATTCGGCAACGCCGCCGCGTCGACCGCGATCGGCTCGACGGGGCAAGGGGCCGCGCCGTCGTTAGGCAACGCGAACGCGGTGGCGCGCGCGGTGAGGACGCGGCGATTTCCCCCGACGCTCACCGTGGCGAGCATGCTGCCGGCGTTGATCGGACGTTGGTAAGCGAAACCGCTGGCGGTTTTCTCGAGCGCGAGGACGTCGGTGACCATCGGCGCGTCGAGCAGTGCGGCCGCGCGCGGGAGGATGTCCTTGCTGAAGGTGGATGAGCTCGCGAGCAGTGTGGTTGCGCCGCGTTGCTCGACGACCTGCGCGATGACTTGCGCGTAACGATCTGCCAGCGGCTCGGCGAGCGCAGGATCGTCAGCGACCAGCACCGCCGCCGCACCGTAGCCGGTGAGCGTCGCGGCGACAGCGCTGAGCCCGCTACCGAGCACGAGAAGGTCGTAGCTGCCACCGAGTTGCTGCGCCAGCGTGATTGCGTGCAGCGACGGCCGCTTCAACTGCTGGCGATCAAGTTCGATCAGGACAAGCGTGTCGGACATCTTAGAGCACCTTCGCTTCTTCTTTGAGTTTCGTGACCAGTTCTTCGACCGAGGCGACGCGGGTGCCGGCGCTGCGGCGCGGCGGACTCGAGGTGGAAATGGTCGTCGTAAGAGGATCGACCGCGTTCGCGGCGACCAATTCGATCGGCTTCTTCCGCGCCTTCATCAAACCGGGGAGCGAAACGTAGCGGGGTTCGTTGAGCCGAAGGTCGGCGGTGATCACCGCGGGCAACGAAACCGTGATCACTTCGATCCCACCATCGGTCTCCCGCGAACACTGCGCGCGCGTTTTGTTTTCGATGAACTCGATCTTCGAAACGAAAGTCGCCTGCGGCCAGCCTAACAATCCCGCGAGCATCTGGCCGGCCTGGTTGGAATCATCGTCGACTGCCTGTTTCCCCATGAGCACGACCTGCGGCGCCTCCTTTTCCACGACCGCCCGAAGCATCCGCGCGACCGCGTAGGAATCGAGCGCGCGGGAATCGTCGACGCGAAGCGCGCGATCGACGCCCATGGCCAGCGCGGCCCGGATTTGTTCGTCGACCGCCGCGGGACCAATCGTTAGGCCGACCACTTCGGTCGCGTCGCCGCGCTCGCGCATGCGGAGCGCCTCCTCGATCGCGATCTCATCGAAAGGATTGACGACCGATTTGGCCGCGGCGCCCGCGCCCGCGTAGGGATCGGGCACGCTCTTGAAGGTGACGAGAATCTTCACAGGCCGAGCAGGGAAGCGACGATGTTGCGCTGGATTTCGCTGGTCCCGGAGTAGAGCTTGCTGCCTAACGAGTCCCGCAGCTCCCGCTCCATCTCGGTACTCGACCATGTAGCCGTAGCCGCCGTGGATCTGGATCGCGTCCTCGCAGCATTTCACCCAGCTGTCGCTGATCTCGAGCTTGGTCAGGGCTGCTTCCATGTAGACGGCTTTGCGATGACCCATCGCCCAGCCGTAGTTGTAAAGCGCGAGGCGGGAACGTTCGACCCGCTGTTTCATTTCGACGATTTTGGTCGAGACCTGCTGGTATTTGCCGATCGATTGCCCGCCTTGCTTGCGTTCGTTGGCGTAGCGAATGCAGGTCTCGAGCAGGCGCTGCATCGTGCCGACGTGCGCGGCCAGAATGCTCCCGCGTTCCCAGGTCATCGAGCGGGTGAACATCCAGCTGCCGGCGCCTTCTTTGCCGAGCAAATTCTCCTCGGGAACTTCGCAATCCTCGAAGAAGACCTCGCCCATCGGCGAGGTGCGAATGCCCATCTTCTCGATCTTATGCGAGAGATCGAGCCCCGGTGAATTCTTCTCCACCAGGAAAGCGCTAATCCCCTGCGCACCTTTCGTTTTATCGGTCGCGACAAAGGCCAGCAGGACGTCGGCGATCGGGCCGTTGGTCACGAAAATCTTGCTGCCGTTGAGAATGTATTTGTCGCCTTTTTTAACCGCCGTGGTGGCGAGGGCGAAGGCGTCGGAGCCGCTGTTCGGCTCGCTCATGGCGTTGGCGCCAATCAGGCTGCCGTCGACCAAGCCGGGGAGGAAGCGCTTCTTCTGCTCGTCGTTCCCGTTAAAGATCAACGGGATGATCGTGGTCCACATGTGGGCGTTGATCGAGAAGAGGAGGCCGTTGTCCTTGCAGCCGTAGCCGAGGCGCTCGAGGGCGGCGACCGTCGTTAGGGGATCCTGCGCGAGGCCGCCGTATTCTTCGGAAACCGGCAGTCCGTGAATGCCGAAGCCGGCACATTTGTTCCAGGCATCGCGATTGAAAACCGCGTTGCGATCGTTCTCGATCAGGTCGTATTGAAGTTGCTCCTTCGCGAAACGATCGACGGCGTCGAGGAGCTCTCGTTGTTGATCCGACCAGGCAAAATCCATGCTGTGAGTTTTTCTGTTTGGTGAGGCCGTGAGGCGTTGCGCTGCTCCGGCAGACCCGGTGCCATCTCCCGTCGCGTTCCCGGCGACGCGGCGTGGCGGCGACTTTACCGGCGGGGGTGGGAGCGTCAAGAAAGCGGGCCTGCAAAAGGGCCAATCGCGGGGACGAGACCGCTTGGAATCTATCCGGTCGACTCCAGGTAGCCGAGGAACTCCTTCAGGAAATCCATCCGTGAAAGGCCTTCCAAGCGCTCGAGATTAAATGAGGTGCTGACCCGTTTCTCGAGCAGCGAGAAGGCGTCGTCGACGAACAAATCCTGACGCTCCACCCCAAAGCGCACGACGAAAGTCGACATCAAGGCACTGCCCGAGCGCTCGGGCGCGAGGCTGCCATACGACATCACGGCGTCGAAAAGACTGAGCTCGGTCCACTGCTCGCTGACCTCGTAGAATTCCTCCCTTTTCGCGATCTCGAAATAGCCGGCCGCGTCGTCGCTGCAGGCGGTGGGGCGCGCAGGCCCTTTCCGGATATACCCGCCCGTGAGTGGCCACGGCCGGGTGCCGCGCGAGGTCGCGAGTTCACGCAGGAGACGGTGCGCCGCGCCGGCCAGGGTCTGGACGGAGACGATGTCGCCATCGACAAACCAGAGCCAGATCGCGGACTCAATCTGATGCTTTGCGGCCTCAATTTTGCTCAACTGGATGCAGCGGGGTTTAATACAACGGTCCATGTGAAAAATGATTTCGGGAGATGAGCCCGCGCTGGTTTATCCCTCCGCTGCTCGCCGGTGATCATAGTGATTTTCGCAGCGAACTGTCAATCGGAATGGCCGCCCCGCTCCCGCCAAAACAAGGACTGGCCCGTGACCTGCTAAAGGGTTTTCACATGACAGGTCCGGCAGGTTTAAAAACGCAGACCGCGAAAGCAAAATCGTCCGCGGCGAAAAAAAATGGCCACAAACAGAGCGCGAGTCCGACGAGAAAATCCCGTCAACAAAGCGTCTCGGGCTCCGGTTCCATGGAGCGCACGCGGCGCCTCCTGCTTGCGGCCTTGCGGGTGTGGGAACTGAAACGTCGCCGGCTCGAATAACCGGCTGCCGCGGCACGCATTGACGGCGCGCAGGCGGCCCGATAAGAAGGCTGCTCGCATGCAGCAGCTACCCGCTCCACGCCGACGGAATTACGGACCGTGGCTGGTGGCGCTCGGGGCCGCACTCTGGGGAACCGAAAGCGCCTGGCGGATCCCGCTGAACGATCTCTTCGACGCCGAGGTGATTGTTTTTTGGGAGCACGTTCTCATCCTCTTTCTCTTCCTCCCGCTCCTCTTCGCGCGGCGCGGCGAGATCGCGAAAATCGATGGCCGGACCTGGGGATGGCTGATCCTCTCGGGCTTTGCCGGCTCCGCCGTCGGAACGGTTTTTTTCACCCTCGCGCTGAAGACCGGCAATCCCACGGTGGTGAACGTGATCCTGAACATCCAGCCGGTTTTTTCCACTGCCGGCGCCTGCCTCTTCTTCGGCGACCGGCTGGCGCGACGATTTTTTCTTTGGGCCGGCCTCGCCGTGGCCGCGGGGATTTTTCTCTCGGTCGAACATCCCACGCTGATCGGGGTTTCCTTTGCGCAGGCCGGTTTGAATCGCGGAACCGGTTACGCTTTGATCTGCGCACTTTTCTGGGGGCTTTCGACGGTCGCCGGCCGCGGCGTGATGCTCGGGATGTCGCTGCCGTTGGCGGCGAGTCTGCGCATCGTTGTCGGTTTATTTTGCATGACTGTGATCGTGCTCGTGAATGGCAAATTGCACGCGGCCTCGCTCTGGCCCGCAGCTGCGCAGGCGCAGCCGTGGGTCGCAGGTGGCGCGCTCTTGCTACTCGCCACGATCTCAGGTGCGATCCCGTTGCTGATCTACTTCGAAGGTTTACGGCGCACGCGGGCTTCCACCGCGGGTTACTTTGAGATGATGCAAACCCTGGCGGCGGTCGCGATCACCTGGGGCTTTTTTCATGCGGCGCTCTTTCCGCATCAGATCATCGCGGCGCTCGCCCTCATCGGTGCCGCCGCGATGGTGCAGCGAGTGCAATCGGGCGCGCAGGAAAATTTGCCGTCTAATTGAATTCGCGCGAAGTAACTGTTGCCAGGCTCCGCAAGCGCTAATAAAACTTCAATCCAGGCGCCAGTAACTCATTGCTCACTTGGGATTGATCAATTCGGGCAGTTAGCTCAGCGGTAGAGCGGCTCGTTTACACCGAGTTGGTCGGGGGTTCGATTCCCTCACTGCCCAGGCTTTTTCTTCTTGGCCGGTGGCGCTTTTTTCACCGGGAGGATGGCGGTCGCGAGGAAACGCTGCACGATTTCGTCGTCCTGATTTTTCGTGAGGCAACGATAACGGATGATCCCGAATTCCGGCCGCTTGGTTGAGCGCCGGGTGCGAAGAATCCGGATCTCGATGCGCAGATCGTCGCCGGGCCGAACCGGCTTCGGCCAGCGCAATCCGTCGATCGCGACGCCGATCATCGCACCTTTGACCTGCATTGTTTCGACGAAAAGACGCATCGAGATCGAGGCGGTTTGCCAGCCGCTGGCCGCGAGTCCGCCGAGCAGGCCCTGCTTTTTCGCACCGGGCTCGAGGTGGACCCGCTGCGGATCAAATTCGCGCGCGAAGGCGATGATTTCCTTTTCCGTGATCCGGTAAGAGCCGGAAACCAGCCGGTCGCCGGCGGCGAAATCTGCGAAGCTGCGTGACACGGCGGAGCTTCGCGGCATTGTCCCGCAGAGCGCAAGCCGCAAGCTTCGCCTAACGAATCCGATGACCGATCACGAATTGATGGAGGCCGCGCTCGCGCAGGCGCGGAAAAGTTTAAGCGAAGGCGGCATCCCGATCGGCTCCGCGCTCGCGCGAGATGGCGAACTGATCGCCGCCGGTCACAACAAAAGGGTGCAGGAAAGCGACCCGGTGACGCATGCCGAGATCGATTGCCTGCGCCGGGCGGGTAGGCTCGGGAGCTTCCGCGACACCGTGCTCTATTCCACGCTCATGCCCTGCTATCTCTGCAGCGGCGCGGTGGTTCAATTCGGCATCCGGAAAGTGATCGTGGGCGAGAGCCGCACTTTTCCCGGCGCGCCGGATTTCATGCGCAGCCACGGGGTGGAAGTGATCGATCTCGATCTGCCGGAATGCATCGCGCTCATGTCCGACTTCATCGCCGCGAATCCGGAACTCTGGAACGAGGATATCGGTCGTTAGGGCTTTTCGTTAGGCCCGGTATTCAATCGCGACGATCTCGAGTTCGCTCTCGCCCGAGGGAAAACGGAATCGCACTTTCTCGCCGAGGCGGGCGTTCAGGAGCGCGCGGGCGATCGGCGACATCCAGCTCACCCAGTCCTGCTCGAGATCGGTTTCATCCGCGCCGACGATCCGGTAACGCGATTCTTCGCCCCCGGCATCGCGGACGGTAACGGTCGCGCCGAAGCGCACCTGGTCGTGCGGTGGCGCGGGCGGCGGCACGATCTCGGCCGATTGCAGGATCGCGTGGAGCTCGTCGATCCGGCGGTCCAGCGCCAGGAGCTGGCGCTTCGCCTCGGGATCGTCCTGATTCGTTAGGCGCGGGCGTTCGATCTCGCCGAGCCGGCTAATTTCCGTGCGCCGCGCGGCCGCGCCTTCCGGCGTGATGTAGTTGCGTGCCCCCGGCGGCAAGGTCGCCGCGCGTTCGATCACCACCGGCTGTTCCGGCGCGGTGTCGTCTTCGCGGGTGAAGGCCTTGCTCACGGCGAGGAATCTAGCTCTTTGCGGGAACGCTGCACGCGGTGCCAAACAAAAACGCCGCTGCGGTGACCAAGCCGGTGACCTCTATGATCCTGGAGGATTACGACAAAGGCGACGATCTGAACTCCGTCCTGAAGCCGTATCCGAACGTCGATCTTCCGGATCGTGCCTTAAAAGGAGGCTCGACTCGAGGAAATTTCCTTCTGAAATGTCGTAGGAAAATGCTTGACCCGGATGGATGAATCCCGAACCATCCACCCCAGCGTATTAAATCGCGAAAATATCATCATGAAATTCACCCCAATTCTCGCCGGAATCGCCGCTGTTCTTTGTTTCTCTGCTTCGCAAGATACGCAAGCCGGCATTCTGAATATCGAGAAAGGCCTGAGCTTCAGGCCCGATCGCTCCTTTACCGACAACAGCATCATGGAGGAGCGCTTCCACAATCCGATGGGTTTGGATGGTGACGTGGTCCGTCTTTTTGGGGATTCTCAAGTGACCCCGACCCCGGCAGAAAGCTCGCCTCGAATTCGGGTCGGCGGGACTTTCGACGCGAACGCGGGCGATGTTTTCATGATCACTTACGATTTCGTGATCAACTTGGCGACCGCGGAGCCCATTACCCTCACCCTTGGCGCACGCACGAAATCTGACGGCATCACCAATACATTCACTGGCACGATCGTGCTCACCCCGGGGGTTTCGCATTACCAGGGCACCATCACTGGCCAGACTTTTGAACTGGCGACCAGCGGCGTCTGGAAGGGTCGGCTCTTTTTCAACTTCCTGAGCCCGGGCTCTGGCTCGACGACCGACAGTCCAGATGCGGATAAACTTCAGATTCAAATCCGGTCGGTCGACTTTCAACTCGTCTCCGTGCCGGAACCTTCCTCCATCGTATTCTTAGGTTTCGGTGTCGCCGCTCTGGCTGGCTTCGCCGTGCGGCGTCGCCGCCTCGCCTAAGGTCGCGGTCGCGGATTCGTTAGCCTAACGAACTGCTCGCCGGTTCTGGCCCCCACCACTCAGCTGGCTATTTCGTTAGGCGAACGCTGCCTCGAAGCAGCCGCTTAATCCGGAAACGGGATCTGGAGATCGAGGTCGAGATGGAGCGCGTCTGCCAGCTCCGGGGATTTCTTGGCGGCCTCCTGGAAGTAGAAGTCATTCACACAGGTCGCGAAAAGGCCGGGTGATTTTCCCTCGCGCGCTTGCATCACGAGTTGGCGAGTCTGCTCGATATTACCGGCTCGCAGTTCCAGCGCGGCCGCGGTCATCAGCCAATCCACCGGCAGAGCGCCGGCGGCTCTTTTTTCCTCCAATTCCTGCGCCACGACCGCCCCGTCGGCGGCTTCGATTTGGGCCATTCGCAGTTTGAACTGACAGACCGCTTCGTCCTGCGCGTCCCGCGCCAGCAGTGCTGCCTGCTCGTAATGCGGGAACGCATCCTTCGGCTTGAGATCCAGGCGCAGCGTCTCCGCCAGATAGTAGTGATAGTCCGAAACGAAAGGCGCCGCACTGATCGCCGAGGTGAAGAATTGCTCCGCAGCTGCCAGGTCGCGCCGCCGCACCGCGATCAAGCCGCGATAATACTGTGACGCCTCGACACTCTCGCCAAAAGCGATCGCGCGCTCGAAAGCGCTGTCCGCCGGCTCGAAATTGCGATGATCGTAAAGGATTTTCCCGACTCGAAAGAGGATGCCGCGATAGCCGAGATCCTTCCGTTTCGCCGCCATGAAACGCTCCACCGCGTCCTGCCATTTACCGGCCCGCTCCGCGAGCAGTGCCTGCTGCACCAGATCGGCCGGGGCGACTCCGGGGAACAGGTCGGTGCTGCTCTGCTCCATGGTCGGCGTGTGCCGGGATGCGATCAGATATTTCAGGTAGTTCAGCTTCATGCCGCCGTAAAAGGCGAGACCCAAAACCAGCAGACCGCCGAGGATCAGGAGAGCCTGCTGCAACTCGATCGCGCGCGATGCTTTCGCGGCCTCCGGCACCGGCGCGACCGCCGCCGGTTGCCGTTCCGGCAGCGTGGGCTCGTTAGGTTGCGCGGTCGGTTGGCGCATCGGTGTTGCGGGTTCTCGGTCGCGCGGAGGAGGCGGAGAGGGCGTGTCGTTTACCGGCGGCGGCGGCGATTCCGGCGGTGGCTCGTTAGGCGTGGCGCGCGGCTTGTTCAGGAATCGGCGCTGCTCCGGAGTAAGGCTCCGGCGCCGGGCGCCAGATTTCGCGGACCGCTCCTCAGCTCTCGTTAGGTTCGCGCGTTGGCTCCGGTTCCTGCGATTGCTCGTCCGCCATATTCTTAATCAGTGTCGAGTCTCAATCCGAGCCAGACGACCGGCAGGATGCGAGTGAATCAGTTGCCCAGTCGATGATATTTTTTCAACAGATCGCGAAGACGGTCGTGCGGCAGCGCCTCCACTTTGTGATCGTCGCGCCCGGTCATGTCGCGGTTGTCGACCAGCGCGTTCACGATCGCTTCCTCCACCGCCTGCACGGTCGCCTCGAAAATCGGATCCAGCCGGTCGTTAGGCACGGTCAGCACGCTGTGTGTCGGTTGATCGGGGTTAGCCGCGCCCGGATTCGCGGTCGAGAACGCGAGGAAGAGGTCGCCTGAGCCGTTGCCCGAGGTCGCGCCGGTCCGCGCGAGACCGAGACTGGCGCGCCGCGCGAGCCGCTTGAGTTGTCCCGGCAAGAGCGGCGCGTCGGTTGCCACTGCGATAATGATCGAGCCCGTTTCCTTTGGGTAAACCGAACCGGGAATTTCCTTCCCCACCGGCACGCCGGCGATCGTGAGCTGCGGACGGCGCCCGCAGTTGGCCTGCACCAGGACGCCTACGGTGTAGCCGCCGGCCTTTGAGTCGAGCACACGCGACGAGGTCCCGGTGCCGCCCTTGAATTCATAACAAATCATCCCCGTTCCCCCGCCCACGCTTCCCTCTGCGACCGGGCCGCTCTTCGCCGAGTCGAGCGCGCGCGCCACGTCCTCGGGCTTCACGTGGAAGCCGTTGATGTCGTTCAGCCAGCCGTCCCAAGTCTCGGCGACCACCGGCAGGCTCCACCAAAAACCGGTTTTGTCCGGGTCGCCGTGCTTGATCCGCCACGCGATCACCGCGTCGTGCGCTACGCCGACGCTGTGCGTGTTCGTGAGCACGATCGGCCCCTCGAGAAAACCGCTCTCCTCGACCCAGGCCGTGCCCGTCATCTCGCCGTTGCCGTTGAGCGAAAACGTCCCCGCGTAAACCGGGTCATCGAGCGATCCGTGACCGCGTGGAATGATCGCGGTCACGCCGGTGCGCACCGGGCCTTTGCCGGTCTCGAGCTTTCCCTCGCCGCTGATCAAGGTCGTGAAGCCAACTTCCACGCCCGCGACATCCGTGATCGCATTCAGCTTTCCCGGCGTGCCGTCGAAGGGCACTCCCAGATCGCGCGCCCGCACGACCTGCGTCGGCGGCGGCGAAGTCTGCGGCTCGCGCGCCAGCGCCGCGGCGACGAGCGAAAAAAGGACAACGGAAATGAGCGAAAGCTTTTTCATAAAATCGTTAGGCAGATGGCCGATATTTTTGCACGAGGTGATCGATATAGCTGCTGTAACGCTCGGCCAGCGCCGCACTTTCGACGAAAAGAATGTTCTCCGCGTTCACCTGTGCGCTCCGCGAAAAATTATACGAGCCGGTGACGACGGTATCGTCGATCACGAGGATTTTGTTGTGCATGAAATCGTGACGACCAGTCGGCGTGTAGGGCGCGGAATTTTTGCCGACCAGACTGGCGCGCGCGATGAGTGTCGTGGAGCGCGGGGATTTTCCAGCGGTTCGACGGCACGGTTTCCCATTGCCGGTAAACGTCCTCCATCTGCGTGCGATCGAACACGCCATCGACCGCCACCCGACCCGCGCGGAGCAATTCTCCGAGCGCGCCGATCAACGTGCCGGAGTTAATCAACAGACTGCAAATGCGCACCCGCCGCCGCGCCGCGCGCACCCGCTCCGCGATCGCAGTGTCGATCGCGAGCCCGCAGCCGGGCGAGAAAAGGACCTGCGCGCTCGCCGGTTCATTCGCGAAGATCAGCGGCACCGGCTTCGTCCGGATGTCGCCGGTGTTCTCGAAATTCGCCTTCTCCCAGAGCTGCTCGAAATCCTGTGCGTAATAATCCGCGAGCAACGGCGACTCGATCTCCACGATGTTGTTCTCCATGATGGTGAACGCGTCGTCGGTCAGGTTAGTCGAGCCGGTCCAGACCGCGCCCCGATCGCGCACGATGAATTTATCGTGCATCAGCTTTTGCCCCGCGATCCGTCGCCACGGGTAGCCGAGGCTCTGCACCATCACCCCGGTGCCGCGAGGTGCGGGATCCTGGCCACCGGCGAGATTTGGATTAACGGGCTTGTCGCTGTCGTAGCAAAAGCGGATCCGCACGCCGGCAGCGGCCCGCTCGCGCAAGGCCGCGCCTAACGACTCCTTCAACGGCGCGCTCAGCCGCAGGTCGTAAAGCGCGAAGTCCAGGGTCTCGCGCGCCGCGTCGATGAAGTTCGTTAGGCGAGCCATTACGCTCGCAGCCGATTGCTCGTCCTGCGCGAGGAAATGGACCGCCAGCGTGTCGGGCATCGAAGAGGATTAACAGGATTGCACCGGATGGAAAGGGACCCCGGGTTCGGTCCGCACCAAAAAAAATCCCCACAATCCTGTTAATCCTGTCTTCCCCTCGGAATTTCCGTTTTCCCCTCCCGCTCGCCGCACTAGATTGAGCCGTGAGCTACCAAGTTTTCGCGCGCAAATATCGGCCGCAGACCTTCGACGATCTGGTCGGGCAGGAGCACGTCACGCGCACGCTCAGGAACGCCGTCGAACAGAATCGCCTCGCTCACGCCTACCTTTTCGTCGGCCCGCGCGGGATCGGGAAAACCTCCACCGCGCGCATCCTCGCGAAGGCGCTCAACTGCATCCACGGGCCGACCATCACCCCCTGCGGCGTCTGCGATTCCTGCAAAGAAATCACCGCCGGGAACAGCCTCGACGTCCTCGAGATCGACGGGGCGAGCAACAACGGCGTCGAGCAGGTGCGCGAGCTGCGCGACAACGTCCGCTACGCGCCGGTGAAGGGGAAATACAAGATCTACATCATCGACGAAGTGCACATGCTCACGTCGCAGGCGTTCAACGCGCTCCTCAAGACGCTCGAAGAGCCGCCTGAGCATGTAAAATTCATCTTCGCCACGACCGAGCCGCAGAAGGTGTTGCCGACGATTCTCAGCCGCTGCCAGCGCTTCGATCTCCATCGCATACCCGCGAATCTGATCGCGAAACATCTGCAATTCATCGCCACGAACGAGAAGGTGAAACTGGAGCCGGCCGCCGCACACGCGATCGCACGCGGCGCCGACGGCGGCCTGCGCGATGCCGAGTCGATGCTCGATCAACTCGTGGCCTTCTGCGGCGACGCGATCGCAGAAACCGACGTGCTCAATATTTTCGGCTTCACCAGCGAGCAAAGCATCGCCGGTTTCAGCGAGAAAATTCTCCGGGGTGAAACCGCGGCCGCGCTCGGCCTGCTCGACGAACAGGCTGCCGCGGGCAAGGAGATGATGAAATTCATGAGCGACCTGATCGCGCATCTGCGCGACTTGCTCGTCTACAAGGTCAAACCCGACGCGCTCGCCGACGAAGCTGCGCCGGAAATCCAATCTTCGTTAGGCACGGAAGCCGCCCTGATTGAAACCGACCGGCTGCTCGACCTGATCGAGCAATTCGCGTCCGCTGAAGGCCGCATGAAATGGGCGCCGAACAAAAAGCTGCACTTCGAGGTCGCAGTCATCAAAGCAATCCAAACGCTAAGCCAGGTATCGTTGAATGACGTGATCGAAAGCCTCACTGCGCTGCGCAGCGGCACCTCCGCTCCCGCTCCTGCTCTTGCTCCTAATCCCTCTCCCGCCCAAGCCCCACGGAAGCTGACTCTGCCTCCTACGCCCAAGCCCGCGCCAACTGCACCAACTCCTCCTGCCGCCGCCGTAGCTCCTCCCGCTCCCACTCCAGCGACAGCGGATCTGAAGAGTATCTGGCCGCAGGTGCTCCAGCAGGTCGCCAAACGCCGTCCCTTGATCAAGACCTGGGTGGAAACTGCGCACTTTCTCGGCACGGACGGACGGAACGTTCTCCTCGGTTTCCCGAGCGACCAGAAGACCGTGATGGAATCCATCGCGCGCCCGACTAATCGCTCTTTCCTGGAAGGTCTTTTGAAGGAACTAACCGGCGGCGACTGGGAGCTCAAGCTAACTCTCGACGGAACTCTTCCACCCGCCCCGCCCCGGGATAAAACTCCCGCCGCACCGGCAAAAAAAGAGACTCCCGAGACCTTCAAAGACGACCCGTTAATCAAACAAGCCCTCGAAATCTTCAAAGGCGAAATCAAATCCGTATCCAACTGACCTATGAACCTGAACAAGTTGATGAAACAAGCGCAGAAGATGCAGGAGCAGATGGCCAAGACTCAGGCCGAGCTCGAGGATAAGACGGTCGAGGTCAGCGCTGGCGGCGGCAAAGTAAAGGTCGTCGCAAACGGAGCTGGTGACGTCCTTTCGATCAAGATCGATAAGTCGGTGGTCGATCCCGAGGATGTCGATATCCTGGAAGACATGATCCTAAGTGGTGTGCAGCAAGCAATTACTCAGGGCAAAGAATTGGCCAGCGGCGAGATGAGCAAAATAACCGGCGGCCTGGGGCTGGGCGGTCTCGGATTGTAGCCGCGCGCCTTCCGGTCGGCCGGCTAACTCGCCACCCGATCGGCGAGACATTGCAGGAGATAGGGCAGTAACTGTTTCTTCCGCGAGACGACGCCGGCCAGCTCCCACATATGCGGGCCGCGCGCGGGAAAGTCAATCCGGTGCATGAAATCGGCGTCGCCACAGCACAGTAATAGCGATGTATGAGTGTTAATGTCCGTAACGAGAAGCGCCGCGAAGTAGAGCCGCTCCGTGCGGGTATGTCGGTCGAGTGCTTCCAGAAGCGCCTCCTGTTTTTCGGGGAAGTGCGAGAAGCTTAGTTCCTCGATCTGCGACACGGTGAAGCGGAGACCTTCTTCTTCATAGGCCTTGCAATCGGCGGTGATCACTTGTTCGGCGCTCAGTGTCAGTAAGGGCGAGCCCACCGAGAAGATCTCTTCCGCGAGCGCGGCGGGATCGACCCCGGCGATCGCGGCTAACTCTTTCATCACTCGGCGATCGGTCTGGGTCGCGGTGGGTGAGGTGAGATTGAGCGTGTCGGAAATAAGTCCCGCCATGAGTAGCCCCGCAAGGTGCGGCGGCACTTCGACGCCCGCCTGCTCGTAACAGAGCGCCACGATCGTGCTCGTGGAGCCGACCGGGTTGTTCCAGAAGAGAATCGGCGATGTGCTCGCAAATCCGCCGATCCGATGGTGGTCGAGAATCTCGACGATCCTCACTTTGTCCGCGCCTTTCACGGCCTGCGAGAGTTCGTTGTGATCAACCATGATCAATTGCCGCTCCGCCGTCTCGAGCAGATTGCTCTTCGCCAGGATTCCCACAAGCACTCCCTCCTCGTCGAGAATGGGAAAGACGAAGGCCGGTGAATGCGCCGCTTTTTCGCGCACTTCATCCAGGAAAGTCTCCGGGGTGAAGGCGGTGTGTTCCGGCTCGAGCATTCCGCCCACCCGGACCGCTCCGCGCGCGAGATCAACCGTGATCGCGGTGTCGTGCGGCGAGCTGACGATGGCAACGCCCTTGGTGCCCGCCGCCTCGAGCACGTCGGCACTCACCGAGAGATCGCCCGTGACCACGATCGCCGAGACTCCCGCCGCAATCGCGAGCTGCAGGACATCTTCGCGATCGCCGACGAAAAGAACGATCTGCGCGGCCCGTAATTGCCGGAGACGTCCGGCGAAAGAGTCGGCGCTCATCGCGCCGATCATCAGGAGGTATTCCGCCGCCTCGTTAGGCAACTCGCCGGCTAATAATCGACCGCCGAAAGTGGCCACGATGCTGGAGAGCGGAGCCGTGATCACGCGCGCCCCGGCCGCTTCTTCGCGCGGCGGGAACAAGTGGTGGCTAATCTTGAACGCCGAGAGTAACCCGAGGAAGCGCCGCTTTTCATCCACCACCGGCAAACCCCGCAGCCGGCGCTTTTCCATGAGGTGAATCGCATCGTAAGCGGTCGAGTCCGCCTGCACGCAGACCACATCGCGTTCCATCACGTCGCTCACGCGGTCGGAGAGATCGCTGACAAAAACCGGCGGCTCGACTCCAAATTTATGAAGCACAAAGTCGATCCGCTCGTTCGTGCTCCCGGCGCGCGCCGCGATCACATTCGGCGTGCCGGTGACGCGCTTTAGATGCGCGTAGGCGAGCGCCGAGCAAATCGAATCCATGTCGGGATTCAAGTGGCCGATGACGATGGTCTGCATGCGCGCCAAGAGTAACCCATGAACCCGATCGAGCACAAAGGCCACGTCCGGGGTTCGCGATGGAAAGGACGCTTTAGGGGTTCAGGAGTCTGACCCGATAAAATCGACTGGAAACCGCCGGATAATCGTTTGTCGAAAGAATCAGTTGGCCCTGCGTTGCGGTGATCGATTCATTCAGGGGCGCCCATGCTCCACCGAGGTCATCGCTGCTCTCGACCTGATAGGTCCTGCCCGGCACAGACGCCCAGCTCAACTTCACGACTCCGTCGATGCGGGTAATTTCGGTGACGACAAAGTCTCCAGTGGGCTGGAGACGGTCGTAAACACCATCGGCGTTTTCGTCTTTCAGCGCTGCGATGGAGAGGGGCAGATATTCGACCGGGTCGATATTGCCGTTGCCGTTTCCAGCTGGAATTTGGGCGACGAGATTTCCGCCGTCCGCCGTCTCGTAGGCCGCGGCGGCGACATACACGGTTTGCGGGACCGAGCCGAAAGTCGCGGCCAGGTCGAGCGTGCCTTCCATCAAGCCGGCGCTGCTCGCGGACTTCACCGCGCGTGCCGAGACCATCGCATTGAACCAGCCGCCCAGACTGGTCGTGCTCTCGCCGGCCAGAAAAGGTTTGGCCACGGCGCTCGCGACAAAGCCAGCTTTGGTCCACGGCGCGGGAGCGCTTGCCGCTGGCAGAAGGACATCGCTGACCAGAATGAAATTGTCGTTAGGCTGAGAGCCGTCGCTCCCCGGCGACGCTGTGGCCACGTAGAGGAGGCCGCCCCGCACGGCCGCGGAGAGAGTCAGTCCCGTCGAGTCCTGGAGATAGCCCGCAGCATCCGGCTGGCCGTCGAGGTTAAAAGGAATCGGCGTCGGAGTCGGGACTGGAGTCGGTGTAGGACTGGGCGCTAGTTGTTGCCGCGCGTAGGTGATGGCCGCGGTGAGGGTCCTCACATCGATCTCATAAATCTCGATAAAGTTCACCTCGTAGGACACGCCGGCATCGATCGCCTTGGTCAGGATCTGCTCAGGGGTCTCGGTCATGCAAATCGTCTGGTCGGGATCCACCCGACATCCGTTCATGGTCGCGTTGTCCACCATCTGCGCCCCGACGTCAGGCTGGCTTTTCCAAAGCGTGTTCCAAGCACTGTCGAGTTCGCCCGGCGCGGACGGGTTCCCCGCGGAGAGGCTGTTGATTTGCACGATTAACCGGCCCGGCCATTTGCTTCTCGTTAGGCTGATCGTGGCGGCCGCGACTTCCGTCGCGGTGGCGTCGAGGTTGGGCCGCCCCGGTTCGTCGGAATGACCATTCCCGCCGATGGCGAGTGTCACATATTGATTAGGAAAAGCCGTCATCGTCGCATCGATGAGCTCCTGTCCTGCCTCTACCAGCTTTTGCGTGGTGTAACCCGCCGCAATCCAATTGTTCACGTCATCCACTCCATGCGGGACGCTCCAGTCTTCGCTCGAAGCATTGGCGAAGCTCACCGAGACGATTTTCACCGTTGAGTTATTGGCGAAGTGCGCTCCCAGAGCAGCGATCATGGCCTTCTTCTTGGCTAAGTAAGTCGGATCCCAAAAGACCGGGATCGTTTTAGTCCCGCTATCGTCAACGAAACTAAGAAAAGTGCCGCCGGCGGCCTGCACCGCCGCGGTGACCCACGCCGGCTTCTGTTCCTGGGTGTTAATGCGCAAGAAGGCGACCTTGTTGTTCTGCGTCGCCTTCATCACTTCGTCGTCAAGATAGGTGAACTCGGGCGGACCGTCGGTCGGCTGGAGGATAGCCCAATCCTCGCGAATGCTTAACCCCGCGACGTCAGGATTCGTGAAAGCGCCGGCGAGCGCCTTTCCATTCGAGCCCTTCAGCGAAAAAACACCGCGTGGAATTTGCGCCGAAAGGCTGCCTAACGAGAAGACGGCGGCCAGGGCCACAAGGAGGAAACGCGCTCTGTTCATGGAGGTTAAGGGGATTGAAGTGTTGCCGGCGATTTAAGGGCCCGGTGCGCCGAAAGGGCAAGCTCGAATTTCGGCCCGGCCAGAGGTTGACGCCGCCGCGCCAAATGAAAAAGTAGTCTTATGAAGACGCTGATTCTCCTCGTCGCCTGGTGCATTCTCTTCGTCCTCTGCTGGCCGGCCGCGTTGCTCCTGCTTGTGCTTTTCCCGCTGCTCTGGCTGGTGGCCCTGCCCTTCCGGCTCGTCGGCCTGGTCCTGCACGCCTTTTTCGCCACGCTCGCCGGTGTGCTCTTCCTCCCGGCGCGTCTGTTGGGCTGGCGCTAGACCAGCACGGGCGTCGTCCAGATTTCCCGGGATCGGGCGGGGTCGAGACGATTCGTTAGACCAGAAAATTCCGCGCGCGCGAGGGCGCGGATTTCCGGCGTGGGTTGCAGCTCGGTCGGGACGGCGAAGAGACCCGCAGTCCGCGCGGCGGCGCCGAGTCGGCGATCGCCGAGCAGTGCCGTGATCGGAATGGCGAGCAGCCAGCCGAGAACGATCGGCAGCAGCCAGAGGAAATAGCCGGGCGTCAGATACCAGGTCGCCACGCTCGCGACGATCCCGAGCAAAGTCGTTAGGCGGAACACTTCCCGCGCTTCGCGCCACGCCACGCCGGTCGTGCAGGCGCGCGTTTGCGCGTGCCATTCCACTTTCTTCCCGAGCAGGCTGAAGAGGACGAACTTCGCGTGAAAGTAGAGGAAGACCGGAGCAATCAGGGCCGAGGCGACCATCTCGGCGAGCGCGCTTGCGATCAATTTCCCGGCGCCGCCGAACTCCTGCGCGCGGCCGTTCCGGAGCGCGAGCCCGAGCGCGAGAAACTTCGGCAGCAACAGCAGCAGCATGGTGAAACCGAAAAGCACGAGGGCGGTTTGCGCGCGCGCCGCATCGGCGAAAAGGCCCTCGCCTAACGGGGCGACACCGAGATTTTTCACAAAGCCAAGGATGAGAACCAGCACCAGAAGAGGCGACGCAACGAAGGAAAAAATCCCGTGCAGAAAATGGAAGCGGGTCATCGGCTTGAAGCCGCGAGCGAGCGCGATCGGCCAGTGCTGCAGGTTCCCCTGGCACCAGCGGCGATCTCGTTTCAGGTGTTCGATCACGTTCGGCGGCGTCTCTTCGTAGCTGCCACCGAGATCGTCGGCGAGATGCACTTCGTAGCCGGCGCGGCGCATCAGCGCGGCCTCGACAAAATCATGGCTCATCGGCCGGCGCCCGATCGCGCTCCGGCCCGGCAATTCCGGGAGCGCGCAATGTTGCATGAACGGCGCAACCCGGATGATCGCATTGTGGCCCCAGAAGTTGCTTTCTTCCTGCTGCCAGAAATTCGCGCCCGCGGCGAAAATCGGACCGTAGAGCGCCATCGAAAACTGCTGGAGCCGGCTCCAGATCGTGCGGCCATTGATCGCCTGCGGGACGGTCTGGAGAATGCCGATGCGATGATTCCGCTCCATCCGCCTAACGAGTGCGGCGAGCGTCGCCGCGCTCATCAGGCTGTCGGCGTCGAGGCAGATCATGTAGCGGTAGTTGTTCCCCCAGCGTCGACAAAAGTCGGCGATGTTCCCGCTCTTGCGATTGAGCGGCAACTTGCGGCGACGATAAAAAACGCGCCCGACACTCCCGGTTTCCGCGACGAACCGCGTCCAACCGGCTTCCTCCGCCGCGGCTTTCGCCGGATCGGTGGAATCGCTCAGGATGAAAAATTGAAAGCGCGCGAGGGCGCCTAACGAGTCCAGGGCATCGTGCATCACGCGCAGCCGCGCAAAGACCGCAGCGACCTCTTCGTGATAAATCGGGATCACAATCGCGGTCACTGGCAGCCTCGTGAGATCATCGTCGCCGCCGGTTTCCGTCGCTTTCGGCGCGCGCTCAGTCGCGACAAGAAAACCGAAGAACGCCTGACAGAATCCAATCGCCACATGGGTGAAAAGGAGCGTGAAGAGAACGAGCAACGCGCAGTTGATCGGTGACCAGCCTTCCGCTCCCAGCAGGCTCGCCTCGAAGGCGGTCGCGATGAAAGTGAGCAGACCGATCAGGATGATGAAGGCCCAGCGGCGCTCGTGTTTGTCCTCGGCGACGGTATGCGTCCAACCGGCAAGATCGGGATAGGGAAGCGCGCGATCCGTCGCGCGGCTGGAAAGAGTGTCCATCGCGAGCAGCGGTTAGTTGCGGCGGAAGACACGGCGAAACCAGTCGTGCACGGGAAATTCCATCGGCTCCGGCAGCATCGTGCTTCGCTGCATCGGCGGCGCCATCGTGAGAGACTCGGTCGGCGGCAGGAAGCCGAAGAGTGCTTCCATGACGAGCGTGACCGGAGGGGTGACATCACTCAGACGCGATTGCGCGCGGGCGGATAGCGAGCGCGGAAGCCAGCAGGTGGCGCTCGTCGCCGTCGAACCCGCCGCAACGTGCCCGCAAATACGTTTCGCCGCGACGCTGGGCCTCCTGCCAGGGCGAGGAAAATTGGGAAAGCTGACTCATTTGGTGAGTCTCTTCCGACGCAGCCGGCTCAGGGATTATTCGATTTTCTCCGTGAACCAATGAAGCCGGTATTGGAACTCCAGCGCGTCGCCTTTTTGCGGCGCCTTTTCCGGCCGCCAGAAGAGAACGACGTTGTCGTTGTATTCGTTAGCCGTGGGAAGTTGCAGGAGCTGGACCGCGCCTTTGCCCCAGTCGCCCACGGGCTCGACGCGCACACTCGGCCGGCGGTCGTAATGGGCTTCGCGATCGTGGTAATGCGCGGGATCGCGATCGCGCTGGAGCAGCGAAAAGGTCGGCGCGTTTTCCTGCGGCCAGGTCTGCGTCGTCGGCTTTTCCACCGCTCGGAGCGGGTGCCAATCGGCGCTCCCGAGAAGCACGCCATCGGAGTCGTGCACTTCCGGCCGCTTATCGTTAGGCGGATGCGGCTCGTCTTCGCCGCGCCAGAACATGCTCGTGAGCGGCGCGATCCCGAGCAGTTGGACCGGTTGCCGGAAAAAAAGGCGCGCTTCGACCTCGACGACGGTTTCCTTTCCCGGTCGAACCACGAAACGGTAAGCCCCCGCGACGCTCGGTCCGTCGAGCAGGCCGTAAAATTCCGCGACGCGCGCCCCGTGCTCCGGCCGGCAAAGCCAGAACTCGCGGAATTCGGGAAATTCCTCGGGGAGGTTTTCCCCGGTATTGATCGCGACCCCGCGCGCGGAGAGTCCGTAGATCTGGCCCGCGGCGAGTGCGCGAAAATAATTCGAGCCGACGAAAGAGATCACTTCGTCAAGGCGCCCGGGATGATTGAGCGGATAAAGCAGGCGGAAGCCCGCGAAACCAAGCGCGCTCTCGTTGCGGAGCAGGGCAGAAGGGAAGTCCGGATAACGAAAATATTTCGGGCTGAACGGAACCGGGCGCGTTTCGCCCGCCACGACTTCGTGGATCTGCACCGGATGTTTGAAGAGATAACCGGGATGAAAAAACTGCACTTCGAAGGGCTGGCCGGCGTCGTGCCAGAGGGCGCGCGCGCCGCGAAAAGTGATGTCGCGATAAGTGTCGTAGTTCAGTCGGCTGAGGATTTCCGGCAGCTTCGCTTCGTTAGGCTGAAAGGGCACCGCGGCCGAATCCCGCGCGCGCCGAACAACTTCGGGAAAGACCGTCTCCGCGGCGCGCGCGCAAAGCGGCGCCAACAGGATGGCCAGCCCGAGAAAGAGCGACTTAAAGCGCAACGACCTGGCGCTTGTGCCGCGCAAAAATGCAGACTTCACTGATTCCCATTTCCGCCATCTTGGTCGCGAGTCGTTGGAAATTTTCGCCCTGCTGCACGTGCGAATGGGCATCGGACGCGGTGGTGAAGGGAATGCCCCTGGCCTGCGCAGCGCGGATGATTTCATCGCTCGGATAGAGTTCGCCGACCGGCTTGCGCCAGCCCGCGGTGGAAAGCTCCATCGCAATGTCGGCGTTTTTGATCGCGGAAAGAACAGCATCGAGCACATCAGTGAAGTCGTTAGTCGGGCGGAACCCGAAAATCTTCACCAGGTCGAGATGCGACATGCAATCGACCAGCCCACTCCGCGCCATCGCGGTGATCCGATCATAGTAGTCGGCGTAGACTTCGTTGATCTCGCGGCGTGCAAATTCCGCTTCCTGTCCGGCGTGATCGAACGGCCAGTCGCCGCGCAGGAAATGCACGGAGCCGAGAACAAAATCGAGCCGGCCCCAATTCTTCTCCACCCACGCGCGACCGGCACCGGCATGAACCGGATCGTTATCGAGTTCAATGCCGGCGCGGATTTTCAGGTCGGGATTGGCGCTCCGAAGTTTTTCGATTTCGTTGAAATCGACGCCCTCGTGATAGCGGTCGTGATCGGTCAGCGCGATGTCGCGCAGGCCAACTTTGCGCGCGTGGTCGGCCCACGGTTGCAGCAATTCCTGAGTGTAGGGCCGCAGGCTATGCACCTGTGGATGCATGTGGTAATCGGAGAAAAGTTCCATCGCGAAGCGATCGTTCGCCTCAGGGAGCGGCGATCGATTTGCGCTTCGCGTCCAGCTCCGGATAGGCCGGCACGAGCACTTCCACGGTGAAGACTTTGCCGGGCGCCAGTTCGCGCGTCGCGATCGTCTCCGCGTATTCGAGATGTTCGTTAGGATTCACCAGGATCGTCGCCGGCGTCGGCTGGAAGGCGCGATTATCCGACCACCGGGTTACGACTCGACCAGCAGCGTCGTGGAGCAGAATCTCGATCCGTTGATCGGTCGGGAAGCTCAGCTCAACCGCACGGTCGCCGCGATTCGCCAGATGCACCGTGACGGGGAGCTGGCGCAGTTCGGCGAGTTTGATCGGCTCCGGCGGGAGCTGCACGATGAGCTGCAAGCCGCGCAATTTCGGATTCCGATACTCGGGGATTTTTTCGGACGAGCTGAACGGGTGAAGGATGCGGCCGAACAATCCGCGCTTCGGCGCGGAGGTCTCCTGCGCCGCCACCCAGGAGGGCGAGCAAAGCAAAAAAAGTGCGGCAAGAAGAGCCAGACGTCGCATCGCCCTAAGAGGCCGACGTTGCAAAAACTGTCAAACCCTTTATCAATCGCCCATGAGGAACCTGCTCGCGTGCGCCCTGCTTTTTCTGGCAGCGGCCACGACGCGCGCCGGGGGGCATGTCAGCTTCCGCGTGCACTTGCCAGCGAATCAAAACGATGGCGCGGTCTTCGCGCAGCCGATCCGCTCGCTCGCGGGCAAGAATGTGTTCATCGAGAAAACGGCGTGGTTGAGCGAGCGCGACGTGAAGGCTTTTTATCCCTACAAATCGGCCGATGGCGCAAGTTTCGGGGCGCTCCTGCAGCTCGATGATCACGGCCAGACGGTGCTCGATACGCTGAGCGTGGAACGACGCGGCACGCTGCTTTTTATTTTTGTGAATGGGCGGCCGTTGACCGAATTGCAGATCGACAAGCGAGTGTCGGACGGGAAAATTTATCTCGCCTCCGGGCTGACTCAGGAGGACATCCGGTTGATGGCGAAGGACTGGAAGTTGCTCGGCGGTCATAAGAAGAAATGAGCGGCCGGCAGTCGTTAGGCGCGCTCTTTTTTCTCTGTCTGCTCCCGCTGCTCGCGCGTGCTGAGGAATCCGTGGCCCCGCTCCAGCTCGTCCTCCCGACGGACAATCACGAGCTCTTCAGCGGGCACTACTCCGAGTTCTACCAGGTCATCGACCGGAACCTGCACGGCGTTATCTCGCATCCGTGGGAAGGCGGGCAATACGGTTTTGTGCGCGATCCGATCGAGACGGCCGGCGGGACGGTTTACACGCGGTTTCACGAGGGCATGGATATCCGGCCGGTGCGGCGCGATGCGCAGGGCGAACCGCTCGATGCCGTGCGCGCGATCGCCGACGGGAAGGTCGTTTACGTCAGCCGCGCGGCGGGCTTATCGAATTACGGTCGCTATGTCGTGGTCGAGCATCGTTGGGAAGGCTCGCCCTACTACAGCCTCTACGCGCACCTCAACACCATCGCAGTGGAAACGGGCGCGACCATCCCGCAGGGCGGCCAACTCGGCGTTCTCGGTCACACGGGCGATGGGCTCGACCGGGCCCGCGCGCATGTGCACGTGGAGCTCAATCTTTTACTGAACGACAACTTCGAGCAGTGGCATGCGGCGAATTTCCGCGGCCAGGTGAATCACCACGGCATCTACAACGGGATCAATCTTGCCGGGCTTGATCTGCCGCGACTCTTCCTCGCTTTGCGCACGAATCCATCGCTCACCGTCCCGGCGTTCCTCGCGAAGGAAGAGGTCGCCTACAAGGCGCTCGTGCCGAACACGCCGGACTTCCAATTGCCGCGGCGCTATCCCTGGATGATTCTTGATTCGCCTAACGAAAAGCCGGCGGCCTGGGAGATATCGTTTACCCGTTCCGGGCTCCCGGTCCGGTTGACGCCGCGCGCGAAGGTGGTCAGTGGGGCGGAGCTCTCGTATCTGAAACCGTCCCCGGTCGATGCACGTTATCTGACCCGCGGTCTCGTCAACGGCCGCGGTGGAAACGCGCGGTTCTCCGACAGCGGCAAGGGATATTTGCGACTCCTCACCTTCCCGGAATGACGCGGAG
Source organism: uncultured Verrucomicrobiae bacterium (assembly GCA_963742845.1). GTDB lineage: Bacteria > Verrucomicrobiota > Verrucomicrobiia > Chthoniobacterales > UBA10450 > Palsa-1392. The sequence continues at coordinate 650,737 of CAVUNK010000005.1, read as the reverse complement.
GAAATTCCTCGGGCTCGGCTTGGTTGCGCTGCCGGCGGCGGCGGGCGTGGACGCGCGCTTCGCGGAACCGACCTGGTTGCGGGTGACCCATTTCGACCTTTCGCCACAACCGACTCATCGCTTCGTCCAGATCAGCGACCTGCATTACAAAGGCGATGCGGAGTATGCCGCGAAAGTGGTGCAGACGATCAACGGACTGAAACCGGAGTTCGTCTGTTTCACCGGTGACCTGATCGAAGACGCCCGCTTCGCCCCGGCCGCGCTCGATTTCATCCGGCAAATCAAATGCCCGGTCTACGGCGTTCCAGGGAACTGGGACTACGGGAGCCGCGCCGATTTTGGGCTTTACCAGGAAGCGTTTGCGGACACTGGCGGGGAGTTTCTGGAGGATCGGAGTGTGGTGCTGAAACAGCAGGGGCTCGAGTTGATCGGGATGGGCCTGCGCGGCGTGCACTCGTTAGGCGAAGCGCAGGCGGCGCGGCGGATTCTGCTGATTCATTACCCGATCCAGGCCGATCGGCTCGACGGCCGCCGCTACGATCTGATCCTGGCGGGTCACTCCCACGGCGGGCAGGTGCGCCTTCCGTTTTACGGAGCGCCGGTGCTGCCCTACGGCGTGGGACGCTACGAGAGTGGCCGCTACGACTCGTTAGGCGGGCCGCTTTATGTAAACGCCGGAATTGGAACGTACATGTTCCCGGTGCGTTTCAATTGCCGGCCGGAAATCACCGTGATCGGAATTTAGTTCGCGAGTTCGAGCAGCACGTCGGCGTGGCAGGGCCGATCAAGCGGGCACCAGCAGGCGAGATGCTTCCCGCCGAGACGGCTGCGGATGGTCTGGGGGTCGAAAACTTCCGCGACGTGCTGCCGATAAAGCGCGACCGACTTCTCGGCCGTGAGCGTCGCGCCATTCAGCAACTTCGAGCCGACGACGTAGGGATTTCCCCAGACCGTCGGCCGGCCGACATAAATCGTGTCCGCCGGCATACGCCAGTCCTTGGCGCGTCGCCTAACGACACGATGCGGTTTGCGCGTTTTCTTTCCCACGCCGCAATTTCCGCGACGAACAACGGCGCCGCTACTCCGCGGCCGCCGTCGCCGCGGCATCGCCGGCGAGGGGCTCGCCGACCGAATAACGCGTGAACCGCCGGATGACGACGTTCTCGCCGATCTCGGCAATCTTCGACGCGATCAGTTCCTTGATCGTGAGATCCGGATCCTTGATAAAGCCCTGCTCAAGCAGGCAGACGGTGCTGTAAAATTTGTCGAGCTTCCCGTCGACGATCTTGGCGACCACGTTTTCGGGTTTGCCTTTTACCTGCTCGGCGTAGATCGCCTTCTCGTTTTCCACGGTCGCGGCCGGCACTTCGTCGCGACTAACGAATTGCGGCTGGGCCGCGGCGATGTGGAGCGTGATGTCTTTCACGAAAGCGCGGAAGCCTTCGTTCTTCGCCACGAAATCGGTTTCGCAATTCACTTCGACGAGCACGCCGACCTTGCCCTGCAGGTGGATGTAGGATGCGACGATGCCTTCCTTGGTCGCGCGCGAAGATTTCTTGCCGGCGCTGGCGATGCCTTTGGTGCGCAGAATCGTTTCCGCTTTCTCGATGTCGCCGCCGGCTTCGGTCAAGGCGCGTTTGCAATCCATCATGCCCGCGTTGGTCTTCTCGCGGAGCTGCTTCACGGTTTGGGGATTGATTTCCATAGATGTTGAAAGGCTCATGATTGGTACGGTTGAATTGAAAAATAGCGGGATGATTTGATGGCAATCCGCCATCAACGATCCACCGGCAAAACTGCGGGGTCGTTAGGCGGAAACGCCCGACATCTCGACTTCTTCGCGGAGGCGGGCTTCGCCGCTGGCGGAGACGATGGCGTCGACCAGTTTCTGGAGCATCACGCGGATGGCGCGAATCGCGTCGTCGTTCCCCGGGATCGGGTAATCAATGATTTCAGGATCAGCGTTGGTGTCGACAATGCCGACAATCGGCACGCCGAGACGCCGCGCTTCATTGACCGCGTTCTGCTCGCGCGTGGTGTCGATGATGATGAGCGCGTCGGGGAGCTTATCCATCTCGAGGATGCCTTCGAGATTGCGGCGAAGCTTGGCGCCTTCGCGACCGAGGGCCGCGAGCTCCTGTTTGCCCATCTTTTTGAACTCGGGCGAAGACTCGATTTCCTCGATGTATTTTAAACGGCCGATGCTCTTCCGGATGGTGGTGAGGTTGGTCAGCGTGCCGCCGAGCCAGCGCTGGTTCACGTAGAATTGTCCGCAAGCCACGGCCGCTTCTTTCACGGCTTCCTGCGCCTGCTTTTTGCAGCCAACGAAAAGGATCTTCCCGCCGCGACGCGCGACATCTTGGAGAAAATCCGTGGCGCGCTGGAGTTGCACGACGGTGACGTCGAGATTGATGATGTAGATCGCGTTACGTTTCTCGAAGATGTAGGGCTTCATCTTCGGGTTCCAACGTTTGGTCTGGTGACCGAAATGGACGCCGGCTTCGAGTAGCTCAGGGACGAGTTCAACTGGGATTGCCATAGGTAAAAACCGCCAGCCGAAGGGCGCAGCGGGCCGGGAAGATGCCGCAACGGTCGCGATTAGGCAACCGCAAATTCGCAGCGGTGAACGGTCATTGAGCGGAGCCGCACGCGTAGTCGAAGAATCCCGTGGAGCTGCGGGGAGATCGGTTACGGTGCTTCCCAGAAACTCGACGGGATCCCTCGGCTGCGCTCGGGATGACCGTGAATCAATGTTCCCACTTGTCGTCGCTATCGGTAATGAACTGCTGGAGCACCGGGAAACGCACCTCGCCGTAGTTCATCGCATAGCGCAGGTCGCCGCCCTTGAAAACCCAAGTGGTCGGGATCCAGCTCAATGGCAGCCCGAGGAATTGCTTGATGTGATCGGCGCCGCGTGGGCCGGGATCGGCGAGGATGGTGACGTTTGGCTGCGTCGCGATTTCGTTTTTCGCGAGAATCGCGCGGCCGTCGTCGCCCTTGTCCCAGACGGAGACGAAATAGAATTTCACCTCGGGATTTTCCTTCACAATTTTGCTCCAGCCGCCGCTTTTCAGCTCGGCCTGGCAGTTCGAACACCACGGCGCCCAGAGGTGAACGACGGAAACATTCGTGGCCTTGATCGCCGCAGCGACCTGGTCCTGCACGGAGTCGTTCGGCGCGGCGATCACCGGGCTGATGGAAGCAAGGGCCAGAACGAGGACAAGAAGGAAGCGAGACATCCCGCAGCATCGTGGCGAAACCACTCGCGCTCAAGGACCACGCCATCGCCCCCCGGGGCCGCCCCAGTTGACCGCACCGGCGAACCTGCCTACTTTGCCTGCTCTCTCAGCGGGATTCAGCTCCGATTAACGGGGCTGTTTTAACCTCGATCCCCGCGTCACTGTTAGAGCACACCGTTTATGTTGCAGATGCAGGAATTGATGGCGAAGTCGATGCGCGACTTCAAAGAAGGCAGCATCGTCAAAGGTCGCATCCTTGAAATCCGCCCCCGCGAAGTTTTGGTCGATATCGGATATAAGTCCGAAGGCGTTATCCCCAGCAACGAATTTGATGACATCGAGTCGCTCGAAGTGGGCGACGAAGTCGAAGTGCTCCTCGAGCGTCTCGAAAATGACGAAGGCATGGTCGTTCTCTCCAAGGAGAAAGCCGCCTATCGCCAGAACTGGAATAAGATCGCCGCGGTTTTCGCCGGCGACGGCCTGATCAAGGGCAAGGTAAAATCCGTCGTCAAAGGCGGACTCATGGTCAACATCGGCGTCGAGGCTTTCCTCCCGGCGTCGCAGATCGACATCATCCCACCGCGCGACCTCCAGCAGTTCGTTGGTAACACCTACGATTTCAAGATCGTTAAAATCAATGACGACCGCCGCAATGTCGTCCTCAGCCGCCGCGAGCTCATCGAGCAGGAGCGGAGCGAGAAACGCCAGGCCTTCCTCGAAGGCGTGAAGGTCGGCGACAGCGTCACCGGCGCAGTGAAAAACCTGACCGACTTCGGCGCCTTCATCGATCTCGGCGGCATGGACGGCCTCCTCCACATCACCGACATGACTTGGGGCCGTCTCGGTCACCCGAGCGAACTGCTCAAAGTCGGCCAGGAAGTGAACGTCCTCGTGCTCGACATCAACAAGGAAAAAGAGCGCGTCTCGTTGGGCTTGAAGCAGACCCAGAAGAACCCGTGGGATCAGATCGAAGAGCGGTTCCCGGCCGGTCAGAAGGTCAAGGGCAAGATCACCAACCTCGTGCCTTATGGCGCGTTCGTGGAATTGGAAGAAGGCGTCGAAGGCCTCATCCACGTCTCCGAACTCTCGTGGACCAAGCGCATCATGCGCCCGTCGGATATCCTTACCGTTGGCCAGGAAGTGGAAGCAGTTGTCCTCGGCGTGAACAAGGAAGAACAGAAAATCTCGCTGGGCCTCCGCCAACTCGAGCAGAATCCTTGGGACGAGATCGAGAAGAAATTCACCATCGGCAGCCGCGTAAAGGGCGAGATCCGCAACATGACCGCCTACGGCGCGTTCGTGGAACTCGAAGACGGCATCGACGGCATGATCCACGTCTCCGATCTCTCGTGGACGCGCAAAATCAATCACCCGATGGAGGTCTTCAAAAAGAACGAAGTCGTCGAGGCGGAAGTCATCGACATCGACAAGACCAACCAGCGGATCAGCCTCGGCCTCAAACAACTCTCCGACGATCCTTGGAAGGAAATCGACACCAAATACAAAATCGGCGATCTCGTGGCCGGTAAGGTCACGAAGCTCGCGAGCTTTGGTGCTTTCGTGCAATTGCAGGACGACATCGACGGCTTGGTCCACATCTCGCAACTCAGCGAAGACCACGTCGCGAAGGTCAAAGACGTCCTCAAGGTTGGTCAGGAAGTCGAAGCCCGCGTGATCAAGGTCGACAAGGTCGAGCGCCGCATTGGTCTCTCGATCAAGGCCGCGAATTACTCCGAGGAAGAGCTCAAGCGCGAATCCGAAGCGTTCGACAGCCTTCGCCCCGGCGAAGACATGGTCGGCCTGGAGAAAGCCTTCGAAGCCGCCGAGGAAGATTACCGTCCCGGCCAGGGCAAGAAATAGTCATTCGTTAGGCGCCGTCGAGCGCAAACCACTTAACCGAAAGGCGCGGGTCAACAACCCGCGCCTTTCTTGTTTTTATGATAAATGCAGCTCATGAAGCGTCCATTTACCGTTTTAATACGAATTAACTAACTCATGACTCTTACCCGTTTCCTGCTGCCCACCTTTTTCGCCGCGCTTCTTTTCACCGCGCCGAACGGCTTTGCCCAAGCCGGCCCCACCTTTTCCCAAGTCGTCGTTTTCGGCGACAGCCTCTCGGATAATGGCAACATCCGGCACCGGCTCGAAGATGATTACGGCATCAGCTACCCCGGTGGCGATTTCAACTACAGCGACGGCCGTTTCACCAATAGCTCCGACACCGACCCAGGCTCTGCGACTTATGTCGGTACCTGGCACGAACAGCTCGAGCGCGATCTCCTGATGCTCCCCAACGGGGCGATTACCAACAGCCTCGATGGCGGGACCAACTACGCCTTTGGCGGCGCCACTACGGCAGACGGCACTTCCGCCCGCACGGTGATTTCGAATCCCGATCCTTTCGTCGGCGGCGAGCTGACCGTCGATGTCGATAACATCGGCAAACAGGTCGACGACTACATCGCGGGCAACTCCCCCGATCCCGCCGCGCTCTATGTCATTTGGGGTGGAGGCAACGATTTCTTCGACGATCGCAGTGACGCAAATGTGCTGACCGTTGCGACCAATGTTTCCGAAAATATGAAGGAGTTGGCAGGTGCCGGCGCCCGCAATTTCCTCGTCCCGAACGTTCCGCCGCTCGGTTTGATTCCGCATTACAAGGATGATCCGGAAACCGCCGCGGCGCTGAACGCTGCGTCCGCCAAGTATCGCGATCAGCTCAATGCCGATCTCGACGCCGCGGTCGCGTCGCTCGCGGCCGACGGGATCACAATCACGCTCTATCGACTCGACGTTTACGGGCTCTTCTACCGGCTCGCGGCGAACCCGGAAGATTACGGTTTCACCAACATCACCGACAGCGCACAGGGCGCGGATGTGAACCCGGATGAATACCTTTTCTGGGACGACATTCACCCGACGACCGCGGGACATTTCCAGATCGCCACGGCCGCTTACGACCTGCTCGCCGGGACCGCGCAACCGCCCGCGCAGGCGTTGAATCTCTCGGCCCGGCTCAATGTTGGCACGGGCGACAATGTGCTCATCGGCGGCCTCATCGTGGATGGCACGGAACCCAAAAACGTGATCGTTAGGGGGCTGGGCCCTTCGCTGGCGGTCAATGGCACGCCGCTCACTGACACCCTCGCGGATCCGAAACTCGAGCTCTACAAAGACGGAGCGCTGATCAAGACGAACGATAACTGGAAAGGCACACAGCAGACGGAAATCGAAGCCACTGGACTCGCGCCCACGAATGACCTCGAATCCGCGATCGTGATGACGCTTGACCCGGGCGAATACACCGTAATCCTGCGCGGCCAGAACAGCGGCACCGGCATCGGGTTGATGGAAGCCTACGATCTCGACAGCACCGTTGATTCAACCCTGACTAACACCAGCACGCGTGGCTTCGTCGCTTCAGGGGAAAGCGCTCTCATCGCCGGCTTCATCGTCGGGAATCGCGGGAGCGATACCGTGGTGGTGCGGGCGATCGGACCGTCGCTCGCCGATGCCGGCGTGACCGATCCCCTTGCCGATCCGACGCTTGACCTTTACGACGCGAATGGCGCGATCATCCGTAGTGACGACAACTGGCGCGAGTCGCAGGAATCGCTCATCGCCTCAACCGGCCTCGCACCGACAAATGATCTAGAGTCGGCGATCATCCGCTCGGTCGAGCCCGGCAATTACACTGCCGTCGTTCGGGGCAAGGATGGCGGCACCGGCGTCGCCTTGGTCGAAGTCTACAATCTGCAGTAACCAGACCGCACCCTTCTAGAGGGGAATACGGAGCCGAAGTTCGCGGTTTTCCTGCTGCGTGGCTTCGAGCTCCGCGATGCGCGCGGCGAGATTCGATTGCAGGGAAAGAAGGCGCAAGCCAACATTGAGGCGGGCCCGGAGTTCGCCTTTGTCGAAGGGCTTTGCCAGGTAGTCGTCCGCTCCGGCTTCGAGCGCCTCCACGATTCGCTCTTTGCTGTTCCGCGCCGTCAGCAGAATGATGTAAACCGATTTACTGATCTCGCGGACTCGACGGCAGACTTCAATGCCGTCCAGGCCCGGCATCATCCAGTCGAGCACTGCGAGGACAGGCTGGGTTTGGGCGCGAATCAATTCCATCGCTTCGCGTCCGTCGGTCGCGACCAGGACGTGGTAATTCCATTTCCCCAGCAGCGCCCCGAGAATTTCGCGCGAGACCGGATCGTCGTCGGCAATGACCACGCTGAACTCCGGCGCCGCGGCAACATCCGGCTGCGGCGCGGCGGGAATGTCGGACTCGTTAGGCGAGGCCGGCGACGGGATCGAGGGTACGGTCCAGTCCGGCGAAAATGCGATTGATTTCATCTGACAACAGCGCGTAGCAGGTTTCGGTCTCGCCAATCTGCGTGTTTTCCGAATCGCGCTCAATCTGGCGGGCCAGGATGGAAGCTTCTTCCGCGCCGATATTACCGAGCGAGCCGGCCAAAGTGTGCGCGATGCGCGCCGCCGCCGGCCAGTCCCGCGCTTCGAGTGCCCGGCCCAGCATCGCGACCAGCGCCGGCGTGTTTTCCTTGAACGTGCGGGCTACGCGCGCAAACAAATCGCGATCGCCCTCAAACTGCTCCAGCAAATACGCGCCGCTAAATGCGGTCGTCGCGCTTGTCGCAACCGGCGCCAGAGGAGCGCCCTGACCGGTCAAAACGAGATCGATGATCGCGCGCAATTTTTCCTGCGAGATCGGTTTCGAAACGTATTCATCCATCCCGGCGGCGAGGCACTGGGCGCGATCATCGGGGCCGGCATGCGCCGTCATCGCAACAATCGGCGTGCGAAAATCGCGGCCAGCTTCAGCCTCACGGATTTGGGCAGTAGCGACGAAACCATTCATACCCGGCATCTGCACATCCATCAGGATCAGGTCGAAACGCTCGCGCTTCGCCGCCACCACCGCCTGCCGGCCATCGATCGCGAACGTCACCGCATGTCCCTGTTTCTCGAGGATGCCCGCGGCGACCGAGCGATTAATCGCATTGTCATCCACCACCAGGACTCGCTGCGAGATCATCGTCTGTTCCGTGCCGGGCAATTCGGTTGGCACGCTCGCCGGCAGCTCGGTGGCGGCTTTGAAGGCGGCCGTGAAATGGAAGGTGGAACCTTTTCCCGCCTCGCTCTCGAGCCAAATGCGGCCACCCATAAGCGCGACGAGCTGCGCGCAAATCGTCAGGCCCAATCCGGTCCCGCCGTACTCGCGCGTCGTCGAGCTGTCCGCTTGAGTGAAGGCTTCGAAGATGAGCCCCTGCTTCTCGGGCGACACGCCGATCCCAGAGTCGCTCACCGAAAATTGGAGACCGATCTCTGCTCCCGGAAGATAGCAGGTCTGCACGAGGATTCGCACTTCGCCTGCATCGGTGAATTTGATGGCGTTATCCGTTAGGTTGATCAGCACCTGGCGCAGCCGCAGCGGATCGCCGTTCACAAACTGCGGCACGCCGGCCGCGACCTCCTCGTGAAAAATCAGTCCCTTCTCGTGGGCGCGAGCCCCGAGATGACTTTTCCGTTGGATCAACTTGTGCAGGTCGAAGGGCGTCGACTCGAGCGCGAGCTTGCCCGCTTCGATTTTCGCCGCGTCGAGGATGCCATTGACAAGGGCGAGAAGGGAGTCGGCCGAATACTTGACCATATTGAGGTAATCGCGCTGCGCACTGGTCAACTCAGTCCCCAGGCTCAGATCGGTGAGCCCGATGATGCCGTTCAACGGGGTGCGGATCTCGTGGCTCATGTTGGCCAGGAACTCGCTCTTCGCCAGGGTCGCGGCCTCGGCTTTTTCCTTCGCCGCCTGCAGCTCGTCGCGGCGTTGCACGAGAAGCAGGCCCGCGGCACGCGAGGCGCGACCGAGCCGACCGAGCTCGTCGTTGCCCATCTCCCGCGGCGGCAGCGCCTCTTCCCGATCCAAAGCTTCCGTATCGGCCACGATCTGCTCGACCCGGGCTACGATGCCGCGGGCGAAAAGCAGGACGGCGCCAACTCCCAGCACGAGACCGATCACGCTGGTCAGCACAATCGCCCAAGTGGTGTCTCGCTTCAAAATCGCCACCCGCGCTCGGCGCCCCGCGAGAAGGCGATTTTCGGAGTCAAGGAAAGTCCCCACTGCGGCGCGCGCGCTTTGCATGCAGGTATTTCCCGCGAGCAGAATTTTCTGCGTTTTCATGTCCGATCCGCCTTGGCGAAAAACCTTGTAGACCTCTGCTTCCAACTCGACCCGCCGTTGCACCAGCGGCGCGATCGTGAGGCGGATTCGTTTCGCCTGCATCGGATTATCACTCACCAGGTTCGCAAGTTGCGCGATCGACTTCGGGAGCCGCTCCACCGCCTGGGCATGCACCTCCAGAAAGGTCGGGTTACGCGTCAGGAGATAGCCGCGCATCCCGGTCTCGCTATCCGAAAGCAGACCGAGCAGCGTCGCTCCGTTTTCCTTCACCTCGATGGTGTGTCTGACCCACTCGGCGGCTTCGTTGACCTTTTGGGCCGAGATCAGGAACAGGCCGACGGAGATGGCGGTGGCCAGGATCGGGCCGGCGATGACGATCACGCCCTTGCCGCGCAGGGAAAGGTCGCGCCACCGGCGTTTCAACAAAGAGAGCGGAGATTGCATGGGCCGCGACCCATTAAGCAGCTTGTGTGCGACCGGAGCGCAAATAACGCCCAACCGCCGACCCAGCCGGCTAAACCGTGGCCGGCGCGACTGGAGTGGCCGTGGGGAGCGGGACGCTCCCGCCGTTGAGCGAGAGGTAGGTGTAACCCTGCAACCCGCGCTCGTAATCGGCGAGCAGCTTCATGGCGTCGTTAGGCTTGAGCCGGTCGCTTTTGATCGCGGCGTCGACCTGGCGCTTCACCAGGCGCATGAGCTCGATTTTGTCCCATTGCGTGAGCGCGAGGACCTGGCCGATCGTGCTCCCCTCGATCACTTCCTCGATGTACCAGCCGGATTCCTCGTCTTCGTCGAGGAAGACATGGACCTCGGTGACCCGGCCGAAAAGGTTGTGCAGATCGCCCATGATGTCCTGGTAGGCGCCGACCAAAAACACCCCGAGATAATAAATTTCGCCCGGCGTCACGCTATGCAGCGGGAGCGTGTCCTTCACATCCTGGAGATCGATGAATTTATTGATCTTCCCGTCGGAATCGCAGGTGATATCGACCAGCGTCCCCTGCCGATCCGGCTGGGTCGTGAGGCGATGGATCGGCATGATCGGGAAAAGCTGACCGAGCGCCCAGTGATCGAGGAGCGATTGGAAAATCGAGAAGTTGCAGATGTATTGATCGCTTAACGACGTCTCCAGCTCCTTCACTTCTTCCGGGACGTATTTCAAGCCGCGGTGCAGCGCAACGATCTGCGTCGCAAGCTGCCAATAAGCGGATTCGATCTTCGCCTTCGACTCGAGATCGAGCAGCCCGAGGTTGAACATCTGCTGCGTCTCTTCCTTGATCTGTTGCGCATCGTGCAGGGTTTCCGTGCGGTTATTTCGCTTCAGTTTTCCCTTCACCTCGAGGATGTCGCGCAAAGGCTTCGGGTCGTCGGGCGTGGCCACGATGGTCCGCGCCTGCACATCCTTCTCGATCGCGCCGAACGACTCGACCACGAGCACAGAATGATGAGCCACGATCGCGCGCCCGCCTTCGCTCACGATCGCCGGATGGGCGACACCCTCGGAGTCGCAGACCTCCATGATATTGTAAACAACATCGTTACAGTATTCCTGGAGTGAGTAATTCGTGGAGCTGTCGAAGCTGGTCCGCGAGCCGTCGTAATCGACCCCCAGCCCGCCGCCGACGTCGAGATAGCCTAACGAGTGCCCCATTTTCGAGAGCTTCGCGTAATAGCGGGCTGCCTCCCGGACGGCGCGCTTGATCGTGGAAATATCCGGCACCTGCGAGCCGACGTGGAAATGGACCAGCTTCAGGCAATGGGCGAGACCTTCCTGCTTCAGCATCTCGCTCGCAGCCACAAGGTTTGTCGTGCTCAGGCCGAACTTCGCGTTCTCGCCGCCGCTCGTGGTCCACTTGCCCGCGCCTTTGCTGTGCAGGCGCACCCGGATGCCGATCATCGGTTCCACGCCTACTTCCTTCGCGATGCGCAGGGTTTGCTCGAGCTCCTCGAGTTTCTCGACCACGATGATGACCGACTTGCCGAGCCGCCGCCCGAGCATCGCCGTCCGGATAAAATCGCGATCCTTGTAGCCGTTGCAGATGATCAGACTCTCCGGATCCTGATGCATCGCGAGCGCTGCGACCAGCTCCGGTTTACTGCCGGCCTCGAGCCCGAAGTGAAATTGCGCCCCCGCCTCGACGATCTCTTCGATGACCTCGCGGAGCTGGTTCACCTTGATCGGGAAGACGCCGCGATAAACGTTCTTGTAGCCGAACTCCGTCATCGCCGCCTGGAACCCGCGGTTCACCGTCTCCACCCGATGCCGGAGCAAATCCTGGAACCGGATCACCAGCGGAAAACCGAGTCCGCGCGCCCGCGCTTCCTGCACCACCTCGAGCAGGTCGATCGTGCCGCCCGCTTCCTTCAGCGGTTTCGCGGTCACGTTGCCGGCGTCGTTGACCGAGAAATAACCGCTCCCCCACCCGTCCACATTGTAGGTGGAAATGGCGGCGTCGATGTCCCAGTCGGGCTTGGATTTATCGGGTGCGGGCACGGGCAGGAACGCATATTCAATCAGCGCGCCCGACATGCAAGGGCGCGGGAGAAAATCCCGAAACTTCTCGCCGACCAGAGCGCTTCGGCTTTTCGTTAGGCGCGCCGCGTCGCCACCCCGGCACCCGGGAAACACGGGCTTTTCGGTGGATTTCTTGTTTTTCGGCGGCGTGGGGATAAAATCGTGACGATGAATAAAACCGTCATCGAGGTGCAGGTGCGGGCGGTGCTCCCTACGAGCGGAGGGTGCGCCGTTTTCCTCGGGAACACCGACAAGGTTTTCATCATCTACGTCGACCAGAGCGTGGGCAGCGCGATCACGATGTTCATGCGCAGCACGATGAAGGAGCGCCCGCTCACCCATGATCTCATGGGGCATCTCATGACCGCGCTCGGCGCGCAGGTCGAGCGCGTGATCATCAACGACCTGAAAAACGCGACCTACTTCGCGCGCATGATTATCCGCGCGGAGAACGAGCTGCAGCAGAAAAAAATCATCGAGTTGGATGGCCGGCCGAGTGATTGCATCGCCCTCGCGGTGCAGCAAAAAGCCTCGATCTACGTCAGCCAGGAAGTCTGGGACGAAGTCGACGACATGACCGACGTCCTGCGCAAAATGGAAGAGGACGGGATTCGTCCCGATTCGGAAGCAGACGAGGGCGAACTCGGCGAAGAAGAATAGCGGCTAAACGAACGCCACCGCGACCGAGTCGGCGAGCAGGCAGCCGGAACGCGTCAGCATCACCCGACGCTCGTCGCGTTTCATCAGGCCGAGCTCGACGAATTCCGCGACCTCGTTAGGCCAATCTTGCATCCACTCCGCGGGCACGCCCACGCCGGTGCGCAGACCGAGCGCGATCGCTTCCGCGCGCTTCATTTCCGGGGTGAGAATTTCATCGCCCGTGGAAGCATTTTCACCGGCGAGCACACGATCGGCGTAGGCGCGGTAATCGGAGACATTTTGCCAACGGCGCAAGCCACGGGTCGAGACCGCGCTCGGGCCGAACCCGAGATAATCGGCGCCGCGCCAGTACGCGCGATTATGCACCGATTCGAATCCGGGCTTCGCGAAGTTCGAGATCTCGTAGCGTTGCAATCCGGCGGCGCCGAGCACCTCGCCGGTCAGCTCGAAAAACTCCGCGTCCGCGTTCGCATCGATTCGAAATTCGCCGCGCGCATGACGCAGAAAAAAGTCCGTGTCTTCCTCGTAGGTGAGGCAGTAAGCCGAGACATGATCCGGCTCGAGCGCGATCGCGCGCCGGAGCGTCTCGCGCCATTGCGCGAGGGTCTGCCCGGGCAGGCCAAACATCAGGTCGATGTTCAGGTTTTCGAAACCCGCCCGACGCAGGAGCGCAAACGAAGCCTCCGCCTGCGCCGCGGAATGATCCCGCCCGAGCAGCGCGAGCAGGCCGTCATCAAACGACTGCACGCCGAGACTGATCCGGTTAACCCCGCGTGCGCGGAGCAAACTCGCCTTGCGCTCGGAGACGCTTCCGGGATTGGCCTCGAAAGTCCATTCCGCGAGCTGCGTCAGGTCGAGCGTCTCGCGAAATCCCGCGAGCAGCAGGTCCAGCTGTCCAGTCGTTAGGGCAGTCGGCGTCCCACCGCCGAAAAAAATCGTCCACGGCTGCAACCGCTCTGGCGTTCCTGCCTGCCGCAACTCCGCCAAAACCGCCTCGCAAAAGCGCCCGGTGAAGGCCGGATCCGCGCGTTCTTTATAAAAAGCGCAGTACGGACAGATCTTCGCGCAGAACGGAATGTGAACGTAGATATGCCGGAGCGGTCCATCCCCCGTGCAGTTGTCATCCCGGGCGCCGTCCATAGAGTCCACCATCGTCGCACGCCTCTCTCGCTCAATCGCTATTCTGGCCGTCTGCGGCGTCGGCGCCACCTCGCTTTTTGCCGCGTCTCCCAGCGCGCCCGCACCGCTTCCGGCCGCCACCCCGGCGCCCACGCTTCCCCCGGCGCCCGCGGTTTCGATCGTCTATCGCGCCTTCGATTCGAACGCCATGCAGGGCTACCGGAGCGATCCGGTTGTCGTTAGGCGAATGGTCAACGAGCTGCTCTTGGCGGTCACGCATCAGCCCGACGTCGCCAGCGCCTGGCGCTCGCTCGTTTCCCCGAAGGACAAAGTCGGGATCAAGATTTCCGCCGCCGGCGGCGAATTGTTCACCACCCATCGCGATGTGGTCAACGCCCTCGTCGACGGCCTCGTCGCCGCCGGGCAGACGCGGGCGAATATCATCGTCTGGGATCGTTCGTTAGGCGGAATAAAAAAAGCCGGCTATAGCGGCAACGAAGGCTATCAACTCCGCTCGATCCCTCCGGGAATCGAAGGCTACGATCCGAAGGCGACGATCTCCGCACCCTTCCTCGGTAACCTGATCTGGGGCGACTACGAATACCTGGGCGGCAAAGGCGAAGTCCCGCTCCTGAGCGACGAGGAAAACACCAGCAGCCTCAGCCATCTGGCGAAGATCGTGACCAGCGAAGTGACGAAAATCATCAACGTCCCCGTGCTCAGCAACAGCGAGCGCAACGGCCTCGCCGGTTGCCTCTACAACGTCACCATTCCGAACATCGACAACTGGCGGCGGTTCGGCGTCCCGCCCGATTACGGCGCCTCGGCCATTCCGGAGATTTACAGCGACCCGCACATCGGCCCGAAGGTCGTCCTCAATCTCATGGATGGCCTGCTCGCCGAATACGCCGGCGGTCCGGACTCGCATCCGAATTACGCCCTGAAACACAACACGCTCTACGCGAGCAAGGACCCGGTCGCGCTCGACTCCGTCGCCGGTCGCCAGATCGAGAAATGGCGGAAGGACGATAAATTTCCGACGATCGCGCGCACCGGCGCGCACATCGCTCTCGCCGCGCAGATGGGCCTCGGGAACGCTGCGGCCCCTCGTATCGAAGTCCGCAATGTCGGCCGGTGAAAGCGATTCTTAAGTCGGTCTCGCGATCGTTTTACCTCACGATTCGGTTTCTCCCGCGCCCGCTGCGCGAGCCGATCGGGCTCGCCTACCTGCTCGCGCGCGCGACCGACACGATCGCCGATACCGCCGCAATTCCGGCGGCCGTGCGCCTGACGAATCTCCGGTTACTCGGCGAAGTGATCGCGGGTGAAAAAGATTTCGCCGCGATCGCCGACTCGTTAGGCGACTTCGCGCGTCAGCAGACCGATCCCGCTGAGCGCAGGCTGTTGGAAAATATCCACCAGTGTACCGGACCACCTCGCGCGCGTCAGTGCAGAAGATCGCGCGGATATCCGCGCCGTGCTGGCGACGATCGTCCGCGGGCAAACGCTCGACGTCGAGCGCTTCGGCGACCCCTCGACCCCGGTCGCGCTGCAGAGTGCCGCGGAGCTCGACGAATACACCTACCTCGTAGCCGGCTGCGTCGGCGAGTTCTGGACGAGGCTCGGCTTTCGTCATCTCGCGCCCTTCGCGCGCCGTGCGCCGGACGAGATGTCCGCGCTCGGAATCGAGTACGGCCAGGGCCTGCAATTGATCAACGTCCTGCGCGACCGCGGCGCCGATCTGCGCGCCGGCCGCGAGTATCTGCCCCCGGGCGAGAAGTTCCTCGACTGGCTCGACCGGGCGGAAACCAAGACCCGAGCCGGTATTGACTACGCCGCCAGCCTAACGAGTTGGCGCATGCGCTTCGCGACCGCGCTCCCGGCGCTCATCGGCGCGCGCACGATTACCCTTCTCCGCGAGGCCGGTGCGGGGGCGCTCACCCGTAAAGTCAAAGTCTCTCGCGCGGAAGTGCGCCGGATCCTCGTGACGGCACTGCTCGCCTCAGCATCTCCGCGCGCCCTGCGGGCCCACTCTCAGCGCCTCGCGAGTCGTTAGGCCGGCTCTTCGCGCTTGACGTTCTTCGCCGCTTTGTCGTCGCGGAGTCCGAGAAAAACCGGCTGGCGTAATTTCAGATCGCGGGTCCACTCGGCAAATTTGATTTGGGCGACGAACCTGGGCTCGATCCAATGGCATTTCCGCATCATCGCGGGGGTGATTCCCTGGACCCATTTGCCGCCCTGCTTCGAAGGCAGATCCGCAAAAGGGCAATCCTCTCGCTCCGCTCCCTGAAACATTTTGTGCAGCGCCGCGAGCGTCTTCCCGTCGAATCCGGTGCCGACTTTCCCGGCAAAGAGCAGCTTCTTCTTTTCGTAGTATCCCACGAGGAGCGCGCCGAAATGTTTCCGCGCTCCCGCCGGCGGCGTGTAACCGCCGATCACGAATTCCTGTTCGTTGAGCGATTTCAGTTTGATCCACGCGCCGCTGCGCCGGCCCGCTTCGTATTTCGAATCGGCCAGCTTGCCGATGATTCCTTCCAACCCGAGCTGCTTCACTTTTTTCAGCAGCTTCTGCGGGTCGTCGCCGACCTCCCCGGAAAAGCGAATCGGGTCGCCCGCCTCCGCGCAGAGCTGGCGGAGGAGCTCTTTCCGACTCGTTAGGGGAAGACCGGCGAGGTCCTTTCCGTTGAGCTGGAGCAGGTCGAAAACGTAGTAGTAAAGCGGCGTCGCGCGCGCCTCCAACTCCTGCCCCTGAAGCAGTTGGAAGGAAGAGCGCCCTTCGTCGTCGAGCGCGACGACCTCGCCATCGATCACGCATTCTTTTCCCGGCAAAGCCGAGACCGCGTCCGCGATGGCCTGGAAGCGTTTCGTAAGGTCGTTCTCATTTCGCGAGAGCAGTTTTGTTTTCTCGCCCTGCCGCAGCGCGAGGGTGCGAAAGCCATCGAACTTCAACTCGTAGAGCCAGCCGCCCTGTGCCGGCGGTTCGTCCCGGAGCAGCGGTTTCATCGCCTCGATGAAGCTCACCTTCCCGGCGGGCAAATCGTTGGGCATCTTCGGCACGGCGACTTCCCGCCGGACCGCATCCTGCGGCTTCTTTTTTTCGTCGCCGCGATTCGATTGCCACTCGGCATCGCGATCGCTCGCGATCTGTTTCATCGAGCGACCGCTTTTTACCGATTCGTCGTCGCGCTTTTTCGAGACCGGGCGAACGTCGTCGTCGCTTTTCAGCAGTAGCCACTGCGTCTTGTCGCCTTCGCGCCGGGTTCGAATCAGCGCCCAGTCACCTTTCGCCTTCTCACCCTCGAGCACGAGGTGCAGCCGGCCTTCCTTCAGCGCTTTCAGCGGATCCTCGCCGTGCACAAAATAAGTCCCCCGATCCCACACCATCACCGTGCCGCCGCCGTAATTTCCCTTCGGGATGATCCCCTCAAAATCCTCGTAATCGATCGGGTGATCCTCCACCTCGACCGCGAGATGCTTTTCGCCGCGCTTCCAAGGGAGCCCTTTCGGCACTGCCCACGACTTCAGCACGCCCTCCATTTCCAGTCGGAAATCGTAGTGCAGCCGGCTCGCGTCGTGTTTCTGAATCACAAAACGCGAAGCGCCCGCGACCCGTTTCGGCCGCGGCTTTTTCCCGCTCGGTTCCGCGGTGGCGGCGAAGTTTCGTTTCCGCTGATATTCGGTAAGAGCCATTTTCTTTAAGAGAAACGGAAGCGCGACCGCGCGCGGTTGTCGCGACTCGCCGCGGGGCGCGTCAACAATCCCAAAGCTCCACCACCACCTCCGCGCCGGGCCCGAAGTTTTCCTGCGCCGCGAGGCGGAGGAGAGCGTTGGCTTTGCTCAATCCGTAAAGGGCATGCGATTCCTGGCGGCCCGTGAGAGTGAAAACGCCGTTGCGCAGTTGGCCGCGCAGATAATGCGGCCGGTCGCCTTCATTCGCGACCGCGCTTTCCAGCCGGGCGACAACCCGGCGCAGGCCCTGATGCTCAGCGGCCGCGCCCATCATCTTGCGCAAGGCTGGCCGGACGAACTTGAGGAAAGTGACAAAGGCCGAGACCGGATTTCCTGGCAGGCCAAAGATCGCGCAAGCGCCGGCGCGCCCAAAGAGAAACGGCTTCCCCGGCTTGAGTGCAATTCGCCAGAGCCCGATCTCCGCGCCAAGCGCGCCTAACGACGGCCGGACAAAATCGCGATCGCCAACCGAGACCCCTCCGCTGACGATCAGGACGTCATTTTCCAAACCGCGGCGCAAGGTTGCGGTCAGGACTTCGGGCGCATCGGGCGCGTGCTCGACGGTCGCCACCTCCGCGCCGGCGCCGCGCACCAGCGCCTCGAGCATGAGCGCGTTGCTTTCGAAAATCTGCCCCGGTGCCGGCGTCTCGCCGAGCCGCGCGAGTTCATCGCCGGTGGAGACAATCGCCACGCGCGGCCGCCCGCCGACCGCGATGGCGGACAGACCTTGCGAGGCGAGCAGCCCGATATTCTGCGCTGCGATCAGCTCGCCGCGGGAGAGGATTTTCTGCCCCACCGCCAGGTCGGAGCCCTGCCGGCGGACGAATTCACCGGGCTCGACGCCCGCGTCGATCGCGATCGTGTCGCCGGTGCGGGTCACATCTTCCTGCATCACCACCGAGTCGGCGCCGCCGGGCATGGGCGCGCCGGTAAAAATGCGGAGCGCTTCGCCCGCGCCGATCGTTAGGCCAAGATCCGCGCCGGCCGGTTGTTCGCCGGTCACCCGCAGGCGCGCGCCGGTCTTCGCGGACGCCGCCTGGACCGCGTAGCCATCCATCGCGGAATTATCGAACGCCGGCAGCGGCCGCTGCGTCCAGAGCTCGTCCGCGGAAAATCGGCCTAACGAGTCCAGCAACGACCGGTTTTCCGCTGGCCGTGCCGACACTTTCGCCAGCACCGCCGCTAACGCATCCGTTTCACTCGTCATCGCAGGACTTCATCGCCCACCTTGGGCGCACCGTCGACGATATCGGCTGCAATAAAGGGGCGTTTTTGTTCCGGCGAAGTCTTCAGATTGGCCAGGGCGCCGGCGGCGTCGCGCGAGCGCAGGATCGTTCCGGGCTCAGGGACGTAGAGATTCGAGCCGAGATCGATCAACACGAAATGCTCGGCAGCGTTCACCACCGCGATCTCGCCGACGATCCGGTGCGGCACTGACGGCGTTGCCGAGGGTATCGGCGACGCGGACCCGGTAACAGCTGCGGCCTTGCGCGCTTTGCCTCCGCAACCGCCGCAGAGAAAAAAACTGAGGCCCACGAGTGCCGTCGTTAGGCGAAAAGCGGGGTAGAAACGGGCGCGGCGCATGGCGCGAGGCAACTGGTTGACGAGCATGGAGCGGTCCCGATATTCTCGCAACTTCGACGGCGCAACAGGTGAGGTGGCTGAGTGGTCGAAAGCAACGCTTTGCTAAAGCGTCGTACCCCAAAAGGGTACCGAGGGTTCGAATCCCTCCCTCACCGCGCTTCCCCACCTTCCACCTGCGGCACTTTCCGGACGTTTCCGTTTTGAGAAAATTTCGTCTGCGAGAGGCCTATAAGGGCGCGCTTGGGGCGCGTCGTCGCGGGAGCGCGATGGTCACCCGGGTCGACATTTGCAGTACGCTCTCCGCGCGGACCGCGCCGCCGTGCAGCGCGACGATGTGTTTCACAATCGAAAGCCCGAGCCCGGTCCCGCCGAACTTCCGGCTGCGCGCTTTATCAACCCGGTAAAAACGCTCGAAAACATGCGGCAAATCTTCGCGCGGAATTCCCGCGCCGTTGTCTTCCACACTGATCTCAATCTGTTCGCCGACCACCGCCGTGCGCACCCGGATCTGGCCTTCAATCGGCGTGTACTTAAACGCGTTGTCGATCAGGTTGTGCATCACCTGCTCGAAGCGAAAACGATCCACCTCCACCGTCTCCGCGCCCGGCCCCAGCTCGATGATGAAGGCCATCCCTTTGCCCGCCAGCGCCGGCTGCCAATCTTTTGCAAGACGACGCAGAAAATCGCCGAGCGCGAGCGGCGCGAAATCGAGCACCTCGCTCCGCGAATCGAAAAACGAAAGCGTCAGCAGATCGTCGAGCAACGACTTCAAGCGTTGCGCGTGCTCCTCCATGATCGCGCAAATCTCCACCTGCTCGGCGCGCGGCATCTTCGGGAAATCGACCAGATTCTCGATGTAACCGGCGAGAATCGAAACCGGCGTGCGGAGCTCGTGGGAAACATTCGCCACCATTTCCGCGCCGGCGTCGTCGCGAGCGCGTTGCGCGGTGATGTCGTGAAAAAGGAGAAGCCGACGCGACTGCAAAGGCCGGGCGCGAACCTCGAGCCAGCGGGTTTGCCCGGCGCGTTCGGCGCGCAGCTGGATCGGCTCAGTCGGCGGTGAGCCCGCTAATTTTTCCAGCGCCTCGTCGGGAAAAATCGTGCGCCACGGTTTCCCGAAAATCTCGATCGTTAGGCCGTACCATTCCCGCAGCGTTTCGTTCGTGAACTCGATCCGACCGTCCGCATCGAGCAGGAGCACGCCGTCATCGAGCACCGCCAGGGCTGAGCGCAGGAGCGCTTCCTCGCTCATCGCGTCGGCTTTTCCGCGAGGCGGTAACCGAAGCCACGCACGGTCTCAAGGTGCGCTCCGCTGCGGCCCAGTTTCGCGCGCAGCCGGGTGACGTAAATATCGACGGTGCGCGATTCGATCGCCGCTTCGTAACCCCAGACGTCGCTCAGCAGCCGCTCGCGCGTCTGCACCCGGCCGACCCGTTCCATGAGCACAAGGAGAAGTTTGTATTCCGTCGCGGTCAGCGCGAGGCGCCGACCCGCCACTTCCACCGCCGGCTCGGAGCGATCGATGATGATCTCACCCACCTGCACCAGGTCGGGCGCGTGTTCGTTAGGCGGAAATTTCCGCAACCGCGCCTGCACCCGGAGCACGAGCTCGCGCGGGCTGAACGGCTTGGTCACATAATCGTCCGCGCCCATTTCCAAACCCTGCACGCGATCCTGCTCCAGCGCCTTCGCGGTCAGGAGCACGATCGGCATCTGCCGGGTGCGCGGGTCGCTTTTCAACGTCCGGCAGACCTCGAAGCCCGACATCCCGGGGAGCATCACATCGAGCAGAAGAAGGGCCGGTTTCCAGGCGAGCACCCGCGCGGCGACCTCGTCGCCCTTGGTCACCTGCCCGACCACGAACCCGGCTCGCTTCAGGTTGCTCTCGATCAACCGGAGCATCCCCGGCTCATCTTCGGCGACGAGAATCCTTTCCTGCGCGCTCACGGCGGACTCGTTAGGCGCGGCGACGTGCGGTACGGTGGTGATGGGTTGAGCCGCGGCATTCGGGAGCGCGATGATACGGAAACGCGCCCCGCTGTCGATCCCGCAAAAACGCCCGCCGGCAGCTCTAGCAACCGTAGAGCCGGTGCTCGGTTTCAAGGCCTTTGATCGGGAAGGAACCGAGCAGCCGTGAGCCGAGGCGGGAACCAATTTGCCCGTGCACTTTTTCGCTGAGCACGGAGGGAAATTGATTCGCCGCGGCGATGCGCTCAAGGCGGAAGAGAAGGTTGAGATCGTGGCCGAGCGCACTCACTTCGCCCGGCGCGATCGCAGTGCCGAAAGCGGCGTTCCCGTAATGCAGCGCCCAACGAAAAGGCGGCGAGCGGCGCGCCTGTAACTCGCGCAGTTGCTGCATCGTCGAGACGACGTTCGGCGAGTCGGCAAAACGCGCGTCCCAATAGGCGAGCAGGCCGTCGCCGAGAAATTTACTCACCGTGCCGCCCTGGCTTTCAATGATGCGCTGACATTCTCCAACCCAGGCGCCAACCATCTGCGCGAGTTCCCCGGTTGAAGTGTCGCGGGTGAGTTGAACGAAATTTTCGATGTCGAGCACGAGAAACCAGCAGGTCAGTTCCGCCGCCTCTCGTTCGGTCATCTCCGCATCGGTGCTCAGACCCTGGTCCGCAACGGAGTCGGGCGACTCGAGCCGAAAGATGAGGCTTTCCTCCCCGATCTGGATCACGTCGCCATGCTGCAGCGTCACCGGTTGAATCACGCGCCGGCCATTCAGGTGAGTGCCGTTACTGCTCCCGAGATCGACGAGCGAGAACTCCGCGCCGCCCTGCGCATGCACGATCGCATGCCGACGCGACACCTTGGCGGAAGTAAAAACAACGTTGTTATCGCGCGCCCGGCCTAACGAAAAGGTCTTGCCGACGAGAGGCAAAGGTTTGTCCCCCAAATCCAGCCAACCGGCGCGCATCGCTTCGTGTCCCATTCCCGCCAAATCAGCGAATGGCATGCCAAACGAGGCGGCGCAGGGCACGGCCCGTGCTTTTTCACGGAAATAATGCATTCGCGGACAAATGACGAATTAAGCGATGACGGCGAGAAGACCATGCGCGGCGTCGTCGGCGGCACGCAGCTATTCCAGCGTTTCACCCTCCAGAAAGTCCTCGGACGCGGCGGGATGGGAATCGTCTGGCTGGCAAGCGACGACCGGCTCGACCGGCTCGTCGCGCTGAAACTCGTGACTGACGCGGTCTGTTTCGACGCCTCCGCGCAGGAAGATCTGAAACGCGAAACCCGCAAAAGTTTATTGCTCACGCACCCCAATATCGTGCGGATTTTCGATTTTATTGAGGACGAGCGCACGGCGGCGATCTCGATGGAATACGTGGACGGCTCGACCCTCTCGCAGCTCCGGGTGCAGCAACCGGCCAAATGTTTCGAAGTGGAAGAGGTCGTGCCCTGGGTCACTTCGCTCTGTCAGGCGCTGAGTTACGCGCACAATTCGGTGCAGGTGATTCATCGCGATCTGAAACCGGCCAACCTGATGGTGAACAGTCGATCGGAATTAAAGGTGACCGATTTCGGTATCGCCTGCAGCCTGCGCGATTCGATGAATCGCGTGAGCATGCGGACCTCGAGCGGCACGCTCAATTACATGAGCCCGCAGCAGATGCTCGGGGAGGATCCTGCGCCGTCGGACGACATCTACGCGCTCGGCGCGCTCCTCTTCGAAGTGCTCTCGGGCAAGCCACCGTTCTATGGTGGCGATGTCGGCCTCCAAGTGCGCGAAGTGACGCCGTCGACCGTGACAATGCGGCGGACGAAATTGCAGGTCACTGGCGCGCCGGTGCCGAAGCATTGGGAGGAAACGATCGCCGCCTGTCTCGCGAAAAATCCCGAACAACGTCCGCGTTCGGCCGGCGAGGTCGCGCAACGGTTGCGGCTTGGGGAAAGCATCGAGCTTTCCGACCGCCCGTTGTTGCCAAAGATTTCGCCGCAACTTCGCTCGCACGTGGTGGCTTTCGGGAGCGGCATCTTCGCGCTGCTCGCGGCGATTTTGATTTTGCAGCATTCGCCCTTTGGCCAACCTGCTGCCGCGCCTGTGGCGGTCGCGGCGCCGCCGCTGGTGGCGCATGGTTATGCGCTCGAGGCGCCGGTGAAAGCCGTCGTGGTCGTTCCAACTCCGCAGCCGAAATCGACGATGGCGCCCGCGAAGAAAATCGCGGCCGTCCCTCCGGCACCGGCCCCTTCCGCGACGCCCGTAGTGCTGGCGATTCCGGGTTCAGCGGGCATTCATCTCACCACGACGCCGACGGGTGAGCGGTTCGCGATTTACGCGGGCGCGGCTCCAACTGGCGATGCGCTGCGCAGCGGCGTGGCGCCGGATGACGTGCAGAATTTGCCGCCCGGAAATTACACCATCGTTTTTCAGGACGAAGGTTGGCCGGACGACCATTCCGCGGTGGAGCTAAAGGCCGGTGAAACTCTGCCGGTTGACTACGTCCGGCCGCACGGCAGCGCCACGATCACGAGCACGCCAAACGGCGCGGAAATTTTTCTCGGGGCGCGCTCGCTCGGGAAAACCCCGCTGACGGTCGACCTGCCGTTGGGCAAACAAACCCTCGAAGCGCACCACTCCGATTACCCGAAGCGCAGCGAGTCGGTCACGATCGCGGCAGCGGCGCCGGTGAAACTGGCCTTCCAATTCCGCAACCGGAGCAGCCGTTCCTCTTCCTCGCGCAGGCCGAAGCCCACGCCGACGCCCACGGGCCTGACCAAGCTCGGGAACACCTTGAAAAAAATCTTCATCGCCAAGCCCACGCCGACGCCGAGCAAGAAGACGACGAAGAAGAAGCACTAGGCGTCCCCGGCGTTTCGGCTTGCCGGGGGACGCGAAAGGCTGCGACCTTCGGCGGCTCGCATGCGTCCCTGGATAATCGCCCTCCTCTGCGCTGCGCTCGCCGCGGCGCTCTGGGCGCTTTCGCCCGCGCGCACGATCGCGCCTAACGAACCCGGCGTAGTCGAGTTAAACTACACCGGCGACGCCGGCGCGAACGGCGCGGTGATGGACGATGCCTTCCGCGCCTTCGAGACGCAGAGCCGCGAGCTGCACAAAAAAGATCCGCGCCATCCGATCTACCGGGTGATCAACGGCCAGAGCGCCTCGCGCGATCAGACGGCGGATCCGACTCGCTTTCTCGTGAGCCTGGCGGGCGGGCAGCCGCCCGACGTGATTCTTTTCGATCGTTACGCGGTAAGCGAGTGGGCGGCGCGCGGCGCCTTCACGAAGCTCGATCCATTTCTCGCGCTGGAAGCGGCGAGCGCCGATCCGGACGCGATCCGGGCGGAAAATTATTACCGCTCCTGCTGGGAGGAAGTGACCTACACCGACCCGCTAACCGGCGCGCGCGGCACCTATGGCATTCCCGAGCGGGTCGATGATCGCGCACTTTTTTACAACAAAGACCTGCTCAAACGCGCCGGCTTTGTGGACGAAAAAGGCGAAGCGCGCCCGCCGCGGACGTGGGACGAGCTCGCGGCGATGGCGGTAAAAATGACCGAGCGGAACGCGAGCGGCGCGATCACCCGGCTTGGGTTTGCGCCAAACTACGGCAACGCCTGGCTCTATCTCTACGCCTGGATGAAAGGCGGGCAGTTCCTGAGCCCGGATCGGCGCGAGGTGACGCTCGACTCGCCGCCGGTGGTCGACGCGCTGCGCTGGATGACGAATGTTTACGACTCGTTAGGCGGCGCGGGCGCGGTCTACGCTTTTCAGAGCAGCGCGCAGGCGGGTCAGCTCGATCCGTTTGTTACCGGCAAGGTCGCGATGAAGATCGACGGTTATTGGACCTTCCCCGACGCGCTCGCGCAGTACGGCGGCAATCTCAACTACGGCGTCGCGGTCCCGCCGATGCCCGACGCGCAGCAGGCCGGCATGAGCTGGGTGAGCGGCTGGTGTTTCGCGATTCCCGCGACCGCGCGGAATAAGGAAGGGGGCTGGGAGCTGCTGAAATTTCTCGCCAGCCGGCAGGCCGCGGAAACGATCGGCGAAGCAAACAAACTGCTCCTCGGGAGTCAGGGTCTCGTCTACGTCCCGACGCAAAACGCGAATCGGAAAATCAATCGCTGGCTTTACGACACCTACATCGCCGGCAACCCCGGCATTCCGCCAAAAGTGCGCGACGGCGTGCAGCTGCTGAACGATCTGCTCGAGACTTCGCCGATTCGCCCGGTCACGCCGGTCGGGCAGTTGCTCTTCAACGAACAAAAGCGCGCGACGGAAAACGCGATCTTCCACAAGCTCTCGCCGCAGGCCGCGCTCCGCGACGCGGATGAAACGGTGCAGCGTCAACTCGATCGCGCGCTCAGTCCGCCGCGCGGTCCGCTCGTGCCGTGGCGTTATTTCATCGCGGTCTATCTCGCCCTGATCGCGCTCTGCGCACTCGCGATTTATTGGTGGGAAACCCGGCCGCGCCACGGAGAAGCGGCCGTGCTCGAAGGGGCGCGCTCCCGCTATTTTCGTTCGCAATGGCGCGGCGGCTGGCTCTGCGCTTCACCCTGGATCATCGGGTTCATCGTCCTCACCGGCGGGCCGATCCTTTTCTCGATCGTGATCAGTTTTTGCGATTATGACATTCTAAATCCGGCGCGCTTCGTCGGGCTCGCGAACTATCATTGGATGTTTGCGGGCGACCCGCTTTTCTGGAAAGCCGCGGGCAACACCGCGTTCATGATTCTCGGGATTCCGTTAGGCATGACGCTCAGTCTCGGGATCGCCTTGCTCCTGAATCTCGAGATTCGCGGGGTCGCGGTTTGGCGCACTTTTTTTTACCTGCCGTCGATCGTGCCCGCGGTTGCCTCGAGCATTCTTTGGATCTGGATTTTTAATCCGAACGCTGGATTGCTGAACGCGTTTCTCGCCAGCTTCGGGATTCACGGGCCGAACTGGCTCCAGGATGAAAACACCAGCAAACCGGCGCTGATCCTGATGGGACTCTGGAGCGCCGGCGGCGGGATGATCATCTGGCTCGCGGGGTTGAAAGGGATCAGCGAAACCTATTACGAGGCCGCCGCGCTCGACGGCGCGAGCGCGTGGCAACGCTTCCGCCACATCACGCTGCCGCTGCTCTCGCCATATGTTTTTTTCAACTTGATCATGGGGTTGATCGGGACGCTCCAGATCTTCACCCAGGCGTTCATCATGACCCAAGGCGGGCCGGTCGATTCCACGCTCTTCTACGCCTACCACCTCTTCAACAGCGCGTTCCGTTTTCTGCAGATGGGCTACGCCTCGGCGCTCGGTTGGATCCTGTTCCTCGTCGTCTTCGGGCTCACCCTGGTGCAGCTGAAATTCTCGCACCGCTGGGTGCACTATGAATCGGACTAACGAATGAAGGCCTTTCGCACTCTGCTCATCTACGCGCTGCTGATCGTCGGCTCGCTCGTCTTCATCTGGCCTTTTCTTTGGATGGCGGCGACTTCGACGAAGCTCGATCGCGAGCTTTTCGGGGAAACGCTTCGGCTGTTGCCGCAACGACCGATTCCGCATTTGCAGTCTCCCTACGTTGACGACCGGCTGTTCGAGGATCTGCACGGGCCGCGGCTCGAGGACGCGGTGCGCCTGATCGAAGAACAACTGGGCCGGTTGAATTTCGCCTGGCCTAACGACCTCGATCGCGCGGACCTGCAACATCAGACGGCGCGCGGAATTTACGCGCGGCTCCTGAGCATTGTGCCGGGGAGTGCGTGGGAATTGCCTAACGACAAACTGCGAGCCGAGCTGGATTCGCGAATCAGCCCGGCGATAGTCGAGAGCGTGGCCGGGTCGCTCCGGCGCTCAGTTCAGTTCGGCGCGCTCCGCGTGCAATCCTACGACCAGGATGAAGACCTGCTCGTTCCGGCCGCCCAGGCCGCGACCACGTGGAAGATCGACGGCGACGCCCGCGCCCGACTGTTCCCGGCCGGTTCGCCTAACGAACCGTTTGCCGAGTTGCACTACGACTTTTCTCACGGCGACACGATCCGGTTGAGCCAGACTTTTCAGAGCACTTTCCCGCTCGCCCGGTTGCATCGCCTTCTCCTCTCAGTGCGCTACGACGACACCTGGCATGGGCTGCAGGTCTCCGTGGAAAAAGGGGGCCGCCGCTTCACCGCCGCGCGTGCACTACCGCTTTCCGATCACGAATGGGTCGTCGACACCTGGCAGGAACCGGGACCGGATGATCGTCCTACCAAAGGCAAAACCTGGACTACGCTCGAGCTCGACAAGTCGAGCGCACCCACCTCCCTCGCCGCGCCTAACGAACTCAAGGTCACCCTCGAACTTACCCGTAGCAGCCAGCTCCGCGCCTGGTGGTTCAAGATCGCGCGCAATTACCGGCTGACCTTCGATCAGATCCCCTTCTGGCGTTACGTCGGCACCAGTCTTTTCCTCGTCATCCTCAATCTCGTCGGCACGCTCCTGAGCTGCTCGCTGGTTGCCTACAGTTTCGCGCGATTGCAATGGCCCGGCCGGAATCTCTGCTTCGCGCTCCTCCTCGCGACCATGATGATTCCCGCGCAGGTGACGATGATCCCGCAGTTCCTGATCATGCAAAAACTCGGCTGGTATAACACCCTCCAACCGCTTTGGATCGCGAGTTTCGTCGCGCCGGCCTTCTACGTTTTTCTGCTCCGCCAATTTCTCAAGGGCGTCCCGCGCGATCTGGAAGACGCCGCGCGTCTCGACGGGTGCGGGTTCCTGCGGATCTACTGGCACATCATGCTGCCACTCGTTAGGCCAACGCTCGCCGCGATCGCGATTTTCACTTTTCTCGCGACTTGGAACGAGTTCATGGCGCCGCTGATTTACCTCGCAGATCAGCGGCTCTATCCGCTCTCCTTCGGGCTTTACGCCTTCCAGGTGCAGGTGACGAATCCCGGCACGGCCAAGGGCATGGGCATGGTCATGGCCGGTTCGCTCCTGATGACGCTGCCGGTGATCGCGATCTTCTTTTTCGCCCAGCGCTATTTCCTGCGCGGGGTCACGCTCACCGGAATGAAGGGTTAGCGCTTCTCGTTAGGCGGAGAAGCCGGCCCTGGCCTAGAACGAGATCTGCGCACCGATCGCGATGCTGGGCGAGAAGACGTTGTAGCTGCGGCCGCCGGCGTTCGAGTAATTGCCCACGAACGCAAGCGAGGCGCCCACAGTCACGTATTTATTCGGCGTCCACGTCACCGCGCTGCCGAGACTGACGTTGAAGTCGCGTCGCGAATCGTCGAGCGGATCGTTGGTGTAGAACTGGTATTCCGGCCGGAGATAAGCCGAGATTTGGACCTTATCGATCGGGCTGTAAGCCGCCGCGGCCACGAGATAGGGCGCCGCGCGATCAAAGGCCGACGACTCGCCATGGCGATCGTAAATGCCGCCGCTCAGAAGCAGGTAAACCGGCGTGTTCGGGATTGGCAGGTAGTGATTCACGTTCACATTCACGAGCCCGTAACGATAAAATTCATCCGAGTTTCCATGCGGCGCATAGAGACGGCTCACGCCGTAGGACCCGTTGATCCACCAGGTATCGGAACGATTGAGATCGAACTTGAAATCGGCCTGCAAAGTCTGCGAGTCAAAATCCAGGCGCGAGAAGCGGGTGTAGCGGAAAAAATTCTGCTCAAAAGTGAGCCGCGGGGTGAAGTCGCGGGTGGCATACGGCACGATCGAAGCGTCGATGCGCCCGTTCCAGAAGAACGCATCCTGCTCGCCGCTCTGGGCGAGAAAGGCGTTGGTGGTGTAGCTGAAACTCTGGTTCGTCGAGAAGCTAAACATCTTCGGCCGCGGGGTGCGCGAGACGAGGTCGATGTCGCCGAGATTCGGATCGCTGATCCGAAATTGCGCGTTGGGCTCGGTGGTCTCAGTGCCGCCGCGGTTCATCAGGTCTCCCTGGGTGGCGACCTGCGCTGCGGTGGCCTGATCCTGCTGCGCATGCAGCGAAGAGGCGAACCCGAGCGAAAGGCCGGCGACGGTGAGGGCAAGGCGGCGGGCGAGATGACGTGGAACGATGGGCAGAATGATCATGATAAAAGTCTCAATGCTGAAAAGAGGTGTAACGGTCGCCCGCGCCTAACCGTGCGGCGGGAAGGTCACCGTCACGTTTTGAGTGTTCTGGTTGTTGGCGATCGACCCGGAAATCGTCTGGGTTTGCCCGTTTCCGTTGCTTACGGTGAGGGTGAAATTATCCGCGGTGTTCGAGGTAAAGAAATTGTGCCCGAAGAAGGTGTAGGTCCCCGCGCTCAGCGTGCCGTTGATGGCGATGTTCTCGACCCGAATGTTCGGCTCCTGATCGATCGTGCCGCCGCGGTTGTCGTGGTCGAGCATCGCGGTGGCGCGGCCATTATTGAAGGTCACGTTCGAGTTGGCAAAAAAGACTTCCTGGTTATCCGGCAGGATAAGATGGAGATCGAGATCGGCGGTGCTCGTCCAGACGAGCTGTCCGCGGATGACGCCATCGCCACCGACCGGCACGAAACCGCCGCCGTCGCCGGTGCTGACGGACTGGCCGGAACTGCGCGAATCGACGCTGGCATCGAGCGAATTATGATTGGAGTTCAAACCGACCCAGGCCAGGTTCGCGCGGTTCACCGTGACGGTGTTTGCGTCGATGAAGCCGCGGCGCTGGTCGGTCTCGTAATCGGCCACTGCGCGCCGGAGATCGCTTTGGTTGAGCAGGTCGCCCTTGAAGCCGGTGATGAGCGGCGAACTGCGGAGGAATTTCGGGATATCGAATTGCACGACCGACGGCGGGCGACCCGCTTCGGCGATCAGCATCTCACCCGCGCCTAACGAAAACTGGAAGCTGTGGGCGTTGCCGCGGCTGTCTTTCCAATTCGAGCTGCCGTGCAACTTGCCCTCGAGCATGCCGAGCATCGTCGTGGCGTCATCCGCACTCACCGCCGCCTGTTTTTTTCCCGCACGCTTGTGCGTCGTGGAAACGAAACCGGTCGAGCCGGTGATCGCCGCGGTCACGGCGCCAGAACGGATTTCAACCCGGCCGGAATTCGTCGGCTTGGAGAAGAGCACGGCGCCGCGTTCGCAAGCGAGCGAGCGGGCCTGGGCGTCAAAAGTGAAGATCGAGTTCGCGCCGATGCGCGCGAGCGTGAGGTCGGTGAACTCGAGCTCGGCGCGCGATTCCGTGCCGGTGCGAACGACGTTTTCGTTCTCCACCACTGCACCCTGCGCCACCGGGCGGGCCGAGGCGTTCAGATTCGGCGCGAGCGTGACGACGTTGAATTTTTGCCGGACCTTGGCTTGGGAGAGATCAGCCGCGCGTCCGGTGGAAACGCCGATCAGGAGAAGGAAACACAGGCTCGCCCCAAAGCGGGCCGCTGCAGAATTTGCTCTTTTCATATATAATGGGCGCATCTCGCCTTTGATGAGGAAAAGAGTCAAGCACGAAACCTCTGCCCACCGCGCACAGCCTTTGCTAAGCAATCCTTTGTGAAATTGCGTTTCTCCCGCCCGGTGGTCCATGGACTCATCTGCGCGCTCCTCGCCGCGGCTGTGGCCGGACTCTACCGGCTCGAGGAAAAAGGCGTGGCTGGTCAGAGCCTAACGAGTTGGGAATATCGCTTCCGTGATGCGATCACGGCCTCCGGACGTTTCCTCCCTCCGGACCCGCGCCTGGCATTCCTCGGAATCGACAGCAGCTCGGTAAATTTTTCGCAGTTCGACCTGCAAACGCTCTACGCCAACATCCCGGCTACGAGCCCCGAGGGTCACGCCCTCCATCTGATCGCCGGCGGCTGGCCCTGGTCCCGTGAAGTTTATGCCCTGATCGCCGAGAGGCTGCTCGCCGCAGGCGCTCGCGGCGTGGTTTTCGATTTATTGCTGCCGAAGCCGGGCGCGGGCGACGAGATTCTCCGGGCCACGATCGCGCGGCACCCCGACCAGATTGTGTTCGGCGCGAACTTCACGACCGACGTCGTCGGCCCCGGCCAGGAAACTCCGATTTTCAATCCCCCGACAAACAATATAATGGCGAACGTCGGACCGGAGAACCCGGCGATCGGCTACGTGAATTTCTGGCCCGGCTTCAACGGCGTCATCCGGGCGGCGCGCTATCGCACCACGCTCGAGTTACAGGAGGCGGAGAATCGCGGGATCAAGCTCGCCGAGGAGCCGACGGTCGCCGTCGATACGCCAACGGCGCTGGCGGCGCGCGGCGCCCGCTGGCTGGCCGATCCCGGCCTCACGAATCCGTTTCGGGAGCGCCTCCTCCGTTTCAGCGGACCGCCGGGCACCTATGTCCCGGCTCCGCTTTACCAGATTTTCCTGCCCAGTTACTGGCAGGGAAATTTCGGCAATGGCGCACTCCTGCGCGACAAGGTGATTCTGGTCGGGCCCACCGGTAACTGGGTGCACGACGAGCATCCGACGCCGTTTGGTTTCATGCCCGGCCCGGAGTTGCACATCCAATCGATGAACGCGCTCATTCACCACGCCTTTCTGCGCGAATGGCCGGGTTGGTCCATTTACCTGCTCATTTTCGGCGCGGGCCTGCTGGCGTTTCTGGTCACGGTTTTCATCGCACGCACCACGGTGCGGGTGGCCGCGTTCGTTAGTCTGGCCGCGCTTTTCCTGATCGCGGTGAAACTGGCCTACGACTACGCCTCGGTCGTGGTGCCCGGGATTCCGCCGGTCATGGCGTTCGCGGTCACCGGGCTGGCCTCGTTCATCTACGATTACACCCGCGAGAAACTCGAGAAGCTCCGCACCCGGCGCACGCTCGAGTCTTACGTTTCCAAGGAAGCGGCGCGCGATATTTTGGATAACCCCGAGAGCTTCCTGAACGCGCTCGGCGGCCAGCGCACGAAAGTCGCGCTGATCATGACCGATCTCCGCGGCTTCACCACGCTCTCCGAGCAAATGGATTCCCACCAGCTCGTGAAACAGCTCAACGAATATCTCACCCTGATGGTCGGTGACGTTTTCGCGTTCAAGGGCTCGGTCGATAAATTCATCGGCGACGCTGTGCTCGCGGTCTGGGGCAGCCTGAGCAGCGTGAACTCCGGCGAGGACGCGAAGAACGCGCTCAAGGCCGCGTTGCAAATGCAGGTGAGCCTGAAAAAACTGAACGACGACTGGACCAAGCGCGGCCTGCAAAATTTCGCGATGGGTTGCGGCTTGAATTACGGCGAAGTCGTCTTCGGCAACATCGGCTCCGCGCAAAAAAAGGAGCTCACGGTGATCGGCGACACCGTGAACGTGACCGCGCGGCTCGAGGGCCTGACGAAAGATTACGGCTGCAACCTGCTCATGGGCGAAGGCGCGGCCGCGCTCGTGCGCGATGAGTTTCGGCTGCAGTACATCGATCGCGTCGCGGTGAAGGGAAAAAAGAAGGCGCTCAAATTATATACCGTGATCGGAGCGGCGAAGGACCCGCTCGACCAGATCGTGCAGGATTGCCTCGGCCTGCACGACGAAGCCTGCAAAGCGTACCGCGCCCGCGAGTGGAGCGAGGCGATGGAGAAATTTCAGCGCTGCCAGCAGCTCCGGCCTAACGACAAGATCCCCGCGATCTATCTCGAGCGCTGCGAAACTTTCCTGCAAAAACCACCGCCCGCAGAATGGGAAGGTATCTGGGTCGCGGAGCACAAATAGCTCGCCGCTGCGTTCGTTAGGGCGCCTTGTCCGCCTCGACTTCGATTACGACCTTCACGTCGTCGCCGATCACCGCAGTGCCCTCGATCGTCTTGCTCCAGGTGAGTCCGTATTCCGCGCGTTTGAGCGGGTCCGCGGTCACTTCCCAGCCGCTGATCGCGTGGCCGCCCATCCCCTTCCCTTTACCGAGGAATTTCGCGTGCAGCGTGATCTCCTTGGTTACGCCGTGCATCGTCAGGTCGCCGACGATGTCGCCGCTTTCCGGCCCGGTCTGCTTCACGCTTTTGCTCTTGAAAGTGATCGTCCGGAATTTCGCGACGTCGAAAAATTCGTCGCTCCTCAGGTGGCCATCGCGTTTCTCGTTCCCCGTGTCGATGCTCGAGGTCTGGATCGTCGCGTTAACCGAGGATTTTTCCGGATGCGCGCTGTCGACGCTGATCGTGCCTTCGAACTTTTTGAAGCTGCCATCCACGTTGCTGAAAAAATGGCGGACCTTGAAGCCGATCGACGAGTGCACCGGATCGATCTTGTAGGTCTCATCCGCGCGCACTGGAACCGTGAGGCCGAGAACGACGCCGACGAAGAGCAAAGGCAGGAGTCTTTTCATGCGGGGAAAGTGACGCCGGGAAAAAATTACGCCAGTGCTTTCAGCAACGCGGCACGACCGCGCGGCATCCGGCCGAAAAGCGACGCAAGCGCCGCGGCGGGATCGCTTTTCAAGAGCGCGGCGTCATGCACGCCGGCGAAGCGCGCGAGTTCCGCCTCGAAATGTTTCACCGCGCGCGGCGTCGCGTCCTGCGTGTCGAGAAAACCGAAGGCGCGTTGCAGGAGCCGGTAAAGTTCCGGCGCGGGTTGTTCCGGTTCGGTGCTCAACTCGATCCATTCCACAAAACAGGAAGCCGTCTGCGTGCGCCGATAATTCTCACGAATCCCGCCGAACGGATTCCGCAGCGCCACTTCGGCGAGCGTATGCAGCGAACTCTTCCGGCTGCGTTTGATCCCGATCTCTGCCTCGAAAAAGAGATCGAGCTTCCCTGCGAACGCGCTCTTCGGACGCCGCGCTCCGCGCGCCACCGTCTCGATGCAGCCTAACGATTCCGTGCACCAGGAGATGATCAGGCTGGTGTCGCTCAACTTCCGCTTGCGCAGCAGGATCGCGTTCGTCGTTTCCATTCCCAAACACGAGCGAGAGGGGACCGGAGTCTACGGGGCTCGAACCCGCAACCTCCGCCGTGACAGGGCGGCGCTCTAACCAATTGAGCTAAGACTCCCTCGTAAGAGACCGCCACCGTAGGACGCAGCCCCGCCCGCTTCAACCGATTTTTCCCGGCGCACGCCCGCCGGTTGGTTTGCGACCGGAATCCGGCAGGCGTATCATTTTGCACACTCCCATGAGCGACGAATCGAACCGCGAATCGCAGCCTAACGACAGCGAAGCCATCACGCTGCTCGAGGCGTTCGATCGCGCGGTCACGCTTCTTCCGATGGAGGAAATCGTGCGCGACCGGCTCCTCATGCTCCGCGCCGAGATCGAGGCGCAGGAGGACATGATCGGCGACGCCCGCGAGATGATCGAGAAACTCGAGCAGGTGATCAAAAAGGTCACTTCGCCCGCGAATCGCATCGGCACTTTCCTCGGCAGCGCGGCGCGCGACACCGCGCAGATCGTGGTCGGCGGTGCGGATTATTATTGCAACGTCGATCCGCGGGTGACTCTCGGGAAGCTGCAAAAAGGAACGCGCGTGCTCGTGAACGAGGCCTACGTCATCGTCGGCGATCTCGGTTTCGATACCGCCGGGCCGGTCACGAAAATCGCCGAGGTCCTCGGCACAGATCGGCTGCGCGTCGGTTCCGATCACGGCGGGCAATCCCTCGTCCTGCAACGTTCCGCGCAGCTCGCTGAAGACCGTTTTGAAAACCGGCGACGAAGTCCGGGTTGATTCCGAATTTTCGGGTCGCGCTCGAAGTGCTTCCGCGGCCCGAAGCGAGCGATCATTACCTCGACGCCGTGCCCGAGTTGCCGTGGGAAAAAGTCGGCGGCCAGGACGAAGCGCTCCAGGCGATTCGCGACGCGATCGAGCTGCCGCTGCTGCACGAAGAGCTCTTCGCGAAATTCCAGCATGCCACCCCGAAGGGCTTCCTCCTTTACGGCCCGCCCGGCTGCGGCAAAACGCTCATCGGCAAAGCCACCGCCTACAACCTCACGAAGCAGCTCCGCGAAAAATCGGGCGCCGACATGCGCGAGTATTTCATGCACATCAAGGGGCCGGAAATCCTCAACATGTGGGTCGGCGAATCGGAGCGGATGGTCCGCGAGATTTTTGCCACCGCGCGCGAGAAACGCCGCGAGGGCTACATGCCGTTCCTCTTCATCGACGAAGCCGAGAGTATCCTCGGCACGCGCCGAGCTTCGCGTTACTCGAGCATTCTCTCGACGCTCGTGCCGATGTTTTGCACCGAGATGGATGGAATCGATTCGCTCAACGAAGTGGTCATCATCCTCGCCTCGAATCGCGCGGACTTGATCGATCCTGCGATCCTGCGGCCCGGACGAATCGATCGTAAAATCAAGGTGAACCGCCCGAACAAAGTGGGCGCGCGCGAAATTTACCGGATTTACCTAACGAACGATCTTCCCTACGACGCCGCCCTGCTGAAAGGTGCGGACTCGAAAGAAGCCGCGCTCGACGCGCTCATCGACCGGCTGGTGGAAAAGCAATTTGCGAAACGCGAAGAGAATCGCCTGCTCGAGGTGACGCTGCGCAGCGGGCGCAAGGAAGCGCTCTTCCGCAGCGACGTGCTCAGCGGCGCGATCATCGCCTCGATCGTCGAGCGCGCGAAGGCGATGGCGATCAAGCGCGCGATCGCGAGCGGCTCTGCCGACGAAGGGATCAGCGAGACCGATCTCGAGGTCGCCTGGAACGCAGAGTATCTCGAAAACGAAATCCTCCCCGCGACCGACATCACGGAAGACTGGCTCAAGCTGATCGACTACGATCCGGACAACGTGGTGAAGATTTCGCCGGTGCGGATGCTCGACCTCGGAAAAGCGCGGGCTACGTCCGGAGTCATCTGACGAGCAGCGGCCAAATCTGGAACCGCACACACCTCGCAATCGCGAGTTTCCCTGCGCTGACCTTGCACCCCTACTGGCGCACCTGTTGGGATATGATCGGCGAGAGCCGCGGCACGAACACATCGTCTCCCAGGTAGCTGACGCGTATCGAGTGCCGCCCGGAAGTGAGTGAACTGGTTGAATACACCGCCCGGCCATCCACCACGCTTCCCGAGCCGATCACCTGCTCTCCGTCCAGAAATTGGACGAGCCCGCTGGGCACCGCTAGGTCGAAGGTGGGCGCGATCTGTGCGGTGAAAGTGACTCTCTGTCCGGCGCGCGACGGATTTCTGGACGAGGTCAACGTGACCTGGCTGCCTCCAGTATTCGGCAGGATAATAACCGCTCCGCCACTGGCCGCGGCCACGTCCGGCGCGCCGTCGTCGTTGAAGTCTGCTACCGAGGCGGAGGCGACTGGGAAAGAGAGCGGACGACTCGGAGCCTGAAAAACCCCGTTTCCATTGCCGAGGAAAAGCCCGACCCCGGAAGGCCCCACAGATGCGTATCCCGCCACGACCAGATCTTGTTTACCATCGCCGTTTAGGTCGCCGAAGCCGACGGTTGCCGCTTGCGCGATCCCAGGGTTCGCGATGGCCGGCTGAAAAGAGCCATCCCCGTTCCCGAGGAACACCGACGTCACAGAATCAGAGCGAGCCGCAACCAAATCCGGGATGCCGTCGCCATTCACATCGGAGATGCCGACGACCGCTGAGGTCGGCGAACCGCCGAGCGGATAGTCGACGCGCGCCCGGAAAGTGCCGTCGCCCTGGCCGACAAAGACACTCACCAGCATCGCTCCCAGGCCGTTCGTCTGCGCGTAGGTGACTGCGAGATCGAGTTTGCCATCGCCATTCAAATCCTGCACCGCCACCGCGCCGGGATAGGCGCCAGCCGCCAGCTCGGTATGCGCGGGAAAGGATCCTGCGCCGTTGTTCAAGAGAATGCTGACCGTGCCCGCGGCAAGGTTGTTCGCGGTGATCAGGTCGGCCCGCCCATCGCCATTCAGGTCGCCGGCTGCGATCGATTGCGGCGACTCGCCGGTCGCAAAATCCTGGCGCGTCAGGAATGTGCCATCCCCGTTTCCGCGCAAGATGCTGACGGAATTGTCTGTGTGATTGGCAACTACGATGTCGTCGATCTGGTCGCCGCTAATATCACCGAAAGCGACCGCGACCGGTGTTTGCCCGGTGGCGTAATCAGTGTGTCCCGCAAAGGTGCCGTCCCCTGCGTTCAGGAAAACCGAGAGCAGATTCGACCCGGAAGCGAGATTACTGGTCACGACCAGGTCCGGTTTGGCATCGCCATTCAGGTCACGATGGCTGGAAGCGAGCACGTTCACGGGCGTGGAGAACGAGCGCGGGGCGAGGAAAGATCCGTTGCCCAGGCCGGAGAGAAAAGCGATCCCGTACGCGAGGTCGGCTCCCGGCGCGTTCACCACCAGGTCGAGGCCAGCCTGACCGTCGAAGTCGCCAATCACCGCCGCGGTTCCACCGGGTAAATAATGGATCGGCGGCTGAAACGCACCGTTCCCCAAGCCGAGATAAACCGTGAGAAACCCTTCCGATACGATCAGATCGAGCAGACCATCCTGGTTCAGATCGCGCGCCGCCAGGTTGCGCGGATCGTAGACCGTCGGCGTGTTGATCGCCGGCTGGAAAGTGCCGTTCCCGTTGCCGAGCAGCAGGCTAATAGTGCGGCTGGCTGTGTTTGAAACCGCGAGGTCGAGCCGTCCATCGCCATTGAAGTCGCCCTGGACGAGCGCGTAGGCATCGGTGCCCGTTGGATAATCCTGCCGCGACTGGAAGGTGCCGTTGCCGTTCCCGAGCAACACGCTCACCGCATCGCCGACCAGGGTCGCCACCGATAGGTCGAGCCGGCCATCGCCGTCGAAGTCAGCCACCACCACCCCGCGCGGATTTTTGGCCGTGGTAAAGGCCACCGGGGCTTGCAGTGTGCCGTCGCCATTCCCCAGCATCACATTCATCGTTCCGGCGTTGATCGAGGCGTTGGTCACGACCACGTCCAGCCGGCCGTCGCCATTGAAGTCACCCAGCGCGGCGAAATCGGGGAAAGCACCGCCCTCAAATTGTTTTTTGGCCTGAAATGTTCCGTCGCCGTTCCCGAGCAGAATCGCGACTGAGTTTTTCTTCGCGTTTGAATTGGGGAGAACCAAATCAGCTTTGCCATCGCCGTTCATATCCCCCGTCGCGATCGCGGAGGGACCACTCCCCACGGCAAAACTTCGCGCTGTCTGGAAAGTTCCGTCACCATTCCCGAGTAACACCTTTACCGTCGTCCCGTTCGCATCCGCGGTGGCGACATCCGCACGGCCATCGCCATTGAAATCCGCCGTGATCGAGTAGCTGACCGGTGTGGTCGTCGGAAAGAAGGGGGGGCTGAGCAGGCGCTCGTTTTGCGCCAAGGCCGGGATGATGGAGCCGCCAAAGA
Source organism: uncultured Verrucomicrobiae bacterium (assembly GCA_963742845.1). GTDB lineage: Bacteria > Verrucomicrobiota > Verrucomicrobiia > Chthoniobacterales > UBA10450 > Palsa-1392. Next base: position 612,550 of record CAVUNK010000005.1, on the reverse strand, counting down.
CAGCAGCGGCGAAGACTCCGACGACCCGATAACGAAAAGGACTCAACAGATGAAGGTTCATAGGCGTGGATGGGATGAGCGAGATTTCATCCTATCGAATGCGTCGCCGGGTGGCGATCAAATCCGGTCAACGTTGTCCGCGCTTGGGATGAAAAACCATTTCCCTCAGGCGCTACCCGATCTAGAGAAGGTTTTATGAAGATCCTGTCTTTGCTCACCTTCACCCTGCTCGCTACCGCCTCCGCCCAGGAAGGCAAAATACCGGACCAGACCCAGCTCACACAAATGGCCGCGCGTTTTGCGCCGACCGAAATCACGGCTGATCTCTCGAAACTCACGCCTAACGATCGCAAGGTGCTCGCGAAATTGGTCGAGGCCGCAAAGATCATCGACGGGATTTTTCTCCGCCAGATGTGGTCGCAGAATCCGTCGATGCTGCTCGAGCTTGCGGGCGACGAGTCACCGGAAGGCCGCGCGCGGCTCCATTATTTCCTGCTCAACAAAGGCCCGTGGTCGAACCTCGACGACAACGCGCCTTTTGTGGCCGGCGCCCCTGCGAAACCGGCGGGCGCGGGTTTTATCCAGCCGATACTACCAAAGCGCAGATGGAAAGCTGGATGAAGATCGCTCCCGCCGAGCGAGCAGGAACGGGCGCGCGGTTTCTTCACTGTCGTCCGCCACGCCGGCAAAACTTTCACGATCGTTCCTTATCGTTTGGAATACCAGGGCGAACTCACCCAGGCCGCGAAGCTTCTGCGCGAAGCGGCTGTCGCCGCGACTGAGCCGACGCTGCAAAAATTTCTCACTACTCGCGCCGACGCTTTCCTGAGCGATGACTACTACGCGAGCGACGTCGCGTGGATGGAATTGAAAGGCGCGATCGAGCCGACGATCGGGCCTTACGAGGTTTACAACGACGAGTGGTTCAATGCCAAAGCCGCCTACGAAGCCTACATCACCGTGCTCGACGAAGGGGAAAGCGCGAAGCTGCAGAAGTTTGCCGGCGTGCTCCAGGAGATCGAAAACCATCTCCCGATCGATCCGAAATATCGCAACCCGAAGCTCGGCGCGCTCGCGCCGATCGTGGTGGTGAACGAAATTTTCGACGCCGGCGATGCCGCCCACGGCGTGCAGACCGCGGCTTTCAATTTGCCTAACGACGAAAGGGTGACCCGCGAGAAAGGCTCGAAGCGGGTGATGTTGAAAAACGTGCAGGACGCGAAATTCGCCAAGATCCTCCAGCCGATCGCGCAGCTCGTGCTTTCGCCTAACGACCAAAAGGATCTTTCCTTCGACGCGTTCTTTACCCACATCGTGGTCCACGAGCTGATGCACGGTCTCGGGCCGCACGACGTGACGAGCAACGGGCGCAAGAGCACGGTGCGCGCGGAGTTGAAAGAGACCTACAGCGCGCTCGAGGAAGCGAAGGCGGATATTAGCGGGCTCTTCGCGTTGCAATACATGATCGACAAGGGCGTGGTCGATAAGGGCCTCGAACGCTCGCTTTACACCACTTATCTCGCCTCCAGTTTTCGCACCCTGCGTTTTGGCACGAACGAAGCGCACGGACTCGGGATGGCGGTGCAGTTAAATTACCTGCTCGATCACGGCGCGTTCCAGATCGCGGCGGATGGGACGTTTGCGGTCGTGCCGGAGAAGATCAAGGCGGGCGTGGAAGGGTTGACCCGCGTGATCATGACGATCCAGGCGGAAGGGAATTACGCGCAGGCAAAAGACCTGAGCACGAAACTCGGAGTGATCCGGCCGGAAGTGCAAAAGGCGCTCGATAAGATGAACGATTTGCCAGTGGATATTGAACCGAAGTTCACCACCGCTGAACAGCTCGTGCGGGAGAATCCCTGAGAGTCAACCCGGCAGGGAAATTACTGTCATCCTGAGCGAAGCGCAGCGGAGTCGAAGGATCCCGCCGGGCTTTTGGGAAGCTCCGGCACGGATAGGGGGGTACGGTTGAGAGCTTCCCAGAAACCCCACGGGATCCTTCGACTCCGTTCCGTTTCACTCCACTCCGCTCAGGATGACACGGAATCTTGAGTTCGAGATGACTTCTAGTTTGCCTTTGGCGACACCTTGAACTCGAAGGCGCCTTTGATGACATGCATGTCCTGCGCGACCGCGATCCAGCTTACCTTGTAGGTTCCCGTCGGGAGATTTGGCCGGAGCGCGAGCCGCACGAGCGTTTTTTCCTGCGCATCGGCGCGCAGATTTTTCTCATCGACCTGTTTCCCACTTCCGTCGCGTACTTCCACGGTCGTGAGGCCAACTTTAACCGGCTCGGAAAACCAAATCTTAAGTTCGTTAGGCGGCTGGGGCAGGACGGCGCCGGACTTCGGTTCGGAACGCGTGAGCGTCGAATGAGCGGAGCCGGCTGCCGGGTTGAAAAGCAACCCCAGGGCGATCGCAAATAGGAGCGTCCTCATCACTACTTCCCGAGGAGCACGATCGGGCCTTCGGCCTTGGTCACGCCGCCCTTGCGCTCGAGGCTGATCGCGAAAGCCTGCGCGTCGCGCACCGGGGCGTTCGGCTTAAAGGGCACGCTCATTTCGCCCTTGTTCGAGACGTGGAAAACGCCGCCATCGACCGGATTTTTGTAGCGCGAATCGACGAGCCAAATTTGGTAATCCCGGTTCGCATCGTTCGGCGGAAGCTGGGTTACTTTCAGGACGCCCTTCTGTTTTTTCTCGTCCCAGACCACGACCGCATTGGCATTCGGCGCGTTCTCGAGCTTCGAGCTGAGCGAGGCGATCTGCACCTGCGCGAAGAAATCACGCTGCTCGAGCGTCGCGACCCGGCCGCGCAAGCCGACGCGCTCGGCGACGAGATAGGAACAGGCGAGCGCGAGACACGCGGCCAGCGCCCACGGGATCCAATTGAACCGGCGCTGCTGCGGGAAATCCACGGTTTTGCCACGATTGATTTCGCTCACAATTTTCTCACGCAAACCCGCGGGCAGCGGACGCGCCGGGGCATCGTGCGCCAAAGCCGCGGCGGCTTCATCGAGTTCATCGACGAAATTCTGCAGGGCCGGATCGCTCTCCAGCTGCTTCTCAAATTGCGCGGCCTCCGCGCCCTCGAGCAACCCGAGCACGTAGAGCGAAGCCTGTTCTTCGAGCGGCTCGTTCACGCGGAAGCCTTTCCAAGCACATCGCGGAGCGCGAGCAGGCCGCGGCGAATCCGCGCCTTCACTGTGCCTAACGGTGTGCCGAGTTTTTCTGAAATCTGGGTCTGGGTGAGCCCGGCGAAGAACGCGAGGTCGATTGCTTCGCGCTGCGCAGCGCCGAGTTGCGAGAGGGCGGCGCGGACTTTTTCGCGCTCGTCGCTGCGCGCCAGCAGATTATCCGCGCGATCGGTCGGCGCCGTGGTGAAATCCTCGGGTTCGTTGGCGACTGCCTCGGCCAGACGCGAGTGGCGCTGGCGCGAACGAAGGCGGTCGATCGCCTTGTGACGCGAGATCATCACCGCCCAGGTGAAAAGGCTGCTCCGCTTCGCGTCGTAAGTGGCGGCGCGTTTCCACATCTGGACAAACGCCTCCTGGAGGACGTCCTCCGATTCCGTCTGGTCCCGCAGGATGGCGTAGATCATCGAGAAAAGTCCGGGCGCAAAACGGTTGTAGAAATCGGTGAAGGCATGGACGTCGCCGCGAACCATCCGGCGGATGAGTTCGGCTTCGGCCTCGTTCGGCTCGCGCCGACCCTTCGCGGGCGCCGCTTGCTGCTGAGGGAGGCTGGTAGGTTCCATCGCCAAGAGGACCGAAAGAGACGAACAAATCGGGTCGACGCAAGCGGCGAGCGGCGGATTCGTCCCGATCCGACGCACACCGACCCGGCAGCGCCGGCTTGGAGTTGGCAGTTTTCACTCACACTAATAAGACGCGGGCGCTCCCGGGGCAGATGCATTACCGTGAGAACTCGCGGCGGGGCCGTTGACAAGCGCGGCACGGTGCGGTTGAATGCCGCGTCGGTTTGCGGCCTTGTCGGTCTTCTCCCACGAGGCGCACCAGTTCCGCTCCCCCGCGCGACCAGGGTCTCTCCGGCAATCGTTTTTTCTTTCCCTATCCATGTCGGGACATAGCAAATGGTCGAAGATCAAGCGCACCAAAGGTGCGCTCGACGTGAAGCGCGGCGCGATCTTCAGCAAGTTCGCGAAGGAGATCAGTGTCGCCGCACGGCTCGGTGGTGGCGATCCCGAGGACAATCCCCGGCTCCGCAGCGTCATCCAGATGGCGCGCGCGCAGAGCATGCCGAACGACAATATCGACCGCGCGATCAAACGCGGCACCGGCGAGAGCACCGACGCGGCGCAGATCGAGGAGATCATCTACGAAGGCTACGGCCCGGGTGGCGTGGCGTTGATCGTGGAAGCGGCGACCGATAACAAAAACCGCACGGCGGCCGAGATACGGCACATTTTCGGCAAGAACGAAGGCCACCTCGCGACCAGCGGGAGTGTCTCCTACATGTTTCACAAAAAAGGCCGGATCACGGTCGCGAAAGATACGATCAGCGAGGAGCGCCTCTTCGAATTAGCCCTCGAAGCCGGGGCCGAAGAGTTGACTTCCGAGGAGGGAGAGTATGTTGTTCTCACTTCCCACGATCAGCTCTACGCCGTAGCTGAGGCGCTCGCACACGCGGGCGTGACCACCGATGGGCAAAAGTTCACTTTCATTCCCGACACCACTGTCCCCGTCGCTGACGAGGCTGCTGCGCTCCAGGTTTTGCGCCTTTGCGACAGCCTCGAAGAGGACGACGACGTGCAGAACGTCTACTCCAATTTAGATATCCCTGATGAGTTGCTGGCGCGGTTGCCAGCTTAAGCCCGTGCGCGACGGCAAGGTCTGTCGTGTCCCCGCCGTGCAAGCCGGTTTTCAATTATGAGCGAAGAAAATCCTAATCCCCCAGCGCAAACGGAGAACGCCCCGTTCCGCCGGCGTCGGCCATCGCGCCGACGTCCGCAACGCCGGCGCAATGACTCCGGCGGCGGTAATGCCGGGAACGATTCCACCGGCTCCGAGACCGCGCAGGACGATCACTCGAATGAGACCGAGCTGCGTCGGCGCGACGCGGAGCAGTTCGCCGATGCGCCGCAGGATTCCGGTGAGAACCAACAGCGCGATGATCAGTCGGGCGACGACCGCCGCGATCGCGGCCAGGGCAATCGCGAGAACGGCGCCGAACTGACGCGCGATCCGGAATTTGGCGATGGGATCATCGAGATTTCCGGCAAAGGTTTCGGTTTCCTCCGCGATGCGAAACGCAATTTCGTGCAGACGCCTAACGACATCTTCGTTACCCCGGAAATCGTCCGGCGTTTTCAACTCCGCGACGGCATGTGGATCTCCGGCGAAATCCGCAAAGGCAATCGCGGCCCGCAGCTCACCCGCCTGCTCAAGATCAACGACGACGAGCCGACGAAATACCAGGATCTTCGCCCGTTCGAAGAGTTGACCACGATCAACCCCAACAAGCGGATCAAGCTCGAGACCGTGCCCGATCGCTTCACCACGCGGATCATGGATCTGATGACACCGCTCGGCATGGGCCAGCGCGGACTCATCGTCGCCCCGCCGCGGACCGGCAAAACGACGCTGCTCCAGCACATTGCGGACGCGGTGGTGAAAAATAATCCGGAGATGAAATTGATCATCCTGCTCGTCGACGAGCGCCCGGAAGAGGTCACCGATTTTCGCCGCTCGTGTCCGCAGGCTGAGATCATGGCGAGCTCGAATGACAGCGACATCAAGAGCCACACCCGCATCGCGCAGCTCGCGGTCGAACGGGCCAAACGTCTCGTCGAAGCGGGCAAGGATGTTTTCATTCTCCTCGACTCGATCACCCGCACCGCGCGCGCTTTCAATAACGCGACCGGCGGCGGTGGACGGACCATGAGCGGCGGCATCGATGCCCGCGCGATGGAAATCCCGAGAAAACTTTTCGCGGCCGCACGGAACACCGAGGAGGCTGGCAGCCTAACGATCGTAGCGACGGCGTTGATCGAAACCGGCAGCCGGATGGACGAGTTGATTTTCCAGGAGTTCAAAGGCACCGGCAACATGGAGCTCGTGCTCGATCGCAAGATCAGCGACCAGCGCACCTATCCCGCGGTCGATATTTTCCTCTCCGGCACGCGCCGCGAGGAACTTCTCCTGTCGCAGTTCGAGCTCGATAAAATTAATCTCATCCGTCGCGGACTGGCCGGTCATAAACCGGTCGAAGCGATCGAGCGTCTGCTCATGTTCGTGAAGAAATTCCCGACCAATGCGCAGATGCTCAAAGAGATTCCGGGTTAACCGGTCATCCTGAGCGGAGCCGCAGGCGCCGTCGAAGGATCCCGTCGAAGAACCGGGAAGTCCCGAGACATCTCGCTGACGCCGCGACTTGAAAATCACCCAACCAGGAAATTCCACGGGATCCTTTGACTCCGCTGCGCTCCACTCAGGATGACTAACGAACCCATCGACGCCGAGTGGGAAGTCCTCCCACCGGAGGAAAAGCAGAAGCGCCAGGACATCGAGCCGCTTTTCCGCTGGCTCGCGCTAGTCATGGACAACCTCCTCCGGTTGCCCGGCACGAAGTTTCGTTTCGGAATCGACCCGCTCATCGGCCTCATCCCCGGCCTCGGCGACACCGGTTCTACGATTATTTCCGCGATGGCGCTGCTCGCCGCCGCGCGCCGTGGGCTCCCGAAAATCCTCCTCGCGCGGATGTCGCTGAACATTCTAATCAACGAAGCGGTCGGCATCATCCCGATCATCGGCGACGCGTTTTCTTTCTGGTTCAAATCGAACGCCCGAAATTACGAACTGCTCTGCCAGCACACGTCCGCGCCCCGTGCCTCCACGGCGAGCGACTGGATTTTTGTCGCTTTTGTCCTCGCTGCGCTCGTGCTGATTCTGCTCGTTAGTCTGGCGATCAGCTTCTGGCTCCTCGCCCAGATCGCGCATCTGTTCACCGGCCGGTAATTCAATCCACCAGATAGCGGAGGCGCAGCGACCGGATTTCCTCACGGGCTTTGCCATAAGGCAATCGGAACTCGGCGACCGACGCACTTTTCATCCGGCGCGCGAAAATTTCTTCTTCCTCAGGCGTCGCCGGCAATCGCGAAACACTGCGATTCTGCCAGCGGCGCAGCACCGATTCACAGCTCCGGAGGAAGTTGTAGGCGTCCCGCAGGTGCGCGGCGTCGGTCCGCTCGAGGACTCTTCTCTCCGCCAGCTTCTCGACCGCGAGGAGAAAATTCGGCTCCCAGATCGCGTGCCGCATCTGCAAACCCTGGACCAAAAACTCCGCCTCGATCATTCCGCCGATGCCGGTCTTGAAATCGTAGAAATCGTTCCCGCTCCCGCGATCGTTCGCGATCCGCACGAGCATGCTCTCGATTTGCCTAACGAGATCTGGCCGCCGGCCCGCGTCGCGCCAGAGTTCCTGCGCCAGGGCGACGAAATCACGGGCAAGCGGGCCGCTGATGGCGCGCGCTCTGGTCAGGGACTGCAATTCCCAAAACTGCGCGCGCTTTTCGTAGTAGGATCGGAGGGTCGCGATCGAGCAGACCAGCGGACCTTTTTCGCCTTCCGGCCGGAGCCGTGGATCGACCTGCGCGAGGCTTCCTTCCCCAGTCGAGAGCGCCAGCTCGCCGATTAACTGCTGCGCCACGCGCGGATCGTCGCCGAGGAACATGACGTCGAGATCAGCGCCGTAACCGATCTCGCGTCCGCCAAATTTCCCGAGCCCGATAATCGTCAGGCTATTCTCCGGGTCGAGCAATTGATGGACAAAACGCAGACACGCTTCGGCCAGGTCGTTCTGCTCCGCGAGGAGCACCGGGAGTGGCGCGAGCTCCAGCACTTCGCGCAGAAGAATCCGCAGCAACTCGCGGCGGCGATAGTTTCGCACCGGGTCGAGTTGCAGCGGGCTCGCGCCTAACGAGCCCAGTCGTTGCAGGTGCAATTCCACGGTGCGCGAGCCGTCGAGCGTTTCGCTCCGGGTCAGCTCCTCGAGCAACTGCGGCCGGCGGATCAACAGCGCGGCAGCCGCCTCGCTGGCGTCGAAGGTTTTTGCGAGCAATTCGAGCAGGCGCGGATTCGTGACCAGCAACTCGAAGAGCAAACTGCGCAACCCGTACGCCTCAACGAAGCGCACGAACTGGTTGAGCGCGCCGTCGGGATCAGCGGCGTGCGCCAGCCCCTCGAGGAGCAGCGGCTTGAGTTTGCGATAAATCTGCCGGGTGCGCGGCGAGACGTGGAACCCAGCCGCGCCGCGGCCCAGCTGCTCCATCATCTTCTCGGCGCGCGGGCGATCGCGGAAGATGCTGAAATCAGCGGCCGCCGCGGATTCGTTAGGCGCGTTCGTCTCCACCACGCGGAGGAAAATCGCGCGGACCGCCTGCATTTCGGCGCGGAGAGCCGCGAGCAAGTCGTTTTCCCGCGCGAAGCCGAGGCTGCGCGCCAGCAGTTCCAGTGCAGGTCCGGGCTCGGGCACGGTGTGCGTCTGCTGTTCGCCTTCGATTTGTAGCCGGTGCTCAACCCGCCGAAAAAAGCGGTAGGCGGCTTCCAGTTTCTGCGCGTCCTCCGCGGGCAGGAACTCGAGCTGCGCGATCCCGCGGAGCGCTTTCAAGGTGCTCGTTTCCTGCAGGAACGGATGTCGCGCACCATGCAGTAATTGCAGTGCCTGCACCACAAATTCGATCTCGCGGATTCCCCCCACCCCGAGCTTCACGTTCCGTTCGAGATGCTCGTGCCCGACGATGTCGCGCTCGATCCGGCGCTTGATCAGCGCGATTTCGTCCAGCAGGTCAGGCGTTGGATTGCGCGGAAAAATGAAAGTCTGGTGTTGCCGCAGAAATTCATAAGCCAGTTCGCGATCGCCGCAGATCCAGCGGGCTTTGATCAGCGCGAGCCGTTCCCAGGTTTCGCCAAACCCGGAGTAATAATTTTCCATGCTCTCGAGCGACCTAACGAGTGGGCCGGCGCTTCCTTCTGGCCGCAACCGCAGGTCAACGCGGAAGAGTGGACCCGCCGGGTCGGAGCTCGCGAACGTCTCGATGATCTTGTTCCCCAGCCGGGTGAACCATTCATGATAGCTGAAGTTCGCGGTCAGGTTCCCCTCTTCGCTGTAGACGAAAATCAGGTCGACGTCGGAGCTATGATTCAGTTCGCGCCCGCCGAGTTTCCCGAGCCCGAAGATGGCCAGTTCACTTTCCGGCGCGCCCCAGCGTTTCCGGAATTCGGTGTTCCAGTGCTCGAAGACCGTCGTTAGGCAAATATCCGCGAGCTGCGAGAGCTCGATCAGCGTCTCCTCGAGCGGCGCCGCGCCGGCCACTTCGCGCAGAGCGATCCGGACCATCTCGCGGCCTTTCCAGAGGCGGAGCAGCCGGAAATTCTGCGCCGCCACCTGCTCGCGGCCGACCAGGTTGCGCAGGTCGGTGATCATCCGCCCGTAGCCACGCCGATCGGCGGCCACGTCCGGATGCGCGAGCCAAACCAGGATCTCCGGCTGCTGCAGCAGTCGCGCACGGCAGACGCTGGAGACGGCGAGAAGATGCGCGAGGGCCTCTCCGCCTAACGGAAAGCCGGCAACGGTATCGCCTAACGACGGCGCGTCCGCAGGCCAGCGCGCGCTGAGGGCAGCCAGGGTCGACTCCACCGCCGGCTCGCGGAAAGACGCGCCGGTCCCGGAAACTTTCAATTCTCCCCGGCCGCGGACATTTTCTCGCGGACCTCGGCGAGAATACGGCGTTCGCTCCGGGTGAGGCTGCTCATCCCGGAACGGGAAATTTTCTCGAGCAGCGGATCGATTTCCTCGGCCATGAAATCTTCCACTGACAACTGGCTGCGGCGCTCGCGCCGCTCTTTTTGTTCGCGCAACCGGCGTTGAATCCACGACGGCCGGCCGAACCCGAGGAGGTGCGCGTAGAGCCAACCGGCGCCGCAACCGCCGAGCAACGCGCTATGGCTGACCACGCCATGCCGATCGACCATGAGCAGGAGGACGGCGAAGCCGCAGAGAGCGGTGGCGAAATGTTTCGCCTTCAATTTCACCGGCACGAGAAAGAAAATCGACCCCGCCAGTTCGAGCTCCGGCAGGATTGTGCCGAAGGCGACGATCACCGCCGCGACGCCACCCGAGGCCGCGAGAAGCACGGTCGTGGTCGGCATGAGCAGGAGGTGGCCGAGTTCGCCGGCGATCGCTCCGGCGAGATAGAGGTAGAGAAAATGGCGCTGGCCGAGGATCGACTCGACGTCGCGCCCGATGAAGTAGAGCGCGAACATATTGGCCCCGAACAGGAAGACATTCCCCGGCAAAAACATCGCGCTGAGAAATTGCCAGGCGAAGGCTTCATCGATGCCCCGATAGCTCAGGCCGAGGTATTCGGGAATTGCGCCAGGCGCGGATTGTTGCAGGACGAGCTGACCGACGAAGGCGAGAAAATTAATGCCGAGAAGCGAGAAAAGAACGACCCGCTGGCGGGCAGTCCAACGCGGCGCGTAAGACGAAGCTTTTCGGCCGGAGAGACGCATGGCGCAAAATTATCGCATTCGCTTTCGCTTGTCATTGGGAAAGCAAAACTCCCCCGGGGCGCGCGATCCTTTTCTCGCCCCTACCGAGGGGGCGCGAGCACCCGTAGGCGCCGCGCGCCCGCGGTGAATTCCACGGGACAGCCAAAGACCAGTTCGCCATCGAGCTCGACCGGGACTTCTTCCCGGCTGCTCACGCGCAGGCGGCGCGTCTGGAAATACTCCACTTCACGGGTCGTGATGTCGGAAGTGAAGATAACGTTCTGAAGATATTTCAACAGGTCGAGGTAACCGATCTGTTTGAAAACGAGGACGTCGAGCAGGCCGTCATCGATCCTCGCGTGCTTGAAGAACGGAAACGGACCGCCATAAAGCCGGCCGTTGCCGACCAGGACAAACGAGCCTTCTTCCGTTTTCGCCTCCTCCGCTTCGATGAGTAACCGTGGCGGCCGCCGGCTCGCGATCTGCGCCGCGGAGATGAGATAACTCAGCGGACCGAAATTTCGTTTGAACGCGAGGCTGGTTTCCTTCACCACCTGCGCGTCGAGGCCGACGCCGGCGAGCTGCACGAAATGTTGGCCGTTCGCCATCGGCAGGTCGACCACCCGGGTGCGGGCCGCGCGGATGATTTCCCAGCAACGATCGAGATCGTTCGTGGGCAGGCCGAGTTCATTCGCGAACACGTTCATCGTGCCCATTGGGAGCAGACCGAGCGTAACGTCCGCGCCGGCCAGGCCGTTCACCACTTCGTGGATGGTGCCGTCGCCCCCGGCGGCCACGATTTGCTCGTAGCCTTCCGCTACCGCAGCGCGGGCGAGCTGTTCCGCGTCACCCGCGCAGACGGTCGCGCGAAAATGCGCGTCGGCACAGAGCGCGCGGACGCGCTCCACACCGCGCGCCGCCCGCTCGCTCCGCGCGCTCGGGTTGAGAATGATGCAGGTCCTGGCCAAGGGCATACTTGTTAGGCGGCTTTCACCTTTTCTTCAATCTCGCGATGCGTAACCTGACCGCGGTGAAAAATCTCGGGCGCATTTTGCTCTGGCTCCTCGGCGGACTGCTCCTCCTGGGCTGTGTTATTTTGTTGGGCGTAAACCTCTACGTTCAATCGCAGGGCACGCACCGTCGGATTCAGCAGGAACTCAGCCAACGGCTCGGCACGCCACTGACTTTGCATCGCATCAGCGTCACGCCATGGAGCGGATTGAAGCTCACCGGGATCGTGATTCCGCAGGTGCCGGGCAAGATCCGCGGTGATTTTCTTCATGCGCAGACCTTCCAGTTGCGGGTGCAATTCTGGTCGCTCTTTTCTGATCGACTGGTCATCCGGCAGGTCTTGTTGATCAAACCGGAAGTGGTCTGGGCGCAGAACTCCGCGGGAAAATGGCGGCTGCCCGAGTTGCCGCCGGAGAAGCGTCTCCCGGAGCCGATGCCGCCGACCGCGGTCGAGAACAGCGCGCCCGTCGCTGCGTCCTCCGCCGGCGGGAAACGCGCGCCTTCGCCGATCGCGACTTTGCCTAACGAGAATAAGACGCCTCCGACCGTGGTCGAGCGATCGCCGGCTTTCACTCCCGAAGTGCGGCGGGTCAGTCTGCGCGATGGCGATTTTACCTTCCTTGATTCCGCCGGGCGGATCGTGGCGAAATTCAGCGGGCTCGATTTTACCTCCAGCTTCCGCACCGCGACCGCGGTAAAAGGCAGCACCCAGATCGAGCGGATTTCCCTCCGCGACCGCTTCTTCATCGAGCATCTCGATTCGCCGCTCCACTACGACCCGGCCACGCTCGCATTCTCGCAAATCTCCGCCGAATCCGCCGGCGGAAACCTGAGCGGTAACTTCCAGATGCAGTTGCAGGAAGTGGATTCGCCCTTTCGCGCGAGCGTGAAATTCCACGGTCTCCAGGCCGCGAAACTGCTGGCCAATGCGGGCGGCCCGCCGGACATGCTGGAAGGCCGGCTCGAAGGTTCGCTCGACGCGAACGGGTCGACCGCGGACAGCAATTCGATCCGCGGCCAGGGCGAGATCTTCCTGCGCGACGGCACGCTGCGGCAGTACAGCCTGCTCGTCGCGCTCGGCCAGATCCTGCAGATCGACGAGCTAATGCAGCTCCATCTCGAGCAAGCGGAGGTGCACTTCCACATCAGTCCCGGCATCGTCACGATCGATCAGTTGCTCCTGCGTTCCCCAAACATCCGGCTCTCCGCGACCGGCACGATCAAGTTCGACGGCAAGCTGCGGCTGAACTCGCAACTGGCCTTGAACGACAAGATTCGCCGCCAGCTCTTCGAACCGATCCGGGTGAACTTTGTCCCGTTGAATGAACCGCCGGGTTATGCCGCGATTGATTTTCACGTCAGTGGCACCCTGGAGCGGCCGAAAACCGACCTGATGGATAAAGTCGTCGGCCACGATTTGCGCGATCTCGGCGGTGTGATCAACAGCCTCTTCGGCCACGCGAAAAAGAAAAAGCCGACGCCCACGGCGACGCCGAGTCCGACCGCGACGCCGGATTTTTCGCCTAACGAGCCCACGCCGACGCCATGAGAGTGATCGCCGGCAGCGCCGGCGGCATCCGGCTCGACGTCCCGAAGAACGAGATTCGGCCGACGATGGACCGGGTGAAGGCCGCGATTTTTTCCAGTCTCGGCGAGCGGGTCATTGGCGCCCGCGTGCTCGATCTCTTTGCCGGCACCGGCGCGCTCGGCCTCGAAGCGCTCAGCCGCGGCGCGGCCTCGGCGATGTTTGTGGAAAACAACCGCCAGTCAGTGCGCGCGATCGAGGCCAATCTCGTGAAGACCAACCTGACCGGACGAATCCGCAACCAGGATGTCTTCGATTTTCTCAATCAAAGCAGCACCGCGGAAACCTACGACCTGATCTTCGCCGATCCGCCCTATGACAAATCGAAGCTCGGCGACGCCTTCACCAAACTGCTCCTGCGCAACGATCGCCTGCCGTTGCGCCTAACGAGTGCAGGAGTATTCGTTCTCGAAAAACGACCCTCCGAGCGCCTGCCGACGACAGACTTCTGGGAAGTCACTCGGCGCCGCACCTATGGCGCGACGGAAACGATCTTTCTCCAGGCGGTCGCTCCTTCCTCGTGATTCGCTTTTTCTACAATCTCCTTTTCCCGCTCGCCCTGCTCCTTTTCTTGCCGGGCTACGCGGTGAAAATGTTCCGGCGCGGAAATTATCGGGACAAGTTCGGCCAACGACTCGGCCGCTACGACCGCGAAACCCGGCGGCGTCTCTCCGGCGGTCGCCACACCTGGATGCACGCGGTCAGTGTCGGTGAGGTGCTGATCGCGCTGAAGCTCGCGGCGACGATGAAACAGGGCGAACCGGCGCTCCGCATTGTGCTGACCACGACCACGACAACCGGCTTCGCCCTCGCGCAAAGGGAGGCGCCGGATTGGATCGAGGTGATCTACATGCCGCTCGATTTCTGGCCGGTAATGCGCGCGGCTTTTGCGCTCATTCGGCCGGTCCGGATCGTTCTCGTGGAGGCGGAGGTCTGGCCCAACCTGGCCGCGCTCGCGCACCAGAGGCGGATCCCCCTCGCGCTTGTCAACGCGCGCCTCTCTCCGCGCTCGGAGCGCCGTTTCCAGCGCTTCAAGGTGATCGTTAGGCCAGTTTTTCGGATGCTCGATCTGATCTGCGTGCAGGAACCGGAAGATGAAGCGCGTTGGAAGTCGCTGGGCGTCGAAGCCGGACGGATCCGACACGTCGGGAGCATCAAATACGATCCCACGAATCTCCCGCCCAGCTCGCTGCATCCCGGCGCGGTGCTGGAAAAATTCGGGGTCGATCCCGCCCGGCCGATCCTGCTCGGCGGCAGCACGCATCCGGGCGAAGAGGAGATTCTTGGGCGCGTCTTCCTCGACCTGCGGCGGGAATTTCCCGATCTTTTTCTCCTCGTCGCCCCGCGCCACGTGGAGCGGACGAGCGAGATCGCGTCGCAGCTTCGACGCCTTGGTTTGCAACCGGTCTGCCGCAGTGAAAGCGATTCCGCCCCCGGACCGCAAGACTGCCTCATCCTCGATACCACCGGCGAACTGCGAGACTGGTATTCGGTCGCCACGCTCGTTTTCATCGGCAAAAGCTTGACCGCGCGGGGAGGCCAAAATCCGGTGGAAGCGATCGTCGCGGATCGGCCGGTGATCTTCGGCACGCACATGGAAAACTTCGCCCGGCTCGCACGTTCTCTGGTGGAGAAGGGCGGCGCGCTGCCGGTCGCGGACGAAGCGAGCCTAACGATCGCCGCCGCTCGCCTCCTTCGCGACCCTGCCCTGCGCGCCCAACTGGTCGCCGCGGCCCGCCAGGTTCTCGCTCCTCATCACGGCGCTACCGCGCGCACTGCCGACCTGCTCCGATCTCTCCGCGCGGCCGGCTAAAATCCCTTGCCAGATGGGTGCGCGCTTCGATATTGGGCGCTCTCCAGACCCTATCGTCCAGTGGCCTAGGACACCGCCCTTTCACGGCGGTAACACGGGTTCGAATCCCGTTAGGGTCGCCACTCTCTGGGGGGGTGGCCGCGAAGCCTGCGTTCAGGGGCATTCTTGGCTTTTCCCACGATTCGAATAGACTGGCCTTCAATCTGCTCAGGGTATTGGATTGCCCACGCACGCCATGTCTCCCTTGGTCAGCATCGCCATTCCGACCTTCAGTCGCCCTGCCTACCTGCAGGAGGCGGTCGCCTCGGCTTTGGCCCAGACCTACCCGAACATCGAGGTCTTGATCGGCGACAACGGCTCGGGTGAAGCCATGACCGGCTGGGCCCCTGAGATCGTAGCCGATCCGCGCCTGACCTATCGCCGAAACGAACGCAATCTGGGCATGTGCGGTAATTTCAACGCCCTGGCCGACGCCGCGCGCGGGGAATTTTTCGTCGCGATCGGCGATGACGACCGGCTTCTGCCGGAATTCGCGAGCCGGCTCGCCGCGGAGATGAAACTCGGAGTTAGCCTCGCCTTTTGTAATCACCACATGATCGATAGCCAGGGTCGTCGGCTCGAGGCCGAGGGTCGGGAACAAAGCCGCCGCTACAAGCGCGACGGCCTCGTCGCCGGAGTGCTGCCCAGTGCGCAGGTCGCCGCCTGGCAACAATCGATCGCGATGTCTGCGACGATGATGCGCACGGCCGACATGCGCCGGTTGCGTTTCCGCGAGGACTTGAACACGCCCGACGCGGAGTTCTTTATCCGGCTCGCGCAGGAGGGCGCGACGTTCGCGTTCGTCCCGGAATATCTGGTGGAATATCGCGTGCACGTCGCCGCGACTACTTCGTCCGGCCTCTGCACCGAAAATCTCGTGGAATATCTCCTCCCGCTCGAGGTCGATCCCGCGGTGGAACCCTACAAGCAACAACTCCTCGGTCCCTTGATGATGAATGCCGTGAGCCGCTGCCTGCGCAA
The DNA here is from genome assembly GCA_963742845.1 of uncultured Verrucomicrobiae bacterium. GTDB lineage: Bacteria > Verrucomicrobiota > Verrucomicrobiia > Chthoniobacterales > UBA10450 > Palsa-1392. The sequence continues at coordinate 596,611 of CAVUNK010000005.1, read as the reverse complement.
GGGCGAAACGGAACGCGCGCGCCGTTTTCTGAACAGTTCCTATTATCCAAGCCGGGCCCCGGCCGATGCCAAGACGCATTCCGTCGGCAAACGGATCGCCCGGGCTGCGGAACATGCCGTGAAATTCGGGCTGCAGCATCTCTGCGCCCGCCTGCCGACTGTCATCGGGAGTCCTACTTATCGGGTAGTGCGAGCGGCTAAGGACTGGGCGCGGTCATGAGAATCCTCGTCACCGGAACGGAGGGCTACCTGGGCTCTTTGCTGGCGCCGCTCCTGATGCAGGAAGGCCACGACTTACTTGCCGTCGATACCGGTTTCTACAAGTCCGGTTGGCTCTTCCACGGCGCGGCTGTCACCCCGCGCACTCTGAATAAGGATATCCGCCAGATCACGAGGGAAGACTTGGCGGGGATCGAGGCGGTCGTGCATATGGCAGAGCTTTCCAATGACCCGACCGGAGAGTTATCACCTAGCATAACTTACGAAATCAATCACAAAGGCTCCGTCCGCCTGGCGACCCTGGCCCGGGAAGCGGGCGTAAAGCGCTTTGTCTATATGTCCTCGTGCAGCGTCTACGGAGTTGCGGATCAGGACTACGTGACGGAAGACTCGCCGGTAAATCCGCAGACCGCCTACGCGATCTGTAAGACGCTGGTTGAACGTGACCTCACGCCCATGGCCAGCGATGACTTCTCTCCTACCTTCCTCCGCAACGCCACGGCTTATGGGGCTTCGCCGCGAATGCGCTTCGACATTGTCCTGAACAACCTCGCCGGCCTCGCCTGGACCACGCGGGAGATCAGGATGATCAGTGATGGCACGCCCTGGCGCCCTTTAGTTCACGGACTGGATATCGCGCAGGCGATCCTTTACACGATAGCCGCGCCCCGCGCTGCGGTGCACAACCAGATCTTTAATGTCGGCGACACCGAGCATAACTACACTGTCAAAGAGATCGCGGAAATCGTAGCTGACGTCTTCCCCGGGTGTAAGGTAACCTTTGGCACGCAAGGCTCTGATAACCGGAGTTATCGCGTGTCCTTCGATAAGATTAAGGGTGCGCTCCCGGATTTCCGTTGCGCCTGGGATGCCCGGCGCGGCGCGGCGCAGTTACGCCATGTCTTCCAGCAAGTCGCGATGACTTCCGAGCTCTTCAACTCACCGGGCTTCACCCGCTTGAAACAACTCGAGCACCTGATTCGCACGCAGCAGATCGACCAGGATTTTTTCTGGAGCAACGGAGCCGTCTCGCCGCAGTGATCTTTACCGAAACTCCGCTTCCCGGCGCCTACCTGATCGATCTCGAGCCGCATCGGGACGAGCGGGGCCTCTTTGCCCGCACATTTTGCCGGCGCGAATTCGACGCGCACGGTCTGAACTCAAACATCGTCCAGTGCAACACCTCGTTTAATCACAAAGCCGGGACGCTCCGTGGCATGCACTACCAAAAAGCCCCCTCCCGCGAAGCGAAGCTCGTGCGCTGCGTCCGCGGCGCCATTTACGATGTCATCGTCGACTGTCGATCGGGTAAGTCTTTTGCCGCGGAGCTAACGGCCGAGAATCGCTGCGCACTCTTTGTGCCGGAAGGATTCGCTCATGGTTTTCAGACGCTCACGGATAACTCTGAGGTGGAGTATCAGATGAGTGAGTTCTACAACCCAGATTGCGGAACCGGCTATCGTTACGATGATCCCGTCCTGGCCATCGCATGGCCTTTGCCGGTCGCGGTTATCTCTCCGCAGGATCTTACCTGGCCTGCGTTTTCCTGATGACGCAGCCGGCACAAACCATGAGCGCGTTGATCGCGCGTCTCTATCCCATCTGTCGCAGCATCACCGGCGACGGCGTCCGGGAAACTCTCGCGATCCTGCGCGAGAAGCTGCCACTCGAAGTCCACGAGGTTCCTACGGGCACCCAGGTCTTTGATTGGACAATCCCGCGGGAATGGAACATCCGCGATGCCTGGATCGCGAACGCTGCGGGCGAACGGTTGGTCGACTTCCGAACGCTAAACCTCCACGTGGTCGGCTACAGCGTTCCGGTTCGACGCACAATGGGTTTCGAGGAACTAAGAGAACATCTCTTTACGGTGCCAGAGAATCCGTCTTGGATTCCCTACCGCACTTCCTATTACAAGGAATCCTGGGGCTTCTGTTTGAGTGAGAAGCAATTGGCGCGATTCGATCCGAAGGGAGAATACGACGTCTGTATCGATTCCTCGCTCGCCAACGGTCACCTTACTTACGGAGAGTTTTTCCTTCCGGGGCAGACCGGGGGGGAATTCCTGATCTCGAGTCACATCTGTCACCCATCGCTAGCCGACGACAATCTCTCCGGCGTGGCTCTTTCAGTCGCGCTCGCACTGTACCTTCGGTCAGCGCCGCGTCGGTATTCTTACCGCTTCGTCTTCGTTCCCGGAAGCATCGGAGCCATCACCTGGCTCGCCCGCAATGAGGCGCAGCTGGCGCGGATCCTTCACGGTCTCGTTCTCACCTGCGTGGGCGATCCCGCGTCCATCACCTACAAGCGTAGCCGGCAAGGTAGTGCCGACATCGATCGTGCCTTTGCCCACATCCTGAAGCATTCGGGCGACACCTACAATCTGGTGGATTTCTCGCCTTACGGTTACGACGAACGACAATATTGTTCTCCGGGAATCAATCTTCCAGTGGGCTGTCTGATGCGCTCTGTCCATGGCACTTTTCCCGAGTATCACAGCTCGGGCGATAACCTCGACTTCGTGAAGGAAGACGCACTGGGCGACTCTTTCGCCAGGTGCCGCGAAGCAATCGAACTGATCGAGAACAACTCGTTTTACCTAAACAAAAGCTCTAAAGGCGAGCCGCAACTCGGCAAGCGCGGCCTCTACGAAGGCGCGACGGCAACGGCGGATCGACGGGTGCACGAGCTGGCGCTTCTCTGGGTTTTGAATCTCTCCGACGGTCACCACTCGCTGCTTGATATCGCGGAGCGAGCGGACCTTCCTTTCGTTCGCATCAAGGCGGCGGCGGACGCGCTTGCGGCGACTGACCTTCTCTCACCTGTCAATCGATGAAAGTTGATTGCGCCATCATCGGCGGCGGGATCGTCGGCCTAAGTGTTGCGCTGCACCTGGCAAAGCGTCAGCGCGGTCTGCGCATCGCCGTTCTGGAGAAGGAATCCCAGGTCGCCAGTCATCAGACCGGGCGGAACAGCGGAGTGATTCACTCCGGAATCTACTACGCGCCCGGAAGCCTTAAAGCCCGTTACGCAAGGGAAGGCAATCGTTCGATGATCGCATTCTGTCGCGAGCACGGCATCCCGGTTGAGGTGTGCGGTAAAGTCATCGTTGCGACTACGCCGGATGAGCTGCCGCTCTTGGATAACCTTCGCCAACGTGGCTTAGCAAACGAACTCACGGTAACTCCCCTGTCGGCGGAAGCCGTTCGCGAAGTGGAACCTAACGTCCGGTGTTTAGCCGGCTTGGCGGTTCCTTCGACCGCGATCGTTGACTACCGCGCCGTCTGCGCCCAATTCGTAAGTCTCTTCGCGGACCGTGGTGGGATCGTGCAGACTGGAACCGAAGTGCAAAGGATTCTTCCGCGGGACGGCTTCCAGGTTTTGGAAACCAACATCGGCGAGGTCGAGACACGGTTCGTAGTCAACTGCGGCGGCCTGCAAAGCGACCGGCTGGCCCGGAAAGCGGGCGCCCAGCTGGACGCGCGCATTACTCCTTTTCGCGGGGAATACTTCGAGCTGGTGCCGGAAAAACGTCATTTGGTCCGTTCCCTGATCTATCCGGTGCCCGACTCGGCCTTCCCATTCCTTGGGGTTCACTTTACGAAAATGATCGACGGCTCAGTTCATGCTGGACCGAATGCGGTGCTCGCATGGCAAAGAGAAGGCTACCACAAAACGGATTTCGATTTCGGGGACGCGCTGGAGACACTTACCTACCGTGGCTTTTGGAATCTTGTCCGCAGACACTACAAGGAGGGCTTCGCCGAAATGTATCGTTCCTGGAGCAAGAAGGCATTTGTGAAAAGCCTTCAGCGACTCATTCCCGCGATTCAGGCAGGTGATTTGGTTCCCGCTCAATCCGGCGTGCGCGCTCAGGCGCTTTCGCCAAATGGCGCATTGGTCAGTGACTTCCTGCTTATTGCCGGGCCGAACTCCATCCATATCTGCAACGCCCCTTCGCCTGCCGCCACCGCCTCGTTGGAAATCGGTCGCCATGTGGCGCAGCAGATTCCTATGTTGCAGCCGACCGCGCCGGTGAGTTTTGCCCACGCTTGATCCGATGCTGACCGAGACCAGTTATACCTGCCGTTTTTGCGAGGCACCACTACGCCACACCTTCGTGGATCTCGGACTTTCGCCGCTCTGCGAATCCTATGTTTCAGCTGCCCAGCTGAGGGAACCAGAAACGCTTTATCCGCTGCATTCCTTCGTCTGCGAGCGCTGCTTTCTGGTCCAGCTTCCCGAGCACGTTTCGCCGCAGGCGATCTTCGAGGAATACGCCTACTTTTCTTCCTACTCCGACAGCTGGCTCGCTCATGCCAAGTCCTATGTCGAGACGATAACCGACCGGCTAAACCTCGGCCCGCAATCACTGGTCATGGAGATCGCGAGTAACGATGGCTATTTGCTGCAATACTTCGTCGAAAAAGGCATTCGCGTTCTCGGGATCGAGCCTGCTAAAAATGTTGCTCAGGCTGCAATCGCAAAAGGGATACCGAGCGTGACCGAATTTTTCGGTGCGAAACTCGCGCAACGGTTGGCCGCAGAAGGCCGGCAGGCTGACCTGTTGTTAGGAAACAACGTTCTGGCACACGTTCCCGACATTAATGACTTCGTCGCCGGGATGAAGCTCCTCCTGAAACCAGGAGGCGTGATCACGATGGAGTTTCCTCATCTGGTTCGGTTGATCGAGGAGAACCAGTTCGACACTATCTATCATGAGCATTTTTCGTATCTCTCGTTCACGACGGTGGAAGCGATTTTTAGCGCTCACGGCCTGCGACTCTTCGATGTCGAGAAGCTCGCGACTCATGGTGGTTCCTTGCGGATTTACGCCTGTCACGCCGATGACTCGACTCGAGAAGTTTCGGCGGCAACTGCCAAAGTCCGACAGGACGAAGCCGGTTGGGGAATTCGCGAGCTTCACCGCTACTCCGCATTTACAGCCAGGGTGGAAGCCACCAAACGAGGCATCCTCGCCTTTCTGATCGAGGCCAGAAACCAGGGCAAGACCATTGCGGGCTACGGCGCGCCGGGGAAAGGCAACACCCTGCTCAATTACTGCGGGATCCGGACGGACTTCCTGGAATATACCGTCGATCGAAGCACCTATAAGCAGGGAAAATTCACGCCGGGGATGCGGATTCCGATCCATGCCCCCGACCGCATTCACGAAACCAAACCGGACTATCTTTTTATCCTGCCTTGGAATCTAAAGGATGAAATCATGAAGCAAAATGACTTCATCCGGGAATGGGGCGGTAAATTTGTCGTGCCGATCCCCGAAGTCACGGTGTATGACTAGCTGGAGAAATTCATGAAGGTCGTTTTGTTTTGCGGTGGTCAGGGAATGCGTCTGCGGGAAGGTCCGCAGCCGGTGCCGAAACCCATGGCGGTGATCGGTTACCGTCCCCTGCTCTGGCATCTGATGAAGTGACTATGCCCACTATGGGCACACCGAGTTCATCCTCTGCCTCGGTTACGGCGCGGACATCATCAAGCAGTCGTTTCTTAACTATAATGAGTGCGTCTCGAACGATTTCGTCCTCTCAGACGGCGGGAAAAAGGTGGATCTCCTGCGCAAGGATATTGAGGATTGGCGAATCACCTTTGTCGATACGGGCCAGAACTCCAATATCGGTCAACGCCTGCTCCGCGTGCGCCAGTTTGTCGAAGAGGACGATGTTTTTCTGGCGAACTATGTGGATGGTCTGACGGATCTCGTGCTGCCGCAGGAGATTGATTACTTCCTCGCCAAGGGAAAGGTCGCGTGCTTTCTCGGAGTCACACCGACCGCGAGCTTTCACACCGTTTCGGTCGGAGAGGATGGCGTGGTCAATGAGATCGCGCACATCGCCCGCTCCGGGAACCTGATCAACGGCGGCTACTTCGTCTTCCGCAGGGAACTCTTTAATTACATCAACGAAGGCGAAGATTTGGTTGAGGAACCGTTCCGTCGACTTATCGCCGCCCGGGAATTGGTCACCTATCCTTATGGTGGGTTTTGGACATGCATGGATACCTTCAAGGAGAAGCAACAACTGGAAGACCTGCACGCCAGCGGACGCGCTCCCTGGCGCGTCTGGGATGCGCGGTGAGCCGTCATGCTTGAGCTAGGTCTTCCCGCAGCCGCGCAGAATGTCCTCTGTCTCGGAGCGCATGCTGACGACATCGAGATCGGTTGTGGTGGCACGCTCTCGAAGTGGCTCTCCGCGCGGCCGGATCTGCAGGTGCAATGGGTCGTATTTACGGCGGAGGGGAAACGTGCAAAGGAGGCGCGGGCGAGTGCGAAGGCGTGGTTACCAAAGGGTTCGCACAAGGTCATCGTGAAGCAGTTCCCGGGAAGTTTTCTTCCTTACCACGGCGCGAAGGTGAAGGCGTTTTTTGAGACCTTGAAATCTTCTTTCACGCCGGATGTCGTTTTCACTCATCACCGGGAGGATCGACATCAGGATCATCGCCTCCTATCGGATCTGGCCTGGAACACTTACCGCGACCATCTCATCCTGGAGTATGAGATTCCAAAGTACGACGGCGATCTCGGCGCACCGAATTTCTTCGTTCCGCTCGACGAAAAGCTGGCGCGAAAAAAGGCGGCGCATCTCTGTCATCACTTCCAAACCCAAGGCAATAAGCATTGGTTCGCGGACGAGACCTTTCTCGCACTGATGCGTCTGCGCGGGGTGGAATGCGCTTCGACTTATGCCGAGGCGTTCTACTGCCGGAAGCTCAGAGTTACCTAACTCTTAGTCACCGCAGCCTGCGCCGCGGCAAGCTTGGCGATCGGCACCCGGAAGGGGCTGCAGCTCACATAGTCAAGCCCAAGGCGATGACAAAACTTGACGCTGTCCGGATCGCCCCCGTGTTCGCCACAGATCCCGAGTTTGATCCTGGGCCGAGTCTGGCGGCCTTTTTCGACTGCGATCTGCATGAGCTGGCCAACTCCGCTTTGGTCAAGCGTTGCGAACGGGTTCTTCTTGAAGATCTCATTCTCGGTGTAAGCCATGAGGAAGTTACCCATGTCGTCGCGACTCATGCCGAGTGCGGTCTGGGTAAGGTCATTCGTGCCAAAGCTGAAGAACTCCGCCGTCTCCGCGATTTTATCAGCAGTCAGCGCACCGCGTGGCACTTCAATCATCGTGCCGACGAGGTATTTGAAGTCGGTCTTCTTCGCAGCCATCACTTCCTTTGCGACGCGGTGGACGATCTCGACTTGGAGATCGAGTTCCTTTTTGAAACCAACCAGCGGGATCATGATTTCGGGAGTCACTTTTGATCCCTTTTTCATGACCGCAGCAGTCGCTTCGAAAACCGCGCGCGCCTGCATCTCGGTGATCTCCGGATACGCAATGCCGAGCCGGCAACCACGATGACCCAGCATCGGGTTGAACTCATGTAACTGCGCTACCCGCTGGGAAACTTTCTCGGCGGACACTCCGATTTTTTTCGCGAGCTCGGCCTGCGACTTGGCGTCGTGCGGAAGGAATTCATGCAAGGGCGGATCGAGGAAACGAATGGTAGCGGGGAAACCTTTGAGAGCTTTGAAGATCCCGATGAAATCCTCGCGCTGATAGGGTAGCAGCTTCGCGAGCGCGGCTTTCCGATCCTCGACGTTATCGGCCAGGATCATCTCGCGCATCGCGTCGATGCGATCGCCTTCAAAGAACATGTGCTCGGTGCGGGTGAGCCCGATGCCGACCGCGCCGAAGGCCAACGCATTCTCCGTTTGTTCAGGCGTGTCAGCGTTGCAGCGCACGTCGAGGCGCGCGAGGTCGGTGCACCATTGCATGAGTTGATTAAAGGCCTTGAACTTTTCGGTTTTCTGCGCGGCCTTGTCGCCTTCCAACGTGCCGGAAACGATCTCGCTCGGTGCGGTCGCGAGTTGGCCGGCGTAGACGGTCCCGGCCGTGCCGTCGATTGAGAGATAGTCGCCTTCCTTGAAGACCTGACCGCCGGCGGTGACCGTTTTCTTCGCGTAGTCGATCTGCAGCGCGGAGGCGCCGCAGATGCAAACCTTACCCATTTGCCGCGCAACGAGCGCGGCGTGCGACGAGACGCCGCCTTTCGCGGTCAGAATGCCTTCAGCCGCGATCATGCCGCGGAGATCTTCCGGACTGGTTTCGTTGCGAACGAGGAGGACTTTTTCGCCCTTCTCGGCAGCGGCCGCGGCGCGATCAGCGTTGAGATAGATTCTGCCGGAGGCAGCACCCGGTCCGGCCGGGAGGCCGCTGGCGATGGCTTTCGCTTTCTTGATTTCGGCCTGGTCGAAAATGGGCGCGAGTAACTGGTCGAGCTGGTCCGCGGGGTTGCGCAGGACCGCGGTTTTCCAGTCGATTAGCTTCTCCTTATACATATCCATGGAGAATTTCAGCGCGGCCGCGGCAGTGCGTTTGCCGTTGCGCGTCTGGAGCATGAATAACTTCCGATCCTGAATCGTGAACTCGACGTCCTGGACGTCCTTGAAATGTTTCTCAAGCCGCGCACGGACCTGAAGCAACTCCGCGTAAGCCTTCGGCATGAGTTTCTTTAACTCGAGCACCGGCTGCGGCGTGCGCACCCCCGCGACCACGTCTTCGCCTTGGGCGTCGATCAGGAATTCGCCATAGAATTCGTTCACTCCGTTGGCCGGGTTCCGCGTGAAGGCAACGCCGGATCCAGAGTTAGAACCAGTGTTACCGTAAACCATCGCCTGCACATTCACGGCGGTGCCCCATTCCTGCGGGATGTTGTATTTCCGCCGATAAACGATTGCGCGATCGTTCATCCACGAACCAAAGACCGCGCTCGCCGCGCCGCGGAGCTGATCCCACGGATCGTTTGGGAATGCCTTGCCGGTGCGCTCTTTTACGAGCTTCTTGAAACGCGCAACCAACTCCCGGTAATCGGAGGCGTCGAGCTTCGAGTCATCAATCTCGTGACTGCCGTGTTTTCCGTCCTTGTAGTGCTCGATGACTGATTCGAACGGGTCGTGATCTTCGCCTTCGCGTTTCTGCACACCCATCACCACATCGCCATACATCTGGATGAAACGGCGGTAGCAATCCCACGCGAAGCGCTCGTTGTTCGTCGCCTTGACCAGCGCTTTCACCGTCTCGTCGTTCAGACCGAGATTCAGAATCGTATCCATCATGCCCGGCATCGAGTCGCGCGCGCCCGAACGGACCGCGACCAGGAGCGGCATCTTCGCGGTGTCGCCGAACTTCGTGCCCATGATCCGCTCCATGTTCGCGACCCCTTTTTCCATCTCGGCCTGGAGCGTGGGCGGATAACTCTTCCGGTGCTCGTAATAGTAAGTGCAGACCTCGGTCGTGATCGTGAAACCTGGAGGGACCGGCAGACCGATGCGCGTCATTTCTGCCAGGTTCGCGCCCTTGCCGCCGAGGAGAGGCTTCATGCTCCCGTCGCCATCGGCTTTGCCGTCGCCGAAATTGTAAACGTGGCGCGCGGTTTTCGGGTTCGACTTCGCTGATTTCGCGGCCTTGGATTTGGGTAGGACAGAGGCTCTCGCCGCAACTTTGGAACGTGCTGATTTGGTTTTTGTTGCCATGGAAAAAGTGAGAGAGAAATGCCCGCCAAATGAAAGGAAGCAAAAGCTAAGGGACGAGTCCGGCGTGTCAACGCACACCGCTGGGCGGCGCCGCGCACCGCACTCTGGAAGGGAAAACGAAGACGAACCGTCGCTTAGTTCTGGCCCGCGGGCTCAGCCGCGAGGACGTCGTCGATCGCATCCGCGAAATCGTCGACGCCGGAGATGGGCACGATGATCACGTTGCGGTGCCCCTGGCTCTCCTCGGTGATGCGGAGGAATCTTCCGCGGCCGTTCTCGCGCAGATCGATCGCGAAAATCTTCCGCTCGATCTCCAACTCTCTTGTTTCAAGGATGCTGTCCATTTGAGAAGGCGCCGATGTTACAACGACGCAAACCGAAAATGGAAGCAGAATCTTGCGCCGCGCGCCGACCTCCCCGCACCCGGCGTAACTGCCGCGGCTAACGACGACGTCGACCGGTGTGGGGACGAGCGAGCGGGGTGGTCGAGTGCTTTTTCGCGATCGCGAAGTCGGCCTGTTGCTTGAAGATGTCGATCCGGGCGACCACGACCTGCAGGACTTCGCCGACGGCGAGGGTCCGTTTGGATTGCCGACCGACGAGGCGGCGGCGCGGGCCGTCGAAAACGTAGAAATCGCCTTCCAACGACGAGATGTGAATCATCCCGGTGAGGAGGACGTCCGGGAGCTCGATCAGGAGGCCGTAGTTGCGCACGTCGAGCACGGTGGCGCGGAAAACCTGCGGATCCTTTGCCCCGACCTGCGCCTGGAGGAACTCCAGTTTCTTCATCTTCACCGACTCGTTTTCCGCGTCAGCCGCGACCCGTTCGGTGGTAGAAATGTGCTCGGCGATACTCGTGAGATCGCCGGCTCCGCGACGGTCGTTCTTCTTCCCGCCGCGATCGGCCAGCGAGCGATGCACGACGAGATCCGCGTAACGCCGGATCGGGCTGGTGAAGTGGGTGTAGTTGTTTTTCGCGAGCCCGAAATGGCCGAGCGGCTGGATCGAATAGCGGGCGCGCTTGAGACTTTTCAGGAGGCCGATCTTGAGCGCCTGCTCTTCCGGCTTGCCGCGAAAAGAAGCGAGCAAACGCTGGAGCTCAGCGCGGTTCGTCAGGTCGCCGGCGTGGAAGCCGTAGCTCTGCACCAGCTCGCGATATTCAGCGAGCTTGTCTGGATCCGGCTGTTCGTGAACCCGGTAAACGCTCGGGACGAGCCGGTTTTTCAGTTCCAGCGCGACCGCTTCGTTCGCCGCGAGCATGAACTCCTCGACCAGTTGGTGCGACTCGTCGTTCTCGATCCGATCGAGCCGGAGCGGCTTCCCGGTCACGCGATCGACGATCACTTTCACCTCGGGGAAATCGAGATCGAGCGAGCCTTGCGTGAAACGGCGGCGGCGCAAAATCGAGGCGAGTGACCAGGCGGTGTGCAGGCGCTCGCCCAGCTCGTCGTTAGGCGGCTTCTGCAGGATCGCGTAGGCCTCCTTATAGGTCAGCCGGTGCGCGCTCTGGATGATCGTGCGGGCAAAACGCGCACTCTTCGGTGCGCCGTTTTTCGTGAAGCGGATGAACGCGGAATGGGTCAGCCTAACGACACGCGGATTCAGGCTGCAGACCCCGTTGCTCAGTCGCTCCGGGAGCATCGGGATGACGCGGTCGGCCAGGTAAACACTGTTCCCGCGCTTCAACGCCTCGCGATCGAGCGCGCTCCCGGGCGTGACGTAGGCCGAGACGTCGGCGATGTGCACGCCCAGTTCCCAATCGCCGCCGGCGAGCTTCTCGACATGGACCGCGTCGTCGAAATCACGCGCGTCATCCGGGTCGATCGTGACGATGAACCGGTCGCGCAGATCTTCCCGCGGGCCGTACTGAGTCGGGTCGACGACCTCGGGCACGCGTTCCGCTTCGGCGAGCACTTCGGCGGGAAATTCCGTCGGCAGATGATGCTTCCGGATGATCGAAAGCATGTCGACGCCCGGGTCGGTCGCGCGGCCGAGCACCTCGACGATTTCGCCCTCGGGATTGACGTGGCGCGATTCCCACACCTCCAGCCTAACGACGACTTTGTCGCCCGGCGTCGGCACCTGCTGCGTCCCGGGAGGCGCCTGCAATTTCGTGTAGACGTTGTGCACCATCCGCGGGTCGTCAGGCACGACGTAGGAAAAATTCCGCGTCTGCTGCACCGTGCCGACGATGGTGGAATGCGCCCGTTCGAGAATGCGGATGACCCGACCCTCGGGCCGGCTGGCACTTCCGGTGCGGGCGCGGTTGAACGCTACATCGCGCGTGATCCGCGCCACGACGCGGTCGCCGTTCATCGCCGTGCCGGTGTTTTCGGCGGAGATGAAGATGTCGCCTTCGGTGGAATTTTCCCTAACGAGAAAGCCGAAACCGGATTGGTGGATCTGGATTTTACCCGTGACCAGGTCGGCCTCGGCGGGGACGACGTAGCGGTTCTTGCGGATGCGCGCGATGTCGCCGGTGCGCTCGAGTTCGCGCAGCGCCTGCTTGACCGTGCCGCGATGGTCGCTCTTCATCCCGAGCGCGCGGCTGAACTCGACCTTGTCGAGCGGCCGGTATTTCGGCCCGCGCATCAGGGTGAGGATTCTGGTTTTGAGGTCGCTCTGTTTTTTCATCGCCGCTCTTTCCCGAGCATCCAAGAAACCGGCGCGATTGAAAGCGGACATTTCGATCCGTTAGGCAGCGGTCGAATAAAATACCGGCTGTGATAGTCTCTTGGAGGATGACCGCGGCGACTTGGAAAGTGGATGGCAACGTCGTCGACCTCACGACGTCGCGGCATGATCATGGGCGTGCTCAATGTCACGCCTGATTCCTTTTCCGATGGCGGCGAATTCTTTGCGACCGAGGCCGCGCTCGAGCACGGCCTCACGATGACGCAGAACGGCGCCGACATCATCGACATCGGCGGCGAATCGACCCGGCCCGGCGCGCAACCGGTTTCGCCTAACGACGAACTCAACCGCGTGCTTCCGGTGATCGAAGGTCTCGCGCAATCCGCGCAGGTTCGCCTTTCGATCGACACTTCCAAGGCGTCGGTGGCGCGGGCCGCGCTCGACGCTGGCGCTTCGATCATCAACGACATCACCGGCGGCCGGGGCGATCCCGCGATGTTTGGGCTCGCGGCCGAGACAGGCGCGGCCCTCATCATCATGCACATGCAGGGCACGCCGCAGACCATGCAACTCCAGCCGGCTTATGACGATGTGGTCGCGGAAGTGGCGGATTTTTTTCGACAGCAATATGAGCTGGCCGTACGGTCTGGGATCGATCCGACATGCCTCGCTTTTGATCCCGGGATTGGGTTTGGAAAAACGGTCGCGCACAATCTCGCGCTCCTCGCCCATCTCGAGCGACTTCGGATCGACGATCGCCCGCTCGTGGTCGGCGTTTCGCGCAAATCTTTCCTCGGGAAAATGACCGCCGCGCCGCTCGAGAAAGCGACCTCGACCGTGGCCATGACTTCGCTCCTGCGCGAGCGCGGGGCGCAGATTTTACGGGTCCATGATGTGGCGGAAAATGCCGACGCGCTCCGGACAACGGAGGCGCTGCTCGCAGCCAGTCGATGATCCATCAATTCACGCAGATGTTTTTCGAGCGCTGGCGGAGCGCGTTCGAGATCGTGCTTTTGAGCGTGGGGATTTACTACGGCTACCTCTATTTCAAAGGCACGCGCGGAGCCAAGGTGCTGACTGGCCTGGCGATCGTTTTCCTTACGCTCACGCTGATTTCCCAACTCCTGAACCTGGTCGTGATCAGTTTCATCATTCGGAGTTTCTCGGTCTTTATCGCGGTCGCACTGGTGGTGATTTTCCAGCCGGAATTGCGGCGCGGTCTCGCGGAACTCGGCGGGCATCCGATTTTTTCCCTAACGAGTGAGAAACGCGAGACGGTGCACGACCTCGCCGACGTCGTGACGCAGCTCGCGAACAAGCAATTTGGCGCGCTCATCGCGATCGAGCGCGACACTTCGATCAAGGTTTACGAGGAGACTGGCGTGGTCGTGGACGCAGCGTTTTCGACCGAACTGCTGCTCACGTTGTTCCATCCGAAATCTGCGCTGCACGACGGCGGCGTGATCGTGCGCAACGGCCGAATCGCCGCCGCCGCCTGCATATTTCCCGTGAGCCAGCGCGAGACGCTCGACCGCAGCCTCGGCCTGCGGCATCGAGCCGCGCTCGGGATCACGGAAGAATCCGACGCGGTCGCGATTGTGGTCTCGGAAGAGACCGGCGGGATTTCGATCTGTTATCGCCGCCGGCTCGAGCGCAATTTCACCCCGGAATCATTCCGGCAGCGGCTCGGCGAAGTCTTGCTCCATCGCAATTATGAAGAAGATGATCCTGAACAACTGGCGCGCGAAGCTGATCTCCCTCCTGCTCGCGACCGCGCTCTGGTACCTCATCAAAAAGAACACCACAACGACTCCCTCGCCGTCTGAACTCGACGGACGACCTGTTGCGGAAGAGGTCCGCTAACGCAGAAACCGCGCGAGATTATCTTCTTCCCAACGACGCGCGCGCCGGTAGCGCGGGAAAGCTTTTTCCCGGCGATTGAACTCTTCCGTGTGCACTCGACGGCGGCCGGCGGAATCAGTCTCCTCCGGCACTACGGAATGCAGCATCTCGTGATAAAGCACGTATTCCAAAAACCACTTTGGCACGAAGGTCTGATCGAGCAGCGGATGAATCCGAATCACCCGGTCTTCTTCCTGAATCGTCCCGAAGATGAAATATTCCTTCGGCCGCTGCTTCCGCCGCTGGCCCCAGACGACTTTGTAGCCGCGCAACCGGCCGCGAAAATGCTTTGCGTTTACCCGATCGAAAATCTGGCGCAGATCGAAACAACGTCCCTCGTGTTGCAACGCCAGGTGCCGCTGCATCGGCAGCGTCGGGCGCGAGAGCTTGCGTTTGGCTTTCTTCGGCATCGGGCAAAGTTCCGTGAGCGGGACCGGAAATTTAATGGGCTTTGACCGGCTGACAAGGTTTGGCGTTGAAGGAATAATCTCAAAATAACTCAAATCGTTTACGATGAGCTACTTAAAATTGTAACATTAGTTGATCGAGATTCCGTTGCTGGACAACCCGGCAGGCGTGTTCATCTTACGTCCGCCGGGGTAAAAAGCCCCTTTCGATGAACCCGTTTCTCCGCAAACTGCTCGGCCTGAACTGGCTTTTGCTCGTTAACACCTTGGCGTTGGCCATTTTCGGCATCGTCGCGATCTACAGCGCTACTTATATGCGGCAGGACCCGGCGGCGACGGAGTTTTGGCGTAAACAGGCCAACTGGGTCGCGGTGGGCTTCTTCGCCTTCCTCGCCACCAGCCTGATCGATTATCGCTGGGTGAAATGGGGCGCGCTTCCGATGTATATCGCCGGCATTTGTTTCCTGATCCTCACCCGTTTCATCGGGACAAAGGTCTACGGCTCCCGGAGTTGGCTTCATTTGGGTCCGATTAATTTCCAGCCGGCGCAGCTCGCGGTGGTGGCGGGAATCATGGTGCTCGCGCTCTTTCTCAGCCAGTTCCGCACGATGCACCCAATGCTGCGGCTCACGCTCTGCGGCGCGATCGTGGGCGCCCCTTGTCTGCTCATTCTGATGCAGCCCGATCTCGGCGAATGCATTATCTGGGGACCTGTAATTTTAGCCCTCCTCTACGTCGGCGGGCTGCCGCTGCGTTATCTCATCTGCATCGTCCTCATCACGCTCGCGATGCTGCCGCTCGCCTACACCGTGGTGCTGAAGCCATATCAGCAGGAACGGATCACCGCGTTTATTAACCCGGATATTGACCGGCAGGGCTCGGCTTGGGCGATCAATCAATCGCTGATTGCGATCGGATCCGGCGGCTGGTCCGGCAAGGGCTTCAAGGCGCCAAACACCCAGATCGAGCTCGGATTTTTACCGGCCACGGCGGTGCATAACGACTACATTTTTTCCGCAATCGGGGAGCAATGGGGCTTCATGGGCGGGATCACCCTGCTGAGCGCGTTCGCGCTGCTGCTTGTCACATGTTTGTTCGTGGCCTTCACCGCCGGCGACCTGTTCGGGACCCTGCTCGCGGTCGGAATTACCACCCTTGTGTTCACCCATATTTTCCAAAACATCGGCATGACGATTTCGGTGCTCCCGATCACCGGTGTGCCGTTGCCCTTGATCAGCTACAGCGGTTCGTTCGCGTTGATGATCATGTTTGGCCTCGGCCTCGTGAACAGTGTCTGGGTCCACCGCAAAGTCCCGGTCCGCTAGCCGGCTTCGCCGTTTTACAAACGGCCCGGTTTCGACATATTGCCCGTCCCGATGAACATCCTGATCAATTCCCTGCTCGTTTTCGAGGCTCTCGTTTGCCTCCTCATGATGTTTGTCATCCTCATGCAGCGTCCGAAAAGCGAAGGTCTCGGCGCAGCTTTCGGCGGCGGCGTCACCGAGAACATCTTCGGCGCGCAGACGACGAACGTTCTGACGACGGCCACGACCTGGCTCGCGAGCATTTTCTTCGGGACCATTTTGCTGCTCTCGATCCTTTACGCGCACAAGAGCGTTTCGAGTTCCGACGTGCGCCGGGAGTTGATGAAAACTTCCGCGGGCCAGAAAGCGGCGCAGCCGTTGCCGCCGAAAGCCGCCGCGCAGACGGCGGCGGCGGACGCGAAGGCGCAGCTGAATCCCGCGACGCAAGGGTCGATCGCACCGAATGGAGTCGCTGCCTCACCGAATGCCGCGGACGCCGCGGTCGGCGTCGTGCCCGCGGGCGCAGTTGTCGTTCCGCCACCCGCGGCCAGCCCGGCCGCCACGCCCTGACGAATCGTTCGCCGGTTTCGTTCGCGCGTTTTTTTCGCACCCTGCGCTGTGCGCGTCCCGGCGCGTGGCTAACGCTCGTCGGAAAATGGTTCGCCTCGCATCGCGTGGGCGAGAGTCCCGAGCCCGCTAAATTTTGCGCGTTCTCTTCGCTCGAAACTTACGAGGTCGATTACGCGAATCTGGGTGCATTGCTGGATCAACCGGGGATCACTCCACCGCTTGGCGAAATCGATTTTCTTCGTCGCATGCTCCAGCGGCCCCATCCGCATCCGGGCGCGATCGGCGCGGAGGTTATTTTTTCCTCACCGCCTGCGCCAGCATTCTTGCCCCGCGGCGGATTGTGGAACTGGGCACGCTGACCGGATTCTCCGCCGCGCTTCTCGCCGCCGCCGTCGCCCGGCGCCATGGCAACAGCTCTGCGCGGATCGACACCATCGACACCCGCACACAATGTTTGATCGACGAGACGCGACCGACCGGGTTCGAGATTCCAGAGCTTATTCCCGATCTCGCCTCCGCGGTGCGGCTGCACACGCCTAACGATTCCACCCACGTCCGCCAGCTCGCGGAACGCGACGAGCTCGAGCTGGTCTTCATCGACGCCAACCACTGCCATCCCCATCCGCTGCTAGATCTCCTGCGGGTCGCGCCCTTTGTGCGCGGCGGCGGCTGGATCATCCTGCACGACATTCGGCTCGGCAGCGTGGGGACCGGTTCGCCTTTCGGCGCGGAATGGCTTTTCGAGTGCTATCCCTTTCAGCAAAATCAGCGGCGGCAACATCGGCGCGGTGCAGGTGCCAGCCACTAAGAGTTCTCTCGTGCCTTTAGCCCTGCGCCTGATCGCGGTTCCTTTCGAAATGGATGCGGCCCGCAGTCGGCGTCTCCAGAGCGCGCTGCTCGAGGCCCTGGCCGATCTCGCCTAACGAGAAGCCGGGAAGTTTGACGACGAAGCGCAACCAGCTAGCCTCCGGCCATGGTTGCTGACTCGATCGAGCGTTTGCGCGGCGCGGTGCGCGACGTCCCGAATTTTCCGAAACACGGGGTCGTCTTCAAGGACATCACGCCCATCCTGGTCGACGCGGATTTATTCCGCGCTTCGATCGATTGTTTCCTCGAGCGCTGCCGCACACTCGCGGTCGACAAGGTCGTCGGGATCGATGCGCGCGGTTTCCTTTTCGGGTCCGCGGTGGCTTATGCGCTGGGGGTCGGCTTCGTTCCGATCCGCAAAAAGGGGAAGCTGCCGTTCAAAACCGCGAGCGCTGCCTATTCTCTCGAATACGGCGACGCCGAAGTGGAGATGCACGTCGACAGCATCGAGCCCGGGGAAAAAATCGTGCTCATCGATGATCTCCTCGCGACAGGCGGCACCTCCGCCGCGGCTGCGGCGCTTATTCGCAAGGCCGGCGGCGATTTGCTCGAAGCGCAGTTTTTGATCGAGCTCGAATTTCTCGACGGCCGGCCGAAGCTCGATCCGACCCCGGTGGTTTCGTTCCTGAAATACTGAGACAGGATTAACGGGGTTTACCGTTTCCCGTTCTGCACGTTCAGCTCCCAGCGGTAGCCATCGGGATCACGAAACCAGATCCCCATATTCTTGGAGCCGGCTGATTCCGCTCCGATCTCATCGCCCGGGTCTTCCACCTTTACCTTCGCCTTTTTCAGATGGGTGAGCGCCTTGCGCAACGCGGCCATATTCGCCAGATGGAACGACATGTGCCCGAGAGTTTTCGGCCGCGGCTTTCCTTTGTGCAGCGCGATCGTCACGTTCTGATTCCCCACCGCGACGCCTTCGTCGAACTCGAAGAGCCGCTTGAAACCGAGCGCGCGCTCGAACCATTTCGCGCTCTTCTTCGGCGACTTCACGGAGAGACCAAAGTGCCCGACGGTGCCGACGGTAAACGGAACTTTCATGGTTGCAGTCTAGCTCATTCTCCGCCGCTCTCACCCCTGACAGCTGCACCCGGTTCCGCAGCCGCCGCTTTCACTGCCCGCGATCACTTCCACCTCGATCTCCTGGAGCACGAGCTGGTCATGAATCATCGTGAGCAAATCGAGCGCACGCCCTTCCGGGACGGTCGCGCAGCGCACTTCGATCCGCGCTTTTTTGCCGGCTAATTCCGGATGCGCTTCGGCCATTTCCCCATCGAGCAGGAAGGAAACGTAAGCGTTGAATTTTTCCTGTAACTGAAACAGTTGCAGTTCGGAATCGTCCCACGGCCGCGCCTCGTACATCGCGAGCACGACCTCGTCCCGCTGCGGGTCGTGCGCGAAAAAATCGATCACGCCTGCCTGCGCAATCCCGCTGGGGTTGGGAATCTCCTCGGCCATCGGCGCAAGCTTCCAGCTTGCGCGGGCCGGGGCAAGCCGGAAGCTCGCCCCATGCGCATCGCTTCCTGCCTGCTGGTCTTTCTCGTCTCTGGCCTAACGACTGCGCACGCGCAGTTCTCTTCCGCGTTCATCCAAAACAGCAGCTACTGGAACGACGGCAAAGCCGAGTTCGACGTCTACGACGCGCAACTCATGCGCGAAGGCGAACTGCGCCACGACGAAGCCCTCCACATCCTCGTGCGCGAGCCATTTGATCTTCACCAACTCGTGAAAGCCGACGACGGGCAGCGCGCCGGTGTAGTGCCGGTGCTGAAGCTGAACCAGATTCTCCATGCTCCGACTGGTCTCTACGTGGTCCAGCAGATGCACTCAAACTTTTGGCGGGCCGACAACGGTCGCCTCGCGAAATGGAGCCTAACGAGTAACGACAGTTGTGGGAACAGCTTCCAGGAAGCGCGCCGGAGCGGCGAGCAGTTCACCCACGACTGGCACACCTACTGGGACGGCATGGCCGACGGCCGCGAGCAGGTCACGCTTCCGCCGAACGGATTTTTCTACGACGAACTGCCGCTCCGCGTGCGCACGATCGATTTCCAAAAAGCGCCGGACGGCGCATTCGAGATCCAGCTCGCGCCCACCGTGATCAGCGCGAAGAAACCCGCGCTCGTCTGGAAACCGGCGCAGGTGAAATACGCGACCGGCGAGAAGTTCATCAACGTCACCGTGGAGCACGCCGGCGGCCGCGACCTGTTCGTGCTCGACCGCGATTTCCCGCATCTCCTGCGCGAGTGGACCATGGCCGACGGCAGCCACCTGAAATTGAAGCGGACCTTGAAAGTCGCGTATTGGAAATACAACAAACCCGGCGACCGCGAACGCGCCCTGAACGACCCGATGTTGCGCCCGCCGGACTAGGCGCTGTGAAAGACATTGAAGCGTGATTAACGAATCGTAGGTTCCGCCGTGGCCAAGAAAAAAGGGAAGAAGAGGCTCACGCTTCTCGGCAAAAGCGAAACCAAAGTCCCGACCACTCCTTCGGCGAAAATCCTTGAGACCTTTCCAAACCCCGCCGAGCGCCCCTACTGGATTCAGTTCCACTCTGCCGACTTCACCTCGCTCTGCCCGATCACCGGCCAGGCCGATTTCGCCGAAATCACGATCGACTACGTGCCTGACGAACTCTGCCTGGAGACGAAGTCGCTTAAATTTTACCTCGCCTCTTACCGCAACGAAAAAGCCTTCAACGAGAAAGTGACCAACCATATTCTCGACGATCTGGTCGCCGCCTGTGCGCCGCGGAAAATGCTGATCAAAGCCGAGTTCGCCTCACGCGGCGGCATTGCGCTGACCGTGACTGCGATGTTCCCCGACGCCGAGGAATGAAGCGGGCCGTCGTGCTCCTGAGCGGTGGCCTCGATTCCGCAACCACGCTCGCGATCGCGCGCGCGGAGGGGTTCGAGACTTACGCGCTCTCCTTCCGCT
The DNA here is from genome assembly GCA_963742845.1 of uncultured Verrucomicrobiae bacterium. Classification (GTDB taxonomy): domain Bacteria; phylum Verrucomicrobiota; class Verrucomicrobiia; order Chthoniobacterales; family UBA10450; genus Palsa-1392. The sequence goes on along the minus strand of CAVUNK010000005.1, from coordinate 576,218 downwards.
ACGGACAACGCCACGCGCAGGAACTGGCCGCGGCGGAGCAGGTCGCGAGTTCGTTAGGCGCAACGGAACACCGGATCGCCGAGATCGACCTGCGCGCTCTTCGGCGGCTCGGCCTTGACCGCCGAAATCGACGTCCCGAAAAATCGCGCGGCCGACGAGATGAGCGGGGGGATTCCCATTACCTACGTCCCGGCGCGGAACACGATTTTCCTCTCTTACGCGCTCGCCTGGTCGGAGGTCCTCGGAACAACTGATATTTTCATCGGGGTCAACGCGGTCGACTACAGCGGTTATCCGGATTGTCGGCCGGAGTTCATCGCAGCTTTCGAGCGGCTGGCAAATCTGGCGACGAAGGCTGGCGTCGAAGGGGCGCGCTGCCAGGTGCACACCCCGCTAATCAAGCTCACGAAGGCGGAAATCATCCGCCGTGGGATATCGTTAGGCGTCGATTACGCGCTGACGCATAGCTGCTACGACCCGACGGTCCGACGGCCGGGCTTGCGGCGAATGCGACTCCTGCCAGCTGCGGTTGAAAGGTTTCCACGAGGCGGGACTCGAAGACCCGGTCCCCTACGCGCGATGAAGATCCGCGATCGGCTCGGCATGTTCGTGCTCACGAAACAGGAGCAGCGCACAATCGCCTTCATCGTGCTGATGCTCGTGCTCGGGTTGGCGACGAAACATTATCGCGCTACTCACCCACCCGGCGGACAGGTCCGACCCGCGGCTTCGCCGGCAGCAACGCGCGCCTCCGGTTAGCGCACACGCGACGTCGGCGCTTCGCGGATTACTCCTTTTGCGCGCCGAGCCCTGGGATCCGGGCATAGCCGACAAAACGCGGATGCCGCCCGGAGCTTGTTGCGCTTTTCGCGCTCGAGGTTTTGAAATCGAAAACGCTCACGCCGTAGCGGCTCTTCCCTTCGAAACTCCGCCCGTCGCTCGCGCCGAGCATGACCGGTTTGCCGTCCTCTTTTTTCGTCCCGAGGTAGATCATGGTGTGCGTCACCGGCGGATCCTTTTCCACGTCGTAGGTGCCGGTCCAGAAAAGCAGATCGCCCGGCTTTAATTCATCGAGCTCAAAGGAATCGAGATCCGTGCTGAGGACGGCGCGGAAATTGCCGGCTTTGCGCACCCAGACATATTGGCCGCTGGCATCGCGCGGCACGTCTTTCACCCCGTTCTCGCGCAGCACATAGTAGATGAATCCGGAACAATCCAACCCGCCGTTCTCGGGGTCGGCCGAGCCGTAAGTGTATTTCAAATCCCGACTCGTGAGAGCGAGGGCGCTGTCGAGAACCTTGCGGATCTCCGGAGAATTCTCGTCGTAACCCTTGATCTCGTTAGGCGAGAGCGTTGCGACGGTGGAACTCGCTTCCGGAGAAGCACTCGGCTCCGGGGAGGGACTGGGGGAATCTTCCGGCGTCGGCGTCGGAGAGGCGGTGGCCGTCGGAGATTCGGTCGGCGACGGCGAAGTCTTTTTCTTTTTCCGCTTCGGCGTCGGCGTTTCGTCGTCCTCCGGCGAGGGGGTCGGCGAGGCCTTGTGTTTTTTCTTTGGCGACGGCGAAGGCGTCGGCGTCGGGCTGCTCTTCTTTTTCGCGCTCTGTTTGTGCCGCCGATGCGGAGTCGGCGTCGGCGTCGGCGTGGCGAAGATCTTCTTGATCTTGTCGCCTAACGACTCTTCCGCTCCCCGCGTCAGGCCGGCAGGACCGAGCACGAGCACGAGCACGAGCGCGAGGAAGCGGCGCACGTTTTCTAGGAGGCCAGTTTTTTCAGGATGGCCTGGTTCATCTTCATCCCGGCTTCCAGGTTTTCGACCGGGAAGTTCTCGTTCGGCGAATGCGCCCGGCAATCGGGCAGCGCGAGGCCGATGAGCAGCGTCTCCACTCCGAGGATATCGCGGAATTGCGAGACGATCGGGATGCTCCCGCCCTCGCGAATCAGCGCCACCGGTTTGCCGAAGGTCTCCTGCAACGCCGCCTGCGCCGCTTCGCCGAAGGCGGAGTGCGGATCAGTCAGATACCACGGCCCGCTATGGCCATCGGTGATCTCCATGGTCACGCCCGGCGGCAGATGTTTTTCGAGATGTTTGTGCGCGAGTTTGAGGATCGTGTCGCCGTCCTGATTCGGCACCAAACGGAAGGTGATCTTGGCCATGGCGTGGCTCGCGATCACGGTCTTCGTCCCCTTCCCTTGATACCCGCCGCCGATGCCGTTGATCTCCGCCGTCGGGCGTGCCCAAAGCCGCTCGAGGGTGCTGAAATCCTTCTCGCCGAAGAGCGCCGGCGAGCCGGTTTCATCGAGGATTTCCTTGTCGCCATCGATCGGCAATTTCCGCCAGGCTTCGCGTTCCCACTCTTCCAGCGGCTTCACGTCATCATAGAATCCCTCGATCGCTACGTGGCCATTTTCGTCGTGCAAAGTCGCGAGCAGACGCGCGAGCGCCGTAACCGGATTTGCGACCGCGCCGCCGAAAACACCCGAGTGCAAATCCATCTTCGCGCCTGTGATTTTGATCTCGAGCGCGGTCACGCCGCGCAGGCCGTAGCTCAGGGTCGGCACACCGCGCGTGATCATTCCGGTATCGGAGACGAGCGCGACATCGCACTTCAAAGCGTCGCGATTATCCTTCAGGAATCCGGGCAAATTGCCGCTGCCGATTTCCTCTTCGCCCTCGATCACGAGGTGGAGATTGACCGGGAGATCGCCCTCTTTCGCCATCGTCTCTTCAATCCCGAGGATGTGCGCGAAAATCTGCCCTTTGTTATCCGTGGCGCCGCGCGCGAAGACGAAACCATTTTTTAAAACCGGCTCGAAGGGCGGCGAATCCCAGAGGTCGAGCGGGTCTGGCGGCTGCACGTCGTAGTGGCCGTAGAGCATGACGGTTTTACGGCCGGGCTGATGCTTGTTTTTCGCCCAAACCACGGGATGACCGGGGGTGGAGACGAGCTGCGTTTCAAGGCCAATGCTGGTAAGTTTTTTCACCAGCCAATGCGCGCATTCACCGAGCTTTTCCGTATAGGCGTCGTCGGTCGAGATGCTCGGGAAACGAAGAAAGGTGAAGTAATCGTCGAGGTGAGAGTCAGGCATGCCGGCAGTTTAGCGATGGCGAGGGCGCGGGCAAAGAATTTGCCGCGCACTTCTTTTCGCCGCGGTCGAGGCGTGAGGCCTGCAGGCTGAACCTGTCAGAGGCGTCACTCATCCGTTGACATTCCTGCCGATTATTTCTAGAACGGGTATCTGCGGCGGCGGTGGTTGGAATCCGTAAAGTCCGCTCCGGACGGGATTTTACGAAATCTTACCTCCGTCCGACAGCGCTATTTCACCCACGTGCATACCATTCGCCTCAGCTTCTTCGTCTGCCTCCTGCTCGCCGCGGCCAGCGGTCTCTCCAGCGCACTCGCGCAGGAGGCCCTCCCCGTTTCGATTGGGACCGATGTCCCCAGCGATCCGAATTCGACGGAGAGCGTCGACCTCGACGAAATCGCCCCGCTCCCGCAGGCGGACGGCAAGGATCCATCAGCGGCCACCGGAGTGGCGGCGATTTTCGCGCATCAGATTGCACTCGGCCCGGGCTCGCAACTGGAGGTGGCCGTCCGCGCCGATAGCCGCGCCACCTACGACGACAATATTTTCATCAATCGAAACGATAGACAGTCCGACTTCATCTTTACCTTCTCACCCACGATTGCTCTGGGCATCGGAGATGTGCGCCCGGAGTTTCGGCGCCTCGGGCTGAACACGTTTGCGCCGGCGGCGATCGATGAGAGCTACGAACCGCGGAACTTTGTCTACGTTAGTTACACCCCGACCGTAAGCATCTTCCTCGATCACGACGGCGAAGACGCGTTCGATCACGACGCGGCGGTGCGGGCGCAGTGGCGGCAGACCTATCTTACCCTCGGATCGGAGACGCGTTTTCAGACTCTGTCCGATCCGGACATCGATGTCGGCGACCGGGTGCGACGCTCCATCTTCTCCCAGGATTTCACGGCTCTCTATGACTACAGCGACCGCACCGCTTTCGAGCTTCACTTGGGCGGAGCAGTCAGGCATTACCCAACGCAAGTCGACTCGCAGGAAGTCGTAATGCAAGACTCTGTCAATTACCGCCTCGGCGCGCGCACGGTCCTGGGCCTGGGCCTGACTCTGGGCTGGCTCCATGTCGAAGACTCAGGAAACCAGCCCTATGAGCAAGTGCTGGCAAGGGGTCGCTATCATATGAGCGAAAAGATTGATCTCTACGGGAACGCCGGCGTTGAATTCCGACAACTCGAGCATCGCGACGACCGCGTCGAGCCGGTCTTCCAATTTGGTCTCAGCTACCAGCCTTGGGAGCAAACCACCCTTTCGCTGGGAGTCGTTCGACGAGTCGAGAACTCAGCCGGTAGTCCGGGCTTCGATATCGTCGCGACCGAAGTCGCTCTCGAAGCACAACAAAGATTTGCCGGGCGCTACTACGTTGGCCTGATCGGCCGCTATGAGTCGGCGCGATATCTCAGCGTCATCGATGACTCGAACGCGCGTCAGGATGATATTATCCTCTTACAGCCTTACGTGAAAATGGACCTTAGCAAATCTGCCGCCGTCGAGCTCGGTTATGCCTTTCGGCATGACGATTCCAACGTGGATCGATTCATCTTCGATCAGAACCGCGTCTACTTTCAACTTGACGCTCTTTTCTAAGGTCATGGCGTCGTTCCTTCACTGGCCATCCAGGGCGGTTGGCCAAGTTCTCTCGCTCACCTGCACTCTCACGCTCGCAGCCGCTTCCTTCGCCATTGGGCAGGAAGCCGCCTCGGATTCTTCCGATGAACGAGCCAGTAGTTATATCCTCGCACCCAACGACCTTGTAAATGTGAAGGTCTTTCAGGAGGATGACCTTGAGTCGAAAGTTCGCATCTCGCGAAATGGGACGGTGACGCTACCGCTCATCGGTGAAGTGAGAATCGGCGATAAGACTCCGCAGCAGGCCGCCCGGACGATCAGTGACGCCCTGGCCAAAGGCTACCTAATTAACCCGCAAGTCACGGTGAACGTCATCAACTTTGCCAAATATCGAGTGACAGTGCTTGGCCAGGTGCAAAAGCCTGGGAGTTATGATTTCCCGAATCGGGAGAGGTTGACCCTGTTAGAGGCCATCGGCCTGGCGGGCGGCTACACGCGCGGCGCTGATCCTTCCCGGGTCCTGATTAAGCGCGTCGTTCAAGGCCGGGAGGTGGTATACCGATTAAATGGAAAAAGGATGGCCAGCGAAGGCGAGAGTAGAGCGTTCGAAGTCGTCCCCGGCGATGTCATCACGGTTTCAGAGAGTCGATTCTAACCTGATGCGTGACTCTGATTCGACTCTCCAGTCTGATACACCGATCGATTTCCGCGCGATCTATTATAACCTGCGCGAGAAAGCCCGAGTCATCGCGGTTTGCGCTGGGGTGGGTGCATTGCTTGGGACCGCCTACGCCGTCCTCAAGCCGACCAAGTACGCCGCCGAAACAATCGTCCAGGTAGAACAGGCTCCGTCCAAGGTCATCAACATCCAGGAGGTGAATAGTGAAGACCTGGGGTCGGACGAGCTGCTAAAAACAATCGAGCAGGGCCTGGGCAGCCCGGCGCTGCTCGCCAGAGTTATTCGTGAACGCAAGCTAGACGGACCCGCTCTTGGTCTGTCGAAAAAATCCAAACCCTACTCAGAGAACGAGCTGATCCGGGCGCTTGATCGTGCCGTTACTGCCAAGCTGGTACGCGGCACGCGCTTGATCGGCGTGGTAGCGCAGAATCAGCGCCCGGAACTCGCGCAGCAGATCTCGCTCGCAATCGTCGAAGAATACAAGCGGATGAATACCGAGCAGCGGCTGGGCGGAATCAGCGAAGCGAACAACGTTCTCGCCGTGGAGGCCGCACGCCTGAAGGCCAAACTCCGGCAATCTGAGCAGGCTCTGCAGGATTATAAGGAGCGCACCCGGGCCGTCTCGTTGGAGGAGACGCAAAACATCACAGTAGAAAAGCTGAAGGAGCTCAGCGCCAAACTTACTGCGGTCAAGGGCGAACGCCTAAGACTCGAGGCGGATTATGCCCAATCGCAGAAATTTAGAGATGGAAAGGCAAGTCAGTTGATGGAGTTGCAGTCGGTCGCCGATTCCAAGGGTGTGCTCGAACAAAAGAAGCTGGTGGCGGAACAGGAAGGCCTGGTGGCAAACCTCGCGACGCGTTACGGCCCGCTGCACCCGAAACTGATACAGGCGACCAGTCAGTTGGAGGCGCAGCGCGCTGAGTTAGACAATGCCGTTTCGAACGCCGCTAAATCGATCGAATCCTCCTACAACGCTGCTAAGGCAACAGAGACGAAGCTGGAAGGAGCCCTCCATGAGCAGGAGCAGCGTGCCCTTGAACTGAATAAGCTGGCGATCCCTTACAACGTCCTGCAACGCGAAGTTGAAGGTGACCGCGCGCTCTATGCTTCCGTGTTGAACCGGATGAAGGAGACCGATGTGGTGCGGAGTGTTCAGCAGGATAACATCATGATCAAGGCGCCGGCGCTGGTGCCTGATCGACCAGTACCGCCGCACCGGACACTTATTGTCCTGGGCACAACCGTGATGGGAAGTTTGCTTGGAGCCGGTTTCGTCCTCGGCGCCCGCGCGCTTGATAGATCGCTCCGCACCGTCGACGAGGCGCAGCGTCATCTTGGCCTAAACGCGCTCGCTGTAATTCCGGAAGCCCAGGAAGGCGGCGCGCTCCATAGTAACTTCCTCATGCAGGAACAGCCGGCAACATTGGCGGCCGAAGGATTCAGAACCTTGCGGACATCCATCTCGCTCCTCCGCCCGGAGGCACAGTGGAAGAGCCTGGCCCTGATTAGCGCGATGCCGGGTGATGGAAAAACCTTCTGCGCGATTAACTATGCGATTGCCTGCGCCCAGCAGGGAATGCGCACGCTCCTGATCGATTGTGACCTCCGACTGCGGTCGCTTACCAAAAGTTTTGCCGGCGAAAAACTGACCGGAGTGAGCGATGTCGTCATGGGTCAGGCTCTCCTGGAAGATTCGACTCAGCGGACAAGTATCGACGGCCTGTTCGTTCTCGGCGCGGGTAACCGCGTGGTTAACCCACTTGAGATTCTAAGTCGGACCACCTTCGCGCAAATGATGACCGAAGCCAAACAACGCTTCGACCGGGTTGTGGTCGACACCGCGCCAGCGACGCCGGTTAGCGACACCTTTGTGATCTTGAAAGACTTGGATTCCGTCTGTCTTGTCGTGGGATCCGGTAGGACCTCACGGGAGGTGATCGGACGAGCCCTGAAGAAACTTTCCGAGGCGGGAGGTAAACCAATCGGCCTTATCTTCAACCGGGTTTCGCCGAATCCGGCGCTCGCTGCTTACTATGGTTGTGCCCGGGATAACTATGGCGATGGGGTTTACACGGAAGAGGTGCCCTCTGCCAAAGAACCTCCAAGGCCTGCGGCGGGCGCGAGTCGAGCGGACGAGCGCGAGTTACTGGCATAACTGTGACCGGCAGTTAGATCACCATGGCCTTGGCCGTAGCTCTCAATGGGCGTTTCTCAGGAACCCTGCAGCCTACGGGGACCCAAACTGCAGCTTATCACCTGTTTGATGCGATCATTCGTGATCCAGGTCGTCGGGTTTCATTGGTTGTGTTTGCGGACCCAAAGTTCCCCGGGGTGGCGGCGTGGGCCGATGCCAGGGATACGAGGCTGATTCCGATTCCCTTTTCAAACTGGTCACGCGGGCGGGCGCAGCTATGGGAACAGTTTGTTCTCCCGCGGTGCTGCCGCAAAGTCGGTGTTATCGTCGCACATCATCCGATGACGACCAGTCCCGCCTGGAAGAGAGGAATCCGGAGTATTGTGACCTTGCATGACCTGGGTTTCCTGCTCCACCCGGAATGGTATTCCGCCAGGTTCCGCGCGGTTTACCGAATGACCGCTCAACCAGGATTGAGGTCCGCCGACATGGTGGTCGCAGTCTCAGATTGGGTGAAGGCACAGGCTGTGGCTCACCTTCACTTGGTTCCGAAAAATACGCACCGGATATACAATGGCGTGAAGGCCCCGCCGACCGGGGACGGTAGCCTCCAGGCTCGTTCCGCTGCGCCGTACATCCTTTGCGTCGGCTCCTTACAGCCCCACAAAAATCTCCGACGAATCGTAGCCGCCTTCGGACTCGTGGCCGCGGAACAACCGCAACTCGAGCTCTGGGTGGTCGGACGGAAGCAGCCGCGTTTTCGTGACTCCGAAGACGCAACGATCCCAAGTCACCCCAAGATCAAACTCCTCGGTTATGTATCGGAACAGGAACTCTTTGAGGCCTACGCAGGTGCGGCGGTCTTTTGCTATCCGTCGATCGAAGAAGGATTCGGACTGCCGATACTCGAAGCGATGCAGGCAGGAGCCCCGGTGGTGACCTCGAACGCCTCCTGCCTTCCGGAAATCGCAGGGGACGCGGCAGAGTTAGTCGACCCTTTTTCTATCCCAAGTATCGCCGCCGGGATTAAAAAGCTCCTGGCCTTGTCCTCCACGGAACGCGCACGGGTGATAGCTGCTGGCAAACAACGAGCGAGTCGGTTCTCCTGGGAATTGGCGGCCAAGAGTTACCTGGAACTGTACGATGAGTTGATCGGCACGACTAAATGAAGGAGCGGGGCAATAAGTTGCTTCGGCGTATGGATGCAGTCTTCGGGGTACCGTTGCTCCTGGCCCTAGGGCTGCTGAGGCGGCGACGCTCGCTGCCTCATCCGATTCGATCGATCGGCATTCTGCGCTCCGCGTGCATGGGCGATACCGTCCTTCTCTCGGCGATCGTCGAGGACCTTCGCGCCGCCTTTCCCGAGGCAAGGTTCCGGTTCTTTGCGGGCGAGACGAATTTCGCCACCGCGAAGCTGTTTATGAAGGATGATGAGATGGCCCGCATTCGCGTGACCGCTCCACTCGCGGCGTCCCGTGCGCTGCGCCAGGAAAAGCTCGACCTTTTACTGGACTTCGGGCCCTGGCCGCGAGTTGACGCGCTTATTGCTGCCTTCTCAGGCGCAGGTTGCACGGTCGGATTCAACACTCCAGGACAGGCCCGACATTCTTGCTATGACATTGCTGTCCAGCATGACAGCCAGGTTCACGAGCTAACGAATTACCGGCGAGTCATCAGAGCCTTGGGTGTTACCCCTACTCACGAGCCGATTGTCCGGACGGAAGGCGGACCGGTTATAGAGTTGCCGAGATATCTTGTGTTTCACTTATGGCCTGGCGGTTATCTCAGCCATCAGCGCGAATGGGCGGTGGAGTCGTGGATAGAGTTAGCCCGACTCGCGGCGTTGGGGGGATACTCAGTCGTCCTGACCGGACTGAAGAGTGATCAGGCGCGTACTCAGGCGATCGTCGAGCAAATGCCTTCGGGACAGGCGGAGAATCTCGCCGGACAGTTCGACGTGGCCGGAACTGCTCGGTTGCTGAGATATGCCGCCGCCGTTGTCAGTGTGAATACCGGGATCATGCATCTCGCGGCGGCCATCGGAACTCCTACGGTCGGACTTAGCGGCCCGACTTCTGTGCAACGGTGGGGAGCTATCGGGAGGAATGTTTGTAACGTTGCGGCGGAGACACCGGGCTGCGGCTACCTAAATCTCGGCTTTGAATACCGGCGCCAGCGCACGGATTGCATGACGCAGATTTGCGTCTCCTCCGTGTGGGCCGGGTTACAGGAAGTTCTCTCCGTCGCCGTTAGTTAGTAAGCATTCTTCCGTGCCACCACGGTCAGCGCAAGGATTTGGAGATCGAGAAGGAAGCTCCAATTCTCCATATAGAACAGGTCTGAGGTAATTCGCTCCGCGAGGTCGGTGTCGCCACGCAGTCCTTTGACCTGCGCCCAGCCGGTTATGCCTGGCTTTACGTTATGCCGCGCATTGTAATGGGGCACCTCGTATTTGAATGACTCGATCAACTCAGGCCGTTCCGGGCGCGGACCGATCAGACTCATTTCCCCTTTTAGGACGTTCCAAAATTGCGGCAACTCATCGACGCTCCATTTACGCATGAAGGCGCCAATCCGCAGCCGGCGCGGATCGTTAGGTTCCGCCCAGCGCGGACCACTTTTGCGCTCCGCGGAGAGTCGCATGCTCCGGATTTTTAGAATCTGGAATCGCCGCCCGTTGCGGCCCAGCCGCCATTGCCGGTAAATGGTCGAGCCAGGCGATTCGCGATAGACGAGCCCCATAAAAAGCAATATCACCGGCGCGAAGACCACCAAACCGAGAGCGGCGCCGAGAACGTCGATGATCCGCTTGATCGCGCGGTTATGAAGATGATCGAGCGGCAATCGCGTAACCCCAAGGACCGGCACTTGATTCATCGTTTCGAGCCGCAAGCCTGAAACCAGAATAGGAAAAAAAGAGGGAATCACCTTGAACTGGCGCATCTCGCGTTCGCAAAGGTTGGCCAACGCGACCAACTCTTGCTGGTTCAAATCAAATGACGAAAGGATCACCACATCGATGTCCTGCTGATGCAGGATTTCGCCCACATCCTCGAGGTCCCCGAGGGCGTTGACTGACGAGGTGGCGAGCGGAAAATCCTGCGGCCCGCTGCGGACATAGCCGATCACAGCATGGGACGGGTGCGCACCTCCGGTGATGCTTTCGCTCAGGCTCGCCGCACTTTCGTTCCAGCCGACGAAGAGGATCCGCTGCCGTAACCGCACCGAGGCGGCGCCGTTCTGCAGGGAACGGTGAAAGCAGTAGCGCCAAATGATGATGGTAAAAAAGACCGAGAGACCGGAGAGCGCGACGAAGAGCCGGGAGATCGGCGGCTGGAACTTAAAGATAAGGGCAAAACTAAGGAAGATGATCGCCCAGAGGATGATCGCCCTAACGACTGTAAGACCCACCTGGCGAAGTTGCAGCAGCTTCGAGGGGTCGTAGGTCCCATAATAGGCAAAGGCGCCGATCAAGGAGCAGTCCGCCATCACGATATAAGGCAGGTATTGCAGAAAAGGAACCTTCTCCGGCCTCACCCCGACCTCCGTCAGGATCTCGAAGCGCAGCCAGTAGGAAAAAACGAGGCAGCCAAAAATTAATAAGGCATCAATCAACAGACTCAGGGCGGCCAACCGTTCGCCGAACGAATGCCGGGTTTCCATGCTGCCGTCGCGACCGACCGGCCGTTGGCGCGGGAGATAGGCGGCGCCCGCGGCAAGGGAAGCCATGGGCGTAGTCGTCCCGCCGGGGCAAACACCGTCCTGTTCGATGAAAGGTCTCATGAGAAGTGGGACGAAGATTACAGCACAAACGGCGCAAAAATGGCTAGAAGTCTTTTGGCCAACGCCGACGCGAAACTCGAACAATCAGAGACGCTTATTTACGGATTCCGACGAGAAATCCAGTTATCCAGCAAGCGGCCCGAGTCGACCGCGATCCGCTAGCGAGAGACGCGAAGGTTGCCCGGCGGCGAAGGGACGGCCGCTTTCCCGCCGTCCGCCTGCTCTTTATACTTATCCCATGCCGGACGATGACTTAGGTCGACTCGTCGCAATCCGTAACCAGTCCCGATCCCAGGGGCCTCATCGGCGAGGGCGTATTGCGTTCCGAGACGGAACTGCGCCTGAGCCCTGAACAAGACCATCCACTCACTGATGTCTTGCGCCTGCAGGGACTCATCGCCGCCGCAGTCTTTGGAAAGCGAGGCACCAAACTCCGTCACCGCGAAGGGCGGATTCCCAAAAACACTTTGGCATGACTCGCCGGCCGAGTTCGGGGTGAAAAGATGGTGATAAGGTTCCTCGGCGGAGGGCCTCCCGTAGATGTGATAATTCGCCCAATCAAAGCCCTGCCCAACGACGCATCCGTTCAACACGAGTTGTTTCGACCAATCCAGCATCGAGTAGCGGCCGACCGTAGAGGAAGAATTTCCGATCGAGCCGAGGAGGACAATGTTTGGCAGGCCGGCGTCGCGGATCGCCTGGTAGGCCGCCTTCGCGATCGTCGCGTATTGCGCGGCGCTGAATCCGTTCAGATTGCACTCGTTCCCCAACTCGATGAAGGCATCGGGATGCGCCTGCGCGAGTTGCACGGCGTCTGCCGCGAAGGCCGCCGCCTCGGGCACCGCGCGCAGCGTTCCGCCGACGACGAGGATCATCTTCGTAAAGCCGACCTCGTGCGCCGCGTCGATCGCCGCGGTCCAGTCCTTGTCGATCCGGGGACAGCGTCCGCCGGAGTCCCACATATCCTGCAACTCGCGCTTGATCGTGGGCGCGTCGGTCGTGCTCGTGATTGCAGTTGTTTTGCAATGACCCCAGATCACCTCTCCCGCAGCCTTCGGGCTCAACCAAGACGCGGCGAGCAGCATCGAAAGGACGACGAGCGCTGGGCGATAGCAGAATGGAGATCTGGGCGTCATAGGATTCGTCCCTGGAGGAGCACATAGCAGGCCTGCGCGCCGGCCTTCAAGGCTAAGATTTTTCGCCCACAAACGCGCGCGCAAAACCCTCCGCCAGCCGGTCCAGGGTGCTCCACGAAGTCGCATCGATATACCAGCCGCGCGGCAGCCGGGTGCGCCATTCACCCGGGCGCCGCGCCCAACGTGAAGAGGGTCCGTAGGGCGTGTTATTGACATCCACGATGTAAATCCTGCCGTCCTCGCTGTCGCGCAACACATCCATTTCACCGTAGTCGAGACCGACCGTCTCGCAGAAGCGCAGCAGATTCGCGATCTCCGCCGGCGAGAATACTTCTTCCACCGGGCAGAGTGTGCCCGTGCCGGAGGCGAGCGTGAAACGATCCTTCAACGGCACGCGTTTGCGCATGCAGTAGGGGAAAACTTTGCCGGAAACCGGAAGGCGCAGGTCTTCGAGAAAACCGTCGAACACGTTATCGACCAGCTTCTGGTAAGTGAACTCTGAGCTCGCGTCCGCGATCGGACCATCGAGGACCACGCCGTCATGCGACGCGTTGGCGTTTGCCTTCCGCAGCATGCGTCCGTGGTATTCGTTAGGCTGGACCGCCAGGCTGTAGCCGAAAATCTCCGCAAACACTTCCGCCATCCGGCCTTTGTTGATGTCGATGCAGCGGTAATTCAGGACATGATGCTTCGCCGCGAGCACATCGAGCGCGGGATCCGCGCGCCGCACGGTGGCGTCTTCCCAGGCGATGATGAGATCGCCCGCGCGCTTCACATCCCTCGTGATGCGGTAGCCGAGCCGATGACAGATTTTGTAAAAGGCCGAGTGCGGCGAAGGAACATCCGGCCGGGTCACGATCCATTTTAGCCGGAAGCCGTGGCGCAACGGCCCAGCGCAGGAGCAAGAGTTTGCAGCGCGAAATGGTGAAGAGCGTCTTCCCGTAATGGATCGGCCGCCGCAACTGTCGAACCAGGCCGTTTGATTTCATCTGCACAAAATCGCGGCGATCTCCCGCACCAGCGCCTCCACCTGCGGCACCGAAATCTGGCCGATCGTGCCGATCCGAAAACAATCAGCCTGACTGACTTTACCCGGGTAAATCACGAAGCCCTTCGCCGCGAGCCGGCGAGAGAAATCCTCGAACACAAACCCCGCGTGATCGGGATAACGGAAGGAAGTGATGATGTCGCTTTGGCGTTCCGGCGCGAGATATTCGAGAAAACCCAACTCGCGCATCCCGGCGAGGAGCGCATCGTGATTCGCCCGGTAGCGCGCGGCCCGCGCGCTCACACCGCCTTCCTCGCGGAACTCCTGCAGCGCCTGCCGGAACGCGAGCAGCGCATGAGTGGGCGGGGTGAAACGAAACTGGCCGTCGCGCTCCAGTCCGCGCCATTGCGCGAGCAGATCGAGACTCACGCTTCGCGCCCAGCCTGCGATTTTTTCAAGCGCAGTGCGACGTGCGAGCACGAAGGCGAAGCCGGGTACGCCCTCGAGGCATTTGTTCGCCGAGGAGACAAGATAATCGACCGGCAGCCTGGCGAGATCGAGCGGCACCCCGCCAAAGCTGCTCATCGCGTCCAAGATAAACTCGGCACCGGCTTGCCTAACGACCTCCGCAATCTCCGCGACCGGGTTGAGAATGCCGGTGGTCGTCTCAAGATGAACCAGTGCGACGTGGGTCGTTGGCGGCACCGCGGCAAGCTTTTGCCTAACGATAGCGGGATCAGGCGATTCGTTTTCCGCCCAGCGCTCGATCCGCACCTCGATCCGCAGGCGTTCCGCGATCTGGAACATGCGTTCTCCGTAGGCGCCGTTGGCCAGGATCAATAACCGGCCCGTCGGTGGAATGACCGACGAAAGCACTGCCTCGAGCGCAAAGGTTCCGCTGCCTGGCAACAAGACCGCTTCGTAGCCGCTCTCCTGGGAGACGCCGGCAATGCGCAAAAGCTCGCGCCGAATCTCAGCCACCACCTCGATGAACTCCGTGTCGCGCGAACCGACGTCGCGTTGCATCGCGGCCTTGACCGTCGCGCTGGTGGTGAGCGGGCCGGGCGTGAAGAGCAGCGAATCCTTCATGGCGAACGGGAACGAAGGAAGGAGGAGAAGCGCTCCTTCACCTCATGCGGTGGCACGGTCGGTCGCCCGAGCTGCGCGGGCGAGCCGGCGCGAATTTTCACGTGCAGAAGCGAAGGCCCCGCGTGCTCGCGCAATTCGCGCACCGCGGCGCCGATTTCCTCGCGACGATCGACCGCGAAGGCCGCGCGATAGTTCGCGGCGGCCGCGACCTGAGCGAAACGCACTGTGCTCGAGACCGTCTGCTGACCGCCGGTCGAGTCGTGCACCTCGTTATCGAGAATGACGTGGAGAAAATTTTCCGGCTGGTAAAACCCGATCGTCGCGAGCGAACCCATCTTCATCAGCGCCGCACCATCGCCATCGATCACCACGACCGGTTGGCGCGGAAGCGCATGCGCGACGCCGAAGCCGATGGCCGAGGCGGTGCCCATCCCGCCGACGACGTAGAGATGATTCGGTCGATCGGAAATCGTGAAGAGCTCGCGCCCGGTTTTGCCGGTGGTCGCGACGATGGCTTCGTCGCCGTGAAGATTTTCCAACAGCAGCGCGAGCGCTTCGGTTCGCGTGAGCCGTTCCTCAGCGCGGAAATTTTCCCGGAGCTGCGTCTGCACTTTCATCGGCTCGGTCCGCCGCGATAACGCATGCGGCGCGATCGAATCCTTCTCCATCACCAGCGCAAAGGGCCGGCTTCGCGTGCGCATCGATTCTTCCGCCTGCGCGAGCACGCCCGCGATCTCATTTTCTTCGCGCGGGAAAGGACGCCACGGAATCTCGAGCGTATCGAGCAACTGGTGCGTGATGCGTCCCATCTGCTCGTGTTGCGGTTCGTCTTTTACCCCCGGCTGACCGCGCCAGGTCACGATGAGTAACGTCGGAACGCGGAAAGGAAAGTTCAGCGAAGTGAGCGGGTTCACCATGTTTCCGAGACCGGAGTTCTGGCACATCGTGACTGTCTTCCGACCGGCGAGCGCCCCGCCTAACGAAATCCCGACGGCCTCGCCTTCGCTCGTCGCGCCGAGGTAATCGAGCTGCGGATCGTCGATCACGTAGTTCAGGAACGAGGTGAAAAACGAGCAGGGCACGCCGACGTATTGCGCATAGCCGAGTCCCCGAAGGTGTTCGACAAAAGAAGCGGCGCTGATCATGCGGAAAGAGCGCGCACCTTCTCAGAAGGACTGCGCCGTGGCGAGATCATCGAGATCGTCCACGTCGAGCCAATGGCCGGTGTGATAGACCAGTTGCACCTTCCGCTGCTGCGCGAGCAGATGACGAAACAGATCGTCGAGGCGCAGCTTGCGGAAGTCGCTCCGCGCCGCCAGTTCGCCCAGCGCTTCGCGCAGAATTTCCGAGCCGCGCGCGGAGGTTTTGATCAGCCCGATCCATTCCCCGTGAATGGCGTCGCGCGCGAGCTTCGGGCTGATCGCAGTGAGAAAAGTCTCCTCGTCATCGTAGCGCAACGAATAGGGCCGCGTGGTCGAAACGTAATCCGTGTAGGCATTCGCCGAACGCTTCCGCTGCCAGGCGGCGTCGACCGCGATCACGATGTCACCCGGTTCCGCGAGCAGATTGCTGAGGATGTAGCGGCGGAAAAGAATGTCGCCAAAAGAGATGACCACATCGCCCACGAGATGATCGATCGCCTTGGTCAGCGTGAGCACTTCACTCGTCCCTTCGTATTCGGTGTTCTCGACAAATTCCACCTCCGGCGCGTTCACCTTGTCGGGCGCATAGCCGCGCACCACGGCGATCCGCCGCACCCCCGCCGCGCGGAATTGCGCAACGAGTTTATGCAACAGCGGCACGCCGCCGACCGGGAGCATCGTCTTCGGCGCGGCGACCGTGGCTTCCCCCATCTCTTTGCCGCGGCTCGCCGCGAGGATGATCGCGCGCGCGCACTCCGGCACTTTTGGCAGGTAGCGTTCCTCTGCGAGGATCAGCTCCTCGGCATTTTGCAGCCGGAAAACTTCCTTCACCGGCGCGATCGTGTCCTCGATCCCGCGCACGGAGCGCTCCTCGAAAATGTGGCGGCTCGTCGCCTGCATCGCGGAAATCGAACTGCGCAGATTTTGGTTGGCCCAGATCGCCAGGTTGATCCCGGCCTGTTCAAACACTTCCACCGGCGTGCTGTAGTAAGTGGTGGGCGCGATCACTAGCGGGCAGCGGCCCTGCCAGGCCTCGGCAAAAGCGATCACCTGGTGCGGCGTCCTTTTCCGGCTGTGGATAAAAAGCGCGTCCGCTCCCGCGGCGTGACAGGCCTCAGCGCGGCGAAGCATTTCCTCGAGGTCCCAGCCCGCGATGAAACCCTCCAATCGCGCGACCAGACAAAACGCGGCGTCGCTTTGCGCGTCTTTCACCGCCTTGATCTTGCCCGCAAATTCTTCCAGGTCGGCCAGCGGTTGGCGCTCACTGTTGATGAACGAATTCGTCTTCGGGAAAAGTTTGTCCTCGATGCAGACCGCCGCCACGCCGCGCTGCTCGAGCTTCCGGACCAGCCGGCGCATGTTATTAAAATTTCCGTAGCCGGTATCGGCATCGAGCAGGATCGGCACGCTGGTTGCGTCGCTCATGAATTCGACGACTTCCAGGACCTGCGTCCAGCTAGCTTCGTTACTGTCGCGCACCCCGAGCGCGGCCGAGATGGAAAGCCCACTCGCCCAGATCCCGGGGAAACCGGCTTCCTCGACGATGCGGGCGCTGAGACCGTTATGCGCCTCCATCAGGCACTCCAGCCGTCCGGTCGAGAGGAGATCGCGGAATTGCGTCGGCTTGTGCTTTACGGTCTGATTCGCGGACATAGGAAGGCAGAAATTAGGCGACAGATCAGACGCAGACACCAATGTGGTCAGCTTGGGTCTGATCAACGAGGACGTTGATGGTGTTCTTTAAAGTGGATACTGACAAGCCTTTTGTTCCTCTAACTCTCACGAAGAAATGCCTTCTCGAACGCACGCGACATTCTCTCGAGACACTCCCATGAAGTAGGATCGAAATAACAGCTTACCTCGATATGCCGATCCAATGGCCCGTACGGAGTGTTGTTCACGTCGACGATATAGAGTCTGCCGTCCGCGTTGTCGCGCAAAACGTCCAGTTCGCCGTAATCGAGGCCTACCGCCCGACAGAAGCGCAAGATCATTGCTACCTCCTCCGGGGCAAGGATGTCCGCCAACTCGCAAATGGTGGCGCTGCCCGTTTCATTCGTGAAACGATCCTCAATTGGCATGCGCTTATCCAAACAGTAGGGAATTATATCTCCAAAAACGGGAATCCGTAAATCCCTCACCCTCCCATCGACCACATTATCGACCAGTTTCTGATAGACAAAGTCTGCACTCGCTTCGTGCAGCGGACCAGTTACGATAGAACCATCGTGAAACGCGTTTATGTTGGACTTTTTCACCATCGGTCCGACATAGGTCTCGGGATCGACCGTCAGGGTGTAGCCAAACACTTCCGCAAAAACGCGCGCGCCGTGTTTTTTACTAATGTCGCGGCAGGCGCCGTTTAGGACACGATGATCCGACGAGTAAATCGTGAGACCTCCATCGGGCCCTCTCACAGTGGTATCTTCCCAAGCTATAACCGGGCCGTTTGCAAGGCGAAGGTCGCGGGTGATCCGATATCCGAGGCGATGGCAGATTTTGTAGAAGGCCGTGTACGGCGAAGGCAGGTCCGGCCGCGTCACGATATATCTGGCGCCCGATCCGTTTCTGATCATGGCGTAGAGAAGCAGGCCCTTACACTGCGCAATCAGCAACAGCATCTTTCCATAGTAGAAAGGAAGCTTTAATACTCCGATGACAGAGCTAAGGAGGCGGCCTTGCAAAGCTGAGGTTTAGACGAAGGGTGCGGTGAACGATTGAGCGCGCGGGAATACCCTAGCCGGTGACTCGTGAATAGACCGAATCGTATTGCGCGCGGATCGTTTCTGGCAAGAACTCTTTCGCCTTGCGGACAGCACCTTCCCCCAGCACGCGCGTGAGAGCGCGGTCTTGCGCGAGTCGCCGGAGTTCCCGAGTCAACTCCTCGGGGTTATCGGGATCGAAGAGAATCCCACTGCGCAGGTGGTCCACGATTTCCGGGATCCCGCCGCGCTTCGACCCCAGAACCGGCACTGCGTAGGAATACGCTTCCACGATGACGCGACCGAACGGTTCGTGCCAAAGAGACGGGACCACCAAAACATCGACGGTCGGATAAAATTCCTCCGGACGGGTGAATCCGATAAAGCGGACTCGGCTTCCCTTCGCCTCTTCCCGGAGTCTCTGCACATAAGCAGGGTCGCCGTCTCCAGCGATAATCAATTCGCAAGCCGGGTCAGCTAGCTTGGCGAAGGCTTCGATCAACATTCCCACGCCTTTCGAGGGAGTGAGCTGTCCGATAAATCCAAAAGCGAACCCTCGGTTACTGGTCGCCGGGGGTAACTCGGTGGGAACATGCGGGGCCTGAGGGTTATAGATTACTTCGCGAATCGAACCCCCGGCAAACGCCCCCGCGATGACATGCCGTTCGAGGATGAACTGGCTGATTGCCGTCACCGCTTTAGTGCGCCTGGAAAGGATTGTCCTCGGTCTGGAGTAGAGCTGGCAACTTAGATGCTGGCGCTCACAGTTTTCCCCGTCCCGGAACATGGTCACTTTCGGACAGAGCAAGGAATAGTCCCGCAGTGTATGGACCACGGGCAGGTTATGAAGAGTGGCCGCCGGCCAAACCGACGCGGAAAATCCGGTCAGGTTATGAGTGTGGAGCACGTCCGGCTTTTCCTCCTCGAGGATATCGACGATCGCCCCGCTCATCAACGGGTTGTAGGAATCGAGCGCGTGCCAAACCGCTTTACCCACCTTCGAAGCCGAATGGTTCCCGAACGGCCAGTAGACATTCCTCAGTCCCAAATAATGAACCTTGACGCCGTTAACTTCGCCGATATGAGGGACGCCCGGCGTCAGAGTGACCACAGTCACCTTATGCGCGTGACTGGTTTGTGCTTCCGCGAGCGCCTGCACGCTTCTCTCCGCCCCTCCGATCGCGTTCGGGTAGTAGAGAGAGTTAACGTGCAGAATCTTCATTCGGGATTGGCTTCGTCCCCCAGGGCTTGATTGCTAACCAGAGGGTCAGCACGATAAAACAGGGTACCCGAAGAAACTCCTCGAAAAAGAAAAGCCCGATGATAGCAAAGGCGAGCCAGCCCTCGACCGTGCTGCGGAAGAAGAGTCCACTCATCCGGCGGGTGACTCCGAAGAGCAAGAAGAGAGTCAGTGGGAGACCGCCGACCAGAGCGAGATAAAGCCAGCCATTATGGGTCGCTTCGATCCCACCACTGGTGAGGGCGGCGAGTTGACGGGCATAGTCACCGCCAATTCCGAGCGGATAAGTCAGGGCCAGCTGCAATCCATGAAATGTCGAATCGAATCGTCCGGAGGAGTTCTCCGAGAGATCCGATTCATTGACCCAGCGCCACCACCCCCCAGGTGGCCCGATAATGACCAGTGCGACCACGGCGGCGAAGAGAAGCGACAACTTCCAGCGCGCGTAACGCCCCGAAGCAAGCGAGCGGCTCGTCCATAACACAAAGGCCAAACCCGAAACCAGAATACCCGACCGGGTATAGGTTAGCATGGATGATGCAAAGACCACCAGCCACGCAACTATGATCCACCATGGCCTAAGTCTCTTCTCGTCGATCAAACCACAGACCAAAGGGAAACAAAGCGCGACTACGCCCGCACTGGCATTCGGATGTCCCCACATACCGGTCGGCCGCAAGGCTTCGTGCGCGCCGCTGATCCAGACCGCGGACCAACGTCCCGAGGCTAGCCCTAGTTGCACTGTGAGTTCGGTGAGACCGGCGGCTTGCAGCGCAAGCACAATGATATTTGCCGCCGTCCCGAGGGACAACCCGATAACCAGCGGCGCACGCGTATCCGTGCGCGAGGCATAACGATAGAGCGCGAAAGCATAGGGTAGAGCCAGAACCCACCTGACCGGGTCCGTCGTCGTGAGCGTCCCGTTCTCGATCCATTCGCGAGCGATCCAGACGACGATCAATCCCAGAACAACCCATAAGGCGACGGGGAAGCGCAGTGCGTAGCGGTAACCGGTAATCCACCTAACCAGAAGAACAACGGCGAGCAGGACTGAAATCAAGTCACTCAGCCGTGGCGAACCTTCGGCTTCGCTGGGAATGACATAAGGATTGAAAATGAGCGCGGCACCCAGCAGAGCCGCCGCCAGCCGGCTAAAACGAAACCGAGCCACGCGCGTCGTTCCCTGTTCGATCGTCAGTTCCGGGCTTGGTAACGTCTGGCCAGGAGTTATCATGCGGGCTTGGCGTAGGCAGGACGGAGGAGGTCCAGAATCCCGAAGAGCTCACGCCGGGTGGGGCCCCAGGCTACGGGTATCAATAGACTTAGCCACGCGCCCACGCCTAGGTAGGCTGCAAACAGCGGAAGGCTAAAAGCGAACAACCAGATCAATGCGCTGGCGTAGCGCAGAGGCTGGATGCGCGCGCTGATCGTGCGGTGGAGCAGAAAACAGAACGGCGGGAGTGATAAAAGCTCGGCCATACCGTATCCAGTCGTCCCAAGTCGCGCCACCAGGACGGCCGCGAGGGCGACGAGTAGGACCAGACGGACGAAATAAGATAACGCCTGTTGGTAGTTTAAGGCCAGGACAGTCAGGACAGAGATA
Organism: uncultured Verrucomicrobiae bacterium; assembly: GCA_963742845.1. Taxonomy (GTDB): domain Bacteria; phylum Verrucomicrobiota; class Verrucomicrobiia; order Chthoniobacterales; family UBA10450; genus Palsa-1392. The sequence continues at coordinate 555,054 of CAVUNK010000005.1, read as the reverse complement.
TGCAGTTGGAAAATGGAGGTGATCATCGTGGCGACCGCCAGCCAGGGATAGATTTGCGAGACCGGCACCCACTTTGGGCCGAAGACGAAAGGGATCACCAGCGGCGCGATCACGGAGAAGGCGCAGAGCAACGGTCCGACGGCAATGATTTGCAGGAACATTCCTTCCGTCAAAGCCCTGGCCAGGCGCGCCGGTTCCCCCTGCACTTTCGCGAAAGCCGCGACCGAGATGCGCGCCGTCGCGGTCCGCACAATTCCGAGTTGCTGCACGATTTTCAGTCCCAACGCGACATAGCCCACGCCGGTCGGGCCTAACAAGTGGCCGACCACCAGCGGATTCACCAGATCACGCAAAGCCATCAGGATCTGGGTAACTGAGTAAGGCGCGCCGAAAGACACCATTCGCCTGATGATGGACGGTTGCCAGACAAAGCGCGGCCGATAATCGGTCCCATAAAGCTGGATGAGTTGCGCAAGTTGCTGGGCCCACCAACCCGCGATCGGCGCCGCGAGACCGGCGCCCCGATAAGCCAGCGGCAGCGCCACCATGTAGTAAGAGAGATTTCCGACCAACTCGATCATCGCGACGCGTTTGTAATCCAAAGCGCGCTCGAGGCGCGCCATCGGCACCTTGACCACGTGGACCAGCGGCAGGCCGAGGACCATCGCGATGACGGCGGTGCGCACCTCGCGCAACCCGTAGAAATGCTCTAGCAAAAAAGCCGCGGGCACGCCAAGAAGAATGCCGACCAGGCTGAACAGGACGAGCAGCGTGAGCGCCTGGTGGAAATCCTCCGGCGCATCGCGGTCGAGACGGATGAGATAAACCCCGATCCCGCATTCCGTCATGGTGATGAAATAGACGAGCGTGGCGTGCGCCGCGGTGAAAATCCCGTAGTTCGCCGGGCCGATGAAGCGGGTCAGGAGGGTGATGCCGACAATGCCGATCCCGGCCCCGGCCGCGAGGCGAAGCGACATGTAGGCGCTCCCGCGCACGACCTGATGTTTAAAACTCATGCAATGACGAGGCCCGAAGGACGGACGCCCTCCTCGACTCGAATGGCAGTCGACTCAACATCGAAATATGGCCGATCGGCAAGCTGGATGTCATGGTGGCGCGGGGCGGCGCCGCACCCGCCGGCAGCTTGCCGGGGCGATTGCCCCCGGCTACTGAGGATGATGAAACTTCGCGCGCTCCTTTGTTTGGCTGCTTTGTCGTTAGGCATGATTGCCCCGGTGCAGGCCCAGATCGATCGCATCACCGGCAAAAACTGGGCGACCCGCTCGGAAGTGCTGGCGCGCCATGGGATGGTTTGCACGAGCGTGCCGGCCGCGACTCAGGTCGGGCTCGATGTTTTGAAACGCGGCGGGAGCGCGGTCGATGCGGCGATCGCGGCGAACGCCACCCTCGGCCTGATGGAGCCGGTCTCGAATGGGATTGGTGGCGATCTTTTCGCGATCGTTTACAGCGCGAAGGAGCACAAACTTTACGGGCTCAACGGGAGCGGCCGCTCGCCGCGCGGGCTCAGCTACGAGCAGATGAAAAGCGAGCTCGCGAAGCTCCATTCGGAATTTCTCCCGCCAACGGGAATGCTGCCAATCAGCGTGCCCGGCACCGTCGACGCGTGGGCCGAGCTGCACCAGAAATTCGGCAAGCTGTCGTTAGGCGACGATCTTTCAGGCGCGATTCATTATGCCGAGGAAGGTTTTCCGGTCACGGAACTGATCGCGTTTTACTGGGGAAAAGGCATTCCGCTTTTCAAGGGCCTGCCCGGCGCCTACCTCGAGACTTACACGCTCGACGGCAAAGGACGCGCGCCGGCGAAGGGCGATATTTTCAAGAACCCGGGGCTGGCGCACAGCCTCCGCCTGATCGGCGAGAAAGGGCGCGACGCTTATTACAAAGGCGAGATCGCGGACAAGATCGACGCCTTCATGCAGGCAAACGGCGGCTACCTGCGGAAGGTCGATTTCGAGCAGCACAAGTCGGAGTGGGTCGAGCCGGTCTCGGTGAACTACCGCGGCTACGACGTCTTCGAATTGCCGCCTAACGGGCAAGGGCTCGCGACCCTTGAGATGCTCACCCTGCTCGAAGGTTTCGACCTGAGGAAGTGGGGCTTCAATTCCCCGGAAACGCTCCACGCGATGATCGAAGCGAAGAAACTCGCCTTCGCCGATCGCGCGAAATATTACGCCGACCCGGCTTTCGCGAAGGCGCCCATCGTTGGACTCGTGTCGAACAAATACGCGGACGAGCGCCGCAAGTTGATCGATCCCGATCACGCCGCAAAAAGCGTCGAGGCTGGGAACCCGTCGTTAGGCCAGAGCGACACGATTTACCTCTGCACCGCGGACGACGAGGGCAACATGGTGAGTTTAATCCAAAGCAATTTCCGCGGCATGGGTAGCGGGATCGTGGTGCCAGGGCTTGGCTTCATGTTCCAGGATCGCGGACAGCTTTTCTCGATGGAACCCGGCCACGCAAATGTCTACGCGCCGGGCAAACGGCCGTTTCACACCATCATCCCGGGCTTCGTGATGAAGGACCAGAAGCCGTGGCTCGCCTTCGGCGTGATGGGCGGCGACATGCAGCCGCAAGGCCACGTCGAGGTGCTCACGAACCTGATCGATTTCGGAATGAACGTGCAGGAAGCCGGCGACGCCGCGCGCTGGCAGCACGAGGGCGATAACGAGCCGACCGGCGAAAAAATGTTGCCGAACGGTGGCTACGTCGAGGTCGAGAGCGGCGTGCCGTATGCCACGGTGCGGGCGCTGCGCGCGAAAGGACACGACATGCGTTTTGATGTCGGCGGGTATGGCGGCTACCAGGCGATCAAGGTCGAGATGCACGACGGGCAGCGCGTCTATGTCGGCGCGAGCGAGAGCCGGAAGGATGGGCAGGCGGCCGGGTACTAGTGAACCACGGGAAGCCGAAGCGTCATCCCGAGCGCAGTCGAGGGATCCCGTGGGGCTGCCGTGAAGCTCCGCTGTGATTTGATTTTGCACCGGCGCGGCTCGGCAAGTCCACGGGATCCTTCGACTCCGCTGCGCTCCGCTCAGAATGACGGAAAACTTCGGCGCGCTTCCCTGCTTTTCGTTAGGCGGGATTCGCACTTGTCTCGCCGTGCAACTTCCCGCACCCTGCGCGCGTGGCGGAAATCCCGGCTAAATCCATCCGCGTCGACGAGCAACTTCTCCGCGCGATCGGCGTCCTCGGGCTCACCGCGAACATCGTTAACACCACGGTCGGCGCGAGCATCTTCAAGCTGCCCGCCGACATGTCGAAGCAACTCGGCGCGGCCGCTCCCCTCGCCTTCATCGTTTGCGCAGTCGCGATGGCGCTCTTCGTCACCAGCTTCGCGCTCGCCGGCAGCCGCGTCTCGCTCACCGGCGGGCTCTACGCTTACGCCGAACTCGCGTTCGGGAGATACGTCGGGTTCATTACCGGGCTCTTCTATTATACGACCGCGGTCCTGAGCGTCGCCGCGGTGGTGAACTTCTTCGCCGGCACCGTGGTCGCGCTCATCCCCGCGCTCGCCGGAACGGTCGGCCACGTCGCAATCCTCCTCGTAATCTACGGCGGCCTCGCGGCGATCAACGTCCGCGGCGTGCGCGAGGGCACCGGCGCGGTCGGCATCGTGACCGTCGCGAAATTGGTCCCGCTTCTCATCCTCGTCTCGGTCGGCGTTTTCTTCATTCATCCGGCGAATCTCGCGTGGCCCGGCTGGCCCGGGACCGATGCGCTCGGCAAATCGGTCCTGCTTTTGCTCTTCGCATTTTTTGGAATCGAAGTGGCGCTCATCCCGAGCGGTGAGGTGAAAAATCCGGCGCGCACCGTGCCGCGCGCGATCTATCTCGCGCTCACCATCACCACAGTGCTTTACCTGCTCATCCAATTTGTCGCCCAAGGCTCGTTAGGCCCGCGACTCGCGGACGACACCAATGCCCCGCTCGCCGCAACCGCAGCCACCTTTTTGGGGCACACCGGGCGGATGCTCTTGTTAGGCGGCGCGACGATTTCGTCGTTTGGTTTTATCGCGAGCGACATCCTGAGTTCGCCGCGGATTCTCTTTGCGCTAGGGCGCGACGGCATCCTGCCGCGCAGTCTGACCCATGTGCATCCGCGTTTCCGCACGCCCGATGTCGCGATCATCGTTTACACGGTTCTGGCTTTTCTCTTCTCGCTTAGTTCCACCTTCGAAGCGCTCGCGGTGATGGCGAACGTCGCCGCGCTCATGCTTTACCTGGTGTGCTGCGCCGCGGCTTTTGTCCTCATGCGCCGGGATGTCCGGACGGAGGAGAAGCCATTTAACTTCCCCGGCGCACGGATCGTCCCGCTCATTTCGATTGTGCTGATCATCTGGATTTTGGCGCAGGCAACTTCGCGCGAATTCAAGATGGCGGCGGGGGTTTTCGCTGTCGGCACGCTGCTTTACCTGGTCCGGGTGGCACTGCCGTCGCACAGGAGCTGACCCCATATTTTGTGGCCGCGGGGGCTGTCGCGCCCGCATTTGGTATGATTTTGCTTGCGATCGGTTGTTAGGGTGCGGTTAATCGATGCAGGCACTCGCCACAAAATCATGCACCTCCAATCGCTCGAACTCTTTGGGTTCAAATCCTTCGCCGACAAGACCATTTTCAACTTCCACGAAGGCGTCACGGCCATCGTCGGACCGAACGGTTGCGGAAAATCCAACGTCCTCGACGCGGTCCGCTGGGTGCTCGGCGAACAATCGGCCAAGGCGCTGCGCGGCGGGGAAATGGCGGACGTTATTTTCAGCGGCACCGACACGCGCAAACCGGTCGGCTTCGGCGAGGTCTCGCTCACCTTCACGAATTGCGCGCAGGAGCTCGGGGTCGACTGGCACGATGTGCGGGTGACCCGCCGGGTTTATCGCGACGGAAATTCGGAATACCTGCTCAACAAAACCGTCTGCCGCCTGAAGGATATCCAGGCGCTGTTCGCCGATACCGGCGTCGGCCGGAGCGCGTATTCGATCATGGAACAGGGTCGGATCGACCAGATCCTGAGCTCGCGTCCGGAAGATCGGCGCTCGGTTTTCGAAGAGGCGGCCGGAATCACGAAATACAAGGGCCAGAAAAAGGAAGCGCTCCGCAAACTCGAAGCGACCGAGGCCAACCTGCTCCGGCTCGGCGACATCGTGAAGGAAGTGAAACGCCAGATCGGCTCGCTCCAGCGGCAGGCGGGGAAAGCACGGCGTTATCAGGCGCTGATGACCGATCTGCAGGTGCTCGACACCCATCACTCGCGCGCCCAGCTCCAGTCGTTAGGCGCGGAATTGGAAACCTCCCGCGGCGCGACCGGTCAGTTCGACGAGCAGCAGCGAACCACGGAAGAGGCGATCGAGGAACAGGAAAACACCGTCGCCACCCAGCGCGCGAAACTGGAAGAAGTCGACGCCCGGATCAACGACGCGCGCACCGAAGTGCAGCGCCTGCAAAACCAGATCGCCTCGCAGCGCAACCGAATCGCCTTTAACCAGGAGCGCGCCCAGGAATTGGGCGCGCTGATCCAGCGCTACGAGGCCGACATCGCCGCGGCGGAAACCAAGCTCGCGCAGCAGGAGAGCGAGATTCACAGCACCGACGCGCTCCTCGCCGAGACCGAGCGCCTGCTCGAGTCGAAAAAGACCGAGCTGGCCGCGGCAACCGAGCGCGCGGCGGAAGTGCGCCGCGAACGCGAAGCGCAGGATCAGGCGCTGCAGGCGCTCGAGCTTTCCATTTCCAAATCCGAGAACCGGCTCGCCGATCTCGAGGCGGAAATGGCGGGCACAACCGAGCGCCGCGCCGCGACCGCGCCGCGGATGGCGGAACTCGAAGCGTCGTTAGGCGAAGTTCGCGGCGCTCGCGATCGACTGGCCGAGCGGGTCGAGGCGATCCGCGCCACCGCCAGCGAACAAAGCCAGAACCTGCAGGAACTGGCCGCCAGAATTCCCACCGCCGAAGAAGCGGTCGCGCACGAGCAACAAGCCCTGCGCGAAGCCGACGCGGCCCTGCTCGCGAGCGAGCGCGCGGTCGCGGAACGCCAGTCGCGGCTCGAGATTTTGCAGCAGTTGAACGACGAGGGCGAAGGTCTCGCGCAGGGTTCGCAGGCGCTGCTCAAAGGCCTTGGTGATCCGGAGCGGATTCTGCCCGCGCTCACCGGCGCGCTCGCCGCGCTCATCGAAGTGGACGAGCAATTTATCCCCGCGATCGAGGCGGCGCTCGGACGCAACCTGCACGCCATCGTCCTCCGCGACGACGCGCTCGCGACCGAGATCATCGAGCGGCTTTCCGCACAGAAGCTCGGCCAGACCGCGTTGATCGCGCCCGAGTTGCTGCGCGCCAGTCCGACGGAAAATCGCGCCCTCCCCGAAGGTGCGCTCGCCTGGGCGATCGACAAGGTGCACGCGCCCGAGCCTCTGCTCGATCTCGTTAGGCATTTGTTAGGCGGCGTTGTCCTGGTGCGCGATCTGGCCCAGGCGCGCGACCTGAAAAAGCAGGCACCCGAGCTGGCTTTCGCCACCCTCGGCGGCGAATTGATTTCCAGCCCCGGCGTCATCTTCGGCGGCCGGGTCAACGAAGAGAGCAACTCGGTCATCGCGCGCAAGGCGCAGATCGGCTCGTTAGGCGCGGAGCTGCGCAGCCTGCTCGAGACCCGCGAGGAATTGCGGCGCGGCCACGCGGCGATCGAACAGGCGCACGTTCGCGCGATCGAGCGCCTGGAGGAAGTCCGCGCGCAATTGCAGCAGGCGCGCGCCGAGCATTCCGCGACCGCGCAGGAAGTGACCGCGCGCGAGCGCGAACTCCACGAAGCAAATCGCAAGGTCGACGCGATCGAATGGGAAAAAGCGACGCTCGATCAGCAACTCGCCGCCTCCGCGGAACGGATCGCGCAACTCGAAACCGAAGCCGCGGAACTCCGAGCCACCTGCGCGACGGAGCACGAGCGACGCACCGCGACCCAATCCGCCGCCGAGACCGCACGCCTGCGCGATCACGAATTAACCGAGCAACTGAACGAGCTGCGGCTCGCCGTTGCGACCGAACGCCAGCGCCACGAAGGCCTGCGCACGCAGCGCCAGCCGATGACCGCGCGCCAGACCGAACTCGCCGAGCTGATCGCCACCCGGCGCAGCGACATTGTTGCCTACCAATCGCGCCGCGAGCAGCAGGCCGTGGAAACCGCCACCGCGGAAGAATCGATCGCCGCCGATAGCGTCGAACTCACGACTGCCGAAGCCGCGGTGCATGAAGTCACCGCGACCCGCGCCACGCATCTCACCGAGGTCAACGCCCTCGAAACGGAACTGCGCACGCAGCGCAAAGCGTTGAGCGATCTGCATGACGCGCGCGGCAAAGAGGAAGTGCGCCAGACGCAGTTGCAGCTCAAGATCGAGAACATCGCCGAGCACGCGATGCGGCGTTACCAGGTCGATCTGCATGAATTTTCGCCGGATCACTACGCTTTCACCAAGACCCTGCATGCGCAGATGAAACGGGGCGAAGCAACCGAAGGGGAACCGGCCGACGAGTCACAACTGACCACGATCATCGCCGAACTCACCCGCCAGCTCGACGCGATGGGCCCGGTGAATCTCGACGCAGTCCACGAGTACGACGAACTCGAGGAGCGCCACACTTTCCTCGAAACGCAGAACACCGACCTGACGAACTCGCGCCGCGAACTGCTCGACGTGATCGCGCGGATCAACCAGACGACGGAAAAACTTTTCGCGGAAACGTTCGCGCAGGTGCGGATCAACTTCCGCGAAATGTTCGCCGAGCTCTTCGGTGGCGGCCGCGCCGATCTCGCGCTGCTCGATGAAAACGACGCGCTCAACAGCGGCATCGACATCATCGCGAAGCCGCCGGGCAAACAACTCCAGAGCGTCTCGCTCCTCTCCGGCGGGGAACGCACGATGACCGCGGTCGCGCTCCTCTTCGCGATCTACATGGTCCGCCCGAGCCCGTTCTGCATCCTCGACGAAATGGACGCGCCGCTCGACGAATCGAACATCAACCGGTTCATCAAAATGCTCGATCGCTTCGTGGCGCAGAGCCAGTTCGTGATCATTACGCACAACAAACGGACGATCGCGAAAGCCGACATCCTCTACGGCGTGACGATGGAAGAACGCGGCGTGAGCAAGCTGGTCGGGATGAAATTGAGCGCCGCGCAGCCGGAAGCGAAAGCGCCGGCCAAGCCGGAGCCGCCCGCCCAACAGCGCCCGCTGGATTTGGAAGAGTCGACGCCGGAAGACGTGGCCCTTAGTCGTTAGGCGTTCCGCGCGGCACCTGCGCGCTTTCGATTTCGGAATAGATTCCCGGTTCTGTGATCACCAAATTTAGCTTCCTCATCGCGCTGTTCGCAGCGCTCACCGCGCTTCCATCCGCCCGCGCCTACGGGCCGGAAGGGCACCAGACGGTGGGCGCGATCGCCGATCAGTTGCTCGCGCACACTCCGACCGGCGCGAAAGTTTCCGAGCTGCTCGACGGCTACACTTTGCGCGAGGTCTCGATCATTCCCGATACGATCAAGCAATGGGACAAGAAGGGCGTCGAGGATCCGATGGTGCAGCGCTATTTTTCCTCACACCCGAAAATCGCCGAGCAGCTCCGCGCTTTCTGGAAAGCGAACCCGCCGACCTACGACGAAAAATCCGCGATCCCGTCGCATCATTGGTTTCACTATACCGACGTGCCGCTGGCCGAGCCGCTGGAGAAATACAGCGACGGCAAAGTCGGCCGTTCGCAGTGGGACATCGTGCACATGATGAGCTACTGCATCGCGGTCCTGCGCGGTGACGAGCCGGAGACGAATGCGCGCGCGATCACCAAGCCGATCGCGATCATTCTGCTCGCGCATTTCGTTGGCGACATTCATCAGCCGCTCCATGTCGGCGCGGAGTATTTCGACGCGAGTGGGAAACCGGCGAACCCGGATAAGCCGGGCGAAGTTTTCCCCGATGAAGGCGGCAACTCGCTCCATCTGGAATTGAATGGGACCCCGCCGCCGAACGCCGCGAAACATCCGAAGCTGCACGGCTTCTGGGATAGCGACACCGTCTTCGCGAACCTGCCGGAACTGCCTTCCACGATGCCGAAACCAGAGCGGCGCGCGAAGATGGACCTGGCCGAGAACGAGCTCGCGCAGCAACTCGCCGGGAAGGAACCGGCGAAGTGGAAGCTGAACCGGGACGTGCCGCTCGCAAAATATCCGGAGGCGTGGGCAAACGAAATCATGCCGCTCGCGTTCGCGGCGCATGCCCGGCTTCATTTCGAGCAGGTGCAGCCGAAGCTCGACCACGAACACATGGTTGCCGACGGGATCGCGCGCGAGCGCGCGATGCCGGATGGATTGTCGTATCGGAAATGGTCCGCACAGAAGGTGCGGAACGAAATTCACCTCGCCGGCTGGCGGCTGGCCGATCTGCTGAAACAGGCTTTGAGCGCTGCGCCGGCTACGCCGGCCCCAACCGCGACGTCCACCCCCGGCGCGCCGTAGTTTGTCATTCTGAGCGAAGCGCAGCGGAGTCGAAGAATCCCGCCGCGTTTCTGTGAAGTCCGCGTGGCGGAGCTTCCCGGCAGCTCCACGGGATCCTTCGACTGCGCTGCGCTCCGCTCAGGATGACCGGCGGTGTCCCCTAACGAGAAGCGCGCAATGGTCCGCCGGCGTCGCCCGCGGGCAGGTTCGCGGCTTTCCAATCCATCGCCATCCGGATCCGCGCCCGGCCGCTCGGGTGATCGAAGAAAATGAATTCCTCCCACGGCCCGGGGTTGAGCTTGCGATAGGTGCCGAGTTTCAGCGCCACCATCGCAAAACCGTCCGCCTCGCGTGCGGTATTGATCCCGAACTGGTCGGCTTCCCGTTCGGTCACGCGCACGGCGGTATTTTGCAGCGGAGTTAGCAGGAAAAAATAAGTCGAAAAGATCAGCCCGAGCAACGGCAGCCCGGCGGGATCAGCGATCCCGCGCACTCCCCAGCGCGTGTCCCAGCGTTGCAGACAGCGATCGAAAAACAGGTTTACCAGCGCGAAGCCGACGAAAATGAAGACGCTGAAATAAAGCACCAGTTTCATCGCGTGATTGAGCACGTAATGCCCCATCTCATGCGCCATCACCGCGCGAATTTCCGGGAGCGTGCATTGCTTGAGCAGATTGTCGTTGAGGGCGATCCGCGCGGTTCCGAAAATCCCGGCGACATTCGCGCTCACCCGATTGCTTTGGCGCGAAGCGTCGACTTCGAAAACCTGATGCACCGGAATTTCGTTCGCCGCGGCCATCGCGAGGATCGGCGCGCTGATTTTCGGATCGCTCAACGGCTTATAGGTATTGAAGAGCGGCTCGATGAAAATCGGAGCGATCAACATCGAGAGCACGATGAGAACCACCCCGACGCCGGTGCCCCAAATCCACCAGCTCCGCGGGGCACGCCGGAAGACCGCATAGAGGACGACCAGCGCGAGCGGGCCGAAGATCAGCCCGACCACCAAACCTTTCGCCTGATCGCCCATCCACCCCGGAAAATTCTGGGTCGCGAGCCCGTATTGATGTTCGCGGAAGTAGCCGGTGTAAACGTCGAGCGGGAACGAGAGGAGGGTCGCGAGGAGGATGTAACCAACCGCATAGATCGCCACTTGGAGGAACCGGAAGCGCGTCGTGCGTTCCGCGAAATCACGCAGCCGTGCGGAAATTCCACCGAACAAAAAGAGCAGAGCGATCGCCGCGCCCACGAGATAATTCCAGAGGATCAACCAGTAACCGCCCTCAAAATAGGCGTCGGATTTCGCGCGCTTGTCTGCGGGTACGGTATTAAGCCAAGCCTGGGTCGCCGCGGCCGCGGCGCTCGCTGTGGGATTCGTTAGGCTGGAGGGCGCCGGTTGCGCGGAGGCATGATGGAGCGCGCTGCAGAAACACAAACCGACCAGCAGCAGGACAAGAAAATTTCGCATCTGCCATCCATAGGGAACTTCACTCGCGGACGGAAGCTTCTTCTCCTCTGCTCGACAGCGCGGAGGAGGCCGGTAATCTGCTCGATGCGCCGCGCCGCCTATCTTTTTCTGTTCATTTTCGCGCTTGGAGTTTGCCGCGCCGTCGCGCAATCGCCGACGCCAAATTCGCCGACCTACGGCGCGTATCCCGAGAATTACCAGGAGATCGTGACCGCGTGGCTGAACACCAGCATGGTGGATCACGAAAGCATCCGGCTGAAATTCCTGGGAGCGCCAAAACCGGGCGTGCTCGCGGTGGGAAATCAGAAGGTAGCCGGTTACCTGGTCGAGTTTTCGGTCAACGCCCGAAATATTTTTGGTGCGTTTACCGGTTCGCAGAAACACGTCGCGCTGGTCCGCAACGGCCAGGTGCTCACGGCCACGGGATTTCTTTCTCGTTAGGCGCGAGCTCGAAATTCGGGTCTTCCGGCGGCGGGGCCACGAAGCGCAGGAAGAACTCGTCCGGCCAGGCCGGATCGGTGAAGCGGATTCGTCCCTCCTCCAGCGCACCGGAGAACATTAATTCCGACGCCGCTGCGGGCACTGTCGGCTCGAGATCCAGGGTGAAGCGCGGCGGTCGCGTCGTTAGGCGACCGGTGCCGGCGAAGACTTGATCCTGCGCAAGAAAGCTCCAGCTCGTAATCTCCGCCGCGTGATCGCCGAAGCGAAGGTTCGCCGTCAGTTCGGTCAGAGCGGGCGATGGAATTTTCAGATCGAGCAGTTGCGCCACACCTTCGATTTTCGGGTCGGCCCATGTGTTCGCGAAACTGATCTGTCCGGAAATGAACCCGCTGTTCGCGTCTAGCGGCCGCCATTTCGCGGGCATCATCGCCGGGAAAAGCGCCGGAAAATCTACCCGCGCAGAAAAAGGCGCAGCTCGATCGAGCCACGAGCCGTCGGCCAGGCGGCTCTTTTCCAAGCGCACTGGAATTGACGCTTCCATCGTGAGCGGTGCCGAGACTCCGAAGCTGGCACTGAGGTCTGCCTCCGCCCGTCCGTCCTGCGACCAGAGATCGAAGATGAGTTCGTTAGGCTGCGGCGCCGGTCCGAGATTTTGCAGCCGCCAATGGGTGGTGAGCTGCAGCGCCGCGAGCGGACCATAAACCGCGAGCTTGCCGCTGAGCGTTCCGCCCGGTGCATCCGGCTCGCCCAAGGCCTGCCCGAAATGCCCGAGATCGAGCTGCTCGACCGCGAGATCGATGTCGAATTTTTGCCGCTCATCGAGGGCGTCGAGCAGCCGGTGCGTGCGCCACCAGGCCGCCATGCCCCAGGGCAGGAAAAGAGTGCCCCGCGCGCGCGGCACGCCGTCGAGATTCAGCTCGAGCGCCTGCAATTCGACAAAGTTACTCCCGAGCATGAGAAAGCCGCCTAACGAGGCGCGCTCGTTGGCCAGGCGGAAGGTACGGAAAAAAATATCCTGCGGCGAATAGGTGCCCTCGAGCGTCACGTCGAGCGGGGCGCGGAGCAGCAAAATCGGCAGACGAAGCCCGTGCGCGAAGAGCTGCATCGTGCCGGAATGCGCCGCGAAATTCCCATCGCCCGACCAATCGAAGGTCACTCCGCCGCCGATCGCGCCCGCGCGCCAGGCGGCCGGGAGCAGCGGCGCGTAGGCACCGAGATCGTCGATCGCCCCGGTGAGGCGGCCGGCGTAGTGATGCGGTGCCGCGAGGTTCACGCTGCCGTGCGCGCTCAGGAAATCGTTCGCATGCCGAATCTCCAGGTCGCGCAGGTTGGCCTCCGCGCCGGCCAGCTCGATCGTTCCGCCTAACGAGTCGAGTGAGACATCGCGAAACCGCACGCCCTCGCCTTTAAACGCGAGCCGGCCGTGCGCCGAGGGGTCAAGCAGATTCAGGTCACCCTGCGCCGAGAGTGCGCCGGAGAAATCGCCCGCGTTCGCGCCGAAAAGCTGCGCGAAGGAGTTGACGTCTGAAATCGCCGCGTTGATCTGCCCGCGAAACGGCAGCGTCGCCCAGCTCCGGCGCTCCTTTGGCCAAAGCAGTTCGCCATTCACCGTGAGCTCGTTGTGCTTCTGCTGCACGTAGAGTTGCTCCACCTGCAGGCGCCGATCGTAATAGGTCGCGCCGAAGACCAAGTGATCGCCGCGCCGCGTTCGCCAAGCGAAATCGGAGACCTCGATCCAGACCGAGGCGGTGGCGTCGAGGAATTCCCCGGGATTCCCGCGGAAGGTGAATTTCGAGGCGCGGACCGAACCGGTCACCGGCTCGAGAAACCCGGCGGCGCTGGAAATCTGCGCGAGCGAGATGTTGTTCGCCGTGCCGGCCAGATCGACCGCGAATTTTTTCCCGCCGCCGCGGCCCTGGAAGCTTGCGCGCAAAGTCCCACCAAACGTATCGAGTTGGAGCTCGAGCCCGACGCGCCGTTTCTCCAGGGTTGCGAGGTCGATGGTCAGCGCTTCGAGGTCGAGCCCACGGACCAGCGGCACCCCCGCGATCGTGAGGCGATCGCTCTCCCACGAAGTCGCGCCGCGCAATTGGGTGAACGTCTTCCGCAAAATCGGCGAGGTCACGGAAATTTCGCGCGCGGAAAATTTCCGGGCCTCGACTTCGCTCCCGTTCAGGCTCAGCCCGCGAAAACGGAAAGCGGTCGCCGCCGTGGTGACGTCGAGGTCGATGTCGGTGAAACGGAATTCATCCGGTAAAAGTCGCGCGAGATTTTTCCAGTCGAGTTTCTCCGCGCCGCGTTGTTTTCCCTGGTGAATGCTCCCGCGCAGCCCCGCCACCGTGATCGCGTGCACGAAGCGCGCGCGCTTGGTGAAAAGCCAGCCGCGAAAATTGAAATCGAGCGTCACCCGCGCCGACTGCAGATCGACCCGGCGCGCTTTTTCTTTTGCGGGCTGGATCCGTAGATCTTCGAGGGTGACCGGGCCGAGGAAGGGCGCGTTGATTTTCCCGATCCCCACCCGCACGCCTTCATGCTGCCCGGACCACCAGAGCCACGCGCGCAGCCCACGCACGATCACGAACGGCGAGAACAGCGCCGTGAGCAAGGTAAGCCCAAGGACGAGCGCGAGAAAAATCAGGAACCGTTTGCGCAACGACATCGTGGCCAGGGTTAGCGTTTCTGCGGCGGCGCGGGAAAAACCGTTCGAACCGGCTGAGCGGGGTGAAATTTTTCCAGCAGCTCCCGGGTGAACGTCTGCTCCGCGGTGGCCGGGAGATCGCTCGCCTTGGCCCGCGCGAGCGCCGGCAACGCGGCCAGTTCCTGCTCGATGTCGTTAGGCGAAATGCGATTCCAAAGCCCGTTCTCGAGCGCGAGCACTTCGACCTTTTTCTCCTCGACCGAGAGGATCTCGGCATGCGGAAGTTCCACGATCACTTCCTGCGGACTCACGCGGACGCTGAATTTCCGCTGCAGATCGAAGCCAACTTTCACCGTGAAGGTACCGTGCAGTCGAATGCGCTTCGTGCTTCCGGCCCAGGTATGCTCGGCCTCGTGGTCCACTTCGATCTGGCGCGCGAGGACGGCGAGCTGGGCGACGCTCGTGGTCTGCTCGAGGTAGACGCGATTATTCACCGTCACCCGCGGCTGGAGCTGCGCCAGCCGGACGAACTCATCCCGCGCTTCGCGCCCGATCCGCTCGAGGGCGCCGACACTTTCGCCAGCGGTGCGGGCCGGCCAGGTCTCGATCCGGTAAAAAACGAAGGCCGCGAGGAGCGCCAGGATCAGAACGACGAGGGCGAGAGCGAGCGGGAGACCGACTCGTTTGGTGAAGGTCGGGGCGGGGTCCGAGGATGATCGCATGACCCTAAAAAGGTACCGCCCCCCACACCCGAAGGGTATGAAGGGCGGCTGTTCCCCCCAGAACAATCTTCAAATCTGCGGAAGGAATACGCGACAGCTTCCGAGTGCGCAAGAAAATAATTTCGGGTTCGAGAAGGAAATAGTTACAACGCGCTTTAGCCTGTCCCAGTGAAGCTCGGTGTGCGCTATGAAACGGTCTATCATTACGGGGCCCCGGTGCACTTCGCGCGACATGAATTACGGCTTTTTCCGCGCGGCGATGTCTTCACGCAACTGCTGCGGGTGAAGTTCGAAACCAACCCCGGCGCGAAGGTGCGCTTCGGGCGCGATGTCTTCGATAACTGCGTCGCCGCCTGCACCTACGAGGAGCCCGCGACCGATTTACGTTTCACCCTTGAGCTCGATCTCGCGCTGGAAAAACGGAACCCGTTTGATTTCATCCTCACGCCGGAGTCGGAGACCCTTCCCTTCGCCTATCCCGCCGAGATGGCCCGCGTGCTCGCGCCTTTCCAGGAAAAGGCAGCGGGCCCGGCGCTCGAGATCCCGGGCTGGCAGCCGCCGCAGCCTAACGACCCGCAGCCGACCGTTTCCGCACTCGTTAGGCTGAATGAACAGCTCCACGCCTGCGTCGGCTACGAGCGGCGCGAGGAAGGCCCGGCCCGTCCGCCTCACGAGACCCTGCGGATCGGGAAAGGCGCCTGCCGCGATGTCGCCCTCCTCCTCGCGGCCGTCCTCCGCGCGCAGGGCCTGGCCGCTCGCCTAACGAGTGGTTACCTGCGCGAGGCGGATGCGAAAACCAAGCACGCGGAAGGTTCGCTCCATGCCTGGACGGAAGTTTACTTGCCGGGCGCCGGCTGGGTCGGGATGGACCCCACCAATGGGATCTTCTGCAATCACAACTTCATCGCCGCCGCGGTCGGGATCGAACCGGGCGACGTCACCCCGATCGACGGATTCTACTTCCAGCGCGGGGCGACCGCCGCGCAGATGACGAGCCGGCTCGTGCTCGTTAGTCTGTGATCCCGCCGCCTCATGCTTCGCGATCTGCAACTGCGCCACTTCCGTTGTTTCGACTCGTTTGCGGCGGAGTGGAGCCCCGGTTTCAACTACATCGTCGGCGCGAACGGCCGCGGGAAAACCACCCTGCTCGAGGGCGCCTGCGTGCTCCTGCGCCTCCAGTCGCAACGGGCCGCGACACTCGCGCCGGCCGTGCGCGCGGGTGAGCGCTCGTTCGTGGTCAGCGGCCATGTCGACGGGCATCTGCTCCAATTTTATTACAGCGCGCTGCGCCGGAAGGTGGCGTTCGACACCGTCGAGCAGCGCGACCTCGCGGAGTATCTGGCGCTTGGCGCGGGTGGTTTCGTTTGCGAATCAGGATCTCGAACTGGTGCGCGGCGCGGCCGAGGCGCGGCGGCGTTATCTCGATTTCATCGGGACGCAGGTGGAGGCGCGTTACCGGCCGGCACTGCGCGCTTACGAACGGGCGCTGCGGGCGCGCAACTTCCTCCTGAAATCGCCGCAGCCGCGCACGCGCGAGCTCGCGGCCTACACCGAGACGCTGATCGAGGCGGGCTGTTCGTTAGGCGAAATGCGCGCCGGGCTCGCCCGGCGTCTGGCCCCGGCAGCGGAGGCCAGCCACCGCGCGATCGGCGCGGGCGAGGCGCTCACGCTTACCTACGTGCCGGGGAATGAGGACGATTTCGCGGCACAACTCGCGCGGGTGCAGCCGGAGGACGCGCGCCTTCGCCTAACGACGGTCGGACCGCATCGCGACGATCTGCGCCTCGAGGTGCGCGGAATGGCGGCGGCGCAATTTGCTTCCGAAGGTCAGCAACGGACCGCAGCCCTCGCGCTGAAGTTGGCCCAGGCGAAACTGTTCGCCGAGGAAGCAGACGCGCCGCCGCTACTCCTGGTCGACGACATTTTTGGCGAACTGGATGTCGACCGCCGGAACGCGCTCCTGGCGGCTTTGCCTAACGAGTCGCAAAAGTTGATCACCGCGACCAGCCTCAATTGGCGCGAAGAAAAGTGGGCTGGCCCCGTGCTCGAACTGTAACGCGGGCGCTGCCGCATTCCGGTGGCGGCTTGCGCTGCCGGGACTCGGGTCGTCTATTTTCTCATGCGGCCATCACCCGATAAGAACGCCAGCTTCGCAGGCCAGCTGCTCGTCGCGCATCCGAACATGCTCGACCCGAATTTCCGCCGGAGCGTGCTCTTCATTTCCGCGCACGACGAGGAGGAGGGCGCAATGGGCGTGATCATCAACCGGCCGCTCGACAAGCAGGTTTCTGATCTCGTCACCGACCAGGCACCCGACGCGCTCGCGGACGTGCCAGTTTTCCTCGGCGGACCGGTCGGCACGGATCAGCTGATGTTTGCGACCTTTGATTGGCAGGGGCTCGATTCCCTGCGGTTGAACCAGGAAGTCGCGCTGGACGATGCGCACTCGCCGGCCTTGCGCGCTTTTGTCGGCTACGCCGGCTGGAGCAGCGGCCAGCTGGAAAAGGAACTCGCGCAGAATGCGTGGCTCTTGCAAAAACCGCAGCGTGCCGCGCTCACGCCGGAACGTTTGCCGAAGCTCTGGTTCGAGATCATGCGTGGACTCGGTCCGTGGTTCCGGATGCTTGCGGCCGCTCCCGATGATCCTTCTTTGAACTAGCTTCGCGCCAAATCTGGTGCGAACGAGTGGATATGATCATCGGCATCCCGAAAGAAATTAAGCAGCAGGAAAATCGCGTCAGTTTGCTGCCCTCGGCGGCTTATCAACTCACGAAACGCGGGCATCAACGTGCTCGTGGAAAAAAACGCCGGCGTCGGGCACCGGTTATCCCGATTCCGACTACACCGCAGCCGGTGCGGAGATCGTCGAGACCGCCCCCGAACTCTTCAAGCGCGCGGAGATGATCGTGAAGGTGAAGGAGCCGCTCCCGGCGGAATTCGAACTCCTGCGCAAGGGACAGATCCTATTTACCTATCTCCATCTCGCAGCGAGCAAACCGCTGACCGAGGCGCTGATGAAATCCGGCGTGACCGGCATCGCCTACGAGACGGTCGAGGTGCAATCGCCGCCTGCCGCTCCTCGAGCCGATGAGTGAAATCGCCGGGCGCATGTCGGTCGTCATGGGCGGGTATTTTCTGGCGAAACACAATGGCGGCAACGGCGTCCTGCTCGGCGGCGTGCCCGGCGTGTTGCCGGGAAAAGTGGTCGTGCTGGGCGGAGGAACATCGGGCGTCAATGCCGCGCGCATGGCAACCGGTCTCGGCGCCGATGTGACGATTCTCGAAGTCGACCTCGAGCGGATGCGTTTTCTCGACATCACGATGCACTCGGCCCATACGCTCTACTCGAGCGAGGCGCATCTGGCGGAGTTGATGCCGACCGTCGATCTGCTCATCGGCGCGGTGCTCGTGCCCGGGGCGAAAGCGCCGAAGCTGATCACCCGCGAAATGTTGCGCGCGATGCGACCCGGCAGCGTGGTCGTGGACATCGCGATCGATCAGGGCGGTTGCGCGGAAACTTCGCGCCCGACGACGCACCTCGACCCGGTCTACGTCGAGGAAGGCGTGATCCATTACTGCGTCGCGAACATGCCCGCGGCCTATGCGCGCACCGCGACCCAGGCGCTAACCAACATCACTTATCGCTATGTCGAGTTGCTCGCGGATCTCGGCTTGAAAGAAGCGTGCGAACGGCAGCCGGCTTTGCTCGGCGGGATCAATACGCGCGATGGCCGCCTGACTCATCGCGCGGTCGCGGATGCACATGGGATGACCTATGAGCCACCCTTCCGGCCTGATGAAGTGAGCGCATCTCCTTCATAAGCCGCGGTCTCCGCTGTCACCAGAGGGCGGAATTGGGGAGGAATTAAATTCACACAGGGCCGAAAACTTCGCTTGCCCCGAATCAATAGTTAACCCAACGTGGGCCCTCATCCAAAACCTATGAAGAAATATATCTGCATCCTGGCCAGCGCTGCGCTCCTCGTGGCGTGCGAACAAAAAACTGAAACCGCGGCTCCTGCTGCATCACCCGCCGAGACGACGGAGAACAACACCACGGTCGTGAACCCGACTGCGGCTCCGGCGACGTCAACGGACACCACGACGAACAACAACACCACGGTGACCACGTCACCGGCCGCCGAAGCGACCATGGCTCCGATGGAAACGGCGACTCCGGCCGCTGAGACCAGCACGACCACGGAAACGACGACGACCACGTCGCCGACTCCGTAATCCCGTTTTAACTTCAACCGCAAAGCCTTCCTCCGGGTCTCCCGGTGGAAGGTTTTTGCTGGTACGGATCGCGGTGCCCCCGTCGCGGAAGACTTGGATTCGTTAGCCGCGCGCCCACTCCGTTGCCGCGCGGATGAAACGCTCGCGCGGCTGTGCGCGGAATTCCCCGTGCTCCGATTTCCAGAGATAGGGCTCAATCTCAATCGCGGACGGCTCGATGCGGATGCAGTTGAACGAGTTCGCCTCCCCTCGCCCCCGCGTTGAGATCGTCGTTCCGGTTTGCGCGATCAGCGCGGAGTGCCCCTCGATCTGATAACGTTGGGCTGTCAGCCCGGTATGTTGCAAGTGAAGGTGGCCCGACAAAATCAGGTCAACTCCCGCCGCGGCGAGCCCGCGCATCGCCATCGCCGAACGTCCCACCAGCCGATGATGCGTGCCCGGCGGAAGATCGAATGGATGATGCGTCACCACCACCTTGGTCAGGGTGCGGTCAACCCCGGCGAAAACTTCGCGGGCATGCGCGACCTGCTCCTGATTAATCCGTCCGTATTTTCGGGTCAATGAACGCGCAGTATTGATCCCGAGAACGGCGATCTCCGCATCGCGATAAAAGGGCGCCAGATCGTCCGTGATGTAACGGCGGTAACGCCCTAACGGACTCACGAAGCGACGAACCACATCCCAGAGCGGGATGTCGTGATTCCCCGGCACCACCAGCCGCGGGCTCGGCAGACGGGCGAGGAAAGCCTGCGCCGCCTGATATTCCAGCCGCCGCGCGCGTTGGGTAAAATCGCCCGAGATCACCGTGAGATCCGGCGCGAGTTCGCGCGCGATCGCGAGCATGGGCTCGACCAGCGCGTGATTCACCCGCCCGAAATGCAGATCGGACAGATGGAGCAGCGTCCTCACTATGGTGCCGGCGCGCGCGGCGCGAGCACGCAGAGCGCCTCCGGGGCGATCCGAAAGCGCAACGGGCTTTCCAACCTTTCCAAGTCGCCATCCACCGCCGCACGAAAGCGCCGACGCCGCAACGTCTCGATCGTGACCTCGGAGGTGCAGATGACTTCGTAATCGATCCCCGGGCGCAGCCGTTTCAGGAGCGTCCTCCAGCCATGGCGCAGAATGGTCATCCGCCCCGCCATCCGCGCCACATAGAGCGCGAAATTCCCCTCGGCGAGACACTCCTTCCCGGCCAGCCCGAAGGCTTCCATTTGAAACGCGTTGGAGCAGACCATGACGAGCGGCGTCTCGCGGGTCACCTCGCCCTCTTCGGTGGCGAGTCGGACTCGAAGCTTGGGTGGGGGTTGGAAAGCCGTCAGTAAGACCGAGACATACGCGCTGATCTGGTTGCGTCCCCAGCGCCGATAGATCTGGCGCCGCTTTAATAGCACCGCCGGATGAATCCCGATGCTGGTGTTGTTCAGGATCAACCGGCCATTCAAATCGAGCACCGACGCCCGCTTCGTGTGCCCTTCCAGGAGAACCTTCGCAGCATTCCCCGGCTCCAACGGGATGCCGAGGTTCTTTGCGAAGTAGTTAAAAGTCCCGAGCGGGATAACTCCAAGCGTTTTGCCCTGCCTCAACGCCGCCTCCGCGACACAGCATATCGTCCCATCCCCTCCCGCGGCGACCAGGATAGCGCAATCCGTCGCAGCCCTCTCTTTCGTGACCCGGCCTAACTGCGGGCCGGTCGCCGTTGTGATGTGAAAGGGCCGCCCCGATTCCCGCAAGACCCGCTCGATCGCTCCGCGTGCCTCATCCGCCTTCTGCGAACCCGACTTGGCGTTCAGGATAACTTCAATTGAATTAGTCATTCGTCGTTAGGCATTGGCCACGTGCAGGTCCTCATCCTCCAGGGCGGAGTATTGGTAAGGACCGGAGGTGACGATCGGCACTTCGTCGAAGTTATGTTTCGGGGGCGGCGAGGAAGTTTGCCACTCCAAGCCTGTCGCCCGCCAGGGATTCGGCCCGGCAATTCGGCCGCGCTTCAAGGACCAAAGAAAGTAGATCAGGGGTAAAGCGTAACCTACCCCCAGGATGGAAGCTCCCGCCGTCGAGAGAACATGAAACACTTGGAATTCCGGCGGATACGCATGGTAACGCCGCGGCATGCCGAGATAACCGAGCAGAAACTGTGGAAAGAAGGTCAGATTAAAGCCGATGAAGGTAATGATCGCCGCCGTTTTCCCCCAGAACTCCGGATAAAGGCGCCCGGTGATCTTCGGCCACCAAAAGTGCAGTCCGCCCATGAAACCCATGACCATTCCGCCCACCATGATGTAGTGGAAATGCGCCACGATGAAGTAGGTGTCCGTGACATGTACGTCCACCGCCAGTGCGGCCAGAAACAAGCCGGTTAATCCGCCAATCGTAAAGAGCCCAATGAAGCCGAGAGCATAAAGCATCGGCGTCTGGAAAGTAATGGAGCCCTTGTAGAGGGTGGCCGTCCAGTTAAACACTTTGATGCCGGAAGGGATCGCGACCAGAAAGCTAAGAATGGAAAAGACCATGCCCGCGTAGATGGATTGCGAACTGACAAAAAGGTGATGTCCCCAAACGAGAAAACCAAGGATGGCGATCGCCATGCTCGAACAGGCAACCCAGGCATAGCCGAACAACTGTTTGCGGGAGAAACAGGCAATCAATTCCGTCGTCACTCCCATCCCGGGAAGGATCATGACGTAAACTGCCGGGTGAGAGTAGAACCAGAAAAGATGTTGAAAGAGGATGGGATCGCCGCCGAGTTTCGGATCAAAGATGCCGACGCCCCAGATGCGTTCCAATGACATCAAGGCCAGCGTGATGGCCAGCACCGGCGTCGCCAGGACCAGGATCAGGCTGGTGGCGTAGTGCGACCAGATGAAAATAGGCAGACGAAACCAGGTCAGTCCAGGAGCGCGCATTTTGTGAATCGTGACGATGAAATTGATACCGGTCAGAATCGAGCCGAAGCCGGCGATGAAAACCCCGGCCGCCATCGAGATAACGTGAGAGTTAGCGTAAGTCGTGCTGTACGGCGTATAGAACGTCCAACCGGTATCCACTCCACCATGGATGAGTGACCAGAACGCGAGCGCACCTCCGGTGATAAAAAGATACCAGCTGAGAAGGTTCAGCTTTGGAAAGGCGACGTCCCGCGCGCCGATCATCAAAGGAATGAGGAAGTTACCTAGGACTGCCGGAATCGAAGGAATGAGAAAGAACCACACCATGAGCGTTCCGTGAATGGTGAAGAGTTTGTTATAAGTCTCGGATGTAACCAGATCACCCTGCGGCGTGAGCAATTCTATCCGCATCATCGCCGCCGCAATGCTCGCGATCGTAAAGAAGATGAGAATCGTCCAGAGATAGAGCAGGCCGATCCGTTTATGATCGGTCGTGAAAAGCCAGGAGCGGACGCCGTGTTCGCCGCTGAGATAATTTTCCGGAGCCAGCTCGCCGGAGGTTTCAACCAAAGTGGCGGTGGCGTTATCGGCCTCGTTCATTCTTTTCCTTCGTTCTTTGAGACGAGGCCTCGATCCTAGACATACAAAAGCATGTTCCTCCGGACGAGCGAGCTTCCGCTCGTCGAGCCCCTTCCTCCGTCGTGCGCTGGAGCACGATCATCATCTCCCCGGCTCCTGATTCCCGATTGATTTCAGGTAGGCAATGATCTTCATGATGTCAGCTTCGCTGATGTGCCCTGTAAAGCTGGGCATAATGTTTTCGTAACCCGCTGATATTTGTTTCCCCGGCAACAAAATCGAGTCGCGGAGATATTGATCGTCCGCGGTCACAATTTCGCCGGAAGCCAGCGGCACCTGCTTTCCGTAAATGCCTGCGAGCGGCGGCGCATGAATCGCCTGGCTGCCCTCGTGACAACCGCTGCAGCCCCGCTCGCGGAAAAGTCGATGTCCTTCAAACACGATGGATGGGCTCGCCTCACCGATAGCCAGCCACTGCTGATAGTCCTCCGGGCGCATGACCACGATCCGCCCGATCATCGCCGAGTGCTTCGTTCCGCAGTATTCGGCGCAGAAAAGATGATACTCCCCCAGCCTCGTCGGATGGAACCACTCCGTCGTGTATCTTCCCGGCACCACATCCTGTTTCACCCTAAACGCCGGAACGAAAAAACTGTGGATCACATCCTGCGAGGTCATCGTCAGGGTGATGTCGCGGCCAAGAGGGACGTGCAGCTCGTTGATTTCCTCCTTGCCTTCCTCGTGTTGCAGTTTCCACATCCACTGCTTCGCCACCACCTGCACCTGCAAGGCCCCATCAGGCGGTTGTTCCATGTGGTAGTAGACGATCGCCCCCCAGCTAAAGAAGCCGAGACCCACCACGAGCGGAAAAAGCGTCCAACCGGCTTCGATCAGGTTCGAACCGGAAGAAGGGTTCGAGCGGTCGGCGCTTGAGCCGCGACGGTAGCGGATGCAGAAATAGATGATGGGAAGGAAAACGACCGCGACGAAAAATATCATCATCGCCGTCAGGCCAAAATAGAGCCAGTCGACCTGCTGCGCGCTGGTCGATGCCTCGGGCGGAAAGAGGTGAAACTTGTCCATCTTATCCAGTCGGCGCCGCGCTCCGGGTTTTTGGATCTCGCCGGCAGAGCCATGCGATCCAACCCCCAAGAGCGAAAACGGTGGCGACGCTTAGAATCCGCAGGACGATCAGAACCATCGCACCGTATTTCCCGGTAATCGGATTGTAGTGGTAACAGAGCAGGATGAGTTGCTTGATGACCGATCCACTTTGGCCATTCGAGGCCGCGATGATCGCGCTCCGCAATTCCTTTGGATCGTAGTTCACCCCGAAGAAATAGCGGGAAATTTTCCCCTCGGGCGTGAGCACGAGAAAGCCGCTCGGATGGGCATACTCATGAGTCGCGGAGTCATAGGCGTAGCGAAATCCAGCCTCATTTGTAAGCTGCGCGATCGCGGGTTGGCTGCCGGTGAGAAAATGCCAGCCACCCTCTGCGCCGGGCCGGCTGTAACGCTTGAGGTATTCCTTCTTCTTCGCTGCCGCTACTTCCGGGGTCTCATTCGGATCGATACTTACGTTGATGACGCTGAAGTCCTTTCCGACGTCAAATCGCAGCTCCTGGAGCGACTCGATCAATCCATCGTTGATTAAGGTGCAAAGCATCGGGCAATGGTAATACCCGAGCACGAGCAGAGTCGGCTTGCCATTGCGCAGTTCACCCAAGGTCAGCGACCGCTTGTTTGAATCCTCGAAGGAATGGTTAGCCGAAATGGTTTGCCCGATGTGCTGATCGTAGCCGAGCCGGTTAAGTTCATTGGGCGTGAGCGCCTGCGCGGTCCCAGACGAGGTGAGCAGGCCGAGGAGAAGCAGCAGAGTTATCTTCATGGCGAGACCGTCCCTTCGGGAGTCGGGGCCCCGACCGGATTCTTGGGTTGCATGTCGGCGGCTGGCCTTGCCTGCATTAGTTGCAGACTGGTTTGTCCGCCGCCGACATCGGGCAGGCCACGTTCCAAGAGCAGGGCCATCGCCCGCTCAATCGGAATGTGCGCCACCCCCTTCTTGCGATTAATCCAGCCGTAAGTGTGTAACTCTTTCTCGGCTTCCGCTCTCGTCGCGGTGAATCTGGCCACTGGGTGCGCCTCCAGCCGTGGCTCGGGAAACTGCCCCTGGCGCGCGGTGAGCCGCGCCGACTTATCGCCCTGCCCGGCAAAGCGGATCACGCCCCTCGCCGTGAGCAGGCTCACCGCGACAATCAACAGCACCAGTGCCGCGACCAAGGCCACTCCGAGGATATCGGCATCCCTGTGCTCGTGCCCGCTCTCCGCTCGTTGTCGGCCTTGGGGAATCATGGCTCGGTCGCCGCCACCGCAAAACGCGGATCGTTGAGCGGAATGAGTGATTGCGCCGACAGATTGCGCGCGAAAAAGAAAAGCCAGACTCCTCCCAGACCGACTAACGCAGCTAAGTCCATCCAGCTCGCATGCAGGCCATGGGGATAAAAACTGGGCACGATCATCCACCAGACATCGACCACATGGGCGACAAACATCACACCGGCGATAGCGGCCAAAGCCAGCCGGGTCTGTTTCATCTGTCGCGAAAGCAGGAGAAAGAAAGGACCAAAGAAGTGAAAGAGCACCAGAAACGTGAGCACCCAACGCCACCCGCCGGCGATGCGGTGCAGATACCACGCGATCTCATGCGGGAGATCGCCCGACCAGATCACGAGTAACTGCGAAAAAGCCATGTAGGCCCAGAGCATGGTGAACGCGAGCAGCAGGCTTCCGAGATGATGGAAGTTCTGCTTCCCGATGATCTCCGACAGAGAAGTCCGCGGTCCCAGCCAGGCCAGTAACAGGATGACAAAAGCCAGTCCGCTCAACATCTGGCCGATGCAAACCAGAATCGGAAAGATGGTCGAATACCATCCCGCCTCGAGCGACATAACCCAGTCGACAAAAACAATCGTGACCGTCAGTGGATAGACGACGAGACAGGGGCCGCTGAGTTTACGCAGCCGCTTCATCGGCGCCGGATCGCGCGTCACGTCCTGCTCATGCGACCACCTATTCAGGAGATAAGCGATGATACTCCAGATGATGAAAGCGATCACGGCCCGGACGGTGAAAAACGGGATACTTAGATAAGGCTGGTGCTGCCTGAGGGTTTCATCGGCAGCGACGCGCGCGGGCATGGCCCAGGGATAGAGAAAACGGACGCCAAAGAAGATTGGCACGAAGAGCAGGCCGAGCAGCGGCAGAGTCCGAGCCGCCGCTTCGAAAAAACGGCGGATTGGCCAGCCCCAGGTGCCACCGGTCAGATAGTGAATCATCAGAAACGCCATGCACCCCAGGGCCACCCCCACCCAGACCAGCTCGGCGAAAAGATAGGAAATAAAAAACTGCCGCGGGTTCACAAACCAGCCAAGAAGACAGAGCACCAGGCCGAGGATGCCAATGCCAAGCGCGAGTCGGCACCATCCCCGCAGGAGCGCGTTCAGCCGGTCTCCGCTCACGGTGCGGCCTCCAGAAGCTTTTGTTCGTTAGGCGGCAGGTCCGCCTTCTTCGTCTGCTGACTCAGCTGCAACGCTCGGATATAGGCCGCAATCGCCCAGCGATCCTGCGGTTCGACGCGTTGCGCATAGGAATACATCACGCCGTAGCCGTTCGTGATCACATCGTAGAAGTGTCCGAGTGGGGCCTGCCGGAGCCGGTCGCTATGATACGTCGGCGGCGACGGAAAGCCCCGCTGCACGACCTGCCCGCGGCCGTCGCCATTCAGCCCATGACAGACGGCACAATAGATGTCGTAACGCTCCCGGCCACGGGTGAGCAACTGGGGAGTAAGGGTGAGCGGCGCCGGGAGCTGGGCGAGCAGAACCCCTTCCTCACCCAAACCGGTATAAAAAGCCTCGTTCTCATGCGCGCCATGATATTGCACCGTGTGATCAGGCAAAGAACGGGCGCTGCTGCCATCGTCGAAAAACTCACTCTTCGAATAGGTTTTGGCCTTGGGCTGATTATACATGTCCTGGCGACAGCCGCTCAGCATCAAAAGGCCACAGGCGAGGCCACAAAGCGTGCGACTCACTTGATCACCTCTTTCACCAGCGTGGGCTGGAGGCTTTCCAGAAAGGAACGGGTGCGCGATTCATCGAACTGCGGATCGTTCGTCTCGATGCAGAGAAAAAACCGATCCTGCGACGCGCGCTCGAACTCTGGCAGGTTAAACATTGGATGATAAAGCTTTGGCAGCCCGCTGAGAACGAAGACAGAGAAGAAGGCAGTTAGCGCCGCCCCGAGAACGGTAAGCTCAAAAGTGATCGGAATGAAGGCAGGCCAGCT
This sequence comes from uncultured Verrucomicrobiae bacterium, assembly GCA_963742845.1. GTDB lineage: Bacteria > Verrucomicrobiota > Verrucomicrobiia > Chthoniobacterales > UBA10450 > Palsa-1392. The sequence goes on along the minus strand of CAVUNK010000005.1, from coordinate 528,252 downwards.
GTGCAGCGGTCGACCGCCCACGTTCAACGGATAACTCACGACGTTGGCAAACCACTGCATGAAGTAGGCACTGGTCCCGCCCAGGATCCCGGAAACCAACACGAGCAGCGGGATGCGATTTGATTTACCCAGGGCCCTGGCCAAGCCCTCGACGGGAAAAGGAGCAAACCCGTCCATCTTCCGGTAGCCCTTTTCATAAGCCTGTTCCGCCGCGCGCATGAGTTGCACGTCCGTCTGGAACTCTGCCACCAATCCGTAAACGCCCTCGCGACTCATAGGGAGTTGGCCTTTTGCGGTTCCGCGACCAGCTCACGCGACTCCGAGATGGAGATCATCGGGAAGAAGCGGACGAAGAGAAAGAGCAGAGTCAGAAACAAACCTACGCTGCCGAAGAGAATCGCCCAATCCCAGACCGTCGGGAAAAACATCCCCCAGGCCGAAGGCATGAAATCGCGATGCAGACTGGTGATGACGATGACAAAGCGTTCGATCCACATCCCGACGTTGATGAAAAGAGCGACGATGAAAAGTGTGAGCGGGTTCCGCCGAATCCGGGCCGACCAGAGCGCCTGCGGCACCAGGACGTTGCAGAGCATCAGCACCCAAAAGACCCAGCCGTAAGGACCAAAGGCGCGGTTCAGCATCATGTATTGCTCGAAGATGTCGCCGCTATACCAGGCCATGAACGCTTCGATCAGATAGCCGTAGGAGACCATCAGACCGGTAACAAACATGACATTCGCCATGTTATTCAAGTAACGCTCAGTGATGAGGCTTTCGAGGTGGTAGAACTTGCGGACCGGGATAATGATGTTGAGAACCATCGCGAAGCCGGAATAGATTGCGCCCGCCACGAAATACGGCGGGAAGATCGTTGAGTGCCAGCCCGGCACGATGGCTACGGCGAAGTCGAAGCTGACCACGCTGTGCACCGAGAGAACAAGGGGAGTAGCGAGGCCGGCCAGGAGCAGATAGGCGATCTGATGCCGCTGCCAGTGCGCGGCTGAGTTACGCCAACCGAGCGCGAGCACGCCGTAGAACTTCTTTTGCCAATTCTTTTCCGCCCGGTCACGCAGGGTTGCGACATCCGGGACGAGGCCGAGATACCAGAAAAGGAGCGAGACGATAAAGTAAGTGCTGACCGCGAAGACGTCCCAGACCAGCGGGCTGCGAAATTGCGGCCAGAGACCCATCGTATCCGGATAAGGAAAGAGATAATAAAAGAGCCAGGGCCGGCCCAAGTGCAGCAACGGCATCAATCCCGCACAGGCGACCGCAAAGAGAGTCATCGCTTCGGCGAACCGGTTGATCGCCGTGCGCCAATGCTGGAACATCAGGAGCAGAATCGCGGAGATGAAGGTGCCGGCGTGACCGATCCCAACCCACCAGACGAAGTTCACGATCGCAAAGCCCCACGCGACCGGGATGTTGATCCCCCAAATTCCGACTCCCCTGATCAGCAGCCAGGCGATGGAGAAGAAGAAAACCATCATCATGGCGAAGGCGATTAGGAATCCGACCCACCAGGTAGCCGGTTGTCGGTTCCGCAACACGATCGAGCCGATTGTTTCGTTAACCGTCTCGTAAGTCTGGCCGGGCGCGAGCAGATTCGACGGATAGCCCAGCGGCGACATCCGTGTGTTCTTTTGTTCGTTAGGCGGAATCGTGCTCATTTGAGCTGCGGGTTCGGGTTGCGTAACTTCGCCGAGTAGCTGGTGCGGGGACGCGTGTTCAGCTCCGCGAGCATCCCGTAGTCGAGCGGGTGCTGCTTCCATTGCGCCACCCGGCTCTTGGGATCGTGCAGGTCGCCAAAGACGATCGCTTCGGCGGGGCAGACTTGGGCGCAGGCCGGGGTTACTTCGCCGTCAGCGATTTTCCGCCGTGCCAACTCGGCGGTGATCCGCGCGCTGTTGATCCTTTGCAGGCAATAAGTGCACTTCTCCATCACTCCGCGGCTGCGCACGGTGACGTCGGGATTTTTCACCAGTTTCTCGCTCGGAGTGTAACTCCCGTTGTATTCCAGGAAATTGAAGCGGCGAACCTTGTAGGGACAATTATTCGAGCAGTAACGCGTGCCGACACAGCGGTTGTAGACCTGGAGGTTAAGACCTTCGTCGTCCGTCACCGTGGCCGCGACCGGACAGACCAGTTCACACGGGGCATGCTGACAATGCATACAGGGCACCGGCTGATGGTGAAACTCCGGCGCCTCCGGTGCGTCGGAATAGTAGGTATCGACGCGGATCCAATGCATCTCGCGACCGCCTCTGACCTGGGCCTTGCCGACGACCGGGATATTGTTCTCGGCCTGGCAGGCAATCGTGCAGGCGTTGCAACCGATGCAGGTGCCGAGGTCGATCACCATCGCCCAGGCGTAGCCCTTGTTCTTGAATTCATCCGGATGGTAGAGCGTCTCGTCTTCCTTCGGCACTTCCCGCATCTCCGCGGCGAAGCGCGGCTTCCGGATAAACTCCGCCAGCGTGCCCGCGCGATAGAGGTCGCGCCCTTCGATATTGAAATGATTTTGCGTGGTGGCGAACTCTTCCCGGCGCGGGAGTTTTCGAATCGTTAGGCCTTTACCGTTCCAGAGCGCGTCGGAGGTCCGCAACGCGTAGGCGTTATAACCCTTGTTTGTGCCAACGCGTCCGGCTTTTTGCCGACCATAGCCGAGGTGCAGCGTGACCGTGTCTTCCGCCTGGCCGGGAAGAATCCAGACCGGTGCGCCGAGTTTGCGGCCCCGATAACTAAGTTCGAGATAGTCGCCGTTCTCGAGCTTCTCGCGCCGGGCGAGCGCCGGACTAACGAGGGCAGCATTATCCCAGGTGATCTTAGAAAAAGGATGCGGTAACTCCTGGAGCCAGCCGTTGTTCGCATAACGGCCGTCGAGCAGATTGGGGTCGGCACGGAAGAGAATTTCAAGTCCGTCTTTGGCCGCTGGCTTGATCGGCGGGGGTTCGTTAGGAACGGGCTGCGCCGGCGCGACCGCGGTCGCTACGGCGACCACGCCATCGCTCAGAATTTTGCTCCATTCCTTCGCGAAGGTCGCCTCCGGCGACGCTCCCTGTTGCGTGGCGCGAACGATTTCGTAGGCGTTGCGTCCGGACCCGCCGGCGAACACTTCGAGTAACTCATGCACCGACACGCCTGCATAGAGCGGCGCAATCAGCGGCTGGACGATCGTGACTGCGCCATCAGCGGCGCGAACGTCGCTCCAGCTCTCGAGAAAGTGGGTCGCGGGCACCTGCCAATCACAGTGCACAGAGGTCTCGTTCACCTGCAGGGTATGATGAATCCGCAGCTTCGCTTTTCGTAACGCCGCCGCGAAATCGAGATCAGCCGGCGCGTCGTAGACCGGATTACCGCCGAGAATAACCAGCAATTCAACCGCGCCGCCGCGCATTTCCTCGACCAACGCCTTGAGCGAATCGAGCTGGTTCACCGGATTCGCGATGGCCGGGGCGTGCTCCGTCATCGTGACCCCGATATTGCCTAACGACGCGTTGATCTGCGCCACCAGCGCGTGGACTTCCGGCGGCTGGGTTTCGCCTGCGATCACGATGCTCGCGCCGGCGTGCGCGCGAAGATCCTGCGCCGCGGCCCAGAGCCATTCGTTAGCGGCCGGCGGAATGTCCGCCCCAGCACCGCCGGCACCGATCAACGCGGCCAACGCTGCCGCGAGCGCGGGCAGCGCCTGCGCGGCAATCGGGAGACGATGATCGGCATTTGATCCGGTGATGCTGGGCGTCGGTTCGGCCGCGTAGAAGCGGCTCATGGTGGCGCTGGCCGGTTGCGCCACTCGACGGCCGCGGGCGAAATCGCGCGCATGGCGCAGCGCCGCCGGATGCAGCGAAAGAAAATCCGAATCCAGCGCGACGATCACTTTCGCCTTACTGAAATCGTAGAGTGTTTCTCCGCCGTAAACCCCGCCGGCCCGGGCCGCGCGCACGTTGTCGCGCGAGAGCGGATCCCACTGGTGCCAGCGTGCGCCGGTGAATTTCTGCGCGATCGCCTCCATCTGCGCGGCGAAAGTGGGAGAGGTGATGGTCTGCGTGAGGAAGCGAATGCCCGCTCCGCCACTGCCTGCCTGGCCCGCGAGCGCGCTTTGCAGCCGGCCCTGAAAATCTCCCCAGGTCGCGCCCATGCTGCCATTCGTTAGGCTCTGCGCGCGATCCGGATCATAGAGATCGAGCACATCGGCCTGCGCCCAGATCGTGGTCGCGCCGAGGCTGGCGGGATGATCGGGATTGCCCTCGAGCTTGGTCGGACGGCCTTCGTGGCTGGTGGCGATGATCCCCTGCCCGTAGCCGCCAAAAGTCGTCGCGGTCGCGAAGTAGAGCGGCTTGCCGGGGACGATCTGTTCCGGCTGATTCACGTAGGGAACGATTTTTTCGATCCTCTGTTTCGTGCAGGCGCCGAGACCGGCGAGCGCGAGCGACGCGCCCATCAGCCGGAGAAAATCGCGGCGATGCACCTGGTCGTTCCACTCGGAAGCGCCACGTGGAAATTCCCGATGCAGCCAACCCTCAAACTCCGGGGTCTGCGCAAGTTCCTCGAGGCTGCGCCAATATTTCGGAGGCTCGGCACTCATCGGTGACAGGTGGAGCAATTCGTGAGGCGACCGCTCACATCGATCTGGTTTTGCCTAACGAGAAGCCGCCCCTGCTCCTTTTGATTCCGCGGCGGCTGCCAGTGCAGGTTATAGATCTCCGACTGCGGCCGGACGTAATTTTCCGGCGCGCGATGGCACTCGAGGCACCACTTCATGTAGAGCGTGTTCACCTTCCAGGTGAGCGGCATTTTATCCAGCTCGCCGTGGCAGGTGGAACAGCCGACCCCTTTCGAGATGTGGATGCTGTGATTGAAATAAGCGAAGTCCGGCAGGTCGTGGACCCGGTTCCATTGGATGGGAATGTTCGTGGCGAAGCTCTGTCGAACAGGCGCGAGCAGCGATGCTTCGTTCCAGAGCTGCGAGTGGCAGGTCATGCAAATCTGCGTGCTCGGGATTCCGGCAAAGGCGGATTTCTCGACCGAGGTGTGGCAATAGCGGCAGTCGATTCCGTCATCGCCCACATGATGTTTATGACTGAACGGAACCGGCTGATCGATCGGCACATCGACATTCGTGGTGTAGGGCGACCAGAAGATGGCGTAAGTCGTCGCGCCCAGTCCGATCACGAGCGCGATGACCGAGAAAATGATGACCCGCGCGTGCGTATTCGCGGCGCGGGAAAAAATCTGGGCCATGAAAGCGACCGCCTAACCCGCGCGATCCGGCTCGAGGAAAAGGGCGAGCACGGATGCAAATGCGGAGCAAGACATGCGAAATGAGCGTAGCGGACAGACGGCGCGCGCGCCATCCGATTTCCAGGACGCGACAGGATTAAGTTTTCGCAAGGGTAATGCGGAAGCATGAAGTGAGGCGCGGCTTGCCGCCCGTCCAGAATACTTCGCTGCCCAGGATGAAAAAGGATGCGGCGATTTTCAGTGCCGGCGCCGGTCGCGCGGCCGCGGCCGGGTGTTCGGAGAGCGAGAGCGCGGTGTTGACGAGACCGACATGCGTGAAGGCCTGCGGAAAATTCCCCAGCATGCGTCTCGCTTTCGGATCGTATTCCTCGGAGAGCAGGCCGACGTCGTTGCGCAACGCGAGCAACCGCTCGAAGAGCATCCGCGCATCGCGTTTCCGGCCGATGAGATGGTAGCAATCGGCCAGCCAAAACGAGCAGGGCAAAAAAACACCTTCCGAGCCGGGCAAACCGTCGACTTTTTTCTCGCTCGGCCGGTAGCGCAGGACGAGCCCGTCCTGGAGCAGCTCGCGCTCGACCGCCTCGATCGTGCCGATCACCCGCTTATCGTTAGGCGGGAGGAAACCAACGAGCGGGAGCATCAGGATGCTCGCGTCCATCGCGTCAGAGCCGCAGGACTGGGTGAAGGCGTTCTGCTTTTTGTTGAATCCTTTCGCACAGACTTCGCGATGGATTTTGTCGCGCAGTTTCTCCCAGCGCGCGAGGCTGCTGTTCGCCGCGCAGTTGCAGTTTTGCACCAGCTTCACCGCGCGATCGAACGCGACCCAGGTCATCACTTTCGAATGCGTGAACTGCCGCCGCGGACCGCGCACTTCCCAGATGCCTTCGTCGGGCTCCTGCCATTTCGATTCGAGGAAATGGAGCAGTGCCATCTGCAGCCGCCAGTCGGCGTCGCTCGACTCGAGCCCGGAGCGATGCGCCTGATACATCGCGTCCATCACCTCGCCGAAAACATCGAGCTGGAACTGCCCGGACGCGGCGTTACCCACGCGAACCGGCGCGGAGTTTTCGTAGCCGCCGAGCCAGGGCAGTTCATGTTCGTCGAGCCGGCGCTCACCGCTCACGCCGTACATGATTTGCAGTTGCGACGGACTCCCGGCGATCGCGCGGAGGAGCCACTCGCGCCAGGCTTTAGCCTCGTCGGTATAGCCCGCGCCGAGGAGCGCGAAGAGCGTAAAAGTCGCGTCGCGCAACCAGCAGAACCGGTAATCCCAGTTGCGCACCCCGCCGATCTGCTCGGGCAGCGAAGTCGTAAGGGCCGCGACAATCCCGCCGGTCGGTGCATAGGTCAGGCCCTTCAACGTGATCAGCGAACGCGTCACCGCATCCTGCCACGGGCCGCTCCGCACGCATCGGCCGGACCATTCGCGCCAATAATTCTCCGTGTCGCGCAACGCGTGCTCCGCACTCACCTCCTCCGGCGGCGCCGCGTGCGACTCATACCAGGTGAGGACAAACGGCACGCGCTCGCCTTTCGCGACGGTGAATTCCGCGACGGTCTTCAAGTCTTCGCCATGCGTCTCGACGGGCGTGTGCAGAATCAGCGCATCGGGCCCGGCGATCGCCTCGATCCCGCCGTGATGCCTCCGCACCCAGGGCACGACCGAGCCGTAGTCGAAACGGATGATCAGCTCCATCTGCAGCGTCACCTTCCCGGCAAGGCCTTCGACGATCCGGACGATGTCGGGATTCGTCCCGCGCGGCGGCATGAAATCAATCAACCGGACGGTGCCTTCGGCCGTCGTGAGCTCGGTCTCGAGCACCATCGTGTCGCCGCGATAACGGCGTTCGCACTTCTTGATCTTACCTTTCGGCGTGAAACGCCAGCAGCCGTTTTCCTCCGTGCCTAACAATGCCGCGAAACAGGCGCCGGAATCGAACCGCGGCAGGCACAGCCAGTCGACCGAGCCGGCGCGGCTGACCAGCGCGCCGCTCTGCGTGTCGCTCAGGAAAGCGTAATCCTCGATCGGCGAGGCGGTCTTCGCTTTCGGCTTCGTCATCGCGCGAGCTCGGCGATGCCGTCACGGGTGAGCCGGAAAATCGTCCACTCTTCGTTCGGCTTCGCGCCGAGCTTCCGGTAAAACTGGATCGCCGGTTCGTTCCAATCGAGCACCGCCCATTCCATCCGCCCGCAGTCGCGCTCCTGCGCGAGCGCCGCCAGCCTAACGAGTAAAGCACGGCCGTAGCCTTTCCCGCGCACCGCCGGCCGCACGAAAAGATCCTCGAGATAAAGCCCGCGCCGGCCGACCCAGGTGGAGAAATTGTGAAAGAAAAGCGCGAAGGCAACGGGCTCGCCGGCTTCCTCGCCGATCAATACTTCCGCGGCCGGATGCGCGCCGAAGAGGGCTTCGGCGAGGCCGGGCTCGGTGGCGACGACGTCGTTAGGCGCACGCTCGTATTCCGCGAGTTCACGAATGAGCGAGAGGATCGTCGCGACATCGTCGCGGGTGGCGAGGCGAATTTGAAACGAGGCGTCCGGCGTAGGCACGCGATACCCTTCGGCGGCTGATTCGCGGGCGCAACCGCCCATGAGCCGGCTAACTCTTCGCCGCGAGCCGATCCTGCAGGAACGACAGCACCGCGGCTTCTTCCGACCGCAACTGCTTCAACGATTTCTCGAGCGTCTCCTCGGTTTGCCTTTTCAGACCCTCGATCAGGCTGCCATCGAGATAAGTCTCGAGCACGGCCGGATGCACGTAGCATTTGCGACAGACCGTCGGCGTGTTCCCAAGCATGTGCGCGACCGCGCTGATCGCCGCCTTCACGTTTTTCTTCGCCTGCGATTTATTCTCGAACGCCTCCTGCGCCTGCAGTGCCATCGCGGCCATCACCGTCCCCGCCCAGGTGCGAAAATCCTTCGCGGTAAATTCCTCGCCCGTGATCTCGTGCAGATAGGTGTTCACATCATCGGACGTGACGTGATGGCGCTCGCCCTCCTCGTCGAGGTATTGGAAAACTTCCTGGCCGGGAAGTTCCTGGAGCTTCTTCACCACTTTCGCGACGCGGCGATCCTCGATATCGATGTCATGCTCCACGCCGCTCTTCCCGCGAAACTGGAACCGGACCGTCCCGCCTTTCACGTCGACATGCCGGTTGCGCAGAGTCGTTAGGCCAAACGATTTGTTCTCCTTCGCGTACTCCTGGTTTCCGACCCGAATGAAAGTGCGCTCAAGCAACTCGACGACGGTCGCGAGGACCTTTTCGCGCGGGAGTCCGCGCTTCTTCAGGTCGCGCGTGAGTCGGCGGCGGATCTTCGGGAGCGTCCGGCCGAAGAGCACCATTTTTTCATACTTGTTCTCGTCGCGCTGCTGTCGCCAGCGCTCGTGGTAGCGATACTGTTTGCGCCCGCGATCGTCGATCCCGGTGGCTTGGAGGTGGCCGTTCGCCGTCGGGCAAATCCAGACGTCCTTGTAAGCCGGCGGGATCGCGAGGCGGTTCAGGCGCAGGATGCGCGCCTCATCCTTGATCTCTTTCCCGGCGGTATCGAAATAGACGAACTTTTTCCCGCGCCTCTTCCGGGTGTAGCCGGGGCCTTCGCCGCTGACGTAACGCAGCCCCGCTTCCTCGGCGACCTCCACGGGATCAGTGACGATTTCGAGTTCCGCGGCCTTCTTTTTTTCCTGACGGAGTTTTTTCGCAGTTAACGGCACGCAGACAATACGCGGCGAGGATGCCGGAAGGACGTAACCGTTGTCATCCTGAGCGGAGCCGGAGGCGGAGTCGAAGGATCCCGTGGGGCTGCTGGGAAGCTCCGCTGCACTATCGCGTTCGGAGCTGCATGATGAATCAACGGGATCCTTCGACTTCGCTCCGCTGCGCTCAGGATGACTGCCTCCTCCCTACTCGTAGCGGAGCGCTTCGATCGGATCGAGGCGGGAGGCTTCGCGCGCGGGGTAGAAACCGAAGAAAATTCCCACCAAGGCGCTGACGAAAAACGCGACCAGGATCGACGGGATCGAAATCAATGTCGGCCAATGCGCGAAGGTCGAGAGCAGCCGCGACGTGCCGAGTCCCAGCAAAATTCCGATGATGCCGCCGATCACACTCAGGGTCACCGCTTCGATCAAAAACTGCGTGAGGATGTCGCGGCCGTGCGCGCCGACTGCGAGGCGGACGCCGATCTCGCGGGTCCGCTCAGTCACACTCACGAGCATGATGTTCATAATCCCGATCCCGCCGACGATGAGCGAGACGCTGGCGATCGCGCCTAACAATAAAGTCATCACCCGCGAGGTGGCGGTGGCGGTCTCGGCGATTTCCTGCTGGTTGCGCACGGTGAAATCGTCGTCGCGACCGGCGCGGATGTTGTGGCGCTGGCGGAGGAGCGCGGTGATCTGCTGCTGCGCCGGCGCGAGGTCGTTAGGCGAACTCACCTGGACGTTGATCCCGCGCAGCGTGGTGCCGCCGACGACCCGCTTCATCGCGCTGGTGTAGGGCATGATCACGATGTCGTCCTGGTCGGTCCCCTGTGGGCTCAGGCCTTTCGGGGTGAGCACGCCAGTGACGAGGAACGGCACGCCTTTCACGCGCAAAGTTTGCCCGACGGAATCGACGGAACCGAAGATCTGTTTCGCGGTGGTCTGCCCGATCACGCAAACTTTGTTCGCGCTCCGCACGTCCTGCGCGGTGAACCCGGCGCCATCGTTTAGCGGCCATTTCCGGATGTCGAAATACTCCGGCGCTTCGCCGTAAATGCGCGTGAACCAGTTCTGGTTGCCCGCGCCGACCTGGCCGGTCGAAATCACTTCCGGGCTCACCGCGACCACGCCCGTCACTTCGCGCCCGATCGCCTCGGCGTCCTCGATTTTTAAAGTGCCCGCGCTCCCCCAACCGGTGTGCACGCCGCTCGCGGTGACGCTGCCGGAGAAAATGAGAATGACGTTCTCGCCAAGGCTCGCGATCTGCGCTTCCACCTGCGACTTCGCGCCGTTGCCGATGCTGACCATCGCGATCACCGCGCCGACGCCGATGATGATCCCGAGCGCGGTGAGGACGGAGCGCAGCTTGTTCCGGCGCAATGCGCGAAAGGCGATCTTCAGCGTGGAATAAATCTTCATGCGTGCGCGCCCGCTTCAACCGTGACGACCTCGGAAAGCTTCAACGCTTCCTCCTTCGCGGAGAGCCGCTTTTTCACCGGGCGATCGTATTGTACCGCGCCGTCGCGCATCACGATGTTGCGCTGCGCGTAAGAGGCGATGTCGGCCTCGTGCGTCACCATGATGATGGTGATGCCGCGCTCGTTCAGACCTTGGAAAATATCCATGATCTCGATGCTGGTGCGGCTGTCGAGGTTGCCGGTGGGCTCATCGGCGAGGAGCACTTCGGGTTGATTGATCAAGGCACGGGCGATCGCGACCCGTTGCTGCTGGCCGCCGGAGAGCTGGCTTGGATGATGATCTTCGCGCCCGGAAAGACCGACTGCGGCGAGCACGTCGTCGGCGCGCGCGGCCAGTTCCGCACTCGTTAGGCGATGGGACCCGTAGAGCAGCGGAAGCTCGACGTTCTCGCGCGCGGAAGTGCGCGCGAGGAGGTTAAAACTTTGAAAAACAAAACCGAGTTTGTGGTTGCGAATATCCGCGAGTTGATCGCGCTCGAGCCCGGAAACATCGACCCCATCGAGCAAATAGCGGCCGCGCGACGGGCGATCGAGGCAACCGAGAATGTTCATGAGAGTCGATTTGCCGGAGCCGCTCGAGCCCATGAAGGCGACGAATTCTCCCTTCGCGATCTCGAGCGAGACGCCACGGACGGCGTGCACTTCCACTTCGCCGGTGTGGTAGATCTTGTGGACCTCTTCCAGCCTAACGACAGCGGGTTCGCCCATCGCGAACCTCTAGAAGCGACGCCGTCCGCCGGAGAACGGGTTGTTCGTTTCCGTGGAAGCTGCCGTTTTGCCGATCGCGGCGGTGACGGCCTGGTCGCCTTCTTTCAAACCATCGGTCACCTCGGTGAAAATGCCGTCGCTGATCCCAGTTTTGATCTTCACCGGCTGCGGCGAAGTCGATCCTTTCCCGAGCAGGTAAACCGTCTTCTCGACCGGGTGCCCGCCGCCATTGCCGCGACCACCGTGGCGCTGACCGCCGGGCGCGCCGCCGCTCGCGGGCGCGGCTGCCGCTTCCTCCGGCGGATGGAAACGGAGCGCGGCATTGCTCAACTTCAAAACGTTGTCGCGCTTCGCGACCACGACCGAAACGTTTGCGGTCATGCCCGGCTTCAATTTCAGGTCTGCGTTGTTCACGCCGATCACGGTGTCGTAGGTGACCACGTTCTGCACCGTGGTCGGCGCGTTGCGCACCTGCACGACCTGGCCGTGGAAAGTGCGATTCGGGAAAGCGTCGACCGTGAATTCCACGTCCTGGTCTTTCTCGATCACGCCGACATCCGCCTCGGCGACGTTGGTATCGATCTGCATTTTCGCGAGGTCGTTCGCGATCGTGAAAATAACCGGCGCGGAGAGGCTCGCGGCCACGGTCTGGCCCACATCGACGCTGCGCGAGATGACTGTGCCATCGATCGGCGAAGTGATCGTGCAATGATCGAGATCGGTCTTCGCGCGATCGAGCGCGCCTTGTTTGATCATGACGTTGGCTTCGGCCTGGTGCAGCGTCGCGATCGCGGAATCGAGCTCCGACTGCGAAGTCGTTTGCTTCGCCACGAGGTCGCGCATGCGCTTTTCATTGAGCTGCGCGAGCTCGAGGCCGGCCTGCGCATTCTGCAGGTCGCCTTGCGCCTGCGTCACCGCGGCCTTGAAAATCGCCGGGTCGATTTCCGCGACGACCTGGCCGGCTTTCACGCTGGAATTGTAATCGACGTAGAGCTTCGAGACGTTGCCCGAGATCTGGCTCCCGACCTGCACGTTCACGACCGGGTTCAAAGTTCCCGTCGCCGTGACCGCCTGCGTGATCGCGCCGCGGGTCACTTCCGCCGTGCGATAACTCACGTCGCCCGAGCCGCTGCGGCGGAACCACCAGACCGTGAGAAGCACGACCACGAGGCCGAGAACAAGAAGGACGGAACGTTTCATCGGCTTGCGCGTTGCATGGACCGAAGCGGCAAGGGCGTCAACCGGCAGGGTTTGACTGATCATCCATTTCAAGACAACAACAGCCGTGCGCCGTTACCTCGAAATCTACGGGATCATGTTGCGCAACTCGCTCATCCGCGAGCTGAGCTTCAAGGCAAACTTCCTTCTCTGGATGCTGGTGGAGGTGCTCTGGTTTCTCGGGCAGATCCTGTTTTTCAGCATCATCTTCGGGCAGGTCGATCAGATCGGGGATTGGACGAAATGGGAAGTGGTCCTGCTCGTCGGCACGCACCAGATCATCGCGCAGCTTTTCCAGGCGTTCTTCTTTGTGAACGTCGCGAACATCCCGGAGCTCGTGCGCACCGGAAAGCTCGACTCGCTCCTCGTGCTCCCGCTCGACAGCCAGTTCGTGGTTTCCACGAAACAGTTCGGGCTCGACAGCATCGTGAATGCGCTCGTCGGCGTTTTCGTGGTCGTGCTTTCACTCGTGCGGTTAGGCGTCACGCCGGGTCCGCTCGCGATCTTGCTCTACCTCATCGCGCTCGTATTTGGGGTCGCGATTCATTACTCGATCATGCTCACCCTCGCAGCGGTGAGCTTCTGGATCGTGCGCGCGCAAGGGCTGGTTTACGGCTACTTCAACTTCCTGAACATCGCGCGCTACCCGGACGTGATCTTCCCCCAGGTCTTTCGCTGGGTTTTCGGCTGGATCATTCCGGTCATCATCGTGGCGAATATCCCGGCCAAGCTGTTGATCAAATCGTTAGGACAACCGGGCTGGCTGATGTTTCAACTGGTCGTGGCTGGGTCGATCTCCGCGGTGTTGAGCCGGCTCTTCTGGCGCTGGGCGCTCCAGCATTACTCCAGCGCGAGCTCGTAGACGAGGCCGTGCCGGCGGCTCGACTTTCCCGGCGAAAACCCCCGCGCGGAATCGCCCCGAAACCGCTTGCGCCAAATTTGAATTGCCCTTAATTAAGCCTCCCCTTTCTCCGGCGGGTGACGTGGCCGGAATCACTTCTCGAATTTTATGGCCAGTTCCAAGAAAACTTCCGCTGCAAAGAAGCCCGCCAAGAAGGCGCCGGCAAAGAAGGCTGCTGCTCCGAAAAAGGCGCCAGCCGCGAAGAAAAAATCACCCGCGCCCAAGGCCAAACCCGCCGCGAAAAAGGCCAAACCGGCTCTTAAGGCAAAGGCCGCCAAGCCCGCTAAAAAAGCCGCGCCGCAGCCGAAAGCGAAGTCCGCCAAGCCAGCGAAAGCTGCCAAAGGCCACGGCCGAAATGGCAGTGAAAGCCAGCAGATCATCGGCAATCATCACAAGGACAACGGCCGTCGACTCGACCCTTTCACCAAGGCGCAAAAAGAACGGCTCCTCCAGCTACGTGACGCGATGGTCGATTCCATGGCCGGCGTGGCGCAGGACACTCTCCGCGCCCGCGCCGAGGGCAGCGAAGCCTCCGCGTTCGGAATGCACCAGGCCGACGCCGGGAGCGATGCTTACGATCGCGATTTTGCGCTCAGCCTTTTGTCGCAGGAACAGGACGCCCTTTACGAGATCGACGAAGCGCTCAAGCGCATCGAGCTCGGCACCTACGGCAAGTGTGAGATGTCGGGCAAACCGATCATGCACGCGCGGCTCGAGGCGATCCCGTTCGCCCGCTACACCGTCGAGTGCCAGTCGCAGCTCGAGAAACAGAACAAGGCTTCGCGTGTTCGCCAGTCCGTCACTTCGCTCTTCGGCCTGACCGATGACGAAGCGCGCGAAGGCGAAGAAGAAGAGAAGTCCGACGATACGAAAGAATAACGAACATGGCCCAGGAAACAGTCACTCTCGAATGCACGGAGGCGAAAGCCGCCGGCATGCCCGCATCGCGTTACATGACGACGCGCAACAAGAAGAGCCCGCAGACCCCGAACCGGCTCGAGAAGAAAAAATATAATCCGTTCATGAAACGGCATACGCTCCACCGGGAGACCAAGTAACCATGCAACCGAAGACCGCCAAACGCCGTTCCGCTTTCCGTCGTGCCAACCGCACGATGCCGCGCCGCCGCATCGACATCGCCGCCGAGGCGATTGATTACAAGAACCCGGATTTGCTCCGGAAATTTGTCACTGAGAGCGGGAAGATCCTTCCCCGCCGCGTTACCGGCATGCCGGCGCACATGCACCGCAAGATCACGCGCGAGATCAAGCGCAGCCGGTCGGTGCTCCTGATGAAGTAAGGCGCATCCGCGCCTTTTCGTTAGTCGATCCCTCCAGCCCTGGATCAGCTCTGCGCGAAAGCGGGCGGGCTGGTGGCTTCCACCGCAGTGAAAGTCTCGAGGATTTTGTAGGTGTGCTCCGCGCCTTTCGGCACGGCATAGGAATCGCCCGCATTCAGGATCAAGGTCTGCCCTTCGAGGTGCAGTTCGGCCTTGCCTTTGATCACGTAGCCGACCACTTCGTAGTCGTGCTTTGAGGTCGGCTTCTTATCGTCAGGCTGCTCGTTTTCCCAGAGCCGCATCGCGACGTGGGTGCCGGAGGCGAGATACTTTTCCCCTTCCGGACCGTGCGGTGAAAATTCGGAGGTGACCTTGGTGACGCTGGTGTCTTTCATCACCTACGATTCGTCACTGCCACCGCCCAAGGTTGTGCGGGATTGCTCCCTGCACGCGGCCGAACCGCGGGTGCGATCCGGCCGCGCCAGAGGCGGGGCTACGGCTACGGGAAGAGCCGATCGGTCAAGGTGTCGTGATGGCAGGCCACATGGTTGCGCAGCTCAAACCAACCACCTTCGTTTTTGCTCGTAGTCGTGACACTGTTCTTCTCGTTCTCGGCGAATTTATCCCAGGAATCGTAACGGACGAGGCCAAGATAATTCCAGGACGCGCCTTCAACATGCTGGAGGAGAACGTTCCCCGCAGAGGTGTCGCCATTCGGAAGGTCCAGGAGCATCTTTTCCATCTCCTCGCGATGACCGGCCGCGGCGCGATAATCCGATACGGAATAGACCGCGTCGGGCGACTTCTTCCCGTCAGCGTCGATCCCCATTGCCTTGGCGAATTCCGCCCAGGACGGTCCGCTGGCATAAGTGTCGTTATGCGATTCCATCAGGCTGCGCTTCGCCGGCGGCATGGGTGTGCCGCTGAAATCGACCGTGGCTTTTGTGCCGAGGTGCTCGATCTCGACGTAATCCCAGTCGTCGCCATCCTGATGGCGCAGGAGAATGCGGTGGGTCGGGTTGGGCGCATTCGGGTCCGGTTCCTTGAGGAAATCGGCGAGTTCCTTGGCTTTACCGAGGGCGGCTTTAACGAAGAAGACGTGATAGAGGTCCGTTCGTTTCGTCGTTGCAGCGGCCGCCGCCGCGCTGGGCGCAGGCTGCTGTGCGTGGAGCGTGCTGAGCGGCAGAAGCGCCAGCAGCGCGAGGGTTAGGATTGTGGAGGTCTTCATAGGTTCCTTTGCTTTCGTGAACAAAGCCCGCCCGGGATCGATTGACCCCATCCTGCGGACTAGCCGAGGCAAGTCCTTGGCCGCCCCGAGGTTTTGCAGGCGGCGAGAAAGACGTCAAGCCCTAACGAACAGGATCTTCACTCGCATTGCGGCAGCAAATTTCCCAGCGATTGCCGCATGGATCCTGGAAGAAAAGGCGTAGTAGTGCGGGTCGTTTCCCTGCAAAGCTCCGGCAACTGCAATACCTGGCCGTCGGCCGCGTCGACGATCTTCGCGACGCGGTCCACTTCCGCGCGCGTCTCTGCCCAGAGTGCGACGCGATTCTCGTTCGGCACGTGCGCAGGCGATTCCACTAGCCAGATGAACCGTCGTGGATCGGGCGTTTCCCGGGAAAAAGTTCTCCAATCATCCTTCCCGCTCATCCGCGGGAAACTCATCGCCGGCCGGCAGAAATTTTTCGTAGAAGGGCAGCGCGACTGTGAGCGAGGGGACCCGCAGATCGAGATGATCGAAAACCCATCTTCCCCTCGGTGTCAGGCTTTGCGCGTTTTCTCGCCCTGTTCGATGAGCTTCCAGAATTCCCGCGTCTTCCCGAGCTGATCGTCTTCCGCCATCGGGAGTTTGCTGCGGAAGAGGAAATCCCGGAGCGTGTTTTTGTGCAGCACGCGATGCACGGTCACGCCTTCCGGACTGCGCTCGAAATAGATCCGGTAATCTTTCGCGCGATAGCGATGGAGCTTTTTCCCCTCGCGCTCGATCACGCCGAACCGACTCGAATCGAGGTTGTCCAGATCCGCGGGGAGAATCTGGAACTCGGAGAGCAAATCGAGCTGAAGCAGCTTCGGCAGCGCGGCCATTTCCGCGGCGCTGAGCTCGTTGAAGATGATCTGAAACATCGCCGCCTCAGAGATACACCCGCCGCACCCGGCCGCCAATCCCGGTAAAAATTTCCCACGCGATCGTGCCCGCGCGCTCGGCGATTTCGGCGGCGAGAATTTCCTCGTCGCCTTGCCGTCCGATCAGCACCACCTCGTCGCCGAGTTGCGCGGTGGGCACTGCGGAAACATCAACCATCATCAGGTCCATCGTCACCCGGCCGAGCACCGGGCAGCGTTTTCCACCGATCAGCACCGCGGCGTCGCGACCGGAAACCGAGCGCGGATAACCGTCCGCGTAACCGGCGCTGACCGTTGCCACGCGCATCGGCGCGCGGGTTGTGAAAATGCGGCCGTAACTCACGCTCCGGCCCGCCGGTAAATCACGGAGCAGGGCGATGTGTGTTTTCAAAGTCATCACTGGCCGGAGAAATTTTTGCGCCTCAGGCAACGGCGAGCTGCCATACAGCATGAGCCCGGCCCGCGCGATGTCGAAGCGATGGCGGGCGAAGCCAAGGATGCCGGCGCTCAGAAGCACGTGGACCTTGTAAGCGCCGGGCACGCGGGCGCGCATTTGCCTAACGAGGTCTTCAAAGTGAGCTAGCTCACTCTCGGTGAAGGCTTCATCCTCGTCGGCGACAGGAAGATGCGTGGAAACGCTGTGCAGCGTCAGGCCCGGCAGCGCTGCGATTTTTTCCAGCTCCGCGATCGCGTCATCCTGCCAGCAACCCATTCGCCCCATCCCGGTATCAATCGCGAAATTTAGCTGCGTGCCCGGCCCGAAGGCCTCCGCCTCGTCGAAGTTCGAGATCGACGCGATGAAACCGGCGCGCCGGATTTCCGCGCGCTCGTTAGGCAAAGCCGGGCCGAGGAGCACGATCGGCTGCGCGACCCCGCTCGCGCGCAGGGCGCTCGCTTCGTGCAGGTTCGCGACGCCGAAAAGCGAAGCCTCCTGCTCAAGAGCGCGGGCGATCTCCACCATGCCGTGGCCGTAGCCGTTGGCTTTTACGACCGCGAGCAGTTCGCACTGCGGACCGATTCGCTCGCGCGCGACCTGCGCATTGTGGCGGACGGCGCCGAGATCGATCTCGGCCCAGCAGCGTTCCGCGCCTAACGAGTCCATGGCGTCATTTTTGGCTGGGTGATGTACGGCGCGCGCAGGTAAATCGGCTCGAGATTTTCATCGGAGACCGGCGCGTGTTCGGCGAGTGCGGCGAGCAGTTCGGCCGTCGGATACGCGAGCGAGATTTCCGGAAACGCGGGCAGCTTTTCGGCCGCGACGAAAGGCAATCCAGGATGCGCCGTCATCTGCGCGCGCACTTCCTCCGCGCTCGCGAGTGTCGGACCTTCTAGAATTTTTCCCTGCTGCACGCGCGCAAAGTAATAGCTGCCACGCCGCGCGTCACCGACAACGCCATATGCCTGCCGGTCGATCGCGCAGATCGAGGGCAGCCCGATGAGTTCCGCGCCATTCGCGGCGCGCAGTCCGAGGGCGGTCGCAATCGCGATCCGGGTGCCGGCGTAGGAACCGGGTCCGAGGCCGACGACGATCTTTTCCGGGAGACCGCATTCCTGCCTAACGAGTTCAAGGTTTTCGAAAAAAAAGCCGGAATGCTGGCGATCGGCGGGGAATTGCCTAACGACGCAGCTCCCGTCGCTCCGGCGAAACGCGATGCTCCCAAGCGCGGAGGAAAGTTCGAGCGCGAGAATGGTCATCGCTCGATCAAGCGCGCGGTCCCTTTACCTGCGACGAGACGCACCCAGTGAGTGCGCGCGGGCAGCAGTTCCGGGAAACGGTCGGCCCATTCGATCACGGCGACGCCGCCTTCCTCGAGGCAATCCTCGAAGCCGATTCGCTCCGCGGCGGCGCGATCCTCGAGCCGGTAAAAATCGAAATGGAAAATCGGCAGCCGGCCGCCGCGATATTCGTGCAGAATGGTGAAGGTCGGGCTGGTGACCGCGGCGTCACTCCCGCAGCCGGCGACGAGGCCTTTCACGAAATGCGTTTTGCCGGCGCCGAGATCGCCGACGAGCGCGACGACGTCGCTAGGCTGCAGCGCCGCCGCCCACGCGCGGGCGTGCGCGATCGTCTCAGCCACGCTATGCGAAGTGAACGTAGCCACGGGACCAAGGCGGATTGCGGAATGCGGATTGCGGAATGAGTGAGCCGATGCGGGTGAGCGGAAGTCGCGGGAACTTTCTACGCCACTTTTTCTGGAGCGGCGCGGCGTCGTTAGGCGCGAGCGCAAAGAGGAGTTCGTAGTCTTCGCCGTCGCTGATCGCCTGCGCGATCGTACAGCCGCGATTCCGCGGCAAAGCCGACTCGTCGATTTCGAAGCCGGTTCCGCTCGCCTGCGCGAAGCGCGGGAGATCGCTGCCAAGGCCGTCGCTCAGGTCCATCAGCGCGTGGAGGGAGAAATTCGCGGTGAGCCAGCGGGCTTCGGCGATCCGCGGGGTGAAAACGAGATGCTTGCGCCGGAGCGAGCCGCCGAGTTTGCCGGTGACGAAAAGCGCGTCGCCGGCTTTGCCACCCGCGCGCGAGACCCAGCGATTCTTTTCCACGCGGCCGACAGCACTGATCGAGATCATCGCTGGTCCGCTCGTGCCGCTGGTTTCGCCGCCGACGATCGCGACTTCGAACTGGTCCGCGAGCTTGCGCAACCCGCGATAAATTTCGCGCACCCAGCGGGCTTCGCGCTCCGCGGACACGACCAGCGTGACGAGCGCGAATTGCGGCAGGCCCGACATCGCGGCGAAGTCGCTCAACGTCCGCGCCATCGCCTTGGTCCCGATCGCGACCGGCTTTTCGTTAGGCGAAAAATGCACGCCTTCGACCACGCAATCGGTTTTCAAAAGCAGCAGCTCGCCCTGCTCCGGGCCGGCAACCACCGCGCAGTCGTCGCCCGGGCCGGCGACGACTTCGGGCCGCGATTTGAGGTCCGCGACCAGGTCCGCGATCAGGCGGTCTTCGCCCCGCTCCCGCAGGTTCATTGCGGCAGGAGATTGGGAAACGCGAGGGCGCTGAGCGAGAGGAAATTGAAGAGCGCGTGCATCGTCATGGAGACGAGGATCGACCCGCTCCATTCGTAGGCGAGCGTGAGGCAGGTGCCGAGGACGAAGAGCGGGAGGAAGCTCGGCAGATGCACGTGCACCGCGGCGAAAAGGAGCGCGTTCAGGACGAGCCCGACGTTGCGGCCGAGGTAGCGTTTGCAGACGCCGTAGAGAAAAAAGCGGAAGATGAATTCCTCGGTCATCGGCGCGATCGCGATCGCGAGGACGATGATGAGGACGCGCTGCTGCAAGGTCTCGGAGCCGGTAAACATCTCCACGATCTGCTGCCGGCTCGAGCCCGCGCCGAGCACCCAATGCGAGATCTGATCGGCCACGAAGAGCAGCGGATAGGCGGCGAAAAGCAACACCGCGGCCGTGCTCACGATTCTCCCAAAACCCAGCCGGGAAAATCCACCTAACGAAAAGACGCTGAAGCCCCGGAACTGGAGCAGCGTGGCCAGGAAGGTGATAATCGCGAGGGAAAACGCGCCGGTCACGATCAGGTCGCGCGTGCTGATGACCGAGCGCTCGGCGTGGATCGAAGCGGAGACGTTGAGGCTAAACCAGCCGACCAGAAGCAGCGCGGCAAACGCCTCGGGCAGACCGAGCTGTTTCTCATCGAGTACGGCCGCGCCGTTCCCGCGGACCGCGACCTGGCGCGCGAGCGAGATGTAGACGTAGAGCGCCGCGACGACGAGCAGCGTGTTAATCAGGCTGTCGAACATGGCGCAGCCGCGCCGCTACGGGGCGTAGAAACTCGGCAAAAAATAGGCGCGTCCGCTTTGCAGTTGCGGGCTGAGCTGGCCCGGCAAGGTGAGCTCGATCTTGTTATCGCCTGCTTTGGTCAGCATCCGGAAGACGCGGCCGAGGCTGAAGGGCGGGCCGTATTTCACGATCTTCGCATCGGGCGCACCGCCGAGTTCTTTCGCTTTCGCAAAGGCGTCCTCGAGTTGGCCGAGTCCGTCGATCAGGTGATTATCGAGGGCGTCGCGACCGGAGAGAATCCGGCCGTCGGCGATCCCATTGCGCAGTGTGTCCGCGGGCACGTTGCGCTCTTTCGCGACGACGCCGAGGAACTGCTCGTAGGTTTTCATCACGAAGCCTTGGACGTAGTCGCGCTCTTCCGGCGTGATCGGGCGTGCGCCGTTCAGCATGTCCTTGAATTTCCCGCTTTTGAAGACCACCGACGCGAGCCCGATTTTGTTGAAAAGCTGCTCGTAGTTCAGAGTCTGGATGATCACGCCGATGCTGCCGGTGATGCTGGTTTCGTTCGCCATCAGATATTTGCCGCCGCAGGAAACATAGTAGCCGCCGGAAGCCGCGAGCGATTCCATGTAGACCACGACCGGTTTGCGCGCGCGGGTCTGCACGACGGCGTGATAGATCATGTCGGACGCGGTTACTTCGCCGCCGGGCGAATCGACCTCGAGCACGACGGCGCGGACGTTGTCATCGTTTCGCGCCTGCTCGAGTTGCCAGCGGAGATCGTCCACCATCGAGTCGCCGACGTTCCCGCCGACGCCGCTGCTGATCAGCCCGCGCAACGCGATCACGGCGATCTTGTTCCGGCTCCCACGGTCGCCGTGCTCCAGGATCATTTCCTGAAAACGCGGCCGGTATTCCACATCGCCGCCGGTGCCCTGCAGACGGCGCACCGCGAGCGTGGCGAGGCCGAGGTTCACCAGCACGCTGGCGCAGAGCGCGACGAACAAAAAAATACTGAGGCAACCCAGTTTGCGATTCCCGGCCATGACCGCATGAAATCGCCGAAGAACCGCAGGGGCACAAGCGCTTTTCCGGCCGGGAAAAAGCATCCGTTCCGGCCGTCGCAGCGGACGTGGCAGGGAAGCTGCTAGTTCGGAGTAGCAACACATATGGGACCGATGACAACAGGAGGAGATTTAAAAGTGAGTGAAGCAACCGTGCGGCGACTGCCAAAGAAGAAGTCGCAGAAAAAAACCAAACGCAGTCCAAAAGCGGCGGCCAAAGCCGGTGAGGAAGCCCCGCGACCCGCGGTCGGCACTCTGACCCGGACGAAGAGCCTGCTGCTCGCGGCGCTGCGCGTCTGGGAGCTGAAGCAAGGCATCCGCGAATAGCGCTGGCCCGTTCTCCTCTGGAGTTGTTTCGCCTAACGAACCCAGCGTTCAGAAGGTCGCCCGCAGATGCAGGCGCCGGTGACCGACCACCGTCTGACCTCCGGCGGTGTCGAATTACCTCAGTCTTGGCTCCGCTCCGAGGTCTTGTGAGTGCCGCGC
Organism: uncultured Verrucomicrobiae bacterium; assembly: GCA_963742845.1. Taxonomy (GTDB): domain Bacteria; phylum Verrucomicrobiota; class Verrucomicrobiia; order Chthoniobacterales; family UBA10450; genus Palsa-1392. The sequence continues at coordinate 506,318 of CAVUNK010000005.1, read as the reverse complement.
CAACGGTTTATCCGTTTGAAGGCGATCCGTTTCTGAGCCGGCGGCTCGGCGAACGGAAAAGGCTCGACGGCGGACGAGCGCTTCCCTTTCAGTTCAGCCGGAATGCTTGTTCTGGTTACCCTCCTCGTGTTGCTGGCGGGCTTCGGCGTGGCCCTGGCGCTGCGGGTGAAATGGATTGAGCGCCGCTTCCCGCCGGAGGGCGAATTTGCCGAGGTCGGTGGCTGTCGGCTGCGTTACTGGGACCGGGGCGCGGGAACGGCGGTGCTGCTGCTGCATGGCACCGCGGGTTCTTTGGAAGACTTCGCGCAGGTCTTCCACCAGCTCACCGCGGAGTTTCGCGTCATCGCGCTGGACCGTCCCGGTCATGGTTATAGCCAGCGCCCTGCGGGAGATATCGGCACTCCGCTTGCTCAGGCGCGCGTCGCTCATGAATTCGTAAAACAACTGGGCGTCGAGCGCGCAATCGTGGTCGGACATTCCTGGAGCGGGGCGCTGGCGCTGGCTTACGCGCTCGAGTTTCCCGCGGCGACTGCGGGCGTGGTCCTGGTGGAAGGGACCATCTACCCGCAGGAGGTGATCGGGTCTTCGCTGGGCCTGCTGAATACGCCGGTCCTCGGACCGCTGGTCGTTTGCACGATCATGCCGTTCGTCGGCCCGCGCGGGATCAGGCGTTCGCTCGAACGCGCCTTTCACCCCGATCCCGTTCCGCCAAATTATCTCGCGCGAGCGCAAGCCATGTGGACTCGTCCCGGTCAGGCGCTCGCACTCGCGGAAGATACGAAACGGCGTGCGGAGACGATCGATGAATTGAGCCAGCGCTACGGCCAGCTCACGGTCCCCCTCAGCCTGGTGGTGGGAACTGCCGATACGTTCATCGATCCGGAAGGCCAACTCCTCCGGCTCGCGCGCGAAATCCCCGCGGCGCGGTTGCATCTCGTTCCCGGTTGCGGCCATCAGGTTCCGCAAACGAGGCCGGAAGCAATCGTCGACGCCGTGCGCGCGTTGGCCCGGGAGATCGAGTCCGTTCTTGTGAAATGACGACGGCATCGTCGTCGCTCGTTCTCTGGCGAATCGATCTTTCTCCAAACGTCGCACTGCTGAGTAGTTGCCGCGCTTTATTAAATGACGAAGAACGAGCGCGCGCCGCCCGCCTGTTGCCCGAGCGCGCGGCCGATTTCGACCTCACCCGCGGAATGGTGCGCCTGATTCTCGCCGACGCGACGAAGAGCGATCCGGCTTGTGTGGAATTCCGCGCCAGCCCGCAAGGTAAACTCAGCCTAACGAATAGCTCCCTCCATTTCAGCATCGCGCACACCGTCGGACTCGCTCTGCTCGCGGTTTGCCCGGCGCACGAAGTCGGCGTCGATCTGGAAAAAATGCGGCCCGTGAGCTGGGTCTCGGAGATCGCGGATCGTTATTTTCCGGCGGCCGAGGCCACGCTCGTGCGCGAGGCCGCGCCTGAGGAGGCCGCGAGATTGTTCTTCACTTCGTGGACGCGGCGCGAAGCGTTGCTCAAAGCCGCCGGCACCGGCCTCGCCGCACTCTCGGAGATTCGCGCGCTCGCTTTGCCCACCGGGCTGCCGGTGTCGTTTCGCGGCCGTCGCTGGTGGCTGCACGCGCTCGAGCCGGCTCCCGGTTACCTCGGCGCGCTCGCAGTCGACGCGCCAGATTTGACCATTGTCAGGCGCGCGGCCGAAGAACTACTCTGAGTGCCGGCATGGTGTTCAACCTTCGCGAACTGACCACGCTTTTTGCCGATCTCGATCCCGCGACTCTGGAGAAAATCGAGCAGGCCGTGACGGAGGTTCACTTCGCCCGCGGTGACGCCGTTTTCCGACAGGGCGATCCAGGCGACGCGCTCTATATCGTCGGTTCAGGCGTACTCGAAGCGGCGGTGGAGACAGCCACCGGGGAACGCCGTCGCCTCGAACTGGTGGCGAGCGGAGAGTGGGTCGGCGAGCTGAGCCTGGTGAACGATCGGCCGCGCGCCGCCTCGGTGTTCGCGCTCGAACCCTCCGTCGTGCTCCGCATTCCGGCGGACATGTGCCGCGAACTCATCGCCGCCGATCCCGCAGCGAAACAGCGCCTGCTCGAAGCCGCCAGCCGCCGTTTGCCGAGCCGCCAATTGCACCTCTCGCCGGTCTTCGCCGGCTTGGAACCCGCGGACCTGCGCGCCCTCGATGAGCACCTGCAATGGGTCCGCCTGCCGGGTGGCGAAATTCTTTGCCGCGAGAAAGACGAGGCGGACGCGGTCTTCATCCTCGTCGACGGCAGCGTGGAAGTGCTCGTCGGGTTCGGCGATGCCGAGCGACTCGTCGATGTGCTGGAACGCGGCGCCTCGATCGGCGAGATGGCCGTGCTCGCTGGCGAAGCGCGCTCCGCCACGGTGCGCGCGATTCGCGACAGCGATCTCATTCGGATTCCGCGGGAGAATTTTCTCCGTCTCCTCGCCGAGCACGCGCCAGTCGCGGTGAATCTCGCGCGACTCCTCGCGGTGCGGCTGCGGCAAACCACGAGCGCGCCGCGGCGCATCCGCGGGGTGCGCGGGATTGCGGTGATCTCCGGGAGCGGCGCGCCGATCCCGGAGCGATTTGTCGAGGATCTCGCCGCCGCGCTCGCGCCGTGGAAAGGCCGGGTGGCAAACATCGGCAGCGGCGAGGTGGACGCGGCGCTCGGCACTGGCGTCGCGGGCATGGCCTTCGGCGAAGATGCGGGCGGGCGCCTGAGCAATTGGCTCAATGCGCAGGAGTCGGCTTGCGGCGCGGTGGTTTACCGCTGCGACGGCGCGGAGTCGGCGTGGACGTTGCGCGCGCTCCGGCAATCGGATCTCGTGCTCGTCGTTGCGGAAGGCACAGCGGCGTCCGACAAAAATTCCCCCTTCGCCTGGGCGCTCGCGGGAGGCGCCGATTTCTCGCGGGTCGGGCCGGAACTGGTCCTCGTGCACGAGAAAAATAGCCGACCCGCGCAGACTGAGCGCTGGCTACAGGCGCACACTTTTGCGCGGCATCATCAGCTGCGAAAAGGCCGGTCCGCGGACTTCGCGCGACTCGCGCGTTCCATCAGCGGCGCGTCCGTCGGCGTGGCCCTGAGCGGCGGCGGTGCCCGCGGTTTCGCACACATCGGTCTCCTAAAAGCGCTTCGAGGAACGCAACCTCCCGGTCGACTCGATCGGCGGCACGAGCATGGGCTCGGTCATCGCCGCGCAGGTCGCGCTCGGATGGGATATCCCGACAATGATCGAGCGCAATCGCAAGGCCTTCACCGAGTGCGCGGTCATCGGCGACCTCACTTTCCCCTACGTCGCGCTGATGCGAGGCGCGAGCACGGTGCGGTTGCTCCGCGAAATGTTCGACGACCTCCAGGTGGAAGATCTTTGGCTCCCCTATTTCTGCATCTCGACGAACCTGAGCCGCGCCGAGATCGTGATCCACGATCGCGGGCCGCTCTGGCTTTGGATTCGCGCGAGCTCCGCGGTCCCGGGAATCGGCCCCCCGGTCCCGTGGAAAGGAGACTTGCTCGTCGATGGCGGTTTGTTGAATAACCTGCCCGTGGAAATCCTCCGTCGCCGCTGTGCCGGCCGTGTCATCGCCAGCGACGTCAGCCCCTCGGTCGATCTCACCACGCGGGTCGACACCTGCGCCGAGATGTCGGGCTGGCCGCAGCTCTGGCGCAAGCTCAACCCGTGGTCCGCGACCGCGGCGTTTCCAAACATGTTTGAAATCATGATGCGGATCGTGGGGATGAGCAGCGACCAATCGCTCGAGCAGATGAAAAAAAGCGCCGACCTTTATCTGCATCCGCCGGTTAGCGGGTTCAGCCCGCTCGATTGGGGCGCGATCGAGCGCGTGGTCGAGGTCGGTTATCGCCACGCCTGCGAACAGCTCGACCTCTGGGAAAATCCTGTTGCCGCACCCGCGTCGGTCCTCTCCGCCTAACGACCTAACGAACTGCTCCACCGATGTCTTCGCCCTCCGATTCCACCCCGATCGCCATCGTCGGCATCGGCTGCCGCTTTCCCGGGAAAGCCAATTCGCCCGCGGAATTCTGGCGGCTCCTGCGCGACGGGGTCGACGCGATCACCGCGTTCCCGCCGGAACGCTACGACCTCGAAGGTCTCTTCGACGCCGACCCCGCGTCGTTAGGCAAACTCTACGTCCGGCGCGGCGGGACGATGGATTTCGTCGACCGCTTCGACGCGGATTTTTTCGGAATCTCGCCGCGGGAAGCGCGCCACATCGATCCGCAACAGCGCGTCCTCCTCGAGGTCGCCTACGAAGCGCTCGACGACGCCGGCATTCCCCTCGACCGGCTGCGCGGCAGCCTCACCGGCGTCTTCGTCGGCATTTCGACGCACGACTACGGCGACATCCAGATTTACCCCGCGAACCGCGAGCGGATCACGAGCCATTCCAACATCGGCACGGCCACGAGCATCGCCGCGAACCGCGTCTCTTATCTCTACGATCTGCGCGGTCCGAGCTTCATCGTCGACACCGCCTGCTCGTCGTCGCTCACCGCGGTTCATCTCGCCTGCCAGAGCCTGCGCCGCGGCGAATGCGAGCTGGCGCTGGTCGGCGGCGCGCAGCTTCTGCTCACGCCGGAGATCACGATGGGTTTCTGCAAAGCCTCGATGCTTTCGCCGACCGAGACCTGCCGCGCGTTCGACGCGGCGCGAATGGCTACGTCCGCAGCGAAGGCGTCGGCGTGCTCGTGCTCAAGCCGCTCGCACGCGCATTGGCAGATGGCGACGCGATTTACGCGACGGTGATCGGCAGCGCGATCAACCAGGACGGACACACCAACGGCATGACCGTGCCGAGCCCGCGCGCACAGGCCGCGATGATGCGGAGCGCGCTCGCGCAATCGGGACTCGCGCCGACCGACGTGCATTACGTCGAAGCGCACGGCACCGGCACGCCGGTCGGCGATCCGATCGAGGCGAGCGCGATCGGCGAAGTGCTCGGCCAACAGCGCTCGAATGGTGACGCCTGCGTCATCGGCTCGGTGAAAACCAACATCGGCCATCTCGAAGCCGCCTCCGGGATGGCCGGGATCATCAAGGCCGCGCTCGCGATTTCTCATCGCGAGATTCCACCGTCGTTGCATTTCGAGTCGCCGAATCCGGCGATTGATTTTAGCGGGCTCGGCCTGCGCGTGGCGACGAAACTGGAGTCGTGGCCGCGCAGCGACGCGCCCGCCACCGCTGGGATAAACTCCTTCGGTTTCGGCGGCGCGAATGCGCACGTCCTGCTGCGCGAAGCTCCGCGCCCGCAGCCGGCCACGGCTGAGCCGCCTAACGAGCCCGAGCGCGCGCAATTGTTCCCGCTTTCCGCGCGCTCGCCCGAGGCGCTGGTCGCGACCGCGCAATCCTATCTCGCTTACCTAACGAGTCATCCCGAGGTGCCGTTGGCTGCGATTTGCCGGACGGCCGCGCTCCGTCGAACGCATCACGAGCATCGCGCCGCGATTGTCGCCGCTTCGCGCGAAGAACTGGCGGAAGCACTCGAAGCCCTCGTCGCCGGCGAGCAGCGCAACAACATCGCGCTCGGCCGCTCCTCTGCCGAGCGCAGCGGCAAGCTGGCTTTCGTCTTCGGCGGGATGGGTCCGCAATGGTGGGGCATGGGCCGCGAGCTCCTGCGCGAGGAGCCGATTTTCCGCGAGACGGTCGAGCGCTGCGATGCGCTCCTCCGTCCGATCGCCGGCTGGTCGCTTCTGGAATTGCTCGCGGCCGACGAGATGACCTCGCGCGTCGGCGAAGCGGATGTCGCGCAGGTGACGAATTTTGCGATCCAGGCCGGGCTGACCGCGCTCTGGAAATCGTGGGGCATCGTGCCGGATGCGGTCATCGGCCACAGCGCCGGCGGGATCGCGGCCGCGCACGTCGCCGGCGTGCACGATCTCGCGCAGACGATGCTCCTCGCCTTTCATCGCAGCCGCCTGCAAAGCACCGCATCCGGCAAAGGCTCGATGCTCGCGGTGGCGCTCTCCGCGGAGGAAGCGGAAAAGGCGATCGGCACCCACGGCGACCTGGTCTCGTTAGGCGCGGTCAACAGCCCGGTGAGCTGTTCGCTCACCGGCGACTCTGCCGCGCTCGAGGCGATCCACTTGGAGCTACAGGAACGGAGCGTCTTCTCGCGCATGCTCCAGGTCGTGGTGCCGTATCACAGCGCCGCGATGGATCCGATCGAGGCGGAACTGCGCAATGTGCTGCGCCCACTCGCTCCGCAGCCCGCGACCATTGGACTCGTTTCCGATAACACCGGCGCGTGGACGGACGGCGCCGATTACGACGCGAGCTACTGGTGGAAAACGGTTCGCGAACCGGTCCGCTTCTCCGAAGGAATCGCGACACTGATCGAGCGCGGGTTCGATACTTTCGTCGAAGTGGGGCCGCATCCGGTCCTCGCCGCCTCGGTCGCGGAAGGGCTCGCCGCGAAAGCGCGCACCGGCACGATCCTGCCTTCAATTCGCCGGCGCGAAGACGAACGGCGCGTCATGCTGCGTTCGTTAGGCGCGCTCTGGTCGTTAGGCCATTCCATTCGTTGGGAGGCGCTGCACGAAAGCGGCGGACCGTTCGTGAAACTGCCGACCTACGCGTGGCAGCGGGAACGGCATTGGTATGACGCCTCCGAAAACGGCGCGAACGAAGCGGACTCCGCACCTTCCACGAAAAAATATCTGCATCCGCTGCTCGGCGCCCGTGTGCGCTCGCCGGCTCCGCGCTGGGAGGCACGGCTCGGCCAGCCGATGCATCGCTTTCTCGCCGATCACGTCGTGCACGACGCGACGATTTTCCCGGGCGCAGGCTATGTCGAGCTCGCGCTCGCCGCCGCGCACCTCGAGGCGCCGGAGAAACAGGCGGTCGTGCGGAATATCGAGTTTCTGCGTGCGCTCCTCTTGAACGCGGAGCATCCGCCGCTGCTCCAGACTTCGCTCGACGCCGACCTGCTCTTCGAGGTCCACAGCACGCAGAATGACCAATGGACGCTGCACAGCCAAGGCCGGATCGAGTGGGTCGAGCCTAACGAATCTCCCGCCGTCGCGCTGCCTCCGCTGCGGGAGCGTTGCCCTAACGAAACGTCCGGCGAGGAATATTACACCAGGCTCGCCGCGCGTGGTTACGTTTACGGTCCGGCCTTTCGTGGCATCGTCCGCCATTTTCGCGGGGAAAACGAAGCACTCGGGCAGATCGACTCCGCGGAGCGCGGGCTCGATTCCGCTGCGTATCAGTTCCATCCGGCGCTGCTCGACGCGGCATTCCAGGTCCTCATCGGCGCGGTCTCGCCGAGCGACGAAAAACTGGCGCGGCTTTTTCTGCCGGTGGGAATCGATCGGATTGTTCTGCACCGTCGCCCGGATGCGCAGTTTTGGAGTCATGCGCGAGTCGTTAGGCGCGACGATCGGATGCTCGTCGGCGACATCGACCTGCTCGCGGAAGATGGCGCGGTACTGATGGAAGTGCGCGGTCTGCGCTGCCAGATTCTCGAGGAGACCGCGGGCAACGAAGAAGGTGTCGCAGATTGGCTCTACGATTATCGCTGGGAACTCGCGCCTAACGATGACGCGCGCATCTCCCCCGGCGCGTCGCTGACCGCGGCGACTCTGCGCGAGTCGGCGAACGATCGAAGCCGTGAGAGCGGTTGGGCGCGGTACTACGAAGAGGTCGAACCGCAACTCGATCGACTTGCTGGCCGACTCGCCGCCGACGCTTGGCGTGGCCTCGGTTGGAATCCAGCGCCCGGTGAAACCGGCTCGTGTCGTCGCTTCTGGAAAAATTCGCGATCGCGCCCGATGCGCGATCGTTGGCCGGCTGCCTTCTGGAATTGCTCGCGACGCAAGGTCACCTCGCGCTCGAAGGCGACCATTGGCGCCTAACGAATCCACTGCCGGACGCGGAAGCAAAGGAAACCGCGGCAACGATTCTGGAAGCCGCGCCCGCTTACGCGACCGATCTCGCGCTCATGCTCCGCTGCGGCGAAGCGCTGCCGCGGATCCTGCGCGGCGAACCGGAAGCGCGCGCCGTTCTCTTCAGCGCGGAAGCGCTTGCCGAACTGAAAAAATTCTACCGCGAAGCGCCCGCTTCCGCGTTTTACAACCGGCTCCTCACCGCCGCTGTCGGCGAGGTGATCGCGGATTCCGACGGCAGCACGCCGATCCGGATCGTCGAGCTCGGTGGCGGCACGGGCGGCGCAACCGCTCCCCTGCTCGCGGCGCTTCCGCCCGGGCGCGTCCACTACACTTTCACGGACATCTCGCCCTTTTTCGTCGCCGCGGCCGAACGCGAATTCCGCAACGTCGCGGACTTCCGCGCCATCCCGCTCGATCTCGAGCGCGAGCTTGCCGCGCAGGATTTCGCGCCGCATTCCGCCGACGTCGTGATTGCCGCGAACGTCTTCCACGCCACTGCCGATCTCGCGCAGAGCCTGGCCCGCGCGCGGCAGTTGCTCGCGCCTAACGGATTACTCGTCCTGCTCGAAATCACACGGCGCCCGGACTGGCTCAACGTGATCTTCGGCGTGACCGAAGGCTGGTGGAAATTTACCGACCGCGAACTCCGACCCCGCCATCCACTCCTCGACACCGAACAATGGGAAAGTCTGCTCACCCGCGAAGGCTTCTCGCAGGTCACCGCGCTCACTGACACCGCGCACCCCGGCAGCGCCGGGCAGAGCGTGCTGCTCGCGCACTCCGCGGGCACGGAAAAACCGAAGCCGGCTTCGGAAAACGAGAGCGCGCATTGGTTGATCGTTGCCGACCGCGCGGGTGTGGCCGAGCGACTCGCCGCGATCTTCGCGGAACGCGGCGAGAAGTGTCTTCTCGTGAGGGAAGATTTCCGCGCCGCTTTCGGGAACGCCGAGCAGCTTCGCGGCGTGATCCTGCTCGGGGCGCTCGATTGCCTAACGAGTGCAGCCGCCACCGCGGAAGATCTGCTCGCGCAACAGCGTGTCGTCTGCGAGCAACCGTTGCAGCTCCTCGCCGCGCTCGACGCCGCAGGCACGGCAAATCGCCCGAACTTCACCTTCGTCACCGCCGCGGCGCAGGCGGTCAACGGCAAGGAAACGCTCGCTCTCAGTCAGTCGCCGTTGTGGGGCCTCGCCCGCGTGATCCTGCGCGAGCGCGCCGACCTGCGCAGTCAGCTCGTCGATCTCGATCGCGATTGCTCCGACGCGGCGCTCCGCGCGCTCGCCAGAGAAATTTGCGAGCCGAGCGCGGAGGAAGAATTGGCGCTGCGCGGAAACGAACGCTGGGTCCGCCGAATGGCGCGGCCCGCGATCGATCCTACGGCGAGCGCGCACACCTTGCGCGCGCCAAAGGCAGATGAATCGTGGCATTTGCAAATCGGCTCGCCCGGCGCGCTCGAGACGCTGCGTTTCGAAGTCGGCGAACGCGCCGGCACTCGCGCCTAACGAAGTCGAAATCGCGATCGCAGCCGCGTCGCTCAATTTCCGCGACCTGATGATGGCCATGGGCATGCTCCCGAGCGTGCTCGCGGAAACGGGCACGCGGATGGCCGGCCTCGGCGGCGATTGCGCGGGGACGATCGTGCGCTGCGGGACGGACGCGACGGGCTTCGCGCCGGGGGACGAAATTCTCGCGATCTCGCCCAACGCGCTCGGCTCGCGCGCCACGACCCGGTTCGAATTGGTCGCGCCGAAGCCCGCAGGAATTTCCTTCGCGGAAGCCGCCGCACTGCCGATCGCCTTTGCGACGGCGCATTACGGCCTGCATCAGCTTGCTCACCTCGCCGCGGGGGAACGCGTGCTGATCCACGCCGCCACCGGCGGCGTCGGGCTCGCCGCGATCCAGGTCGCGCGCGCAGCCGGAGCGGAGATTTTCGCCACCGCGGGAAGCCCGGAAAAGCGCGCCTATCTCGCGTCGTTAGGCATCGCGCACATCATGGATTCGCGCTCGCTTGCGTTCGTCGATCAGGTCCGGGAATGGACCGACGGCGGGGGCGTGGATGTGATCCTGAACTCGCTCGCCGGCGATGCAATTCCACGCGGGATCGAGCTGCTCAGTCCGTGCGGGCGTTTCATCGAGATCGGCAAACGCGACATTTATCGCGACAGCAAAATCGGGCTGCTCGCGTTCCGAAAAAATCTCACTCTCTTCGCGGTCGATCTCGATCGGCTGAGCGTGGAACGGCCCGCGCTGCTTGGCGGCGTGCTCCGCGAAGTGATGGCGCGTTTCGCCGATGGCACCTACCGGGCGCTCCCGACAAAGGTCTTTCCCGCGTCGGAGGTGGAAGCGGCGATGCGGTTGATGGCGCAGGCAAAACACCTCGGCAAAATCGTGGTCGAAACCACGGCCGATCCGGCGTTGCGGGTGCGGGTGCCGCGGAAATTATTTCACGCAGACGCGACTTATCTCATCACCGGTGGTCTCGGCGGGTTCGGTCTCGCGACCGCGGAATGGATGGTGCGCGAAGGAGCGGGCTCGATCGTCTTCATGGGACGGAGCGAACCCAGCGTGGTGGCGCAGGAAAAAATCGCGGCGCTCCGGGCGGCAGGTGTGCGCGTGGATTTTCAAAAGGGCGACGTGATCCGCGCCGCCGACGTCGAAAAGGTCGTTAGGCAAATCCGCGCGAAGCTGCCACCGCTCCGCGGAATCTTCCACGCCGCGATGGTTTTGGACGATCGGCCACTCGCGCAGATGGATTGGGCAGCTTTGGAAAAAGTGCTCGCGCCGAAAATGGCGGGCGCCTGGAATCTGCACCGCGCGACGCTCAACGATCCGCTCGATCACTTCGTGCTCTACTCCTCGATCGCGGCGCTGCTCGGCAACCCGATGCAGGCCAACTACAGCGCGGCAAACGCGTTCCTCGACGCGCTCGCGCAGCATCGCCGCGCGCTCGGGCGTCCGGCGCTCGCGGTCGATTGGGGCGTGGTCGGCGATGTCGGCTACGTCTCGATTCATCCCGATCTCCAGCATCATCTCGATGTGCGCGGTTACCGCGACTTCCGCGCCGACCAGGCGCTCGAGGCCCTCGCGGTGGTGCTCGGAACGGAGACCGCGCAGGTAACGATCGCGCGGATCGACTGGGAGCGGCTCGCCGCTTCCTCGCCTGCGACCGCGAACGCTCCGGGCTTCCGGCCCTTCGGCGCAGCGAAAAAGACCGCCACCGCGGAGCGTGAAAAAGCGGGCTCGGTCCTGCAAACTTTGCGCCAAGGCGCGAGCCCGGCGGAGCGGACGCGCCTGCTCGAGGAATACCTGCGCGAGAAAGTCGGGCGCGCGCTCGGGGTCGCAGCGCAGCGGCTCGATGTGGAGAAACCGCTGACCGAAATGGGGCTCGATTCGCTGATCGCGGTGGAGCTGGTGACGGTGCTGAAGATCGATCTCGGCTTCGAGCTCGCGGCGCTGAAGCTTCTCCAAGGCCTAACGATCCGCAGTCTCGCCACGCTCGCCGCGGACACGATTTTTACCGGCCAGAGCGAGCCCGCTGTCGCGCCGGAAAAAGAAATCCCGGCCCGCGCCGTCATCGAAGAACCGGTCCTGACCTCGGCGCCGGAGCCGCCTAACGAGTCGCCAAGCAACGGCACCGGCGTCGATTACACGACGCTCGATTACGCGCGCTGGACTCCCACCCAGACCGTGGCGCGCGCAGTGTGCAGCGCAGCTTTCAAAATTGGCGCGAAGATCACGATCGAAGGCCGGGAAAACATTCCCGCGCACGGCCCGTTCATCCTCGCGGTGAATCACCTATGTCTGCTCGATGTCCCGCTGATCCTCACGATCATGCCGCGCCCGGTTATCCTGCTCGCCGACGAATGGCTGCGCGAAAATCGCGCGACGCGCTGGATCCTGGAAGACGTGGGGAATTCAATTTTTGTGCGGCCCGGAGGCGACCCGGAGGCGCTCGAACTGGGGGTCGCGGTACTGCGCGCGGGCGGAATCATCGGCCTCAGCCCGGAAGGCATGCGGAGCAAAACCGGCGGCTTGAACCGGGCGCAGTCTGGCCTCGCCTACCTCGCCGCGCGCTCCGGCGCGCCGGTGCTGCCGATCGCAGCGTGGGGTCACGAGCGTCTCGCGAAATCGTGGCGCCGGCTCCGGCGCGCGGAAGCGTGGATCCGGGTGGGCGAGCCGGTCACCGTGCCTAACGACGTCGCCCCGGCCGCGCTCCAGCGCGAGACCGAGCGAATCATGCGCCGCCTCGCGACACTCCTGCCCGAAAGTTATCGCGGCGTTTACGGTTGACCGATCGGCGGGCGCACGACACCCGCGCCATTCTTCGCCGGGATCCGGCTCATGCAGCGTTCCGCCATTGCGGTGATCGTCAGGCTCGGGTTCACCCCGAGATTCGCCGGAATCACGGAGCCGTCGCAGACATACATGTTGCGATAGCCAAAGACGGCGTGGTTTTTGTCGATCACGCCATGGTCGCGGTCGGCGCCGATACCGCACCCGCCGAGAATGTGCGCGGTCGTCGGAATCTGCAGCATTACTTCATTTACGACGCTCTGCGGGATGCCGTTCATCTTTTTCGCGAGGGCGCGCGCGACGGAATTTCCGATCGCGATGTAGGAGGGCACGCGCTGATCGGCGGCCACGTGAGTCGTTAGGCGTTTGCGGAAGAGGGTGAAAAGATTTCGGCCGAGCAGCAGCGACATCTTGCTGTCGAGCGTCTGCATCACGAGCAGGATGACCGACTTCTCGGCCCAATGCGTATTGAAGAGCAGCCGCAGCGCATCGAACGGATGCGCGAGCGCGGCGAGGAGCATTTTCAGCGGGCGGGTGAGCAGGCTTCCGTCCGGCGCCATCGGCACGGCGAGGAGCTTCATGAAGGAAGAGCCCTTTGGATAACGGACCGGCTCCACGTGCGTCACTTCGTCGGCGTAAAACCCGGAGGTGATCGCGATGCCGCGGGAAAGATCCTTGTCGCTGTCGCGCGTCGTCACGGCGAGGAGCGTTTCGCTGTTGGTGCGGACCGAGTCGCCCAAGCGCGGCGACAATGCCGGCAGCGAACCGTGCACGTCGCGGCATTTGAGAAGAAGATTCACTGTTCCGAGAACGCCGGCAGAGAGCACGACCCCGCGCGCGGTCAGCACGCGCCGCTTTTTCGCGAACCACGCGGTGGAGCGCTCGAGATGAACTTCGTACCCCTGCTCGCCATCGTCGCCGCTGATCGTTTTGATGTCGCAGGCATTGAGCTCCGGCAGGATTTCGCAGCCGTTCTTCTCCGCGAAGAAAAGGTAGTTTTTGTCGAGCGTGTTCTTGGCGTTGTGATTGCAGCCAACCAGGCACGCGCCGCAAAGCTGGCAGCCGGCGCGATCGGGGCCTTGGCCGCCGAAGTAAGGATCGGGGACGGTCCTGCCTTCCTCGCCCGGCTTCCCGAAAAAAACACCGACGTCCACGGCGTGAAACGTCGCCTCGCGCCCCATCTCGGCCGCGACCTCGCGGAGCTTTTCATCCACCTCGGTGAAATTCGGGTTCGGCACTGCGCCCAACATTCGGCGCGCCGTCGCGTAACCGGGCGCCAATTCCGTTTTCCAATCCGCGAGCTCGCGCCAGTTCGCCGCCTCGTAAAACGCGTCGCTCGGCTGGAGCAGCGTATTCGCATAAACCAGGCTGCCGCCGCCGACCCCGGTGCCGCCCATGATGAGCACGTTCTTGAACAGGCTCATGCTCTGCACCCCGAAACAGCGAAGCACCGGCATCCAGAGGTAACGGGGCAGGTCCCAGTTCGTGCGCGCGAACTCGGTGGTGCGATGGCGTTTGCCGCGCTCGATCAGCGCCACGGAGTAACCCTTTTCCGTCAGCCGCAGCGCGGAGACACTGCCGCCGAAGCCCGAACCGATGACGATGAAATCGTAATCGAAAGCCATCTCAAGCTGTGACTGACGGGCGAGGGCTTTTCAGCGTTTGGACCTTCCAGAATTATTTCCGATACGACTTGTCGCCGGCGACCTCGGGCACGCTCGTTTTCGCGCGGCCGAAACGGTAGGTCACTCCCACGGTGACAATGTCGCCGGAGACCTCGAAAGCTCCGCGGAGGAGATGTCCGGCGCCGTCGTCGTTGTTGATTGCAGCGTCGGCCAAAAAATAATGCGCGTAGGCGAGGTTCAGATCGAGCGCCGCGGTCGGCCGATACGTGATACCCGCGGCGACGAGTTGACGATCGTTATCCGGCACGCGCGGCGTGCGCAGCTCGGCATTGCGAATCGGCGACTGGTCGTAGCCGTAGCCGGCGCGCAAGGTCCAGCGATTCCCCGGCACGGTGTAGATCACTCCGCCGGAAAAACGGAAGACATCCCGGTAACTCTGGAACTGCACCGACGGCGGAGTGACGCCGCTTTTGAAATCGATCGCGATCTTGTCGAACGAACTCCATTGCGTGTAGGTGACGTCGCCGACCACCGCGAACCCGCTCCCGAGTTCCTGGTAGCCGCTCAGCGAATAGCTCGCCGGCAGATTCAAATCCGCGCTGAATTTTTGATCGAAAAAAGTCCCGTTGAAAGGCGCGGGCACGTTCCGAAAATCGGCGTCCCCCTCGAAGTGGAGCTCCACGTTGGAGCGGTAGTGAAAACCGATCCGCGTATGCGCGGTCGGCTCAAGGAGCAGACCCGTGTTCCAGCCGAAGCCGATGTCATTGGCCCCGAGATGGATGGTGCCGTCGTTAAGACCGGGAGCAAAACCGGGGATGCCGAGACTGAATCCGGCGAGCCCGAAATCGATCGCGCGGCTCAGCGCCACCTCCGCATATTCGGCGTCGAAACCGACGCCCCAGGAAAGCCAGGGCGCAAGCTTGATCGCGAGCGATGGATTGAGATTCAGGGTGAGCAGGCGCGTGTTCGTCGCGTGATAACGGACGAGCGAAGCGGGGTCGTAATCGGTCTCGAGCGCGAACGGGGCATTCACGCCCAGTCCCAGGAAAACCGGTTTTCCAAAAGGCTCGGCCAGCGGGAAAGAGAAGTAGGCGCTGGGCACGAGACGCCCGACGAAATGGGCCCCGGGCACGCCGGCGTTGCCGCCTTCGCTGCCGGAAATGGGCAGGATGCCGGCGGTGTTCGAGCCGTTGTCGTGGAAGTTTGCGTCGAAGGAAACGGTCGTCAGGTGGAAGCTGGCTTGGAAGCCCTCGAGACGCGTGAGAGCCGCGGGGTTGGCAAAAATCGTGGATGGATCTTCGCCGAGCGCCGCCGCGCCCGCGCCGGCGGTGCCGTAGGTAACCGGGTCCTGGGTATCGCCGAGGGTAAACCCGGCGCCGTGCGCCGACCCGAGACCGAAAGAGAGGAAGAGAACAACACCGACGAAACCGCCACGCAGGGTCGACATCGCGCCACCTAGACGATTTTCGCCGGAAATAGCAATCACATTTTTCGTTAGGCGTTAGGCAAAGTGCGGGAGCACCTCTTCACCGAAGGTGCGGATCGATTCCATGACGAGCTCGTGTGGCACGGTGCCCAGCTGCATCACGAGAATGAGCTCGTCCACGCCCGCCTCCGCGAAGCGCGCGACGCTCTCGCGCGCCGCGGCCGGGTCGCCGAAAATTCCCACCATCTGCGAGCCGGCCTGCGATCGTTTCGCCATCTGTTCGGCCAGCTTCGGCGCCGGCAGCGGCTCGCGATTCACCTCGATCGGACCGACGATCCGTTGCGGCGAGAAAAAATAGGTGCCAAGCGCTTCCCCGAAAAAGCGCGCGCCGCGAAAGCCGTAGGCGCACGCCTTCCGATCATCCTCGAGCACGAGACAGGCGGGCGTGCAGCAGAAGTAATTGTTCGCCCGGCTCGCGGGCGCGGTCGTGCGCGCAAACGATTCGCGATAAACCCGGATTTTTTCGACCAACTGGTCGTCGCTCCCGGCGGTGAAATTCAGCGAGCCGACCCCGAGCGTGCCGGCCAGCTCCACGCTTTCCAGCCGCGAGCAGGCCGCGAAAATCGGCGGGTGCGGCCGCTGCACCGGCTTCGGAAGGATCGCGGTCGGCGGGATGTCGTAGTGCTCGCCGTGCCATTCGAAAACGTCGGAGCGCCACATCTTCGGGATCATCTCGAGGGCTTCGCGCCATTGGCCGTCGAGCGTGCTCCGATCGATCTCGAACGTCGTCTGCTCGGTCAGCGAGGCACTTTTCCCGCTGCCCCAGCGGACCCGGCCATTCGAGAGAATATCGAGCGTCGCGATCCGCTCGGCGACGCGGATGGGGTGATTGTAGCGCCCCGGCGTGAGCGTGACCGCATGCCCGAGGAGTAACCGTGAGGTGCGGGCCGCGAGGAAACTCAAGAGCACCTCGGGCGCGGAGCAGTGCGAATACTCGTAGAGCCCGTGATGTTCCACCGCCCAGACGCCGTGGTAGCCGCACTCCTCCGCAAGCACCGCCTGCGCCACCGTGTCGTGGAAAAGCTGGCGCTCCGTCTCGGCGGTTGGTCCGGCAATTTGAAGTTCGAGAAGCAGCGAAAATTTCACACGTCAACGAGCGGCTCCGCGAGAGATCGCGTTTTTTTCGCTCCACGTAAAGACTTTGCCGCCGCCGCCGCGGGGAGTAAGATTCGCCGCAGCCGGCGCCCATAGCTCAGCCGGATAGAGCAACGGATTTCTAATCCGTCGGTCGCAGGTTCGAGTCCTGCTGGGCGCGGATGGTAGCCTGATTCCGCCTCGGAAATCTTAGGCTACAGCCCCGCGTTCGGAGTTGATTTCCCCTCAGAAAGGGACGGTTTCTCTGGACGAAACTTCGTCCTTCCCGTAAAGTCTCTACTTCAGCTCATTTCCGAGCAAGAGCCCCCAAGGTCGGGCTCGCTACCAGGTCTCCACTTATGAAACAATTCTTTCTCGCGTTCGCCATTTCGTCCCTTTCTGCGGTTAGCGGTTGGGCCGCGGCGGCTTCTCCGACCATTGCTCTTACTCCCGAGCGCGCCGGTCATACCGCTACAATTTTGACTTCGGGCAAGGTCCTGATCACCGGAGGCATCAACGAGACGAGTACGCTCGACTCCGCGCTTCTTTACGATCCGGGGACTGGCAATTTCACGCCCACAGGAACCATGACCTCCACGCGGGCCTATCACACCGCGACGTTGCTGCAGGATGGTCGCGTGCTTCTCACTGGTGGTGTCCTCGCCTCCGGCCAGGCACTTAAGACGGCGGAGTTTTACGATCCCAACACGGGTGTCTTCACTCAGGTGGCGCGCCAGATGAGCATCGGTCGGAGCAAACACACCGCCAATCTCGTCGCGAACGGGAAGGTGATTGTCGTAGGAGGCAAAAACGCGGACCTCTTCGATCCTGCAACCGAGACTTTTACGGTGGTTCCGAATCCTCCCACGAATCGGAGCAGCCACTCGTCGGTGGATCTCGCCGACGGCACGGTTCTGATCACGGGCGGATATGTCGGACCCATTCCGGCGGCGGACGCCTGGGTTTACAATCCGACTTCGAATACCTTCAGCCAATTGGCCGCGAACATGACTCTGGCCCGGGCCAATCACACCAGCACGCTCTTACCGGACAACAGGATCCTAATCACCGGCGGCTTTACCGGCACGAGTCCGCATGATGAGACTGAGTTCTATAATCCGCAGAGTCAGACCTTCACGCCCGGTAAAAACATGCGCTATCACCGGTCGAATCACGCCGCCGTGCTCCTTCCGTCCGGCAGCGTTCTCGTGATCGGCGGGACGACCCTGGAAAGCGGTTTCCTGAACGTGAATGAAAGTTGGGATCCGGTCAGCGGGCTCTGGACCGTTCATGATGTCATGCAGGAAAACCGGACCGGCCCCACCGCCGACCTGTTGTCGAATGGCAGTGTCCTCGTTACTGGCGGCATCACCGGGAATCAGACTTTGCCCAATGCCGAGATCCTCGACCCGGCAACGCAGAGCTTCACTTCGTTAGGCAACATGCAGGTGCCGCGTAATCAGCACACCGACACGCTGCTCGCCGATGGCCGCGTCTTGCTCGCGGGCGGCAGCACCGATGCCGAGTTTCTCTCGTCGGCCGAAGTCTTCAATCCGACTAACAACACCTTCAGCCTGGTCGGCTCTCTGAGCACGGCGCGGAAGAGCCACACCAGCAACCTGCTGAAGAACCGGCAAGTTTTGATTGCCGGAGGCAAGACAGCGTCGGGCGATTCGGAAGTCTGCGAGCTTTTTAATCCGCGGACCAACCAGTTCTCGCTGACCGGCTCAATGATCAACGGCCGCTCCTTGTTCACGTCCACTCTCCTGCGCAGTGGCCAAGTCCTGGCCGCCGGCGGTCGTAAAGGCGCCAATCCGCAGAAGACCGCGGAACTCTACGATGCGCGAGTCGGCACGTGGTCGAGCACGACGGATCTGAACATTCAGCGGAAGCGTCATCGCGCGACTCTCCTTCCTAACGGCAACGTGATGGTCGAAGGCGGCGCCTCGATCTCGAATGGCATGCCGGTCGATTCCGGCACGCCGACCTCGGAAGTCTACGATTTCAAAAAACGCACTTGGACGCTGGGCGGCGAAATGCATATCGGTCGCACCGAGCATGATGCGACTCTGCTCCTCGACGGCAATGTCCTCATCACGGGCGGTGTCTCCTTCCCGGCGACATCCGACCTTTACCAGTCGTCGACCACTTTGTTTTCCGAGACCGAAGGGGTGCTGCAACCGCGGCAACGTCATATCGCTCTCCTCCTGAGTAATCCCGCCTGGGGCTCACTGACTGGCAAGGTCCTGATCATCGGTGGCGCGTCGACTGGTAACTCGGTCTACGGCGGCCTGCAGCGGGCGCTCGATTCGGTGGAAATGTATGACCCGGCTACCGGCCACATCAGCCTCTTCGGGACCATGACCGAAGCCCGCCAGAATCACACTGCCACCCTGTTGCAGGATGGCCGAATCCTGATCACCGGCGGCGTCGACAGCCCGGCAATCAGCGGCACGGCTGAACTGGTCCAGCCCTAACGAATTTAGACGGCACGCCGTTTTCGTTAGGCAGACGCGGCTCGTTCGCGCGGCGCAAACTTGCGCTCGTGCTCGAGCAGCCATTTCTTGCGCCAGAGCCCTCCACCGTAGCCGCAGAGCGAACCGTCGGCACGGATCACGCGGTGACATGGAATGATGATGCTCATCATGTTGGTGCCGTTCGCGCGACCGACCGCGCGGCGTGCGGCAGGCGTGCCGAGTTGTTCGGCCATCCAGGAATAGGAACGCGTCTCGGCGATCGGGATGGAGCGTAGCACGTCCCATGTGCGCGTTTGGAAACCGGAGCCGATCGGCGCGAGCGGGACGGTAAAACTGAGATTTTTCCCGGTGAAATAATCGCCGAGCTCCTGTCGGATCTGATCGAGATGGCGATGTTCGCCGGGGACGACATTGGTGTGGAGTCGCTGGCGGAGAATCCCAATCTCGCGCTCGAGAGCGCGGCGCTCGGCGAACTCGAGCAGGCGCAAACCTTCGTCATCCGCGATCGCGACCATCGCGCCCAGCGGCGTTTCAATTCGTTGCGCGAAGAGCGCGGGCCGCTCTTTCGCCGCGGTCGGCGACTCGCCAAAAATCCGGTTAAACGCTTCGCGAAAACCGCTCGCCGACTCGAAGCCGCTTCCGGATTGCGCTTCGTCGACCCGGCTGCCCTTGCGGACTTCGCGGAGCGCGAGGCCCATCCGGCGCGCGCGGTGATAAGCCTGGAAGGTCATCCCGTAGTGCCGCTGAAATTGCCGGCGCGCCGTCGAGGGATCGATCTTCAGCGCGGCGAGTTCCTTGTCCGTGAGGCGACCGCCGGGAGCGCGCTCAACCTCGGCGCGGAGTTGCTCGATCAATTTCGGCGGACGCTGTTCCGGATCCATCGGCGTGCAACGCAGGCAAGGCCGATAACCGCCGAGGAGCGCCTCGCTCGGAGTCGCGAAAAAATCGACGTTCTGACGCGCCGGTTTTTTCGCCGGACAGGTCGGCCGACAAAAGATCCCGGTGGTGCGCACGCCGACGAAGAAGATGCCCTCGAAGCTCGCGTCGCGGTTCACCAGCGCGTGATACATGGTGTCGTTAGGCGGGAGAAGTTCCATCGCTTTCATGCGCGCGCTCCGGCAGCGTAACCTCGATTTGCCCGGGCCTCACGCACTCGATTATTGTTTGCTTTCATGTCCACAGACTAAGCGCCGGACGGGCGGCCTCGCATCGGCGAAATTCGGGCGTTGAATTCCACCCAAGGTTTCGCCGTCGAAATACGAATCCAACTTATGAAGCAATTTCTGCGGCTTGCCGCTTTCGTGTTCGTGCTCGCATCCATCTCCTCGGTAACGGCGGGCGAGTCGGTCGACCAGACGGTCGCTTACCTGCTGAAATACATCGGGCACGCGAACGCCACTTTCACCCGCAACGGCTCGACCCACACGCCGGCGGAAGCGGTCGATCACATCCGGCAGAAATACGAGCACTTTAAAAAAGACATCAAGACGCCGGAAGATTTCATCCGGCTCGCGGCGACGAAGAGCCTGCTCAGCGGCAAGCCTTACACCGTCACGCCGGCGGGCGGGAAAGAGCAACCGATGGCGGAATGGCTGACCGCGGCGCTGCAAGAGCATCGCGCGAAAACCGCGCCTTAGTTAGTCGTAGATCGCCTGGAGCAGGCCGAGGATCGCTTTGCCGGGTTTGAAAATCGGCGCGAGAAAGCCTTTCGCGAACTGTTCCTCCGCGGCGGCGACGAGACGTTGCTTCAAATCCTCGCGCGGATGTTTTAGTGGGCCGCTTATTTTCATCGTGGTCCAAAAA
Organism: uncultured Verrucomicrobiae bacterium; assembly: GCA_963742845.1. Taxonomy (GTDB): domain Bacteria; phylum Verrucomicrobiota; class Verrucomicrobiia; order Chthoniobacterales; family UBA10450; genus Palsa-1392. The sequence goes on along the minus strand of CAVUNK010000005.1, from coordinate 485,655 downwards.
TAACCATCGTGGGCGCTGGTGAAAACCTTCTCGCGCGCACCTGGAATCGTGTCGAGCACATCGGCGGTCGCGCCGACCTCGAACTCGCCCTCGATCTCTTCGTCCGCGATCGTTAGGCTGCCCTCAATCCGCACGAGCTGTTTCGCTTCCACCCGGATCCCGCTCACCTTGAGCCGGCTACCAGACCACTCGTAGCGGCCACTGAGCTCGTCGAGTTTCAGGTGCGCGAATTGCGGATGACGCGTGAGCGCGGCGACGCGGTCGAGGGTCGGGACGTCGTGCAGCTCGGCCGTGAGGAATTTCAGCGCACCCTTCGCGCTCACCTTGGCCTGCGGCTCGAACTTTTTCTCGAGCTGCGTTTCGCCGTCGAAAGTTCCCTCAAATTTTCCCTTCCAGAATCCTTTCAGGAACGGTTCCGCCGGCGCCTTTTTGCCCTGGAAATTCAGCTGCATCCCGCCTCCGCCACCTTCCGGGAAATCGAAATATCCGGTCGCGGTCATGTCTTCTTCTTTCCCGATCGCGAAATGCGCGACGCGCAACTCGAGCCGCGGCTTCGCGTAGTGCGACTCGACGCGCCGCAAACGAAGCTTCGGCCAGCCGCTCTGCTCGATCGTGCCGCCGGTCGCGAGCGCGTTCAGGTCGGAGCCGTCGGGGTAAAATTTCACGAGCGCGCCGCGAATTGTGCCGAGCGCCTCCGGTTTGTCGCCCCAGGAAAGATCGAGCTGCCGGACGATTGTCTCACTGATCACGAGCTTCAGCGGCGAGGGCGTATCCTCCTGCGGTTGCAGCGCCGGCTCGCGCACGAGGAGCGGCTTCATCTCCCGCGCCGCCGCTTTCCCGAAAGCCACCTCGAGGTGATCGGCGGTGAGCCGCTTGATCACAAACTGCCGCTGCCAGAGCGCACTGAGGCTGCAGGCGGCGCGGATATTTTGCGCCTGCAATTCCTGCAGCCCGTCCGGCCGTTTACCCCTCACCAGCAGGCCGTCGCTCCGGACCGTGAGCCCGCGCCAGAAGAGCGGGAGGTAGCCGGCATCGGCTTTCAGAACCACCGCGGTCTTCTTCCCGATGGCGCGCGCGAGTCCGCCGTCGTTTAGGAAATGGTCGACCGCTGTCGCCACGGCGAAGTAACCGGCAACCAGGAAAACGACGAGGATGCCCAGACCTAACGACCAGCGGACTTGCGCCTTCGTCATTTGAATAACGTCGCGCGCACGGCGTCTGCTTCGCTAACGAAGCAACCTGTCCGATCCGAACTATGAAGATGAAGTGTCACTTATTGCCTAACCAAAAGCTCGCCGCCGTTCTTTGCCTCGCCCTCGCGGGCGCCGCCGCCACCTTCCTATCGGGTTGCAGCATCCTCTCCGCCTTCTCCGACGGCAAAAAAGTCCGGCAAAACGTGCAACCGATTGAGTCGGCAGCTTCGCCTGTTTTCCGCCAGGCTGCTGGTTCGTTGCTCAGCGGCAGCTTCGTGCCCGGGAACCAGATCGAGACGCTCACGAATGGCGACCAGATTTTTCCCGCGATGCTCCAGGCGATTCGCGGCGCAAAACAGACGATCGATTTCGAGACTTACGTTTTCTGGGACGGCGATATCGCGCGGCAATTTGTCGAAGCCCTGGCGGAGCGCGCCCGCGCCGGCGTGAAGGTGAACGCGATTCTCGACGCCCAGGGCACGAGCAAGCTTGGGCTGAAAAATCTCCAGCAACTCCGCGAGGCCGGGGTCGACGTTGAGAAATATCACTCTGTGCTTTGGTGGGACGTCCGGCGTTTCAATAACCGGACCCATCGCAAGCTGCTCATCGTCGACGGCAAGGTGGCGTTCATGGGCGGCGTCGGTATTGCGGACGAATGGACCGGCCACGCGCAATCGCCCGAGCATTGGCGCGACAATCACTACCGCGTCACGGGCCCCGTAGTCGCGCAAATCCAGGGCATCTTTATGGATAACTGGCTGAAGACTCGCGGCATCGTCCTCCACGGTCCGGAATATTTCCCGGCGCTCTCGCCGACCGGTCCGTATACCGCGCAGGCTTTTAAAAGTTCGCCGCGCCAGGGCGACATCGACATGCACCTGATGTATCTGCTCGCGATCGCCGGCGCGCAGAAAACGCTCCGGATCGAGAACGCCTATTTCCTGCCCGACGACAAAGTGCGCGAGGAATTGATCGCCGCCGCGCGTCGCGGAGTGAAGGTGGAAATCGTCGTGCCCGGTGAGCACATCGACCAGAAACTGGTCCGCATTTCCTCGCGCCGACATTGGCCGGCGATGCTCAAGGCGGGGATCAAGATTTACGAATATCAGCCGACGATGGTGCACGTGAAGCTGATGATCGTGGACGACACTTTCGTCTCGATCGGCTCGGGGAATTTCGACAACCGCTCGATCCGCCTGAACGACGAAGCGAACCTCAACGTCTTCGACCGTGGTTTCGCCGCGACGCAGATCCGGCTCTTCAACCAGGACCGCGCGAAATCGCGCGGGATCACGGTGGACGAAGCCGGCGGCCTCATCTTCACCGCGCCGATCAAGGAAGTGGTCGGCCTGACTTCGTCGCAGCTCTAGGTTCGTTAGGGTTGAACCACGAGCCGGGTGATTTCCGCGATCGTCTTGTTCTGGGCGTCGTTCTTTTCGTTAGGCTGAAAAGTGTAGATCGCGAGCAGGATCGGTGCGCGCCCCGGCGGGTAGAGAATCGCGATGTCGTTGACCTCGCCGTTGCCGCTCCGGCCGGTCTTATCGCCGACCTTCCAATCGCTCGGGACCCCGGCGCGAATCATGCCGGCTCCGGTCGTATTACCCGCGATCCAGTCCTGCAGTTGCGTGCGCGACTTTTCCGAAAGCACTTTGCCGATGAGCAAACGCTGCAGGTCCGCCGCCATCGCTGCGGGCGTGGTCGTGTCCCGTTCGTCGCCCGACGCGCCGAGGTTCAGCTCCGGCTCGAAACGATCGGAACGGGTCACCGTGTCTCCGATCGAACGGAGAAATTTCGTCAGGCCGGCGGGTCCACCGAGCTCGCGCAGCAGGAGGTTGCCGGCGGTATTGTCGCTCTGCTGGAGGGCGGCGGCGCAAAGCGCGCCGAGCTTCATTCCGCCTTCGCCAACGTGTTCGCGCGTGACCGGCGCGTATTCCAGCAGGTCTTTTTCCCCGTAGGGAATAAAGCGATCGAGCTGCGTTTTTTCCTCGTCGACTTTCTTCAGGATGGCGGCAGCGGCGAGAAACTTGAAAGTGCTGCAGAACCGAAAACGCTCGTTAGGCCGATGCGCGATTTGCCTGCCGCTCGCGGAGTCGAGCGCGACCACGCCGAGCCGGCTGCCCGGTTTCTCGAGCGCGGCGATCTGCCCTGACGGATCGCTCGTCGCGAGCACCGCTGCGAGGAGGAGGGCGCCTACCATCGGTGATAGGCCGGATGACCTTCGGTTACCGCGACGAACGTTCCGCGACAAGTCGCACACACCTTGCCGCCGGCGCTGAGTGTGCCTTCGATCGTCGCGCGATCCGGTTTCGACTCGACCACTTTCGCGGAGAGAAAAACCGAGCCGTCCGTCGGCGTGGGGCGGAGCAACTTGATCGCGTAGTCAGCCGTGACGGTGCAGGGCGGATGATCTTCGCCCGCCTGTTTCATGAGAAAATAGGAGGCGGTCCAGTTGCAGTGACAATCGAGCAGGCTGCCGATGATCCCGCCGTTTAACACGCCGGGGAACGCTTCGTATTTCTGCTCCGGTTTCCATTCCGCGACCACTTCGTTGTCGCCCTGCGGGAAGCTGCGAATCCGCAAGCCCTCCTGTGTTCGCCGGGCCGCAACCCCAACACGCATTCTTCGGCGCGTATTTTTCCTGGAGCGATGGTCCTTCGTTAGGCGCCATTGGAAGCGGAAGCTGCTTTGTAGGGACGGGCCGCGGGGCCGGTGTAAAGCGAACGCGGACGGATGAGCCGGTTGTGATCGTGCTGCTCGACGACATGCGCGCACCATCCCGCGATCCGCGACGCGGCGAAGATCGGCGTGTTCAGTTCGCTTGGAAATTTCAGCATCGTGAAAACCGGCGCGGCATAAAGATCGACGTTCGCGCAGAGATGTTTCTCGCGCTCCATCGTCGCCTCGAGCTTCTCGCAGATCGGGATCCACTGATCCTTCCCGACCCGCTCGCCGAGATCCCGCCCGATCTCGCGCATGATCGGCACCCGCGAGTCGCCGCTTTTGTAAACGCGATGTCCGAAGCCCATGATCTTCGCCTTCTTCGCGAGCGCATCCATCATCCACGCCTCCGCACGATCGGCGGTGCCGATCGCGTCGAGCATCTTCATCGCTTCCTCGTTCGCGCCGCCGTGGAGCGGGCCCTTCAGCGTGCCGACGGCACTCGTGACCGCGGCATACATATCGGTCAACGTCGCCGCCGTGACGCGCGCGGCGAAGGTCGAGGCGTTGAACTCGTGGTCCGCGTAGAGGATGAAAATCGTGTCCATCATCCGGATTTTGTAGTCCTGCGGGACTTCGCCGGTGAGCTTGTAGAAAATGTTGCCCGCGAGCGTGAGGTCGGGGCGTTCCGGCAGCGGGTTCTCGCCGCGCTGGATGCGGTAGCCGTCGGTGATCAGGGTCGAGACTTTCGCGATCAACCGGATCGATTTGCGGATGTTCGCCTCGTGCGAATGATCGTTCAGGTCGGGATCGAACGGCCCGAGCATCGAGACGCCGGTGCGAAGCATATCCATCGGATGCGTGTTCTTCGGGAGGAGCCGGAGCATTTCCAGCACCTCCTTCGGCAGCGAACGCTCCGCGGCGAGCGCCTGCGAAAATTCCTGGACCTGCGCGGCGCTCGGCAATTCGCCGTTGAGTAAAAGATAGGCGACCTCCTCGAAGTTGGCCTTCTCCGCCATCTCGTGGATGTCGTAGCCGCGATACATCAGGCCGGCGTTGGGATCGACCCAGCAGATTTCGGTTTCGCCTGCGATGACGCCCGCGAGGCCGGGGCTGTAGGCTGGTTTTTCGGCGGCTGGTTTGGATGGAGTGCTCATAAGTTTGGAACCCGAATATTGCCCGCCCGAAGTCCGCCGTCGAGTTTTCGGTCATCCTGAGCGGAGCCGCAGGCGGAGTCGGAGGATCCCGTCGGGTTTCTGGAAAGACTCGCTGCGAGCAAGGCAACGCGAGTTTCCAAGAAATTATCGCTTCAAGGCAGCCCCCACGGAGAAATTTCCTGGAAGCCGAGCTTCACGGCAGCCCCACGGGATCCTTCGACTCCGCTGCGCTTCGCTCAGGATGACCGATAGCCGTCCCACACCTCCGCGGCCGGATCGTAGGCCAGGGTCTGGTAAAGTTCTTTGCGCGTCTGCATTTTGTCGAGCCAGTCGTTTTGCGTGCCGGCTTTTTTCAGCGCCTGGAAAAATTCGCCAGTCGCTTTCATGGAAACGCGGAAAGCGCTCTGCGGGAAAATCACCATCCGATAACCGAGCTCGCCCAGCTCCTCGACGCTCAGCAGCGGGCTCTTGCCGAACTCGGTCATGTTCGCGAGCAGCGGCACTTTCACTTCCTTCGCAAAATCGCGGAACTCCTCCTTTGTCTGCAACGCCTCAGGGAAAATCGCATCCGCGCCCGCCGCGACATACGCCTGCGCGCGTTGCACTGCGCCATCGAAATTTTCCAGCGCGCGTGAATCGGTGCGCGCGATCAGGAGAAAATCCGGATCCCGCTTCGCCGCCACGGCCGCGCGGATCTTCGCCTCCATCTCGTCGATCGGCACGAGCCGCTTGCCCGCGAGATGACCGCAGCGTTTCGGAAATTCCTGGTCTTCGAGATGGCAACCGGCCAGTCCCGCACGCTCCAATTCGTAGATCGTGCGCGCCGCGTTTTCCGCACCGCCGAACCCGGTGTCCGCATCGACGATCGCGGGAATCTTCACCGCCCGCGCGACGAAGCCGGCGAGGGTCGCGACTTCGTTCAGCGTGAGCAGGCCGACGTCGGGGACACCGCCGGAGCAGTTCGCGAGACCCGCGCCGCTCACGTAGACCGCGTCGAAGCCCGCCTGCTCCACCTGCCGCGCCATCGAGGCGTTCGGCACGCCGGGCATCGCGACGATGCCGCGGTCGAGCAGTTCGCGCAGTCGCCGGCTTTTTGAAATCTTATCCGCCATCCGGGAACCTAACGATTCTGCGCTCTCTTGCACCTACGCTGCCCGGCCATTGCCCGCTTACGCCGGCATCTGCGCCAGCTTCATCAACTCGTTAGGCGATTTCGCCTCGTCGAGTTTCCAGCCGGCGTCGATGATCCGCTGCGCGCCTTCCTCGCCGAGCGCGGGCACTACGAGCGCGTTGAATTTCCCTTCAAGCTGTTTGTCCGTCACCGGGTTGAACGCATTCCCGAGCGGATAATCGACCCGCTTCGTCAGCACCGTGCCGTCCTGCAGCGTCACGTGCACGATGTTCGCCACCGCTTTCGCGTAGAGCGAGGTGAGCTCGTCGTTCCGCTGCACGGTCACGTTCTCGAGGAATTTCCAGATCGTCGGATCGGTGAAACGCTCCGGCTCGAATTGTTTCTCGGTCACCTCGCCATCGATCAACGCGATCCCGGTGATGTAAGGCAGGCTGTGATCCGCCGTCTCGCGCGTCTCCGGTTTCCATTTCTCCGGCTCGCTCCCGATGATGTCCACCGACGCGTCGTGACTCTCGATCCGCACCGACTGGATCTTCGCCGGGTCGCCGATTTCCTTCCGCAGGAAGAGCGCCGCCTCGATCGCGCTCTGGCTGTGATATTCCGCCGGCCAGTATTTGATGCTCGTATTCAAAATCATCGCCGCCGTGCCTTCGTTCACGTTCTTCTCGTTCGGCCGTTTCACGAAGAGCTCGCCGACATCGCCGAGCGAAACCCCGAGCTCCTTCTCAAATCCCATCGCGCCCTCGAAGATCGGCGCCGGCCCGGTCATCCCGGCGCGCGCGAGCAGCGCGGCATACACGCCGCAGCGCGCCGCATTCGCGAAGGCGACGCCTTTCCAGTGCGATAACTCACCGACCCGCGCCTGCCGGAAAGCCGCGCAGTTCACGCCCGCGATATTCACCGCGTGCCGGGTCTTCTCCGCGTCGAGTTTCATCAAACGCGCCGCCGCCAGCGCCGTGGAAAACGCGCCGTAGGTCGGATGATCCCAGCCGCGCGCGCGGATGCTCGCGGCGTCGCAGAAACGGCATTGCACCTCATAAGCGAGCGCGATCGCGGTGATCAGCTCGCGACCGTTCGCGCCCACGCTCTCGGCCACCGCGAGGCATGCAGCGATGTTGTCACTCGGGTGCGCCGGCTCCTTCGAGAGATAGGTGTCGTTGTAATCAAAATAGCGAATGCAGCAGCCGGTCGCGAAAGCGGCCCAATCCGGCGGCGCCTGGTGCGCGGTGCCGATGATCGTCGCGCCATTCGTCGCCGAGAAATCCATCGCCACCTTGCGCGCGATCGTGCACGGCTCGGCCTCCCACGCGCCGAGCGCGCAGCCGAACGAATCGATCACCCGGCGCTTCACTTCGTGCACGACCTCCGGCGAGAGATCTTCGAAGGAGAGCGAGGTGGCGAATTCGGCGAGGCGATGAGCGAGTGATTTGGACATAAGAAGAGCCTGCAAATTGGCGAGGAAACGCCCAGCGGCAAGCCGCGGGCTGCTGCTGCGCGCTTCCCCGCTCACGCCGCCGCCCGTCCTTCCCAGAAAACATAAAGCCGTGGAGCAGGTTCCCCTCCTCCACGGCTTATGTTTCTGGGCGGAGCCCAGGGTTGATGGTTCGGTTACACCGCCATCGCGCAGGTCGGCGTGCTGTAGGGACCAGGACCGGCTGTGCCGTTGGCGCAGGCGCGGATCCAATAGGTCTTACCCGGCGTATGGCCGGGGAGGACGGTGCGGCTGGAGCTCGACGTGGCGATCGTCACATACGGGCCTTCGGCGGACTCCGACTGCTGGATCGTATACGTGAGCTTGTGCTTCACCGCCTTGAGGCGGAGCAGAAACTCACCCGTCATCCCCGTATAGCTGAGCCCGAGAATAATCGGAGCCGGGAGCATGCCGACAGGCGTCGGTGGTTTGCGGAAACGAAGACCAGCCGCGATGACGTTGGCTTCGCTATTGCCGCAGTGACCTTGGACATACGCGACGACGTCACGGAGGACCTGCGTGAACTCTGCATTTTTCTCATTCCGCACCGCGATCTTGAGCCGATCGCCGTCGGACGCTTCCTGCATCGCCGTATCGGCAGCGTCTGCCGCGGCGGTTATCTGCGCCGGCGTTGGCTCCGGGTCAGGGTAAATCGTACTACCGGTCAACTTCGTCGCCACCTCATGGCCCACGACGATCTTATCTGCGAGCTTCAGTTTCAGGAACCAAAGCGTTAGGATTACAGTTTTCTTTAACATACTAACAATGGCGCTTTCTATTCGCCTGTTCGCCAGTCACAACGACCTTTGAACAAGCCCTGAATAAGAAAGACCCGTGCCAACTTCCGAAAAACTTTTCCTACTTCCCTTCATTTTTCTCGTTAGTTACTTTTCACTCTAGCAATTATAGGACTTTTGATTTTTACAAAATACTGATAGTTATAACAACTCCTGCTAACTCTAGCTCTCCCCGCCCACGCCGGGGCGACGTCTTGCGCAACGCAGCGCAATTAGCGTGCGCGCCGGCCATAGCCCCGGAGCGTGCGGCGCGACCTAACAACAGAAGAAGCGCCATCATCAACCGCAGGCGGGAAGACTTCGCCGCGCGCGTTTGCGCCTTGGGCCCCCGAGCGCATCAGGAGGGCTCCAGCAAGCGCAACGGCCCCGGAAAGCCAGGGCCGCTACCGCTCGTCGCGCCGGCTACGCTGCGTCCTGGCGAGGAAAGTTCGACAGTGCGCCCGGCTGGCGCTACCTACCATTGAGCGATGTCATCCGAAGCCCCCTCCCCAGAAGCCTTCATCGAGCGCTGGTCGCGCGCCGAGGCCTCCGAGCGGCCTAACGCCTCGGCTTGCAGGCGGCTGCCCCGAGCATCAAATATCCTCCTGAGCCTTACTTCTTGCTTGCCCCATTCTCTCGCCAGATCTGCCGCGATTCACGGACTGACCCCGACTCCGCCCTACCGTCGCCTCCGCCTCGTCAAGGGGAAGAGAAAATCCGGTACCCATTCGCGAAGTGAAGCCTGGGTCGTCAGCGCGGGGTCGATCATTTTCGCTGTGCGGAAGTTAACGTCACAGACCGGAACCTTCCTCATACAGTTCCGCACTGCTCAAAATAACACCTTCGCCGACCCCACCCGTCACCAGCACCTTGCCTGAAGGCAGGCAGCGCCGCCGTGTGACTCACGCGCGGGGTGCCGGGACTGGCCGTTGCTGTCCAAATCGCCGCCGCCGGATCTGTACAACTCCGCAGTCCTTACCAAAGTGCCATCAGTATGTTCGTATCCTCCCACCACCATCACGTGGCCCGAGGGCAGCAGCGTCGCCGTATGCGCCCCGCGGGCGGTCGCCATTCTGCCGGTGTCCGTCCAGTACCCCGTCGTCGGATCATACAGCTCTGCGCTGCGCAAATAACCCAGAGACGTCTTTAAGCCTCCTGCCACCATTACAAAGCCGGAGGGCAGCAGCGTCGCCGTATGACCGCCCCGTGGGGCGCGCAAGCTGTCGGTCGCCACCCAGGCCCCCGAGGCCGGATCTGTACAGCTCCGCGCTCGCCGAGGAACCTACATCACCCTGTCCGCCAGCTGCCAGCACCTGGCCCGAAGGCAGCCGCGTCGCCGTATATTGAGAACGTTCCGTGCCCAGGCGGCCGGTCGTCGTCCACCTCCCGGTGGCCGGATCGGTACAGCTCTGCGCTCGTCAAGGCAGCGCCATTTACTCCGGCTGCCACCAGCACCTTGCCCGAGAGCAGCAGCGTCGCGGTGTGAAACGCGCGTGCGCCCCGCATGCTGCGGATTAGCGTCCAGGTTCCCGTTGCTGGATTATAAAGTTCCGCACTCCTGAGGGAAGTGCCGAGAGGAAACCAGCCGCCGGCTACGAGCACCTTGCCCGAAGGGAGCAGTGTCGCCGTGTGGCCTTCGCGCGCGGTCACCATGCTTCCCGTTGGTGTCCACGTCCCCGTCGCTGGGTCGGACAGTTCCGCGCTGCTCAAGCTATTGCCGGCATCAGACTCCACCCGCCACCAGCACCTTGCCGGAGGGCAGGAGCGTCATCGTCTGGGCATAGCGTGCACCGAGCATGGTTCCGGTCGGCATCCAGTTGGCGTCGGTCGCGGCCTCCCCGGCCTGGACAGGTGCCGGCGCCACCGTGAACACAAGCAGGGCCGTGAGCAGCGCGACAACGGTGATGCTAATCCTCGAAGCATGGAGATTGTTACTCGTTGTCATTTTCATGCAGTTTGAGGAGGCGCATCGCGGAATTAAAGAAGAATCGACCGGTCTTTGCAGTGATCTGGAGAATCGTAAGGGGTCGGAGCGTGAATCTTGGCAAGTCAAGGATGCCCCGGGGCCGGCCCGTTGAGAAAGTTGCCAAGATTCACGCTCTGACCCTGGCCTTCCTGTGCGCGGTCCCCGCCGGGGCGACGTGTGCGCCCTGCAAACAACAGTCATTCGCACGGCGTAGCCCGGGGGCGTGCGGCGCGACCTAACAACGGAAGAAGCGCCATCATCAACCGCAGGCAGGAAGACTTCGCCGCGCGCGTCTGCGCCCTGGGCCCCCGAGCAGATCAGGAAGGTCTAGAGCCCGCACCGCACAAATAAGTCGCGCCTAATCCTAGCCGCGTTTTTGCGCGCGACCCCTGCCTGCTTTTCCCTTCCCGGATTGGGTCGGGACGGCTCGGCGAATCACGCTGTTAAAATAATCGGCGATGGTCAGCGCGCCGGAGGAATCGACGGCGAGGCTTTGAGGATAGGAGAATTTTGACTCACCCGCGGTGCCATCCTGCCAACCCTGGGTCGAGCCGGCGAGGGTGGTCACCTGCCCAGCGACGCTGATCTTGCGGATGGTGTGATTGTCGGTGTCGCAGACGAAGATGTTGCCTGCGGCATCAACGGTTAACCCTGAGGGATTCTGGAAGGTCGCACTGGCGGCGGGGCCATCTTTGTGGCCTTTCGTACCGTTGCCGGCCACGGTCGTGACCACACCCGCGGGCGACACTTTGCGGATCGTGCTGTCATCGTAGTCGGCTACCAGGAGATTTCCCGCTGGGTCGATGGCGAGACCGAGCGGGTTGCGCAGACCGCTCGCAAAGACGCTGACGGCGCCGCTGGGTGTGATCTTGTCAATCTCATTCAGAGGCCCCATCGCGACATAGACGTTGCCGGCCGCATCGACGGCGATGCCCTTGGGATCGGTGAAGGTCGTCCCGGGCGCGAGGGTGGTGACAACACCCGCCGGATTGATCTTGCGCACGGCATTGTTCAGGCTGTCGGCGACGTAGAGGTTACCAGCGGCATCACGGGCGATCGCGGTTGGGTCATTGAACCGCGCATGAAGCCCTCTGCCGTCGACCAGGCCGGGAGTAAAGACCTTGCCTGCGATCGTGGTCACGGCTCCGGCGGAGTCGATCTTGCGAATGGTGTCGTTGACGGAGTCGCATACATAGAAACCGCCCGCCCCATCGGAGACGATGCCCCATGGGTAATAGAAGCGCGCCTCTATTCCGACGGCGTCGCGACTGCCTCTATCCGCCAGACCCGCGACGGTGGTGACGACCGCCTTCGGTGTTACCCGCCGTACATTATTGTTCCATACATCGATCGCGTAGAGGTTGCCTGCGGCATCGAAGGTTACGCCATAGAGGTTGTTAAACTGCGCCTTGTCCCCGGTACCGTCTTCGCTGCCCGGGTAACCACCGGCGAAGGTGGTTGCAGGCCCAGTCGGGGGAATACTGTAGATTCTTGCTCCGAAGCCACCGGCAGTAAAGAGATTGCCGTGGCGGTCCACCGCCACATCCTGGGACTGCGGGATCGCGGCGCTGCGATTGTAATGAGTCACCACTGCTGCCGGAGTGATCATGCGGACCTGGCCATACAGCCACTCCATGGCATAGATGTTGTCGTTCCGGTCGATCCCGATGCCTGCCAGGGTAGTGAAGCTGGCGGCGGTGCCGGTGCCATCGTTATCGCCGGCGGGGCCGCCGGCAAAGGTGCTCACGGTATAGTCGGGGGTGATCTTGCGAATGTCCTCGTTGCCCGCTTCGGAAATAAAGAGGTTGCCCGCGCTATCGATCACCATCCCGTAGGGGTAGCTAAAGAGGGCCTGTGCCCCCGGGCCATCGACATGACCAAAGACTCCCGGCGATCCGGCGATCGTGGTGACGACAGCATCCGGCGTGATTTTGCGGATCGTGTTGTTGGATTCGTCGGCGACAAACAAATTGCCCGCTTTATCGATGGCGATCTCGATCGGATAGTTGAATCGCGCGGCGCTCCCCTGGCCGTCGGCACTGCCCGCCTGCCCGACCGCTCCCGCGAAGGTGGTGACTACGCCGGCCGGGGTGATCTTGCGGATGGTCTCGTTCGAAGTATCGCTGACATAGAGATTGCCCGCCTGATCAAACGCGCCGCTAAAGGGGTTATTGAACCTCGCCTCCACCCCGGTGCCATCCTGGCTGCCGACGCCGGCCCAACCGTAAACGGTGGTTACATCATACGGCTCGTAAATGACGACGTTCTTTGCGAGGGCGGAAGCAACGCCGAGGAGGAGAAGAAGCGCGAGCGATTTCAACGGGGTGGAGTTCATATCTGGACTGGCTTGTAACGAACTTCGGTCAAACGATCAAGCAGGAACGAGGAAGAGATAAAATGGCAAAAGGGTCAGCTTGAGGAAGGGAACCGGGGTCAGTCGGAGATCCGCGGCAAGACTCATCTCCGAGCATCGGCGTTTTCGGCGTCCTTGTTGGACTTTACCTCTCTTGTAAGCTCGAGCGGCTCATGGCTCTGCCGCGGTCCAGCCAGCTCTTCTGCGATCCGGCAGGCTTGCCGCGATTCACAGACCGACCCCCGAATTACGCGTCGAGCGCTTCAACGCTGCCTCCGGGCTTTCGGGCTGGATGGGACGTGTTTGCCACCCGCTCCAGGGCCCGCCCAGCGATAGAGCAGCGCGGACGGATTCCCAGTTCGCTGGCCACGGTGGCCGCACTCCGGCCGCTCGCGCGTCATAACTCCAACGCTTCTTGTTTATATTGCTCGGTGTAACTTGCTCTCTCACGAGCCGGCTTTCTGATCTGGGGGCAGCATTAGGGGTCAGAGCGTGAATCTTGGCAAGCCACAATGTTCCGCTTCCGGTCGTCCAAGAGGGCGGCCGGTGCGGGTCTTGAAGGAGCACGCAAAAGGGGGAGCTCAATCTTGGGAATCCCGATCGCCAAGATTCACGCTCTGACCCCGATTCCTCTCCGAATATCCCTTGCGCACCGGAGACGGTATAGCCGTCCACCTGCATCTCTTCGCAGTCGGGAAGAAATAGCTCACCGCGCTCGCACTTGATCTCAGTCCAGCGAGAGAGATGGAGCTAGGGAGCCGGATTTATCGTTGCGAGAATATCCAAGGACGCTTTAACGTCCGTGTAAGTACCTATGACGAGATATTGAGTCATGGCGAGTGAGGTGGAGGGAATAGGCGCCGGCCGGAGAACACTGTAGAGATGAAGATCGGTAGCGATCTGGTAGACCCGAGTCTTAACGAGCGGGCTGCGAGACCATAGCCCCATCTCATAGCGGTTACCCGCCCCCGCCACGATATATGCGTCAGTAAGTACGGGAAAACCCGGAAACATCTGCGAGGTCAGGTCCGTAGTGGAGAATAAGGGTCAGACGTGAATCTTGCAAATCACAATGTTTTGAACTCGTTCGAGCGTTAGCAGATTACGTATCGCTGCGCTCCCCCGGGCGCGAGTGTATTCGTATTCCAGCCCGGCTTCGCCTGCCGAGCAGAATTGCCAAGATTCACTCTCTGGCCCCTGAGGTGCCCTATTCCCTTACTGCCGGCCTGGCTTCCGCTTTTGTGCTTTCGGCGTAAACTTCACGCTCGACGGCGAGTGTTCAAAAGATCTCTCTGAGAGGACTTTCCAAGATCGACGAAGAGTTCCGTTACAGGGTGGCGAATGTAAATTCGCAATTCATGCGCATGAATTCCGTTGACGGTGCGATGAATTCTTGGGATTTGTACGCCATGAAAACACAAACCCGACGCCGCTGGGTTGCGGCGCCGGGCTCGGCATCTGAAGAAAAACTCGAGGCTCTTACCCTCGTTTTTTAAAGGCGGTGCTGCAATCATCGTGATCGGCAGTCACGCATCACAGCAACTTGGCGCCTATTAGTTGTTCTTCGTCTGCGTGGCCGATACGTCTGCCACGAACCCCGGCAACCAGAAAATTGTAACATTTTTTTACGCCGGTTTTCCCATGCACCTAACGAACGTATGTGGTTAGGCGCTGCAAAAAGTGAGACTTTTTGGCAGTCGACCTTGCGCGTTTGATAGCCTTTTGCCCGGTCACGATGGCGCAAAATCACAAAGCAGCCGGGTCCATTCGGCGAGGGTGCCGCGGTAGCCGTGGTCGCAGGCGTCGCGCCAGCTCAGGCGCGCGGCGAGGGCGTGGCGTTTGCCGCTCTTGGTGTCGGACATCGTCGCGGTAGTGGCGGCGGGAGCGGAAGATGTGCAGGGCGAGCGGGTCCTGCGTCGCCCGCAGCTCGGTGAGGGCCGTTTCCACTTCGCGCATCGCGGCGCTCAGGTTGTCGAGGGATTGCTGGAGGTGAGCGGCGCGCATGCGATATGTTCAACAGAACAGTTTCGCGCGGGCTGGTCAATGTTTTCTCTGGTCGGGCAGTGGAGGCGGGGAATCGGCGGACGAGCGGGCAGGTGGGGCGAGGTGGCCTGCCCGCGCGGCCGTTTGCTCTGGCCTCAAAGCAATTTGCTGGGACCCCTGATCTATTTGCTCAGACCCCTGATCAATTTGCTGAGACCCCTGATCTATTTGCTTAGACCCCTGATCTATTAGTTCCTGCTTGAGACCCCTAATCTATTTGGTTGGACCCCTGATCTATTTGGTTGGACCCCTAATCTATTTGGTTGGACCCCTAATCTATTTGGTTGGACCCCTAATCTATTTGGTTGGACCTCTAATCTATTTGGTTGGACCTCTAATCTATTTGGTTGGACCCCTAATCTATTTGGTTGGACCCCTAATCTATTTGGTTGGACCTCTAATCTATTTGGTTGGACCCCTAATCTATTTGGTTGGACCTCTAATCTATTTGGTTGGACCTCTAATCTATTAGCTGAGAGGCACAATTTGTGGAGCAGACGGAGGTTTTGTCCAGATGTTGTGGTCGGGCCTCAAACGGCTGCGGCTGGCCCAGGGAGCGGGGCCGGGGCTGGCCGGCGGAGGGTGGCCCAATCCTGCGGCGGCTTTTCCCGGGGCCGCCTCCCGCAGGACTCACCCGAGTTCCTCGGCCAGGGCGACGATGATGCCTTCCGGTCCGCGGAGGTAGGCGAGGCGATACGCCTGTTCATACTGCATCTCGCCGATGAGCTCGGCTCCGTGGGCGAGCATGTGCGCCACCAGGGCGTCGAGTCCTTCCACCGCAAACATGACGCGCCGGAGGCCGAGCGTGTTCACCGGGGCATCCACCGGCCCGAACCGGATGGGCGCGGGGGTGTGGAATTTATCCAGCTCGATCCCCTGCCCGTCGGGCGTGCGCAGCATGGCGAGGGTGGCCCGGACGTTCCCGAGGCCGATCAGGCGGCCGATCGCGGGCCCTTCCACGGTCGATTCGCCCTCCAGGGTGAGGCCGAGGGCGAGGAAAAACGCCTTGGTCGCTTCCAGGTCGTCCACCACGATGAGGACGTTATCCATGCGGCGCAGAGTCATGGGGTTACTTTGCCGGCATCTCTCGCTTTCAACAACCCGCGCGTCCCCCGGGGATGGGAACGCCGAAGGTGCGGCTTTCGCTCCAGCGTGTGGTCAGCTGTTTGCAGGTCTGTCGGCGGCCGTGGCGCCATGATCCGCGCGCAGCTCCAGCACAAGTTCTTCGCCTTCATCGCCGTCGCTCTTCTGCTCTCGCGCGAGTTGGAATCCGCATTTTTGTAAGACACGGATCGAGGCGACGTTGTGCCTGACCACATGCGCGTAGACGGGCCGCGCCGTGATCCCGGTGAGGAATTGCGCCACGGCCGCACTGGCAATCCCCTTCCCCCAGTGGGTCCGGCCCAGCCAGTAGCCGATGTTTCCCTCGCCCGCCGCTTCCCAATAGAGCACGTTGCCCACTACGGTGTCGTCCGCGAGGATGGTCCGGAGGATTGCGGTCTGGTTCGTCTCCGGATTCATGATTTTGGCCCAGTGCGCCATAAAGGCGTCGCGCTCGCGGCTGGGGAAGGCCGCCATCCGCGTCGCCTCGGCATCCAGCTGGTGCTCAAAAAAGATCGGCAGGTCTGCCTCGGTCACTGCGCGGAGTGTAATTGTCATTTGAGTTAGCCTAACGAGAATAGGAGTTGCGACGGCAGGCGACAGCGCCCGCGGCGGCGGGTGAGAAGAATGTAGTCATGGAAAGCATTGTCGTCCGGCGGCTCGCAGTCAGCTCGATTGCATGGCTAGGCGTCGCGCGCCTCCGAGGCAGCTCCTCAGACCACGAAGCTGTCACCAATGACCTCATAGGAGGACGCCGCTCGAGCGCGATGAAGTATGTTGCTCAACGGTGGAAAAATGTCGAATAACGCGAGCAACAACCACGAAGCCCACGAGACACCCCAAGACCCCCCACCACTGCTCGATCATGACGCAGAAGCAGCCGCCGAGGAAGAAGGGAAGTAAGAGCCACATTCGCCAACAAAGCGACCACAATGCCCTGGCGGGCGGAAGCCAGCCTGCCTGCTTCTGCGTCTCAATAGCTGGCAACGATTTCTTCATCTAACGAGAACAAGAGGAGCGACAGCGGACCAGGGCGCGCGGCGCTCGGAGTGAAGAGTGAAAGTCAGCTTAGAAAGTGGACCGTTACAGCGATCCGCCGTTCGCTCCACATGGTCAGGCTGGTGCTCCGGAGCGCTCATGACTGTGGATCGAACCCGAAGACGCGGAGCTCCTGACTGCACCGGCAAGCCTGGGCGATGCGCGCGGCCCAGGCAACGGCTTCCGCGCGCGAGGGCAGTTCGAGCACGGCGAAGCCGCCGTCGAGCGGGGGCGCCCACGGGTAGCCGCCCTCGGCGACCACGCCGTCCGCGTCGACCAGCACCGGTGGGACGGCTTCGTCGATGCCGCCGGCAAAGACGTAAACGCCGGCCGCCTTCGACTCTTCGATCGCGGCACGTGCGTCTCGGCCGACGGCTTCCCATTCGCCATCGGGCACGATCATCGCCGCGCTTGGGAAAGAGATCAGATACTTGGCCATGGTCGATTCGTCGGGACAGATTGTTCCCCGATCCCGGCGGACTCGCCAAGCGGAATCTCGTGGAAAAGGCTTCGCCTCCCGCGGGCTCCTGGTTTTATCCTGCGGCGTGATCGTTCATCTCATCGATGGGACCTACGAGTTGTTCCGTCACTTCTACGGGCTGCGTCGGTTTAACAAGGGGAAGGACCGCCCCTACGGCGCGGTGGTGGGGGTGTTGCAGTCGGTGCTGCAGATCCTCGAGAGCGACGACGGTGTGGCGGGCGCCCCCGCGCGCGGTTCCCTGATCGGGGTGGCGACGGATCATGTGATCGAGTCGTTCCGGAACCGGCTCTGGGCGGGCTACAAGACGGGGGCCGGGATCGAGCGGGCGTTGCGGGCGCAGTTCGAGCCGCTGGAGGAGGCATTGGTGGCGATGGGGGTGGTGGTGTGGCCGATGGTGGAGCTGGAGGCGGATGATGCGCTCGCCTCGGCGGCGCACCTCGCGACGCGGGAGCGGAAGGTGGAGAAGGTGGCAATCTGGACGCCGGACAAGGACCTGGCGCAGTGCGTGCGCGGGGAGCGCGTGGTGCAGATCGATGGCCGGCGCCATACGATCCGCGATGCGGCGGGGATCCGGGAGAAATTCGGGGTCGAGCCGCCGCTCATCCCGGACCTGCTCGCGCTGGTGGGCGATGCGGCGGATGGCTATCCCGGCATCCCGGGGATCGGGGCGAAGACGGCGGCGACGCTGCTGAACCGGCATGGTCCGATCGAGGATTTCCCGCCGGGCGTGCTCGGCGGGCAGCGGGAGCTGGCGCTGCTCTTCAAGGAGCTCGCGACGCTGCGGACGGATGCGCCGCTTTTCCGGAAGGTGGAGTCGCTGCGCTGGCGCGGGGCGACGCCGGCCTTCGCGGCCTGGGCGGAGCGAATGGAAGCGCCGCGGCTGGTGGAGCGTTGCGCGAAGGCGGCGGAGCGCGGGGGGAATGAAGGATAATTTATAAGTCGCCCGCTTGATTCCTCTGCTTCCCAGTTTCTGGCTTTCTGGCTTCCAAGTTCCTTCCTGCCTTCCTGCTTTCCTGAGCAATCCTTTTTCCGCTGAGGAGAGCGAACGCAACACGGCGCGAACTCGCGGAGCTTTCCGAGCCGCGCCATGCGTCGCCGGCGATTTCCTCCGTGCCGACTCCGGCATTCCGTGGTTAAGGTTCTCTTCCTATGAGCAAAGTTTTTCCCAATGCCGAGGCCGCGCTCGCCGGTCTGCTCCACGATGACATGACGATCGCCGCCGGCGGCTTCGGGCTCTGCGGGATCCCGGAGAACCTGATCGCCGCGCTCCACGACAGCGGGGTGAAAGGGCTCACGATCGTGGGGAACAATGCGGGCGTGGATGGCTTCGGCATGGGCGTGCTCCTGACCACGCGGCAGGTGCGGAAGGTGATGGCGTCCTATGTGGGCGAGAACAAGGAATTCGAGCGGCAGGTGCTGGCGGGCGAGCTGGAGCTGGAGCTGATCCCGCAGGGGACGCTGGCGGAGCGGCTGCGCGCGGGGGGCGCGGGGATTCCCGGGTTCTACACCCGCACGGGGTTCGCGACGAAGCTGACTGAGGGCAAGGAGACGAAGAAATTCGACGGGATGGATTACGTGCTCGAGCCGGGGATCAAGGCGGAGCTCTCGCTCGTGAAAGCGTGGCGGGGCGACAAGTCGGGCAACCTCGTCTTCCGGAAGACGGCGCGGAATTTCAACCCGATGATCGCGACCTGCGGCGCGGTCTGCGTGGCGGAAGTGGAGGAGCTGGTGGAGGTGGGCGAGCTCGAGCCGGACCAGATTCATACGCCGGGGATTTTCGTGGATCGGATCATCCAGGGGGTGAACTACGAGAAGCGGATCGAGTTCCGCACGGTGCAGGGCGCGGCGGCGACGAAGAAGGAAAACCCGACGCGCGAGAAGATGGCGCAACGCGCCGCGCAGGAGCTGCGCGACGGCTACTATGTGAATCTCGGCATCGGCATCCCGACGCTGGTGGCGAATTTCATCCCCGAAGGGATGAACGTGACGCTGCAATCGGAGAACGGGTTGCTCGGGATCGGGCCGTTCCCGAGCGACGACGAGGTGGATGCGGACCTGATCAATGCCGGCAAGCAGACGATCACGACGATGCCGGGCTCGGCGTTTTTCTCGAGCGCGGATTCTTTCACGATGATCCGCGGTGGGCACATCGATCTCGCGATCCTCGGCGCGCTCGAGGTGAACGACCAGGGCGATATCGCGAACTGGATGGTGCCGGGCAAGATGGTGAAAGGCCCGGGCGGCGCGATGGACCTGGTGGCCGGCGTGAAGCGGGTGGTGGCGGTGATGGAGCACACGGCGCGCGATGGGAGCCCGAAGATCCTGGAGAAATGCACGCTGCCGATCACCGGGCTCGGGGTGGTGAACCTGATCATCACGGACCTGTGTGTTTTCGAGGTGAAAGAAGGCGGTGGGCTCGTGCTCACGGAGATCCATGGCGAGGCGGACGTGGAGGAGATCCGGGCGAAGACCGGGGCGCCGTTTGAGGTCGCGCTGAAGAGCGAGAGTTAGACGGATTAACGGGATGGTTGGGAGGCGGTGTTCGCCTTGACTTACCACCCCGATTCTGACCTCATCGCCAGGGTGAAGAATCGCTCACTGGTTTTCGTCGTGGGCTTCCTTTGCGCGATCACGACACCGCTCGTTCAGGCTGGTAGCGCCACCTGGAGTGCGACGCCCGCGACGAATGATTGGAATACCGCCGCCAACTGGAGCCCGATGACGGTGCCCAACGGCCCGGGTGACACGGCCGCCTTTGCCACCTCCAGCACGACCTCGCTGTCGATCTCGGCCACGACGGCAGTGGCGGCCACGACCTTTGCCGCCGGCGCCGAGAGTTTCAAGATCACGATCGATCGCACAAGTCTCACGCTCACCGGCGCAGGCATCATCAATGACTCCGGCGTGCAGCAGGGCTTCGTCGTCCTGCCCGAGCCGAGTGCGATGGAATTCACCGGGTCGGCGGACGCGGGTCGGCAAACGGTTTTCACCGTGACGGGCGGGAATGGCTACGACGTCTACGGAGCGCGATTAGATTTCCACGACAACAGCAGTGCCGATCTCGGAAATTTCATCGTGAACGGTGTCGCCGCGAAGAACGCCGGCAACGGGGAGATAAATTTCTACGATCACTCGACCGCGGCGAACGCCACTTTCACCGCGGAAGGTGCGCGCTACAAATACGGTTCGGGCGGTTCAGTCCTCTTCTACGACGGCTCCAACGCGGGCCAGGCGACGCTGATCGCGGAAGGCGGGGTGCGCGACACGGCCTACGGTGGCGAAGTCTCTTTCCTCATGATCGGTGGCGTCGATCGACCGAGCGCGGCGGAGAGCACGGTCATCGCGAACGGCGGAGTAGGCGCCGGCACCTCCGGTGGCAGCATTGGGATCGACTCGGCTGAAGCGGGCAACGCGACCTTCATCGTGAACGGCGGCACCAACGGCGGCGGCGGCGGGAGTGTTGCCTTTTTCTACGACGCCACCGGCGGGACTTCGCGGATCATCCTGAACGATACCGGCGCCCTCTCGGTCAACTACACCACCGGAAAGACATTGATTATTGGCTCGCTCGAAGGCGATGGCGTCGTGAATCTGGGCAGTCGCCCGTTGGCGATCGGCGCGAATGCTCTCAGCACCGTTTTCTCCGGAGTCATTTCGGGCACGGGGGCCCTCGAAAAAGTTGGCTCGGGCGCGCTCACGCTCAGCGGTCCGAACACTTTCACCGGCGGCATGACCGTGAGCGCCGGCACGCTCGCGATCAGTAACGCAACCGGTTCTGGCACTGGCAGCGGCCGCGTTTCGGTGAATGCCGGCACGCTCGGCGGGAGCGGGGTGATTGCAGGCGCGGCGACGATCGGGACCGGCAGCGGCACGGGCGCGATTTTGCAGACCAGCGCGGGATTGAATCAGCGGGCGACGCTCACTTTTCAAAGCGCGCTCACGTTCAAAGCCGATAGCACTTACACCTGCAAGCTGAGCACAGAAAAAGCGCAAGCCGACCAGGTCGTGGCCAATGGCGTGACCATCGCGACCGGCGCGCAATTTAACTTCATCGCGCTGGCTCGTAAGCCACTTTCCGCTGGCGCGGTTTTCACCGTCATCAGCAACACCGCGAGCACGCCGATCAGCGGCACCTTCGCCAACCTGCCCGATGGCAGCATCTTCACCGCGGGCCGCAATATCTTCCAAGCCCGCTACACCGGCGGCGACGGCAACGATCTCACTCTGACGGTCGTGCCGTAGTCGGGAGGAATTTGGATCCGGTTTTTCCGCGGACGCGTATCTACCTGTGTCCCGGGGTCGAATTTCTTCGATTCCCCATCCTGTTAATCCTGTAAATCCTCTCCATCTTCCCTAGCCATGATGAAACTCGAACACCCGCTCAATGACGAATCCCGCGCTTTTCTTGACTCCGTCGAGGAATTCAACCGCACCGAAGTCGCGCCCTTCGCCGACCAATGGGATCACGACGAACAGTTGCCGCGCGAGATTTTCACCAAGGCCGGGAAACTCGGGATCATGGGCATGGTCGCGCCAAGGAAATACGGCGGCCGCGAACTCAGCTACGTGACCGCCGCGCTCGCGGTGAAGGAGCTTGGCAAAACCTGCGCCTCGCTTGCGATGGACATCGCGGCGCACAACGCGCTCTCCGTCGGCCAGATCAATCTCTTCGGGACCGAGGAGCAGCGGCAGAAATATCTCCCGCGCCTAACGAGTGGCGAATGGATCGGCGGCTGGGGCCTGACTGAGCCGAACGCAGGCAGCGACACCGGCGGGATCGAGACCAAGGCGGAAGCGCACGAGGATCACTGGCACATCAACGGGATGAAACATTTCATCACCAGCGGACGCGTCGCCGACCTGCTCGTCGTGATCGCGACCACCGGCCGCACCGAGAAGGGAAAGAACGAGATCAGCGCCTTCATCATGATGAAGGACCAGGTAACGCCGGTCCGGAAAATTCACACCTACGGGATGCGCGCGAGCGAGACTTCGGAGCTGCGTTTCACCGATGCGAAGGCGGAAATCCTCGGCGAACGCGGACGCGGCCGGGAGCAGGCGCTCACCGTGCTCGATCGCGGCCGCATCTCGATCGCGGCCCTCGCGGTGGGGATCGCGGAGGCGGCTTTTGATCGTGCGAATTCCTACGCAAACGAGCGCAAGCAGTTCGGGCACGCGATCGGAAGTTTCCAGGCGATCCAGTGGATGCTGGTCGATTCCGCGATGGAACTGGAGGCGTCGGAAGTGATGACGCTGCACGCCGCGCATCTTCAGGATCAGGGTCAGAACACGACCAAGGAATCCGCGATGGCGAAGCTCTTCGCGTCGGAATCCGCGGTGAAGATCTGTGATCGCTCGATGCAGATTCACGGCGGGTATGGCTATAGTCGCGATCTGCCGATCGAGCGTTACCTGCGCGATGCGAAACTCTGCACGATCGGCGAAGGCACTTCCGAAGTGCAGCGCCTCGTGATCGCGCGGCACGTCTTGAAAGAGGCGAAGCCGCTCGCGCTCGCGCACCGCGAACCGCGCCAGCCGAATCATTAGGCGGCTTCGTTAGGCGCTGAGCGGGGCAGGCCCTCGCGTCATCCTGAGCGGAGCGTTAGCGCAGTCGAAGGATCCCGTGGCGCGGCCGTGAAGACCCGCGGCGGTATCCTCGATCACACTTCAAAGGAAAGGCCCCCGCAGCGACGCTTCCCAGAAACCCAACGGGATCCCTCGACTCCGCTGACGCTCCGCTCGGGATGACCGTGCTGTCGAAGGTCGCTCCCCGCTCCCTTCTGATCGCCCGCCGCGCAAAGCTTGCGAGTCCCTCGCCCGCGCGGCGCGAGCTGACATGACAATCCCTTACTTCCCCCGCGGCGCCCAGATCGGCTCCCCTAGCCACCCGGGATTCGCCACCCCTTTGCGATAGGCCTCGAGCGCCTCGACTGACGAGTTCACCCGCAGATTGCTGTAGGTGTCGTCGTCGTTCTGCCAGCGTTCGTGCCAATAAACCGCGGCCTTGATCCGCGGATAGCGCGTGCGCAAAAGGTCGAGCCCTTCCCGGATGAATCTCGCCTTGTCTCCCGAGTCGGGAAATTCCCCCACCCCCCACTCCGCCGCCATGATCGGTTTCGTCGGATCGACCGCGCACATCTGCTCGTACGGCCAGGTGATCAACGGCTCGACCGCCGACCATTTATCGTCGTCAACCTGCTGCCCATAGATGCTCAGCCCGAGCCAGTCGACGTATTGCGACCCCGGGTAATAAGCGGCGGGATAGTTCCAGGTGTCGTTAGGCTCGGAGTAATTGTTGGTGTGAAAAAGCCACTGCACGTTGGCCGCACCCCGCGCGCGCACGCGATCGACCACGTGGCGATAGGCTCGCTTGAAAGTCTCCGGTCCCTGCCACTCGTTAGGCCGGCCCGGCACCGACGTCTTCCCGCCGTAAAACGAGCCCGACCACGGAAACCAGTCGCCATTCATCTCGTTCGCGAAGGAGACCAGCATCGGCTTCCCAAACGCCTTCGCGGAATCGGCCCAGCGATCGATGTAGGCGTCCCATGTGCCTTTGATGATTTCCGTCAGGCTGAAGCGATCAGGCCCACGGTTTTGCAGATACGGCTTGTCCCAGGGCGACCAGAAAACCAGCGGCATCGAGCCGTGGCGCGAGATGATCTCGAGATTGCGCGTGGGGAAACTTTGCTCACCCCAATAGCTCGACGAGGCGATGATCGCCTGGTGTTTCCCGACCATCGTCTCGAAATTCTCGATCGCGTCGAGCGTGACCTCATCCTCCTGGTCGCCGAAATCGATGTAGGCGCCAGTGTATTTTCCCTCCGCCGGAACCGCGAGCATGACCCGTGCCTTCGACTCGTTAGGCGCGGCGAGCGCCGGTTTGCGACAGGCGCCGAGCCCGCTAATGAGCGCGAGCGTGAGCAACAGTTGGCCTAACGAGTTCATGTCCGCGCCGGGACGGAGGCGGTCCGCTCCAGCTTGGCCCAACTGACCCACGCGCCCTTGAGCGCGCGCAGCCCGGCTTTCCAGATCACGTAGCTGAGCAGCGGCCGATAGATCAGCCGCATCGGCAAAATCCGCCACGCGCGGATGACCGGTTCGCCCTCGAGCAGGCAGGCGAGCACCGCGATGAACAAATCGATCGCGAGGAAAATCACGACGAACGGCAGCACCGCGCCCCAGATCCCAAAGGGCAGCGAAGCGAGCAGGAGAAAATCCACCAGCGGGGAAATCGCCACGAGGATAATCTGGAAAAACCAAACGCTCGGAAGACTGAACCAGCCGAGCGCGCGGTAGCGCCAGTTGAAGGTGAGATCGCGATGTTTCCAGAGGCATTGCATCGTGCCGTAGGCCCAGCGGAAGCGTTGCCGCGCGAGCGCGCGGACCGTTTCCGGCGCTTCGGTCCAGGCGATCGCATCGGGCGCATACTCGACCCGGTAATTTTTCCGATGGAGCGAAAGCGTGAGGTCGGTGTCTTCCGCAAGCGTATCGAGACTGAGCCAGCCCACATCCGCGACCGCACTTTTCCGCGCCGCGCCGATCGCGCCCGGCACGACCGTGACGCAATCCCAGCGCGTGTAGGCGCGCCGGTCGAGGTTGAAGCCGCAGGTGTATTCGAGCGACTGACAGCGCGCGAGAAACGAGCGCAGATTGCCGACTTTCGCGTGACCCGAGACGGCGCCGACCTGCGCATCGGCGAACGGGCGTGTCAGATATTTCAACGTGTCCGGCTGCACGTGCGTATCGGCGTCGAGGAACGCGACAAGCTCGTGCCGCGCCGCGGCAAGCCCGCGACTGAGCGCAGCGGCTTTGCCGAAATTGGTTTGCCGCAGCAGGCGCACGCGGTCGTCGATTTGGGCGATCGCTTCCACTTCCGCGGCGGTGTTGTCGCTCGAGCCGTCATCGATCACGAGCACTTCGAGGGCGGCCCCGTATTCGCTCGCGAGGACGGAACGCAGCGTCGCGGCGATCACTTTTCCTTCGTTGTAGGCAGCGATGAGCACGCTGACCGGTTCCGCGAAATCATCCGTCCGCCGCCGAAAACGCGTCGCCAGCCAAACCACCAAACCGGTGCGCACCACCGTGAGCGCGGTGGCCACGATCATGAAAGCCCAGAGCAATTCCTCGACATTGCGGAGCACCTGGAAACCAGTCCCGCCGACCAGCCGCTCGAGCGCACGCGAGCCGATTTTCGCCGGTGGCATCACCGCGTCGCGTGTCGTGCCTATCAGCGTGCTCAATGGCACCACCGTGTCACCGCGCGTCGTTAGGTAATCGAGAATCCGGGGCAACGCCGCGACCGTCTCGGAGCGATCGCCGCCGCCGTCGTGCAGGAGGATAATGTTGCCGTCGCGACGTTGCTGTTTCACCCGGCTCACGATCACATCCGTGCCCGGTCGCGCCCAATCCTGCGGGTCGATGTTCTCGAGCACGACGAGGTAATTCAGGTCCTGCGCGATCTTCAGCGGGAGCAGTTCGCTGAGGCTGCTCGGGCTCGTGTCCGCGCCGTAGGGCGGACGAAACAGCGTCGTCGACCGGCCGGTGATCGTCTCGAGCAGGAGCTGCGTCGCGTTCAGCTCCAACCGGATGTGCTCCGGCCAGCAGGCTCCGAGATTCGGGTGGTAATAGGTGTGGTTCCCGATCTCGTGCCCTTCCGCAACGATCCGCCTAACGAGCTCCGGATAACGTTCCGCGTTCACCCCGACGAGGAAGAAGGCCGCCTTCACGTTCGCCGCTTTCAACAGGTCGAGAATCAACGGCGTCCACTTCGGATCTGGCCCGTCGTCAAAGGTGAGCGAGACCTCGTTAGGCTTGCCGCCGCCCTGGTGGTAGAGCGTCGGGAATTCCGGAAACTGCTGGTAGGCCGCCACCAGGTTGCCCTGCGCGTCGACGCTGATCTTGCGGCTGCCGTCGGCGCGACTTTCGTCCACGGTCACGATCTCGCCGTCGCCGATATCTGCAATCGTGTCGCTGCTCTTGAGGGTGCCGAGCTGCTCCTGCGCCTTCGGCGTGAGCGGGGCTTCGGCTGGTAAATTGATCGCATCCCAGATCGCGGAGTCTTCCGTGCCGAGGCGGAAAAGCGCGAAGCCCGCGACCTTTTTCTGCCGCGCGCTCCGCAGCTCGTTGTAGAAAGTGGTCGCGTCGAGGAACGAAACCGAGTGCTCGTCGCCGCCGTCGTCATAAGAAAAAGTGGGGTTGTAATCCGGGGCGCCAGCTTCGAATCCCGGCGTCTCCGCATAGCTCGCGCGACTCATCGCTTCCGCGAAACTGATCTGGTCGGCCTTCGGCTGACTTTTCGTCCAATCGTCGCCGTAGCTGCCGAGGCCGATGACCCATTGCGACGCGTCGGCGCCATCGAGCAAGGTGTCGAGCCAGCCCTCAAACCACGGCCGCGACGAGAGCGCGCCGGGCGCTTCATCTTCCGACGTCTCATCATAAAGCAGCGCGACAAAGCGATCCGTTTTCTCGATCACTTTGTCGGAGTCGCTCAGGTCGAGCGCCTCGCCCGGGTTCACACAGATCCAAAGCTCGCGTCCCTCATGATGCAGCGCGTCGGCAAAGTTGCTCACGAGATCAGCGATCTTGTCGGTGTAATTCGGATCGACATCTTCCCAATCGAGCACGACCCCGCTCGCCCCCGCGCTGCGCAACGCGCCGAGGACGTTCTGGAAAAAATGCTGCTGCCGCGGGCCGGGCGCGTTCGCCAGGTTCTCGATTGCTTCCGGTTGCCAGGTGTCGCCCGCCAGATTGGTGAGCAGCGGCAGCAGTGCGATGCCTTTGGCCGCGGTGAATTTCGGGAGGCGATTGTCGGCGTCGATCTGCAGGTCGCCCATGCCATTCACCACCGCCATCCATTCCGGGCAAAGATGTGTAATCTGCGCCGCGTGCTGCTCGAGCGAGGCGTAACTGTAAGGATCACCGTTACGGTAAAACGCCAGGTGCACTTCACGACCGGCAACGGCTTTCCGCGGCGCGACCGGAATCGGCGTGGTCGCAGCTTTTTTGCTCGCTTTGCGCGCGGCGCCGAATTTTTCCCAAAGCGGAATCGCCGTCGGGACCGGCTTCGGCGCGGCAGCGGGGTTGGCCTTCTGGAGGGATTTCAGCTGACCTTTCAGCTGGCGCAGCGTGAGCGGCAGTCGCAGCGTCGGAGCGACGAAAAGCGTCCGCGCGAAGAGCACCACGCCGACGAAAACGATCGCGAGCACGAAGAGGAGAATGCGACGCAGGCGCGGCCAGCGGCGACCGGAGGGGTCGGAGAAAACAAAGGAAGTGCGATCGGAATGATCCGACATTTCGGGTGCCTAGCTTCGCTGGAGTTAGGAAAACTGCAATGACCGGGGCAGGGAAGCATCCACGTCGCACCGTGTCATCCTGAGCGGAGCGGAGTCGAAGGATCCCGTGGAACTGCCGTGAAGCCCCGCCGCCCAAACCAAGACCTGCAATCAGATCTTCCCAGAAACCCGACGGGATCCCTCGGCTGCGCTCGGGATGACGGCGGGCAGTCGTTACACCATCGGCCGGAAACGCCCGACCACTTCCTGCAGGCGCCCGGTGATCTGGCCTAACGAACAAACCTCCACCGTTTCAATCAGCGTCGGGAAATAGTTTTTCCCGCTCTCCACCACTTCAGAAAGTTGGTCGAGAGCGCGCTCGGATTTCGCGGCGTTGCGCTTCTTGAACTTCGTTAGGCGATCGACCTGCAACTGCTTCTTCGCCTTCGGCGTCCGGACCATTTTGACTTCCGGCATCTCGTCTTTCAGATCGTTATATTTGTTCAGCGCGATGATCGGGCGCGTCCCGTTGTAAATCTGCTCTTCGTAACGGTGCGCCGCGGTCTGGATCTGCGCCCGCTGGTAACGATGCTCGATCGCCGGGAGCACGCCGCCGAGTTCCTCGATCTGGCGGAACTCTTCCAACATCGCCGCTTCCACCGCGCGCTCGACCGCTTTCATTCCCGGCGAACCGGTGAGCATGTTCATGGTGTGTTTAAAAATGCCGGACTCATCGAGCAGGATCGCCTGCCCGTGCGCGGCGAGCCGGATCCATTCCTCGCTCGGCGTCGTGAACGGCTCGTCGGCGCTGTTCGAATGGCAGCTGTTCGTGCCGTTCATGTAGGCGAGCATCGAGCTCGGCGGCAGTTCTCGTGAGGTTGTTTTTGAACTCCGCTGCGACCAGCGAGCGACCGCTCGTCTGGGTGTGGAGCTTGAACATCTGCCCCTTGTGATTCGCGCCGAAAACATCGCGCATCCCGATCGCCCAGATGCGCCGCGAAGCGCGCGCGAGCGCGATGTATTCCACGTCGAGTCCGCAATCGAGGAAGAAGGAAAGTCGCGGTGCAAATTGATCAACCGGGATCCCGCGAGCCGCGAGCATTTCCGCGTAAGCGAAGCCGTTGGAAACCGTGTAAGCCGCCTGTTGCACCGGCGTCGCGCCCGCTTCGCCGATATGATAACCGCTGATCGAAACCGGATACCAACGCGGCATGTGCTCGGTCGTGTATTCGATCATGTCGCAGAGAAAACGGAGCGACGCTTCGGTCGGGAAAATCGTTTCGTTCTGCGCCTGGACTTCCTTGAAGATGTCCGCCTGAATCGTGCCGCGCAGATTCGGCACCACCTTCGGGCCGAAGCGTTTTTTCGCGGCCGCGATATACATCGCCATGATGATCGGCGCCGGTCCGCTGATCGTCATGGAGGCGGAAAAATCGGGCGAGCCCATGTCGAACCCGTCGTAGAGCCGGACCATGTCTTCGTAGGTATCGATCGCGAGACCGCCCTCGCCGATCTTCCCGAAAACGCCGTCCGCATCGCTGTCGATCCCGTATAGGGTCGGACCGTCGAACGCCGTGCTCAGCCGGGCGCTGCGCTGATGGCCGGTGAGATAATGGAACCGTTTGTTCGTGTCTTCGGCCAAACCGAAGCCGGAGAATAACCGCGTTGGCTCCTCAGCCTGCTTCACCTTCTCGTTAGGCGCGACGTGGCCATTCTTTGCGTGTCCGTTCTTGCCGTTCGCGCCGTTCTTCTTCCCGTAGCTGCCGCTTTCCGGTTCGCGCAACGGCTCAAGATACATCTCGCGATAAGCGCCGTTGGTGAATGGGAATTCGCCCGGAAGTCCTTCGCCTAACAAGTAGCGCGTGATCTCGCCGGCCTCGTCGATTTCCGGCAACGCGAGGCGCGGCAACTTCAACCCGGTCGGCGCGGTGCCAATCGGCGTCTTCGCTTTCACCTCATCCCAACGCCCGACCATTTTCGCGCCAAACTTTTCGTCCTTCCGCGCCCGCTTTACCTCATCGAGCACGAACTGATTGTAATTTTCCACCGCCTCTACGACCTGCCCGAGTTTGCTCATGATTCCTCCATTACCCAGTCACACAATTGATCGACGCCCGGATCGCGATGCCGCTTCGCCACGGTTGAAAGCAGATGCTGCTCGCGCTTGTTTTGCCGCAGCCGCTGCTCGATCTCCGAGTGGGCGGTCCGCGCGCGATCCTGGTCGCTTTTGTTCACCACCACGAGGTCCGCGAGGTCGAGCATGACGATCTTCTGGAGCTGCAACCGGCTGCCGTAATCGGGGTTCATCACCAGCACGGTTTTTTGCACGAGCGCGTCCTGAAAAGGCATCGCTTCCTGGCCGGTGCCGACCGTTTCCAGGATCACGTAATCGAAATCGGAGCGCGCGAGGAGGGCGAGACATTCGCCGGTCGCGGGCGACAAACCGCCGGCCTGCCCGCGAGTCGCCATGCTCCGCATGAAGACCCGGTCGTTCTGCGAATTAATCATCGTCGCGCGGTCGCCTAACAATGCGCCCTCGCCGACCACGCTCGGATCGTGCGAAAGAATCGCGATCCGCGCTTTTGCGTCGCGCTGCAAAAGTCGCAGCACGAGTTCGTCGATCAGAGTCGTCTTCCCTGCGCCGCCCGGACCAGTGAAACCGATCACCTTCGCCTTGCCGAATTTTGCCTTCGCCTTTTTGATCTTCGCCGGTCGCTTCTTCTGCGCGTAGCGGTCTTCGATCTCGGTCAGCGCCCGCGCCAGGCGCAGATCGCCAGTCGCTTTCGGCCGCGGCCGATGCGTCGCGCCATAATGCTCGCGCACGAAATCCGCCATCCCGACCAGCGAGGTGCCGGCGAAGAAAATCTTGTGCACGCCATTGCGTTTCATCACCGCCGCATCGGCATCCGTGATCGTGCCGCCGCCGCCGCCGAAAAGTTTGATGTCCGTTGCGCCTTTTCGATTTAACGCCCTCACAACTTCCGAGAAAAACTCGACGTGCCCGCCGTTATAACTCGAGATCCCGACCGCGCCGACATCCTCCTGGATCGCCGTGCGCACGATGTCTTCCACCGAGCGATGATATCCGAGATATACGACCTCGATTCCGTGGCGGATAAACTCGAGGTTGATCGTGTTGATCGCGCTGTCGTGACCATCGCAAATCGGAACAGCAGTGAGAATTCGGACGGGAGCCATGCGAGCGCTAACCCTAACGAAGATCGTTCCGCGGGCAAGAAAACCGGGTGCGGTTGATGCTGGCCGCGGTCGCGTGGACGTTGCGCGATGACTGATCTTCTCGATTTCAGCGGCAAAGTGGTCCTCGTCACCGGCAGCTCGCGCGGCCTTGGTGCGGCCATGATTCAAGCCTTCGGCGAACGCGGCGCGCAGTGCGTGGTGAACTTCATCAGCAACCCGGAAGGCCGGAATAAAGCGGACGCTGCGGAGGTCGCGAGCCGGTTACAAAGCCCCCTAACGATCGACTGCGATGTGACCAGCCCGGAGCAAACAGAGGCGATGATGAATGCGATCGCGGAGAAGTTCGGCGGGCTCGACGTGCTCGTGAACAATTCCGGGATCATTCGTGATCGGACGATCAAGAAGCTGACGCTCGAGGATTTCGAGAGCGTCGTGCGGGTAAATCTCGCGGGGACTTTCAACGTCACGCAAAAGGCCGCGGCCGTGCTCCGCCCGGGCGGGCGCGTGATCAATCTCTCCTCGGTCAGCGGGCAGATGGGTCTCTTCGGGCAGGCCAATTACTCCTCGAGCAAGGCTGCGATCATCGCGCTCACCAAGGTCTCGGCCCGCGAGCTCGCGCGCCAGCAGATCACGGTGAACGCGATCGCGCCGGGATTCATCGACGTCGGGATGAGCAAGGGCATGCCAGATGAAGTCGCGGACAATTTCCGAAAGCAGATCCCGCTCGGCCGCCTCGGCGAAGCGCACGAGATCGTGGATGCCGCGCTCTTCCTCGCCTCGCCGATGGCGAGCTACATCACGGGTCAGGTGTTGAACGTGAATGGCGGCTTCTACATGGGTTAGCCGAGCCGGCACGGGAAGGAAAATCTTCCCAAAATCGGTCCCGCCAAATCCCGCATCCGGGAAAATGACTTCGTTAGGCGATTCTGCGCTAAATCTCTAAGCCGTTATCACGCTGTCGCTTATAAACCTCCGTTTGCGCTGGCACGGCCCCTGCATAAGGCTGCCGCGCGGTCGTAGCTCGATCCGCGTATCCGATCTATTTATGAAGCGAACTCTCTCACTCCTCTCTTTTGTCGGCTTCCTGCTCCTGCCGACCCTCCATGCGCAAAGTCCCGCGCCTACCCCGACGGTCGACGACCTGGTCGCGAAAAACCTGAAGGCAAAAGGCGGCCCCGAGGCGCTCAAAGCCATCCAGACGGTCCGTTTCGAGGGCCGCATGCTCGTCAATCAGGGCCAGCTGGAATTGAAGTTTACTCAAACCAAAAAGCGCCCGAATAAGTCCCGCACCGACGCCGCCCTGCAGGGCATGGCGCTGGTCCAGTCCTACGACGGCGGGGAAGGCTGGAAAATCTTCCCGTTTCAAGGTCGCAAAGATCCCGAGAAGATGTCGGGCGACGAAGCCAAGTCACTCGTCGAGGACGCCGAGATCGATGGACCGCTCGTGAATTGGAAAGCGGAGGGTAAGACCGTCACCTATCTCGGCACTGAGGATGTCGAAGGCACCGCCGCGCACAAGCTCAAGATCACCCGCAAGAATGGCGACATCACCTATGTCTATCTCGATCCGGATTTCTTCCTGGAAATTCGGGAACTAAGTCAACGTACCGAACAGGGCGCCAAGGTCGAAAACGAAACCGACCTGGGTGACTACGAGAAGGTCAACAACGTCTACTTTCCTTTCTCGATCGAAGTCGGCCCCAAGGGCGCGAGCGACAAGCAGAAAATCATCATCGAAAAAGGCGAAGCCAACATTCCAATCGAAGATTCCTACTTCGCCTTCCCGAAACCCGCCGCGAAATAAGTTAGCCACTCCTTTATCATGCGTTTTCTTCTTCTACCTCTCCTTGCTTCCCTCAGTTTCGCCGGCGCGACCTACGGCCAGCAGACTCCCTATAGTTCCGCCACCGTTTCCGGCCTCGGCGCGCGAAATATCGGTTCGGCCACCATGAGTGGCCGCATTTCCACGATCGCGGCCGAACGTGAACCATCCGGCAAACTCACCATCTTCATCGGCGCGGCCAGCGGCGGCGTCTGGAAATCGGAAGATAGCGGCACCACCTTCCGCCCGGTCTTTGACGAGCAGACCGTGCAGTCGATCGGCGCGCTCGCGATCGATCCGAAGAACTCCAAGAACATTTGGGCCGGGACCGGTGAACCCTGGACGCGAAACAGTGTCTCGATCGGCGACGGTATCTATAAGTCGACCGACGGCGGCGAGACCTGGGATAAGTCCGGGTTACCTGACTCGGAGCGGATTTCCCAGATCATCGTTAGTCCGAAAAGCAGTGATACGGTCTTCGCGGCGGTCCCCGGCGCACTCTGGAGTGACTCGCCTGATCGCGGTCTCTATAAGACAACCGATGGCGGCAAGACTTGGAACCTGGTCCTGAAAGGCTCCAACTTGTCCACCGGCGCTTCAACCATTGCGATGGACCCGTCGAACCCGAACAACATGTTTGCGGGTCTCTGGGATTTCCGGCGCAAAGGCTGGACTTTCCGGTCCGGCGGCGACGGTCCGGAGGCGACCTCCGGGAGCGGACTTTTCCGCACGAGCGACGGCGGAACCACCTGGAAAGAGATAACTCCGGAAACCAACAAGGGTTTCCCCAAGAAGCCTTACGGCCGGCTCGCGGTCGCGATCGCGCCTTCCAATCCGAAACGCGTTTACTGCTTTGTCGAGTCGACGAAGAGCGCGCTCTTTGTTTCCGACGACGGGGGCCAGACCTGGGCGGAACGCGATAAGAGTAACTGGATGGTTTGGCGCCCATTCTATTTCGCCAACCTGGTGGTTGACCCGAAGAATGCCGATCGGGTGTTCAAGACGGACGGCGCACTAATTCTTAGCTCGGACGGCGGCAAAAGCTTCGCGACGGTCGGTGGCTTCAACGGCGCGCACGGCGATGTGCACGCCGTCTGGATCGACCCGACAAATCCGCAGACGGTCTTGACCGGCGATGATGGAGGCCTTTGGTATGCCTACGACGGCGGAAACAAGTGGTGGAAGGCCAACAATCTTCCTATCTCTCAGTTCTATCATGTGAGTGTGGACGACGCCGATCCCTATCAGGTTTACGGCGGGCTGCAGGATAACAGTTGCTGGATCGGACAATCCTCCTACCCCGGCGGGATCACCAACGCGCAATGGGAAAACATTCTCGGCGGCGACGGGTTTTGCACGTTCGTCGATCCGGCTGACCCCGACTATGTTTATGGTGAGTATCAGGGCGGCACCGTCAGCCGGATTAACCGCCACACCCTCGAGGCGCGGACGATTCAGCCGAAGCCGAACTACAAGGAGAAGCTTCGCTTCAACTGGAATACCCCGCTGCTGCCCTCGCCCAACGAAAAAGGGACGATTTATATCGGGGCCCAGTTCCTCTTCCGCTCGCGCGACCACGGCCAGTCCTGGGATCGCATCTCGCCTGACCTGACCACGAACGATCCGGAGAAACAAAAGCAGGAGCAATCCGGAGGTGTCACGGTCGATAACTCGGCCGCCGAGATGTACACCACGATCTACTCGATTAGCGAGTCTCCGAAGGATAAGAACCTCATCTGGGCCGGCACCGATGACGGCAACCTCCAACTCACCCGCGACGGCGGACAAAACTGGATCAACGTGGTCGCAAATGTTCCCAACCTGCCGAAGAATTCCTGGGTCAACTGGGTCCAGGCGAGTAACTTCGATCCGGGCACTGCTTATGTAGCGTTTGACCGCCACACTTATGGCGACTTTGCGCCTTATGTTTACCGAACGACTGACTTTGGCCAGACCTGGAATGCGCTCGCGAGTCCGGCTGACGCCAAAGGCATTCGCGGCTACGCGTATGTGATCAAGGAGGACCTCGCGCAGAAGAACCTGCTCTTTCTCGGCACGGAGTTTGGTCTTTACATCTCAATCGACGGCGGCCAGGCGTGGGCACAGTTCAAGGGAAGTCACTTCCCTGATGTGCCGGTGCGCGATCTCGCGATTCAGCCGCGGACGAATGACCTGGTGCTCGCGACGCACGGTCGCGGGATCTGGATAATCGACGACATCACGCCTCTTCGCTCGCTCACCCCGGAACTCATCGCCAAGGAAGCGAGCTTCGTTAACTCCCGCCTGGTGCAACAGCGGATCGAGGCCAATGGTGGTTGGGCCAGCGGCGCCGCCGTCTTTGTCGGTGATAACCCGCCCGACGCAGCGGTCATCACCTATTTTCAGAAATCACGGCACCTCTTCGGAAAGTTGAAGATCGAAGTGCTCGACCCTTCCGGCAAAGTTATCGACACACTCCCCGCGAGTAAGCGGCCCGGACTGAACCGAGTCACCTGGAGTATGCATGCCAAACCGCCCCGCGTGCCACCGGCCGCACAGTTAGCTTTCGCCGGCACGCAAGGTCCTCGCTATCTCCCGGGCACTTATACCGTCCGTATGACCAAGGATGACAAGCCTTATGAAACCAAGGTCACGATCGCGCTGGATCGCCGGGCTAAATTCGGCGAAGCCGATCGCAAAGCGCAATACGATGCGGCCTTGAAGGTCCGCGACCTCTTTGGCGACGAAAGCGCGCTGATGGATCGGATCATCGCCCTGCGGACTGAGCTGGCGCAAAAGATGCAGACGATGCCGAAAGACGAGGCTGCACAAAAGGCGGTCACGGATTTCGACGGCAAAGTGGATGTGGTGCGCAAGCAGATCGTCGCGACTACGGAAGGGGGCGCGATTACGGGCGAAGAGCGTCTGCGCGAACATACCGACCAACTCTACGGCGCAATCCTAAGCTACGAGGGTAAGCCCGCTGACTATCAGATCGCGCGCATCGAATCGCTGCGCAAAGAGCTGGAGGACGCGAGCAAGGACTTCGAGCAGGTGCTCGCCAACGACCTGCCGAAGTTGAACGAAGAACTTAAAGCAAAGGGTCAGCCCGCGATCGATGCGCCACCTGCGAAGGTGGCCGTGATGGAACCGGAAGCGCTCTCCGGCGGACCCGGGCAGGCTGGAGCCGATCGTGATCTACCTTCCTTTGGAGCCAACGTGCTGCCGGCTGATTTTCGGTTGCTTCGCTAGACGATTACACCTAACGAGTTCCGCTGATGAAGGCGGAAGGAGAAGACGCGGCCTCTGCGACGCGACCGGGCTTGGGACTGGCCTGGTCGTTCGCCGCGGTTTCGCTCCTCCCGCATTTCCTGACCAGCGGCCGCTACGGTTACTTCCGGGACGAGCTTTACTACATCGTCTGCGGGCGGCACCTCGGCTGGGGTTATGTCGATCAGCCGCCGTTCTCTCTTTTTATTGTTCGGCTGAGCGGTCTGCTTTTCGGCGATTCCCTCTTTGCGCTGCGGCTTTTTCCGGCGCTGGCCAGCGCGCTGATAGTGGCGCTTACCGGCCTGATCGCGCGGGAACTGGGCGGGCGGCGCTGGGCGATTGTGCTCGGCTGCACCGGCGCGCTTTGCGCTACGATTTACCTGGTCAGTGGAAACCTGTTTTCCATGAACGCGTTCGAGCCGCCGATCTGGATGGGCTGCGTTTACCTTTTGCTCAGACTGCAGAATGGCGGAGCACCGCGACTCTGGCTTTGGTTCGGTCTGGTCGCGGGGATCGGCTTGGAAAACAAGCATTCGATGGCTTTTTTCGGGCTCGCGCTGCTCGCTGGAATCGTGGTCTCCCCTTTGCGGCGACACTTTGTGCAGAAATGGATCTGGCTCGGCGGGTTGATCGCTTTCCTGATCGCGCTGCCGAACCTGATCTGGGAAATGCAGCACCATTGGGCGACTTGGGAACTGCTGCGGAACGTCGCGCAGAGTCACAAGAATGTCGTATTGACACCGCCGCAATTTCTCGCTCAACAGGTCCTGATCATGAACCCGGCGACGCTGCCGCTGTGGTTGGGCGGGCTAGTCTGGTTAGGTATCTCCCGGTACGGCCGGCGCTACTTCGCGCTCGCGGTGATTTACCTGGTGATTCTCGGGGAACTGCTGGTCCTCCACGGGAAAATCTACTATCTCGCCCCGGCTTATCCTATGCTGCTCGCCGCTGGCGGCGTCGCCTGGGAAAGCTGGGGCCGGGAACGAGCGCCCTGGGTCAAGCCGCTGCTGCTCAGCACGATGATCGCGACCGGCGCGATCCTCGCACCCGTCGCTCTGGCAATTCTTCCACCGGCCCGCTTGGTCTCCTATCTCCAGGCGATCCATTTGGACCCGCCACGGACCGAGACCTCCCACACTGCAGCGTTGCCGCAACATTTCTCCGATCAATTTGGCTGGCGCGAGCTGACCGCGTCGGTCGCCCGCGCCTATCAGGCGCTTCCACCTAACGAACAAAGGACGACCGCGATCTTCGCGCAGAACTACGGCGAAGCGGCGGCGATCGATTTCTTCGGGCCGCCGCTCGGTTTGCCAAACGCTCTCAGCGGTCATCAGAATTACTATCTCTGGGGACCGCGCGGCTACACCGGGGAAAACGATGCTGATTCTGGACCAGGACGATGAGGACGAGAGAAAACTTTTCCAGTCAGTAACCGATCTTGGGCCGGTGGAGACTTCGCCCTGGGCGCAGCCGTTCGAGCAACGGCTCCACCTCTATCTTTGCCGCCGCCCGTCCCAACCATTGCCAACGGTTTGGCCACGTCTCAAGCGCTGGCTTTAGTGCACCGCAGGAAAGGCGGCGCATCCGCCTAACGATCCGCCTCGATCGGGGCCGCGGTCTTTTCGGGCGTGCGCGAGCGAAGTTCCGGCACGAGATAAAAATACGCGAGGAGCGCGGCGCCGCCCAGGAGGAGGAGGAAAAGAATGCTGAGCGCCCGCCACGTGCCGCGCTGCGCGCTCACCTTTTTCCAGGAGGCGCGCTGTTGAATGAGCTCCAGCTCGAGTTCCTTCGCGAGCGCGTCGGCTTCGTCGGCGCGCAGTTCGCGGCGGGGCTGATCGCTTTCGGGCACGCACGAATCTTGGCTCAGGCGCCCGCGCGCGCAACCTCGTGGAGATTTTCCTGCCCGCGACGCAAACCGCGGCTAGGCTCGGCCGATGCCCGACGCAGAATTTTCCGCGCGCTCCCATCAGCGCCGGCTGATCGCGTACGGCGCGCCGATGTTTCTCTTTATCCTGCTGCTCGGTCTGGGCGGCGCCTTGAAAACCCCGGGACCGCCTTTCTGGCGAAGCGCGCCGGAGTTTTGGATCTTCCCCCTCCAGACGTTGCTCTGCGGTGCGCTGCTCTTTTATTTTCGCCGCGACTACACGCTTGGCCCGGTGCGCCGTCCGCTGTTCACGGTGCTGCTCGCGCTCGCGGTCTTTGCGCTCTGGATTGCGCCCCAGCAATTTCTCCATTTTGCGCCCCGGCTGGTCGGGTTCAATCCGGACACCCTCGCGGGTTCGCCCGGTTTCTACTGGACTACGCTGGCGCTGCGATTCGTTAGGCTGGTGCTCGTGGTCCCGCTGGTGGAGGAGATTTTCTGGCGTGGTTTCCTCCTCCGCTACCTGATTGCCGAGCGATTCGAGACCGTTCCGTTCGGCACCTTTTCCTCCCTCTCATTTTCAGCGGTGACTCTCGCCTTCTGCTTTTCGCATTCCCGCCCGGATTGGCCCGCGGCGCTCGCCACCGGCGCACTTTATAACCTGGTCGCCTACCGAACCAAAAGCCTCGCTTCCTGCGTCCTGGCCCACGCCGTGACCAATCTCGCCCTCGGCCTCTGGATCGTCGCGACGAAGCAGTGGGGCTTCTGGTAGAGCCGTGGCAGCGATCCTGCTTTTCAGGGTTGCGAAATGCGCGCCACTTTTATCCATAAGGTCCTGATCTGTATGATCGCGGGATTCTTCGCGGCCTGCCTGATCCAGTGGGGCGTAGTCTTCGTGGAAGGCGCGGATGACGCGCTCAACGGCACCTACAAAAAAGACCGCACCGTCATCCCCGATCACTAGCGCGAAAGCCGTTGCTCCGGTCGGTGGCGGCGTTACGCTTCCCTCGGAGCATGAAAATCGGCGTGGCGCAGATCAATCCCACGGTCGGAGATCTGCGCGGGAACTTCGATAAAATCCTCGACGCCTATCGTCGCCTCGCGGCGGCGGGCGCGGAACTGGTGCTCGCACCGGAACTCGCCGTGACCGGCTACCCGCCGCAGGATCTGGTCTTCAAATCGCGCTTCGTGCCGCAAACCCTCGAGGTGATCGCGCGCGTGCACGAGGCGATCGGGCAGGCGCCGTTGCTCGTCGGGTATGTTGATCGCAACGAGGGTCGCGGAAAGCCATTTTATAATGCCGCGGCCTTGCTTGAGCGCGGGCAGCCGGTCCGCAAAAGCTTCAAGACGCTGCTCCCGACCTACGACGTTTTCGACGAAGATCGCTACTTCGAGCCGGGCACCGGTGGCGAAGTTTTCCTGATCGCCGGTCGCCGGGTCGGAGTCACGATTTGCGAAGACATCTGGACCGAACGTTACCTGCCGCGCCCGCTTTACGAGGGTGAGATCGTGGGCGGCCTGGTCGCCCGCGGCGCGGAGATCATCGTGAACCTCAGCGCCTCACCTTTCGCCCTCGGCAAAGCGGCGACGCGGCGCGAAATGGTCGGCGCGGTCGCGCGCGCGAACGCGCGGCCGATCGTTTACGCCAACGTCGTCGGGGGGAACGACGAGCTCGTTTTCGATGGAAACTCGATCGCCTTCAACGCGGCCGGCGAGTTGATCGCCCAGCTTCCGGCTTTCGCGACCGCGGCCACCATCGTTGAAACGGAAGGGACCGCGATCACCGCCCCGCCCATCGATCAGATGGCGGAGCTGCACGGCGCCCTGTCGTTAGGCGTGCGCGATTACCTCGCGAAATGTCATTTCAAATCTGCGGTCCTCGGCCTGAGTGGCGGGATCGATTCCGCCGTGGTCGCGGCGCTCGCCGTGGACTCGTTAGGCAAGGAAAACGTGGTCGGCGTTTCCATGCCCAGCCCTTACTCCTCGCCCGGAAGTATCGCGGACGCGCACGAGCTCGCGCGCAACCTTGGTATCCGCTGTCTCGATGTGCCGATTGCGGGAGCGTTCACCGCTTTTAAGAGTCAGTTCGACGAGATTTTTGCCGGCCGGCCCGAGGATACGACCGAGGAAAACATGCAGTCGCGTCTGCGCGGAATGATCCTGATGTCGCTCTCGAACAAGTTCGGCCATCTCCTCCTCACGACCGGCAACAAGAGCGAACTCGCGGTCGGCTACTGCACGATTTACGGGGACATGGCGGGCGGGCTCGCCGTGATCAGCGACGTGCCGAAGACGCTGGTTTATCGGCTCGCGGAGTGGATCAATCGCGACCGCGAAATCATCCCGCGCGCCACGATCACGAAGCCGCCAAGCGCGGAATTAAAACCCGGCCAGGTTGATCAGGATTCGCTTCCGCCTTACGACGTGCTCGATCAAATCCTGCAGCTCTACGTCGAGGAGAACGCGAGCGCGCGCGAGATCGTCGCCCGCGGCTTCGACGAGAAAACCGTCCGCTGGATTCAGCGCCGGGTGGACCTGAACGAATACAAACGCGCCCAGGCCGCGCCGGGGATCAAGGTGACGAGCCGCGCGTTCGGGGTGGGCCGCCGGATGCCGATCGCGCAGCAATACGCCGACGCCGAATTATTTCCGGACGCGACTCGTTAGGCGCGGATCAGGACTTCGGCTTTTCGGAGTCGAGATATTTGTGCAGAAAGGCGAGCGCCCGGTCTTTCACCACCGGCCAGTTCGCGAAAGCGTGCGCGTGGCTGTCGGGGAGCAGCACCTTCTCGAAATCCGTCGCCCCGACCGCGTCCAACTTTTTGATCAAGTCGACGTACTGCGACGACGGCATCGAATCATGATCGGAAGCGACTATGAAAAGCGGCGCGACTTTCGCATCCACATAGGTAATCGGGGAAGCCTTCTGCAGCGCCGCCACGTCCTCGGAGCCGACATAGCTCACGACCAATCGATGAAAAGCGCGCTGTTCTTCCACGCCGTGCTCGGTGAAATCATAGGCGCCGGAAAGGGACACCGCCGCGTCGAGCCGGTCATCGCCCACGGTGCCGGTGGCCGCGAGATAGGTATCGTGCGCACCGCCAGCCGAACCGCCGATCGCGCCGACCTTGCCATTGCCGCCTGGGAATTTGCGCGCGGCGCGCACGGCCACCTTCAGGTCGTTAATCTGATCCGGGTAATGGCCCGCGGACTTTTGGCCGGTAATCCCGCGGCGCGAGGCGAGCCGATACTCGACTTGAAATGCATTAAACCCCGCGGCCGCCGCGTCTTTCGCGGATTGAATTGTCCGCGGGCTGATCGGCTCGGCCTTGAAGCTTCCGCCATGGATCACCAACACCGCCGGATGCGGCCCCGGGCCGGCAGCCGGGTAAACCGTCCAGCGCAGCGGCGTGCCGTCATCTGCCGTGCCGTAGACCGTGCGATTTGCCTCCTGCTGCTGGCGGTTCTGCAGCCGCTGCGCCCGGCGCCCGCCTTGCGCATAAAGGGACGGCAGCACCAGCAAAAGAAGAAGTCCGAGAAGCGCTGCCTTTTTCATGATTGACCTTTGCCTAACGAGTCGGAGTTGCGCCGCTGCACCGCGTTGGAATCGAACCAACAACCCGCTGATTAAGAGTCAGCTGCTCTGCCAATTGAGCTAGCGGTGCGTTTGCGCGAGCGGAATTTTCTCCTCGATTGGCGCGCCGCGCAATCGGTAATTCCACCCCTGTCCCGCAAGGTGCGCCGATCGTGCGATCGCGGGTTGGTCCGCCACCCCGGTGCGGGCAGAATCCCCGCAGCGGTGGGAACGCCTACGTGTTACCCGCAGCCCGGGCGGGCACGGACGCGGCTATTTGTGCGGGGAACCCAGCGTATGTCTTTCGTCGATTCTTCGCCCCTCCCGCTCGCGCCCGTCCCCGGCGGGATGGCCGCGCCGCTTCCGCCTAACGAACGTGAGAGGCTCCTCGATCTGCGCCGCTACGAGATCCTCGATACCGCGCCGGAGCAGAGCTTCGACGACATCACGCTGCTCGCTTCACACATTTGCCGCACGCCGATCGCGACGATCACGCTGGTCGATGAAAATCGGCAGTGGTTTAAATCCAAGATCGGCGTGGAAGCGACCGAGACCACGCGCGACCTCGCGTTTTGCGCGCACACCATTTTGCAGAACGACGTCTTCGTGGTGGAAAACGCCCTCTTCGATCCGCGTTTTGCTCTCAGCCCGCTGGTCCTGGGCGGTCCGGAAATTCGCTTCTACGCGGGCGCGCCGCTGATCTCGCCCAGCGGCTACGCGCTCGGCACGATCTGCGTGATCGACCGCGTGCCGCACGAGCTCACTGAGGAAGAGAGGGTCGCCCTCCGCGCCCTCAGCCGGCAGGTGGTCGCGCAAATGCAACTCCGCCGCAACCTGCAGGAACTCCGCGCGAGCGTGGCCGAGCAGGCGAAAGCCGAAGAGGCCGTGAAACGGGCGGAGGGCAAATACCGCACGATTTTCGAGCGCTCGAGCGACGGCATTTTTCAAAACACGCCGGATGGGAGATTCCTCGCGGCGAATCCGGCGCTGGCGCGCATGCTCGGTTTTGATTCGGCCGAGGAACTGATCAGGACCCGGACGGATCTCGCTGGCCAGGGCTATCTCGATCCCGGCCGGCGCGAAACTTTCAGCAAGACGCTCGAGGAGAAAGGCGCCGTGACCGGTTTTGAATACGAGGTGAAACGCAAGGATGGCAGCACCATCTGGGTCTCCGAGAGCACGCACATCGAATACGGCGAAAACCGGGAGGCCCTCTACTACGAAGGCAGTGTGCAGGACATCACCGATCGCAAACGAGTTGAGACCGAAGCCCTGAGCTCGAAGATCTTCCTCCGTTCCACCCTCGACGCGCTCTCCTCGCACCTCGCGATTCTCGACGAGCGCGGCGTGATCGTGGAAGTGAACGACGCCTGGCTGCGTTTCGGCCGGGCGAATCACGGGAAGAGCGCGCACTGGGTGGGCGCAAACTACCTGGCCATCTGCGACGCTGCCTCGGGCAGGCACAGCGCTGAGGCAAAACCGATGGCGGCCGGCATCCGCGCGGTCATGTCCGGTGAGTTGGAGCATTTCGAGCAGGAATACCCCTGCCACGGCTCCGGTGAGAAACGCTGGTTCATTGCGCGGGTCACCCGCTTCCTCCATCACGGCGAAACCCGGGTGGTGATCGCACACGAGAATATTTCCGCCCGGAAACGCGCCGAAGAATCGCTCCGCGATCGCGAGCAACTGCTCCTCCGCGCCAAAGAGGTGGCCGAGGCGGCGACCCGCGCGAAGAGCGAATTCCTCGCCACCATGAGTCACGAGATCCGCACCCCGATGAATGGCGTGATCGGCATGACCGGGATGCTCCTCGACACCGCGCTCACGGCCGAGCAGGGCGAGATCGCCCAGACGATCCAGTCCAGCGGCGACGCGCTCCTCACAATCATCAATGACATCCTCGATTTCTCGAAAATCGAGGCGGGCAAGCTGGAGTTTGAGGAAGTGCAGATCGACCTCGAGCAATTGGTGAGCGAGACGGTCGCGCTGGTGAATTTCCAAGCCACCGCCAAAGGCGTCACGGTGCATTCATCGGTCGCGCCGGCGGTGCCGCATTACGTTCGCGGCGATGGCGGACGACTGCGCCAGGTCATCCTCAACCTGCTCAGCAACGCGGTAAAATTCACCGCCGACGGCGAGGTAACACTAAAACTCACGCTCGACCGCGAAACCGCGACCCGGGCGCTGCTCCGCTGCGAGGTACGGGACACCGGGATCGGGATACCGCCGGCGGTGCAGGCACGCCTTTTTCAGGCATTCTCCCAGGCGGATGGGTCGACCACGCGCCGTTACGGCGGCACCGGCTTGGGCCTCGCGATCTGCAAACAGCTGGTCGAAAAGATGAATGGCCGGATCGGGGTGGAAAGCGCCGAAGGAACAGGCTCGACCTTCTGGTTTACCGTCGAGCTACCGAAGCTGGTGATTGAACCTAACGAGCATAGGGCACCAACTGCTGCCTTACCGACGAACCAGGAAGCGGGCGTCAACCGTCCGGGACGAATCCTGATTGCCGAGGACAATCCGGTGAATC
The DNA here is from genome assembly GCA_963742845.1 of uncultured Verrucomicrobiae bacterium. Classification (GTDB taxonomy): domain Bacteria; phylum Verrucomicrobiota; class Verrucomicrobiia; order Chthoniobacterales; family UBA10450; genus Palsa-1392. Next base: position 441,781 of record CAVUNK010000005.1, on the reverse strand, counting down.
AGCTCGTGCTTTCCCATCACCTCGACAAGCTGGGCTATCGCTCGCAGATCGTCGGCGACGGCTGGGAAGCGCTCGAAGCGATGAGCCTGATTGATTACGATGTGGTCCTGATGGATTGCCAGATGCCGCGGCTCGATGGCTTTGAGACGACGCGCCGGATCCGCGCGGAACACCGCCACCAGCCGTACATCATCGCGATCACCGCGAACGCGATGCAGGGCGACAAGGACGCCTGCCTCGCCGCCGGAATGGATGCCTATGTGGCCAAGCCGGTGCGACGGACAGAACTCGCCGCCGCGATGGCCCGCGCACTGGCCACAACGGAGCGGTCGATCAGCCAGACGGCGCTCGCGCAGCTACGCGCGCTCAACCCGGAAGACGCCAGCCTGCTCCCGGAACTGGTAACTCTTTTCAATGAATCGACGCCGGAACTCCTGGCCCGCGCCCGCGCCGTCCTCGGCGAGCCGCTGGAACTTGCCCGGATCGCGCACACGATCAGGGGCAGTTGCAGTAACTTCGGCGCCGCTGCGCTGGGTGCGCTCTGCCAGGAGCTCGAAGACCTTCCGCCGACGCTCGGACCCGTGGAAGCCGGGCGCCTGCTCGGGGCGATTGAACAGGAGTTTGACCACGTGCGCAGCGCCCTGTCGGAACACCTGACCTATGCCTAACGATAATAACTCTCCCCTTCCTTCCGTCCTGCAACAACGTCTTCAGGAAATCGCGCAGCCCATCGCGCGCCGCCGGCTCCTGATCGCCGAAGACGACGCGGTGAGCGCGCGGATCATGAAAGCGGCCCTCGACCAGGCCGGCTACGACACCGTGGTGGTGGGCGACGGAGCCGAAGCCTGGAATCTCTTCCAGCAGGAGCCGGTGCGGCTGATCATCAGCGACTGGACCATGCCCGGTTTCGATGGCTTGGAGCTTTGCCGAAGGGTGCGGGCAACCACGAAACTTCCCTACACTTATTTCATCCTCTTTACCGCCAACGGCACTACGCCGGAAAACTACACCCTTGCCACCGCCGCCGGGGTCGATGATTTCCTCACGAAGCCGATCGATCGCGCGATTCTGCGGATGCGTCTGGCCGTCGCGGAGCGCATCCTGAAATTCACCGCCGAGATCCGACAGCTCAAGGAACTCATCCCGATCTGCTCCTATTGCCGCAAGATTCGCAACGAGGAGAAATACTGGGCTCGAGTCGAGGACTATATCGAGAAAGAAACCGGGAGTCGCTTCAGTCATTCCGCCTGCCCTGACTGCTATGACCGAGAGTTAGCCCGGATTACCAAGGGAATCCCGGAGCCGTCCTGAAGAAGAGCTAGGCCTCGACAAGGTGATTGCGGATCGCGTAGCGCACAAGGGCGGCGGCGGAGTCCACCCCGAGCGCGCGATGAAGGTTCGCGCGATGGGTTTCGACGGTGCGGACGCTGATGCCCATCCGCTCGGCCATTTCCTTGTTGCTGAAACCTTCCACGACCAGACGAAGGATTTGTTCTTCTCGCTCCGTTAGTTTTTGTCGGCGCACCGGGGATCTGCACTCATCCTTGCCAGTAAGATACTTACTGAAAACGGCGTCGGAGACTTCGGACGTAAAGAACGGCTTGTGGGTCAGGAGTGACTTGATCGCCTCCACCAGGTAGCGGGTAGCATCCGACTTCAGGATGTAACTCTTCGCCCCGGCTTCGAAGGCTTTCGCCATCATTTCCTCGGAATGATCCGCGCTGAAGATCAGGACCTCCGTCTGTGGAAGTGCGCGCCGGATTTTGCGGGTCGCTTCGATGCCATTGATCTCCGGCATGCTGAGATCGAGGACCGCGATATCGGGTGCGTGCTCCCGGGCGAGCCGGACCGCTTCCTTCCCATCGGCTGCGCGCGCGCAGACTTCCCAGCCCGGCTCGCGTTCGAGCAGCGCAATCAGCCCTTCCCGCATGGCTTCGTGATCATCGGCGATCAGGATGCGAGTCATCGGAGGAGCACTCCCGGTTCTTCCGGAGCCAAGGCGGACACGGTCTCCCAAACCTTCGTGAAGGGTTTCGGGTGGTTATAAGGCTGGGTGATCAACGAACTGAGGCCAAGTTTAGGAGCTCTTCCGCGCGCACGCCATCGCCGTGGCCAGAGCTGGCGATGAAAAAGCGAGGACGGCTTCATCCGTTGCATCGAGCGAATCAGGGAAGCGCCATCCATAAAAGGCGGCATCCTGTCGGTAATAATGGGGTCGATTCTCCCACCTTCTCGGCAAAAATGGCGAGTGCGTCTGCGCTTACAACGATCCCCAACCCAGCAATCCGGCGATCCCGAGCTCGCCGGAAGGGAGCACAGGGCAGAGAAAAGGGGACCTGCGATCCATTTGGTTTAACTCCACCGCCATTGCACAAGCTCACCAATGCTGCCTTATGCAACCGGTATCACAGCAGCGTGCTCTTCTGCGCTTGCTGAACTTATCTCGCGGGCCCTCCTCGGCCTACGTATTCACCGCACGCCTCGCCCGCACTCGCCCTGCTCAAGAACAGGCATGCCGAAAACGCGCGTTCTTATTGTTGATGACGACCTCAATCTTTCCCGGCTCTCCGCGATGATCCTGGAAAGAAGCGGCCGCTACGAAATTCTGACCGAGCAGCAGTCCACCCGGGCGCTCGATGTCGCCCGGTTGTTCAAGCCGCATCTCATGCTGCTCGACATCGACATGCCGGAGAAATGCGGCGGCGACCTCGCGAGCGAAGCGGCCCTCGACCCCGTGCTTCAGCATATCCCGATCATCTTCCTGACCGGTCTGGTCTCGAAATCCGAAGCGGGCGATCGGCAACTCGAAAGCGGCGGTATGTCCTTCCTCGCCAAGCCGGTGATGCCCGAAGTGCTGATCGACGCCGTGGCCCGCTGCACGCCGCGCTTTCCCACTTATTAAACGTTCCTCCCGGAGCTCCGCGAAATGGTGAAGACCGCCGATCTAAAAAAAGCGCAAATCGTCATGCTCGACGATCAGGTCGCGAGCACCTGCATGATGACGAATTTCCTGAATCGTCTGGGCTACACCGAGATCCGCAGCTTCAACGACCCGGAGGAAATGATCACGAGCGTGAACGCCAGCGCGCCCGACCTCGTCCTGCTCGATCTGCAAATGCCGTTGATCGATGGTTTCCAGGTCATCGAGATGATCCGCAAAAGTGAGCCACCCGATGCGCGCGTCCCGATCATCGTCATCACCGGCGCCGCTACTCCGGCGAACAAGCGACGCGCCCTCGCCGTCGGCGCGACTGATCTCCTGGCCAAGCCGGTCGATCCTTCCGAAGCGAACATGCGCATCCGCACCGCCCTCGAGACCCGGCTCCTCAGCCGCGAGATTCAGGAACATAATCACCAGCTCGAGACGCGGGTGGAAGAACGGACCGCGCAACTCCAGCGCGCGCTCGACGATTTGCAGAATGCGCAACGCCAGATGCTCCAGCAGGAACGCCTCAGCGCCTTCGCCGAAATGGCCGGCGGTGTCGTCCACGATTTCAGCAACGCGCTCATGGCCATCATCGGCTACAGCGACATTCTCGTGACCGATCAGGGTCGTCATCTCGCCGACCACGCCTCGGCGCTCGAGTATCTGCAGATTATCAACACTGCCGGCCGTGATGCCTCCGAGGTCGTGAGCCGGCTGCGCGACTTTTACCGGCCGCGTGATAATGCGGACATTTTCGAGCGCGTGGATCTGCGCCAATTGGTCGATCAATCCGTCCTCCTCGCGAAATCGAAGTGGCTCGACCGCCAGCTCAACGGCGAGCTGCCGATTCGGATCGAGACCGCGCTCGCGGAGGTGCCCCTGATCCTCGGCAACGCTTCCCAACTGCGCGAGATGCTGACCAATCTGATCTTCAACGCCGGCGATGCCATGCCCGGCGGCGGCGCCATCACCGTCGCGGTCGCGGTCGAGAACGACGACGCGATCCTGAGCGTCACCGATACCGGCACTGGGATGAGCGAGGAAGTGCAGGCGCGTTGCCTCGATCCGTTCTTCTCGACCAAGGGCGACAAGGGCACTGGACTCGGCCTGTCCATGGTGCTCGGCATCGTCAAGCGGCACCAGGGCACCCTCACGATCCAGAGCGAACCGGGCTGCGGCACCACCTTCCGGATTCAATTCCCGATCCAGGCCGAGAATGAGACCCAGCTCGCCGCGGCCTGAATCGAAGCGACTCGTTAGGCAAGCGCGATCGGTTGGCGGCCCTGGGGAATCTCCGCATCTTTGCCGCGGTTGATCGCGCAATATTTTCTCCTCTTCCGCTGGCAGGTGCTCCGCTCGCTGCAACAGCATCCGCTCCTCGCGACGCTCAACGTCCTCACCGTTGCGCTCGGCGTCGCGCTCTACCTCGCGATCCAGATCGCGAACCAGAGCGCGAACAGTGCCTTCGAGGCGAGCGTGGATGTGGTCGCGGGCAAGGCGCAGCTCGAGGTCAGTGCGCCGGGCGGCAACCTGCCGGATGCGTTGCTCCCGAAGATTGCCGCGCAGCCGGGGATCGCGGCCGCCACGCCGATCGTTAGGGGGTTCGTCACTCTGCCGCAGTTTCCCGGGGAATATCTCGACCTGCTCGGGATTGATGTTTTCAGCAACGAGCCGTTTCGCACCTTCCAGCTCACCAGTTTCGGCGGCGCCGCTTTCGATCCGCAACCGTGGTTGCGCGGCCCGCGCGTGGTCGCGCTGAGTGAGAGTTTCGCGCGGCGCCATCGGCTCAAGGCGGGCGACGAAATCCCCGCGCAGATTAATGGGAAAACCGTCCGCCTAACGATCGGCTTCTTGCTCCAGAGCGGAGAATCCGCGGTCGCGCCGGACGAGCATTTCGCTGCGATCGACCTCGGCTGGGCGCAGGAACTTCTCGGGCGCAGCGGGACGCTCGATTCAATTTCGCTCCGCCTAACGAAGGGCGCCGACCCGGCAAAAGTGATCGCAGCCTTGCGCGCGATCGTGCCCGCCGACGCCACCGTCGCCGCGCCCGCGCAGCGGAGCGCAGAAGTCGGTAAAATGCTCGCCGGCTTTCAGCTCAATCTCGCCGCGATGAGCCTGGTCTCGCTCCTGGTCGGGATGTTTCTGATCTACAACACGATCGAGGCTTCGGTCGTTAGGCGGCGCACGGAGATCGGGATCTTGCGTTCGTTAGGCGCGACCCGCAATGAAGTGCGCTGGCTCTTTTTAGGCGAAGCTGCGGCGCTGGGCGCTGGTCGGAATTTTAGCGGGCTTGGTGGGCGGTTATTTTCTCGCCCGGCTCCTCGTCGGCGCCGTCGCGGAAACGATCTCGTCGCTCTACGTCCTGGTCCACGTGCAGACCCTGGCGATCGCGCCGTGGATTTGGATCAGTGCGTTTTGTCTGGGCCTGCTCTCAGTTTTGCTCGCCGCCTGGCTCCCGGCGCAAAGCGCGGCGGCGACCGATCCGGTGCAGGCGCTGCATGGCGGGCTGCGGCTGGAAAAATCCGTCCGGTTATCGCGCGGCTGGGTCTTCGGCGCAGTGATTTCACTGCTGCTTGCGGTTCTGTTTTCCTTCCTCGCACTGCGCACGGGACCAGCCTGGCTCGGTTTCGGCGCGGCGTTTTTCGTCCTCGCGGGTTTTTCGCTTCTCGCGCCGGAAGTGATCTCGCGCTTCGCCCGCGCCTGGAGATGGCGCGCAGTCGAGCCGCGTCTCGCGGCGCAAAATCTCGGCCGCTCGCTCCTGCGCAATTCGATCACGATCGCCTCGCTCGCCGCCGCGGTCGCGATGACGGTCGGCGTCGCGGTGATGGTTTTTTCGTTTCGCCAAACGGTCGGGAGCTGGATCGAGCAAACGCTCGTGGCCGATCTTTTCATCGGACCCGCGGCCAATGAAATCGCCGGTCCGCATTCCTTCATGCCGCCGGAGACACTCCAGTTTCTCGAGAAAAATCCGGCCGTGGAGACGATCGACACCTTCCGCGCGCTCGAGTTGCCGTTTCGCGATCAGACCATTTCCGTCGCGGTGGTGCGCGGAAGCGATCGACGCAATCTGCGTTTCATCAACGGTCGCGGCGACCAGATCATGGCGCGGTTTTACAATGAGCGCTGCGTGCTCGCGTCGGAGAGTTTCGCGCGGCGCTTCCACGTCGCGCCCGGCGACATGATGGAATTGCCGACGCCGGACGGGCGCAAAGCGTTCCCGATCGCCGGGGTGTTCTACAACTACACAAACGATCAGGGGCTCGTCTTCCTAAGCGAGAAAAACTTTCGCGAACTCTGGCACGACGATCGGGTGAACAGCGTCGCGGTTTACCTGAAACCGGGCGCCGCGCCGGAAGCCGTGGCGAACGATTTTCGCGAGCGCTTCAGCGGGCGCGGCGAGTTTTCGATCTACTCGAACCGCTCACTGCGGCAGCGGATTTTCGAGATTTTCGACCAGACGTTTGCGGTTACCTACGTGCTCCGCACTATCGCCGTCGTGGTTGCGGTGGTGGGGATTTTTCTTGGCCTAACGACGCTGGTCGCGGAGCGCGCGCAGGAGCTCGGCGTGCTCCGCTCGATCGGCGCCTCGGCGGCGCAGGTGCAGCGGCTGCTGCTCTGGGAAAGCGGGATGATCGGGCTGCTCGCGAGCGGGCTCGGGATCGCCGCCGGCCTTTGCCTTGCGGTGGTGCTGACTGGAGTGATCAATCGCGCGTTTTTCGGGTGGACGATCCAGCTCGCGTTCCCCTGGGCGTCGCTCGCGTGGACGCCACTTTGGATTGTCGCTGCCGCCCTGGTTGCGGGTTGGATTCCGGCCTGGCGCGCGGGCCGGTTGAATGTTGCGGAGGCGTTGCGCAGCGAATGAAAAGGACATTTTTCCTCTGCGCGCTCGCTCTCATCTGTGTCGCGGCAGATTGGGAAATTGCCGCGCCCGGTTTGCGTTACGAGTTCCCGCGCGATCATCACGTGCATGAGAAGTTCAAGACCGAGTGGTGGTATTTCACCGGCAACCTCACGACCGCGGGCGGTGGCCGCTACGGTTACGAGCTGACCTTTTTCCGGCAGGGCATCCGCCCGCCTAACGAGCGCGGCGGCACCACTTCCCGCTTTGTGGTCGACGACCTGAAGTTCGCGCATTTCACCGTGACCGATCCGGCGGGGCGCAAGTTTCTCTTCGATCAGAAAACGAGTCGCGGCAGTTTCGGCGAAGCGGGCTTTGGCAGGGACGAACGGCTCGCGTGGATTGATGGGTGGGAGTTGAAGATGCAGCCGGACGGCGCCTTCGATCTCACCGCGCAGATGACCGGCGCAAAGCTGAAACTCCATCTCGTTCCGCAAAAGGCGCCAGTGATTCACGGCGCGAATGGGATCAGCGAGAAGGCCGCCGGCGAAGGTCACGCTTCCTATTATTATTCGATCACCCGGCTCCAGACGACCGGCGAGCTGCAACTCGGCGACGCGAGCCTAACGACGACGGGCGAGAGCTGGTTCGACCACGAGTGGGCCACGAATCAGCTCGCGCCCGGACAGGCCGGCTGGAACTGGGTCTCGGCGCAATTCGACGACGGGAGCGAGCTGATGCTCTACCAGATGCGCCTGACGAATGGAAAAATCGATCCGGTTTCCAGCGGCACTTTCGTCCGCGCGGACGGCCGCTCGGTTAGCCTAACGAGCGCCGATTTCCAGATGACGCCGACCGCGTTTTGGAAAAGTTCGGCGACCAAGGCGAATTATCCGATCAGTTGGCAGGTCGCGGTGCCGCGCGAGCAGTTGGCGTTTACGATCGCACCGGTGCTCTCGAATCAGGAGCTGGTGCTGGCGCCGATCATTTACTGGGAAGGCGCCTTCGACGTCGAAGGTTCGCACGCCGGTCGATCGATCGGCGGACACGGTTACCTCGAGCTGACCGGCTACGCAGCGCCGCTCACCGAGCTGAATCGTTAGGCCAGAAAGGCCTCGACTACGCCTGCGTGTGCCGGGCGAAGGAGACCTCGGCGCCCTTCGGCAGGAGGCGTTTGCGACCGCGCTGACGGCGTCGGGCGAGCGTCGCACGGCCCGCCTTGGTGCTCATGCGGGCGCGGAAACCGTGCTGCTGTTTCCGGGTTCGCTTCGATCGCTGTAAGGTGCGCTTCATAGGTAAAAGTGGTCCGCCGGGGAGGACGGGGACCGCTACCTTAGGGGACACGAACCGGTTGTCAATGCCCCCCGATTATGGAATATCGACCGGCATGAGCGAAGTCGTCATCCAACCCGCGATCGCTGAGGACTTGGACGAATTGTCCAGCCTGCTCGGCGAGTTGTTCAGCGAGGAGAGCGACTTTCGGCCGGATAAACGCCGGCAACTGCGCGGGCTCCAGCTTATTTTCGAGCAGCCGAATCGCGGCCGGGTTTTCGTGCTGCGGAGCGATCGCGCGATCGTGGGGATGATCAATCTCCTGATCACGATCAGCACGGCGGAAGGCGGGTTCGTGCTGCTGCTCGAGGATCTGGTGATCCATCGCGAACATCGCGGCCACGGCTACGGGACCATGCTGCTCGAGTATGCGATCGAGTTTGCGAAACAGAAAAACTTTCTCCGGATCACGTTGCTGACCGATCGGCCGGAGTTGCGCTCGCAGACTTTTTTCCGGAAACACGGCTTCTACGAATCGCCGATGCTCCCGATGCGCCTGTTGCTCTCGTCGCCGAGCGACGATTCGGGCTCGCTCTAGAAGGCCGCGGATGCCGGACGAAAATGCATTCGTCGATCTCGGTTTTGCGCGGGTCGATACGGATCGGCGGCGGCGCACCGGTTTCCCGGAGGTGATCTACGGCCAGGGGAAAACCCCCGAGGAAGTGGCGCAGATCGCCGCGGTGATTTTGGACCGCGAACCGGTGCTGCTCGCGACCCGCATTTCGCGCGAACAGGCCGACGCCGTGCAGGAGAAATTTCCGGCCGCGATTTACCACGAGCGCGCGCGCTGCCTGACGATTGAGCGCGAGCCGTTGCCGAAACTTCCGCACGCCGTGGGAGTCATCGCGGCGGGCACCTCAGATTTGCCGGTCGCGGAAGAGGCTGCGGTGACGCTGGAGATTTTCGGGAACAAGGTGGAGCGCATCTACGATGCCGGCGTCGCCGGGATTCATCGGCTGCTGGTGGAGACCGAGCGGATGCGCAACTGCACCGCGCTGGTAGTGGTCGCCGGAATGGAAGGCGCGCTGCCGAGCGTGGTCGCAGGACTGGTCGATAAGCCGGTGATCGCCGTGCCCACGAGCACCGGTTACGGCGCAAGTTTTGGCGGGTTCGCGGCATTGTTAGGCATGCTCAACAGCTGCGGCAGCGGCGTCACGGTGGTGAACATCGACAACGGGTTCGGCGCTGCCTATGCCGCCGCGACGATCAATCGCCTGGTCGCGTGATGCGGCGGTGACCGCGCCGCGCTACCTTCGCGCACGCTCATGCAACGCGGTGCCTTCAAACTTTTTCGCTTCGCCGGGATCAACGTCTTTCTCCATTGGTCGTGGTTCCTGATCGCGATCTACGGCGTGCAGCTCCGGCTCGACCGCTACCAGTCGCCAGTCTGGGCCGTGCTCGAATATCTCGGTCTCTTCGCGATGGTGACGATGCACGAATTCGGCCATGCGCTCGCTTGCCGGTCGACCGGTGGTCATGCCGATCGCATCATTCTCTGGCCGCTTGGCGGCGTCGCCTTCGTGCAGCCGCCGCCGCGCGCGACCGCCTATCTTTGGAGCATCGCCGCGGGCCCGCTGGTCAACGTCGCGCTCCTCCCCATTCTCAGCGCCGCGCTCTACGCCTCCAGCGCCGCACACTTTCGCCTAACGAATCCAGATTTCGCGGCCTTCCTCTCCGCGCTCTGGTGGATCAACACCAGCCTGCTCGTCTTCAATCTTCTGCCGATCTATCCGCTCGATGGCGGGCAACTCGTGCGCGGCCTGCTTTGGTTGAAAGTCGGGCCGATTCGCAGTTTGAAAATCGCGAGCGCGATTGGGTTTGTCGGCGCGATCGCGTTTGCCGGCTTCGCCTACTACGTGGGCTCGATCTGGCTGGGGGTGCTGGCGTTTTTTATCTTCAGCCAGGCGCAACTCGGCTGGCGCGCCGCCAAGGCGCTCGACCTCGAGTCAAAAGAAGATGCGCGAAGGGACGCGACTGTCTCGCCGCCGGCAACCGAACCGCGAGGCTAACCGCCTACTCGTTAGGCGCTTTTTGTTTCTCGAACCACGCCTGTAGTTCCGGCACGAGACGTTTCTTGAAATCGGCCCGGAAACCGATTTCATCCACTGCTCTCGCAACCGATTCGGCGGCGGCTGGCGGCAGGTTCGCCTTCGCGTAGGCCTCGAGCGTCTCGATGTCCTTCGGGTCGGAATAGAAATTGAAAAGCCCGGCGGCGAAGCTGTTGATCCCCAGCGCGTCCTGTTTCGCGAGGAGCGCTTTCATGTGCGCCTTCGCGAACTCCCAAACTTGATCCGGATGCTCGCCATAGCGCGCCGAAAATCCAACGATCGCGCTCGCGCGACTGGTCGGCAGTTCGTCGCCTAACGAGATCTCGAGGTAGCGCGAGATCAGCCCGGGATTGGTCGTCTGCCCGAGCGCTTCATAGTAGTTCCCCTTCTCTTCCGTGCTCGTCGTCTTCTCGCCCAAGCGGTGGAGTTTTTCCCAGGTCTGGTTGTCCGCATACCGGCCGACGACCGCGAAAACAGTCGGCCGCAGATCCGGCGGAAGCGCGTTCGGATCGGTGAGAAATTGATCGAAGCGCGAACGCGCGCTCGCGATGATGTCGGAGTCGTTCAAGATCCCGAGACCGCGAATGAGCGAGACGCGGAGGAGCGCGGTCGGGAACGGCTCGCCTTTTTTCGGCTCCCAGCCGACACGATCGAAAGCCGGCCGAATCAGGCCGCGCGCGTACTGTTGAAAGCGCGGACGCAATGGATCGCCGACGAGCAACCGGTTGATCATCACAAAGGTGTCGATGAGCTGGTCGAAAACGTTGAGCTGATCCTTGTCGGTCAGCTTTTCCGCGAGCTCGAGATAGTGCGCGAGCGGTTGCTGGCCGGCCTCGACCTGCGCCCAAGCGTCGGTCAGCAGGTTCAGCCGATCGGCTTCGGACATGCCGGCGACCACCTTGAGCAGGAGCTGCCAGGAAACGTCGTCGTAGGCGACCCGATAGTAGCCGGCGTCGGCGACGTTCAGTTTCACCGCGCGATCGTTAGGCACTTCGGTCGGGAGCGTCGCGGTTTCGTCGCGCAGGAGGAAACTGTTCGGCGTCGCCACGCCCTCGACGCCGTAGGTCAGCGGGACCTGCCATTTCAGCGCGGGCGGATTCTCGAAATGCACCGTGAAGCGCTCCTGCGCGAGCTGCAGGCTGTTGCCGTCGCGCGAGAATTTCACGAGTGGGAAACCGGGCTGCTCCGTCCAGGCCGGCGCGATCTCGCCGACCGGTTTGCCGGAGACTTCGGTGAGCGCATCCCAGAGATCCGCGGTCGTGGTGTTGGAATATTTGTGGACCGCCACGTATTTCCGAATGCCATCGCGGAAGACATCGGCGCCGAGAAAACTCTCGAGCATGCGGATGATCGACTGCCCTTTGCGGTAGGTAATTTCATCGAAAGCGCTGTTCGCCTCCGCTTCGGTTTTGATCTCGCGCTGCACCGGATGGGTCGTCGAGCGGGCGTCGGATTGCATCGCGGCGTCCTTTGGCGAGCCGACCCGCCGGGTCGCGGAACGCGGAACACTGCGGCGGAGCCATTCCGCCCAGTCGGGGTTGAAATGATCGGTGCACTTCGACCCCATCCAGGAGGCGAAGCCTTCGTTCAGCCAGAGATTATCCCACCACGCCATCGTGACAAGGTCACCAAACCACTGGTGCGCCATCTCGTGCGCGATGACCGCGAAGACATCCTGCTTCGTGCTCGTCGCGGAAGTTTTCGGGTCGAACAGGAGGACGCTCTCGTAATAGGTGATGCCGCCCCAGTTCTCCATCGCGCCGCCGAAACCGCCGGGCAGCGCGATCAGATCGAGCTTCGGCAACGGGTAAGGAACGCCGAAGTAGTCGTTGTAGTAATGAAGAATCTTCCCGGTGCTCTCGAGCGCGTAGCGGCCCTGCTCGGCTTTGCCTTTCGTGGTCACGATCCGGAGCTTCACTCCGTCCTGTTCGCCCTCGATCGTGTCGAAATCTCCGGCGCACAAAACCACCAGGTAACTCGACATCGCCGGGGTTTCGCCGAAGCGGACTTCCTTGCCGGCATCGGTTTTTTTCTCCTCCTCGATCGGCATGTTCGAGACCGCCATGAATTCGTTAGGCACGATCGCGGTCAGTTGAAATTTCGCGCGAAAACTCGGCTCGTCCCAGCAGGGAAACATCCGGCGCGCATCGGTCGGCTCGAACTGCGTGCCGAGCAGAATCTTTTTCGCGTGCGCTCCCCGCTTCCTGGTAGCGGGCGTAGAAAAGTCCCTGGCCCTGCGGATTGATTTTGCCGCTAAACTTAAGCGCGAGTTCGTGGGCGCCAACGGCGAGTTCGTTAGGCAGATTCAGCGTCAGCGTCTGCGCGGCGGCGTCGAGCACGAGCGCTTTCTTCGGCAACGCCTGGCCGTCGATCGCGGCCGACGTGACCTCCATTTCGAGCGCGTTCAGGACCAGTTTTTTTACCGGCGTTTTCGCCTCGAGCTGCACCGTTTCCGAGCCGGTAAAAGTGAGCTTGTCGAGGTTCGGTGCGATCCGGATCGCGTATTGCGAGGGGACGACCTCTTTCGGCAGTTTCCCGGGCGTTTTGGCGAAATCGAATTTCTCTTCCGCGCGCATCGGGGAAAGAAAAAGCAGGGAAACAAAGACCGCGAGGAGATAACGCATGATGGATTAAAGACAGCCCACCATTCTCCGCAACGAACGATGCGCCGGATCGCGGGGCTACTGCACGATCACGAGGAGCAACAACTGCCCGTTCCCGATCTGCGGGCCTTTGATCACGAGCGGGCTGCTGCGCGAGAGAGTTGCGTCCGTCTCGAGCAGCACCTGGCGATCCTGAAAGAGCTGCAAATTCAGCCGGTAACCGTCGCGGGACGCGCCGCGCGCATCGACGCGCAGCGAGAAATGTTTGCTCGTGGCCATCCAGTTCTCTTCCCCGCTCGTCAGGGTCTTCCGCGACTGGCCGATGAGGTTGAAATAGTTGTAGCCGAAAGTGCGGCTCAGCGTGCCCGCGATGTGGCGCATCTCGAGCGGCGGCTGGCGGCGGCCGCGGGGAATTGGTGGCGACGACCAGACCGCTCCAGACGTTCTCCCCCGCCCGCGCCTTCGTCCCGGGGCCGAGGACGAGAACGAGGACGAAAAGGAGGACGAGAGAAGCGCGGCGACGCATGGGCTACTTCGCGGCGTATTCGCTTGGGAGCGATTTCAGACCATCAACCCAGAGCACGGTGACCCGGTCTTCCCGGGTCTGGAAACTCGAGACGGTCGCGTCCGGACTCACGTTCGGATCGACCCGCGAATTCAGGATTTGCGTAAGGTACTGGGATTGATCCTGCACCGGCGCCTGCCGCATCACGAAGAAGGTGCAGACGGCGAAGACCGCGAGCGAACTTGCGCCCAGCCAAAGCAGCCGGCGGATCGACCACCAGGTCTCGCGCAGGACCGGCATGTCGTTAGGCGCGGGCTCTTCAGCCCCGCTCTCCCGCGCGATTCGCTCGCGCAGTTGATGATGGAAAAACTCTTCATTTCCCATCGCGCGCGGCTGCATTTGCTCCTTCAGGAACGCGCCGAGTTTGCGGGCCTGGCTTTTTTCCGCTTCCGCCGCGGCGCGATCCTCCAGCGTGGCTTCGAAGGCCACGCGCTCGTCGCCGGTCAGCTCGTCATCGAGCCAGGCGGTCCAATTTTCCTCAAACGTTTTCATAAACATCCCGCAGCAGTCCTTGTAATTTTTTGCGTGCGTAAAACAAGCGCGACATCACCGTCCCGATGGAACAGCCTAACGACTCCGCAATTTCGTGATATTGCATCCCTTCGATCTCCTTCATTAAAATCACCGCGCGATGCTCCGGCGAGAGCTCGGCGATCGCGGTGTCGATCCGGCTGCGGATCTCTTGGTTCTCCATGTTCTCGTGCGGCAGCGCATCGGCGTGGGGGACGGTGCGCGAAGCGGGATCGATCTCTTTCAACTGGATCGCGTCGTCAAACTCCGTGGCGCCGCGGACCTGTTTCTTGCGCAACGAATCGATCGTGACGTTCATCACGATCCGGTAGATCCAGGTGTAAAACGACGACTGGCCGCGGAAGCGCGCGATCGATTTCCACGCCTTCACGAAGCTGTCCTGAGCAAGATCCCAGGCGTCCTGCTCGTTATGCACCATGTTGTAAATCATCCCAAAAATCCGGCTGCGGTAGCGCCCGACGAGCTGATCGAAGGCCGCCGTATCGCCGGTTTGGGCTTGGCGCACCAACTCAGCGTCGGGGACATCGGCCTCGGCCGGAGTCGCTTCCGTATCCATGGTTTGACGGGGGTGCGCCCGATTCATTCAACGGCTAAAGGCTGCCGTAACGGCGGAGCCATTCACCGCGGAATTCGCCCATGAGCAGGATGATCCCGTCGCGCACTTGGAAGAGGCGCTGCTGGAGGGCGTGGTATTGCGCGCGAGCGAGCGATTTCTCGGCGAAGAGCTGGGCGGCCCCGTCCATCGCGACGGTGATGGCTTTCAGGGAACGCTTCAGGTAGGCGATGGTCATCCCGAGTTCTTCGGCCTCTTCGTCGCTTAGGGCCGCGGCCAGTTTTGCGGCGGCCAGCGCCGCATGCGTGGCGAGGCGAACGGCGGCGGGATCGTTTTGCAGCGCGCTGTTCGCTTCAAACATCCGATCGATCCAGATCGTGAGGTTAAACGAAGCGCGATAGAGCACATGCTGCTCGAAGGTTTCGTTGCCGTCGTTGATCAGATCCGCTCCCGCGGTCACCTCTTCCTCGTCGTCCGTTTCGAATTCCTCGTCTCTTGCCATTCGCTGCCGGTGTCGTCGAGCGAAGGCGCCCAGCCCATCTCGCGCGCCACGATCTCGTCGCGATTCGGGTCGTCGATGTATTTCTCGAGGAGCTCCATGTACTTCTCCGTCTTCTGGTCCTGCTGCTGGAGAAAACGCTCCCACTCGTATTCATCCCAAGCCCGGTCTGAGTCGTGCTCGGCCATCTGGTTAGTATGAGCAGCTAGGGAAACTGCGCAAAAATTTTCGGGCGCACTTGGCCCTGCCCGCCATCCGCCACTAAACTGCGGAGGCATGAGTGAAACCGAGGAGGATGCGCAATTTTATCGGGACACGGAGAGTGTCGCCTTCCGCAAGATCGACGACGCGCAGCTCGCGCTCCTCGAGCCGTTAGGCGAACGTCGCGTCCTGCAGCACGGCGAGATGGTTTATCACGCCGGCCAGCGTGATCTCCCGCTCACCGTCGTGCTTCGCGGCGAGGTGGAAGTTTATGAGGACCGCGAAGGCACGGTGCAAATCCTCGCCACGCCGGGACCCCGCGATTTCATCGGCGATGTGGCGATGTTGCAGGGCACGTCTTCCCTCGCCAATGCGCGGGTAAAATCGGACGAAGCCGAGCTGCTGCACGTGCCGGCGGAGAAATTCCGCAAGGCGCTCGCGGAGCTTCCCGGGATCGGCGGGATGATTGTGAATGCATTCATCATGCGCCGGCGGCGATTGCAGCGGGATCACGAATTTGCCGGACTGCGCATTCTCTCCGCGCGGGAAGATCGCAACGGCCGGCATCTCCACGATTTCCTGACCAAAAATCATGTGCCGCACAGTTTCGTGCGGAGCGACGAAGAAGACGGTCAGCAACTGGCGCGGCGCTATCATCTTTCGAGTCACGACCTGCCGGCGCTGATCAAGCCGACCGGCGAACCGCTGCGTCATCCGTCGATCCGCGAAGTGGCGCAGGAGGCCGGGCTGCTTCGCCCGCTGGCGACGGCCGGCGAGACGGAAAAGCTTGCGACCTGACTATCGTCGGCGCCGGCCCCGCGGGACTGGCGGCTGCGGTTTATGCGGCTTCGGAAGGATTGAAAACCGTGGTGCTGGAGAGCTACGCGCCGGGCGGACAGGCCGGCTCGTCGTCGCTGATCGAAAACTTTTTCGGCTTCCCGAGCGGCATCAGCGGCGGCGATCTCACTTATCGCGCGCAACTCCAGGCTTACCGTTTCGGCGCGAAGTTTTCCACGCCTGCGCAGGCACTCACGCTGCACTTTCATGAGGGCGCAGAATACGCCAACAGTCTGCGGATCGAAGGCTGTCCAGCGACGCTCTTTTCCAAATGCGTGCTCATCTCCACTGGTGCTGATTACCGCCGGCTCGAAGCCGAAGGTCGCGAACAATACGAAGGCAACGGTGTTTACTACGCGGCGACCGCTTTTGAAGGCCAGCTCTGTCGCGGCTCGACGGTGATCGTCGCCGGCGCGGGAAATTCCGCCGGGCAGGCCGCGATGTTCCTCTCCGAAGGAGCCGAAAAAGTCCTGCTCGTCGTGCGCGGCGACGACCTGAAGAAGAGCATGTCCGACTACCTCTCGCGCCGCGTCCTCGCGTGCGACAACATCGAGGTCCTTTACGAAACCGAGATCCGCAAAATGCACGGCGGCAAATTGCTCGAGTCGGTGGAGCTGGAGAACTTCACCACCAGGGAGTGGCGCACCGTCCAAACGCCGGCGATTTTCTCGATGATCGGCGCCGATCCCTGCACCAGCTGGCTCCCGCCTGAGCTCGCGCGCGATGAAAAAGGCTTCATCAAAACCGGCGCCGCTGTCGCGCAGGAACCGCTCTGGCAAATCTGCGGACGCGCCCCGAGCCCGCTCGAAACCAGCGTCCCCGGAATTTTCGCCGCGGGTGATGTCCGCTCCGGCTCGGTCAAACGTTGCGCCGCTGCGGTCGGCGAAGGCGGGATGGCGATTGCCGGCGTGCAGGAATCGCTCAGCTTCGCCGCGTGACCACCGAGCTCTATTTCCTCGCTGCGAGTGTGATCCTCGGCCTCGTGCATCTCGTGGCCGATTCGCACCTGATCAGTTTCCAATACGGCTATCGCTGGACCGCGAGCACGCGCGAGACGCCGGTGCCGCCGCTGCGCGGCGTCGCCAATCGCATCGACCAGGCCTACACGAATTTCATGGAAACGTTCCCCTTCTTCGCCGCGCTCCTGCTCGCTGCGCATTTCGTCGGGCGACACAACGCACTCACCCTCTGGGGCGCGCAGCTTTATTTCTGGGGCCGCCTCGGCTACGTGCTGGCCGCGGCCGCGGGTTTCAGCGTATTGCGCTCGGCGTTATTTTTCAACGCTGCGACCGCCGGCATCGTGCTCTTCCTTATAGCGCTTCTGCGTTAGCCGGCGTCTCGGCGCGCTTGGTTTGCAGGCGCAGCTGACCACAAGCCGCGGCGATGTCGTGGCCTTTCTCGCGGCGCAACGTCGCGACCGCGCCGTGCTCGCGCAGGATGTGGAGAAAGGTCTCCTGCCGGTTGCGGGAAGGGCGCGACCACTCGAGCCCCTCGACGGTGTTATAGGGAATCAGATTGATTTTCGCGGACAGCCGAAGCGCGTGCCGGGCGAGCGCGTGCGCCTGTTCGTCGGTGTCGTTCACGCCCGCAATGAGGATGTATTCGAACATCAGCCGCTTCTTTTGCGCGACGTATTTATCACAAGCTTCGAGCAGGGTCGCGAGCGGGTATTTGCGGTTCACCGGCATGATTTGGTCGCGGACTTCGTCAGTTGCGCCGTGGAGGGAAATGGCAAGGCGAAACTGGGTTGGTTCGTTCGCGAGTTTTTTGATCTGCGGAGCGAGCCCGCTGGTTGAAATCGTAATGTGCCGCGCGCCGATTTCCATGCCCCAGGGCGCGTTGATGACCCGGACCGCGCGGAGCAAATTCGTGAGGTTGGCGAGCGGCTCGCCCATCCCCATGAAGACGACGTTGTCGATCCGCTCGCCACTCTCCCGCTCGATCGCAAGGAGCTGATCGACGATCTCTCCGGCATCGAGGTTGCGGGTGAAACCATCGAGCCCGCTGGCGCAAAATTTGCAGCCATAGGCGCAACCGACCTGGGTGGAAACGCAGGCGGTCCGTCGATCCGAAGTCTCGCCGTAAAGTGCGGGCGACGCGGGGATGAGAACGGACTCGATCAGGTTGCCGTCGGCCAGCCGGAAGAGAAATTTGCGGGTCGTGTCCTTCGAGCCGAGGACGCGGACCACTTCCGGCCTAACGAACTCGAAGTCCGCCGTCAGCCAATCACGGATGCTCGCCGGGAGATCGGTCATCGCGGCGAAGGAATCGACGCGCTTCTTGTAAAGCCAGTCGGTGATCTGCTTCGCGCGATAAGCCGGCTGCTTCTGCGCGGCGAGCAACTCGGTCAGCTCGTCGAGATGGAGCGATTTTACCGACAGCTTGGTCACGCCAGAAACTACGCTACGGTCGGAAAGAAGTCGATTTGCCTAACGAATCGCACTGACCCGGTAGATCACGCCGTGACCGTCTTCGCTGAAGAGCAGGCTGCCATCTTTCGCGATCGCGACGCCGACTGGCCGGCCCCAGACGTTCCCGTCGGGGGTGACGAAACCGGTCACGAAATCTTCATAGACGCCGGTCGCCTTTCCGTTTTCCAACGGCACGCGCACGATCTTGTAACCGGTGCGGCGACTGCGATTCCAGGAACCGTGAAACGCCGCAAAAATATCACCGCGATACTCTGCGGGAAATTGCTGGCCGTTATAAAAACAAAGGTTGAGCGAAGCGGAGTGCGACTGCACAAGCACATCGGGCACGAGGGCGCGCCCGGCCAGTTCCGGGTGCTTTCCTTTTTGCCGCGGGTCCTGGTGATTCGCCAAGATAAAACCAAGGCCAGCCATAGAAGCCGCCGGGCGTGACGTGGCTGATGTAATCCGGCACCAGATCGTCGCCGAGTCCATCGCGTTCGTTGGTGCTCATCCAGAGCTCACTGCTGCCGGGACGGATCGCGATCCCGACGGCGTTGCGCACGCCCCACGCGTAAACCTTGCGGCCGGTGCCGTCGGGATTGAACTCGAAGATCCGCGCGCGATCCGCTTCTTCCGCGTCGTCGGAAACGTTCGAGGCCGAGCCGATCGAGACGTACATCTTTTTCCCGTCCGGTGAAAAGGCGAGCCCGCGCGTCCAATGTCCGCCGCCGCGCAGGAGACCGCCGGGAGAAAGTTCGGCGCCGAGCTTTTCTGCGGGGCCGCGGACCTGCAGGTCACCATTGCGATACGGATAACGGATCACGCCATCGGTGTTCGCGACGTAGAGATATTTCGGGTCGGGACCGGGCGGATAAAAAGCGATCCCGAAAGCGTCGTTCAGGCCGCTGCGCGCGAAAGCTCTGGTTCAGGTCGGGCTTGCCGTCGCCGTTCGTGTCGCGCAGGACGCGAATTTCGTTCTGCCGGCTCTCGGTCACGAAAAGGTCGCCGTTCGGCGCGGTGCAGAGGAACCGCGGATTGCGGAACCCGCTGGCGTATTCCTCGATCTGAAAACCGGGCGGAACATGAAGCTGCGCGCCTTCCGGCCGGCGCACGACGTGGGGGCCGTTGTTGGCCGACGCAGTCTCGTTAGGCGGCGGCAGGTCGGCAACGGTAATCCGGCGCCGCAGGCCTGGCACATCGCCGGTCCAATCCGCCATCGCTGCTCGGCCGGTGAGCACTTTTCCCGCTTCCGCGCCGGCGGAGCAGACCCCGCCGAGGGCAAGGGCGAAAATCAGGAATCGCGGACGAAAGGCGCGGCGCAAAACGTCAGCCTAACGAGTGAAGACTGTGCCGCTCTTCTTCTGCGCGCTCGCCACTTCGCGCTCTGCTTTGCGCGCATTGATCACGAACGTGTTGTTATCGCCGTGCTTCGTCCACGGTCCGGGCGGCACATCCTTGAAATCGACAAATTTCCAATCCGTCACGTCGGTATCCTGAAGCCCCAGGTAATCGCGCACCGCCGGCGAAACATCGAGACCGGCGCCCTGGTTCAGGTTCGGTTTCGGCCGTTCGTTGCCGAAGACGTACTGCCAGTGATCGGTGCGGAACGGACCGGCGTCCTCCCATTGCGCGTAGACGGTCCGGTTGCCTTTCTTGATCGCGATCCAGCGATCTTTGCAGACGGAAATTCCGGGCCCCTTATACGCTTCCTTGAACCACGGGATCACCTTCGGCGCTTCGGGTCGATGGCCTTCGCGCATCTTGTCGTTGTAAGGGAGCGCGCAATAAAACGGATTCTGCCGCGGGGTGAAATTGACCGGGATATAGTCGTGCCGCGCCGTTTTGCTGGGCGTATCGTAGCCGCCGTAATTCTTTGCCCACGAGCTATCCCAACTGCTCGCATGATTCGGCACCGGATTATTCGCGGTCGGGTTCTCGCCAATCCAGAAAACGGTTGTGACGATCTGTTTCTTCCACGGGAAACGCGCTGCCGACGGCTGGCCGAGATTGATCTCGAGACTGGGCGGCGGCGTGTAACCGATCGGGTCGACGCGCAGAAGGAGATCGTCGCTCAGGCGATTTTGCTTTTTGCTGTGCTTCATCTTCGCCGGCGCGGTCTGCGCGGGCGCGGAGGGAATGAAGAACGCGGAAAGCGACGAGAGACAGACTGCGA
This sequence comes from uncultured Verrucomicrobiae bacterium, assembly GCA_963742845.1. Classification (GTDB taxonomy): domain Bacteria; phylum Verrucomicrobiota; class Verrucomicrobiia; order Chthoniobacterales; family UBA10450; genus Palsa-1392. Next base: position 421,264 of record CAVUNK010000005.1, on the reverse strand, counting down.
TGGTATGAATGAGTGTTCCTGGTTTCATCGAAAAGCGAAACTTCAGCAGCGAGGCTGAAGAGAGGCGCACCTATTAAAGAATCGGTCGGCAGACCGCGGATGCGCGTAGATTGAGTCCCCGACTATGCCACAGAACCGGCGCGGATCAACCGCCCGGCGGTGCTCATTTCCAATCGGTTCAGCGGTTCCCGCTACGACAGAAATTTGCCGGGATTGAGGATGTTTTCGGGATCAAGCGCCTGTTTCAGCCGCTGATGCACGGCGCGTGAGACTTCGCTGGTCGCCTGCGGCCACCAGCGTTTTTTGGCGAGGCCGATGCCGTGCTCGCCAGTGATCACGCCGCCCCAGGCGAGGACCTGCGCGAAGAGTTCATCGAGCGCCTGTTCGACCCGCGCCTGCACCGCGGGATCTTCGAAATTCGCGGCCATGATGTTGACGTGAATGTTGCCGTCGCCCGCGTGACCGAACGTCGCGACCGGAAATCCGTGCCGCGCCTGCAGCTGACCGGCGAATTCCACCAGATCGACGAGCCTGCTACGGGGCACCACGATGTCCTGGTTGAGTTTCGTCAACCCGGTCGCGCGGAGGGAATTGCTGAACTCGCGCCGCAGCGCCCATAGTTTTTCCGAGCCTTCCTCGGTGGTCGCGATGGTGAGCGAATTCGGGTGTCGGCTGGCAATTAATTTTTCCAGCGCTGCCGCTTCGCTGCGCACGGTTTCCACCTGGCCGTCCACATCCACGAGCATGTGCGCATTGCCTTCCGGGATCACGCCGTGGCCGTGATCGGCGCGCGCGGCTTCGAGGGTAAATTGATCCGCGATCTCCAGCGACGAGGGCAAAAATCCCGCGGCGAAAATCGCCTGCACGGTCGCAGCCGCTTCCGACATCGTGGCAAACGAAGCCGAGAGCGTCGCGCGCGCCGGCGGCAAAGGCAGCAACCGCACCGTGATTTCCGTGACCACGCCGAGCATTCCCTCTGAGCCGACGAAAAGTCCGATCAGGTCGAAGCCGGTTTTGTTTTTGTGCACCCGCCCGCCGGTCCGCAGGATTTCGCCGCTCGCCAGCACCACCTCGAGTCCAACGATGTAGTTGCGGGTCACGCCGTACTTCAGACAACGCGGACCACCGGCATTCGTGGCGATGTTTCCGCCGATGCTGCAATGCGCGAGACTCGCCGGGTCGGGCGGATAAAAAAGCTTCTGCGCGCGCACTGCGGCCTGCAGGTCGCCGGTGATCACGCCCGGTTCCACGATCGCGATCGCATCGGTGAAACTGATTTCCCTGATCCGTTTCATCCGCTCGAGGGTGAGCGAGATGCCGCCCCGCATCGGCACACAACCGCCGACGTAGCCGTAGCCGGCACCGCGCGCGGTAACGGGGATCCGGCGTTCGGAAGCGAAACGCATAAGCCGGCTCACCTGCTCCGTGTTTTGCGCGAAGACGACCGCCTCCGGATCCTGCGCGGCAAACCATTTGTCGCCGCCATGCGCGCGCCGCGTCGGCTCGTCCGCGGCCACGCAATCCTCGCCGAGGAGCGCGCGAAGTTCCGTCAGCCAGCTCACGGTTTTTTCTTCACCGGCGTCCCCGGCTCGACCACTTCCACGCTGGTACCGATCTTCGCCGCGTCGAAAAAATGCTGGGCCATCTCGATCGGCATCCGGACACAGCCGTGCGACGCGCGATAGCGCGGGACGAACCCGGCGTGCATCCCGTAGCCATCCTGGAAGCGGAGGAAATAAGGCATCGGTGCGCCAACAAAATGCGTCCCGTCCGGCCGCGTTGTCTGACCCGCCTCGACATTCCGCGTGACCACTTCACCGAGGCGATTTTCGTAAACGCCGTATTCGTTGGAGACGTGGTCTGCATCCTTTTGGATCACCTTGTATTTGCCCGGCGGCGTCTCATGCGCGCGGCGGCCGGACGAAATGTTCGTCTGCCCGATCAGCGTCTCGCCACGGTAGAAAAAGGCCTGCTGAATCGTCAGGTTCACCAGGATCCGGGCGGGGCCTTTCGCCTCCGGATCGTCGTTCCAAGTCGCGACAATCGGATGGTGCGAAGCCTTGCGCGTAGAGCTCGACGTTCGAGCGATGCTTGCGCACGCCGACGTCGTTAGGCAAGTTGGCGCAGCCGGCGGCGGTGAGGAGAAGAGCAGCGATTCCGAGGGCGCGCGCAGGGGGTATTCTCATTCGGGGCGTGAGTCTAGCGAGCACCCGCGCCGCACACAACCCTGCAGCCGGCTACCGAAAGTTTTCCCCTCGCCCTCTCGCCGGCTCGCGTGGATGATCCCGCGATGGAATTTCCTCCCTGCCCCGCTTCCCCGAATTGTGTCTCCACCGAAGCGACCGACCCGCGCCACGCAGTCGCTCCTCTTTTCCTCGCCCGCGAAGATGCCTGGCCGGAAATTCGGTCGGTGGTCCTCGAGTTGCCACGCACGAAATTGGTGGAACAGGGAGAAAATTTCCTGCGCGTGGAATGCCGCTCCGCGCTCGCCGGTTTCGTCGATGACCTCACGGTCGAGCTGCGGATCGCGCAGCGCACGCTCGCGGTCCGTTCGGCGTCGCGGGTCGGCTACTACGATTTCGGCGTGAACCGGCGCCGCGTCGAATCTCTTCGCGCCACCTTGCGCGGGCGCGGGATTGTTCGTTAGGCGGCTCCGCGCTCTGGCGTTCCCGCTGCTTCCGCGATACAACTTCCTGCGATGAGCGCGGAACCCGTTGTCCAGACCATCTCCTCCGGGAGCGAGCAGCGGATGAACGTCCCCGTGGTCACGGTTGGCGGCTTTTTCAAACTGCACGCCAAGACCCTGCAGTTGAAACTCGAAGGCGAGGAGGTCGGCTTCGAGCGGCGCATCCGCGAGCCAACCATCAATCGTCCCGGGCTCGCGCTCGCCGGCTTCTACACCTACTTCGCCGAGAAGCGCGTGCAGGTCCTTGGCGCGGCGGAACATTCCTATCTCAAGGATCTCTCGGCCCGCCAGCGGCAACTCCGCTTTCGTGCCCTCTGCGACCAGAAAATTCCCTGTCTCGTGATCTCGCGCGGCTTTCACCTCGACCCCGAGTTGCTCGCGATCGCGCATGAGCATGCGATCGCGGTTTTTCGCACGCCGATGATCACGATGAAATTCATCAACGCGGCGACGATCGCGCTCGAGTTGGATTTCTCGCCGACGGTCACGGAGTTCGGCAGCATGGTCGACATCCTCGGCATCGGCGTGCTCATCCGCGGCGCGAGCGGCGTGGGTAAAAGCGAGGCGGTCCTCGGCTTGATTGAACGCGGTTACAGCCTCGTAGCCGACGACGTCACCCGGATCAAATCGCTAGAAGGCCGCGAGCTCGTCGCGACCGCTCCGGATTTGACCCGCTACCACATGGAAGTGCGCGGGATCGGGATCATCAACGTGGTTTCGATCTTCGGGATCGGCGCGATCCGGATCGAGAAGCGACTCGATCTCGTGGTCACGTTAAAGGATTGGCAGGACCTCGAAGAAGTGGATAGAATCGGTCTGGACCGCGAGCTTTACGAGATTCTGAAGATCGAAATCCCGCACATCACCATTCCGGTGCGTCCAGGTCGCGATATCGCGCGCCTGATCGAAGTGGCGGCGATGGATCAAAAGCTGAAGGGCCTGGGCCAAAATAGTGCCCTGGAATTTAACGAGCGCTTGCTCGGTCTGATGCAGACGAAGGAAGAAGCATAATGGGACTACTGAATCGACGCACGCCCGCGGGCCCGAGTGAAAAGGTGGAGAAGGAAATCACGATCGTGAACCGGCTCGGCCTGCATGCGCGGCCTTCCGCGATGTTCGTGCGCGTGGCCAGCCGGTTCCGTTGCGAGATCTGGGTCGCGAAAGAAGGCGAAGAGATCAACGGGAAAAGCATCATGGGCCTGATGATGCTTGCCGCCGGGCAAGGCTCGAAATTGAATGTCCGCGCCGAAGGTCCCGACGCCGCCGAGGCGATCCGCGAGATCGAGGCTTTGGTGGAATCGCGTTTCAACGAGGAGTAGTTGACGTTCCGGTTAGTCTTTTACCGGAATGACGAGCGCGAACGGGGAAAAACGTTACCAGGGACAGGCGGCCGCACCGGGCATCGCTTTTGGCCAGGCCTACGTCTTCACGATGGAAACGGACGACGTCGTCCGTTACCCGATCGAGTCCAGCCAGGTCACCGACGAGATCGCGCGTTTCGAAACCGCGCTGATCCTAACCCGGGTGCAAATCCTCGAGATGCAGCAGCAGATCGCGGAAGCGATCGGCGCGAAGGACGCGGGGATTTTCGACGCGCATCTGCTCGTGGTGGAAGACCAGACGCTGATCGATGAAGTGCTGCGCAAGCTCGAGGCGGAGCTCTGCAACGTGGAGTTCATCTTCCAGGAAGTGGCTAATCGCTACGTCGATTCGCTGAGCAAAATTGACGATCCGTATCTGCGCGAACGCGCGCAGGACATCACGGACGTGACCCGGCGCGTCATCCGCAACCTCCAGGGCAAAGCGCCGCGCCCTTTCCTCTCGATGGAATCGCCGCACGTCCTGATCGCGCATAATCTCACGCCCTCCGACACCGCGACGATGAACCGCGAACAAGTCCTCGGTCTCGCGCTCGATCTCGGGAGCAAGACGTCGCACACCACGATCATGGCGCGTTCGTTAGGCATTCCCTCCATCGTCGGCCTGCACGATGCGACCGAGACGCTCAGCTCCGGCGTGGAGGTTTTGCTGGATGGTTATCACGGCCTCCTGATTGTCGAGCCGACCGCAGAGACGCTGCGCGAATATCGCGAGCTCGAGCGCCGCCAGGGCGCGATCACTGAACAGCTCACCGAGCTGCGCGAAACCAAATCCACCACCAGCGATGGCCGTCACATCGTGCTCTCGGCCAACATCGAGCTGCCGGAGGAAGTCGAAGCGGTGCTCAGTAATGGCGCGGAAGGCGTCGGCCTCTACCGCACGGAGTTTCTCTATCTCAACCAGCGCAGCCTGCCGACCGAGGAAGAGCAATGGGAGGTGTATCGCAGCGTCGCGCAGAGCGTCGCGCCGCATCCGCTCATCATCCGCACCTTCGATCTCGGCGGCGACAAAATCGCTGAGAGCGTCGAAAGCGGCGACGAACTGAACCCGTTCCTCGGCTGGCGCGCGATTCGGTTTTGTCTGGAGAATATCGAGATCTTCAAGACGCAACTCCGCGCGATCCTGCGCGCGAGCGCCGCGGGCAATGTGAAGATGATGTTCCCGATGATCTCCGGGCTCGATGAAGTCCGCCGCGGGCTCGAACTCGTCGCTGAGTGCAAGGACGAGTTGCGCCGCGATGGATTGGAATTTGCCGACGACCTCGACATCGGCGCGATGATTGAAGTGCCCACGGCTGCGATCGCCGCCGATCTGCTCGCGCGCGAAGTCGATTTCTTCAGCATCGGCACGAACGACCTGATCCAGTACGCGGTCGCGATTGACCGCACGAACGAGCGGGTCGCGCATCTCTACGAACCGACGCATCCCGGAGTCGTTAGGCTGTTGAAGATGGTGGCCGACGCCGCCCACGCGAACGACATCTGGGTCGGCGTCTGCGGCGAGATGGCGGGTGAAGTTTTGTTCACGCCGCTCTTGTTAGGCCTGGGGATGGATGAGCTCAGTGTCGGCTCGACACTCGTGCCGCGGGTGAAGAGCGCCGTGCAACGGCTCAGTGCCGCGGAATGTCAGCAGTTCGTCGCGGAAGTGTTCCAGCTCGACACACCTTCCGCCGTGCTCGCCCGCTGCACCGCGGTGGCGGAGGAGAAATACCCCGAGCTGCTTCGTTAGGCGCGGCTCAAACGCCGCCGTAGCGCCGCTGCCGTCTCCCGTATTCCTCGACCGCCGCGAAGAGATCTTCTTTGCGAAAATCGGGCCACAATTTCGGCGTCACGTACATCTCGGTGTAGGACAGTTGCCAGAGCAGGAAATTGGAAATCCGCATCTCGCCCGAAGTGCGGATGAGCAAATCCGGGTCCGGATAATAACGGGTGTAGAGATGCTTGCTGAACATCTCCACATCGATCATCGCCGGATCGATATGGCCGAGTTCCACTTCGCGAAGCAGGCTCTTCACTCCATCGATGATTTCCAGCCGGCCGCCGTAGCTCAGCGCGAGAATCAATGTGAGCCCGTTATTTCCCGAGGTCTGCTCGATCGATTTGTGAAGTTGCCGCTGGCACGCCGAGGGCAGATCCGTCAGCCGCCCGATCGCCTGGAGCTTCACATTTTTCTCCAGCAGCTCCGGCGTTTTCTCTTTCAAAAAGCGCTCCAGCAAATGCATCAGTGCTGCGACTTCGGCTTTCGGGCGCTGCCAGTTTTCCGCCGAGAAAGCGTAGAGCGTGAGATACTCGATCCGCAGATCGCCGCAGCCTTCGACGCAGGAGCGAACCGCTTCCGCGCCCTGCTCGTGGCCTTTGATCCGCGGCTTTCCCGCGCTCCTTCGCCCAGCGGCCATTCCCATCCATGATGATCGCGACATGACGCGGGATCGCTTGCGCTGGCGCGGCCATAAATTTCCGCGCCGCTAGAGAATCAGCGTCTGCCCGCGCGACGGACCCACGCTCACGATCGAGAGCCGGGCGCCGGTTAGTTCCGCGATCTTTTTCACGTAGGCGCGAGCCTCGTTAGGCAAATCCGTCAGCTTCCGGGCGCGCTCGGTCGAGCGTTTCCAGCCCGGCAGCGAAATGTAAACCGGCTCGCAGCGCGTGAGCTGCGCGGCATCGCTCGGCGGCACTTCGAGTTGTTTGCCGTCGAGCCGGTAGCCGACGCAAACCTTGATCGGGTCGACCGTGTCGAGCCCGTCGAGATTCGTGATCGCGAGTTCGTCGATCCCGTTGATCATCGTCGCGTAACGCGTCGCGACGGCGTCGAACCAGCCGCAGCGCCGCGCGCGACCGGTGGTGGCGCCGAATTCGCGGCCCATCTCGTGGAGCATGTCCGCGATCTCCGGGTCTTCGGTTGGCAGCGAGCCTTCCCCCACCCGCGTGGTGTAGGCCTTCATCACCCCGAGCACGCGATCCATCCGATGCGGCGGCACGCCGGAACCAGTGCAGGCGCCGCCGGCGGTCGTGTTCGAGGAAGTGACATACGGATAAGTCCCGTGATCGATATCGAGAAACGTTCCCTGCGCGCCTTCGAACAAAATTTCTTTCCCGGCCTTCAGCGCTTCATGCAGGTAGACCACGGTGTTCGCCACAAACGGCCGCAACCGCTCACCCGCCTCGAGAAAATCCTTGTTCACCTGCGCGAAGGAGATTGGTTTCGCGCCGAGCGCTTTCAGGATGCTGTTGTTCTCGCGCATCTTCGCGGTCAGCTTTTTCGTGAACAATTCCGGCTGCATCAGGTCGGCAATGCGGAGCCCGGTGCGCGCGGCTTTGTCGCCGTAGGCGGGACCGATCCCGCGCTTGGTCGTGCCGATTTTGCCGCGACCCTTGAGTTGCTCGCGCTGCTCGTCGAGCGCGCGGTGATACGGGAGCACGAGGTGCGCGCAATCACTGATCAACAGGTTGCGCCCGATCTTCACCCCGAGGTGGCGCAGGCCGTCGATTTCCTTCACCAACGCGATCGGGTCGATGACCACGCCGTTGCCGATCACGCAAATTTTCCGCGCCCGCAAAATGCCCGACGGGATCAGGTGAAGGACAAACTTTTTTCCGCCGTGAATGACGGTGTGGCCGGCGTTATTCCCGCCCTGGCTGCGGACCACGATGTCGGCATTACCGGTGAGCACATCGATGATTTTGCCTTTGCCTTCATCGCCCCATTGTGCGCCGACGAGAATCGTGTTTGCCATCTGACTTCGTCGGTTTGAGAGAGGTCGAGCGCGGCTTCTCTCGCCGCGCCAAACGCGCCCGAACCATAGGATGTGACCCGCCTTGCGCAAGCCTCTTTTGCCCAACCCGCGCTCGTTATTTGAAGAGGACGCAGCGGGTCCGCGCTTTTCGTTAGGCAGGCCTAATAAAAGAGCGCTCCGGGCCGGCTGAGACGGATCCGGCTCACCGGCGCCTCCGGAATCTTTAAGCGACGCGCCACTCCCATCGCTTCCTCGCCGGCGGCGGCGAGGCGGAGCGGGCGATGGGCCGCGATGAATGCGCTCGGATCGTAGTAGCAGCTCAGGTCGCTCGGGTAAGCCGAGCGATTCGTGCCGATGGTGAGATTCTTCCGAATCTCGAAATGAAGATGCGCCTCGTACTGGCCATGCGCGGTGCCCATCGTGCCGATCTGCTCGCCGCGGTGAACCACCTCGCCCGGACGGACGAGCACGGCGTTCAGGTGGCCGAAGAGAGCGTTGATGGTTTTCACTTCGCCCTGCTCCTGGAACTGATGGCGCACGATCACGACGTTGCCCCAGCCGGACCGCGCGTCGCCGGCAAAAGTCACCACGCCTTCGGCGATGCTGTTGATCGGATCGTTGAAGTCGCTGTCCCCGCCGCCAACACCGTCCCAATCCTCGCCCGGGTGGCTGTTCGAGCGAAATCCGCGTGCCTTGTAGTAGCCGCGTGCGTCCGGTTTCCCCACGGGGAAATCGAAACCGTCAGCGAGCCGAACGACCGGCTCCAGATGCCGCGGCCGATCGAGCGCGATCTGCGCGTGGACCTGCTCCGCGACGAAGAGAAACGCGGCCCAGAGGGCGATTTTGCGAGGGGGCATGCGAAGGCGGTTTTACCCGGTCGCACCTGTCCTTGGCAAGCCAAAAACGGCCGCCCCGCTTGTCGTTAGGCGTTAGGCTGCTTCACCTCGAGCACCGGGAGCGGGAAGCGCAGCCGCAGCTCGTCGCCGAGATAAATCTCGACGTGATGCATTCCGAATTGCTGGAACTGCACCCCGCCAAAATAATGGACGTTGGTCGCGTGCCCTTCCATTTCCTTGAGCACGAAATCCACCTCGGCCTGCGCGATCGTCTGGCTGTCGTCCGGCCCGACGATCTTCGAGCGCTGATGGAATTGCCCCGCGCCGCTGCACCAGCGCGTCCAGATACAGAGCCGCAGATAATTAACCGGGAGCTTCGGCGTCGGGATGACGTTGAGCACGCCGACCAGCGTCTGCATCCCGTTGAATTCGCAGCGCACATCCTCGCAGAGCACGCAGCTCTGGAGGTCGGGTAAAATGATTTGCTCAGGCACAGTGCCGGGACTTTACCCGGTTTGCGGTCAGCGGCCAATCAGCCCGCGACTCAGCGCCACGAGAAGCACGAGGCCGAGCACAATCCGGTAGATCGCAAACGGCGCGAACCCGTGCTGGCGCACCCAGCGCAAAAACCAGGCGACCACCCCGAGCGCGACCACAAAAGCGACCGCGAAGCCGATCGCGAGCACCACCCAGAGGTGCGACGTCATCACGAGCGGCGCGATCGCGTCGGTGGTGTGATGCGGCTTCACCGTTTTCAAAAGATCGTAGCCGGTCGCCGCGAACATCGTCGGGATCGAAAGAAAAAAGGAAAACTCCAGCGCCGCTTCGCGCGACATCCCGGCGACCTGGCCGGCGGCGATCGTGCACATCGAGCGCGAAGTTCCCGGGAAGATTGCCGAGAGCGTCTGCACCGCGCCGATCCAGATCGCGGTCGGGAGCGACATCTCTTCCATCCGCGCGATTTTCGGCCTAACGAAAAGCGAATCGACCACCCACATCACGACGCCGCCAATGAGGAGCGCGAGCGCCATCACGTAGAGACTCTCGAGATTTTTCCCGATCAACTTCGTGAGCAGGAAAGCCGGGATCGCCGTGACCACGAATGCGATCAGCACCAGGCTGAGCGGATGCGTCAGGAAGGTGCGATCACCCTGCGCACCGCGCGGGAAGGTGTGCAGGAAATTCAGAATCCGCCGCCAGAAAAACGCAGTCAGCGCGAGGATCGCGCCGAGCTGGATGACGATGCTGTACATTTTCCAGAAACCGCTCTGGAGATCGACCCCGAGGAGTGACTCGGCGATGCGCAGATGCGCGGTCGAGCTCACCGGCACAAATTCAGTCAGGCCCTCGATCACGCCGAGGATCACGGAGAGGAGAAAATCGTTCATCGGTTCGCGGCGAAAGGCGTGCTGCGCCGGCTAGACTGCTTCCGCGCCGCGTTCGTCGGTGCGGATGCGAATCACCTGTTCGACGTCGGACACGAAAACCTTGCCGTCGCCGATTTTCCCGGTGTGCGCCGCGCGTGTGATCACCTCGACCGCCTTCTGCGTCCGTTCGTCGGTCAGCACAACCTCGATCTTCACCTTCGGGAGAAAATCCACCGTATACTCGCTGCCGCGATAGATCTCGGTGTGACCTTTTTGCCGCCCGAAACCTTTCACCTCGCTCACGGTCATGCCCTCCACCCCGATCTCGGCGAGCGCTTCCTTCACGTCCTCCATTTTAAATGGCTTGATGATCGCCTCGATTTTCTTCACGCCGGGAAGTTAGTAAACGAAAGTGCGTTCGTCGAGCACCGTGCACCCGCCGGCTACGACGGGAGCGCGGCGAGTTCCGCCTCCACCATTTCCCGCACCAGGTCGGCGAAAGGCGTGCGCGCTTCCCAGCCGAGCACGCGGCGAATTTTTTCGCCCGAGCCCACGAGCAGACTGGGTTCGTTAGGGCGCTCGAAAGCCGGATTGTGCTTCAGGTATTTCGCCCATGGGAGATCCACCACCGCGAAGGCCGCCTCCACGAAATCCTGCACCGCATGCGTCACCCCGGTCGCCACCACATAGTCATCCGGTTCCGCGTGCTGGAGCATCAGCCACATCGCCTCGACGTAGTCGCGCGCATGGCCCCAGTCGCGGCGCGCGGAAGTGCTGCCGAGCACGAGTTCGCTGTCCAGCCCGCGACTGATCCGCGCCGCCGCGCGCGCAATTTTGCGGGTCACGAAATTTTCGCCCCGGCGCGCCGACTCGTGATTGTAGAGAATGCCGTTGCAAACAAAGAGCCCGTAAGACTGCCGATAGACGCGCGCCAACTGCGTCGCAAAAGCCTTCGCGCAACCGTAGGGATTAGCCGGCCGCAACGGCGTCTCCTCGGTTTGCGGCGACTCCGCTGCAGCCCCGAAAATCTCCGAGCTCGACGCATGGTAAAAGCGCAGCGGCTGCTTCTGGTCGCGACAAATCTCGAGCAACCGCAGCGTTGCCATCCCCACTTCCTCGGAGGTCGACTCCGGGATTTCAAAACTCAGCCCGACATGACTCTGCCCGGCGAGATGATAGACCTCAGCGGGCTGCACCTCCGCAAAGATCCGGCGCAGCGTCGTCCCATCCGAGAGATCCCCGTAGTGCAGAAAAAGGCGCGAACCGTAGATCGATTCATCCGCGCGCAAATGCTCGATGCGCGACCGCACCAGATTACTGGTCCGCCTAACGACTCCATGAACCGCATAGCCCTTCTCGAGCAGCAGCTCCGCGAGATAGGAACCATCCTGCCCGGTGATCCCGGTAATAAGTGCACGCGTTGGCTCGGCCATGGTCGATCAATGGTTCAATCCCGCGCGATCGACAAGGCGGAAACGACAAAGCAGCCACCGGGCGATACTATCTCGATCCATGCGCTGATCTTGAACCGCTTCGAAGCTTCGCCCCGCCAACCAATGGCAAACTGATGTACCGCAAAATTCTCGCCGCGCTTTTCGATAAACTGCTGCCTTTTGTGGCGCGGCGGGCCGAGGCTTTCGAGGCGCGGATTTTGCGCGTGGGCGTGCCCCTGACGGAAGAAGAACAAACCGCGGCGGAAGCGTTAGGCGTGCGCCATTCCGGCCAAGTGCGCCTGCTCTGTCTTGCCACCGTGCCTACGCCTAACGATCTGATGCTCCGGACGACAATCGCTGCGCTCCGACTTTTCACCCCGGCAACGCGTGGCCTCGCCTTGCGATACGGCATCTTCGTCCGGAGCGATTGCTGGCGCGATCGCCGACTCATCGCGCACGAGCTGGTGCATACCGGGCAATACGAACGGTTCGGCGGAATTGAACCGTTTTTGCGGTGCTATCTGTGGGAATGTCTCACGATCGGGTATGCGAAGGCGCCGCTCGAGCAGGAAGCGGTTTTCAGAACGGCGCAGATATAGTGTTGCTCCTTCGCATTCCTACCCGGTTCAGTTTTCAGAACCAAGGAAGGATCGTCCCCGTGTCGCGCGAGTATGTCTCATAACAATCCCGGAACGCATCTCGCAATGCTTGCTCTTCCACGTGAATTCGCCAGAGAAACGCGGCACAGATGGGAATAAAGATGGCGGCGAGGGCGTAAAAATTCAGCATGCAAAGACCGAAGCCGAGAAAAATGAGGAGCGCGCCGGTATAGGCGGGGTGCCTGACGTAGCGGTAAGGTCCGGTGGTGATCAGGCGGTGGTCTTCGGCGATCGCAACGTTTACCGTGAAGAAGCGGCCGAGATGAATGATCGCGACCCAGCGGATGACCAGGCCGACCAGGAAAAGCGTGAGGCCGGTGAGATAGCAGGGCAGCGGATAGGGTATTCGCCCTGCCGGCACCCGCGCGCGTAGGATGAAGCCCGCCCAGAGACTTAGACCTATCACCAGCCAAAGAAGGCCCAGACTACGCCGATCCTTGCCGGCGCTCGCCTTTGCCCCGGCGCGTTTCCAAATGGCCAGCGCCGCCTCCGAGGCGAACAACACCGCACTTAGACTCGTTAGGCTGGGAAGTGTCACGGAGAAGACCGGTTAGCCCTTCAGCACTTGGTCGATCCGGGTCAGTTCTTCCGCGGCAAAATCCAGCTTCGCAAGCGCCTGCACGTTTTCCTCCACCTGCTCCACGCTGGAAGCGCCAACCAGCGCGCTCGTCACTGCCGGATCGCGTAAAGTCCAGACCAACGCCATTTGCGCAAGGGTCTGGCCCCGGCTCTGCGCAATTTCATTTAACTTTCGCACCTGCGCGAGACGCCGCTCTGGGAGTTGGGCGCGGCGTTGTTCCTCCGTCCAGAGCTTGGCTGCGCGCGATTCCTCCGGGATGTTCTGGAGATACTTATCACTTAACAATCCCTGCGCGAGCGGCGAGTAAGCCACCACGCCGGCGCCTGCTTCGCGCGCCGCGGCGAGGACACCATTTTCGATCCCGCGATCAAACAGGTTGTAAGCGCATTGATGCACCAGGATCGGGGCCCACTGTTTCTCCTGCACGATCTTGCGCGCGGCCGTGAAGCGGTTGGCGGGATAGTTACTCAGGCCGGCGTAAAGCGCCTTGCCTTGCCGTACGATCTGGTCGAGCGCGCCGAGCGTCTCCTCCAGCGGTGTCTCCGCATCGAAGCGATGGGAGTAAAAGAGATCGACGTGATCCACCCCTAGGCGAAGGAGCGACTGCTCGAGACTAGCCACGAGATATTTCCGGGAACCGCCGTCACCGTACGGTCCAGGCCACATCCGGTAACCGGCCTTGGTCGAGATGATCAGTTCTTCGCGCGGCATCTCGCGCAGGACTCGGCCGACCACAGTCTCGGCCCGGCCGGGCGGCTGGCCATAGTTATTCGCGAAATCGAAGTGCGTGATCCCGAGATTGAAAGCCCGGAAAATACATTCGCGGGCAATCTCCGGGCCGCGATAACCGCCGAAGGTTTCCCACGCGCCTAAGGAGATCGCCGGCAACTGCAGGCCGGAGGCGCCACAGCGCCGATAAGGCATGGTGTCATAGCGGCTCTCCGCGGCGGTGAACTGGTGCCAACTCAGCCGGTCGCGCTGGACCGGGCGCAGGTTCCGGGGAGTGATTTTCTTGAATTCAGCCACGGGCGGCGGCCGTCGCGGGCTGAGCGCCGGACCGCTTCGAGCGGAGCGCGTGGCGGACGAAGTTATTGCCGATTTCCCACATCGGGCCGGGAAATTTGCGGCATTCCGCCAGCGTGGAATCGAGCGCATGGACGAAGAGGTCGACCTCGCGTTCGGTAATCATGAGCGGCGGCAAAATTTTCACCACGTCCATCGCGTGACCGGCCACCTGCGTGAGGATGCGATGTTGCGCGAGGAGCTGAGTTACGACCATCTGCGCGAAGAGGACCTTGTCGACCTTGTGCAGGAGTTTCCAGGCCATCTTCAACTTAAACTCGTTAGGTTCATGGAACTCGATCGCGATCATGAGTCCTTTGCCGCGCACTTCCTTGATGAAGGAGTGTTTCGCTTTCAGCGCGTCGAGTTTCGCAACCAGGAGCGCGCCCATTTTCGCCGAGTTCTCGACCAGCTTCTCGTCGTCGAGCACCTCGAGCGCGGCGAGGCCACAGGCCATCGCGAGGTTGTTCCGTCCGAAGGTGGTGGAATGCACCACGCAGCGATCCATCCGGCTAAAAGTCTTCTGGTAAATCTCGCGCCGGGTCACGATCGCCCCGCAAGGGACGTAGCCGCCACTGAGGCTCTTCGCGATCGTGATGATATCCGGCTCGAGGTTCCAATGCTGGAAGCCAAACATTTTGCCGGTCCGCCCAAGGCCGGTCTGCACTTCGTCGCTGATCAGGAGTGTGCCGTATTTCCGGCAAAGCTCCTGCGCGCGCGGGTAAAAATCGGGGCCGGGCGATTTGCAGCCTTTGCCTTGGATCGGCTCGATCACGAACGCCGCGACGTCGCCCTTCTTCAGTTCGTGCTCGAGCGCGGTGAGATCCTCGAGCGCGATCCGCGTGTCCCATTCATCCATCAGCGGACCGAACCCTTCGGTAAAACTCTCGCAGCCCATGAGCGAGAGCGATCCGAAACTCAACCCGTGCCAGCTCCCGGCGAGCGCGAGCATCCGCTTCCGGCCGGTGGCGGCGCGGGCAAATTTCAGCGCGCCCTCGACTGCTTCGGTGCCGGAGTTACAAAAGAAAACCGCGTCGAGATGTTTCGGCGTGCGTTTCGTCAGCGCCTCGGCGAGGAGCCCGCTGAGAAGCGAGCAATCCATCTGCACCATGTTCGGCAGATCGAGATCGAGCACTTCGCGGATCGCTTTTTGGATCGCGGGATGATTACGCCCGATATTGAAGACGCTGTAGCCGCTCAGGAAATCGAGATACGGCTGGTCATCCATGTCGTAGAGATAAGCGCCTTCGGCCCGGGCGTAGACCTTGTCGAAACCGATCACGCGCTGCGCCGCGACCAGGGTGCGATTGAGGTGCCGCTCGTGCAGGTCGTAGTTCTCGCCCATCCGGGCGGCGATCATCTCTTTTAAATCCAGAGCCATGGGGGAAAAGTTTGGCGGAAGAGGGGCGAAAAGCAAACCGAGGCACAGACGCGCGCGGCTGCGGCGCCACCCTGGTCCCGTTGACGATCCTTTTCGCGGCCGGTATGCGTAAGTATGCGAATTTCACTCCGCGCCGGATCTGCCGGCGTCATTCTTATCCTTGGATCCATCCTTTTTGCCGGGCCGGCGGCTGCGGAGTTGCCGGCGGCGACTTTGGTCAAGGACATCAACCCCGGACCGGAGGGTTCCGATCCTGAAGCCTTCGTCGTGCTCGATGGGATCGCCTACTTCCGCGCGGGCGACGCGACGCATGGCTTCGAGTTGTGGCGCACCGATGGCACGACGGCGGGGACGTCGCTGGTGATCGATCTCAATCCGGGATTGCCTAACGGATTCCCCGACAGCCTCGCGGCGGTGAACGGCCGGCTCTATTTCAACGGGTTTGATTCGCCGGACTTCGTGGGCTCGAAAGTCTGGGAAAGCGACGGGACGGCCGCGGGCACCAGCCTGCTCGCCGACACTTTCCCGGGCTTGGCTGGCGGCGGCACTTTCGGCCCGCCGCTTCCGGGGAATTTTGCCGCGCTCGACGAGAGCACGATTCTCTTCACCGCGCTCGACCCGGCGGGGGGATTGGAGCCTTGGAAAACGGACGGCAACCCCGCGGGCACGAGTCGCATCCTGGATCTCCATCCGGGAGAGCAATGGTCCGTCCCGATTGAATTCACCAGCCTGCGTGCGTTTGCGTGTTTCGCCGCAGATGACTCGGTCAAGATCAACCACGACGGGACCGCGACTTATGACCGCGAATTATTTCGCACGGACGGAACGGCTGCGGGGACATACCGGGTGAAGGACATTAATCCGGGCTTCGAGCCTTCCACTCCGACGGACTTCATCCGCTACCAGCAACGGGTCGTTTTCCGCGCGGACGACGGCATTCATGGGGTCGAGCTCTGGCAAACGAATGGCACCGATGGCGGCACCGCGCAGGTGATCGACTTGAATCCGGGACCGGCGTCCGCTTATCCCGAGGAGCTAATCCTGGCTCACCTCGCGCCGCTGGCCGGCGACGCCACCGGCCGAGGCAATGTCGGGCAAACGCTCGTTTTCCGCGCCGACGATGGGGTTCACGGCAACGAGCTTTTTCGGAGCGACGGAACAGCCGACGGCACCAGTCTGATCAAGGACATCAATCCGACCGGCGACTCTTTTCCCAACGGCATGACGAAATTCCAGGGCCACGTCTATTTCTCGGCCGACGACGGCATGCATGGGAGCGAGCCGTGGGTGACCGATGGGACCGAGGCGGGCACTCATCTTCTGGCCGATCTCAATCCAGGACCGCTCCGCTCTTCGCCGCTGATCTATAAGGTTGCGGGCGGACGCGTGTTCTTTGTTTCGATCGTGCCGGATGACGCCCATTTCACCGTGCGCACGCAGCTCTGGCAGACCGACGGCACGACCGCGGGAACGCAGTTGGTCTATGAGGAACCCGGGAACAACTTTGGCTACGCCATTGGCAACCTCACCGTCCTCGGGAATCAATTGCTCTTCACCGCGCCGAACGGCGTCGATGCCGACGGCTTCAGTACGGATACGGAGTTGTTCGCGATCGCGCTGCGGTGATCCCGATGACCCACCGGCTAGATCGGTGATTGAATCGAAGCGACGCCCGGCGGAGATTTCGCCTACATGAAAATCGTCACCCTGATCGCGCGGATTTTGCTCGGCCTGATCTTCCTCATCTTCGGCCTGAACGGTTTCTTCCATTTCATCAAGATGCCGCCGCCGACGAACCCGCTCGCCGTACAATATTTCACTGCGCTCGCCAGCACCGGATACATGACCGTGGTCTTCGCGTTGCAGATTCTCGGCGGGCTCCTCGTGCTCATCGGGTTCGTCCCGCTCGGCCTCGTGATTCTCTGCCCGATTATTGTGAATATCGTGCTTTTTCACGGCTGCATGGCGCCGGAAGGCTTGCCGCTCGCCGCGGTCTGCTCGCTCCTCGCGCTCTTTCTGATCTGGCGCCATTGGGGGAACTTTGCCGGTCTGGTGCGCGCGAACGGGTGATCATTTTTCACGATCCCCGCGCGGCCGAATTTTCCGCGGCGGGCCATCCCGAGCGTCCCGCACGGATCACGCGAAGCGCGGAGCTTTTGCGTGACCGACATCCGGACTGGGAGTGGCGCGAGCCGGCGGAGGCGACGGACGAGCAACTGCGGCGGGCCCACACCGCCGCGCACGTCGAGCGGGTCCGCGCCGCGGCGCAGGATTTCGATCACGACACGCCGGCCTACCCGGGGATTTTCGGGCACGCCGCGCGCGCCGCGGGCGCGGCCTGCGCGGTGGCGCGGGCGTCGTTAGGCGGCTCGCCGGCATTCAGCCTGATGCGGCCGCCCGGACATCATGCGACGCGCGACCAGGCGATGGGATTCTGCTTTTTTAACCACATCGCCGTCGCCGCACGCGACGCCCTCGCGCAGGGGGCGAAGCGGGTGGCGATCTGGGACTTCGACGCGCATCATGGCAACGGCACGGAGGCAATCGTAGCCGGCGATCCGCAGATCGCGTTTGCTTCGATCCATCAATTTCCCGGCTATCCCGGCACCGGGATGAAGTCGTCCGGCAACATCCATAACTTCACCGTGCGGCCGTATGCAGACCGCGCCGTCCACCGGGCGGCGGTGGAAAAGGCGCTGCGCACTCTGCTCGAGTTCCGCCCGGACCTGTTGCTGGTCTCCGCCGGGTTCGATGCTTTCGCGGGCGACCCGCTCACCCAGATGACCTTGGAGCCCGAAGACTTTGCCCTTTTCGGCGGATGGTTGCGCACTGCCGCCGTCCCGGCTGGCGCGATTTTGGAGGGCGGCTACAGCGACGAATTGCCGCAACTGATCGACATTTTTCTGCAGGCCTGGATCGAATAGCCGGGAGCCAACAGGAGCCGGTTCGGAGCAGCCCGACCTCGCTCAACCCCTTCTTTTTGAGGGACAAAGCTAAAAATTTGCGGCCCTAGGCGCGAAAATAGCTTTGAAGCGAGGGCAGACGCGCATGTTCACGCTGACCGACCCGGCCATCCGGCAAAAACCTACTCTTGGGATCCTGGTGATCACCGGCTTGGTGCTGGCGTTCGGCTGTGTCGCGCCCTTCATTTTTCATCCTTTGCCGTCGGCCTCGGCGTTCTTCGGCGCGAGCGGCATCTTTGTCATCGGGCTGGTGCTTATTTTTTCTCTGGCGCGTCTTTTTCGGCGCGAACAAATCCAAAAGATTCAGCAACTCGAGCGCGAGCTCGCCGAACGAAAGCTTGCGGACGCGGCGCAGGCGCGCTTCAGCGCGATTCTTGAAGCCACCCCGGATATCGTGGGCAGCATATCCCCCGACGGGACCGCGCTCTACCTGAACCACGCCGGCCGCGAAATCCTCGGCCTCACCGACGGACGCGACCTGACCGGGATAAAGTTTCTCGATTTCCACCCGCAGTGGGCCGCCGAACTCGTGACCGAGGAAGGAATCCCGGGCGCGATTGCGAACGGTTCGTGGACGGGCGAGACCGCGCTGCTCGTTCCCGGCGGCCGGGTTGTTCCGGTTTCACAGGTCGTAATCGCGCACAAGAATTCGGCCGGGGAACTGGAATATTTCTCTACCGTGATGCGCGACATCGCCGACCGGCAGCAGGCCGCGGAAGCGTTGCGTGAAACCCAGCAGCGCCTGCTCGAGACGTCGCGCCTCGCAGGAATGGCGGAGGTCGCAACCGGCGTGCTCCACAATGTCGGCAACGTCCTGAACAGCGTGAACGTCTCGGCCAACCTGGTCGTGGAAAGATTGCGGCGCTCCAAGGTCGCGAAGCTCGGCCAGGCCGCCGCGCTCCTGACCGCGCGCAACGGCGATCTCGGCGATTACCTCACGAACGATCCGAACGGCCGTAAGGTGCCCGGCTACCTGGCAAACCTCGGGGAATTTTTCGTCGCGGAAAACGAGGAACTCCTTCGCGAAGTCGATCAGCTCGGCCGGAATATCGAGCACATCAAGGAAGTCGTCGCGATGCAGCAGAGCTACGCTAAAGTCAGCGGCGTCCTTGAAAATCTGCAGGTCAACCGCCTGGTCGAGGACGCAATCGCGATGAACATCGGCGCCTTCGAGCGCCACGGCGTGGTCGTGCAAAAGCAGTTCACCGAGGTCCCGCTGATTCACGTCGACCGCCACAAGGTGCTGCAGATTTTGATCAACCTCATCCGCAACGCCAAGTACGCGCTCGACGACGTGCAGCGGATCGACAAGCGGATCACCATCTCGATCGCGCCCGCGGGCGAGGAGAAAGTGCGCATCGTCGTCGCCGACAACGGCATCGGCATTCCCGCAGAAAATTTGGATCGCATTTTTTCCCACGGCTTCACCACCCGGGCCTCCGGTCATGGCTTCGGGCTGCATAGCGGTGCGCTCGCGGCCCACTCCATGGGCGGCTCGCTTTCGGTCGCCAGCCTCGGCGTCCGCCGCGGCGCCACCTTTACTCTCGAGCTCCCGATCATGCCTGACGGGGCCGCGGCCAGCATCGTTCCCCTACCCACTCTCGCAAACGTATGAACACCTCCGCCCACGACCAGCAACCCGCTAATCGCCGCATTCTCGTGATCGATGATAACCCGGCGATCCACGAAGATTTCCGCAAGATCCTCGGTCCGGTCGATACCGGGCTATCCAAACAACTGGAAGCCGACGAAGCCGCGCTCTTCGGCGATGAACCGGAGTTTGTGAAAGCCTGGAGCTTCGAAATCGACTCCGCTTTCCAGGGCCAGGAGGGCTTGGAAAAGGTGCGCGCGGCAGTTGCCGCCGGATTGCCCTACGCGGTCGCGTTCGTCGACGTGCGGATGCCGCCGGGTTGGGACGGAATCGAGACGATCGGCCACATCTGGAAAGAATTTCCTGATCTCCAGATTGTGATCTGCACTGCCTATTCCGATTACTCGTGGGACGAGATCGCGAAGGCGGTCGGCAACACCGATCACGTGCTCGTGTTGAAGAAGCCTTTCGACAACGTCGAGGTCCTGCAAATGGCCCACGCGCTCGCGAAGAAGTGGCAGCTCACCCAGATTGCCAACCGGCAAATGGCGCAGCTCGACGCGCTCGTGGACCTGCGCACGAATGAATTGCGCCGCGCCAACTCGAAGCTCATCGGCGAAGTCGCGGAACGGACGGCGGCCGAGGAACAGTTACGTTGCAGCGAAGAGCGATTTTCCAAGGCTTTCCATGGCAGCCCCGTGCCGATGGGAATCCAGCGCACCGACCGGCCCGGTTTTCTCGATGTAAACACAAGCTTCCTCGAACTCATCGCCGCCCCGCGCGAAATCGCGCTCGCCGGCACCAACCCACTCTGGGCCCAGCCCGACACGGCGGAGACACTCGCCGCAGATCTCTCCTCCAAGGGCCGGGTGCGGAATTTTTTGACCACCATCAAAACCCAGCTCGGCGAGACCCGCGAAGTGAACGTCGCCGCGGAAAATCTCCAGCTCGGAAGCGAGCCCTATTACCTTCTGATCCTGCAGGACGTGACCGAGCGGACCCGGCTCGAGAACGAGTTGCGCCAGTCGCAAAAAATGGAGGCGGTCGGCCGCCTCGCCGCGGGCGTGGCGCATGATTTTAACAACATCCTCACCGTCATCCTCGGCAACACCTCGCTCCAGCTCCGCAATCCCCGGCTTGACGAAAAGCTCAGTGCTTCTCTCCAGCAGGTCGTGCAGGCCGCGGAACGCGCCACCGCCCTCACCCGCCAGCTCCTCGCCTACAGCCGCAAACAAATCATCCAGCGCCGTCCGCTCGCGCTGAACGAAGTCGTGCAGGGCACCGTCGCGATGCTCCGCCGCATCATCGGCGAACACATCATGATCGATCTGCAGCTCGCCGACGATCTCGCGCCGGTTTTCGCCGACGCCAGCAACGTCGACCAGGTGATCATGAACCTCGTGCTCAACTCCCGCGACGCGATGCCCGAGGGGGGCCGCGTCACCCTTACGACTACCCGCGCTAAGATCGATGCTGCTCACCGCGCCCGCTTCTCCGAAGCACTCGATGGCGACTACATCTGTCTCGCGGTCTGCGATACCGGTCACGGCATGGACGAGGTCACGCTCGATCGGATGTTCGAACCGTTTTTCACTACCAAGGACGTCGGCCAGGGGACGGGCATGGGACTCGCCACCGTCTACGGTGTGCTCAAGCAACACGGCGGCTGGGTCGAAGTGGAAAGCGCACCCGGCGCCGGCACCACCTTCCGCACCTATTTCCCCCTCAGCACGGATGCCATTGTCGCGCTGCCGCCTCCCGTCGAAAATGAGCCCGCCATCGTGGAAGACGTCGTCACCGCCGGCGTCACTATTCTCGTGGTCGAAGACGAAGAAATGCTCCGTGAATATGTTGGCGACGCGCTCGGCGCGCTCGGTTACCGCGTCCTCACCGCCACCAACGGTCGCGACGCGCTCGAAGTCTGGGCCGATCATCGCGATGAAATCGACCTGCTTCTGACCGATGTCGTGATGCCCGAATCAATCTCCGGCCGCCAGCTCGCGCACACCCTCATCTTGGATAAGCCCGACCTCAAAGTCATCTTCACCAGCGGCTACAGCGCGGAATTGCTCGGGGCGGATTTCGAAGGCGACAACGAACACGGTTTCCTCGCCAAGCCCTACCTGCCCGATCGCCTCGCCTCAACCGTCGCCGAATATCTGCAGCGGCCTTCACTTGTCCCGGCCTGAAATCGCACCGCCGCAGCCGCGAACCGACGAAAAAATTTGGCAACCGCGAGCGCTGCAGCGAATAGTGCGCCTGTCATCGGGCCGTAGCACAGCTTGGTAGTGCGCTTGAATGGGGTTCAAGAGGTCGCTGGTTCGAATCCAGTCGGCCCGATTTCCACCGGTTGGAACGTCCAAAGACCGGCGTGGAGGGGACGGGCGCCGTCCCTCCAGCGCAAAGCCCGCTAATTTTTCGGAGCGAGATCGGCGACGATCTTTTCGAAACGAGGGTCGCCGCGGAGTGGGTCCCATGCGGGATGGAGTTTCAGGTAGCCGTAGCTCAACGAGCTTGGGATGCGCAGCGTCTCGGCGATCTGCTGGATGGCGAGGTCTTTTTCACCGCACCAGGCGTAGATCACGCCGAGGTATTTCATCAGCTCGCCGCCGTCGATCGAGTTCTTCGCGATCGGTAGCAGCTCGACCCCGCGTCGGCCTTCGCGGATCGCTTCTTCTTTGCGACCCAAGCCGGCATCGATCAGGCCCAGCACGGTGAAGACCGGACCGTAATCCGGTTGCTCGACCGAAGTTTTTTCGACCTCGGCGCGCGCGGCGAGGAAAGCCGCGCGGGCCGCCGGCTCGTCCCCGCGGGCGCGGGCGGCGAGCGCCTCGCAATAGGCGCGAGGGAAATTAAGATCGGTGGAAATTCCGCTGGCCGGGATGGCCGCGAGCGCGCGGGCGGCGGCGGCAGAGTCGCGTTCGCACAGGCTTAGGTAGAGCCATTGGTCGGCGAGATCGCTGGTCACTCCCGGGTTCTCCCTGAGGAGCGTGTCGATCGTCCGGTGGAGCGGTCGCGGGTCGGCCTTCCATTCCAGTTGGACAAAAGCTCGGGACACACGCGAATCGAGATCGCGGGGCGCAATCGCGAGGGCGCGATCGAGCGCCGCCGCCATCGCCCCGAATTGCCGGAACTCCTGATAGCTGGCCGCGATTTGCTGCAGGATGAAAGCATTGCGCGGATCCAGCTTGAGCGCGCGCTGCAGGCTCCGCGCGGATTGCGCCCAGAGGCCCTGGCGGCGGTCGATGTAGCCGCTGAGCTCGAAGGCCTCGGAGTTGTTTGGCAGAGTGCGCTGGGCGAGGGCTAGCTCGGCCCGGGCTTTGTCGTAATCGAGGTAGCAGCGATAGAGAAAATTGGCTTTGGCGAGATGACTCTCCCCGGCCTCAGGCCGCAGGCGGAGAGCGTTATCGAGCGCCACTTTCGCGAGCGCGAGCCGGGCGGGCGTGCGGTCGAATCCAAAGAAGTAGATGTAATCGTGGGCCGCGGCCAACTGGCACCAGGCGAGGAAAAAATTCGGATCGCGCGCGACCGCCTGATCCAGCGCTTGCACCGCCTGGTTCAGCTTCTCGCTGATTTGGGCGTTCGCGACGCTGGCCACGAGCGTTTTCCCCCGGATGTAGTGTCCGTAGGCTACGAGGTCCTGCGTCGAGCGCTCCTCGAGCGCGGCTCTTTCCTTCGGGGTGATCTCCGCCTGGAGTTGAGTGGCGATTCGCCGCACCAGTTCGCTTTGCCCGGGAGCGGTCATACCGAGGTTCCGGTCGTAACTCATCGCCCACAATCTGGTTCTCTGGCGGGCATCAGTCAGATGGACGCTAATCTGCACCTTTTCGCCGGAGCGATTCACGCTCCCTTCGAGGATGTATCCGGCTCCGAGGCTCTGGGCGATCTGACGGAGGCTACGCGCCTGCCCGGGAACGTAACTGCTGACCGACGTGCGACTGATCACGCGCAGGTCGGCGATCTTGGCAAGGGCGGTGAGAATATCATCCTGCACCGAATCGCCCAGCTGCGGGTCCTTCTCTCCCCTGCTCAGATTCTCGAAAGGAAGCACGGCGATGCTTTTCTCCGGAAATGAGGCGACGTAGGCCGATTCCGGGGAAGGCGGCGCGGTGATCTGCGGGGCCAGCTGATGAGAGAGAATCCAGAAACCGCCACCCAAAGCCAGAGTGGCGATGGCGAGGATGATCCCGTGGAAAGAACGATGACGCGCGACCGGAGCCGACGCGGGAGGAGCGTTCGGCGGCTTTGCCACCTCCACGAAGCTACTGGGCATGGACATTTCGCTGCCACTTGAGCAGATGACGTTCCAACGGAGGCATCGGTTTGCGGGATCGAAGTTTTTTTGCTCGCTGGTTAATAAATTTCGGCTGGGCGCGAAAATCGCTTTCTCCCTTCCGTGTCTGTGAGTCTCAGCCTGCGCGACCGCCCGATCCGGCAGAAAATCATGTTCGTGATCATGTTGATCACGGGCGCGGTCCTGCTCCTGGCTTTTACTGCGCTCTTCTTTTTCCAGGCCTACACCCTGCGGCAACAATCGGCCCACGAGCTGGCCGTCGTCGGGGAGATTACCGCCCATAACTGCGCCGACGCCGTCATGTTCAAGGACGAGGACGCGGCCGCGCAAATCCTCAGCGGTTTAAAGACCATGCCTCAGATTGTCAGCGCGCGGCTGGAATCGATGGACCGGCAGCGGCTGGCTTTTTCTGGCAGCGCGCGGGACGAGAAAGAGATCGCGGCGGCGAAGTTGGAGAGGGGCTTCCAAATTAACGGAAACCGCATCCTTCTCGCGCAACCGGTGCTGCTAAACGGCAAGAGCGAAGGGACGCTCTATCTGCTGGCCGACCTGCACGCGATGACGGCCCAGTTGCTCCAGCTTTTCGGCGGCATCTTCGCCTTGGTCCTGGTCGCTTCGCTTCTCTTCGCGTTCGTGCTCTCGAGTCAATTCCAACGCTTCATCACCGATCCGATTCTGCGCCTCACCGGAACCGCGCGCACCGTGGCCGATCACAAGGACTACTCCGTCCGCGCGAAAAAGGTATGCGAGGACGAGTTGGGCGTGTTGACCGACGCCTTTAACCAAATGCTCGCCCAAATCCAAGTGCAGGATGACGCCCTCCTCGGCGCACAGTCGAAGCTCCAGGAACAAATCAATGCGCTTCAGCGCGAGATCGTCGAGCGCGAACGCGCGGAGGCGGCTTTGCACGAGTCGCAACAAAAGCTGCTCGAAACTTCCCGCCTCGCCGGCATGGCCGAGGTCGCCACCGGCGTGCTCCACAACGTCGGCAACGTCCTCAACAGCGTGAACGTCTCGGCCAGTCTGGTGATCGAAAAATTGCGCCGATCGAAGGCGCCGATGCTGGTCGAAGCCGCCGCCCTGCTCACCTCGAAGAACGGCACCCTGGCCGATTACCTCACGAACGACCCGGCCGGAAAGAAGCTGCCCCCCTACCTCGCGAAGCTGGGAGAATTCTTCGTCACGGAAAATGCCGAACTCCTCGAAGAAGCCGACCAGCTCGGGCGCAACATCGAGCACATCAAGGAAGTCGTGGCCATGCAACAGAGCTACGCCAAGGTCAGCGGCGTCTTCGAGAATCTGCTCGCGGAAGGTCTGGTGGCGGATGCCCTCGCGATGAACGCCTCCGCGTTCGAACGCCACGGCGTGACTCTGGAAAAACAATTCTCCGCCGTGCCGCCGGTGCGGGTGGATCGGCACAAAGTGTTGCAAATTTTAATCAACCTCCTGCGCAACGCGAAGTATGCGCTCGACGAATCGCAGCAGCTCGAGAAGCGGATCACGGTTTCCATTCACGAGCAGCCGGAAAACATCCACATCGTCGTCGCCGACAACGGCATCGGCATCTCCACGGAGAACCTCACCCGGGTCTTCGCCCATGGTTTCACCACCAGGCGCGACGGCCACGGATTCGGCCTGCACAGCGGGGCTCTCGCCGCCCGCGAGATGGGCGGTTCGCTCTCCGTGTCCAGCCCCGGCCTGGGGCGGGGCGCGAGTTTCACCCTCGCCTTGCCTCTCGCCTCCTCGACTTCACCGGCATGAGCAAGAATCCTCCACCCGCCGAGCCAGAAAATCGCCGCATCCTCGTGATCGACGACAACCCGTCGATCCACGACGACTTCCGCAAAGTTCTCCGCCCGGGCAAAACCCTCCTCTCCACCGAAATGGACGCCGATGAAGCGGAGCTTTTCGGCAAGAAAGCCCAAGGCGGCCAATCCTGGAGTTTCGAGATCGACTCCGCTTTCCAAGGGCAGGAAGGGCTGGAAAAAGTGCGCGCCGCTGCCGCGAAGGGCGCGCCTTACGCCGTCGCGTTTGTCGATGTGCGCATGCCGCCGGGTTGGGACGGGATCGAGACGATCGCGCGCATCTGGGACGAATTTCCCGACCTCCAGGTGGTCATCTGCACCGCCTACTCCGATTATTCCTGGGACGAGATCGCGAAGACGATCGGCAACACCGACCAGATGCTCGTGCTGAAAAAGCCGTTCGATAACGTCGAAGTCCTGCAAATGGCGCACGCGCTCGCCCGCAAGTGGGAGCTAACTCAAATCGCGCACCGGCAAAGGGAAGATTTGGAAGCGCTCGTCGCCGAACGCACCGCGGCCTTGCGCGAGGCCAACCAGGAGCTGACCGCCGAAGTGGCCGAGCGAACGATGGCCGACGCGGCCTTGCGTCATTCTGAGGAAAGATTTTCCAAAGCCTTCCACGGCAGCCCGCTGCCGATGGCGATCCGGCGGCTGGACATCAGCGGCTATCTCGACGTTAACACCAGCTTCGTCGACCTCGTCGGCTCTTCCCGGCAAGAGGCGCTGGAAAAAGGCGATCAACTTTGGACCGACCCGGGGACGGAAGCGAAAATTTCGGCCCAGCTCGCCGCGCGACCGGCGCTGCGCGAGTTTCCTTCTGCGATTCGCACCCACTCGGGCGAGACCCGCGAAGTCCTGGTCACGGCGCAGATCCTCAAGCTCGGCGAGGTGCCCTACCAATTGTTGATCCTGCAGGATATCACCGCCCGCACCCGGCTCGAGAACGAGCTGCGCCAGGCGCAAAAGATGGAAGCCGTCGGCCGGCTGGCCGCAGGCGTGGCCCACGATTTTAACAACATCCTCACCGTCATCCTGGGCAACACCTCGATCCAGTTGCGCAACAACCGCCCGGACGAAAACCTCAACGCTTCCCTCGAACAAATCGAGCAAGCGGCCACGCGCGCCACGGCCCTCACCCGCCAGCTTCTCGCCTACAGCCGCAAACAAATGATTCAGCGTCGGCCGCTCGCGCTCAACAGCGTTGTCGAGCAGACCGTCGGAATGTTGCGCCGGATTATCGGGGAACAGATCGCGCTCGAGACCTGCCTCGCGCCGGATTTGCCGCCGATTTTCGCCGATGCCGGGAGCGTGGATCAGGTGATCATGAACCTGGCTTTGAATGCGCGCGACGCCATGCCCGATGGTGGTCAGCTCACCCTCTCCACCTGCGAGGTGGCGATCGATGAGCAATCCTGCGCGCAGCACCCCGAAGCGGCGCCGGGGGACTACATTTGCCTCTTGGTGCAAGACACCGGCAGCGGGATGGACGCCGCGACCGCCGCGCGCATTTTCGAACCATTTTTTACCACCAAAGAACCGGGCAAAGGCACCGGCATGGGCCTGGCCACGGTCTACGGAGTGCTGAAACAGCACGGCGGCTGGGTCGAAGTCGAGAGCGCGCCCTCCACCGGCACGACCATCCGCGCCTTCTTCCCGCTTAGCGTTGAATCCATCGCCGAGGAAGAGAACGAACCAGGGACACGGCCCGTGCCGCTCGCGCCCTCCGCCGGCATCACCATCCTGGTGGTGGAGGATGAGGAAATGCTGCGGGAATTCGTCAGCCACGCGCTCGGCGCTCTGGGTTACCGCATCCTCACCGCGGCCAATGGACGCGAAGCACTCAAACTCTGGGCGGAACATCGCGACCAGATCGACCTGCTCATGACCGATATGGTGATGCCCGAGTCGATGTCGGGCCGGGAGCTGGCCCAAACCCTCACCGCAGAAAAGCCGGAGCTGAAAGTCATCTTTACCAGCGGCTACAGCGCCGAACTGCTCGGAGAAGATTTCGAGCAGGAAAAAAATCACGGCTTTCTGCCCAAGCCGTATCTCCCCGATCATCTGGCCGAGACCGTGGCCAGCTCGCTGCAACACGAGCCGGCGCTGGCCTGAGGCCGTTGCCTGCCTTCCGCGCCCACCGTACGGTCGGCGGCGATGAGCACCGGGCCCAATGACCGCATCACCCCGCTAAACCAGATCAAGCCCGGTCGCGGCGATTTCGTCGTTTATTGGATGCAGCAATCGCAGCGCGCGGTGTGGAATCACGCGCTCGAGTACGCTGCCGCGGAGGCGAACCGGCTCAAGCTTCCGCTTGTGGTCTGCTTTGGCCTAACGAGTTATCCGGAAGCGAACATCCGCCATTACACCTTCATGCTCGAAGGTCTGGACGGAGACCGCCGCCGCGCTGCGGAAACGGAAGATCCAGTTCGTCCTGCAGCTGGGCGATCCCGCGGAAGTTGCGCTGAAAATCAGCCGGCGCGCCGCGCTTCTGGTTTGCGATCGCGGCTATCTCCGGATCCAAAAAGAATGGCGCAGAAAACTGGTCGCGCAGGCGAAATGCCCGGTCCTGCAAGTCGAGAGCGATGTCATCGTGCCGGTCGATCTCGCCTCGGAAAAACAGGAATTCGCCGCGCGCACCCTGCGTCCGAAAGTAATGAAGCGCTTCGAGGATTTCCTCGAGCAGCCGCCCGCTGCGAAGCTGCTGCAGAGTTCGTTAGGCCTGAAGCTCGGCGGCGAAAAAGTCTCGGTCGAGCTGTTGAAGAAATTGCCGCTCGACGAATCCGTTCCGGCCGTGACGCAGTTCTTCCACGGCGGCACGCAGGCGGCCGAAGAGCTCTTCCGCAAATTCCTCCGCGACCGCTTCCGCAACTACAAAGAGAACCGGAACCAGCCGCAGACCAGCGACGTCTCGCACATGAGCAAGTATCTCCATTTCGGCCAGATCTCCCCCGCCTGGCTCGCGCGCGAAGCCCGCAAAACAAAATCCGCCGGCGCGGAAAACATCCACAGCTTCATCGACGAGCTGCTCGTTAGGCGCGAACTGACGATGAACTTCTGCAATCAGAACGAGCACTACGATCGTTACGAAGCGCTCCCGGATTGGGCGCGGAAGTCGTTAGGCGAGCATCGCCGCGACCGGCGCGAGCACCTCTACACCCGCGCCGAGCTCGAGTCCGGCGCGACCCACGATCCCTACTGGAATGCCGCCATGCGCGAGATGCGCGTGACCGGTTACATGCACAACTACATGCGCATGTATTGGGGCAAAAAAATCCTCGAATGGTCCCCGACGCCGGAGGAAGCGCACGCCACCGCGCTCGCGCTCAACAACAAATATTTCCTCGATGGCCGCGACGCGAATTCCTTCGCCAACATCGGCTGGCTTTTCGGCCTGCACGATCGTCCGTGGCCCGAGCGCAAAATCTTCGGCAAGGTCCGCTACATGAACGCCGCCGGTCTCGAGCGGAAGTGCGACATCCGCGCCTACGTCGCGAAAGTGAACGCGTTGTAGCGCAGCGATTGCGACCACCGGCGACCGGCCTTACCCTCCGCGCCTATGTTGAGCGCCGGAATCGTGGGTTTGCCTAACGTTGGCAAATCCACCCTCTTTAACGCCGTCACCCGCACCCAAAAGGCGCAGGCGGCTAATTATCCTTTCTGCACGATCGATCCGAATCTCGGCGTCGTCACCGTCCCTGACCCGCGGCTCCAGGTGCTCTCGGACCTTTCGCATTCGCAAAAAGTCATCCCGGCCGCGATCGAGTTCGTCGACATCGCCGGCCTCGTGAAAGGTGCGAGTGCCGGCGAAGGCCTCGGCAACCAATTCCTCAGCCACATCCGCGAAGTGAACGCGATCGTGCAGGTGGTCCGCTGTTTTGAGAACGGCGACATCCACCACGTCAGCGGCTCGATCGACCCGGTGCGCGACATCGAGGTGATCAACACCGAGCTCATCCTCGCCGACATGAGCGCGCTCCAAAAACGCCGCGACCGTTTGCAAAAGGAAGTCCGGATGGGCTCGAAAACCGCGAAGGCCGAAGCAGCCTTGATCGAGCGCCTGCTCCCGCATCTCGACTCCGGAAAACCGGCGATCACCCTCGATCTGGTCGAGGAAGAAAAAATCATCGCGCGCGAATTTTTCCTGCTCACTTCCAAGCCGACGCTTTTCGCCTGCAACGTCGGCGAGAGCGATCTCGCCGCGATCGCGCAGCGCGACGAAGCGAACGCCGCGCTCCAACATGTGCGCGCCGTCGAAGCGTATGCGAAGGCGCATTTCGCAACCGAGGCGGTCGTGATCAGCGCGCAGATCGAGAGCGAACTGGTCGATCTCCCGGAAGCCGAAGCGCAGGAATATCTGCGCGATCTCGGGGTCGAGAGCAGCGGCGTCGGCGCGCTCATTCGCGCGGTTTACCACTTGTTAGGCCTGCGCACTTACCTCACCACGGGCGAGAAAGAAACGCGTGCCTGGACCATTCACGAAGGCGACAAGGCGCCTGCCGCGGCCGGCGTCATTCACAGCGATTTCGAGCGCGGCTTCATCGCCGCGGAGACGGTGCACTTCGACGATTTGGTCTCGTTAGGCAGTTTCGCCAAGGCGCGCGAAGCCGGCAAACTCCGGATCGAAGGCAAGGACTACGTCGTGAAAGATGGCGACGTAGTGGAGTTCCGGTTCAACGTCTGAGCCGCCGGCGACGGAGAATCCTGAGCGTCCTCGAAGCGGCCCATCGTCATCCTGAGCGAAGCGCTAGCGGAGTCGAAGGATCCCGTGGAGTTGCTGGGAAGATCCGCTTCCGGTTTTTGGTATCAGAGCTTCCGGGAAGCCCGGCGGGATCCTTCGACTCCGCTAATGCTCCGCTCAGGATGACCGTGAGGCACCGCCCAAATCAGCGCGCCGCCGCTACCCCTATTCCGCGACGTAGAGAATCCGCCCGCACTGCTCGCAGTTCACGATCTCGCGCCCGCCTTTCGCGCGAACCGCGGTCTGCGTGGTCACTTTCATGTGACAACCGGTGCAAAAATCATGCTCCAGCGCGACCACCGCCGCGTCGCCTTTGCTCGCGAAGAGCCGGTTAAAAAGATCGAGCAAATCTTCGTCCACCTTCGCCGCGAGAGCGTCGCGGTCGGTCCGTAGTTCGGTAAGCCGGTTATTCAGCGTGCCCTCTTTCGCGTCGAGATTCGCCACCTGCCGGCCGATTGATTCCTTCGCCGTGGCGGTTTCTTTTTCCTCGGCGCCGATCTGCGCTTTCAGCGTATCGGCCTGCTCCATCAGCTCGAGTTCGCGATCCTCGATCCCGCTAATTTCGGTTTGGTAACGCTCGATCTCGCGACCCATCGCGGTGAACTCATCGTTCTTGCGCGTCTCGTATTGCTGCGTCTTCAGGCGCGCGATGCTCTCGCTGCGGGTGCCGATATCGAGTTCGAGATTTTTTTTGTCCACCTCGAGCTGGCGCGCGTTTTTCTTCAGCAACTCGAGATGCGCGGCGGCCGCGGTCATCTGGTCGTCAAGCGACTTGCGCTCGTGGGGCAACGTCCGGAGTTCCGCTTCCACCTGCCGGATTTTCTGAGCACGATCCTGCAGGATAAGGAGCTGCTCCAACTCGGGTTGCACGCGCGCACGTTAGGGGGGCGCGCGAGTGCCGTCAACGCTCCCACTCCTAATCCTGCTCCTGCTCATGCTCCTAATCGTTCTCGTGCTCGTTTTCGGGGACCGAGCAGGAGCAAGATTAGGAACTACTCCCGCACCCGCCCGAGCACCACGCAGGCGTTGATCCCGCCGAAGCCGAACGAATTGCTCAGCACGTAATCGAGCTTCGCCTCGCGCCCATGCTGCGGGACCACGTCGAGGTCGCAGGCGGGATCGGGATTCTCCCAGTTCAAGGTCGGCGGGATCCAGCTGCGATCGATCGCGAGCGCGCAAAGCGCCGCCTCGATCGCGCCGGTCGCGCCCAGCGGATGACCCGTGAAAGCCTTCGTCCCGCTCACCGGCATTTTCCCAGCGTGCGCGCCGAAGACTTCCTTGATCGCCATCGTCTCGGTGCTGTCGTTGAGCTGGGTGGAACTGGCGTGCGCGTTGATGTAATCGATCTCGTTAGGCTCAAGCTGCGCATCGGCGAGCGCCTCGCGCATCGCGCGGATCGAGGAGTCGCCACTCGGGAGCGGCGAGGTCATGTGAAACGCGTCGTTATTCAAACTATAACCGAGCACCTCTGCGTAGATGTGCGCACCGCGCGCGCGGGCGTGCTCGAGTTCCTCGATCACGAGCGAAGCCGCCCCCTCACCCATCACGAAGCCATCGCGCAACCGGTCGAACGGCCGGCACGCCTCGGCCGGATCGCCCGCGTACTGGCTCATCGTTTTGATGAACGCGAACGCGCCATAAGTGAGCTGGCTCAGCGGCGACTCGGCGCCGCCGGCCACGATCACATCGGCAAAATCATCGCGGATGTAACGGAGCGCTTCCCCGACGGAAATCGTGCCGCTCGCGCAGCTATTCGAGTTCGTCGTGCCCGCGCCGCGGAAGCCAAACTCGATCGCGATATTGGTGTGCGCGGAGCCGCCAAAAACCTGGAGCGCGAGCGTCTGGTTCACGGCCCGGCTCCCTTTTTTCAAAAAATGCGCGTGCTCCGATTCGGCGTTCGCGATCCCGCCGAGCGCGGTGCCGAAGCTCACGCCGACCCGATGCTGCGGCTCTTCCTTAGACCACTTGATCCCCGCGTCCTCGAGCGCGAGCTGGGACGAAGCAACCGAGAATTGCGCGTAACGATCGAGCCGTTTCAGCCGGTGCGGCGGGAAAAACTTCTCCGGCGCCCAATCGGCAATCTCCGCCGCGCAATGCGCGTTGAAGATCGAGCTGTCGAACATCGTCACCTTACCGACGCCGCTTTTTTCCGCGCGCAGGCCGTTCCAGAATTCCTCGCGGCCGGTCCCGATCGCGGTGATCGGTCCGAGTCCGGTGATGACGGCGCGGCGTTTTTTCTCAGGCATAAAAATGATTCGTTAGGGGGTCGCTTCCAGATGCGCCTTCATGCAGCGCAGGGTCTGGTTCGCGACGTGATGAATGAAGAATCCGCCGATGATCGGCTCGGCAATCGGCGCGAGCGCGGGCACGCGAAAACGAAGCTCGTGCATGATTTCCACGAGCACGCCGTCGGGCGTTTCGGTGAAAGTCCAGACCACATGCATCCCGCGAGTAAAAGCCTTCAGGTGATCGAACCGCAGCTCCATCCGCTCGCGATCGACCGCGAACTCCGACGTCCACGAAATTGGAATCCCGGACCGGGTCGCAGCCATTTCCACGATGCTGCTCTGTGGCCGGCGCTCGAGGACTTTGATGTAACGATAATGCGGCAGGATGCGCGGCCAATTTTCCAGGTCCGCCGCCGTCTCGAAAATCCGCTCACGGGGCGCGTGCATGATGATCGAGTTGCCGGTGTGCATGAGTCGCGCGAAAAACGCGCGACAGGATAAACGACGCCGGGAGCCGCGCAATCAGGGGCAGGCGTTTCCAGTTTGCCTGCAGCCGTTTTGCCAGAGTCGCAGGACGAGACTGTCCCTTCTTCACCGTTCACGGAGCACTCTGCTCAGGGGACCAGGACCGACTCGGGCGTCATCCGCATCGGCACGAGCGAAGACCAGCCCTCCGCCTGCTTCGTCGCACCAGAGCTGCTTCCTCTTACTTCGGAAAGGCGCGAGCGTCCGGGCCTAGGTCTACCGTCCCTACGGCATAGGTCAGGGACAATCGCAAAACGTGAATTGCATCCTTCTTCGCTCTCCATCGTTTCAAGCCGGCCGCGATGTTGCGATCAAAGCCCTCATGCCCAGTGCTCTTCACGACGCGAACCTCGCGGACACGTCCGCTCTCGTAGTCGAACTCAAGGTCGAAGACGCCGCTGCCAGTGAAGTGCTGTTTCCTGTCCTCGAGCGTCCAACCCGGAATCGGATGTGAGAGGAGCAGATGTCGCCCGAGCGCGTCGTTGATTTGCATCGGGGCCGGAGCAGCCGCCACCAAGAGCGCAGCGAAAACAATCAGAATAAAACTAAGAACAGGGTTTCGCATAAAATGAACGGGCATCGGTCTATTCGACCGTAGGATCAATCAGGAGGTAAAACGCTTTAATCCCGCCGTCTTCGGTGTGCGCCACATCGGCGGAGATTTCCGCGCGGCCAATCCCGACATTCTGCGGTTCGTAAAGCACGGCGTCCTGAATAGGGATCGCCCAGTGCCAGGAGTGGGCTTTGAGCATCTCGCTCAAAGCCGATGCGAATCAGGTTCGTCTGCAGAAGTCCTAAATGACTATTCGACTTGTCAGTATCTTGCATAGCATTGCCTGGCCTAGCGCCTGAGTTCAGCGAATTCTTATGCTTTGATCGCACCAAACTCACGGCAATTCTGGCTGGATGGCTCCCACCGCGAGGAATGTGAGGGTATGGACCGATTCCCGAGGGGCTTCACGGACGGGGACAGTTTCAGCCGCTGGCGGGCGATTCGCTCGCGCGGCTGCTCGAGAAGGCGGAGGGGCACCTTGTCTATCTGCGGCTAAACGAAAAGATGCTGCGACACCCGCGCGGCTATGTGGAGGAGAGCCGGGCGGTGTGGGAGACGCTGGTGGCGCTGCTGCGCAAAGCTCTGGCCGAGCCTGCCACGCAGGAAGAATGCACGCCTGAAGGCCGTCCGCGTCTGGGCCGAGGAAGCGAGAAATTCCGCTCTGTTTCTTCGGACCGTGAGGAACGGTGATTTTAGTTCGGAATTGATTCGAAGGTGATGGGGCCGGTGTAGGCAAGGCTGGGTTGTTGCCTGGTGCGGTTATGGAAGGTTTCGATAATCAGAGCCCGACGGCAGCGCGGTTGGGCCCCAATCTTTCGTGATTCCACTCCGCTTCTTCGTGATTTGACCTCCCTTCTCGGTGATTCGATCTCACTTCTCCGTGATTCGACCTCACTTCTCCGTGATTCGAACTCCATTCTCCGTGGTTCGACCTCGCTACTCCGTGGTTTGACCTCGCTTCTTCGTGATTTGACCTCACTTCTCCGTGATTCGACCTCACTTCTCCGTGATTCGAGTTCACTTCTCCGTGGTTTGACCTCGCTTCTCCGTGATTTGACCTCGCTTCTCCGTGATTATCGACAAAAATTCCCAACATCTTGTAGTTGTCCCAGGAACGGGACGGAATGGGCGGGGATTGGACGAGTTCGGCGGGAATTCGCAACGAAAGGGCAGACTGGAACCGCCGCCGCGCTTTCGGTTGGGCCGGAGGGCGCAAGGGTCGCGCTGATAATGTCCGGGTGTCGCGGCCCGGGCTACGCGGAATACCTCAGCCGGTAACTAACGAAACATTCGTCCTCGACGGTGCGCATTTCCTGGAGGGAACAGCGCACGCTGGCCGGTAGAAAGCTGGTGCCGCGGCCGGTTAAAGTCGGCGCGGTTTTCCCGCCGAAAATGTAGGGGGCGATGGTGAGGTTGAGCTGATCGACGAGCCGCAACTCGAGCAATCCTCGAAACAGCTCCGCGCCGCCTTCGCAGGCGACCCGTCGCACGCCATATTCGCTGCGGAGGAGTTGGAGCATGCGCGCAAGATCGACGTGGCGGGTGTCGCTCAGCCGGAGCGTCGCTTTTTCGCGGAGTGCGACCTGGTATTTGCGCGGCATCCGCGTGGTCGAGAAGATCACGATCTTCGCGAAGTCGGTTTGGAAAATATTCAGCGCGGGATCGATTCGGCCTTCGTTGGAGACGATCACGCGGAGCGGGTAGGCGGACTGGCCGCGGGCTTCGCGCTCGGCCCGCATCTTCGGGTCGGGCAGGCCGAGGCGGACGTTGTCGTGCGTGAGCGTGCTCCGGCCGATCAGGACGGCGTCGCCTAACGAACGCTGCCGCAGCAGGTGGCGCTTGTCTTCGCGCGAAGTGAAATCTACCGGGGTGAACGCGCGCGTTGTGATCTTGCCGTCGACCGTCATCGCGAAAGTCGCGGCGACGAACGGCCGCGGCGGTTTGCGCTTCCGCGTGGGCTTACTCGGCTTCGGTGATTTCATGCTCGAGCGTGGCCACTTCCTCGCGCATCTCGCTCATCTTCACGTGGCCGGTTTGCCCGCTCGGTTTGTAGAAGAAATAGACCAACCCGCCCGGCGCGCAGGAGATGAGCATGACGAGAAAACTCATCGAGCCGATCAGCACCGCGACGGCTTCGGGCACGCCGCAGAGCCCGTTAAGCATGACCTGGAAAATCTTCTCGCGCAGGCCGACGCCGGCGAAGCTGATCGGCAACGAAGAGATCGTGCGCTCGATCGGCATGATCGCGAAAAAATCGAGCACGCCGACCTTCGCGCGGAAGGCGTAGGCGACGCAGAGGAAGGTGGCGAAGGTCGAGAGATGCGCGACGACCGAAGCGGCAAACGCGACCAGCGTCGCGCGCCAATGATGCGCGTAGAGATGATAGGAAGCGGAAAGCTCGATCAGCTTTTCCCGGCCCGGAAAACGCGCGGGCAGCGAGTGCGCGAGGTTGAACCCGCTGACCACAAACGACGTGACGAGCATGAGCACGGCGCTGCCGAGGATCGCGATCAACAGCCAGACGAGATGTTTCGTTTCCTGATGCTGAGTGAGCCAGCGGTAACGGAGCGCGATCAAGGTACCGGTGATGCTGATCAGCGCGATGAGCCCGATCATGCGATCGAAGACGACCGCGAGGAGCGCGCCCGTCGCTTTGCCCGGCGTTTCCTTGAGCAGCAAATAACTTTTTACGAGATCGCCGCCGGTGCCGCCGGGGAGGAATTGGTTGAAGAACATGCCGATCAAAAACAGCCCGGAGACGCGCGGGATGCTGAGATAAATCTTCTGCACCCGGAGCAGGATGTACCAGCGAATCGCGGCGACGAATTCCACCAGGCAGTAGCAGAGGATTCCCGCCACGACCCAGCGGTAATCCGCCATGCTCAGCGCCACCCCCATCTTGTGCCGCTTGTCCGGATCGTGGAAAACCCAGAAGAGCACGGCGAGCGTGACCGCGATCTGGAGAAGCGAGAGCAGGACCTTTTTCATTCGCGGCAGCGCACGGTAGTTTAAGCGGCAGCGTCGGCAATCAGCGATCTCGCGCCGCGCCAAAGTGCGCGTGCCAGGCCTCCACCGAGCGGTTGATTTCCTCCGCGGTTTTGCGCGGGCTCATTTCCCAGACGTACTGGCAGTCGTTAGGCAAAAGCGGCACGAGCTTCTCCAGGTCGACGTCGCCCGCGAAAGGCGGCTGGTGATCCTGCGCCGGCCAGATGCAATCCTGCAGATGACAACCAAACGCGCGCGGGCCGATCGTGCGGAGCCATTCCGCGTGATCGAGGAAGCCGAGGTTTTCCTTGATCTGGATGTGCCCGAAATCGTGCCAGTAGCCGACGTGCGGCGCCGCGATTTCGTCGAGCAGTGCGGGCAGCTCGCGCTCGCTCGGGATTTCCTCGTAGCCGCGCCGGCCTTCAATCCCGAGCCGGATATTTTTTTTCGCGGCGTGTTCCACGATCGGCTTCAGGCATTCGCGCACGCGATCGAGGTACATGGCCGCGTGCTGCTCGCGCTTCGCGACTGCGGTGACTTTGCGTTTCACGTATTCGCGCGAATACATTTTGCCGGCTTTGATCAGGTCGATCAGCGGATCGGTCACGCGCGGGATCGGCACGCGGCCGCAATGCAGGACCACAAACGGCGCGCCGAGCCGCTCCGCGAAATCGATCGTCTGCAGTGTCTGCTTTACCGCGCGCGCGCGTTCGTGCGCAGTGCGCGCGGAGAAGGTGTAGCAATCGGGCGACGCGCTCATCACCTCGACCGGCAGCGGGCAGAAATTATGCAGGCTGCTAAAGCGGACGATCCCGCGCTCGAAGGCTTTCTGGATCCCCGGCATGAGCGAAATCCGGATGCCGTGCCCGAGCTCGATCAACTCGAAGCCGAGCTTGTTCTTGATCTCGCCAAGCATCTGGTCGCCCGCGGTGTGGCGGGCGGAATTCCAGCAGGTGGAGAACGAAATCATTTTGGCCTAACGAGTCCTCAGGAAACCGCCGCCTCTTCCGGTATCGGCGCGCGCACCAGCGGCGCGGGGTTTTCATTCAGGGCGCGACCGATGCGCAGGAGAATGAGCATCGCCACCACGCCATAACAGACCGCCGACGCGGCCAACGCGGTCCGCATCCCGATGGCATCGGCCAGACTGGTCACGCCAAGACCAGCGACCGGCATGATCCCGAAGAAGCTCAGACCCATCACCGCTGAAACCCGCCCCCGCAAATACGCGGGCGCGCGTTCCTGCACGATCGTGTTCGAGAGCCCGAAGATGAGCGAGAGACCAAAGGAGATGATCACGAGAGTCGCCGCCGCAAAACTGAAAAGATGCACCCGGCTCAGCGCGATCACGGCGAGCACGACCGAGAGCGTGCTCGCCATCATCCCGGCGAGGCGTTGCGTCCGCGGCAGCGAAACCAATGCCACCGCGCCGATGACCGATCCCACGGCCGAAGCGGCCATCAGATAGCCGAAAAGGGTCGGTCCAAAATGGAGCACGTCGCGCGCGTAGAGCGGCATCATCACCGAGACGGAGGGGAAAATGAAAATCGTCATCGAAGCCATCATCCCGACCATCGCGAGACTCGGCCGGTCCTGGCGGACGTAGCGGAAACCGTCCTTGAATCCGCTCGCGCGTTGCGCTTCCTCCTCCTGGCTGCCGACCGGCCGCGCCGGCAACGAGACGAGCGCGAGAATGAAGGCGACGAAGGAAAACGCGTTAACAAAAAACGCCGTCGCCGCGCCCCAGATGCCGACCACGATTCCGGCCACGGCCGGCCCGACCAGCCGCGAGCAATGAAAAACTCCGCGATCAAGCGCGACCGCGGCGGCGATCTGCTCCTGTTTCACCAACTCGGGCACGAGCGCGTTCAAGGCCGGATGTTCAAAGGCGAAAGCGATGCCCAGCAAACCCGCCACGGTGATGATGTGCCAGATCTGGATTTGCCCGCGAAAGATCAGGTAACCGATCAGGACCGCGAGGGCGATCTGCACGACCTGCGTCCAGATCAGGATGCGGCGCTTGTCGAAACGATCCGCCATCGAGCCGCCGAACATGACCAGGAAAATCATCGGCAAGCCGGCCGCGAAATTGACCATGCCGAGCATGATCGCCTTGTTCGTGAGCGTGCTCATGATCCAGCCCTGGGCCATGATCTGCATCCAGGTGCCGGTATCGGAGATGGAGGTGCCGATGAGATAACGGCGGAACGGACCGGCGCGCAGCAGCGCCCAAGTCTGGCGTCCCCAAGGTGATTTGCCGGGCTCCATCGGAGGCAACAAATACGCGGTGAAAGAGAGGCCCGCAACGGATCGCGCCGCCGCCTTCAGCAGACGCGCGTGCTGCCCGCTATTCGCGTTCGGCGAGCGGCACGACGGTCTTACCGACCGGCTCGCCGACATATTCGCTCAGCGGGCGGTAGAGCCGATTATCCTCGAGCTGCTCGAGCACATGCGCGCACCAGCCGGAGCAGCGCGCGATCGCAAAAACCGGCGTGAACAGATCGGTCGGAATGCCTAACGAATAGTAAACCGTCGCGGAATAGAAATCGACGTTCGCGTTCAGGTTCTTCTTTTCCTTCATCAACTTCGCGATCCGCTCCGACATGTTGATCCACTTCGGATCGCCGAGCTGCGCGCTCAGTTTCACCGCCATCTTCTGGAGGTGCGGCGCGCGCGGGTCGAGCGTCCGGTAAACGCGGTGGCCGATGCCCATGATTTTCTTTTTCTGGGCGAGCGCGTTTTCGATGTAGGCGTCGACTTTGTCTTCGCTCCCGATTTCCTCGAGCATCTGGATCACGCCTTCATTCGCGCCGCCGTGGAGCGGGCCTTTGAGCGTGCCGATTGCCGAAGTGATCGCGGAATAAATGTCGCTCAAGGTCGCGATCGTGACGCGCGCGCTGAAGGTCGAGGCGTTCATCCCGTGATCCGCGTGCAGGACAAAGGCGACGTCGAGAGTATCGGCCGCTTCCTGCGTCGGCGCTTCGCCGCTCATCAGGTAAAGGAAATGCGCGGCCTCGCCGAGATCGTCGCGCACCGGCGGGAGTTCTTTGCCATTCCGAGCGCGATGGAAGTAGGCCGCGATCACGCCGATCTTCGCGGTGATGCTGCGCGCGCGCTTTTTGTTCAGCTCCGGCGTCGCTTCCTGGTCCATCTCCGGGTCGTAAACCCCGAGCATGGAAACCGCGGTCCGGATCACATCCATCGGCTCCGCCTTTTTCGGCGCCTTCTGCAGAAAATCGATGATGTCCTGCGGCAACTCGCGCTGCGAACGCAGCGTTTCGCGACAGTTCTCGAGCTCGGACCGGTTCGGCAATTTGCCGTTCCAAAGCAGGTAAACGACCTCTTCGTAGCTCACCTTGCCGGCGAGTTCGTTGATGTCGTAGCCGGCGTAAACGAGTTCGCCTTTGTCGCCCACCACGGAGCTGAGCCGCGTCGAGTTGGCGATGATTCCTTCGAGTCCTTTGGCGGTCACTGGCATCGGATTATTTCTTCCCTTTCATCTGCTGAATCAAAGTGTCGGCCATGGTCGCGGGTGTGTCCGCGACGGCGATTCCGGCGGCTTGCAGCGCCTCGATTTTGCCCGCGGCGGTTCCTTTTCCGCCGGAGACAATCGCGCCCGCGTGACCCATTCGGCGTCCCGGTGGCGCGGTTGCACCGGCGATGAACGCGGCGACCGGTTTTTTGTAATTTTCCTGGATCCACGCAGCCGCTTCTTCCTCCGCGGTGCCGCCGATTTCGCCGATCAAAATCAGCGCTTCGGTTTTCGGATCGTCGTGAAAAAGTTTCACCGCATCGAGGTGCGACATCCCGTTGATCGGGTCGCCGCCGATGCCGATGCAGGTCGATTGGCCATATCCGCGCGAGGTGAGCTGCCAGACCGCTTCGTAGGTCAGCGTGCCGCTGCGCGAGATCACGCCGACGTTGCCCGGCTTGTGAATGTAACCGGGCATGATCCCGATTTTGCATTCGCCGGGCGTGATGATGCCCGGGCAATTCGGTCCGATCAGCCAAGATTTCTTGCCGACCATCTCGGCTTTCACCCGCATCATGTCGATCACCGGGATGCCTTCCGTGATGCAAATCACGAGCTCCACGCCGGCATCGACTGCTTCCAAAATGCCATCAGCCGCGCCCGAGGCCGGGACGAAAATCACCGAGACATTGCAGCCGGTTTCCTGACGCGCTTCCCAGACGGTGTCGAAGACCGGAACCTTGTCGTCAAACTTCTGGCCCCCCTTCCCCGGCGTGACGCCGGCGACCACATTGGTCCCGTATTCCATGCACTGCCGCGCGTGAAATCCGCCGGCGCTGCCGGTGATGCCCTGCACGCAGAGGCGGGTGTTTTTATCGACTAGGA
This sequence comes from uncultured Verrucomicrobiae bacterium, assembly GCA_963742845.1. GTDB lineage: Bacteria > Verrucomicrobiota > Verrucomicrobiia > Chthoniobacterales > UBA10450 > Palsa-1392. Next base: position 380,108 of record CAVUNK010000005.1, on the reverse strand, counting down.
CGGACATGAAAGATTTTGAATTAGAAAGCAGGAAGAAGAAGGGGGAAATTTGAGAGCCAGGAAACCAGAAAGGGGAAAGAGCCGGGATTCGCTTTCGGGTTTTCTGGCTTTCAAATTCCTTCCTGCTTTCCTGCTTTCCTGAGCGATCATTTCGTTAGGCAGATTTGCGATGATGCACGACGAGCTTGTTCCCGTCCGGATCGCGAAACTGCGCCATCCAGCAGACCGGCGTTTCGGTTTTCTCCATGTCGAACTCGACCCCGCGCTCTTTCAGCGTCGCGATCGTTTTATCCATGTCGTCGACTTCAAAAGCGACCGTGGTTCCATCTCGCGAAGGTTGCCACGCGGGATGCTGGCCGACGCCGATCGTGGTGCCGCCTAACGTGTATTCCGCCCAGGGAAAATCACCCGGCGCGGAGTCGGGCTTCAGTTCCAGCGTCTCCTCGTAAAATTTCCGCGCGCGTTTGAAATCGGAGACCGCGATCGCCACGAAAGCTACTTCCTTGATCATGCTTTTCCTTTCGCCGCCGCGACGGCTTTTTGCGCGGCATCGCCGAGGTCGTCGGCAGTGATCACCGGCAACCCGGATTCCGCGATGATTTTCTTTCCCTCGGCAACGTTGGTGCCTTCCAGCCTAACGACGAGCGGAACCGGCAAGTTCACCGCGCGAACCGCGTTCACGATCCCCTGCGCGATGATGTCGCATTTCATGATTCCGCCGAAAATATTCACCAGAATCGCCTTCACGTTCGGGTCGGAAACGAGGAGCTTGAACGCCTCCGTGACCTGCTCCTCGGTCGCGCCACCGCCGACATCGAGGAAGTTCGCCGGGCTGCCGCCGTAAAATTTGATGATGTCCATCGTCGCCATCGCGAGGCCGGCGCCGTTCACGAGGCAGGCGATGTTGCCGTCGAGGCCGATGTAGTTGAGCCCGCTCTTCGAAGCCTCGACTTCGCGCGGATCCTCTTCCGCGGTGTCGCGCATCGCGGCGATCTCCGGGTGCCGGTAGAGCGCGTTGTCGTCGAAGTTAAATTTCGCATCGAGCGCAAGGACTTCGCCGGTCTTGGTGACCACCAGCGGGTTCACCTCCACCATCGAGCAATCCGAGGCGATGAAGGTGCGATAGAGCGCGTCGAACAGTTTCGCCGCCGGCTTGATTTCGTTCGATTTGAAACCGAGCTGCTTCGCCAGTTTGCGCGTCTGGAACGGCTGCAAACCCGCGAGCGGATCAACCGGCTCGCGCATGATTTTCTCCGGCGATTTCTCCGCGACGGTTTCGATTTCCACGCCGCCTTCGGTGCTCGCGACGATCAACGGCGCCGCCGTCGCGCGATCGAGCAGCACGGCGAAATAAATCTCACGCTCGATGTCAGCGGACTCCGCGACGAGCACGTGATTCACGAGGCGGCCGGCCGGTCCGGTCTGGTGCGTAACCAAAGTCTGCCCGAGCATTTTGCCGGCGACTTCGCCTGCTTCCTCCGGCGTTTTCACGATGTGAACGCCGCCCTTGAAGCCGTTCTGGAAAGTCCCTTTGCCGCGTCCGCCGGCGTGCACCTGCGCCTTCACCACGATCTCGCCGGCGCCGATTTCGCGCGCGATTTTCTCGGCTTCCGCCGCGGTGGAAGCGACCTTCCCACGCGTCGTGGCGGCCCCAAATTTCTGGAGCAGTTCCTTCGCCTGATACTCGTGAATGTTCATCCGGGTGACGGCGCGCGGAAGCGCAGACGTGGACTTAGCGTGCGATGCGGGAAGCGGCAACGGTTTTTTCGCGGGGTCCGCTCACCAGATGACCAGTTTCTGCTTTTCGTTAGGCGGCGGAAGCGCGGCGTCGATTTCGCGCAGATCATCGGGGGTCAGTTGCAGCGCGAGCGCGGCGTGATTCGCCCGCACATGCCGCGGCCGGCTCGCCTTTGGAATCGAGATCACGCCCGGCTGGCGCAGCCCCCACGCGAGCGCCACCTGCGCCGCGGTGGCGTCGTGGCGGCGCGCGATCTCGCGCAGCGTCTCGTGACGCAGCAGCTGGCCGGCCTGACCAAGCGGCGAATAGGCCATCGTCGGCAGCCCGCGCGCCTGCGACCACGGGAGCAGATCGTATTCAATCCCGCGCGCTTCCGGATGGTAGAGGACTTGGTTCGCGGCGCAGCGGCCCGGCCCAAGCGCTTCGAGGTCGGCGACGTCGAAATTCGATGTGCCCCAGTGCCGGATCTTTCCTTCCGCGCGCAGTTTTTCGAAAGCCTCGACGGTTTCCTCCAGTGGCACCTCGCCGCGCCAATGCACGAGATAAAGATCGATCACATCGGTCCGCAACCGGCGCAGACTCGCCGCGCAGGCTTCCGGAATCGTCGCGCGCGTGGCGCGATCGGCCGAGACTTTGGTGACGAGGAAAACCCGATCGCGTTGCCCGGCGATCGCTTCCGCCACGACCTGCTCCGCGCCGCCTTCGTCATAACTTTCCGCGGTATCGATGCAGGTCATCCCAAGATCGATCCCGGTCTTGAGCGCGTCGATTTCGCGCCGCCGCCGGAACCAGCGCCGACCCATTTCCCAGGTCCCCTGCCCGAGCACGGGAATGGCGGTGCCATCGGCGAGTTGCACTGTTTTCATCATGTTTTTCCCCGGAGCCGTACGCAAAAAAACGCGCTCGTGTTCGGACCGACCGAAGACCGGGCGCGCTTTTCGCTTGGGTGCCTAACGAACTACTTTTTAACGATCTCGGCGTTCTCCAGCATGCTCACGCCACCGTTGCTGGCCATCTTGCCCTTCAACGTGACGGTCTTGCCGGCGAGGGGGGCGAGTTCGTCGTTCATCGGCTTGTGCGCGCCGACCACGAGGTAGGCTTTGCCATCGCTGACGATGCCGACCGGGCCGCCGCCTTTGATGCATTTCTCACCGCAGCTGGCGTGCTTCTCGCCCATCGCGTTGTGATCGACGTAGCACATCATATCGACGACTTCGCCGGTGACTTCCTTGGTCGCGCTGGCGTCGGGCGCATCGGCCGCGAAAGCCATCGGTGATGCTGCGAGCGCGGCCGTGAATGCGACCGCCACCGCGATTTGCATTAATTTCGGAACTCTTGGGTTGCTTGAATACATGCCGGTAACTTCCGCCCTAACCGGGAGGTGGTCAATGAATTGAGTTATTAACTGTGAGATGTTCAGGGGTCGCAGAATCTTCGGGACGAAGTCCAGGTTTCGCCCCGCTTTCTCTGCATTCCCGGCAGTTAGTTTTTACCCTCTTCAATCAACCGCGCGAAATCGGCGAAAAAGTAGCTCGCATCGTTCGGCCCCGGCGCCGCTTCGGGATGATATTGCACGCTGAAAATCGGCAGTTCGCGATGCCGCATGCCTTCTACCGTGCCGTCGTTCAGGTTCACATGCGTTACCTCGATTTCGCTCGGCAACGTCTCCGGATCGACCGCAAACCCGTGGTTCTGCGAAGTGATCGCCACCTTGCCCGTGAGGAGATCTTTCACCGGCTGGTTCCCGCCGCGATGGCCAAACTTCAACTTGAAAGTGCGCCCGCCAAACGCGTAGCCAAGCACCTGGTGTCCCGAGACAAATGCCGAAAGATCGGCGTCTTCCCCATCAGGCCGCGGACCGCTTCGTGCGCATAGTCGAGCGCCGCCGGATCGCCCGGCCCGTTGGAAAGAAAAACGCCGTCCGGTTGGAGCGCGAGCGTTTCCTCCGCGGTCGTCTGCGCAGGCACCACCGTGACGCCAAAACCATTCTGCCGGAGGCGGCGCAGAATGTTTTCCTTGATCCCGTAATCGTAGGCCACGATCCGATGCCGGATCGGCGGCAACTTCTCCGCGCCCGCACTGCTGGTCGTCCAGACCGCGCTGGTTTCGTCGGCCGGATCCCATTGGTAGGCGGCGGGCGTCGTCACTTCGCGCACGTAATCCATCCCGATCACGCCGACGCCTTCCACCGCGCGCCGGACCGCTTCCTCCGCGGAAATATTTTCACTCGTTAGGCATGCCTTCATCGCCCCACGGGTGCGCAGGTGCCGGGTGAGCGCGCGGGTGTCGATGCCCTGCACGCCGGGGATTTTCCAATGGCGCAGGTAATCCTCGAGCGACACTTCGTTCCGCCAATTGCTCGCGACTTCGCTCAGTTCCTCGATCACAAATCCGCGCACATGCGGCGCGCGGCTCTCGGCGTCGGCGGCGTTTGTCCCGTAGTTGCCGATCAGCGGGTAAGTCATGGCGACGATCTGCCCGCGATAGGAAGGGTCGGTCAGCACTTCCTGGTAACCGGTCATCGAAGTGTTGAAGCAGACTTCGCCGACGCAACTCTCGGTTGCGCCGAAAGCTTCGCCCTCGAAAATTCTTCCGTCTTCCAGAGCAAGAAGTGCGCGCATGCTGGCGCGGAATTTGAGCGCGCCGCCGCGAAATGTCGAACGGCTTTCGAGATTAATCGCACCGCCACCGCCCATAAAAAAAGCGCCCGCTCCATCGCTGAAGCGGGCGCCAAATTATTACCCCGCAGGTGCCGTTTAGGCGGAGTTCCCGTTCCCTTCTGGTAACGGGCGGGTGACCACCGCGGGGTCATCTGACTTCCAATGAAGGCATGCCATCTTTCCTCGCAGCCAAGCCCCCTTTGCTAACAAACATCGGTCCGGGATTTCCACCTGTAATCTCGAACACCGCAGGGTAAATTTTTCCCCGAGGCCTCGGGGTTACGAAAATCGTCGATAGAGAGCTGAAAGTAGACACAAATAGGTCTTTGAACCTTCAACTCTCAATCGGCGTCTCTCGCCGTTTTTCCAAAGAACTATTCGCGTAATTCCACTTTCAGATTCGCGCTGCAGGCGCTGCCGAATCCGATCGTGGGCCGCGTTGACTTCGTCGTGAGTGAGTGTGCGATTCTTGTCCTGGTATGTCAACGAATAGGCGAGCGATTTCCGGCCGTCGCCGAGGCTCGCGGAGCCTTCGCCGCTGAACAAATCGAAGAGCTGCACCTCGGCGAGGAGCGGCTCTTCGCCACTCGTGAGGCTCTGCAAAATCTCCGCATGGTAAGCGCGCCCGGCGCGAGCAGCGCGATGTCGCGCGTGACCGCGGGGAAGCGTTGCAGTTCCTGGAAACGGCGCGTCCGTTGCGCCATTTCGAGTTCGTTAGGCAGGGTCAGTTCCGCGACGAAGACCGGCGCCGGACCCGCCGGCATGCGCGGACGAAAGCTGGCCGACAATCCCGAGCAAAGTCGTGTCGGAATAAATCCCGGCGGCGAGCGCGAAGTTGGGGTTTTCCGCCCGTTCCCAGCGGAGCGGACCGAGCCCGAGCGCGTCGAGCGCGCCCTTCAGATCGTAAAGATCGAGCGGACGGGCGCGACCGCCGCGCCAGTTTGCGGAGCTTTCGATCGAACCGGAAAGCAGGAGCACCAGCCGGCGATCCTCGGCCGCATCAGGCGGCAAAAACGCGCGGCCAATTTCGAAGAGGCGGATGCTTTTCGCGCCCGCGCGGACGTTGCGCTCGAGCGCGCCTAACAATCCCGGAACGAGACTCGGCCGGAGTGCGACGTGGTCTTCGCTCAGCGGATTGCGCAGCGCGACCGCTTCGGCCGCGAACCCGCTGCCTAACGAGTCGCGCCCCACCAGCGCCGAGGTGCGCGCTTCGCAAAAACCGCGCGCCACCAGCCGCTGCCGAAGCTTCGCCTCGAAATCGTAGCGCCGATCCGCGATCGAAACCGCGGAGAAACAACTGCGGGTCGAACCGGGAATCCGCCCGATCCCGTAAACGCGCACGACCTCTTCGATCAGGTCCACTTCACGGCGCAGATCGGAGCGATGACTGGGAATTTTCCAGGTCGATTGCTCTGCGGTGCCGCCGAGTTTTTCGAGGCCGAAACCTTCGAGAATGCGATCCACTTCCGCCGGCGGAACCGTCACGCCGAGGAGCGCATCGCAGCGCGCGTAGCGCAGCTCAAAGCCAACCGGCGGCGCGGGCAGCTCGCCGGCGACGATCGTTTCCCCGACGGCCTTTGCCCCGGCGATCTCGCCTAACAACTGCACCGCCCGGGCCGAAGCCCGCAAAATCATTCCCGGATCCACTCCGCGCTCGAAGCGATAACTGGCGTCGCTCGGCAGACTCAATTCGCGCGCCGTGCGGCGAATGCTGGACGGCAGAAAGTAGGCGCTCTCGAGCAGCACGTTGCGGGTCGTCGCGCTGACCCCGCTATCTTCGCCGCCCATCACGCCACCGATCGCGACCCCGCGTTCGGCATCGGCGATGAGCAGATTTTTCGGATCGAGCTGATAGCTGCGACCATCGAGCGCGAGGAACTTCTCGTTAGGCGCGGCGAGGCGGACGTTGATCCCGCCCGTGAGCTTGTCGGCGTCGAAGGCGTGGAGCGGCTGGCCGAGCTCGAGCATCACGAAGTTGGTCACGTCGACGACGTTGTTCACGGAGCGAAGGCCGACCGCCTCGAGCTTCGCGCGGAGCCAGTCCGGGCTCGCGCCGACCGTGACGTTCTCCAGCCGCTGCGCGGAATAAAAGGGACACTCGTTAGGCGCGGCTGATCCGCACGCTCTCGTTCTCGCTCGTAGGGGGCTCGGCGATCTCGGGCTGGCGCAGCGGTTTGCCGGTAAGGGCGGCGATTTCGCGCGCGAGTCCGAAGTGGCTCAGGAGATCGGAGCGGTTCGGCGTGATCTCGACGTCGAGGATCGTGTCGCTCGGGAAAACTTCCGCAATCGGCGCGCCCATTTTTGCTTCCGGCGAGAGAATAAGCAGCCCGGCGCTGTCGTCGGAAAGCGCGAGCTCTTTCGCGCTGCAGAGCATTCCCTGCGAATCGACCCCGCGCAGCTTGCTCGCCTTGATTTTGAAATCGTTAGGCAAAACCGCGCCGGGGAGCGCGAGCGGGACTTTGTCGCCAACCTTGTAATTCTTCGCGCCGCAAACGATCTGGCGCGGCGTGCCGCTGCCGTCATCCACCTGGCAGACGCTCAGGCGATCGGCGTTTGGGTGCTGCACCGACGAAGTGATCTGCGCGACGACCACATTCGCGAAATTCGCGCCGCGGTTTTCGACGCCCTCGATTTCCACGCCCGCGAGCGTGAGCAGGTCGGCGAGCGCGGCGGTGTCGTTAGGCAACTCGACGAATTCGCCGAGCCAGTTGAGCGAAAATTTCATGAGGCGCGACGGAAAACTCCGAGGATGGCGCACGCACCTCGTCGTGCCGTTTGCCGGCGCCGCGCCGTAAACGAGCTTACGACGGCGCCGAGCATTGCTTAGAAATGACGTCCGTGATGCCGCACGCGCAGTCCATCACCAGTCACTGCGACGGCGCGTGCGCTCCCCGGAGTTTTTGCGTCGACACGCTTCACTCATGACGAATTGCCTCAGGAAACGCAGGTCGTTCTGCGAGAAAAGCCGGATGTCGGGGATGTCGAACAGGATCATCGCGAGCCGGTCCATCCCGAGTCCGAAGGCGAAACCGGTCCAGTCTTCCGGATCGTAGGCGGCGTCGCCGCGCGCGCGGTTTACCTCTTCAAAAACAGCCGGATGCACCATGCCGCAGCCGGCGACTTCGAGCCATTTCTCACCGCTCTTCAGCGCTTTCGATTTCACATCGATCTCGAAACTCGGCTCGGTGAACGGAAAATAATGCGGGCGAAAACGGACCGCGGTATCCGGCCCGAAAAGTTCCCGCAGGAAATATTCGAGCGTGCCTTTCAGGTCGGCGACGCTCACGCCGCGATCGACGTAGAGCCCCTCGATCTGGTGGAACTGCGCGGTGTGCGTCGCGTCCACTTCGTCGCGCCGGAAGGCCGACCCCGGCGCGATCACGCGAATCGGCGGCTTGGCGCTTTCCATGGTGCGGATCTGCACGGTGGAAGTGTGGGTGCGTAGGAGCCGGCCATCCGGCAGGTAAAACGTGTCGGCCTCGTTCCGCGCCGGATGATCAGGCGCGGTGTTGAGCGCGTCGAAGCAATGCCACTCGTCCTCGACGTCCGGACCTTCCGCGAGCGCGAAACCCATCCGCCGAAACAGCCCGATCGCGCGATCGAGCATTTGGGTGAGCGGGTGCAGCGCACCGAGTTCGTGCGGCGTGCCGGGCAGGGAAATATCGAGGCTCGCGAGCGCGCCGGTCTCCTGCGCGGCGCGCGCTTTTTCGCCCGCCTCCTCGAGCGCGGCCGTGACGGCGCCGCGGACCTGGTTGAGTAACTTGCCGACAACCGGCTTTTCCTCCTTCGAGAGCGACTTCATCTGCTCGCCCCACGCCGAGATGGTGCCGCTCTTGCCGAGGAAACGGACGCGCGCGGCGTCGAGCGCCGCCTCGTTAGGCGCGCTTGCGATCTCGGCCAGCGCGGCGTCGCGCAGTTCTTCCAGCGGATGCATTTCTGTAGCGTCCGCTACAGCGTTACGCCGCGTCTTTTTTCTTCGCTTCGCTCGTCTTCTTCTCGAGCGCGTTTTTCACCTGTTCGATGATCCCTTTGAAAGCGGGCGCATCGGTGATCGCGAGGTCGGAAAGAATCTTGCGGTCGAGGCCGATCCCGGAGGCTTTCAGGCCTTCGGCGAAGCGGCTGTAAGTGAGACCTTCCGCGCGGACGGCGGCATTGAGCCGCTGAATCCAGAGCATGCGGAAATTGCGCTTGCGGGTTTTGCGATCCCGGTAGGCCCAGTATTTGCCCTTCATCGTCGCGTCTTTCGCGTAACGGAAAAGCTTGGACCGGCGTCCGCGATAACCTTTCGCGGAATCGATGACGCGTTTGCGGCGCTCCCGGCTGGCGGGCGCGTTAGTGGCTCTTGGCATGTTGTTGTTCCTCCGAAAACTTTCGGAGGATCTCCTTTCAGCGAATTGTTATTTCGTTAGGCGCTGCCCGACCTCATTCGCTGAGTCGATCCGAAATCGGATCAGGTGGGCAGTGCAACGGACGCTCCATCTTTGGAAACGTCGGGCTGGGAAAATAGGCGGAGTCTTCCGAATGACAACCGGTTTTCTAGCCGATCCATTGCATCAGGAAACGGACGAGCTGCTGCCACCATTCGCTCAGCGGTGGATCGTCGAGACTGTGCAGCGGCGGCGTGGAAAGCGGGCGCCCTTTCCGTTTTGCGACCGGCTCGACCGGCAGCGGGAGCGGCTCGAGTTCGCCGATCTCGCTCGCGTCGAACCAGACGAAATGGCAGAGCCGGCAAACGTCGACGGCGGGCGTTTCGGGTTTCCCGGTGAGGTCGACTTCCAGCATGACGTGGCCGCAGCACGGGCAGTTGCGACCGGGCCGGCCTTCGCCACTGATCACGCGAAGCCAGAGCGGGTTGATCGATTCTTTCGCGAAAGTGCGGCGGAGCAACTCGACGCTGAGCGCCCGCCCGCCGCAGCGCGGGCAGGCCCAGAAGACGCCGTGCTCGAGCCGCATTTGCTCCAGCGGCGACGCGCAACCCGGGCAGGTGAAAACCTCAGTCATTGCTCGAACCTAAATTCGGATTGGCCGCGCGCGCCAGGTTTCCTAGACTGCCGCCCATGCATTGGTTTAGCCGCCATCGACTTATCATTCTCGCGGCGATCTGTGCTTTCTTCACCGGGCTCATTTTACTCCTGCATTTCACGCCCGGGGTGCCGTTCCTTTCCGGGGTCTGGTCGGGTGAGCTCCAATTCGAGGATTTTCTCCAGCAGCAGGGACGCAGGACGCCGACGCGCGAGGATTTCGTGCTGCTCGGAATCGACCAGAGCACGCTGCAATTGCCGCCCTTTAGCCCGGAAGAGCTGTCCAACAACCGCGCCTTCCAATTGATGACCGAGCGTCCTTTTACCCAGTGGTCGCGGGAAGTCTACGCGCTCCTCCTCGATCACCTCTTCGCCGCCGGTGCGCGGCTCGTCCTGTTCGACTTGGCGTTCGATAAGCCCAGACGACGGCGATCCCCAGTTCCGCGCGGCCCTCGACCGGCATCGGGGCAAAGTCGTCATCGGAGTAAATCTCGATGCCGCGACCGCGACGCAAATGGTCATGCCGAACAAGAGCCTGATTCCCCCGCCGCAGATCTCCGATCCCCGGGTGGGCTACGTCATTTTCCTGCGTGACGCGCTCGACTCCAAAGTGCGCTCGGTCCACTTCACCCTGACCGATCGGCAACTGGCCGGGCTACCCCCTCACCCGAGCGAGGAAGTTTTCCACGCGCTCTCGACCCGCGGGCTGGAACAAATCGGGCGTGGCGCGGAAGTGCCCCCCGACCACGACGCTCACTTGTTTCGCTTCAGCGCCGACAACGCGTATCCCCCGCATCCCTTCTACGAGGTGTTCGATCCCAAGTTCTGGCACGCCAACTACCAGGACGGCGCCTTTTTTAAAGACAAGATCGTCCTCGTCGGCGGGTCGGCGCAGATCTTCCACGACGATGTGGATACGCCGCCCGGGCCGGGGCGACCGGGACCCAAGTTGCACCTCGAAGTGATGGCGGCGGCGCTGGCTCACGAGTTTCTCTGGATGACGCCGATCTCGGTTGATTTTGCATTGGTCATTGGCGCTGGTTTCCTGGCCTGGGCGCTCATTGGATTCGTGAGGCGACCGCTCATCGTGCTCTTCCTGCTCGCGGGTGTGACGCTGGTTTACCTGGCCGCGGCGAGAATCAGCTTTGATCGCACCGGTTTGATGCTCGTGACCGTCCCCGTCCTCGCCAATTTCCTCCTCAGTGGCGCGAGTTCGTTAGGCTACGAATACGCCATCGAGCGATTGGAAAAGCTCCGCACCCGGCGCACCCTCGAGCGCTACGTCTCGAAGAATCTGGTGAAGGAAATCCTCGATAACCCCGGCGGCTTTTACAGCTCGCTCAAGGGCGTTCGGATGCCGGCGACGATCCTGTTTACCGACATCGTCGGCTTCACCAGCCTGACCGAAAACGCCGATCCGGAAGCGCTCGTCGCGCAGTTGAACGAATACCTTAGCCGGATGACCGCGGCCGTTTTCGAGAACGGCGGCACGCTCGACAAGTTCATCGGCGACGCCGTCATGGCGGTCTGGGGCAATGTCCGCAGCCAGGGCGAAGCGCAGGATGCGAAGCTGGCCGCGCGCGCCGCGCTCGCGATGCGGCGCGAGCTGAAGATTTTGAACGAGGGCTGGTTCGCCCGCGGGATCGCGCCGTTCGCGATCGGAATGGGGATCAACCAAGGCATGGTCGTCGGCGCGAACATTGGCTCGCAGGAAAAAGCGGACCCGACCGTGATCGGCGACTCGGTTAACCTCGCTTCGCGCCTCGAGAGCCTAACGAGAACCTACGGCACCGATATTCTGGTCGGGCCGACTGCGACCGATTTGATCCGCGATGAGTTCCACCTCCGGAGCGTCGCGCGGGTTCAGGTGAAGGGAAAAAACGAGCCGGTTGAGATCACGACTTTGATCGGCGCGCGCGATGACAAGACCCTGGACCAGGACTGGCTCCGGCAGCTCGAGATCTACGAACAGGCCTTTCAGAAGTTCCGGCAGCGCGAATTTCGCGAAGCAAAAATTCTCCTCTCCCAGTTCCTGGGATTCTACCCGCAAGACTACCTCGCGAAGATGTATCTGGAGCGCGTCTTCGAATACGAGCAGGCGCCGCCGGACGCGACTTGGAATGCGGTGGAGGTTTTCCAGAAGAAGTGATAAGCAGGGGGCCGTATGCCGAAATTGTCGATTGCCCTGGAGGATGCGAAAGCCACCCACGAGCTGACCGAGGAGAAGATCACGCTCGGGCGTGCGCCCGATAATCTGATCCAGATCGACGACCCGTCGGTCTCCGGGCGCCATGCCCAGCTCCTCCTCGTAGGCGAGCGCTACCAGCTCGTCGATCTCAATTCCACCAACGGCACCCGGGTCAACGGCGAGACGGTGACGGAGGTTTTCCTGAAGGTCGGCGACCGGGTGCGTTTCGGGAAAGTGGAAGCCCGCTACGAATCGGAAAAGACCGGCGAAGCGCAAGCCCTGCCCGCGACCGATGAGATCGAGGCGCGCCCCGCGGAGACGAGCGCGAAGCCCGCTGATTTCGAGAACGCCTCGCCTTTTCCGAACCGGAAGAAGGAGAAGGACTCGAACGCCGTGATGGTGATGGCCGCCGGGGCCGTGGCGATCGCGGTGATGCTCCTGAGCCTGCTCAATCTCCTGCGGATGCACGGGCCGCTGTAGCCCGGACTTCGTCCGGCGTAAGCCCGCGGGCGCGGAGAGCGCGCAGACTGAGCACGTCGTGGCGCTTCGCAAGGCGCTTGCCTAACGAATCAAGAACCAGCGGCACGTGACAAAATTCCGGCGCCGGCAAATCGAGCGCGCGGTAGAGAATGAGCTGGCGAAAAGTGGAGAGCACCAGGTCCGCGCCGCGGACCACTTCAGTGATCCGCATCGCCGCGTCATCGACCACGACGGCGAGCTGATAAGCGGGCACGTCATCTTTTCGCCAGACGACGAAGTCGCCGAAGTCGCGCCCCGCGACCGCACGTTGCGGACCGGCGCAGGCGTCGACGAACTCGATCGACTCCCCATCCGGGACGCGGAAGCGCCAGTTCGCGCCGGTCGGCGACTGTTCGTTAAGCATCGTTAGGCGCGTGCGTCGGCAGGTTCCGGGATAGACCGGTTCGTCGTCTTCCGCGTGCGGCGCGGAGGCGGCACCGTGCAGATCACGGCGCGAACAACCGCACGGGTAAAGCAGCCCTGCGTCGCGCAATTTTCGCCAGGCCGCGAGATACAAATCCTGCCGTTCGCTTTGCCGAAACGGCCCTTCCGCCCAGCGCAATCCGAACCACGTTAAATCTTCCAGCAGCGCCGCCTCGAACTCCGGCCGCACCCGCGCGCGATCAAGATCTTCAATCCGCAGGATCATCGTACCGTCGCGGGCGCGGCAGCGTTCCTGCGCCCGCCAGAAAGTCGCCGCGTGTCCCGCGTGCAGGTAACCGGTCGGCGACGGCGCGAGCCGGCCGCGATAGCCGGTGGGTTTCATTGATCCCGCTCCGTTGGCGGCTCGGCCCATTCCTCGCGCAGCCAAGCCGGCTCGACCAACTGTCCGCGCTTCACGAGTGCCGCCTGGACCTCCGCGGGCAACGCCGGGTCACAAAAGAAAATCCGCGGCCAATTCGACACGCTCATGTCCTCACCGAGGCGGCGACCCGCCGGAAAGTTCTCCGGCGGCCACCAGAGCGGGACGAGATCGATCCGGTAACGCTCCTTCCCTTTTCCCACCTCGGCCTGGATGATGGTCTCGTCCTGCAATGGCCCGCCGCGATTCTGTATTTTGCGGGTCGGCCCGTCGGTCAGGGAAACGATCCGCCACTCGTCGGGCAAACTGCGGCGGAGCAGGTCGGTCCAATAAATCGCGCGGAGCTTGCTTCTTTCCGCGGCGGAAAGGGTCCGCTCCACCGGCAGGTCGGGTCTCGTTAGGCCAAGCTTTCCGCAGACTTTCCATGGCCGCCTCGCGCACGGAAAAACTCGCGGTCGTTTGCTCGCCGCCAGTCTCGGGAAGGTTCTCGGAAACGTCCGCGAGCAGCTCGTGCAGAGCCTGCTCGGTCGCGGTCCCGGGGAATTTCCAAAGCTCCTGCGCCGCCTCGATCCGATCCCATTGTTTCGGCGAATGCGTCTGACTGAGAAACCAGGCGCGATATTTTTCCTCCGCTGGGACGAACAGCCAAACCCAGCTGCCGCTCTGGAGTTCGGTGAACACCTCCGAGTCATAGTCCGCGTCGCGATGGAGGCTGTGCGCGATGTTCCGCGGCGCCCATGCGCGCACGAGCGCGAGCAACTCACCACGCGTCTTTACCCGGCGCCCTTCGCGGTCGTAGATCGCCGGACGGAGCGAAGCGAGATCAACGATCGAAAGCGGGTCGTGGTCTTCCACCGGAATCAATTGCCGCCGCAAATGCAAATCGTCCCGCTCGGTGGCGGGTCGCAGCATGACCAGCAAGCCGCGGCCTTTGGTTCGCCAGGACTCCTTTTTTTGCCACGGCCATAGCGTGTGACTGAACGTCACTTGTGGACCTGCCGTTCCCTTGAGCACGTCGGTGACGCGGATCGTGCAGACCTCGAAGGTCACCTCGTCTTTCGACTTCTTCGCCACGAAATCGGTCAACTCGCCGACCACGATCACTTCGGAGGCGCAGGTCAGCGCTTCAATTGTGTAAGTGCCAGTGAGCTCGGCGCGAAGCGGACTCGTTAGGCAAAAAAACGCGGCAGCAGCAAAAAAATGCCACCGAAAAGTTGCCGCGCGCACCGACCGAGAATAAGCGCAGTCCGGCATGACACCCAAGCGGCTCTTACTTTTCGACATCGACGGCACGCTCATCGACTCCGGCGGCGCCGGGGTCTCTTCGCTCCGCGAAGCGCTGCGCACGAAGTGGGGAATCACTTCCGACCTCGCGGAAATCGAGATCGCGGGCCGGACCGATGTGCTGATCGCTCGGCAGATTTTGCGAGTCTTCGAGCTCGGGGAGACGGAGGAAAATGTCGCAGCCTTTCTCGATCTCTACCTCCAGGGTTTGGTGCGCGAATTGCCGCTCCGCGAAGGCCGCATGCTGCCGGGGATCGACGAGCTGCTCCCGCGTTTGCAGGAGCGCCCGCAGAACGTGCTCGCGCTGCTCACCGGCAACGTCGAGCGCGGCGCGCAGCTGAAGCTGGAACATTACGGGCTCTGGCGTTTTTTCGAGTTCGGCGCGTATGCGGATGACAGCCACGATCGCAATTCGCTCGGGCCTTTTGCGATCCGGCGTGCGCTGGAAAAACATGGGATCGATTTCCCGGGCGCGTCGATCGACGTGATCGGCGACACGCCCTACGACATCGCCTGCGGGAAAGCAATCGGCGCGCGCACAATCGCGGTCGCGACCGGAAATTTCTCGCGCGCGGACCTGGCAAAGCACGAGCCGGATGTGGTGCTGGAAGATTTCGCGGACGTGGATTCGGTGATCGCGCAGTTGGGTTGGTAGAGCTGTGGAATATCTCAGGAAAGCAGGAACGCAGGAAAGGAAAGTGATTCTGAGCGCGATCCCGCTCCTCTGCCTTTCTTTCCTGCGTTCCTGCTTTCCTGAGAAATCCTCTTCCCCGCGCCGATTGACGGACGACGCGCAAGTGACATCGTTCCCGTCACCATGATGGATCTCTCGCCTAACGTTCTCCCGCTCGAAGGCGAAATCGATCTTCACGTTTCACCGCAGATCGCCGCGCAGCTCTCGACCCTGATCAAGCAAAAGCCGAAGCACCTCGTGGTCGATCTCTCGAAGGTCACCTACATCGACAGCTCCGGCCTCGCGGTGCTGATCGAGGCGATGCAGAACGTCGGCGGCTATGGCGGCCATTTCGCGCTCACCGGGATCCAGGATGGCGTGCGTCCGATTTTCGAGATCGCGCGGCTCGATCAAGTGTTCCGGATTTTTCCCGATAACGCCTCGGCGCTGAGCGCCTGATGGAGCACCGCGAGCGTTCTCTCGACGTTCGTGGCGATATCGAAATGACTGGCGCGCTCGAGGATCGCCGGTCGTGCGGCCGCGCGCTTCGCCGGGTCGGCCCAGAAGTTTAGCGCGAGCCGGATGTGCAGCACTTCGTCCGGGTCCTCGAGGATGGAACCGTGGACTCCGTCGTCGATGATTTCGCTAAAGCCATTCGCGCGCGTGGTGATGACCGGCAGGCCGGAAGCAAGCGCCTCGAGGCAGGCATTCGAGAACGGATCGTAGCGGGTCGGGAGGAGAAAAATATCCGCCGCGCCGTAGAGCGGGCGCAGATCGCGGACCGCGCCGAGGATGCGCAGATAATGGTTACTGCGGAACCGGCGACGGCCGCGTCCGGCGACGAGCAGGCGGAAATTTCCGCCTAACGAACCGACCGCGGCGCGCGCAGCGTCGAAGCCTTTGCGCTCCCAGCCGGAGCCGACGAAAAGGACCGCGATTTCATCCGCGGCGAGGCCAAGATTACGGCGGCACTGGGCGCGAAAGTCTGCATCGAGGTCGGCAAAACTTTCCAGCGGCACGCCATTCGGCACCACGTCGATGCGCTCGGCCGGGTAATCGTAGAACTGCTGGGCCTCAGCTTTCACCATCGCGGAATTCGCGATGACGCGGCCCGCGCCGCCGCGGAAGAGCGCGGCCTCGAGCTCGAGCGTGTCGTGATGGCTGCGGCCGAAGCGCCGGAGGACGCGTTGCAAGGGAGAGGAGGAAGCGTCGCGCCGGCGGAGCCAGGAACGATGAATCCCGTCGCCTGCGCGGTAGACGTCGCAGCGCCAGACTCGCTCGAGACTTAGAAGCAGGTCGCAATGTTCGCGCGGCTTCGCCTTTTCCAACTCGTCGGCGAAGCGGCGCGCGGTCTCGCCGCGGAGACGCGTGATCGGCCCCCAGGGCCATTCGCTGCCGGGCCAGGTGGCGTCGGTGAAGAGGCAGGTTTCCTGCCCGGCCCGCTGCAAACCGGCCGCCAGCCTTTTCAAATATGCCTCCGCGCCACCGGTATCGGAATGGCCGCGCCGGACCAGCCCGATCGTGAGGCGCGAAGGGCTCTGGCCGAGGGAAGTGAAGGTCGTTAGGCCTTTACTTGAAGGCATTACAAACAATAGTGAGAACCATGGTGGGTGAAACTCTTAACGCCCCGCCCCCGCGCGCGTCGAGTGGAACCGCCGCACGGCTTTTGCCGAAGCATCTTCTCTACTCGATCTTCGCGCGGATTGGCGGCTCGGGGCTGGATACGGACGCTTTTGAAACGCTGCGCGCTCTCGAGCCGTGGCGGCTTTTTCGGGAAGGCGATCGCGTATGATAATCGGCAGACCGAAATCCCGGCGGCGCAGATCGAATCACTCCGCTGGCATCCGGTGCGGCTGCTTTCGTTTCTCGACAGTCCGTACTACTACGGCGCGAAGAAAAAGTATCTCGACTGGATCGCCGCGCGGCAGCTCGCGAGCGGGCGCTACGATCTTTTCCATTCGTGGTCGGGCGATTGCCTGCTCTCGCTCCGGATGGCGCACAAAAAAGGCATTCCGTCCGTGCTCGAAATCCCGACCTGGCATCGCGACCGCGGCAAGATCAAACGCAACCAACCGGCGCTGCGACTTCCGAGCCGCAGCTTCCCTGGCGGAAACGCTGGAAGGAAGATCTGCTCCTGCAGCGCGAGCGCTTCATCGAGGAATACGATCTCGCGACGCTGATCCTGGTGCTCTCGGAAAAGGCCGCGGAGACGTTTCGCGTGCAGGGTTTTCCCGAGGAGAAATTATTTTACCTGCCACGAGGAGTGGATATCGAGCGCTTTACGCCCGGCGAAAAGCCGCCGCATTTTCGCGCGGTCTTTTCCGGCGCGCTGATCGAGCGGAAGGGCGTGCATCATTTGCTCGAAGCCTGGAACCGGCTCGACCTGAAGGATGCCGAGCTTTGGCTCGTCGGTTCGATTCACGACGAGATCAAACCGTACCTCGAGAAATACGCCGCGCCGAACGTGAAGGCGCTCGGTTTCGCGAAGGAACCGGAAAAATATCTGCGCCAATCGACGATCCATATCTTCCCGTCGCAATGCGAAGGCAGCGCCAAGGTCACCTACGAGGCGGCCGCCTGCGGCCTGCCGCAGATCACGACGCGCGAAGCGGGCGACGTGGTCGAGGATGGAGTGCAGGGAATCATCATTCCGCCGGCCGATGTCGACGCGCTGGCCACGGCGATCCAACATCTCTACGACCATCCCGAAATCGTGGAGCGGATGAGCATCGCCGCGCGTGAGCGGGTGGTGGAAAATTTCACCTGGGACCATTTCCGCACCCGCCTGGCCGAGGCTTACGGCGTGGCGCTGCGGATGGCTCGTTAGGCGAATTGAAGGCACGCGCTCGCACCCCGCGGACCTGCGGAAGCAGGTCCCTCCGGAGGGACTTGCTTCCGCAAGTCCGCACCGCCATCGCCGAGCCCGCTAAACAAAACCGGTGAACGTTCTCCTCATCCAGCTCAAACGGATCGGCGACCTGATCCAGACCGTGCCGGCGATCGCCGCGGTGCGGCATAATTTCCCCGGCGCGCACATCGCGTTGATCGCGGCGCATGGTTCGCGCGAATTGCTCCCGGCGATCCCCGGCCTCGACCGCACGCTCACGACGCGCGGGCGCGCGTCCGACCTCGCGTCGTGGTTCGCGATTGGCGCGGCGAAATTTGATTACTGCTTCGACTTTTCGCGCACGGACCGCTCGGCTTTTCTCACCCTGCTCTCGGGTGCGGCGAGCCGGATTACCTATGACACCGTGCGACGCGAGCCGGTGCGGCAGTTGAGTTACAACCAATTCATTCCCTCGCAGGTGCGGACGGTGCACACGGTCGATCACCACCTCGCTCTTCTCGCCCCGCTTGGCGTACACGACGCATCGCGCCAGATCCATCTCGAGCTCCCCGCGTTGGCCGTCGAGAAGGCCGCCAAGCTCGCCTTCGCGCACGGGCTCGAGGACGACTTCATCGTGCTGCATCCTGGCTCGGCGCGAGCGGAGAAATTCTGGGTTGCGCGACGCTGGGCGGAATTGGCGGATCATTTCCAAGGCGCGGCTCCACGGCGATTCGTGCTCACGGGCGGATCGTCGGCGATGGAGCAAAAGCACATCGCGGCGATCAAAGCCGCGGCGCAACATCCGATCCTCGATCTTTCCGGACAGATCGACCTGCTCACTTTGGCCGCACTTTTTCAGCGGGCCCGGCTTCTGGTCACGATCGATTCTGCCTCGATGCATCTCGCCTCCGCGCTCGGCACGCCGCAGGTTGCGCTCTTCGGGCCGACCAATCCTTTTCACTGGCGGCCGCGCTCTTCGCCAGCGCTGATTTTGCAGGGTCGCGGTCCGGCTCCGGTGACCGAATTCACCCCGAAACAGACCCCCGCCACGATGAAGGAAATCTCGACCGCACAGGTGATCAATGCTATGCAGTCCCTGCTGTCGCCGCCGGCACCGCGCCCCGCATGAGCGAGAACAAATCTCCAAAGCAAAAGCAGTCTCTCTGGACGACCCTCAAGGTTGGTTGGGGGCCGTATCGGCGCCTCTTTGCCTACGGGAAACCTTACAAGGGGCGGATGGCTCTTGGGCTCGCCTTTGGCTTCCTCGCCGGCGGCATTACGTCGCTCATGCCGCTCGTGCTGGCGCGCGTCGCGAGCGTGGTTTTTCACGGTGCAACCCCGGCTCCCAGCCTGCTCGCGGCGCATCCTGAGCTGATGAGCAAGGGGCCGCCGATCAACTCCCTGGTACTGATTTGCCTCGCCATTCCGGCGGTGATGATCGCGCGCAGCGTCTGCGGCTACTGCAACGCCTACTACGTCACCTGGGTCAGCGCCAAGGTGCTGACCGATATCCGCACCGAGCTGTTCGGTAAGATGCTCAGCCACTCGATGGATTTCTTTAACAAGATGCACTCGGGGTTCCTGATGTCGCGGATCACGAACGACACCCGGATGATGCAGGCGGCGCTCGCCAGCATCAGCAGCGACCTGTTCAAGCAGCCAATCGCCATCGTCAGCGGCGTCGCGGTGCTGCTCTACATGGATTGGAAGTTCACCATCGTGACGCTGATCCTTTTCCCGAGCTGCCTCGTCCCGCTCAGCCTCTACGGGAAACGCGCGCGCAAGGCCGTCAAAGGCGAGCAGGAAGAGATGGGGCAGATGGTCGTGACCATGCAGGAGACCTTCGCCGGGATTCGCGTGGTGAAATCATTTGCCCGCGAGGATCACCAGGAAAAATCCTTCCGGCGCAGCAACCGGATTCAGTTCGATAACATGATGCGGATCACCCGCTCGACCGAGGCGATCTCGCCGCTGGTTGAGTCGATCGCTGCGATCGGCGTCGGATTTGCGCTGCTTTACGTTTACTTCGCGCATTTGCCGGCGGCGAAATTCATGGCGCTGATCGCCGGCATTTTCCTGCTCTACGAGCCGATCAAAACGCTGAGCCGTATGCACATCCTGATGCAGCGTTCGGTGCAGGCGACCGTGGAAATTTTCCGCATTCTGGATTCCAAATCGAGCGTGGAAGATCAGCCCGGCGCGATCGCGCTGCCGCCCTCGGTGGGTCTGGTCGAACTGGAGCACGTTGGGTTCCGGTATGTTGGTGGCGTCGAGGATGCGCTGAAGGATTTCAGCCTGAAGATCGAGCCCGGCAAGAGCTACGCCCTCGTCGGCGCGAGTGGGGCGGGCAAGAGCACGATTCTTTCCCTTCTGCTGCGTCTCTACGATCCGACCCGCGGCATGGTCCGCGTGGATGGGCACGACCTGCGCGACCATCACGCAAAAATCCCTGCGCGAACAGATCGGCCTCGTCTCGCAGGAGACTTTTCTTTTTCACGACACCATCTTCAAAAACATCCAGTTCGGCCGGCTCGACGCCACCGCGGAGGAAATTTACGCCGCGGCCCAGACGGCTTATGCGCACGATTTCATCATGGCGCAGCCGCAAGGCTACGAGACAGTGATCGGCGACAAAGGTTGCCTCCTCTCCGGTGGACAGCAGCAAAGGCTCGCGATTGCGCGCGCGCTGCTCAAGAACGCGCCGATCCTGCTCCTCGACGAAGCCACCTCCGCGCTCGACAGCGAATCGGAGCAGCAGATCCAGATCGCGCTCGAACGTTTGGCCGAAGGCCGCACCGTGATCGCGATCGCCCATCGGCTTTCGACGATTCTCTCCGCCGACCAGATCGTGGTGATGGAAAGCGGCCGCATCAAGGAGACGGGCACCCACGCGGAGTTGCTCGAGAAGAGTGGCTACTACCGCCGCCTCTACGACCTGCAGTTCAATCGGACTCCGGAAGAATCCGCCACAGAAATCGAGCTCCTGACGGCAGCCGTCTAGCCGTCAGACCTCGACCCGCGCGCCCAATTCCACCACGCCATTCGGCGGGAGGCAGAAATACGAAGTCACGTCGCCCGCATTCCGCGTCATCCACGCGAAGAGCGAGCCGCGCCACGGCGATAACCCGAGTTTCCGCGTCGCCAGGATCGTTTCGCGCCCGATGAAATAAGTCGTCCGCATCGGATGGAACTGCACGTCGGTCTGTTTCAGGCTCGCCAGCGCGACCGGCACGTCGGGTTTCTCCATGAACCCAAAATGGATCTGCACCCGCCAGAAGCCTTCGCCGATTTTCTCCAGCGCGACGCGGTCCTTGAGGTTGGAAAGAAACGGGATCTCGGCTGTCCGCACCGTGAGCAGGACGACCTGTTCGTGGAGGACCTTGTTGTGCTTGAGGTTGTGGAGCAGGGCGAGCGGTGTGCCCTGGCCTTTGCCCGACATGTAAATCGCCGTTCCCGGCACGCGGCTGATCCGTCCCCGCTTCACGTCGGGCAGGAGCGCGTCGAGCGGCAGGCAGATATCGCTCAGGTGGCCGCCGAGAATTTTCCTGCCTTTGCGCCAGGTGAGCATGAGGAAAAGAATCGCGCCCGAGGCCAGCAACGGGAACCAGCCGCCGTGGGCGACCTTGAGCATGTTCGCGGAGAAAAAGGAGAGGTCGATCGCGACGAAAAATGCCGCGACCGGCAGAGCCACGGCCGCCGGCCAATGCCACCGTTTCCGCGCCACGACATAGAACAGGATCGTGGTGATCAGCATCGTGGTGGTGATGGCGACGCCGTAGGCGGCCGCGAGCCGGCTGGAGGTGCCGAACCCGAGCACCAGCCCGATCGAGGAGAGCATCAGCGCCCAGTTCACGATCGGCACGTAGATCTGCCCGATGACGCGTGCGGAAGTGTATTTCACTTTCAGCCGCGGGATGTAGCCGAGCTGGATCGCCTGCATGGTCAGAGAAAAAGCCCCGCTGATGATGGCCTGCGAAGCGATCACCGCCGCCGCGGTGGCCAGCAGGACCAGCGGGAGCAACGCCCAGGCCGGGGTCATGCGGAAGAAGGGATTCACCGCCGCTTCCGGATGGCGCAGGAGCAGCGCGCCCTGGCCGAAATAATTCAGCGTCAGCGCGGGGAGCACCACTACGAACCAGGTCAGGCGGATCGGCGCGGTGCCGAAGTGGCCGATATCCGCGTAGAGCGCTTCGCCACCGGTGACCACGAGGAAGACCGCGCCCAGCACCACGAAACCGTCGCGCCCGTTGCGCAGGAAAAAGTCGAAGCCGTGAGAAGGATTGATCGCCCCGAGCACCTCCGGCGCGCGGACGATCTGGTGCACCCCGAGCACGCTGATCGTGAGGAACCAGAGGATCGTGACCGGTCCGAAAACCTTCCCCACCCCGGTCGTGCCGCGGGATTGGAACAGGAAAAGCCCGACCAGAATCCCGATCGCGATCGGCAACGACCGCGGGATCGAAAACCGGGGTCGCGACATGCAAACCTTCCACCGCGCTCAGCACCGAGATCGCGGGGGTGATCATCCCGTCCGCGTAGAGCAGCGCGGCGCCGAAAAGCCCGAGCAGCAGCAGATATTTGCCGCGCCCGGCCACATCGCTGACCAGCGTCGCGAGGGCGAGAATGCCGCCTTCGCCGCGATTATCCGCGCGCAGGATCAGGATGAGATATTTCACCGAGATCACCAGCACGAGCGACCAGAGGATGAGCGAGAGCACGCCGAGGACGTTGGCCGGGGTCGGCGGCACTGCATGCTCGCCGTAGAAACATTCTCTTAATGCGTAGAGCGGGCTCGTCCCGATGTCGCCGTAGACGATCCCGAGACTCGCCAGGCAAAGCAGGAGCAAACGCTTCTTCCCCGGGGAAGCGTGTCCGGAAGACGACTCCGCGTGCGGGGGGACGTCCGCCGCGGCAGGGATCAAAGTGGCGGGCCCAGCATTCACCGTTCTGGAAACGTTAGGTGACGCCACCCGTGGGAATAGTTAAAACAGTATTAAAATTTGCAGCAGCCCATTTTCCGGGGACGCGCTTGGGCTACGTTGGCGCTGTGCTGGAAGCATCCCGTTCGCGCGGCGTCGAACCGCCCCCCGCCGAGGCTCCGGCTTTTGCTTCGCTGCGTGGCTACCTCTTCGCGGTCGCGGTCGTGGCCGGCCTTAACCTCGCCTGCTGGCTGCTCACCCGGGTCATCGGCTACGGCGCCATTTCTCTTCTATTCCTGCTCGGCGTTCTCCTGGCCGGGATTTTTCTGGGTCGCGGTCCGGTCCTGCTCGTCGCTGCCCTGAGCGCGCTTTCGTGGAACTTCCTTTTCATTCCACCCCTCTTCACTTTCCATATCGCGAAATTCGAGGACGCGCTCACCTTCGCCACCTACTTCATCATTGCGCTCACCGTGGGCAGCCTGACCGCGCAACTGAAAGCCCGCGAGCATCTCGCCGCGCAGGTGCAGCTCGCCCACGAATCCGAGCGCCTGCGCAAGACGCTGCTCGATTGCGTTTCGCATGAACTGAAGACGCCGCTCGCCGCGATCGGTGCCGCCAGCCAGGAGCTCGCCGGCGCGGCGGCAGAAACGCCCGACGCGCAGATGGTGCAACGACTCGCCGGTGAGATTCGCGATGGCTCGCATCGCCTCAATCGCGTGGTCAATAATCTCCTCGATATGAACCGGCTCGAGAGCGGTGTGGTGCGGCCGAAACAGGAATGGTGCGACGTGCGCGAGCTGCTCCAGTCGGCGATCGAGGTTGAGCGCGAATCGCTCGCCGGCCACGAAGTCCGCCTCACTGTCGCCGACGATCTCCCGCTCGCCCTGCTCGATCACACGCTCATCGAGCAGGCCGTGGCCAAGCTGCTCGCGAACGCCGCGAGCCATTCGCCCGCGCGGTTGCCGGTGGAAGTCGACGCCGAGTTCGAGCACGGCCGGCTCCTGATCACGGTCAGCGATCGCGGCCGCGGATTTGAACCGGACTCGGCCGAGCGGCTCTTCGACAAGTTCTACCGCGGCGCCGGTCACCAAACCGGCGGGCTCGGGCTCGGCCTCTCGATCGCGCGCGGCTTTGCGGAGGCGCATGGCGGCCAGCTCACCGCGGAAAATCGCGATGGCGGCGGCGCGCGTTTTCTCCTCAGCCTGCCGGTGCGCACCACCGACGCCCATGCACTGGAGAGCGCCGGATGAAACCAAAACGCATCGCGCTCATCATCGACGACGAGAAACAGATTCGGCGTCTGCTCCGGCTCGCGCTCGAGCGGGCTGACTATCAGGTCTTCGAAGCCGAAACCGGCCAGGCCGGCCTCGACGAAATTGTCTATCGGCGGCCCGAGATCGTCCTGCTCGATCTCGGTCTGCCCGACATGGAAGGCGTGAAAGTCCTCCGCGCGCTCCGCGAATGGTCCGACGTTCCCGTCGTCATCCTCTCCGTGCGCGACGACGCCGAGGAGAAAGTCGAGGCGCTCGACGCCGGCGCCGACGATTACGTGACCAAGCCTTTCGACACCGCGGAATTGCTCGCGCGCATTCGGGCCACGCAGCGCCGTTCGCTCACGGAAACGGGCGACCCGGTTTTCCAATCCGGCGCGCTCAGCGTGGATTTCGCGGCGCGTCAGGTCAGGCTGAACAACCAAGAAATAAAACTCACTCCGACCGAGTATTCGCTCCTGCGCGTCCTCGTGCAGAATGCCGGCAAAGTCGTGACGCACCGGCAACTGCTCCGCACCGTCTGGGGCGAGAAAGCCGAGAGCCAGGCGCAGTATCTCCGGGTTTACGTCACCCATCTGCGCAAGAAGCTCGAGGCGGACACAAACTCGCCGAGCCTGATCAAGACGGAAGTCGGCATCGGCTACCGGTTATCGATCGAGAAGCCGGAAACGCGTTAACGAACTTTTAGCGCGGCGGCCCCGCATTTTAATTCACGGTCCGGGCGTGGGCGGGCGCAGCTTTGGGCATGAACGCAAACATGTTGGCGCCTCGCCCGGCCGATCCGCAGAGCCGTCCCTTGAGTCGAGCCGGCGGAGTCACTCCGTCTTCTGCCGGCGCCGGAGAGCACCCAGTCAGGTAACGGCGGAAGCTCGCCCCAGGCCACCGCGGCTTGGCCATTGTGGACGTGGTTCATCGCGAATCCGCGCTGCCCGCGCGGCGTCTGATTTTCCTCCTCGTCGCGTCGGCCATTCCCCGCGATCGACGACGGCGAGCGCTATGATTTCCACCAACGTCAAACGTCCGCGCAACGTCAACGTCCCGCGCGCCGCGGCCATCCTTTACGGCGACTGGGGCACGAGCAAAGCCTACGTCATCGGCCTCGCTTTCGCCGTCGGCGGCTATGCTTCGTTCTGGCTCATCGCCGCGATGTGCCTGCTCACCGCGCTCGTCGGGCTCAACTACATCATCATCTGCCGGCTTTACCCGGACGGCGGCGGCGTTTACGCGAGCGTGCGCCATCGCTCGGAAGTCATCTCGATTGTCGGCGGCTTCCTCCTCATCGCCGATTATCTGGTCACGGCCGCGATCAGCGCTCTCTCCGCTTTTCAATACCTCGGCGTGCCGCATCCGGAAGTCTTCGCCGCCGCCGCCATTCTCGTCATCGGGTTGCTCAATCTCCTAGGGCCGAAGCACACCGGCGGTCTCGCCGTCCTCATTGCCATCCCGACCGCACTCGTCGTAATCGTCCTCGGCGCCTTCTGCCTGCCGCACCTCGGCTTCGCGGTGCACCAGCTCCAGCCGTTGCACGGCGGGTTCTTGCCAAACTGGCAGAGCTTCGTCGGCATCGTCCTCGCCCTCTCCGGCGTCGAGGCGATCGCCAACGCGACCGGCGTGATGCCGCTCGATCCCGGGAGCACCGAGGCCGCGCCTTCGGTGCGCAAGACTTCCACGCCCGCGATCCTCATGGTCATGGTCGAGGTTTGCCTTTTCACCGCGCTCTTCGGGCTCGCCGCCCACGCGCTCGTGGGGCTTCACGTGGTAGGTGGGGACGTCGATGCTCCTGGCGCGCCCGGGGTGCGCGATTACATGCTCCGCTACATGGGGCAGATCTTCGTCGGCGGCGCCCTCGGCGCGGGTATCGGCCATCTTTTTGCGGTGGTCGTGAGCGTTGTCTTCGGGTTGCTCCTCCTGTCGGCGACGAACACCGCCGTGGTGGACCTGATCGCGATTCAATTCCTCATGGCGCGCGACCGCGAGCTGCCCTCGCTCTTCGAGCGGCTGAACCGCTGGGGCGTCCCCGCCTACGGCATGATCCTCGCCGCCGTCATTCCCGCCATCCTCGTTCTCGCAGTGAAAGATATGGCCGGCCTCGCCGACCTCTACGCCGTCGGCGTCGTCGGCGCGATTGCCACCAACCTCGGCGCCACCTCCACCGACCGGCACCTCGCGATCAAGCGCCGGGAGCGCGTTCTCATGTTCGGCACCTTCATCGTCATGGCGGCGATCGAGTGTTCCCTGCTCATTGATAAACCCAACGCCCGTTACTTCGCCGTCACCATCGTCGCCGTCGGTCTGATTCTCCGTGGCCTGATGCAGGAGCGCAGCGCGAAAAAGCAAACCGCCGCCGCTCCGACGCAAATCATGGAGTCTTCACCCGCGACCGCCGCCGCCAACGGCGAAACCATGCTTTGCGCCATCCGCGGCCCTGGCCGCACCCTCGATTTCGCCCTCCGCGAAGCCGCCGAGACCGGACGACGGCTCTATCTCCTGTTCGTCCGCGAGCAGCGCTTCGTCACCGACGAAGACGCCGGCCGCAAATGGCAGGACGACCCCGAAGCGAGCGAGATCTTCCAGAACGCCCGCGCCCAGGCCAACGGCAACCAGCCGCTTTTTTGCTACGCCGTGAGCGACGCCGCCCCGCAGACCATCGTCGACATCGCCGCCACCCTTGGCGCCTCGCGCCTCATTCTCGGCGCCCCGCGCCGTCACGCCATGGTCAACCTGCTCCGCGGGAATCTCGTCCGCGAAGTCTCCGGCCTCCTACCGGAAGAGATCGACCTCCTCGTCTACGCCTGAGAAGCGGGAACGTGGCGTGTCTTTGGAGAAGAGGGAGGCGCGCCGGAGGCTCGCTCGTAGCGGCGAGCGTTTTCCCCGCGGCGAGAGACCAGCGTGCGGCCGCGGGGCGTGGAAAAGAGCCGTGAAAAGCTCCGGGGCGGTCCGCCGACGGGATTTTGGCTCCCAAAGTATGCCCGTTGTTGTCCGGAGAGAGGCTTTTGGCAGAGGAAGCGTCCGGCGTCACAAAAGTGCCTTTGCGGTCCCAAGACAGGATGCAGGATTTTTTTCCGAAGCGGCGGCGTCCCACTAGGAGCTGGCGGTCATTTGGTCGAGAGTTATGATTGGTTATCGGTCGGCTCCGCCGGCCGGGTGCATGATGAAGACCAAGCCATCAACGATCGACGCCTATCTGGCCGGGCTCGAGCCGGAGCAGCGCGCCGCGCTGGAGAAGCTAAGGCGCGCGATCGAGGCGGCGGCGCCGGACGCGGAGGAGTGCATCAGTTACGACATACCGGGCTTCCGGTTCGGCGGGCGCCTGCTCGTCTCCTTCGGCGCGGCGAAGAAACACTGTGCTTTCTATCCCGGGGCGCATCCGCTTCGCGTGCACGCGAAGGAGTTGAAGAGTTATGACCTCGCCAAGGGAACGGTGCGATTCTCACCGGAGCTGCCGCTGCCGGTGGCGCTGGTGAAGAAGCTGGTGAAAACGCGGATCGCGCAGTTCGCCACGTCTAACTCTCGGCCGAGTTAGCCAGGGCCTCTCTCACCTTGGCCTCGATCAGGTCGCGCACTTCGTTGAACTGCGCGGGGGCCATCGCTTTCGGGTCGGGGATTTGCCAGTCTGCGCGGCGGCGCGCCGGGATGAAAGGGCAGGCGTCGCCGCAGCCCATGGTGGCGACGAACTCATATTCCTCCTGCGGGATTTCGCTGAGTGATTTCGAGCCGTGGGCGCTCAGGTCATAGCCGAGCTCGCGCATTGCGGCGATGGCCTTCGGATTCACGATCCCCGAAGGGCGAGAGCCGGCGCTGTAGGCTTCAATCTCCGGGCCGCCGTGGATGCGCGCGAAGGCTTCGGCCATCTGGCTTCGGTTGGAATTTTCCACACAGACAAAGAGATAGCGCTTCATTCGTTAGGCAAAACGGCGAAAAGATGCAGGGATAAGTTTCTCGCCATAGGTGGTGGCGAAGGCGCCCCAACGCAAAGAGAATGCGGCGGAGACGCCGGTCTTTTTTGGTGACCGGTCCCACGCTCGTGACGAAGTTCTTTATCCCGCCTCTCACCATGCTCGCCGCGTGGGCCCTGGTCTTTCTTTGCGCCCGCGCGGGCCGGGTGGCTTTCCTCGCGGCGCGACCGTTGCTCGCGCTCACGCTGCTGACTTCGCTCGTCTCCTGTAGCTATGTGGTGTTGCGGCTGCGGGCGCGCCGCGCGGAAGCACGGGCGGGTCAGGCCTATCTGCTGAATGTGATCGCGATCGTGGCTTTCTTTATCCTCCTCGCCGTTTGCGCCGGGCGCATGCTGATGGCCTGAGCCCGCCCGCTTTACCTTGCCGCTTGCGTTCCGCAAAGCACCGGCCAGACTGCTGATCGCATGAGTTTTCGCGTCGTTCGAGGTCGTCCTGCCGCCCGGCGCGGTTTGGTTGCCCTGCTCACGGCGGCGGCTTTTCTCTTCGCGCTCGCCGCGTCCGACGCGCCGGGTCTGCACGAGCAGATTCATAAAACGCAGGGAGCGGGCCATGAATGCGTGGTCACGATTCTCTCGGCCGGCGGCCTCGCGCTCTGCGGCGCGGCGGTGATCCTCACGGCGCCCGTGCCAGCTCCCGCAGCGCGCGCTTTTCTTGCGCCGCGGAGCGTGCCTGCGAAAGCGCCGCTCGACTTCCTGCTCCTCGAGCACGCGCCGCCCGCGCGCGCCTGATCATTGGCCGTTCCCGCTCCCCCGGCGGGCTGTGATCGCAGTGGCGTTTTTGCGCGTCACCGGGCCAATGCCGCAAACGCTTCGCGTTTGGAGAAATCGATCCGGGCCTCGTTAGGCGCGGTGATACAGGAGGACATTTGGATGAAAAAATTTATGTGGATCTGCGTGCTCTGCGGCCTCGTGGCGGCGGCCCGCGCGCAGGACGTGGCGCCGGCCCCGGGCGGCGCGCCCGCTTCGGCCGCCGACGTGGAAGCGCTGCGCCAACAGGTGCAGTCGCTCACCGAGATGGTGAAGACCTTGCAGCAGCAGGTGAAAGATCAACAGGTAGCCGCAGCGCCGGTAGAGCCGGCGGCGTTGCCGGCTAACGAAGCCGCCGCGGGCGCGCCCGCTAAAACTGCCGCTCCCGCTGCGCCGGCTTTCGCCACGACCGATGACTCTGTCGTCGCCTCGACCAGCGCACCGGCTGCGCCCACCGCGCCGGCTCCGGCGACGACGCAATTCCCGACCACCGACGCCGCCGTGGCGCCGGCCGCCGCGGAGACGATCTCGAGCACCGGCG
This sequence comes from uncultured Verrucomicrobiae bacterium, assembly GCA_963742845.1. GTDB lineage: Bacteria > Verrucomicrobiota > Verrucomicrobiia > Chthoniobacterales > UBA10450 > Palsa-1392. The sequence continues at coordinate 350,963 of CAVUNK010000005.1, read as the reverse complement.
CAGGCGCAGCCCTGACCGCACCGATGACCCTCGCGGGCAGCACCGCGCGCGGCGCCTACATGAACATCTCGTTTGATGGCCAGTTCGCGCTCGCCTACTCGAGCGATCGCCATCTCGACCAGCTCGAGGTGGGCGATCACGATCCGCTGCAACGAGGCTTCAACGCGCGCAATCTCGAGCTCGCGCTCGACGGCGCAGTGGATCCTTATTTCGAAGGCTTCGCCAACATCGTGCTGAAGCTCAACAACGATAATGAGACCGAGATTGAAGCGGAGGAAGCTTTCCTCCAAACCACCAGCCTCCCGTGGGGCTTGCAGCTTAAGGCCGGTCAATTTTTCTCTGCCTTCGGCCGAATCAACCCTACTCATCCACACACCTGGGATTTCGCGGATGATCCGCTGGTGCACGGCGCCTTCCTCGGCCCGGACGGCCTGCGCGGAGTCGGCGCGCAGATCGCGTGGACCGTGCCGGTCTCGTGGTATTCGCAGTTCCTCTTCGGGATGCAAAACGGACGCGGCAACACCGGGTTTTCGTTTCGTAATCCGGGCGCCGACGGCACCTTCTTCGGTCGCCTGACGACCGACCGGGAACTGCGCGGCGTGCAGGATTTCGTCTTCGTCCCGCGCTGGGAAAACTCCTTCGATCTTTCGCCCACGCAGACGGTCCTCGGCGGTGTCTCCGGAGCCTTCGGGCCTAACGAGACTGGGGCAAACAGCCGCACCGAGATCTATGGCGCGGACTTTCTCTACAAGTGGAAGTCACCGCGCGCGGAGGGCGGTTTCCCGTTCGTGAAGTGGCAGACGGAAGCGATGTATCGCCGCTTCGAGGCCGGCCGCGGAGTCGATGAGAGCTTTCCGGTGGCGGAGACTTTCCACGACTGGGGAATGTATTCGCAGGTCGTCTGGGGCTTCAAGAAAGGCTGGACCACCGGCGTGCGCGGCGACTACCTGCACATGCAGGACTCGGATTACACCGACAGCCTCGACCGGCAAAGCCGCGAGCGTTTCGCCGCCGATCTCACCTGGTATCCCACGGAGTTCTCCAAGATCCGGCTGCAATACAATCATGACTTCCTCGAGGCGAACACCTTCCTCACCGCGCATCAGGCAGACTCCCTCTTCCTGCAATTCGAATTCATCCTCGGCGCGCACGGCGCCCACAAGTTCTAGCACTTACTTATGAAACTAATTACCGCACTTATTAGCTCACTCACTCTCGCTGTCGCACTGGCCGGCTCGGCGAGCGCGAAAATCAAAGTCGTCGCCACCTTGCCGGACTATGCCGCGATCGCGCGCGATGTCGGCGGCGACAATGTCGAAGTCACCACCCTGGCCAAGCCCACGGAAGACCCGCACTTCGTCGATGCGCGGCCCAGCTTCGTGGTGCAGCTGCGCAACGCCGACGTCCTGATCGATGGCGGTGCGGAGCTGGAGATGGGATGGCTGCCGCCGCTCCTGCAAAACGCTCGTAACCCGAAGGTGCAGTCCGGCCAGCCCGGCCGGGTGGAAGCGTCCCAGGGCATCCGGCTGATGGAAGTGCCGGCCGAGCTTTCCCGCGCCGCGGGCGACGTCCACGCCATGGGCAACCCGCATTTTATGGTCGATCCCATCATCGCCAAGGCGGTCGCGCAACATATTGCGCAGACCTTTGCAGCAGTCGATCCGGCGCACGCCGCGGCCTATCAGACTAACGAACAAAGGTTTGAAACCACAATCAACGCCAGGCTCCAGGAATGGGGCGCGAAGTTACTCCCCTACCGCGGGCAAAGCCTGGTGGCTTATCATGACTCCTGGCCTTACTTCGCGCATCGCTTTGGATTCAACATCAGCCTTTTCCTCGAACCGAAGCCAGGCATTCCGCCTTCACCATCGCATCTGGCCAACGTGATCAGCCAGATGAAGGCGCAGAAGATCAAGGCCATCATCGTGGAGCCTTACCATGACCGGAAAATCGCGGAGAAGGTCGCCCAAGCGACCGGCGCGAAGGTAGTGGATTTCGCGCAGTTCCCGGGCGCGCTGCCGAACACGGATAGTTACGTGAAGATGGTTGACGCGCTGGTGAACAATCTCGCCGCGGCGCTGAAATAGGAGGCTCTGATGTGGGACGTAATGTTTTGGCCGATTATGGCCTGTGTGTTGTTACCCTGGCTCCTGGTCTATCTCGGGCTTCATGTGGTCCAGCGCGGGATTATCTTTATCGACATCGCGATGGCGCAGATGGCCTCGTTAGGCATCTGTGTCGCGCTGCTCTTTCATTTCGACCTGCAAAGCAACGCGGCCTTCGGGATCGCGCTTGGTTTCACGCTCCTCGGCGCGGCGATCTTTTCCGCGACCGGGAAACGCGCGAGTCAGATCCCACAAGAGGCAGTCATCGGCATTTCCTATGTCGTCGCAGCCGCGGCGGCGGTCATGCTGCTCAGTCGCGCCGCGGAAGGCGATGAGCAGATCAAACAAATGCTCGTCGGCAATATCCTGCTCGTGACCCCGCAGGAAGTCTGGAAGTGCTTCGGGCTTTTCGCGCTTGTCGGCCTGCTCCACTTTTTTCTCCGGAAGAATTTTCTGCTCGTCTCTTTCAACCGCGAAGAGGCTTATCGGCAAGGCTGGAAAGTGCGCTGGTGGGACTTTCTCTTCTACGCAGCTTTTGGCCTGGTCGTGACCAGCTTCGTGCGCATCGCGGGCGTACTCCTGATCTTTAGCTATCTCATCGTGCCGGCGGTCTGCGGAATTACGCTCGCACGCAACCTGTCCGGCCGGCTGATGATCGGCTGGCTGGTCGCGTTGATTGGCGGCGTGGGTGGGCTCTACTTTTCCTTCTGGGGCGACTTCCCCTCAGGCGCGGCGATCGTCTGCACTTTTGGCGTGCTGCTCCTGCTTATTTCCGGGCTCGCGCTGGGGCGGACCCGACTTGGCGGCAAATAATCTTGCTCAGCGCGCGGGGACGGGCATAACGCTCCCGTGTTCACGCTCTGGTCGCGCTGCCTGCTGCTTCTAGCCGGTTGCTTTCTGGCAACAATTCTGGACGCGCAGGAAGCGATCACGGTACCGAGCGGGAGTCGTGACTCTCCGGTGGTTGCAACCCAGACCGCGACGACCGCTCGTGGGATTGATTTTCCGGTGGAGTTTACCGCGGAAGTGCTCGGCAATGTCGCCGGTGGCTCGGAGCGCACCGCGATTTTTGAAAGCCTGCTCAACGCCGGCGTGGCGCTCGACTTCGAGAAGTTACTCGGTTGGAAAGGAGCCAGCGCGAGTGTGCGCGTCATCTACCCGCAGGGAACCGGACTGACTCAGACCGCGGTGCATGACTTCAATACCCTGAGTAACATCGACAGCTATGACAGTCTGCGCCTTTACGATGCCTGGTTCCAATTGGAGTCGGGCCCCTGGTCGCTCCGCGCCGGACAGCTCCTGGCGGATGCGGAGTTCTTTAACTCTGACTACGCAACGCTTTTCCTGAATAGCTCTTTCGGAGCTATCCCGACGATCAGTCAGAATTTCGCGGCGCCGATCTTTCCGATCGCCGCGCCCGGGTTAAGACTAAAGGTTTCACCGAATGACTCACTCTCGATCGAGACAGCCTGCTTCAGCGGTGACGTCGGCGGCGCGGACACCAACAATAAACATAACACGCGACTTTCTTTCCGGAGCGCCGATGGAGTGCTGGTCTTCGGCGAGATCGGCTACACGCAAAACCCTCTTCCTCAGGAAGCGGTTCACGGGCTCCGGAGGACTTACAAACTCGGCGGCGACTACGATTCGAAAAGGTTCGATGACCTGGGTAGCGGACACGGCCACCACGGGAACTTCTCGCTCTATGCGGTAACCGATCAGGAACTCTGGCACGCCGGCGGGGACGACGGAGCGTCGCTCTCCGGCTTTGCCCGGATCGCTTTCGCGCCGGAGGACCGGAATACCGTCCATTGGTATGGCGACATTGGCTTGAATTACAAAGGCATCCTGCCGCAGCGGGCTCAGGATATTCTGGGAGGCGCCTTCAGCTATGCGCAACTCAGCGGCAACCTGGGTCACGAAGAAGTATTGGAACTGACTTACCAGGCCATCTGCAGTCACTGGCTAACGGTTCAGCCGGACTTACAATTTATCTTCCATCCCGGCGCGAGCGAGTCGGCGGCCACGGCGGTGGCGCTCGGGGTGCGCTGCAACGTCGCGTTCTAGCTCGGTAACGAAAACGGCGGGTCCCGCTTGCGCAGAACCCGCCGTGAGATTTGCTAACTCGTCGGACCTAGCTCTTCGGCTTGGCCTGGTCGAATTTCTGGATCATCTCGAGATGGTCTTTCATCTTCTCGAGGCTTTCGTCGATGAACTTTTTCAGGTCCTCGTTCTTCGCCATCTTTCCGGCTTTCTCGAATTCCGCGATGTCCATCTTGTGGTCTTTCACCATCGCCGGGACGTAGGCGTTATCGAAGTCAGCACCGGACATACCCGACATTTTTTCGATCGTCGCCTTGTGTTTCGCGCTCACGCTCGTCGGCAGAGTGACGTTCATTTTCCCGGCCAGTTCCTTCAGGTTGTCGTTGATCTTGCCGTGGTCTTTCACCATGTCCTTGCCGAAATCTTTCACGGCATCGCTGCCGCCTTTTTCTGCGGCGATCTGGCCGAGTTCGACTTCGGTCATGCCGCCATCAGCGGCTTTTTTCATGAAAGCCTTTTCGGCGGCGGTGGGCTTCATGCTGGCGTCCGCTTCCTCGGCGGCGCGGGAGAGTTGGAGGGGAGCGCAGAGGGTGGCTGCGACTCCGAGGGTCAATGCGAGTGTTTTTAGTTTCATGGTATGAACTGATCGCGGCGCACCCTCGAAACGGATGTCCCGGCCTCCGTCACGCACCCCGCAGCGGGTGAGAAATAACTTGCCCGGTCCGGAGATGCGTCGGTTACTCCCCCTCGCGTAATTTTCATGGCAGAACCTCTCATCGAAGCTCCGGGCGTGCACCGGCCCCGGAATGTTGACTGGAAGCGCGCCGCCGCGCTGCTCTATGGCGACTGGGGAACGAGCAAGGCCTACGTCATCGGTCTCGCCTTTGTCGCCGCCGGGTTCTCTTCGTTCCCACTCATCCTCGCGGTCTGCGCACTCACGGCGGTGGTCGGATTTAATTACATCATCGTCTGCGCGCATTTCCCGGATGGCGGCGGCGTCTATTCCGCGGCGCGGGAACAAAGCCGGTTCCTCGCCTCCGCGGGTGCGCTGCTTCTGGTCGCGAATTTTATTGTCACCGCTGCGTTGAGCGGCTGGGCGGCGGTCAGCTATTTCGGCGTGCCAAGCCAATATGCGCGCGTCGCAACGATGGGACTCGTGATCCTGGTCGGCGTGATCAATTACTTCGGTCCAAAACACAGCGGGAGCGTTTCGCTTTATCTCGCGATCCCGGCGGTGCTCACCGTGCTCGTCATCATCGGCCTCAGCGCCGGCTACCTGAACACGACTCACCTCGAACCGACGCACGCGAATATGGGCGTGGCGTGGACGCAATTTGTCGGCGTCATCCTCGCGCTCAGCGGCGTCGAAGCGGTCGCGAACATCACCGGCGTGATGAAGCTCGATCCCGGCTCGACTCCGGACAAGCCGAAGGTCACGCGGACCGCGGCGAAGGCGATCATTCCAGTCGCGATCGAAGTGGTTCTGGGAACCGCGCTGCTCGGGTGGGCGATGCTCTCGATGCCGAAAATTTACCGGCCGGAACTGCTCAACCATTCCGAGGATATGTTGCGCTATCTCGGCGAACACTACGGCACGCTGGTGATCGCGCCGTGGTTCGGGAACGCCTTCGGCCTGGTCGTCGGCGTGGTCTTCGGGCTGCTGCTTTTCAGCGCGGTGAACACCGCGGTCGTCGCGCTCATCGGCGTGATTTACATGATGGCGCAGGACGGCGAAATGCCGAAGCAACTCGCCCGGCTGAATCGCCACGGCGTGCCGCGGATTCCGCTCTTCGTCGCGATGGGAATCCCGATCCTCGTCCTCGCGGTGACCCAGAAATTCGAGTCGCTCGCGGGTCTCTACGCGATCGGCGTGGTCGGCGCGATCGCGGTTAACCTTGGCTCCTGCACTTTCAATAAGCGGCTCGGCCTGCCTTGGTATCAGCGGTTGCTGATGGGCTCGACTTTTCTCGTCCTCACCGCGGTCGAGCTGACGATCGCGAAGACCAAACCGGACGCGCTCTTTTTCGCGATGTGCGTGCTCGGAATCGGTCTTTCGTTACGCGCCTATTCGCACAAGCTCTCCGGTTTGAAGACGGTCACGATGACCAAGGAAGTCGCGGAGATGGTCGCGCCGAACCTGCCCGCGACCATGGTCTCGAAGCTCGAGGAAGGTCAGAAGATCATGGTCGCCGCGCGCGGGATCAATCCGGTTTTGAATTTCGCGCTCGAAGAAGCGCAGCTCCGCAAAGCCGTCCTTTGCGTGCTCTACGTGAAGGAGATTTCGATCTATTTCGCGGGCGCCCCGACAGCGCTCGGCGCCTCGAAATGGAAAGACGATCCACAGGCACGCGCGATCATGTCGCTCATGATCAAGGAAGGCGAAGCGCGCGGAGTTTGTGTGCAGCCGGTCTATGCGGTGAGCGAGGACACCTCGGCGACGATCCTCGACCTGGCGGCCACGTTGGGCGTTGATTACATCATTCTCGGTTCATCGCAGCGGCGCTCGCTCGCCGACCTGTTACGCGGCAGCGTCGCGACCCAGATCGCGCAGAATCTTCCGGAATCGATCCGGCTGATGATCTTCGGTTAAGGCCGTCCCATTACTCTCATTCGTCCTATACCTCCCATGGGAGCTATGCGACGAATAGGACCTATGCGAGCACCCCAAGTCCTCATCGCCGATCCGATCTCGGAGCGCGGCGTCGAAGAGCTCGCGACCGGCGGCGCGCTTGAAGTCGTCGTTAGGCACGGCCTTTCGGAAGCGGAACTGATCGAGATCGCGCCGGAGTTCAGCGCGATCGTGGTGCGGAGCCAGACGAAAATAACCGCATCGCTCTTGCAGGCGGCGACGCAGTTAAAAGTCGTGGGCCGGGCGGGCGTGGGAGTCGATAATGTCGATGTCGAAGCGGCCACCCGCCGCGGCGTGATCGTGATGAACACGCCGGGCGGCAACACCGTCTCCACCGCGGAACACGCCTTCTCGCTGCTGGTTTCCGTCGCCCGCAAAATTCCGCAGGCGCACGCCAATTTGCAGGCCGGCAAATGGGACCGGAAGAAATTCGAAGGGACCGAGCTCTACGGGAAATCGTTAGGCATCATCGGGATGGGCCGGATCGGTTCCGAGCTGAGCCGGCGCGCCATTGCCTTTGGCATGCGCGTGCTCGCGTACGATCCTTTTCTCTCCGCGGCGCGGGCCCGCGCGCTTCAGGTCGAACTGATCGAAGAGATCGATGAACTCCTGCCGCTTTGCGATTTTCTCACCGTCCATACGCCGCTCACGCCGGAGACGCATCACCTCCTCAACGCCGCCCGCCTCGCGAAAACAAAGCGCGGCGTCCGGATCGTGAATTGCGCACGCGGCGGCCTGATCGACGAGGCCGCGCTGCTGGATTCGTTAGGCAGCGGCCAGGTCGCAGGCGCAGCGTTGGATGTTTTCGAGACCGAACCGCTCCCCGCGGATTCGCCTTTGCGCGGCGTACCGAACCTCATCCTCACGCCACACCTCGGCGCCTCGACCGCGGAAGCGCAGGAGAGCGTCGGGATCGAGATCGCGCAGGCGATCCGCGCCGCGCTCCTCGAGGGCACGATCCGCAATGCGGTGAACATGCCAAACCTCGACGCGAAGACGCTCGCGATCGTCGGACCGCATCTGCGCTTCGGCGAAAAGCTCGGCCTCTTTCTTTCTCAGGTCTCGCCGCGGCGGGTCGAGAGCCTTCACATCAACTACAGCGGCAAGGTGAATGAAGTCGACACCACCACAATCACGCGATCGATCCTGAAAGGTTTTCTCCATCTCGCGGGCGGCGATGACGTCAACGAAGTGAATGCGCCAGCCTTCGCCGAGGCGCATGGAATAAAAGTCACCGAGTCTCGTTTGAGCGCGCCGGGCGATTACACCGATCTGCTCGAATTGACCGCGAACGCGGAGGGCAAAACCGTTTCCGTAGCCGGCGCGTTTTTTGGAGCGACACCGCGGATCGTGAACATCAACGGTCGCCCGCTTGAGGCGCGCCCGCACGGGGTCGTGCTCGTCCTCGAAAATACCGATCGTCCCGGCATGGTCGGACGGATCGGGTCATTGTTAGGCGCGCACGGCGTGAACATCGCGACGATGTCGCTGAGCCGAAACGAAGCGGGCGGCCGTGCACTTACCGTGCTCAATCTCGACACCACGCCGCCGCCCGAATTGCTCGCCGAGATCAGCGCGAGCGACGACATCCACACCGCGCAGGTCGTGCAGTTGTAACGGGATAAAACCGTTGCGGACCGGAGCGCCGAATCATTAGCATCACCTTATGGGCGCACTACTCTGGACCTTGATCATCGGCCTCGTCATCGGGGCGATCGCTAAACTTCTCATGCCCGGAAAAGACCCGGGCGGCTGCATCATCACCATGCTCCTCGGCGTGGCCGGCGCGTTCGTGGGCACTTGGATCGGAAAAATGATCTGGGGCGAAAACTACGTCGCCGGTTGGATCCTCTCGGTCATCGGCGCGATGATTTTGCTGCTCATCTACCGGATGATCGCCGGGAAGCGGGGCTAGCGCGCCTAACGAGCGGGCAACCGCTATTCCACGGTCACGCTTTTCGCGAGATTCCGCGGCTTGTCCACGTCACGACCAAGCGCGACGGCGAGATGGTAGGCGAACAATTGCAGCGGGATCACGGTCAGCACCGGCATTGCGATGTCATGCGCATCCGGGACCACGATCACATCGTCGGCGATGCCTTTTAACTTCGTCGCACCGCTTGCCGTGGTGACCGCGATGATCGGTCCCTTCCGCGCGCGCACCTGCTCGATGTTATTCAGGTTTTTCGAAAAGACAGCGTCGTCGGGCGCGATGAAAACCGAGGGCAACTCCGGCTTCACCAGCGCGATGATGCCGTGCTTTAGCTCCGCGCTCGGATGCCCCTCGGCGTAGAGATAGGTGATCTCTTTCACCTTCAAGGCCGCTTCGAGCGCGATCGGGAAATTCATCTGCCGGCCGAAGAAAAGCATCCCCGTCGCCTCGACATATTTTTGCGCGATCGTTTTGATTTCGTCGCTCAGTTTCAGGACCTGCTCGATCTTTTCCGGCAGCGACTCGAGCGCTTCGATCAGGCGCGTCCCTTCCGAGGTCGAAAGGTGGCGCATCCGGCCTAACAACAGGCCGATCAGGTTCAGGATCACCACCTGCGAAGTGAACGACTTCGTCGCTGCGACCCCGATCTCCGGGCCGGCGTGCATGTAAACGCCGCCGTCGCTCTCCCGCGCGATCGTGCTCGCGACGTTGTTGCAGATCCCGAGGGTCCGGTAGCCCTTGCGCTGGCTCTCGCGGAGTGCGCCTAACGTGTCGGCGGTCTCGCCGCTCTGGCTGATCGCGAAGACCAGGGTGTCGCGCGTCATCGGAGTGTTGCGATGGCGAAACTCGCTCGCGAACTCCACCTCGGTCGGAATTTGCGCGATCTGCTCGATCACGTATTCGCCAACCATCCCGGCATGGAGCGCGGTGCCGCAGCCGGTTAAAACGATGCGGCCGACATCGCGCAGTTCCGCGGTCGTCATGTTGAGGCCGCCGAGTTTGGCGGTGCATTCTTCGAGGCTCAACCGGCCGCGCAGTGCGTCGCGCACGGAACCCGGCTGCTCGAAGATTTCCTTCAGCATGTAGTGCGGGTAATCGCCTTTTTTGATGTCCTCCGCGGTGAACTCGACTTTGCTGATTTCGTGATTCCCGCGCTTCGCCCGCGAGCGAGCTGATCTCAAATTTATCGCGCTCGACCGCGACCAAATCGAAGTCGTTCAGGTAAACCGCATCGCGGGTGTAGGCGACGATCGCGCTCACGTCGCTCGCGAGAAAGTTTTCATCCTTCCCCACCCCGAGCACGAGGGGACTGCCGCGGCGCGCGCCGACGATGAAATCAGGAATGTCGGCGTGCACCATTGCAATGCCGTAGGTGCCGATGACCTGTTGCAGCGCCGTCCGGAGCGCCTCGACGAGAAGGGCTTTGTGCCGGCTGGGATCGGTCACGCCGGCGGCGGAATCGTCATAAATTTTTCCCACCAGATGCGCGAGCACTTCGCTATCGGTTTCGGAAGCGAAATGATGTTCCCCTTCGCGCAGCAGTTCATCCTTGATCGCCTGGTAATTCTCGATCACGCCGTTGTGCACGAGCGCGAGCTTGCCGCTTTCATCGAAATGCGGATGCGCATTTTGGTCGGTCGGTTTGCCGTGGGTGGCCCAGCGAGTGTGACTGATTCCAAAGGTGCCAGCAGCCGGATTCTCCGACATTAACTTCGAGAGCCCGGCAATGCGCCCGGCGCATTTGCGGGTCTCGACATGGTCGCCATCGACGATCGCGACGCCGGCGGAATCGTAGCCGCGATATTCCAGCCGGCGCAGGCCATCGAGGAGGATGGGAGCTGCTTCGGCGCGACCGACATATCCGACGATGCCACACATGGGCAGGAGTGTAGGTGGGAGCGATTTCGCTCGCAACAGCGCCGCCCTTTCCGCGCGAAGCAGTAGATCCGGGTAAGCCGGCTATTTTCGAACTACCGCCAAACCGATGGCAATCTGGGTGACAGGTTGTGGTAAAACGACCGGCGCGATCGGCTGACTCAGGGTGCCGTCGCCATTCACATTCATGACATGGAGCAGGTTCAGCGACTGCGCGTAGAGGAATTGGCCCGAAGGATCGAGCACGATGTTATGCGGATGTTGCTCGGTGCCAGAAAGGGTATGCGTCTGCAAAAGAACTGGGCTGAGTGGGTCCGTGGTGTCAAAAACCGAGATTGTGCCACTCGCGGTTTCCGCGGTGTAGAGGCGCGTCCCGGCCTGATTAATCGCCAGCCAGCAAACGAGTGACCCGGAAGCGTTCGGCACTTTGGTTTCGAAGATCATGTTTCCGGCTTTGTTGAAACGATAGACCGCCACCTCATTCGTGCCGGGTAGTCCGGCGTAAAGGACGTTCGCCACCGGGGAGAGGATCTCGCCGAGGAAAGGGCTCTCGCTGGGAGGCGCTTCGGAATCGATCTCGGTGAGGAGACCGTCGCGGCCCACCTTGTAGCTGACGAGACGGGAGGTGTTGACTTCCTGGTCAAAAAGCAAGCGACCGCGATTCCGGATCAGCGCTTTGCTGGGAGAACAATCCGCGCCTCGATCGAGTGTCGAGCCCGGGATCATGCTCAGGCTGCCGTCGGCGTTAACCGTGAAGGTGGTCAGATTCGGGACATCGCTGGCAATGTCCTGATGGAAATCTTCGTTCTTGTTGACCACCACCAGAATGTTGCCGCTGCCGGCTTCGAGCAGACCGACGCTGGCGGGGTTCGGCCCGCCGGAAGGAAATGGCGAGCCGGATACGGCGCTCAAGCTGCCGTCAGAACCGATCGAAAAGGCACTGATGTCATTGCTATGGCCATTGACCGCGAAGAGGAGGGTGCCGGCGGCGTTGGTGATGATTTGCTGATCGGCATCGAAAGGATCCGTGCCGCTGTTACCGGGATCGATCACACCGACGCCGCCTGTGGCGAAGGGCGAGCCGGGAAGCATGCTCAGGTTACCGGAGCCGTCGTTGCTGAATCCGTAGACGGAATTAAGGCCACCCGGCTTCCCGTTGTTGCTTTCGATGTAGACGTAACTGGTCTGGGCATCGGCGCCGGCAGGCGAAACGATCAGCGCCGCGAGCGCGAGCCCGGCACAGAAAAGAGCGGAGCCGAAGTGAAGTGAAGAATGTCTCAGTTTTTTCATAAAGTACGTCAGGTGGTGCGCGCTGTTGGAAGGTAAATGGGGACGAAAGGCAAGCAGGAAATGTGATCAAAGGACAAAAGGCAGCGCAGGCGGAGCTAAAAATCATCGTCGTCGTCGCGGATGTGATTCGCCTGAAAATCGAGTGAAGGGTGCTCCTTTTCCGGCTCGCGCATCGGGCAAATTCGAGAGAGCATTGTCGTCATGCCGCAATCTCCTTCCCTTCCGCCAGGCACGACCCAGCGCACTTTGTCCATCATCATGGGCGGCGGCGCGGGGAGTCGTCTTTTCCCGCTCACGAAAGATCGGTCAAAGCCCGCGGTCCCGTTAGGCGGTAAATATCGGCTGGTCGATATCCCGATCAGCAACTGTCTCAACTCCGGCCTGCGCTCGATTTATCTGCTCACGCAATTCAACAGCATGTCGCTGCATCGCCACATCCAGGCGAGCTACAAGTTCGATCATTTCTCGCGCAGCTTCGTCGACATCCTCGCCGCGCAGCAGACGCCGGAAGGTTCACAGTGGTATCAGGGCACGGCCGACGCCGTTCGGCAGAACCTGCGCTACTTCCTCGAGCAGCCGTTCGAATATTTCCTCATCCTGAGCGGTGATCAGCTTTACCGGATGGATTTCCGCACCCTGCTCCACCAGCACATTCGCTCCGGCGCGGAGATCACGCTCGCGACCACGCCGGTAAAACGCGAAGCGGCTTCCGATTTCGGCCTCATGCTCAGCGGACCCGATCGCCGGATCACGCGTTTCATCGAGAAGCCGAAGGACCCGAAAGTGCAGGACGAGTTCAAGCTCGATCCCGAACTGCTCGAATCGATCGGGAGCGACCCGAGCGAAGAGCTCTTCCAGGCCTCGATGGGTATCTACGTTTTTAATCGTCAGGTGCTGATCGATTGCCTGAAAGGCGACCTCGACGATTTCGGCAAACACGTGATCCCGAAGGCGATCGGCGAGCGCCAGGTAAACGTCTTTATTTTCAAGGGCTACTGGGAAGATATCGGAACGATCCGCGCCTTCTACGAAGCGAATCTCGGGCTGACCGATCCGGTGCCGCAGTACAGTTTCTTCGAGGCGCAGGCGCCGATCTACACGCACCCGCGTTTTTTGCCGGGGAGCAAAATCAACGGGGCCTCCTTGCGGCAGGCGATCATCTCCGATGGCTGCATCATCTCCGACGCGCACATCGAGCGAAGTGTGATCGGCGTGCGCAGTATCATCCGGAGCGGCGCGACGATTCGGAACAGCGTGATCATGGGTGGCGACCACTACGAGACCGACGCGGGCAGTTCCCCGGAGATGCCGCCGATCGGGATCGGGCGCAATTGCGTGATCGATCGCGCGATCATCGACAAGAACGCGCGGATCGGCGATGGCGTGGTGATCACGCCGGAAGGAAAACAGGAGAACGTGGACGCGGAGAATTATTACATCCGCGACGGCATCGTGGTGGTGCCGAAAGACGCGGTGATTCCGGTCGGTTTCTGGATTTAGCGCGCGGCGAACCGCCGCAGTTCGTTAGTAGCCGCCCGTGCCACCGGCGCCGCTGCCGCCAAACGCGTCGCCTTGTCCGGAAGCGCCGAGACCGCCCGGCAGGTTACCGCGGCCTTCCCATTGCGCCGGTTTGTTCCAGGGAATGGAAGAGCCGACCTGCGCGTCGGGATCGTTGACCAGGGCCGTCTGCGGTTTATCCGAGGCGCAGGAAGAGAGCGTGGCGGCGAGCGCGAGGAACGCGATCGTCAGGCAGCGCGGCTGCCAAAGGTTACGAATTGTTTCCTGCATAGATGACGGTATCTCCGGGCTGCACTTCCACCCCGCGAGGAAGGCTGTTGGTAATGATATCGCCGATGGAAGTGGTCGGTTCAACCGAGGAAATGCGGATCTTGCCGATCAACGACCCAGCGCGCATCACCAGCATCTCGGAATTCGGCACCACTCCCTGGCGATCGCCAATCCCGAGCACGACAAAATTGTAAGCCTGATTCACCGCGAGCACGGTGCCGTGGACGCCCGGTGTGTTCGCACCTGACTCGCGGCGCTTTTTTTCGGCTTCCATGTTCGCGACCTGGTCCTGCGCCGCTTTCACCTTCTCGCCGAGCACTGTCTTTTCCTGCTCCGCGGCCGCGAGCTGATTCTTCGTATCCTCGAGCGCGGCCTGGAGGTCGTTAGGCGCACCGGGCGCGCCGTCCGGGCCGGGCGCCGCCCCGGTGGTCGCTTCCGCGACGCGCTTCTGCAGGTCGGCGATCTGAGTTTCGTTCGCCTGCAGTTTCGCTTCCGCTTCCGCTTTCTCGGTCTGCGCTTTGCCCAGGTCGGCCTCGGCGGTTTGGGCCTTGGCCTGCGCGTCGACGACCTGACCTTTCACCGCGGCGAGTTCCTTCTCTTCGGCCTTCAACTTTTTCTCGTTCGCGAGCCGGCCGCGATCTGCGACGTCGCGGGCCGAGGTGGTCGTGACCAGTTCGTTTCGCAAGGTCTTGACCTTGTTCGTATTCAGAAAGCCGAAGACCAAGGCAAGGGTCATCAGCAGAATGGAAATCCCGATGAGAATTTTGGGCATGATAAAAGCGGCGGCCGTGTCACGAGGACAGCGGACTTTCAATGGCGGATTGTTTTGCCTTCACCGCGTCGGAATAGCAACAACGAATTGCGCAAATGCTCAGCCGATTGCACAATTGGTTGCCCGCGTCGGAAGTTCAGGAAACGGATTGCGCCCAGCCCGCTCCCGGCCTATAGCAACGGCCCTATGGGTCAACAACACCGCGTCACCGTCAAGCGCAAGCGCCGCCAAGCCTATCTCGAACGTCTGCGGGTCAAGGCCGCCACCGCGAGCGCTCCGCGACGCGCCCCGGCCAAGCCGCGCGCCAAGAAAACGGTCGCCGAAAAGGCCTCCTAGTCCGCGCGCCGCCCACGCGGTTTCCTCCGCCCCGCCGGCCGCCCTATCGTTTCGTCGTGCAGGCAGAGTATCTCCTGGTCGACGGGCACAGCATCATCTTCGCGTGGCCCGAGCTGCGCCAGCTCCATGAGCGCCGCACGTCGCTGGCGCGGGACGCGCTCAGCCGGCAACTGCGCGATTACCAGGATTGGACCGGGGTCCGCGTCGTCGTAGTCTTCGACGGTCGCGGGGCCGTCGTCTCAAACGAATCCGAGCCTGGCGAGATCCAGGTTTTTTATTCCCGCGCCGGGCAGACTGCCGACTCGATCATCGAGCGGCTCGCGAGTAAATACGCGGAACACTTCCGCCTGCTGGTCGCGACGGGCGATTATCTGGAACAGGAAACGGTCACAGCCTGCGGCGCCGAAACCGTTTCGCCGGATGGATTGCGCGACCTCCTGGAGGACGCGCGCCCGCGCCGTTGAAGCGGCTTTTCGTTAGGCGTTAGGCCGCACCGAGGAGCGCCGGGCGCACCCGGTTGAGCGCTTCGTGCCGCGCCCGCTGGCGATGGGTCGCGAGGACCCGCGCGAGCACGCAATAGAGCTGCTCGACCGGAAGATTCTTGCTCACGTAACCGTTCGCCCCCGCCCGGAGCGCACCGTGCATTTTTTCCTCTTCGTAGCCGACTCCGGTGAAAACAATGATCGGCAGCGTCGGCCGGATCTCACGGATGAAGGTAATCAGCGAGATGCCGTCGACTTTCGGCATGTTCAGGTCGACCACGACCACTTCGCAGTCGTGCATCTCGAGCCAGTTCGCGGTCTGGAATCCCTCGTTCAGCGCGGCGCAGGTATGGCCCTTTTGCTTCAGGTAAGCGCCCAGGAAAGTGGTGATGGCGGAGTCATCATCGATGACAAGGAATTCGGCGCAGTCGCGGTCGAGGATTTTCATAGAAAAGGTGAAGAGGCAGGCAGGGCGATTATAAATTCTATAATAGACATAGCACTATCCTTGCCAACCACCGGTCCGGGATTCTTTTCCCAAAATCCGCTCCGCGGGTTCGAGGGGCGACGCCTGGCGGCCACCTCCGCTTTTCGTTAGGCGAGAACCCGGGGACCGCTAAACTTTGGGTTGAAGACCCCCGCCCCGCACTCCAGCGTAACGCCCCGATGTCCCGCGAATACACGCTCCAGCGCGCCCCCTCCACGGCGACGATCCAGATCGACTACGCTGCCGAGCTAAACGAGCAGCAGTACGCCGCCGTCACCGCGCCGCCCGGCCCGCTCCTCGTCATCGCCGGCGCCGGCTCGGGCAAGACGCGCACTCTCACCTACCGCGTCGCCTATCTGCTCGAGAACGGCGTCGACCCGCGCAACATCCTCCTCCTGACTTTCACGAATAAAGCCGCGCGTCAGATGCTCGACCGCGTCGCGAACCTGCTTCCGATGGATGCCAGCGGGCTCTGGGGCGGCACTTTCCACTCGATCGGGAACCGGATGCTCCGACGGCATGGCAGCGTCCTCGGGTTCACCAGCGGGTTCACGATCATGGACCGCGAAGATCAAAAAGATCTGCTGAATTCCGTGATCGCCGGCGCCGGGATTGACCCGAAGGAAATCCGTTTTCCGAAGGGCGACGTGCTCGCGGATATCTTCAGTTTCGTGGTCAACACCGAGCGCACGATGGAGGAACTGCTCGCGGAAAAGTTTCCCTATTTCCTCCCGCTCATCGAGCAGATCAAGGATGTCCACAAGCGCTACGAGAAGCGGAAAAAATCGACCAACTCGATGGATTTCGACGATCTCCTCGAGAAGACCCTGCGGATGCTGAAGGAGCACGAGGAAGTCGCGGAATTCTATCGACGACAGTTCCAATTCATCCTCGTGGACGAATACCAGGACACGAACAAGATCCAGGCCGACCTGATCGACCTGCTCGCGGCTGAGCACCAGAACGTGATGGTCGTCGGCGACGACGCGCAATCGATCTACTCGTGGCGCGGGGCGAATTTCCAGAACATCCTCGCCTTCCCGCGCCGCTACCCGAATGCGCAGGTCTGCAAGATCGAGATCAACTACCGCAGCGTGCCCGAAGTCCTCGCGGTGGCCAACGCCGCGATCGCGCCGAACACGCAGCAATTCCGCAAGAACCTGACGGCCGCGCGCCTAACGAGTCACGCGCGACCCGCCATGGTCGCGTTGAACGACGGCGGCGAGCAGGCGCAGTTCATCGCCCAGCGCATCCTCGAGCTGCGCGACGAAGGCATCGACCTGAACGAGATCGCGGTCCTCTATCGGGCGCACTATCACGCGGTGGAATTGCAGCTCGAGCTCTCCCGCCGCGGCATCCCGTATCAGATCACGAGCGGGATTCGTTTTTTCGAACAGGCGCACATCAAGGACGTCGCAGCCTTCATCCGTTTCGTCGCCAACCCGCGCGACGAGGTGGCTTTTAAAAGGATGATCCGGTTGCTCCCCGGCATCGGCGGAAAGAGCGCGGAAGGCCTTTGGCAGGGCTGGGAGAAATCGTTAGGCGAAAACGCCGTCATCGTTTCCTGGGGCGAAAGATTGCGCGCCTTATCGGTCCCCGCGCGCTCGAAAAAATCCTGGGATCAGCTCGCTCACACGCTCGACGAAATCGCGCCTAACGGTCAGCCGGCGCAGCCCACCGAAATGATCATGTCGATCGTGGAAGCGATCTACGACGACTACGCGAAAGCGAACTTTGCGAATTACGAGCTGCGCAAGGAAGACCTGACTCAGCTCGCGGCCTTCGCGCGCCAGTTCAAGGATATCCACGAATTCCTCTCGCAGCTCGCGCTCATCAGCAACGTCGACGCCGAACCCGCGGTGAACCAGGCTGGCGAAAAAGAAGCGGTTAATCTTTCCTCCGTGCACCAGGCGAAAGGCCTCGAATTCCACAGCGTCTTCGTGATCTGGCTGACCGACGGCATGTTCCCGAGCGCGCGCTCGCTTGAGACGCGGGAAGCGATCGAGGAAGAGCGCCGGCTTTTCTACGTCGCGGTCACCCGCGCGAAGGACGAACTCTATCTCACTTATCCGCACATGCGGTTGAACGCCGGCTACGGCGACATGTTCCAGCGCCCCTCGCGTTTCCTGAAAGAGATCCCGATGACGCTGGTCGAGGATTGGAACGTCCGGCGGCGTTGAGTTTCGCTCATGGATCTTACCCCGGAGAAAAAGATCGCCGGCGTCCTCGCTCCGCTCTTCGCGTTGCGCACCGAAGACGACCTCGGCATCGGTGACATCGCCGCGCTGCGGCATTTCATCGACTGGGCGCACGACCTCGGCTTCCGGCTCGTGCAGTTGCTCCCGATCAACGAAACCGGTGGCGACCACAGCGCCTACAACGCGATCAGTTCACGCGCGATCGACCCGACCACGCTTCATCTCGCGCCCGGTTCCCCGGAGGATCTTTCGGAAAGCGCGTTCGGTGAAGTGACCAGCGGAGTCGACCTCCCGGCTTTGCGCAAGGGGTTCGTTTACTACGAAATCGTGAAGCCGCTAAAGAAAAAGCTCCTCGAGCGCGCCTTCACCGTTTTCCAGGCGAAGCCGCCTAACGAGCGCTTCCGCACTTTCTGCGTCGCCGAGAGTTCATGGCTCGAGGATTACTCCCTTTTCCGAGTCCTGATGGAACAAAATGGCGAGCGCGAGACCTGGGATCAATGGCCGCAGGCCAGCCTCGTCGCCGCCCGCGCCTGGTTAGACTCGTTAGGCACAGAAGAGCGGCGCGCCTTTGAAGAACGCCGAGAGTTCTTTTGCTACGTCCAATGGCTCGCGCACGAACAATGGCGCGAGCTGAAGGGTTATGCCGAAGCGCGCGAGATCGCGCTCATGGGTGACATCCCTTTCGGGGTTAGCTACTACAGCGCCGACGTCTTTGCCCGGCCGGATATTTTTGCGCTCGACTGGTCGGGCGGCGCGCCGCCCGAGCCCTATTTCAAGGACGACGCCTTCACGCAAAAGTGGGGCCAGAACTGGGGCATCCCGCTCTATCACTGGAGCGAAATGCGGAACCGCAATTTCGACTGGTGGCGGCAACGGATTCGCGGAGTGAAAGAAATCTTCCATGTCTTCCGGATCGATCACGTCCTCGGCTTCTACCGGATCTATGCCTTCCCCTGGCGGCCGGAGCGCAACGCGGAAATCCTCCCGCTCGGCTGGGAAGAGATGCTCGCCCGGACCGGCGGTCGCGCCCCGCAATTCGCACCGCGCGACGATTCCAACCCGGAAAACTGCGAGCTTAACCGTCGCGCCGGCGAAGAATATCTGCGCGTCGTTTTGGAAGAATCCGGCGAGACTCGCGTGGTCGGCGAAGATCTCGGCACCGTGCCGGATTACGTCCGGCCCAACCTACACTCGTTAGGCATCGCCGGTTTCAAGATTCCACAATGGGAGACTTATCCCGACCAGCAGGTGGTGCCCGGAGCCGCCTACGAGCGGCTCTCCGTTGCCACTTATGCGACCCACGATCATAAGCCGCTGCGCGCGCTCTGGGAGGAGGCGTTCGAGAAGCCAACCGAAAGCTCCGCGCAGGCCCGTGGCGACCTCGAGAAGATTGCCGCGTTCGCCGGAGTCCCGCCGCCTGGCGAGCAGACCGATTTCGGCCACGACTTCTATCCGGCGATCTTTCGCGCACTTTTCCAAAGCCAATCGTGGATCGCGATCGTCATGATCACCGACCTGCTCGGCCGCAAGGATCGCTTCAATGTCCCCGGCACCGCCACCGATTCCAACTGGACCCGCCGGCTCCACACCACGGTAAAAAAACTGGGCGGCGGCCACGCGCTGAAGCGCCACCTCCACCAGATTCGCGATCTGCTGGAGCAGAGCGGGCGATTGTCAGCCCCGCCATCCGCAGCTAAAGAAGAACCATGAAATCACCCATCAAAGTTGCGGTCACCGGCGCCGCCGGCCAGATCGGCTACTCGCTTCTCTTTCGCATTGCCTCGGGCTCGATGTTCGGCCCGGACCAGCCGGTCCATCTTTCGCTGATCGAAATCCCGCCCGCGCTCGGCGCCCTCGATGGCGTCGTGATGGAACTGCACGACTGCGCCTTTCCGCTCCTCAGCGGGATCACGCCGACCGCCGACCTGAACGAAGGGTTCCGCGACGTGAACTGGGCGCTGCTCGTCGGCAGCATCCCCCGCAAAGCCGGGATGGAACGCGGCGACCTGCTCGGGATTAATGGCAAGATTTTCATCGGCCAGGGCCAGGCGATCGAGAAAAACGCCGCATCCAATGTGCGCGTGCTCGTGGTGGGAAATCCCTGCAACACCAATTGCCTGATCGCGATGAACAATGCGAAAGGAATTCCGCGCGAGCGGTGGTTTGCCATGACCCGCCTCGATGAGAACCGCGCCAAAGCCCAACTCGCGCAGAAGGCCGGCGTGGCTGTGACGCAGGTCACGAACATGACCATCTGGGGCAACCATTCCGCCACGCAGTATCCTGATTTCTATAACGCGAAGATCGACGGAAAGAACGCCGCCCAGGTCATCGGTGATGAAAACTGGCTCAAGGAAACTTTCATCCCGACCGTGCAACAGCGCGGCGCCGCGATCATCAAGGCCCGCGGCTCCTCCTCGGCCGCCTCGGCCGCCAACGCCGTGGTCGATACGGTGCGCAGCCTAACGAGCACAACACCCGACGGTGACTGGCACAGCGTCGCTGTCTGTTCCGACGGGAGCTACGGCGTCGAGGAAGGTCTGATTAGTTCCTTTCCCATTCACGCCAACGGTGACAGCTATGAGATCGTGCAGGACGTTCCGCTGAACGAGTTTAGCCGGTCCAAGGTCGACGCTTCGGTTGCCGAGCTGAAGGAAGAAAAAGGCCTGGTCAGCGAGCTCATCTCCTAGCGTTACCGCGGAACCTTATCGGTGAGCGTATGCGCTGGGCGATCATCACCGGGATGTACAACGTGGCCGACCTGGCCGCGGAGTTTTGTTCCTATCACCGCGACCTCGGAGTTGATCGGATTTATGTCGCGGACTACGGCTCGAAGGATGGCACCCTCGAGGTGCTCGAGCCTTTCCGGCAGACCCACTTCGTCGAGCTGGTGCGAATCCCGACTCATCATTTCGCGGAATATGATCCCTCCAACGCGATCCTGCAGCAGGTTCGGGAAGAGAATGGTGCCGACTGGATTTCGTTCCTCGACGCGGATGAGTTTCTCGTTGGGCCGGCTGGCATAAAGAAAGTTCTCGAGAAGGAATGGCTCGCCGAAACGGAAGCGATCGCCATCCCGCGCGCTAACTTGACCGCCGTCGGGCCGGTGCGTGATGACACGCACTACCTTTCCCGTCTCACCCTCAAGATTCTCGCGACGGATAACCGCGTCTCGGATCCTCTGGCTCCACTCAGTTCTCCGTGGATCTTCACCCGGCTGCCGCCGAAGATGATGGTCCGAGTCGCGGCCAACCTGAGTGTTATTCCCGGAGATCACGCGGTCATAGGAAACCTGACTCCACCGAAGGGGAGCCCTTCGTTGGAAGTCCTCCATCTTCCACTGCGGCGTTATGCTTCCTTCGAGCAAAAAGTGAGAGACACGGCGGCCTACTTCGAAGCCAACCCTGAGTTCGAGCCCGGACTCGCCTGGCATTGGCGCCGCTGGGTCGAACTTCTGCGCCAAGGGAACCTGCGTGAGGAATACGAAAAACAATTCCTCGCTGACTCCGAGGCGGACCGCTTGCTGGCAGAAGGTAAATTGACCCTGGAAACTAGGCTCGCCGATTGGCAGGCGACCGCCTGAAAATTACATCCACCCGGAAACGGGATAACTCCGGAGGCTGCTCGCGAATCACCGTTTTCCAACCCGTGGCAGAGCCCGCTTCTGTTAACTCCCGCTGACTCCACCAGCGACCGATTCCGTCATTCGTGTTCTCCGGTCGCGACTGGTTCTCTTCGTAACGTCGCACTCGCTCGGGCGTGTCGTAAAAGTTCCATTTCAATTCTTCGCACGCGATCCCGCTGGCCATGAAGATGAACTCTCGTTCCCCGGCCAGCAGACCCGCCAAAGTCAACATTTCCGCCAGGGCGCTCGGCGCGAAGTAACAGAGACAGTCTCCCAGGAGTATCTTTGTCGGTGCGAAAGCGGGATGAGTCGCTAGCTCTCGCAACTCACCAACTGCGTCTCCGCAGTGATAACTCACATTGGGTGCGGGAGAAAACTTGCGCGCGTTCTCGATCAAATGTTCGGCGAAGTCGACCGCGCGGATTTCTGCGACCAAAGGCGCAAGACAACGCGTGACGAGCCCATTCCCGCAGCATAGCTCCAGCAGCCGATCCCCGGTGGAAAGTTCGAGTCCGTCCGCGAGGAGCTGGATCGAGAGTTGAAACGCCTCGTCGGAGAGCGGCTTTCCGTTCACGGTCTTGCCCACCTCGAAGTAGAGATCTTCCGTCCCAATAGCTTCCTTCCGGCGATAGGACTGCCAGAAGTTTTTCCAATCTATCTCAGCCATACGTTACGCAGTAAGTTGAACGCGGCTCAGGAATTGTTTCACTTCCGGTCGGCTGTTAAACATCAGGACATCCACGATCGATAATCCCGGATGAAAACCGGGAGTCGCTTGATCATATTGGATAGGAGCGGTTTCGGTGAAACGCAAGGCAAGACCATGTCGCTGGAATTCCTCTGAGTGGTAAAGCGCACGACCACCAGGCGCGTTCACGTAAGTATTTGCGCCAAGCTTTTGACAGATATCCAGCAGCCGCGCAGGTCCCTTGAGATCCAAGTTCGCAAAGACCCTCGAGGTGGGAATTATTTCCGTGGGGATTTCGAGGAATGACCTGATCACGGCGAGCGAGTGCGCGACATAGCCGGCTAAATTTTGGTCCGGGAAGGCAATGATCGTCTGGAGCAAAGGCATGATTTCCCGGAAATGTGGAGCACGCGCATAGGCGCGTCGGATGGTTTCGAGGAGCTTGTCCCGCCAGCCATTGTCTGGACTTAGCGCCAGCTCGTGGATCAAGCGGTTCTGACTCACCCCCTTGAGCGGCAGGGTGAAGAGAAACTCTTTTCCATTCACGAGGATGCGATTTCGATTGATCCAGCCACCGACGATGAACTGCACGTCATCATAGAGAACAAATTTATCGACCGCCGCCATTAACTGGAAATAGCCGAGATAAGGCAGAAAGTAAGGCTGCATGATCGCCACCTTCATCGCCTTAGCGTCCCACACGATAGATCGCCGCGCAGACTTCTTTTACTTGCTTTCCGGATAGCTCTCGCCAGCACGGCAGACCGATCGTGCTGTCGGCCAGAAAGTCGCTGTTCGGTGTAGCTTCACGGGGCAACTGAGCGAAGGCCGCGTGGCGATGCAGTCCCCCGCCCCACCAACGGCGGGTGCCAATCTTTTCCTCCGCGAGGCGGTCGCCTATCTGGCTTGCCTGCCCGGGGGGTGTCGCCACCACCATCGTGGCACTAACCCAGGTTTCGCCCAGACCCGCAGGAATACTTATCCCGGGTTGTCCGGCTAGTCCTTCACGGTAGCACCCGGCCACTCGTTGGAAATCTTCCCGAATTTCCGGCCACGTTTCCAAGGCCGCGAGGCCGACCGCGGCGGTATGTTCGCTTAGCTTGCCATTCAGCGAAGGCGTCTGTGCTTCCCGGGAATTCCAGAAGCCAAAGTTAGCGCGCTTCTTAATCTCCTCGATAATTCCTGCGTCCTGGCTTACGACGAAGCCACCTTCCCCGGCGCCGAGGAGCTTGGTCGCGTGCAGACTAACGACAGCCGGGATAGCTCCCACCGGAATCGTGTCGAATGAGGCCGCCGCATCCACCACGACAGCGAGGCCGGTTGCCTCGCGAAGTTCCTGCCATGGCGCTAAGTCGAGGGGAGCGCCAAACGGACTGACTGGAATCACCGCTGACACCGGGCCGGGCGCCTCTTTCAGCAAAGCCTTCACGTGATTCGCACGCAGCGCCCAACTCTCGCGATCGACATCGACGATCCAGGGAACCAGACCAGCCAGAGTGACCGCATGTGCCGTCGCCGCAAAGGTCCAGGCCGGGACGATACAATAGGTCCCGGCCGGCAAATCATGAGCCATCAGAGCGAGGGCGAGCCCGATGGTTGCATTAGAGACTGTGGCCACTTCGGCCCCGGTGCCGGAGTGCCGCGCCAGCCGTCCTTCCAGCTCGCGGACGAGCGGGCCGCTGTTGGAATACCATTGGGCTTCATCGATCCGCCGGAGAAAGGGCAGAATCTGCTCTGCTGAAGGTAACCGCGGGCGGGCGACCGGGATCCGCAACTCGCCCGGCGGATCGGATTGCCAGTAACGCGTCACGCCAGTTCTTTGTTCGTTAGGCGGGCGAAGGCTTCCCGATACTTGGCCGAGGTCTTTTCGAGCACGCTCGCCGGGAGCGAAGGTCCGGGCGCGGTTTTGTCCCAGTCCAGCGTCTCGAGATAATCGCGCACGAATTGTTTGTCGTAGCTCTTCGGGCTTTCCCCGGGCGCATAAGTCTCGGCCGGCCAGAAGCGCGAAGAGTCGGGCGTGAGACATTCGTCGATCTGGATCAGCTCGCCCTCCGTCAGGCCGAACTCAAACTTCGTGTCCGCAACGATGATGCCGCACTGCGCGGCGTGTTCTTTCCCTGCGCGATAGATTTGCAGGCTCTGGCGGCGCGCCTCTTCGGCCACTTCCGTGCCGAGCATTTCGCAGCAGGTCGCCCAATCGATGTTCAGGTCATGCCCGGCATCGTTCTTCGTCGAGGGGGTGAAGATCGGTTCCGGCAGTTCCGAAGCGAGTTGCAGGCCCGGCGGAAGCTGGTGGCCGCAGACCTTTCCCGTCGCCTGATAATCCTTCCAGCCCGAGCCCGCGAGGTAACCGCGCACTACACACTCGACCGCGAGCGGCTGTGCCTTGCGCACGATCATGGAACGGCCCGCGAGCAGCTCGCGATACGGTCGGAGTGGCGCGGGAAATTTCGCGAAGTCCGCGGTCAGAAAATGATTTTTCACGAACGTCAGTCGCTCGAACCAGAAGGCCGAGATCTGATTCAGGACCGCGCCTTTGCCGGGAATCGGATCGGGCAGAATCACGTCGAAAGCCGATAACCGATCCGTCGCGACGAAGAGCAGGGTGTCGCCGAGGTCGAAAACTTCGCGCACTTTGCCGCTGCGCAATTTCACCAGGCCAGGAAGATCGATCTGAGCAAGTGCGCGGGCGGACATGGCGCGATCACTTTAGCCAAACCGCTCCACTCGCCAAGCGTCGGCAAGCGCGCAGTTTGAGGTCGCGCGCTTTCTTGGGAAATTGCCCGATGCCTTGCCTCGTCCGCTCTCTGTTCTCGCTTCTTCTTTTCCTCGGTGTCAGCCCCGCGCTGATCGCGGCCGAACCGCCGTCGAATCCGGCCGCGCCGGAAGCGAGCGAAGCCCCGACCCCGACGCCCGCACCGACGCCGGAAATCTATTCCGCCGCGACCCTGGAGGCGCTCGACCGGCTACGGGACGCCGCGCTCTCGAGCGATTACGCCTATGAGCAGGTAGCGCATCTTTCAAACAACATCGGGCCGCGCCTGAGCGGTTCCGCGCAGGCCCAGAAGGCGGTGGACTATGTCGCGGGAGAATTGAAACGGCTCGGCCTCGAGGTTCAGCTCGAGAAAATCATGGTCCCGCATTGGGTGCGCGGTGAAGAGACCGCGGCGCTCGTGCGCTGGCCGGGAATGACGGAAAACACGACGCAGAAAATCGTCCTGACCGCGCTCGGCGGGAGCGTGGCGACGCCGGCCGAAAGGCCTCACCGCCGAGGTCGTGGTGGTGCGGGATTTCGCGGAGCTGAAGTCGTTAGGCAAAGAAAAAGTGCAGGGCAAAATCGTGCTCTTCGATCATCCTTTCGATCGCCGCATGGCCGCCGAAGACCACGGCGGTCAGGCCTATGGCCAGGCGGTGGTCTATCGGAGCGACGGCGCGAGCGCCGCGGCGCGGCTCGGGGCGGTAGCGACGCTGATTCGTTCCGTGGGCGGCGCCGCCTACCGATTGCCGCACACCGGCGCGATGGATTACGCCGCGGACGCACCGAAAATTCCCGCGGCGGCCGTGACGGAAGAAGACGCGAGCCTGATCGCCGCGCTCGCGCCGCAGGGCCCGGTGCAGATGCATCTGGTGCTCACCCCGCAGCAGCTCCCTGATGCCCCGAGCTACAACGTCATCGGCGACCTGAAGGGCAGCGAGCATCCCGAGAAAGTCGTGATCGTTTCGGGCCACCTCGATTCCTGGGATCTCGGCACCGGCGCGAT
This sequence comes from uncultured Verrucomicrobiae bacterium, assembly GCA_963742845.1. GTDB lineage: Bacteria > Verrucomicrobiota > Verrucomicrobiia > Chthoniobacterales > UBA10450 > Palsa-1392. The sequence continues at coordinate 324,951 of CAVUNK010000005.1, read as the reverse complement.
CGACGACGGCGCCGGGGTCGCGGTGGCGATGCAGGCGGCCCAACTCGTTAGGCAGCTCGATCTTCATCCGCGCTGCACGATTCGCGTCATCGCCTGGATGAACGAAGAAAACGGTCTCCGCGGCGGCAAAGCCTACGCGAAGGATCACGCCGGTGAGATGGCGAATCACCTTGCCGCGATCGAGACCGACGGCGGCGCCGATCACCCGCTCGGGATCAACTGCGCGGGCAAACCGGAGCTGAAAAATTTCATCAAGCCGATCGCCGCGGTGCTGGAGAAATCGGGCGCCGGCCTGCTCGAGATGAAGGACGAAGTCGGCGCCGATATCAACCCGACGCGCAAACTCGGCGTGCCGAATTTCAGCCCGATCCAGGACAGCCGTTACTATTTCAACTACCACCACACCGCCGCGGACACGCTCGACAAAATCGATCCGCACCAGCTGGCGGAAACCGCCGCGATCAGCGCCGTGCTCGCCTACGCCCTCGCCAATGCCGAGCAGCCGCTGCCGCGGTAGAAAGTGCCGGCTCGTTAGGCGATTGACAGTCGGGACGGTCCGGGCGTTTTATCTCGCTATGAATTTTCGCCGCCTGACGCCTGGCCTGTTCCTGCTCAGTCTCAGTTTTTTCGCCGCCCCGGCCCGCGCCGAATTCAACCTCTCCATCTTCACCGGCGTCGCCCTTTCGCAGGATAGCGACCTCGATCTCCACCAGGCCGGCGGCACCGATCTCACCTTCCACGACGTCTCGTTTAAGGGCCGCGATTTCGAGACGCCACCTTTCTACGGCGCGCGCCTGCTTTATTTTTTGCCTAACGACTCCCACTGGGGCTTCGGCGCGGAATTTTTCCACATCAAGCTCTACGCGCAGACCGGCGACACCGTGCACGTCACCGGCACACGCAACGGGCTCGGCGTGGACGACAACGAGCCGCTCGATAACACCGTGCAGCAATTCAGCCTCTCGCATGGCCTGAACTACGCGCTCGCCGATGTCGTTTATCGCTGGCAACCGGGCCAGCGCGGCGAGGATTTTCTCGGCCACCTCCAGCCCTACGTCGGCCTCGGCCTCGGCGCCGCGATCCCGCACGTCGAATCGGAAGTGAACGGCAATTTCCACGAGGAATACCAGTTCCACGGGCCCGGGGTGCAGGCGCTCGCGGGCGTGAACGTGAACCTCACGAAACACTGGGGCCTGCTCTTCGAATACAAATTCACCTACGCCAATCTCGATTCGCTCGAGATCCCGAACGGCTCGATCGAGATCACCCCGCTGACCCACAACATCGTCGCCGGGCTGACCTTCAGTTTTTAACTCTCGCGCTTCCACCCGGCCCGGGCAGACTCGAGGCGTGAGTCTGGAGATCACACCGCTCGGTGATTCCGCGCTGATCGTGCGCGTCGGCGACTCGTTAGGCGAAGTCCTTGCCCTGCAACGCCTGCTCGCCGGTGCGAAAATCTCCGGTGTCGAGGAAGTCGCTCCCGCGCTCGCGAGCGTTGCGGTTTTTTTCGAATCCCCAACCGCGCTGACGAATGCCGCCGCCACTTTGCAGGCTCTGCTCCGCGGTCGTCGCCCGGCGCCGCCCGCGCTCGCGGATTCGCGCCTGGTCGAAGTGCCGGTCTGCTACGAACCGGCGTACGGCCTGGATTTGCTTGCGGTCGCTGAACACACGCGACTGACGCCGCGCGAGATCGCGCTGCGTCACGCCAGCGTCGTCTACGAGGTCCGCTGCGTGGGTTTCACGCCCGGCTTTCCATATCTAAGTGGACTGCCCAACGCGCTCGCGACACCGCGGCGCGCCGCTCCGCGGACCGTCGTCCCGTCGGGTTCGGTCGCCATCGCCGGCGCGCAGACCGGCATTTACCCGCTCGCGTCGCCGGGCGGCTGGAATATCATCGGGCGCACCCCGCTGCAGCTTTTCGATGCCGCGCGCGAACCGGCGGCGCTGTTGCAGGCGGGCGACCGGGTGCGTTTCGTCGCCGTGACCGAGACGGAGTTTGCGCGATGGGAAAAATAATCGTCCGCCGCGCCGGCCCGCTCACCACCGTGCAGGATCTCGGTCGCCCGCGGCAACGCCACGCCGGGATCGCACCCGGCGGCGCGCTCGACCCGCTCGCCGCCCGGGTCGCCAATCTTCTCGTCGGCAATCCGGAAACGGCGGCGCTGCTCGAGATCACGCTCGGTCCCGCCGAGTTTTCCTGCACGGACGAGCGGGTCGTCGCGCTCTGCGGAGCGGAGGTGCACGACTCGTTAGGCAAGCCAATTCGCCTTTCGCCTAACGAATCGCTGAAGCTTCGGGCGCCGCGCCACGGTTGTCGCGTCTGGCTTGCGATCGCCGGCGGTCTCGCGGTGCCGCCGGTGCTCGGCAGTTGCGCGACCGATCTGCGTGGTGGTTTCGGCGGCTGGGAAGGTCGCGCCCTCCGCGACGGCGATGAATTGCCGCTCGGCCCAGCGGTGAGCCCGCTAAATTTTAGCGGGCGCACCGCCCCCTGGGGCGCGCCGACGGAGTGGGCCCGGACCGCAGCGCGTCATCCGGTTCTGCGGGTGATTCCCGGCGCGGAATGGGACGACTTCGCGCCGGCCACGCGCACGATTTTTCTCCACGAATCCTACGCCGTCGCCGCCGCGGCCGATCGGATGGGCGCGCGGCTCGCCGGACCGGCGCTCCCGCGCCTCACGAACTCCGAACTTCTCTCCGAGGCGGTCGCGCCGGGCACGATCCAGGTCGCGCACGACGGGCAGCCGATCGTGCTCCTTGGGGATTGCCAAACCATCGGCGGCTATCCCAAGATCGCGCACGTGATCACGGTCGATCTCCCGCTCGCGGCGCAACTCCGGCCTAACGACATCGTCCGTTTCCAACCGGTCGCACCCGGCGGAGGCGCAGAAACTTTTTGCGCGCCCGGGAAAACGATCTCGCCCTCTTCCGCGTCGGGCTCGCGCTCCGCGTCGCCCGGTGAAGCTCACAATCGATCTCAACGCCGATCTCGGCGAAGGCCTGCCTAACGAGCTGGAAATGCTCGGCCTGGTTTCTTCCGCGAGCATTGCCTGCGGTTTTCATGCGGGCGATCCGGCCTCGATCAGCGCCTCCATCGCGGCGGCGCACGCCGCGGGGGTTGCGGTCGGCGCGCATCCGAGCTTCGACGATCGCAAGAATTTCGGACGAACCGAGCTGCCGCTCCCGCCGAAGGAAGTTTTCGCGCTCGTCGCTTATCAGGTGGGCGCTTTTCAGGCGGTCGCGAATTCGTTAGGCGTAAGCCCGCAACACGTGAAACCGCACGGGGCGCTCTACAACATGGCCGCGCGCGACCCCGCCCTGGCCGAAGCGGTCGCGCACGGGATCCTCGCGGTGGATCGCTGCGCTGCGGCTCTTCGCGCCGGATCGCAGCGCGCTCGCGGTCGCGGGCGAAGCGATCGGGCTCCGCGTGGTGCGGGAAGTTTTTGCCGATCGCAATTATCTGCCCGACGGCGCGCTCGTCCCGCGCAGCCGGCCGGATGCGCTGCTCCACGATCCGGAAGAAGCCGCCGGCGCGTGTCCTGCGGATGTTGCAGGAGGGCGTGGTCCGCTGCGTCGATGGAACCGATCTCGCGCTCGCGGCGGAGACGGTTTGCGTGCATGGCGACACGCCGGACGCGCTCGCTTTTGCGCACGCCGTCTCCGCGCTCAATCTCGCGGCCGCGAGGGATCGACGATGCGCGCAACGCTTGCAGCTGAGCCATGTCGACGACGCCTAACGATAAGCTGCAGCGCGGTCTCGGCCCGCTCGACGCGACCATGATCGTGATCGGCTCGATGATCGGGTCCGGTATTTTCATTACCTCGGCGGAATCGACCCGGCTGCTCGGCGCGCCCGGCTGGCTCCTGCTCGCGTGGGTGATGGCGGGCGTGCTCACGATCGCCGGCGCGCTCTGTTGCGCGGAGCTGGCGGCGATGTTGCCGCGCGCGGGCGGGCAATATGTTTTCCTCCGCCAGGCCTACGGGCCGGCGCTCGGTTTTCTTTTTGGCTGGACGCTTTTCCTCGTCATCCAGACGGGCACGATCGCCGCGGTCGCGATCGCTTTCGCGAAATTTGCCGGGGTCTTTTTCCCGGCGGTGGCGACGGAGAACTATCTCGTCAGGCCGATCCCGCTGCTCGGCGGCTACGCGCTCAGCCTCTCGACGGAGCAGCTCGTGGCGGTCGCGCTGATTTTGTTCCTCACCTGGGTGAACACCCGCGGGCTGGAAGTGGGCCGGCTCATCCAGAACACGTTCACCTTTGCCAAGACCGCGGCGCTCCTTGCGCTCATCGTCCTTGGCTTATCGTTAGGCTGGAAGGCGACCAGTGCGGCGCAGTCCTCGAACTGGTGGAATCCCTGGGCGAACGGCTGGTCGCCCCAAATCGCGCAGCCCGGCCTGACCATGGCGGGCGGGCTCGCGCTCCTGGTGATCTTCGGCAAGGCGATGGTCGGCCCGCTCTTTGCGCAGACGGCGTGGACGAACGTCACCTTTACCGGGAGCGAAATCCGCGATCCGGGCCGGACGCTGCCGCGCGCGCTCCTCCTCGGCTGCGGGCTCGTGGTCGTGCTCTACGTGCTCGCGAATCTCGCCTACGTCGCGACGCTCTCGTTAGGCGAAATCGCGCACGCGCCGCAGAATCGGGTGGCGGTCGCGGCGATGCGCGCCGTGCTCGGCGGACCCGGCGCCAGCGCGATGGCGGCGGCGATCCTGGTCTCCACCTTCGGCTGCAACAACGGGCTCATCCTCGCGGGCGCGCGGGTCTACTACGCGATGGCGCGCGACGGGCTTTTCTTTCGCGCGATCGGGCGCACGAACTCGCGGCACGTGCCGGCTGCGGCGCTGCTCGCGCAGGGAATCTGGGCGGCTTTGCTGACCTTGCCGCGAACGGTGCATCTGGAGCCGGCGACCGGCGCGGTGCGCTACGGCAATGTCTACACCCAGCTGCTCGAATACATCGTCGCGGCCGACCTGATTTTCTACGTGCTGCTGGTCGCCGCGGTGCTGGTCTTGCGCCGGAAAAATCCGGAACTGCCGCGGCCTTATCGCGCCTGGGGTTATCCGGTCGCGCCGCTGGTGGCGATCCTGCTCGCGCTTTTCCTTATCGTGGACCTCGCGATCCTCGCGCCGGCGACCTGCGGGATCGGTTGCGCGATCGTGCTCAGCGGGCTGCCCGCTTACTGGCTCTGGCGGCGCTCGGCTGACGAGCTCATAGAAACCAAATTGTAGGGCAGGCGCTCCGCCTGCCATCCTTTAGGGCGGCAACCGGAGCGGTCGCCCTACAACTAAATTCAAGCGCGGCAACCGACGCGGTTGCCCAGCAATTCAAACTCAAGCGCGGCGACCGGAGCGGTCGCCGGACAATTACGGCGTGTTCGTTTTCTGGTCCCGCACCCGGCTGCGGACCGTCTGCTTGAAATCCCCGAGCGAAAGCGAGCGCCGGTTGCGCGCGACTTTCTCCTCGTCCACGCCGAGCTGGTTCACGTCGGCGAGCGGCTGGTTTTCGCCGGTCACGAGCATGTCCGAACCGCTTTTGTCTTTCTCGATCCGGACCCGGCCGTGCGAGATCCCGACCAGCGGAATGAACTGGCTGCCGTTGTTCTCGACGAAGAGAAGGTCGTGATCGCCGACCACGAATTTCGGCGCATCGGTCACGGTCATGGTCTTGCCATCGACCGTGCCGCCCAGCATCCGAATGGTGTAGCTCGAGCCGACGTCGCCCTTGAGCGCGTCGTCCACCTTGAAGGTGACGTAGGTGACGATCCGATGCTCGGTGCCTTCACCGATCCATTGCGATTGGATCGCGGTGACGTTGCCCTCGAAAATAACCTGCGCGCGACGAACGAGATGATCGAAATCGGGCGCAATAACGGTGGTGGCCCGGGCGGTCAGCGCGGCCGCGACGAGCGGCAGGATGACCAGGGCGAGATGACGCGAGAGACGGGCGGGGAATGATTTCATGCGGAGTAAAATTACGCTTGGTGTGTTTTTTTTCAACGGACGGAGCGGTTATTGATCGACATCGTAAATTTCCACCAGGCCGATCCCTTCGCCGCCATCGGCGCCGCGCACGATCGCGGTGTAATCGCCCGGCCCGAGCGTGAGCAGGAGCGCGGACTCGCGCGGGTCCGACGGCGGGATGCCGCTGGCCACGATCGCGTCGGCCTGCGAGCTGGTCTGCCAGTCGTCGTTCGACGCGACCACGGTGCCGTCGCCGTTATGCAGTTCGACGAGCGGATTGGCCAGGATCGCCGAGCGGGCAAACCCGCCTAACGATGGCCCGAGCGCGCGGATGATGACGGTTTTATCCGTCCCGCCGCGCACGATGAAGCCGCCGATGAGGACGCCGTCGCCGCTGCCGACCCGGCCGCGGGTGGAAATGTTGGCGGCGCGCGAGCCGTTGTAGGTATCGAGGGTGTAATTTTCCACCATGCCGATGCCGGTGGTGCCGTTCACTCCGTCGACGATGACGGTGTAGCTGCCCGGGTCCAGTTTTGCGACGATCGCGGCCTCCCGGTCGTCGGTCGGCGGGATCGTGCTCGCGAGAATGTCGGCGACTTCCGGGCTGTCCTGCCAGTTGTCGTTCGTCTCGATCACGGCGCCGGTGGCATCGAGCAAGGTCAGTCGCGGATCCTGCAGCGCACCGGGCAGGCCGGCCGCACCGAGCGAAGGCCCGAGACCGCGCAGGAGGATTTTTTTGCGTTTATCACCCTGGATGATGAAACCGCCGATGAGCACGTTGTCGCCGGTGCCGACCTGCATCCGGGTGGAGAGATTCACCAGCCGGCTCGGCGCGTTCGGATCGGGCGTGGCGCTGGGCGCAGGCGTCGGGGTCGGCGTTCCGGAGGGAGCGCCGTAGAGCGAATGAATCCCGGCGAGATCGTCGGAGGTCAGCAGGTAGGTGTTGCTGATGATCGAGTTCATCACCGCCGCCACGTTCTGGCCATCCTGGTCGGGGTGATCGAGACCGAGGGCATGCCCGAGTTCATGCAGCAAAACCCGCCGGATATCGATGATCGGTCTGCCGGAAACGAATTCGATATCGCCCCGATAAGAATCGAAAGTCTGCGCCTTATTAAAGAGCACGTCGGCTTCGGTGAAGGCCCCGCCGCTCGTCCAGTAATAGGTAATCGCGAGCACCCCGGTGCCAAACGACTGCCCGAAGACATCGTCCGTGAAGACCACGGAGTTCACGCCATCGTTTGATTTCAACGGGACGGTGGAATTCATCACCGTGGCGAATTGGACGGCGTCCATGCTGGCGTTCCACTCCGTCACCGCGGGCAGGGTGGCGACATTCCACGAAGTGTTCCCGTCCTGCAGCGTGCTCGGGGGATTACCGAGGCTCATCTGCAGGGTCACGACCCGGCCATCCGGCCAGGAAGGACCTTCCAGCGAATAAGCGTGGGCGCGGGGCGAGGAAATTGATCCGGCCAGAAAAAAAGCACGGCTAGGAGCAGGGAGCGAAGAAGACAAGCGGGCATAAGTCGGAAGAAAAGATGTTTATAATTTCCATATCCACTAAAAGCATATCGCGTGCTCACTTGTCGCGGCTTTTGAAAAATTGGCACCGGAGTGGGAGATGACATCACCCAGCAGGTCTGCACAGCCGTTGCTTCACAAAGCCGACCAATCCGGCACTCCTTGGTTCCAGGGCCCGGCTCCGGGCGCGATACAAGAAATGCCGCTATCGGGCTACCCTTCCGATTTCAGCCCAGACTAGGTGTGAAAGGCGCAGACGCGCTGATAAGAATGGTTAGCTGAAAGCAGAACGGCACCTGGTCAATTTTCGTTACGGAGGAGACCTCACATTCCGGTTCGAAGGAATTACCATAGGAAGCTTGGGAGGCAGCAGACCGCTTCGACAATGGTAAAGCCGCTCCGCCTTAGCTAGATTGCCTTAGTGTGCCGACACGTCTACCGCGCGACGTAGGTCTGGATCGCGTGGGGCGGGCAGCTTGCGGTCGCCTTTTGCGCACCGATCGCAATCTCGACCGGCTTTGCTTCGTTGGATTGGTTCATCACCACGAGCGCGATCGAAGCATCGATATTCCGGAAGGCGACGCTCTCGAGGCCGTCGCCGGCGGTCGTGCTTTCCACGCAGACGGCGCCGGGCCGGACGAATTTGCTGATCTGCCCGATGTAATAAAAAGCCGGCTGATAATGCGCGGTTTTTTTCTCAGTATCGATGAGCACTGGCGCGTCGCAAAAATTCCCGACATGGTTCGGTCCGGCCCTCGAGATCGAGCGCCATGTTCCAGTCGACCCAGCCGACGGTCCAGTTGCGCAGGTGGCCGATCATGTTGTGCCCGTAGCGCTCGCCGTGTTCCCAGAAATCGAACTTCGCGCCGCCTTCGCAGCAGCCTTCGGTAAAGAGAAGCGCCTTCTCGGAATATTTTTGGTGAGTCTCAGCCAGCTCTTTCAAGCCCGGGCCGGAATACCAATGAAAGGCCGCACCCCAGACGAACGCTGCCGCCTTCGCGTCTTCGTAGATGGGCTGCACGCGTTCGGGCAGCAGATCCGCGTTGTGATCCCAAACCATGAGTTTCACGTCGTCGTGGCCGCGCTCGTGCAGCACCGGCCCGAGAAAATCGCGCACGAAGGCGCGCTCTTCTTCCGCGGAATAAAGGCACGAGTCCCAGGTCTGCTTCGCGGCCGGTTTCGTTCTGCACCGTGAGCCCCCAGATCGGGATGCCTTCGGCCTTCATCGCCTCGATGAATTTCGCGTAATAGAACGCCCAGGCGGCGCGATATTCCGGTTTGAGTTTCCCGCCGTGATTCATCTCGCCGTTGGTTTTCATCCAGGCCGGCGGACTCCAAGGCGAGGCGACGAGGAGGAATTTCGCGCCCGGGACCTTTTGCGCCTCGTGGATGATCGGGATGATGTGCTCGCGCGTGCGCTCGAGATTGAAATGATTCAGCTCAGTGTCGCCGGCGACCTTATCACAGGCCCAGTTGCCTAACGAGAAGTCACAGCTGTTGATGTGGGTGCGGCAGATGGAATAGCCGAGGCCCGCCACCGGATCGAAATACTGGCGCAGGACTTCCGCCCGCTCCGGCGCGTCCAGCTTTTGCAACACGTAGCCGGTCGATTCGGTGAAGGCACCGCCGAAACCGACGATGGTCTGTTGCGCGCGATCCGGGAAACACTCGATCAGGTTGCCGGCACCTTCCGTGCGCGGGCTGAACGAGAGCTGCGGCAGCTCGGTGAGACGATGTTTCGTATCGCGCGCCGTCTCGATGAGACGCAGCGCGCGATAGCTGGAGGGAGGGGCGCTGACTGAACTGGAGGCTCAAGAATTATAATACGCTTGAGGGAAATTTTGACGTCATCACTGCCATCGGAGACGAAGAGAATTGCCCATCTTGGCATCGCCCGCCCATCCTGTGGCCGGCGTAATTCAAAAGCAACTTAATATTCATAAACTCGCTGTCGCTTTTGCCCGTCCATAGTCCTCACATCTCGACAAACGTGAGCGACTTTTTATCCTACCCGACAAGATATTTTCGCCATTCTTGCAGGGGGGACAGCAACCCTTCTCTGCCGGCATTCATTGACTGTCGGAGAACTCCGTTTCGCCGGAGGGCATTTAGCGGACACGTATGCGAGTCGGCATTTTAGCAGTTAGGGAAGCAGATTTCAGGCCAGCACTTAAATTTTACCGACGCCAAATTCCGCATTTACATGTATCAAATTTCCTCGCAACTTGGATCGCATGCCCCTGCCGGACGGAGTAAACCAACAGTCGATCGCAGACCGGCTGGGGCTTTCCCGGGCGACCGTCTCGCGTTGTTTCACGAATCATCGCGCGATCAACCCGACGACGCGGGCCCGCGTTTTCGAGCTGGCGGCGCATCTGGGTTATCACTATCTCGACCTGCGCACGGCCGCGACGCGGCGGACGAATAAGCCCGCGATCACGTTCGGGGTGCTGATTTCCTACGCGGGCGGCTTCACGGAGACGGATCGGCTGGAGAGTCCCGCGCCCGAGCTGCTCGATGGGATCTCGCAGGTGGCGCAGCTGCGCCAGGTGCAACTGGATATCAACTATGTGACCCAGGAGGAGCTGACCCTGGAGGGGCCGTCCTACGAGAAGATCAGGGGTCTGCGCCGGTCCACCTGGGCGGGGGCGCTGCTGATTTATCCTTTCCCGGACACGATCGTGGATGCGCTGCTCGCGCGGCTCCCGTGTGTCTCGCTCCTGGAGCAATATGGGCGGGCGGAGATGAATTGCGTGGATGTGGACCACTCCCGCGGGATCGCGCAGGTGATGGATCTGCTCACGGAAGCAGGGCATCGCCGGATCGGATTTTTCTCGCCGAGGATGCGACCGGAGAGCTTTTGGACGCGGCATCGGTTCTCGGCTTACCTGGAGAAACTGCTCACGCTCGAGCTCGATTTTCGGCCGGAGGATGTGATCAACGTGCTGCCGGGGACGGCGCTGACGGACGAGGCGGCGCTGGCCCAGATGGAGGCGCTGACGGCGGCCGGGGTGACGGCGTGGGTCTGCGCGACGGATTATGCGGCCTACGCGGTGCTGGCGCATCTCGAGGCGAGCGGCTGGAAGGTGCCGGAAGAGGTGTCGGTGACGGGGTTCGACGGGATCGAACCGCCGGAAGGTCTCCCGGCGGTGGCGACGCTGCAGGCGCCGTTCCGCCAGATCGGGATGACGGGCTGCCGGCGGCTGCTGGATCTGGAGAACGCCCCGTTCGATCCCCCGCAGCATATCCTGCTCAGCTGCCTGCTCCGGCCGGGGAAAACGGTGGCTGCGGTGTCGGAGAAGGTCGCGCAGACTTCCGCGGAGCCGATCGGCCGGATGCGGCGTTAGTTGGGATTCGCATTTTCCCGGGCGCGCTTCGGCATTTCTCACGCGCCCTCGCAGCGGGTCGCGTCTCCCTTTTTTTAAAATCGCGGGAATAGCGCTTGACAGGATTCTGGGGTGGCCGCTTCAATGGCGCTCACCCCTGCCTCCCTGGATATATCGACCCGCTTCCGGGTGGATTCGCGCCGTTTTATCGAGAGAGGCTCCGGCTCCATCGGAGATCTCCCTATGAAACTATCCCCCTCGAGAATGTTCCACCTGCCCCGGCGGAACGAAACGCTGGCCGTGTCGATCGCGATCGGCTCGATCCTGTTCTGCACACCGACCGGCGCAGGCGGCGAAGCGCAACCGGTGCCTCCCGCTCCCGGAAGCTCCACGGCTTTGATCGTGGGCGTGCTGGAGCAGTACGGGACTACCTCAACCGGAGTCGCAATGCGCTGGAATGCCTTCGTGCCAGCGGATGGATTGAAACACCCGGCGGTGCTCGTTCTTCATCCCGGAGGTTTCAAGACGGATAACGCAGGGCCGGACTTTGTCAGTCAGGATCTGGCCGCGGCGGGCTTCTTCGCTCTCTCGACGGAATATCGTCTGGCGCCCCCCCATTCCAGCATGAACACGCCGGCCCACCCGGCCCCATCGCAGAACACGGTTGTGCCCATCGATGACGGGCATTACCCGGAACAAACAACGGATGTGCAAATGGCGATCCGAGCGGCGCGCGCTGATGCCCGCTGCAATGGTCTCGTCTACGGCGTGGGAGGTTCGGCCGGCGCGAGCCATGTGCTCTATGCGATGGCCACCGGGGCGCCGGGGGATGACCAGTTTGATCTCGGTGTCGGGTTGAGCAGCATCTGCAAGTTCGATGACGTGCCGTGGCTGCAGGCCCCCTGCATCCCCGGCCAGGCCTGCCCGCAGTCTGCCTTTGAGAACTATCTCGGCATCCCCGCCGGCTCACTCTTTTCGCACCTTCCCGAGCTGGCCGCAGCTTCTCCGCATACCTATGTCACTTCTTCGTTGCCGCCGTATTTTTTTCTCTACTCGGATCACGACGCGAGTTATCTGCAGACCTTCGAGCGGAGCGACTCCGTGAGCACTCTGGAAGGAGTCGGGATTTTTGAAAGCACCGCCGCAATTCCCGAGGCCGCCACTTACAAGCAGCTCCTGGTTGCGACTGGGAATGGGGTCTATCATGCGTTTGAGTATTGGAAGTTTCCCGTTGACGGGATAACCGGCCACCCAACCGTTAGAGACACGGTTATTACATGGCTGCTGGCGGGTGTTCCGCCCACCCCGACGCCTACTCCGACCCCGACCCCTACAGCTACTCCGAGTCCGACTCCTACCCCAACAGATACTCCGACCCCCACCCCTACAGCTACTCCGAGTCCGAGTCCGACTCCTACCCCCACAGATACTCCGACCCCCACCCCAACCGATACTCCGACTCCGACCCCAACCGATACTCCGACTCCGACCCCAACCGACACCCCGACCCCCACCCCAACAGATACTCCGACCCCAACCCCGACAGAGACTCCGACCCCGACCCCAACCGATACCCCGACCCCCACTCCAACAGATACTCCGACTCCGACCCCAACTGACACTCCGACTCCTACCCCAACCCCCACTCCTACAGATACTCCGACCCCAACTCCGACCGATACTCCGACCCCAACCCCGACCGAGACTCCGACTCCAACCCCGACCGATACCCCGACCCCCACTCCAACAGATACTCCGACCCCAACCCCGACAGCTACACCGACCCCGACTCCAACATCTACTCCGACTCCGACCCCTACAGCTACTCCGAGTCCCACTCCGACAAATACGCCGACTCCGACCCCGACAAATACGCCGACCCCGACGCCTACAGCGACTCCAACAGCGACGCCTAGTCCTAGCGCGACGCCTCCTTCAATCAAGACTCAGCCCGCCAATAAGACCGTGAATTTGGGTCTAACCGCGAAGTTCACTGTTACCGCTACGGGCGGCACTCCGCTGACCTATCAATGGCGCAAGAACGGCACGAATATTCCTTCCGCCACACTCTCTTCCTACACCACACCGCCGACTATCGCCGCGGACAACGGCGCCCTCTTCTTAGTCGTCGTGACCAACGGCGGCGGAAGCGTGACGAGCAACAACGCCACCTTGACGGTGAAGCTGCCGCCCACGATCACCACCCAACCCACCGACCAGACAGTGAAAACAGGTAAAACCGCGAAGTTTAGTGTTACGGCCAGCGGCGCCTCTCCACTAAGTTATCAGTGGCGCAAGAACGCGGCCAACATCGCGGGCGCGACCAAGGCTTCCTACACCACGCCTGCGACCACCAAAACTGATAGCGGCTCGCTCTATTCGGTGGTCGTGACCAACAGCCTCGGAAGCGTCACCAGCAACAGTGTGACACTGACCGTGCAATAACCCCTCGATTGGTGGTCAGGCGGGGTGGAAAGATGCCCTGCTTATCCCGAGAGCCAAAGTTGGCCGGCCAGCGCGGACCGTTTTGGAACGAAGCAATCGACCTGCACCATCAGGCTCCAGCGGCCGGCAAAAGAGTGGGTTGGGTGGGACTCGAACCCACAACCAACGCCTTAAAAGGGCGCTGCTCTACCATTGAGCTACCAACCCGAGCGGGGCTTCAGCTTCTACCTTAGTTCGAGGGCTCGCGCAAGAATCGGGTGCGCCGTCCGCGGGGACGGCGGAGGGCAGGCCGTGCCATCGCCCTACAACTCCAGCAGATCACGCAGGGAATTGTTGGGGCGATCGAGGCGGAACACCTCCAAGCCAGCCGCGGCGGCCGCGGCCCAGTCCCGTTCCCGATCGTCGCCGACGTGCAATGCCTCGGCGGCCGCGTAGCCGCTGATTTCCAGGGCGCGCTGAAAAATCAGCGGGTCGGGTTTGTCGCAGCCGAGCTCACTGGAAAGGAAAATGCGCGGGAAATACTTTCGCGATCGCGAGGTGGCGCAGGATGATCCGCAGGCGGCCGTCGAAGTTGGAGATCACGGCGAGCTCGAAGCGGGGCGCGAGCGCTTCCAGCACTGCGATTACCTCCGGGAAAAGTTCCCAGACCCCCGCCTCGGCGAAATGGCCGTAGGCGGCTTCGAAAAAAGTCGCGCGATCTTCGGGGGAGACCTTGCGGTCGACTCGATCGAGCACGCGATCGATCAGTTCGCGCCACCAGCCTTTGTCGTCGTCGGGCCGCGGCGCGCCGGTTGCAGGCCGTGGGGGCATGGCGCGCCAGACGCGCCCGAAGGCGGCGTCTAGTTGCGCCGCGTCGAGCGCCAGGCCCTGGCGCTGCGCGACCAGGGCGTAGTTTTCGCCGACACTTTTCGTAAGGCGGATGAGCGTGCCGGCGGCGTCGAAGAAAATCACTTTCGGCATGAAGGATGGGAAACTCGTCGCTCCGCAGGTGCAACGCTTTTCCACTTTCTCCCTTCCCGCGCCGGCCTGAAAGTAACCGCCGCGCATGAGCCACCGCCTCGCACCCGCCGACCATCCGAAGTGGGATCAATGCCACGGTGAAGAGCTGGCCAACAGCATCAGCCACGGTGTCGGCCTGCTCGCGGGCCTGGTCGGCGCGCCGATTCTCCTGCTCGCGGCGTGGCGCGGCGGGGACCGTTATTTTTTTACCGGCGCGGCGATTTTCAGCGCGGCGCTGCTCCTGGTCTATCTCGGCTCCACGCTCTATCACGCCTGGCCGCGCGGGGTGGTGAAATCGGCTTTCCAGGTGATCGATCACTCCGCGATTTTTCTTCTCATCGCGGGGACCTACACGCCGTTCACGCTCGGCCCGCTCCGCGGGGTCTGGGGCTGGACGATCCTCGGCCTGATCTGGACGATCGCGATCCTCGGCGTGATTTTGAAAAGCGTGCGCGGGACGGAACATCGGCGCGGATTTTCGCTCGCCCTCTATCTCGGCATGAGCTGGCTGATCGTGGTCGCGTTTCGCCCGCTCCTCGCGCATGTGCCGGTCGGGGCGCTGCTCTGGCTCGGCGCGCGGCGGGCTCGCCTACACCGGCGGGGTGATTTTTTTCGTGAACGATCGCCGGCGCTACACGCATTTCGTCTGGCATCTATTTGTGCTTCTGGGCAGCGCCTGCCACTTTCTCGCAGTGCTGACCTGCGCCGAAGCGTGAACACCATTTTGCCTAACGACACCATCCCGGTCGAACACAACGACCCCGTGAACGCCCGCATCCTCGCGATCTCGGAGGATAAAATAGCGGGCTTCGTGCGCGAGCCGTTCGCGGAAATCGCGGAGCGCTCCGGTGTGCCGGTGGAGACGGTGCATGGAGCGGATCACCGCGATGCTGCGCGCGGGCACGGTGCGCCGGGTGCGTCAGACTTTGCTCGCGACCAACCTCGCGGACGGCGCGCTCGTCGCCTGGAAAGTCCCGCCCGATAAAATCGAGGCGGCTTTCGATTACATGTCGCAGCGCGATCCGTTCTCCGGCCACGTCGTGCTCCGCTCGACCGATGCGGTCACGCCCGGCTCGGAATACAAACTCTGGACGACGCTGAAGGTGCCGCACGGGCACGGTTTTTCGCTCCAGGAGCATGGCGAAATCCTGAGCGGAATCGTGGGCGCGGAACATTTCCGGCTGATGCCGGCGAAGGGGATCTTCACGCTGGGCGTGGGTCACGTGCGGCGGAAAAGCGTCGAGCCGGGCGCGCGCGCGCCGGAGCCCGCGACGATGATCGTGGTCCAGCCCGCTTCGTTGAGCGAACAGGAATGGACGGTCCTGACCGCCTTGAAGCGCGAGTTCGCGCCGGAGGAAATTCAACCCTCGCCTTGGGTCGCGCGCGCGGCGGAAGCGGGCGTGTCGTTAGGCGAATTCTTCGCGATCGCCGACGACCTGACGCAGCGCAAGATCATCGGCCGGTTCTCCACTTTTCTCGAGCATGTGAAGCCGTCCGCCGGCGGCGTGCGGGTGACGCGTTTCAACGCGCTCTTCCACTGGGCCGTGCCAGCCGGCCGGGAAATGGAAGCGGGCGGCGAAGCCGGCCGGCACGAGATTCTCACGCATTGTTATTGGCGCGAAGCGGGTCCGGAATTTCGCAACGTCAACATCATGGCGGTGGCGCACGGGACGGACAAAGCGCTCCTGCTCGAGCACAAGGCGGCGATCGATCGGCACCTCGCGGCCTGCGGGATTCCGGTCTCCTACACGAATGTCTTCTGGGGTGGCCGGAGCGAGATCAAGCCCTCGGAGATTTCGCCGCAGATTTACCGACGCTGGCTCGATGAAGTGAGCCCGTCGCGCGCCTGAGCGCGTATTCTCTGCATGGAGGCGTTGCTGACGAAGGTCAGGGAAGGTGTGGACTTGGATGAAGGCGACATCGCGATTGCGATCGCGCAGCTCGTTTCCGAGACGACCGCGGACGAACAGAAAGCGGACTTCCTCGCGCAGCTCCACCAGCGTGGCGAGACCGCGGGCGAAATTGTCGGGTTCGTTAGGGGGTTACTCGATCGAGCAACTGATCCGGGCATCGAGCTCGCCGATCTGCCCGGGCCGGCGATCGACGTTTGCGGGACCGGCGGCGACGGGCTCGATCTCTTCAACGTCTCGACCACGATCATGTTCATCCTCGCCGCGGGCGGCGCGGTGGTTTTGAAACATGGCAACCGGAGTGTCACCTCGCGTTGCGGGAGCGCGGATGTGCTCGAAGCGCTCGGAGTTAATCTCTATCTCGATCCGGAGCAGCTCAGCCGTTGCGTCGATCAACTCCACCTCGGTTTTCTTTTCGCGCGGCACTATCATCCGGTCTTCCGCGCGCTGGCCGCGACCCGCGCCCGGCTCGCGCGCGAGAAAACGCGCACGATTTTCAACCTGATCGGGCCGCTCCTGAATCCGGCGCGACCGCGGCGGCAGTTGATCGGCGTCTATGCGCCGCGCCTGACGACAATCTTCGCCGAGGCGACGCAGCAGCTTGGCCACGAAAAGACCTGGGCAGTGCACGGCTTCTCGGAGACCGGCGACGGCATGGACGACTTGTCAGGTTGCGGACCGAGCCAGGTAACGGAGCTGAATCAGGGGAAGATCGCGACCTTTGAAGTCACGCCGGAGGGCGCGGGGATTTCGTTAGGCACGCTCGCGGAGGTGCGCGGTGAGGGCTGCGAAGAAAACGCCGCGCTGCTCATCGGGCTGCTCTCTGGAGAAGTGCGCGGGGCGAAACGGGAAATGACTTTGCTGAATGCGGCGGCTGGTTTCGTGGTCGCGGATCTGGCAGCCGATCTGCCCGCGGGCGTGGCGCTGGCGCGAGAGCAAATCGACAGCGGACGCGCGCTGGCGAAACTGCGCGCGCTTCAGAATTTCCGCGCGTAGCTGCGATCCAGCTCGCGGAGGAGCGCGATGGCAAACGCAGGTCGATCGATCGGCCGGCCGGCGGCCAGTGCGAGCGAGCCGGCTTTCTCCTGCAACTCGGCGGGAAAATCTGCGGACGCCTGATTGACGTTCACGCCGATGCCCGCGATCGCGGCGAAGTCCGGGCCTGGGCCGGCCTTGGTTTCCACGAGCACGCCGCAGACTTTGCGGGAGCCGAGATAGACGTCGTTAGGCGGCTTGATCGTTGGCTCGAGCGCGAGCTCGGCGCGGATAGTTTCGGCGACCGCCGCAGCCGCCCAATCCGTCAGCCGCGCGGTTTCCGCGAGCGGGATTTTCGGCCGGAGCAGAATGGAAAACCAAAGTCCCTGGTGCGGGGCGGAGTGCCATTGATTGGCGCGCTGCCCGCGGCCGGCAGTCTGTTCCTCCGCGAAAACGACGACGCCTTCCGGCAGTTCCGGCGTGAGCATTTGCCGCAGGAAATCGTTCGTCGAGCGGGTCGACTGCAGGACGATGATGCGCTGCCCGAGGTGAACTTTGCCTAACGACGCCCTGAGTTCCTCCGGAACCAGCCGGTCAGGCCGCGACATGCGTCAACTCCAGCGAAAAATCGATCGCCCGCGCGGAGTGCGTGAGCGCGCCGATCGAAACGTAGTCAACCCCGGTCGCGGCGATCTGCCGGATGTTCCGCAGGTTGATTCCGCCGCTCGCCTCGAACTTCACTTTCCCCTTCCCGATCGCGACCGCCTCGCGCATTTCCGCGCCGCGCATGTTGTCGAGCAGGATCACTTCGATGCCTTCGATTTCCAGGAACGCGCGGACCTGGTCGAGGTTATCCGCTTCCACTTCGACCCGAATGCCGGGCCGCTCCGCGCGCACCCGCTGGATCGCCGCGCTCAATTTCCCGGCGCCGCGATGGGCCAGGAGGTGATTGTCTTTCACCAGCACCATGTCGTAGAGGCCGATCCGGTGATTCACCCCGCCCCCGGCGACGACCGCCGCTTTTTCGAACTTGCGCAAACCGGGCGTCGTCTTGCGGGTATCGAGAATCCGCGCGCCGGTCTTGCCCGCGGCTTCCACGAATTCGTGCGTGAGCGTGGCCACCCCACTGAGTTGCTGGAGAAAATTCAGCGCCACCCGTTCGCCGGTGAGAATGGAGCGGGCGCGTCCGCGGATTTCCAGCACCGTCGCGCCGCCTCCGACCGCGGAGCCGTCCGGCTGCACAATCTCCAAGCGGAGATCGGGATCGACCCGCCGGAAAACTTCCGCCGCCACCTCAGCACCGGCGACGATGGCGCGTTCCTTCGCGAGGATGCGCGCGGAGGCCTGCTCGGTCTCGGACACGAAAAACTCGGTGGTCACGTCGCCCGCGCCGATATCCTCGCGGAGGGCGAGATCGATCAGGAGCAGGTCGTCGGCAGAAAAATCCATGGCGATGCGGGAAAAAGTTGGATCGCCCACGGGAACCCGCGCGATCGCCCTGCATGATCGGGTAAAAGGCCGGGGGAACAAGCGCGCCGGCGCGAAAAAAAATGATCCGGGCAGGGCACGCCGCGGAGAAACTTCGAATGCGAGGCCGTGCCACCGCCCGAATCGCCTTAACCAGAGAGCTTAGACCGCGGCTGCTCGGGGCCGTTCAAATGATTTTTTGGTCATTTTTTAGCCGGGGAAACGGCGGCGGCCGACGCTGCGAAAGCCGGCTACAGGAGCAGCTCGCTTTGCTGCGGAACGCCAGGCGTGGCAGCACGAGCGGCTTCGTCGCGCGCTTCCTGGAGGAGCGATTTAAACTCGCACTTCTCCATCGCCTCGATCATGCGCGGGTAGTCGGGCCTGATCTTCAGGTCATCGATCGGCACCGGCAACGGCAGGTGGCAATCGAGCTCCACCATCTTGCGATTCTGCAGGATCGTCTCGCGCGCGGTCTCGAGTTTGTCGCGGGTCTTCGGCAATTTTACCTGGTCGAGACCGGCGAGCAGGGCGTCGAGGCTGCCAAATTCGCGGAGCAATTTCGCCGCCGATTTCCGGCCAATGCCGATGCCTTTGATGTTGTCGACCGCGTCGCCCGAGATCGCGAGGACGTCGCCGATTTGCGCGGGCGGGACTTCCCATTTCTGCTCGACTTCTTTCTCGCCTAACAATGCGAAAGCATCCTTCGGCGAAGCGAGATCGGCCTTGGCGGTGCTGTAGATTTTCACCTGCGGGCTGACGAGCTGGTAGAGATCCTTGTCGTTCGTGGCCAGGATCACTTCCATCCCGCGCTTCGCCGCCTGGACCGCATAGCAGCCCATCATGTCGTCGGCCTCGGTGTTCGGGACGGCGATATTCGTGAAGCCGAGAATGGGCGTGAGCTCACGCAGGTAATCGAGTTGCGGGAGCATGCGCTCGGGCATTTCCTTGCGCGTTTCCTTGTAGCCGGGCTGGAGTTCGGTGCGGCGCGCCGGCAATCCCTGGTCCCACATCACGGCAGCGAGATCGGGCTGCAGATGTTTGAGCATGAGCCGGAGAGTTTTCGTGAAACCAAAGATGGCGTTGGTCGGTTCGCCCCGGGAATTCGAGAGGTGGAGGATCGCGAAGAAGGAGCGGTAAACGTAATAATGACCGTCGATGAGCAGAAGTTTCACGCCCGGAAGTATAGCATCGCGGCGCTAGTTTTTGGCGCGAATCACAGTTAAGTGCACCGATGTCGCAAGAATGGATCGTGCGTGTGCACGGCAAGGAATACGGACCGGTCGACGCCGACGAATTGCGCGAGTGGCGCCAGGATGGCCGCCTGCTGCGGACGAACGAAGTGCGCGCGGCCGACGACGAGCGGTGGTTCCCGGCGGCGGAATTGCCGGAGGTGTTTGCCGACGATCTCGCGGCAGAACCGGCGCCGGAAGTCGTTAGGCAAGAGACCGGGCTAGGCGCACTCTTGGGGGAGACCTGGCGGATTTATCGCACGCGGTTCTGGCAATTTCTCGGGCTGAGCGGGTTGATCATCGTGCCGTCGATCTGCGCGCAGCTCAGCAGCGCCGCCGCGGGTGCGAACGGCGAGATGGATGCCCGCACCGCGCTGGCCGGCTTGTTCAACTTCGCCATGATTGTGGCCAGCATCGTCGGCTGGCCGCTTTACATCGCAGGCCTGCAGTTTCTCACCCGCGAAGCGGCGGAAGACCGGCCGGTCACGCTCGCGGAAAGTATCGGGCGGGGAGCAAAAGTCTGGTGGCGCGTGGCGGTGCTTTGCGTGCTGGTTTACGGCGCGTTCTTCCTTCTCCTGATGCTGGCCTTCGCGATTCTCGCGATGCTGGTCGCTGGACCGCCGAGCATTACGGTGATTTTCGTCGCGCTCGGCTTGCTGATTTTTCAGGTTTGGATGTTCGGCCGCGTCTTCATCAACTTCCTTTTCTGGCAACAGGCCGCGGTGCTGGAGGACGCCGGGGTGGCCGAATCGCTCCGGCGCAGCAAGGACCTGGCGCATAGCCGCCCTGAACTCTCCTGGTGGCGCCGCCCGAAAGGTCGGGGCGCGATTCTCGCCTCGATCTGGTGTCTGCTCGCAACTGCGCTCAGCATCGGGCCGGAGTGGGGCACGCTGACGAACTATTTCCATCTGCTCGCCACGACGCATGACCCGCAGGCGATCATGCAATCGATCACCGCCAGCTCCCAAGCCGCCGGGCTGGCGGTGGGGCCGCTCGTGCTCGGGGTTATCCAGGCGGTGCTTCGGCCGCTGCTCGGGATTTCCTTCGTTCTCCTCTACCTGGAGACGAAGTAACTCTCGGCGCGGCGCTACCTAACGAGTCTAAGTCAATGCAAGATAGGGCGCGAGGCCGTGCACGCCGCCTTCACGGCCAAAGCCGCTTTCCTTGTAGCCGCCGAAAGGACTGGTCGGGTCAAACTTATTATAGGTGTTCGCCCAGACCACGCCGGCGCGGAGTTTGCTCACCATCTTGAAAATCTTGCTCCCTTTGTCGGTCCAGACACCGGCACTTAGTCCGTAGGGTGTGTTGTTGGCACGCTCGATCGCTTCTTCCGGTGTGCGGAAGGTCATGACACTTAGAACCGGGCCGAAGATTTCCTCCTGCGCGATGCGATGCGAAGCCGTGACTCCGGTGAAAAAGCTCGGCGGATACCAGTAGCCCTTTTTAGGAAGACGCAGCCGCGGCTGGACGAGTTCTGCGCCCTGCTCCACCCCGCTGGCGACCAGCTCGCAAATTTTGTCGAGCTGCATCCGCGAATTGATCGCCCCGATGTCGGTGTTCTTGTCGAGCGGGTTGCCGACTCGAAGAGAGGAAATGCGGTCGCGCAATTTCCGGATGACCGCCGGGAAAACGCCTTCCTGCACGAGCAGGCGCGAGCCGGCGCAGCAGACGTGGCCCTGGTTGAAAAAAATCCCGCTCACAATGCCCTCGACCGCCTGGTCGATCGCCGCGTCTTCGAAAATAATGTTCGCCGCCTTGCCGCCGAGCTCCAGAGTGAGCCGCTTCTTCGTGCCCGCGACCGCCCGGGTCAGCATCTTGCCCACCGCGGTGGAGCCGGTGAAGGCGAGCTTGTTTACATCGGGGTGATCGACCAGCGCCTGGCCCGTGACCCGCGCTCCGGTGACGATGTTGACCACGCCGTCCGGCAAGCCTGCCTCCGCAAAAATCTGCGCCAGGTGCAGCGCCGTGATGCTGGTGGTCTCCGCGGGCTTGAGAACGCAGGTGTTTCCGGCCGCGAGCGCGGGCGCAAGTTTCCACGCCGCCATGAGGAGGGGGAAATTCCACGGGATGATCTGCCCGGCGACGCCTAACGACCGTGGCCGCCGCCCGGGAAAGGCGTAGTCCAGCTTGTCCGCCCAGCCCGCGTAGTAGAAAAAATGGGCCGCGACCAAGGGCAGATCGATGTCGCGGCTTTCCTTGATCGTCTTTCCGCCATCCATCGTCTCGAGCACCGCGAGCTCCCGCGCTTTCTCCTGGATCAGGCGGGCGATGCGATAGAGGTATTTTCCCCGCTCCCGTCCGGGCATTTTGCTCCAGACCTTGTCGTGCGCCCGCCGCGCGGCTTTCACCGCGAGGTCGATATCATGCGCGTCCCCTTCCGCGATCTCGGCCAGTTTCTCCTCGGTCGCCGGGTTGATGGAATCGAAATATTTTCCGGAGTGCGGCGCGCGGAATTTCCCGTCGATGAAAAGTGAGTAACGCGGCTGGAGCGCGATGTAATCGCTCTGCTCGGGCGCAGGGGCGTAGGCCCAACGGTCGCCGAAATTCAACCGCCGATCGCGCGGCAGCAGGGCGGTGCTTTCGTGGGCCAAAGCGTTGGTTTCGCGCACCGCGATCGCGGCATCCGAGCGTTTCTTTTTGCGGGCCATGCCGTTGTTCTAGCCCGTTCCGGCGGTGGCTGCATCACAAAAACCTCGGGCAAGAGCAGTTCGGGAACGTCGAGGACGATTTCGAGGAAATGCCCTCTTCGAACGCGCTTTTTTTGCTGATTTCACTGCAAAATACCGCAAACGAATCGGTTTTCGGAAATATTCTTGACACCCCTTTGCTTCAACCGCCAAAACTTAAAACCTATGAAGAAAACCACCCTGCAGAAAATAGCCCTGACAACGATGGCCTTGGTTGCCTCGCTCGCGCTTAGTGCACGAGCTGGCCAGCCGGCTGTCATGTCAGCGACTCAAGCGCACGGTTCGCAAGGAGCGGTCCTAAAAGGGACCACTTCCGCGAAAACGTCATTCCATCGAATCCTCTTCCCCGACGCGACCTACATGGTTGACGACGGATCGTCGGACAATTCGATCGGACTCACGGCTGGGGGCGATATCATCGCCTTGAATGGATTTACCGTTATACCCGGTGCCGAGACGATAACCTCCGTCTCGATTGCCTGGGGCACACCCGCCTTCCCTGATCCGAGCCTTAATGGGCTTAACTACACCGCCGTAATTTGGAGCGATCCAAATGCCGACGGACAGCCGGGTGATGCAGTCGTCCTGGCCACCGCGCCGGGCGTCATTTCGCAGGAAGGCACCGACACCTTCATCAGCACGACCTTCAACACCACGATACCGGGATCGAAATTCTTCGTGGGTTACCTGATCACGCAAAGTGCTGGGCAGTTCCCGGCCTCGATTGATCAGTCCAACCCGAAGAACAATCGGAGCTTTATCGCCGGTGCCACGTCGGGTAACGGCGACATTGATAATCTGAACAACAACGATGTGCTGCCTGTGATGTCGACCGAAGCTATCGGCTTCCCGGGCAACTGGCTGATCCGGGCCGATGCCGGCGACGCCAGCCCGACCCCGACTCCGAGCTCCACGCCGACGCCGACCCCGAACGGCGACGCGCTCTGGTATAATGGTGACTTCAATGGCGTGAACGGTCTCGCCAACGAGCAGGACACCAGCCTCGGCTTCGGCACTTCGGCTCATGTCTATGACGACTTCAACGTCACGGATTCTGAAGGATGGCACATCACCTCAGTGTTCTCGAATAACCTGGCTGATACCGGCATCACCGGCGCGACCTGGGAAATCCGCAGTGGCGTTTCCAACGGCAACGGCGGCTCCCTCATCGCGAGTGGCATGACGGCAACCCCGACGGTCACGGCGACTGGTCGGAACGGCTTCGGTTTCAACGAGTTCATGGTCGAAGTGGGCGGCATCAGCGTCGACCTCACTCCGGGCACCTACTGGCTCAACGTCACCCCGATCGGAGACGGCAGTGGCCGGTCCTTCGATTCGACGACGGACGGCGCGAGCTGCGTCGGCACTCCGTGCGGCAACAACCAGAATGCGTTCTTCACGAGCGACTTCTTTGGTTTCTTCTTCGCCCCGACGGGCGATCCAGCCCTCGGTCAGCCGTATGACTTCTCGATGGGTGTGAACGGCACGGCCGGCGGCGGCGGTGGCGGCGACATCGTGCTCACTGCGAAAAAATCGCACCTGAATGGCAACGTTGTCGTACAACTGCAATACACCGGAACCGATGGTAGCGGCTCTGTCGACGTCCTGCGTGATGGCGCAGTTGTCCTCACGACGGCCGACGACGGCAAAGTGAAAGACCATCTCCAAGGCGGTCGCCAATCGCACGACTATCAAGTGTGCGAGACCGGCACGAGCAACTGCTCGAACGTCGTGACGGTTCAAATCAAACAGTAACAGGTATCAACGTCCAGGAGGCCGTCCGATCCGGCCTCCTGGTAACCTGCCGCGGTTCGACCTGCCGGAATCGCGAAGGAATTTAGTTGGCAGGGAAGGAACCATTCAGCTGTGGCTGAATGGTTCTTTTTTTTGTGGGCCAAATTTGTGGCGGTTGGCGCGCTGCCATTTCCCGGGAGATAATTTGTGATGCTCTACGTCGTCGGCACGCCCATTGGAAATCTCGACGACATTACTCAGCGCGCGCTCAACGTTTTACGCAGCGTCGATTTGATCGCGGCGGAAGATACGCGGCACTCCGGGAATTTGCTGCGCCACTTCGAGATCCGAAAACCACTCATCAGCTATCACGAGCATAACGAAGCGATGCGCACCGCCGAGCTCGCCGAGCGACTCGCCGCGGGGGAATCCGTGGCGCTGATCACCGATGCCGGCATGCCCGGCCTCTCCGATCCCGGGGCGCGCCTCATTCGCAAATGCATCGAGCTGGAACTTCCGCTGACGATTGTGCCCGGCGTTTCCGCCATCACCACCGGCCTCGTTGGTTCCGGCCTGGCGATGGAACAATTTTGCTATCGCGGTTTTCTCCCGGTCAAAAGCGGACAACGTGAGCGCGCCTTGACGGCGGCCGCCGAGCGCGGGGAGACCACGGTCTTCTTCGAGTCTCCTTATCGAATCAACAAAACTCTCGCCGCTTGCGCCGCGATCATGCCCGACCGCCGACTCTGCGTCGCCCGCGAGCTCACGAAAAAGTTCGAGGAATTCCGCCGCGGTAAAGCAGCCGATCTCTTGGCCCACTATGAGGCGCACCCCGCGAAAGGCGAGATCACCCTGCTTGTCGCCGGCACGGACGAAAAGCCGGCGCCTTAATCCGGGGACTCGACTCGCCGAATTCGCGTCGGGATTTCCGCTTGTCAAAGGGACCCGGCTGTGTGACTTTCACCGACTTTTCCCAAGGCTATGGCTTACGCAATTATCAAAACCGGTGGCAGACAATACCGCGTCGCAGAGGGCGACACGATCGACGTGGATTTGCTCGAGGGCGAAGCCGGCGCGAAGACGACTTTCGGCGACGTGCTCCTGCACGCTGACGGCGAGAATCTCACGCACGGCAACCCGATGGTTTCCGGGGCAAGCGTGACGGGCGAAGTGGTCGAGCAGCGCAAGGACAAGAAGGTCATCGCCTTTAAATACCGCCGCCGCAAAGGCTATCACCGCACCGTTGGCCATCGTCGCAAACTGACGCGGATCAAGATCACCGGGATCAGCCTCGGCTCGAAATCCAAGAAAACCGCGGACGGCCGAATAGGTGCTACTGCCTCTGACTTTCAACTTTTCTACTTCACCAAATGGCTCATAAAAAAGGACAAGGCAGCGTAAAGAACGGCCGCGATAGCGTCAGCAAGCGGCTCGGCGTGAAAAAATTTGGCAGCGAAGTCGTGGTCGCCGGCAACATCATCATTCGCCAGCGCGGCACGAAATTTCTCCCCGGCAAGAACGTCGGTCTCGGTCGCGACTACACCATCTTCGCGCTGGTTGACGGCCAGGTTCGCTTCGATCGCGCCGGTCGCCGTGTGAACGTCGTGCCGGCCGAAGTCGCGGTCGCGTAGCCAGGCCTCGGGCTTCGTATCGCGGCCCGCGGCGCGCTTCAAAAAAAACCGGGGCTCTTGCCCACGGCGACATCTGAATTGTGCCGGGCGTGCGTTTCAGGTATAACGACCCACCCGATGAAATATCATACTTATCTCCTCTTCGGCGCTCCCGGGAGCGGCAAAGGCACCCAGGGCCGGACGTTGGGCTCGATTCCCCGGTTTTTCCATTGCGCCTGCGGTGATGTGTTTCGGACCATCGACACCCGCACCCGTCTTGGCCGCGCTTTTCTTGAACACTCCAGCCGGGGCGCGCTGGTGCCAGACGAGATCACGGTCGAGCTTTGGAAAGCACGCATCGATGCCGCGGTCGACGCGCACGAATTTAAACCCGACATCGACATCCTCGTGCTCGACGGGATTCCGCGGAATGTCGGCCAGGCGAACATCATGGATGACATGATCGACGTGCAGAAAGTCTTCCACCTTTCCTGTCCGAATCGCGAAGCCCTCTACGCGCGATTGAAGAAGCGAGCGCTCAAAGATAACCGGCTCGATGACGCCAATGAGGAAGTGATCAAGCGCCGCCTCGAGACCTACGAGAATGAATCGAAGCCCGTCCTCGAACATTATCGTGATCGGGTGCAAATGGTCGACGCCACGGAGCCGCCCGCCCGCGTGCTCTTTCACATCCTCGAAACGCTCGCGAACGGCACTCATGAGCCAGAAACAATTTGAGAGTTTCACGGCGAGCAGCCTTTACTGCGCGAAATGCCAGAACGCGATGCCGGTGCGCGAACGGCTCCTCCTCGTCCTGCCCGATCGCGAACTCTACGATTACCTTTGCACCGGCTGCGCCGCGTCGGTCGGTCAGCGCGAAGTGACCGCGGGCGATAAGCTGATGGCACAGGCCGCGAAGCTGCGGCCGCGTCCTGCCATCGCGCCGCGCGGGCTCCTGCCGTAAGGCGGCATGCGCATCGTCTTCATCGGCACGGGCGAGATCGGCCTGCCCACGCTCCGCGCGCTCCTGGCCGAGCCCGCGCAAGAGGTTGTCGGCGCAGTCACGCAACCCGATAAACCGGTCGGGCGCGCGCAGAAAATCCAGCCGTCGCCGATCAAGGCGGCGCTCGCAGGAACCGGGATCCCGATTTTGCAGCCGGCTCGTCTGCGCGAGGAAAGCGCAGTCGCCGAGCTGCGCGCTCTCGCTCCGGACGTGATCGTGGTTATGGCCTACGGGCAAATCTTGTCACGGGCCGTGCTCGATCTTCCGAAGCTCGCCTGCCTTAACCTCCACGCTTCGCTCCTTCCGCGCTACCGCGGCGCGGCGCCGATCCAGGCCGCGCTCGCCGCGGGCGATTCTGAGACGGGAATTACCGTGATGTTCATGGATGCCGGACTCGACACCGGCGACATCCTGTTGCAGACGCGCCTGCCGATTTTGCCTAACGAGACCGGCGGTTCGCTCCACGATCGCCTGGCCGAGATCGCGCCCGGCGCCCTGCTCGAAGCGCTACCGCTCCTCGAGTCCGGGCGCGCCCCGCGCCAAGCGCAGGATGCGGCGCTCGCCAGCTACGCGCCGAAACTCGAACGCGCTCACGGCCGGATTGATTGGCACGATGAGGCCTCCTCGATCGAACGAAAAATTCGCGCCTTCGATCCCTGGCCGGGCGCTTTCACTGAATTAACCGACGCGCACGGCAAAACCCGACAGCTGAAAATTTTCCGCGCCACCGTGATCGCGGATGGCGCCACCGGCGTGCCGGGAACAGTCTCGCGGCCTAACGACGAACTGGTCGTCACCACCGGCCGCGGCAGCCTGCGCCTCGACGTCGTGCAACTCGAGGGTAAACGCCGGATGAGCTCGTCCGAGTTTTTTCGAGGTTTTTCCTCCCCAACCCTGCATTTCTGATCGATTATCCGCCGCACATGGAGAGCGCCGACCAGCCCATCTACAAACGGATCGTCTTAAAATTAAGTGGCGAGGCGCTGCGCGAAAAAGGCGGGAGGGACACGATCTCGCCGCAGATCGTGAAAGAAATCGCCCGCCAGGTGCAGGAAATTTTCGCGCTCGGGGTCCAGATTTCCATCGTCATCGGCGGCGGCAATATCTGGCGCGGACTCGCCGCAAGCCATCGCGGGATGGACCGCACCACGGCGGATTACATGGGGATGCTCGCGACCGTGATTAACGGCCTCGCGCTTCAGAATCAGCTCGAGCAGAGCGGGCTCGTCACCCGGGTGCAGACCGCGATCGCGATGGAGAATATCGCGGAGCCGTTCATCCTCCGCCGCGCCGTGCGTCATCTCGAGCAGGGCCGGGTGGTCATTTTCGTCGCCGGCACCGGTAATCCTTATTTCTCCACCGACACCACGGCCGCGCTGCGCGCGAGCGAGATCGGCGCCGACATCATTTTGAAGGCAACGAAAGTGGACGGGATTTACGATCGCGATCCGAACCTCTATCCTGACGCGGTCCGCTTTGACCGGATTAGTTACACCGACGCCCTAACGAAAAGGTTGCAGGTGATGGATTCGACCGCGTTCAGCCTCTGCATGGATAACAAAATTCCGATCGTCGTATTCGACATGAACAAGCCGTCGAACATTCGCGACGTTATCCTCGGCCGGCCGGTCGGGACGATGGTTTCGGATTAACGATTGCCAACGCCGGTCCTCCCGGCTTTCTTTGCCAGACTTTATGAGCGCCGAAGATATTCTCCTCGAGGCAGAGATGGCCATGGACAAAAGCGTGGACTACATGATCCACGAATTTTCGAGCGTCCGCACCGGCAAGGCTTCGCCCGCGCTGGTCGAGAACGTCGATGTTGAGGCTTACGGCTCGTCGATGAAATTGAAACAGCTGGCGCTAATCACAACGCCGGAGCCACGCTTGCTCGTGGTTCAGCCGTTCGACGCTTCCACTGTGCGCGACATCGAGCGGGCGTTAAAGGAATCGAAGATCGGCATCCAACCGCTGGTCGATGGCAAGTTGATCCGCCTCCCGATTCCCGAGCTCTCCGAAGAGCGGCGCAAGGACTTGGTGAAGTCGCTCAAGCAGATGGCGGAGGAAGCCCGCGTCCGCGTACGCGCGAATCGCCGTAGCGGGATGGAAGACGCCAAGAAGATGGAAAAAAACGGCGAAGCGACCGAAGACCAGCTGCGCGACATGGAAGCGGAAATTCAGAAGCTGACCGACCGTTTTGTGAAATCGATCGATGATCATCTCGAGCGCAAAGACGCCGAGGTAATGAAGATCTAGCCGCGAAGCGCGGCGATTTTCTCCACGACCTCCGCGGAGGTCACTGCCTGCATGCAGCGGAAATCGAGCGGACACTCGCGCAGGAAACAGGGACTGCATTCGACCTGATGCCTAACGACGAGGTTACGTTGGCCTAACGGACCCGTCAGTCGCGGCTCGGTCGAGCCGAAAACCGCCACCACCGGCACGCCGAGCAGCGTCGCGAGATGCATCGTCCCGGTGTCGTTGGTGAGCAGGAGCGCGCATTCGCGCAACTCGTCGATCAGTTGTTCCAGGGTCGTTAGGCCGATCCGATTGGTGCAGGACTCGCCCAGAGCGCCGGCGATTTGCGCGCCCACGTTCGCATCCTTCGCGGTGCCGAAAAGCGTCCAATGCCCGCCGATGGCCGCTGCCGTTTCCGCGAAACGCTCCGGCAGCCAGCGCTTCGCCGGGCCGTATTCCGCCCCGGGACAAAGCGCATATTTACCCGGCGCGGCGGGCGTTGCCGCGAGGGCGATCTCGCCGGCCTCGGCCTTTCCGCCTAACGAACGCGCGAGATCAAGATAATGCTCCACCTGATGCGGCGGTGGCCCGCGCCGCTCCACCGGCGTCACCAGTTGATTCAGCAACCAGCGCCGGTGATGGCCCGCGTATCCGACCCGGCGCGGCACGCCACCAAGCCAGAGTTCGAGCGCGCTGCGCAGGGAGTTTGGAAAAGCGACACCGACATCAAACGGCGCCTGCCGGCGCAGGAGCGCGCGCACCGCGGGCAACGACATTTTGCCTAACGATAAGACTTCGTCCACTTCCGGTAGCAGCCGCCAGACAGCCGCGATCTTTTCCGGCGCGAGAATGGTGATGTGTGCATCCGGCCGCCCACGCTTGATCGCGCGTACCGCGGGCACGCTTAAGACGGCGTCCCCGAGCCAGTTACTTGCCCGGATTACGATCCGGAACGGTTGGAGCACCTTGCCTGCCGGCAGATAAACCCCGCGCTTGTAGCGCCCGAGCAGCCAGTTGGGGCGTGGAGTTTTCCAGCGGTTATGCACCCAAAACCAGTCCTCCGGTGCGCTCCGAATTTCCCGCTCGATCGCCGCGTTGGTCTTCGCCGTTAGCGTTTCTACGCTGTCGTTAGGCTGATCCAGGGCCGGGGTGAAAATCAGCCGCCATCTCCCTTTACCGGCGGTGACAAGCGAGGCTGCGACCAGCGCCGCGCCGGTCCGTTTGCAGAGCAAACCGGGAAGCGGCGTGGTCGAGGCGAGCCGACCGAAGAACGGCGTCCAGAGTCCATGGTCGCCGGCATGCTGATCGCTCAGGATGCCCATGATACACCCGCGGCGGAGCAACCGGATCGCTTCACCAAAGCCTTCACTGCGATCGAAGAGCTGCACCCCATGGCGGGCGCGCTGTCGCCTAACGAATTCGTCGATGCGTCGGTTGCCGAGTTTTTGATAGACCGTGCCGAGCGGCGCGGAGGGAAAATAGTGCGGCGTGATCTGCGCGAAGAGCTCCCAATTCCCCAGGTGACTGAGGGCGAAAATGACCGAACGCCCGGCCTGGAGATAATGTTGCACCTCCTCCGCGCCCTCCGTCTCGATCCGCGATGCAACCTTCTCCAACGGCATGGAGTTGAGCTTCATCCCGCTGAGCAGATTCGCGCCGAGGCGCTGGAAATGGCGACGGACCAGCCGGCCTTGCGCGGCGGCGTCCAGCTCCGCGTGGAACGCGATCCGCACGTTGTGGCGGGCGAGCCGGCGATAGTGTGGCAGCGCGAGCCAGGCGAGCAGGCCGAGAAATTCGCCTAACGAAAAAACGACGCCCAGCGGGAGCGCGACGATGAACGCAAGCGCGGCGCGGTAGAGAAAATAAACGCAAAAATCGACCATGCGGAACAGCCCGGCGCCGGCTGGGAGGCTTGCGGCAGCACCGTAAAATTGCCTGCGAGCGCCTGCAATCAATATAATGTGCCCCTCGTGCAGCGGCGCCCTATCCAAACGGTTCAGGCGGATTACGCGCGGCTCTTCGCCCAGCGTCTACCGGGCGCGCGGCTCCTGGTAGTGGGGCGTGAAGCGGCCGATTTTGCCGGGCTTTGGGAGAGGGAAAACCCGGGCCTCGTGCTGTGCCCCGACCTCGCAGCGCTCGCCGGCTTCCCGCAGAATGGCAGCGAACCGCGCTTCGATCTGGCACTCTGGTTTTACCCCTCGACGGCGGAAGCGACCAGCGACCTCGCGCTCCTCGCCCGGCTGGCCGAGGCCCTGATCCTCCTGCCGGCAGCCAGCTCCAGTGTGGCCAAACGCCGTCCGCAGCTTGTGGCGGAACTCGGAGCGTTGGGCTTCTTTCCCGACTACGAATCCGACGTGACCGAGATCGAACCGGGCGCGGTGCAACTCCGGCGCGCCCTGCCTTACGATACCACTCATCTCGTCCCCGCGGCCGAGGCCGGCTTCGCGCGCCTGAATACGCAAATGCTGGCCTTGCAGCGTCGGTTGCGCACCCGCCTCTCGGAATTGGAAGTGGCGGACCGCCACATCGCTCAGCTCGAGGAGAAAGTGCTGAAGCTAAAAGAAGCGCGGCGCGACCTGAAAAAACTTAAGGCGGAAAAGCAGGAACTGCGGAAGTGCCCGGAACGTAAAGTCGGCCAGGTAATCCTCGCGCCTTACCGGCTCCCGCAAAAACTCCTGCGTGAAGTGCGCAAGCGCTGGCCCGCTCTCGGCGCGGGCAAAACGAGCGCCGCGCCCGACGAATATCAGCGCTGGCTGGAAACCCATCGGGTGCAACCGGCCGAGGCCGCGTTGCTGCGCGAAGAGGCGCAAAAATTTTCCCGACAGCCACTGATCAGCATCATCACGCCGGTACACAACACCCCGCGCCGCTGGCTCCGGGAAGCGATCGTTTCGGTCGAGCAACAGATCTACGAGAACTGGGAACTGCTCCTGGTCGACGACGCCTCCAGCAACCAGGACACGCTCGATTTTCTGGCCCGGGCCGAGCAGCGCGACCCGCGCCTGCGCGTTTTCCATCTCGCGCAGAACAGCGGGATTTCCGCCGCCTCGAATGTCGCGATCGAGAATGCGCGCGGCGAGTGGATCGCGCTGCTCGATCACGATGATCTGCTCGAGCCGGACGCGCTTTTTCGGACAGTGCAGTTGCTCCAGGAACATCCCGACGCCGATCTGATTTATTCCGATGAAGACAAGCTCACGGAAGAAGGTTTTGCCGCGCCACTCTTCAAGCCGGATTGGTCACCGGATTTTTTTCTTTCTTACAACTACGTCTGCCATTTCACGACTATTCGGCGTTCGTTAGTCCAGGAACTCGGTGGGTTCCGTTCGGAATACGATTTCGCCCAGGACTATGACCTCTTCCTGCGCGTGATCTCGCGCACGAATCGCATTCATCACATCCCGCGCATTCTCTATCATTGGCGGCGCAGCGCCGGCTCGACCGCGACGAATATTCGCTCGAAACCCGACGCCCTCGAAGCGGCGCGTCGCGGCCTAACGGATCACCTCGCCCGGCAAAACGAGCCGGGCCACGTCGCGATCGACTGGCGCACGCACGGTTTTCGCATTCGCCGACATCTGGCGCGGGCGCGTAAGATCGCGATTCTTATTCCCACCCGCGATCGGATCGATCTGCTCGCGCGCTGCGTCGAAAGCGTGGTCGCGAAAACCGCCTACGAGAACTACGAGATCGTCATTATCGATAATGACAGCGAGAGCGAAGCGGCGCGCGCCTATTTCGAGAAAACCCCGCACCGCATCCTACGTTATTCCGGGCCCTTCAATTATTCCGCGATGAATAATTTCGCGGTCGAACAGACCGATGCGCCCTGGATTCTTTTCCTGAACAACGACACCGAAGCGATCGAGCCCGACTGGCTGACCGCGATGGCCGAGCATGTGCAGCGACCGGAGGTCGGCGCGGTCGGCGCGCGTCTGCTCCGGCGCGATGAGACGATTCAGCATGCCGGCGTGGTCCTCGGCGTGCGCGGGATGGTGAAGCACGCCTTCTACGGTTTCCCCGCGGAAGACCCGGGCGTCTGCCGGCAATTGCAAGTGACGCGGAATTACAGCGCGGTCACCGCCGCCTGCCTGCTGACCCGCCGCGAGGTTTTCCAGGAGGTCGGCGGATTTGATGAAGAGCATCTGCCGGTCATCTTCAACGACGTGGACCTCTGTCTGAAAATGCGCCAGGCCGGCTACCAGATCGTCTACACGCCGTTTGCGAAGCTTTACCACGATGAATCGGCGACCCGCCGCGCGAGCGTGGAGCCGCTCGAAGCGAAAGTGTTGCTCGAGCGCTGGCCGGCGCTGGTCGCACGCGATCCCTTTTACAACCCTAACCTCTCCCGCGAACACGCCGACTTCTCGTTAGGCGAATAGCTTCCTCACCCGCCGATGAAAAAAAACAATGACCAGTGGCAGGGCCTCGCGCCGGAGGCGCGGGTACAACTGGCGTTGCGTGATTATCAAAATCGCTCCTTCGCCGAGCAGATCGCCGAGGTGGGAGTGGACGCGGGCAAACTCCTCGCTGCCGAGCGGAATGCGGCAGTGTGGATTCCGGGCGTGGAGATTTTTGCCCGGACCATTTATCCGCAGCGGCACCGCGGTTCGTTTGGGGAATTCGTTAGGCGCGACGAGGGACCGCTCGCGGAGATCGGGCTTTGGCCCCAGCAGTGGGCGGCGGCGCGAATGTTCGCGCAGACCGCGAAGGGCTTTCACGTGCATCCGCCGAGCATTCCCGCGGACGTTGCGCCTCACGAATGGTTCCAGCGATTGTTCGTCGCCGAGCCCGCTAATTTTTCGCTGCGACCGTACGACGCGGAGCAGTGGGACGTGATGTTTTTCGTGCAGGGCCGGGTTGAGATGATTCTGCGCGAGGCGCGCGCGGGAATGCCGGCGCGGACGATGCGTTTCTTCGTCGAGGGCGACAATCATCGCGGGCCGAACAACGTGGCGGTGATCATCCCGGCCGGCGTCGCGCACGCGTTGCGAGTCGAAGGTTCCGAGGATGTGATCATGGTTTACGGGACGAGCACCTCGTTCGATCCCGCGGCGGAAGGCCGAATCGCCAGCGACGTGGAGACCGCGCAGTTGCCTAACGAGTGGCAGAAGTTTCTCACCTGAACCGATCTTGAAGCGGCGATTCGATCCGGCGGAACCGGAGTGGATGGATCGGCCGCAGCCGGTCTCGGCCGAGTTGGTCTCCGATCTGCGAAATCTCCGAGCGCTCAATCGCTACTTCGGGAGTTACCGGCTGATCCGCCATTTCCTGCGACGCTGGATTTTGCCTAACGATCACCTGCGGATGCTCGATCTCGCCACCGGCTCCGGCGATATTCCGCGGATGGCGGTCGAGTTCGCGCGCCGGCGCGGCGCGAAGCTGCGGATCGACGCGGTGGATTTCCAGGAATCGACGGTGCAAATCGCGCGCGAGCTCAGCGGCAGTTTTCCCGAGATCACTTTTCATTGCGCGGATATTCATCACTTCGGCGCGGAACAAGGCTACGATCTGGTGCTCTTCTCTCTCGCGTTGCATCACTTCGATGAAGCGGCCGCGGTCGCGCTGTTGCGGCGCTGCCGGGCGCTTTCCCGCGGGAAAGTTTTGGTCGCGGACCTGCGCCGCGGCTGGATTGCGAAGGTGGGGGTCGATCTGCTGACCGCGACGATTTTTCGGGAGGCGATGACCCGGAACGATGCGCGGGTTTCCGCGGCGCGGGCCTTTTCGTTCATCGAGTTGGATCAACTCGCATGGGATGCCGGCTGGGAAAATTTCGGGCATCGCCGCTTCCCTTTTGCGCGCCAAGCCATTTGGTTGGAGCAATGAAGGTCGCCACCACGGTTGTGGAGCTGCCGCGGCGCAGCGAGAAACGCCGCGTGCTTGTGCCGACGATGGGCGCGTTGCACGCCGGGCACGTTTCGCTGATCCGGCAGGCGCGGGAGCACGCCGGGGCGGACGGCGAGGTGGTGGTGAGCATTTTTGTGAACCCGCTGCAATTCGAGCCGGGCTCGGATTTTTCGCGGTATCCGCGCCCGGAATCGGCGGATGAAGAGGTCTGCCGGGCGGAAGAGGTCGATCTGATCTTCCGGCCCGTGCCTAATGAGATGTATTTCGACGACCGCTCGACATTCGTGGAGGAAACTTCGCTCTCGCAGACGCTCTGCGGGCCTTCCCGGCCCGGCCATTTCCGCGGTGTCTGTACCGTGGTGACGAAGCTCTTCCACCTCGTCGTCCCCGACGCCGCAATTTTTGGGGAGAAGGATTTCCAGCAACTTGCGATCGTTAGGCGGATGGTCCGCGACCTGGATTTCCCGATCGAAATCCTGGCTGGCGCGACGGTGCGGGAGCCGGATGGTTTAGCGCTCAGCTCGCGCAATCAATACCTGGGCGCGGAAGAACGCGCGCAGGCACCAGTGATTCGCGGCGCCTTGCTGGAAGCGGCGAACTCGATCGAGCCGTCAGCGGAAAAAGTGCTCGCGTTCGTTAGGCACAAAATCGAGTCGGCTCCCCTCGCCCGGATCGATTACGCGGAAATCGTCGGCGCAGACGACCTGCAACCGCGGGTCACGATCGCGCCGCGGACCCTGCTCGCGGTCGCGGTTTATTTTGGGCGAACCCGATTGATCGACAACATTCTGCTCGGATGAAGGAGTTCGATTTCGTCGTCATCGGGAGCGGGATCGCCGGGCTCACCTTTGCGCTGAAGGCAGCGAAGCATGGCCGGGTCGCGATCATCACAAAACGCAAAGGCGTGGACTCGAACACGGCCTGGGCACAGGGCGGGGTCGCTTGCGTGACGAGCGGCGAGGATTCGTTCGCGCTGCACATCCAGGACACGCTCGAAGCGGGCGCCGGACTATGCGATTTGGCGACGGTCGAGACGGTGGTGCAGGAAGGGCCGGAACGGGTGCGCGAGTTGATGGAACTCGGGCTGCATTTCGACGAGCGAAATGTCTCCGGCCATCGCGAACTCGATCTCGGGCGCGAAGGCGGGCACTCGAAACGTCGCGTCCTGCACGTGCATGACGTAACCGGTTTCGAAATTGAAACCACCCTGCTGAACGCAGTCCGCGCGACGCCGAACATCGAGCTCTTGGAGAATCACATGGCGGTCGATTTGATCACCGCCGCGAAACTCGGCTTCGCGACCGAGGATCATTGTCTCGGCGCATATGTGCTCGACGAAATGTCCGGCACGGTGGAAACGATTCGGACCGACCGGCTGCTGCTGGCGACCGGCGGTTGCGGGAAGGTTTATCTCTACACGACGAACCCAGATATCGCGACGGGCGATGGGGTGGCCATGGCTTGGCGCGCAGGCGCGACGATCGCGAACATGGAGTTCGTGCAGTTTCACCCGACCTGCCTTTTTCATCCGCAGGCGAAGTCGTTTTTAATTTCCGAAGCGGTTCGTGGCGAAGGCGGAATCCTGCGCAACAACAAGGGCGTAGACTTCGTAAAAAAGGTCCATCCGCAAGGATCCCTCGCGCCGCGCGATGTGGTGGCGCGCGCGATCGATGCGGAAATGAAGCGGACCGGCGCGCAATGTGTTTACCTCGATATCACGCAGCAGCCGCGCGAGTTTTTGCAGGAGCGTTTCCCGCACATTTACGAGACCTGCCTGCGCTACGGGATCGACATGGCGAAAGAACCGATCCCGGTGGTGCCGGCGGCGCATTATCAATGTGGTGGGATCAAAACCAACATCGACGGCGCAACCAGCCTGCCCGGGTTGTTTGCGATCGGCGAGGTTGGCTGCACCGGTCTGCACGGGGCGAACCGGCTGGCGAGTAACTCATTGCTCGAAGGTCTCGTGATCGCGCATCGGGCATGCGCGGCGCTGGTCGCGGCGCGGCCGCCGGCGCATCCGGCTGGGGCGATCTCTTTGCCGGAATGGCAATCCGGCGAGGTCCAGAATGTTGACGAATTGGTGGTGATTTATCACAACTGGGACGAGATCCGGCGCCTGATGTGGGACTACGTTGGAATCGTGCGAACGGACAAACGGCTCCAGCGCGCGAGCGCACGTTTGCGCAATCTGCAGCGGGAGATTCAGGAGTTTTATTGGAACTTCCGCATCACTGTCGATCTGCTCGAGCTGCGCAATCTCGCCACCGTCGCTGCCCTGATCGTCGACTCGGCTTTGAGCCGCAAAGAGAGCCGCGGCCTGCATTTCACTCTCGACTATCCGGAGATGGACGACGCCCGTTTTCGCCGCGACACCCTGCTCAGCCGAAGCTAGGTGGAATAAATCGTGCTAAAACCAAAGGCGAAACGAGCTTGCCTCGACGAGCGTTTCAGCTAGAACCAAAAGCGCCAATGCTTACGAAACGAGCGAAAATTCTCTGGGCGATGGTGGCATTGGCATTTCCCGGCCTTTGCCCCCTGCAGGCGCAATCTCCCTACGAGAGCAGTGCCGACTTCGCGAAATACGCGATGAAATTACGTGCACAGGCGCTCCTGAAAGTGGAGCCGCAGGTATTCGTGCCGACGACATCGCGCTTCGGCTCTTCTCGTTTTCCTTGGAAGACCGACATCGTCACAACGATTTTCTGGATTGGCGAAGAAGCGGCCCAAAACAACCCGGTCGCCAATCATAAAAGTTCCTGGGATGCCTCGTGGACGGAGAACTATGGCGGCTTCGACAACCCCGATCCGTCGCGCCGGCACGATTACATCCCGATCAATTTCGTGCCCCGGCAGAACCCCTTTTACATTGCGCTGCCCTATAACGACGTCTCGCACGGGCAATTCAAACCGGAGGCTCCGATGGTGGTGCCGTGGTATCGGCAGGCAGTCGTGCAGCAGGGCCATTCCGTTTGCAAGGACCGCTGGGTGGCGATTCGCCATGGCACCCGGATCTGCTACGCGCAGTGGGAAGATTGCGGGCCGTTCCGAACGGATCACTGGCAGTATGTTTTCCGAAACGAACGCCCGAAGCCGAACCTGAACCACGGCGCGGGCCTCGATGTCTCACCGGCGGTGCGCGACTACCTCGGGCTGGGAAACACTTCGCTGAATGACTGGCAATTTGTGGAAGTGCGCGACGTGCCTCCGGGACCGTGGCGAAATTACGGCGACAACAACAATTTCGTGATCGCGCGCCGACAAACCGAGCAGCGCCTGGCCGAGCAGTATTCGCCGAAAAGGACCAAGGCGAAGAAGTAGCCTAACGATAACGGGCCAGTTCGCCGGTGAGCTGCCCGAACGTTTTCTCGATCTCGCGCACCCGGCTGAGGAGCGGGTCATAGCGTTTCCGCTCCGACGCACAAAAAGCCCGCAGCGGCGAGAAGACCGCGCCAATCTCGGTGTAGAAAAGA
The DNA here is from genome assembly GCA_963742845.1 of uncultured Verrucomicrobiae bacterium. Taxonomy (GTDB): domain Bacteria; phylum Verrucomicrobiota; class Verrucomicrobiia; order Chthoniobacterales; family UBA10450; genus Palsa-1392. The sequence continues at coordinate 286,532 of CAVUNK010000005.1, read as the reverse complement.
TCGACCGCGTGTCGCAGTTGCTGCTCGATCGCGGCGACCAGCTCTTCGCGTTTCGCCTCCATCTGGCGGTGATATTCGGAGAGAATTTTCCGGCGCCGGCCGAAGGCGACGAGCGTGCCCGCGATGAACGCCGAAGCGGCGACGATCCCGGTGACGTCCGCGACCGCAGCGCTGCTCATCGCGGCGATCATCGTAACCAGTCCGCCCGCCGCGGCGACGCCCGCCGGCACGCGCAGCCAGTTGGCCGTTTCGCGAAACATGCGCTCGAGCTGCGCTTCCATGCCGCGTCCGGCAATGCGCTCGACGAGGGTGAGCTCGATCGAACCGAGCAGCTCGCGCCGTTGCCGCGCGAAATCCGGAATCGTCTGGCTCACCTGCACGCGGGAGTCGCCTTTGAACTGATTTTCCATCGTGTCCTGCAGCTGCGGCCAGAGACTGCGCAGATCGGTCTCGAGGAGCTGAAGCGCGTTCTCCACCTGCGGTTGAATCAGGTCGCGCATTTTCTTCTCGAGGTCGGACTGGAATTTTTCCTGCCACTCGGCTTTGCCGAAGACCAGCCGCCAGGTGCGCCAGAAGGAAAGATTATGCTCGAGCAATTCCTGCCCTTCGCTTTCGCAACGGCGGCAAGCCTGTTCGATCCCGCGGAGAAAACCGCCGACCTGTCGCAGGGTCTGCTCTTTACGTTCGGCGAGAATGCCCTCGAGCCGCGCGAGCTGTTCCTCATCGCGCACGATCGTGGCGAGGAGATTGCGAATCCGGAGCGAGCTGTCGGTCAGGATAACCGTCGCGGTCTGGCAGGTGGAAATGAGTTTCGGCAATCCGTGCCGTGATTGATCGACCACCAGGTTGATGTGCTGCTCGAGCGGCTCAAACCGGCTCTCTTCCCAAAGTCGCGACTTGTCGAGTCCGGTCGTGCGCGCGAGCAGCGCCTTCCGCGCGGAGACGGCGAAAATCGGCGGAGCGAAACCGAGCTTCTCGTTCGCGGTCTCACGGAGATGATTCTCGATCACCTCGACTTCGTTAGGCTGGCGCAGATCGGCCTGCTGCAGGACGAAGACGACGTTCTTGAGCCACTTCTTGTTCACGAATTTCAGCAGCTCCCAGGCGCTCGCGCCCCACGGATTCACCACCGAAAAAACAAAAAGCACGAGGTCGGCGCGCGGGATGAAATTCTCCGTTATCTCCTGGTGTTGGGCGACCATCGTGTTCGTCCCCGGCGTGTCGACGATGTTGAAATTTTCCAGGAACTCGATCGGCTCGTAGCGCTCGGTTACCTGCGCGGAAACGTCGATGCTTTCCGTACGCTTGCCGTGCTTGAAGATGTAGACGCGGTCGGTTGCCGGCAGGACGTCGACCTTGCAAAACTCCTGCCCGAAGAGCGCGTTCAGGAGCGACGATTTGCCGGCCTTCACCTCGCCGACAACGACGAAGAGTAATGGCTCGCGCACGTCCTGGAGCAGGTTCTGGATCGTGTCGAGCATGACCGTTTCCCGGTTCATGTCCGCGGTCAGCTTCAGGAGCGAAGCGAGCGCCGCTTCCGTGCGGTTACGAAACTCCAGGTAATGATCGGCCAGCATGCCGGAGCTACGGTTTCGTCAGGCCCGGGCTCGGCGACGGCAGCGGCGAACTCGACGACGCAGGCGACGGAGAGGGAGTCGGAAAAGCGAAGCCGGTCGGGCTCGGCGAAGCCGTGGCGACCGGACCTTCCGAGCCCGTCTCCTTCGGCGCCATCGGTTTTCCCATCGCGATCAGCTCGGAGACGGTGACGAACTTGAAGCCCTTGGCTTGGAGTTGGTCGAACGTGTCCGGCATCGCCTTGATCGTGCCCGGGTGAATGTCGTGCGAGAGAATGATCGAGCCAGGCCGCGTCTCGCTCACGATCCGATGCTCCACCACGCTCGGGCCCGGGCGTTTCCAATCGAGCGGATCAACATCCCAAAGAATGATGCGGTAGCCGAACTCGGAGTGAATCCACTGCTTCTGCCGCGCGGTGATCGAACCGTAAGGCGGCCGTAGCAGCACTGGCGCGTGACCGATGGCCGCGCGAATAGCGTCATCGGTTTTCTCAATCTCGCGACGAACCGCGGCATCGGACATTTTGCCAAAGGCAGGATGACTCCAGCTGTGATTACCAATCTCGTGACCTTCGCGAACGGCGCGCTGCAGGATCTCGGGATAGCGCTCGACGTTTTGCCCGATCACGAAAAACGTCGCGTGGATGTGATGTGCGGCGAGGATGTCGAGCAGGCCGGGGGTGAGCTTTTCGCTCGGGCCGTCGTCGAAAGTCATGGCAATAAACGGCCCGTCCACATGAACAGCGCTGTAGCTGATCGCCGGCGAAGCGGCCGGATGGACACCCGTAGCCGCGCTGCCGGAAGGAGTCGTGGACGACAGCGCTGGGCTTCAACGAAGCCGCGGGTGAAGCGGTTTGCGCGCCAGCCACCGGGCCGAGGAGGAGAAGGACGGAGACCGCCAGGGCTGCTGGCCGATGCGAAAAAAAAGACTGCGATTTCAAAGGGCGAGAGATTGCGCACTACCTAGCAGACGCGCCGGGCAACGCAAGAGGGCGCCCCTTGGCGCAACCGGAGTGGCCAGTCCCACGATCATCGCTCCATTGCGGCAGGGAAACTTTGTCGCGGAATTGCCTCCCGTTTGGCAGTCATCCTGCTTCCCTACCCGGTAACACCGGCCATTCTCCCATGGCGCGCACGTAGTGTTCGGCAAGGGAGGAGGTCTGCCTAAATATTTTCTTTGGATGAAGATTCTCCTGATTGAAGACAACCCCGACAGCCGTCGCAACCTGCGCCGACTGATCGAGAAACGCGGCCACGAAGTGACCGCGTGCGCCAGCGCTGAAGAAGCCGAGATCGAACTCGCGCAGACGCAATTTCCCTTTGTCATCCTCGATTGGATGCTGCCCGGCAAGAGCGGCCTCGAGCTTTGCCGCATCCTCCGCGCCGAACCCGGCGGCGATGAGATGTTCATCCTCCTGGTCACCGGCCGCACCGACCCTGGCGACCTCGAGGAAGCGCTGGACGCGGGGGCAAACGATTACCTGACGAAGCCGTTCGACGTCCGCCGAATGAACGTGCGCCTCTCGGTTGCAGAACGGCATATCGCCAACCTGGAGGAGCGCAACCAAGCCCGGCACGCCCTGCAGCAATCAGTCGCTCACACGATAGATATCCTGGAGAAGACCAGCGATGGCTTTTTCTCCCTCGATGCGGATTGGAAATTCACCTACGTGAACGCCCAGTTGGGCGCGATGCTCAACCGCGAGCGCGGACGGGTCCTCGGGAAGACTCTCTGGGAAATCTTCCCCAAGATCTGCGGAACAGTTTTCGACCAAAACTACCGCCAGGTCATGGAGACCCGCACCGCGCTCGAGTTTAATGCGGAAAGCGTCAACGAGCGGGCTTGGTACGAAGTGCACGCCTACCCCAGCGGCGATGGCATTTCCGTTTTTATCCGCGACATCACGGAGCGGAAACGCGCCGAAGAGGAACGCCTGACCACGAGCAAGCTGGAGTCGTTAGGCACGCTCGCCGGCGGCATCGCGCACGACATGAACAACGTGCTCACGGTGATCTCCGGCAACATCGGGCTCGCCCAACTCGAGACTCCGACGCATTGCGGCAACCTTCTTTCCTTCCTCGCGAAAGCGGGCCAGGCCGCGCAACATGCGGCGCGGCTCTCCAGTCAGCTCCTCACCTTCTCCAAGGGCGGCGCCCCGGTGAAAAAAGTCGCCGCGATCGGCGACGTCCTCACACGCGCCGCCGAGTTCGCGCTCTACGGCTCGAACCTGCGCGCCGCGATCGAGATCGAAGATCATCTTGGCAAGGCGGAGATCGACGCGGGCCAGATCGAGCAGGTCATCAACGGGCTCATGATCAATGCGCGCGAAGCGATGCCGAACGGCGGCATCGTCGGAGTGACCGCGGAGAATTTCACCATCCATGCGGACAGCGGTTCGCCGCTCGCTCCCGGCCGCTACATCAAGGTGGCGATTGCCGACGCCGGCCCCGGCGTCCCGACCGACCTGGTCACGAAAATATTTGATCCGTATTTCACGACCAAGCCGACCTCGAGCGGGCTCGGGCTGGCCATTTGTTACTCCATCATCAAAAAGCACGGCGGGTTCCTTCATCTCGAAAACAACACGCCAACGGGCGCCACTTTCACTTTCTACCTGCCCATCGCGCGCACCCGTTTGCTCAGCGACCCGCTTCAGCCTAACGAGCCCGAGCCGGAGCGGCACCAGCAGCGCATTCTCGTGATGGACGACGAAGCAGCGATTCGCGATCTGACTTCGCAGCTTCTTTCCACCCTCGGCTACGAAGTCACGGCGGTGCCCGACGGCTCGGAGGCGGTGCGGATCTACGAACGCGCGCGGCGCAAAGGCGAAGGCTTCCAGGCGGTCATCCTCGACGCCACGATTCGCGGAGGAGTCGGCGGCGTGGAGACGATCGAGCGGCTGCGCAGTCTCGACCCGGACGTGAACGCGATCATCTGCAGTGGTTATTCCGATGCCGCCGCGATCTCACGTTTCCTCACCTACGGATTCCGTGGTGCGCTCTCGAAACCATTTACGCGGCGCGAACTGGCCGACGCATTGGGGAAAGCGCTCGCGGGAAATCAACAGAACTAGGGTAACGAAAACCGACGCCGTTCGTTAGGCCGGTGCGGCTACTCTTTTGGCAGCTTCTGGAGTTCCTGCACGAACGCAGGCGCGCCGCCCGGTTGGTAACCGAGCTCACCGACCTGTTTCCCATCGCCGTTCAGCACCACAATCGTGGGAAAACCCTGAACGCCGAATTTCTGCGCCAATTCCTCGTTCTGCTTTTTCACTTCGGGCGCGAGCGGATTCCGGCGCGGGAAATCAACCGTCATCAGGACCAAGTGCGCTTTCGCGTAAGTCTCAAATTCCGGCTTCGAGAAAACTTCCGCGTCGAGCTTCTTGCACCAGATGCACCAGTCGGAGCCGGTAAAATCGAGCAGCAGAAGTTTGTGGTTGGCCTTCGCTTCGGCCTGCGCCTTCGAGATGTCCGAGAGCCAAGTGGCTTCAGCCCGCGCCGAGACGACACCGAGGGCGGAAAGTGCGAGAGCGAGAACGGCAAGGCGTAATGTTTTCACGGGCCATTATTCGTCGATTTCGCCCGCCTCCGCAACTGAAGCGCAGCGCGCCTAACGAATCTTCAACGGGCACGGGGAGTCCGCGCCCAGAACGCAAATCGCCCGCGGACCACAAGGGCCCGCGGGCGACAAAAAATTGCCCTCCGGCCAAGCCTAACGAGAGACTCGACCGTTCGTTAGGCGGACTAGCTCTTCAGATGACCCGAGACGAGTTTCGTCATCTCGAACATGCTGACCTGGCTCTTGCCATTGAAGACGGGCTTCATCGCGTCGTCCGCGTTGATCATCGTCCGCTTTTTTTTGTCCTGAAGGCCGTTTTTCTTGATGTATTCCCAGAGCTTCTTCGTCAGCTCGGAGCGCGGGAGGGGTTTCGATCCGACGATTGCGGAAAGTTTCTCGTCCGGCTGCACGGGCTTCATGAAAGCGGCGTTAGGCTTACGTTTGGTAGCTGTCTTTTTCGCAGGTGTTTTGGGCATAGAGGCTGATTAATCGCTGCTCCGAGGGAGAGCAATACTAATTTTCCCCTCGGGGAAAAAAAATCCACCCCCTTATTTTGTGCGTTGCACCGCGACCGCCGCGAGATCGTCGGGCAACGGCACACCGTCATCGGGCGCCGTGCGTTGAATGATTCGCGCGAGCAAAGCGTGTGCGCCGCGCGCTCCCGGCTCGACCGTGGCGCGCAGCCGTTCCGGCGTCCAACGCGCCGACTCGTTCGTCGAGGCGCCGTAAAGTCCGTCGGTATAAAGCACGAAGCCGTCGCCCTCCCCGAGCTCGATCGCCGTCTCGATAAACTCCGAGCGTTCGAGCAGGCCAAGCGGCGGTGCGGCGGACGCGACCAGTTCCGCTGCGCCCTGCGCCCGCGTCACCAGCAACGGCGGATGACCCGCGCCAACGACGCAACCCTGCCCGGTCGCCGGATCGAGCGCGACGCACATTGCGGTCATAAAAGAACGCGCCCCGAAGATGCTGCGAAAATCGTTGTTCACCGCTTCCATGATTTTCGCCGGGCGCGTGTGCTCGACGCTGCCGTGATGAAAAAGCAATTTCGCCAGGGTGGTAAGCAGGGCCGCCGCCGCGCCGTGTCCGGTGGCGTCGGCGATCCAGAAAAGGGTGCGCCCGTCGGTCATCCGCAGCCATCCATAAATATCGCCGCCGACTTGAATCACCGGTCGATACGCGGCGGCTACTTCCCAACCGTCGAGCGTCGGCGGTTTCTGCGGGATCAACGATTGTTGCGTCAGCCGGGCCGCGGCCAGGTCGCGCTCGAGATTTGCGCGCCAGGCTTCGAGTTCCCCGTTCTGGCGCTGCAGTTGTTGACGCAAAGATTGCAACCGCAACTGCGTTTCGATCCGCGCCCGGAGCACCGGGAGGTTGATCGGCTTGGTCACAAAATCGTTCGCGCCCGCCTCCAGACAAAGCACCTCGCTCTCCTCGCCGCCGTGGCCGGTGAGCATGATCGCGGGCAGTTGCGCGATCTTCGCATCCGGATCGCTCCGGAGTCGGCGCAACACTTCCGCGCCGTCCACTTCCGGCATGTCGAGATCGAGCAGGAGCAATGCGGGCGTCTCCCGGTGCAGGAGCGCGAGCGCCTCCACGCCACTCGCCGTTTCCCGGCAAGTGTAGCCCGCTTCGCCGAGCGCACGCATCAGCATGCGCCGACTTACGCGGTCGTCATCGATCACCAGGACGTATTCGCTCCCCATCTTTTTTGATTCGGAAAGAAGATGCCCCGCATCCGTATTTATATCTTCCGCGCTCCCATCGAGGTAGCGGCTCGCGTTCAAATATCCGTTGTCACTGGGAATCGAATGAATTAGAAACGGGGGCACATCGTCCCGGCCTTTCCTATGAAATCAACGCTCGCGCTCGCTCTTCTTACCGTCCTCTTCGTTTCCGCGTGTTCCGAACCGGAGCCGCCGCCTCGTCGTCACCGCGTGGCCACCTACCAGTCGACCACCACGCAGTCGCAGTTCCCGGCACAGCAACAGCCTTTTAATCCGGACGGCCAACCTATCCAGCCTCCGCCGGACGCCGTCGTGACGCCAACCCAGACGGCTCCGCCGGAACCGGCCGCGACCGCGGAACAGGTGAAGCCCACCAAGGGCGACATCCCCTACGGCATCCCGGTGCCGGATAAAGCCGGGTTCGTCACCAGCCCCTACGCGCCGAACCAAGGCTACGTCGATGTCCGCGGCTTCCCACCGGGCACCGAAGTGCGCGATCCTTACACGAACAAAATCTTTCTCGTTCCCTAACGAGTCGGTTTTTCGCCTAACGATCGCACGCGAGCCGCGTCCCGTGGGCGGCTGCGCCGCGACGCTGGACATTTCAGCGCAAGTTGAGATTCTTCCCCTTCGCTCAAGGGGCCGGCGGATCGCGCCGCGCCCGCGAGCCTCTTCGCTTTCATGGATGACCTACGGATAAAACGCGCGCCCCGGATCGAAGCCGAGATCAACGTCTCGGGCGACAAGAGCATTTCGCATCGCGCGGTCCTGATCGCCTCGCTCGCGAATGGCCCCTGCGTCCTCCGCGGTTTCTCGCGCAGCGCCGATTGCCAGAACACGGTCGAGGCGATGCGCGCGCTTGGGGTCAGGATCGAGCAACCGGAGCCGGAAGTGCTGATCGTGCACGGGAACCGGCGGAAACTCACCGCGCCGAAAGAGGAGATCGATTGCGGAAACAGCGGCACCACCATGCGGCTGCTTGCCGGCATTCTCGCGGGCCAGAATTTCTCCAGTCGGCTCGTTGGCGATGGTTCGCTCTCGCGTCGGCCGATGGGGCGAATCATCGACCCGTTGCGCTTGATGGGCGCGAACATCACTGCCGGCGGCGACAAGGATACCGCGCCACTTCACATCACCGGCGCGCCGCTCCACGGGATCAAATACACAACTCCGGTGGCGAGCGCGCAGTTGAAGAGTGCGCTCTTGTTTGCGGGTCTCTTCGCCAAGGGCAAGACCACCGTGCAGGAGCCGGTCCCGACGCGGAATCACACTGAGCTGATGCTCAATTATTTCCTCGTCCGCACCCAGAAGGACAAAAACGGCGTGAGCGTCCACGGCGACCACGTCCCGGAATCGCGCGACTTCAGCATCCCGGGCGATCTCTCTTCCGCGGCGTTCTGGATGGTCGCAGCCGCGGCCCAGCCGGGCGGCCATCTTCTCGTTAGGGACGTTGGCTTGAATGAAACCCGCACCAGCATTCTTGGCGTGCTCGTGCGAATGGGCGCGCAGGTGCGCGAAGCGATCGAGGACGTCGACCAGGTGGAACCGCGCGGCACACTCGAAGTGACCGGCGCGCATCTCAAGGCGACCGTGATTCAAGGCAAGGAAATCCCGCAACTGATCGACGAGTTGCCGATCCTCGCCGTCGCCGGCGCGCTCGCCAACGGCACCACCATCATTCGCCACGCGCAGGAATTGCGAGTGAAAGAAACCGACCGCATCGCCGCGATCGCGCACAATCTCCGCTCCATGGGCGCGCAGGTCGTGGAGCTGGATGACGGCCTGGAGATTCATGGCCGCGCCCCGCTCCATGGCGCGCGTCTTTCCAGTTTCGGCGATCACCGCATCGCGATGGCCTTCGCGGTCGCGGGCATGTTTGCCGATGGCGAGACGGTGATCCAGGACGTTGATTGCGTGGACACCTCTTATCCCGGTTTCGCGAAAATGCTCAGCCAGCTCGCCAACCCCAAGGGCGACCGGAGCACCACGCCGGTCATCAGTTCGCTCGCCCACAACCGGCCCGAAGATTGAGCGCTCGTTAGGCAACTCCGCGTCATGCCCGTTCCGGCCACTCATCACATCATCGCCATCGACGGCCCCGCCGCCTCCGGCAAAAGCAGCGTCGCGCGCGAGCTCGCGCAGCGCCTCGGTTTTGTCTATGTGAACTCCGGCGCGATGTACCGCGCCATGACCTGGCACGTGCTCGAGCGCGGGATTGCGACCGACGACGCCGCGGCCATCCAGCAACTCGCGGAGAACGCCCGCATTTCCTGCGAGCTGCGCGGCCACGATTCCGTCATGCTGATCGACGGGATCGACGCCGCCGAGCCGCACCTGCGCGACGACCGGGTGAATGACAACGTCTCGCGTGTGAGCAGTGTCCCGCGGGTCCGCGAGATCCTGGTCGATCATCTCCGGCGTTATGGCCTAACGAACGATCTGGTGATGGAAGGCCGCGACATCGGTTCGGTCGTTTTCCCCGAGACGCCCTACAAGTTTTACATCGACGCTTCGCCCGATATCCGGGCCAGCCGGCGCGCCGCGCAGGGCCAGCACGATCGCATCGCCGCGCGCGACCAGGCCGATTCTTCGCGGCGCGCTTCTCCGCTCATCATCGCGGAAGACGCGCACGTCATCGACAGCTCGAATCTTACGATCGACGGCGTGGTCGGCGAGATCATTGGCCGGTTGAAATTAAAAGGCCTAACGATCGCTACGTGAGTCCCTGGTATGTCATCGGCTACAATCTGAGCCGATTCCTCGCGACGGTTTTCTTTCGTTTTCGCGTCATCCATCCCGAGCGCGTCATCCAGGACGGCCCGGTCATCCTCGCGATGAATCATGAGAGCTATCTCGACCCGCCTCTCGCCGGGATTTCCTGCCGGCGCGCGATCTATTTTCTCGCGCGCAAAACGTTGCTCGAGATTCCCGTGCTCGGCCCGATTCTGCCGAAACTGAACGTCATTCCCGTGGACCAGGAAGGAACGGATCGCAGCGCGCTCAAGGCGCTCATCCGCGCGCTCAAGGCGAACCAGGGCGTGCTCGTTTTTCCGGAAGGCTCGCGCACGCTCGACGGGAATTTGCAGCCGGCTTTGCCCGGCGTCGGCTTCGTGATTGCGAAAACCCTCGCGCCCGTAGTGCCGATGCGGATCTTCGGCGCCCATCGTGCGTTGCCGCGCGGCGGCTCGAAGATCCGGTTCACGCCCATCACCATCGTGGTCGGCGAACCGTTGCACTTCACCGCCGAGGACGTGTCTGGAAATGGCCGCGAAGTTTATCCGCGCCTGAGCCAACGGGTGATGAACGCGATCGCCGCGCTGCAACTTCCGTAACCGGTTTGCGGCGGCGGGTTCGCCCCGGATATTGCGCGATGGAACGACCCGCGCCCGCCAACGGCCTGAAATTGATCGCCCTCGTTTTGGGCGTCTTCATCCTCGTGGCCATCTACGGCCAATGGCAGCATGCCCGGCGCGCGCAGACTGAAAGTGCGATTGTTGTGCCAGCGCCTACGGCCGCCCCGGCGGTTTCGCCTAACGAAAACCGCTGACGAAATTTCGAATAACTCCGCCGGCGACCGGTCTTACACACGATGAAAAAATATCTTTTGCTCCCGCTCCTGCCCGCCTTTGCGCTCGCGCTCTCTTCCTGCGAGAAACCGCAAACGGACGCTGCGCGCCAGGCGGAAATCGATCGCCAGGTGCAGCAGCGCCTCGACGCCGAGCACCAGGCCGACGCGCAAAAAAATCTCGACCAGCGCCAGGCCGAGCTCGACGCGCGCGAGCGGGCCTTGCGCGACCAGGAGAACCAGCCCGCAGCTCCCGCCCCGCCTAACGAAAAGCCGCAACCCACCGCGGCTGCGGTCGCCGTGCCTGACGACGAGGAAACCGGCTCCTACGCGACCTTTTACCGCAAGCTCGATCCCTACGGCGACTGGATCGAGACCGGCAGCTACGGCTATGTTTTCCAGCCACGCCCCGCCGCGCGTTCGCGCGACTGGCGTCCCTACACGAACGGGCATTGGGTTTACACCGACGCCGGCTGGACCTGGATTTCTGACGAACCGTTCGGCTGGGCGACCTATCACTACGGCCGCTGGACCCGGCTCCGTGACGTTGGCTGGGTCTGGGTGCCGGGGAATGATTGGGCCCCGGCCTGGGTTTCCTGGCGGCGCGGAAATGATTTCGTCGGGTGGGCGCCGTTGCCGCCGCAGGCGCATTTCAATCGCAGCACCGGCATCCAAATTTCATCCGACAGCACCTACGGGATAAGCCCGGAGCAGTACGCCTTCGTCCCGGCGCGCGATTTTGGCGGACCGCAGAGCACCCGCGTGATCGTGCCGCCCGCGCGCAACGTCACGATCATCAAGCAGACGACCAACATCACGAACATCACGGTGAACAATTCCATCGTGGTCGATCGCGGCCCGAGCTACGAAGATTTGCGGGCCCGCAGTCAGCAAAAAATCCCGCGGCTCAAGCTGGAGCGGACGCAGGACGTGAACGACGAGCGGCCGGTGATCCGCGGCGAAGTGGTGGCCATGCCCGCGCCGAATTTCCGACCCGCGAAACAAGGCGCGCGCCCGCCGCGGGTGCAGCAAAACCTTTCGCGGGACGTCGCAGAACGTCCGTTGCAGCCTAACGAGAAGCCACAGGCACCCCGGCCGCCGCGCAGCACTCCGGCCGCGACTGCAACCGAGACTGCCAAGCCTGCTCCGGTTGTTACTCCACGGCCGCGCATAAAACCAACGCCGACACCGACCGCGACTCCAACGGTGCCCACGACTCCACCGGCCGCAGCGCCCAGCGCAACTCCCGAGCCGAGTCTCAACCCGCGACAGCAACAGCGCCGGGAACGGCAAAAAGAAATGCGCCAGAAACGCGAGGGACGTCGTGGTGGAAAACCGGGTGAAACCCCCGCCGGAGAAGCCACCCCAACCCCTGACGCAAGCGCGACCACGACTCCGGCGGAAACCTCCACCCCAACAGAAACCGCGACCGAAACGCCGACGCCCACGCCGGTGAGCAAAGGCCGCCGCCCCGGCCCCAGGCCGAATCGACCGTAAGCGCTGCCGGGACCGACCGAAAGCACGGTCATCCCGAGCGGAGTGGAGCGCAGCGGAACGGAGTCGAGGGATCCCGCCGGGTTTCCGGGAAGCGCCGATCACAAATCCCGACGGAGCGGCTGGAAAACTCCGCGGGATCCTTCGACTCCGCTGCGCTTCGCTCAGGATGACGTGGTTGCTCCACGCCTGCTCCGAGCGCCTAACGAGTCTCCTGCGCGAGCTTTTGCGCATAGGCCAGGGTGTCGATCGCATCCGGCGTCTTGTCGCGCCGGATTGCCTTGATCCGCGGGAAGCGCAACGCGAGCCCACTCGCGTGGCGCGTGCTCGGTTGAATGGAATCAAATGCGATCTCGAGCACGATGTTCGGTTTCACCTCCAGATAGCGGCCGCGATCGCGCGTCGTGTTGCGGCGGAAATGCTCGGTCAGTTCGGCGATCTCCACATCGGTGAGCCCGCTGTACGCCTTGCCGATCGGGAGCAATTCGCCGCTCGCTTCGTCGCGGACCGCGAAAGTGTAATCGCTCAACACGTGATTGCGTTTCCCGTGCCCGAGCTCCGCGGCGACGACCACCACATCGAGCGTGGCGAGCTCCTTCTTGAGCTTGAACCACGACATCCCGCGCCGGCCGGGCGTGTATTGGCTCTCGGGATCCTTGATCATCAGTCCTTCGTTCAAGCGACGTCGCGCGCCTTGAAAAGCGCCCTCGATTTCCTCGGCGGAATTTGCGGGCGAAACTTCCGCGATCTGGAATTGCGTCGGAGTCGTTAGGCCGTGCAGCAACTCGCGCCGTTCGCGGAGCGGCGCTTTCAGAAGCGAGCGGCCGTTCAGCCAAAGCAGGTCGAAGGCGACGAAAACCACCGGCACGGCAGCGGAGGCGGTCGCGAAAAGATCGGCTCCTTCGCTCTTGCGACCCAGCCGTTTTTGCAGGTCGAAAAAAGTCAGTTTTTTCCCGTGCTCGAAAGCCATGATCTCGCCGTCGAGGATCACTTCGTCGGCGAAGTCGCTCGCGCACTCCGCAATCTCTTCGAACTGGCCGGTGATCCGCCGCAGATCGCGCGAGAAAATTTCCACCCGGTCCGCGCCGCGATGGAGTTGCGCGCGGATGCCGTCGAACTTGTCCTCCACGAAGACCACCGACTCGTTAGGCGGCTCCGCGGCGAAGCGCGCCCAGATCGCTTCCGCGGTTGGCTCGGGGCTCGCGAGCATGGATTTGATCGGGCGGAAAAGGTTGAGCTCGGCGGCGGCGAGCTGGCCAGCGGCGGCGAGACGCGCGGTTTGGCCGATGTCGCCGAGAAGCATGTTCGCTTCCTTCACCTCGTCGAGCGGCGCGGCGAAAGCGCGGGCGATCGCTTCCTCGACCAGCCCTTCGCGCAGGCCGATGCGCAGGTCGCCGGTGAGGATTTTCACCACGTACTGCGCCTCCCGCGGCGTGAGTCTGGCGAGGCGCGCCTGGAGGATTTCCGTTTTTCCGACCGGACCGCGGGTGCGGTGCAGCTCCTCGAAAAGAGCGCGCGATTCGCCTAACGAGAAGGGTTCCGGCGTGGTCCGGCCTTCGAGCGCTTCATAGGCGGTTTTGCCGGTGTCGCCGTGGCTGCTGGAGATGCGGCGCAGCTCGACGTCGCCGCGGCGACTGGCGGTGAGGAGCGCGCGATGGATAATCGACCAGCCAGTCTGGACGGTGCGCTGGTCGGTTTGCGCGAACGGTTTGCCGGTGAGGAAAATCGCGGCGATCGCGAGCTGGTCTTCGCCTAACGAGTGCAGGTAATCGGCGAGCAACTGGATCTTTTGCAGCTTCGCGGGAGTGGCGGCGATCTTTTCGCCGAGCTCCGCGAACGATGGAATTCCGAGCGCTCGTTGCTTCGCCGGGATCCCTCGGCTGCGTTCGGGATGACAATGGCGGCGGGCCTCCACACGGGGAGCGCTTTCCGAGCTCAAGCTCCATCTGGTTTTCCTGGTTTAATGCCCAGGCTTCGATGCCGCGGTCGCGCAGATCACGCGCGAATTCAGCGGCGAAACCGTGCAACGTGAGGACGCGTTTCGGTTTGCACCAGCTCGACATAACGGAGCAGATCGCCGTAATCAGCATGGTCGGTGAGGGGAAGGCGGCGTCGACCTGGTAACGATAGATCGCGTTCGGTTCCACCGCCCAGCCGCTCATCATCGCGACGCGCTTTTTTTAGGATTCTTGGAGCATCCGCGAACGGTTCACGCTCGGCGGGCAGATCAGAACTTTCCGTCGGTCCTTCGCCGGCGTTGTAGCGCTCGTACTCGCAGAAAGCCTGGCCGAACTGCTCGTAGATCCGCGTCATCCGAAAAACCGAGCCGTGCAGCATCGGCTGGAGATCCGCCTCCGCGAGCGAACAGAGAATTTCCTGCGCTTTGCCTAACGAGTAGCCCAGGAGCACCGGCGTCGCGCCTTCCTCGAGCGCCTCGCGGCAAAAGGCCACGATCTGCTCGACCACGATTCTTCGGTCGGCGGCATCCGATAACGCGGCAGGCCGTATGTCGTCTCCATGATCAGAGTATCGGCGTGGCGCCATTCGGTCTGCTCGGCGGAACGGCCGGGGCGCAATTTGAAATCGCCGGTGTAGAGCAGCGAGCCGGCGTCGCTCTCGAGGAAGAATTGGGCCGACCCGAAAATATGGCCGGCGGGCAGAAGCGTGACATCCGATGGCCGCGCACGGTCGTCGGCTCGCCGAAATTCAGGACGTCTCATGCCGCTCGCCCGGCAGCCGCGCCTGCATCAGCCGCGCCGTCCGCTCAGAGACGATGATCTCCTCATGCGGCGCGATATGGTCGCTGTGGGCATGTGAGACGAAGGCGAACGGTTTCGCATCCCGAGGATCGAGCCAGATGTTCTTCGTTCGGCAAATAAACGCCGCGCTCGTATCGCACCTGGATCACGCGCGGAATTTACCTGGCTCGCGGGGCCGCCCGCCCGGCAGGCATCGGCTCGATCGGGCGGAATATTGACACGGCTCCGCTCCTCTCGTTTCATTGCACCCGTCATGAAATCGCGCTGGCTTTTCTTTGGTCCTCTTCATGCGGGGCGCCGGTACAGGCGGGCACCTCCGCAAGCAGCTGCCGAAGGTCCCAATTCCGCTGCCCATCGCCCTGATCCCGATTTTTCCTTTCGTAAAACGCTCAAGTATTTCTACTGAGCGAGGCTCCGCCGAAGACGAAGAAACCGCTTTCCTCGTCGCTCTCGCCAGCTCGAATAATCCCCGGCAGGAATCGCGGAGTCGCTCGTTCGAGCGCTCCTACCGGCTGTTATGGCGCGATCACCGGGCCGATCAACACCAGCGTTACGGTAACTATTTCGACCTTCTTCTGGCGTGTCCGGCGGCCAGCCGATGTGACTGTGCGCCTGGAGTATCGGCAGGATAAGTGCATCTTTTCGCAAGCGCGGGAGATTTCCTATCATCAGGTGCGCGGGACCTGAAGACGGAGATTTTCGCCATCATCGGCGACGATTATTTCCATCATGGGCGGGTGCTCGCCTGGCGTGCTTGCTCGTGGTGGACGGCCATATCGTCGCCACTAACCGATCCTATCTCTGGGAATAGAGCCCGCGTCGCGAGCCATTTGCGTGGCTCTCCGCATTCCGTCGCCAGGTGACTTCGGTTGACAGCTGTTCGGCAATATTTTTCCTTATTCTTGTCGTGGAGTCTTCAATCCAAGTAGGCGTCAACGGCCCCGCCGTTTGGGTGCGCGTGGCTGGCCGCGGCAGTTTCCTGAACAGCGGCAGCTTCAAGGAGTTTGCCCGCGCGATGGTGAACATAGGTTATCGCGAGTTCGTCATTGATCTGCAGGACTGCGTCATGATGGATTCAACCTTCATGGGAACGATGGCCGGGGTGGCTCTGCGGCTGAAAGAACTCGGCCATGGCGAACTCCATGTGGTGCACTGCGGGCCGCGCAGCCACGACCTGCTCTCCGGGCTCGGCCTCGATCAGATTTTCGACATTCAGAAGAATGGCAATGCCGCTCCGCAATGCCGGTTGCTCGGGAAAGATGGCCCGACCAACGGCACGGAAGCGCAAAAGCGCGAGCAAGCCGGGACGATGCTGGCCGCGCACGAGGCGCTCTGCGAGGCGGCGCCGGAAAATCTTACGCGGTTCAAAGACGTTCTGGAATACCTAAAACAAGACCTCCATCAAGAGAGCCCGGCCAACTAAGACGGCGGCGGCTTCATGCGTCTTTTTCTCTTCGGGTTGCTCGTCGCCTCGCTGGTCGGCTGGCCCATCACTTATCAGCGCGCGCGCGGGCGCATCCTGCAGCTCGAGCGCTCGAAGGAGGAAATCCAGGTCGAGGAAAATCTCGTCTTCGATTTTCTCCATGGCCTCGGCGAAGCCTTTCGCGACGTCATCCGGCCGCACGATCTCCATCGGCTGATCGTCGAGAGTTCGGTCCGCATTCTCGATGCACATGGCGGCGCGCTCTACATGGCGGACCGGACGGGGCTGCGACTGGTGCCCGGCGTTCATCTCGAAGGGTTGCCCGCCGATGATCGAAGTGCCCGACCGCATTTTGCAGCAGGCCGCGAGCACCCCGATCGCGCTCGAGAGTTATCTGCGTTCGCATTCCATCGCCGCGGAAGAGGGACTCGTCGGTCGGGTCTGGAAAAGCGGCAGCGCCCTGTTGCTCGAGGATCTCGCGGATGCGCCGGAGCTCGCGAAGCTGCGCGATTCCGCCCTCGGCGCTTCCTCGGTGATGATGACCCCGCTGCTCTACGGCCGCCAAAATCTCGGCGTGCTCGCGGTCGCGAATGGCCCGATGAGCGCGGCTTTCACGCAGAGCGAGTTCACCGTTTTCAAATCCATCTCCGAGCAATCCGCCTTCGCGCTCTACAACGCGATCATCTACTCGGAGGCGAACGAAAAGAAGCGGCTCGACCACGACCTGCAGATCGCGCGCGACATCCAGCGCATCCTTTTGCCGTCGGAAGCGCCCGCCACTGAGGGCTTCGAGATCGCCGGGATCAACATCCCCGCGCGTCAGGTGAGCGGCGATTATTTCGATTACATCCAGGTGGAAAGCGGCCGGCTCGGCGTGGTCATCGCCGACGTCTCGGGCAAAGGCGTGCCGGCGTCGCTGATCATGGCCATCTGCCGGAGCGCGCTCCGGGCGGAAGCGCGCGGGAGCCTCTCGCCGGCCGACGTGCTCCGGAAGGTGAATCGCCAGCTCTATCCCGACATCAAGGAGGACATGTTCATCAGCATGGCCTACATGATTCTCGATCACCGGAACTCCAGCGCGACCCTCTCCCGCGGCGGTCACGACGCTCCCCTGCTCTACCGCGCCGCGACCGGCGAAGTGACCAATCTGAAGCCGCCCGGAATGGCCCTTGGGATTGACAGCGGAGACGTGTTCGATAGGGTTGCGGCCGACGTTTCCATCCCCCTGGAGCCCGGCGATTGCATGGTCCTTTACACCGACGGCATCACCGAAGCGCTCGACGCCCAGGGCGACGAGTTTGGCCCCGAACGGATGGTGCGCTCGATTCAGGCCAGCGCGCCGGAATGCGCGGCGGCCGTGATCGCCCGGCTCACCGCCGACGTGCGCACCTTCGCCGGCGGCCATCCGCAGAATGACGACATCACTTTAATCGTAGTCCGCAAGACATGAAAAATCACAACCCCGACCCCGCCGCCCGCAAGATCGAAGTGACCGACGGCGATGCGCCTAACGACGACGCATCCGCCTCGCCTAACGAACAAACAGCCGAGGACGAAGGCGCCGCGCTGCAGGCCGACCTTGATCGGTTCCGCGACCACGCGCTGCGGACGCAGGCCGACTTCGACAATTACAAGAAGCGCGCCGCCCGTGAACGCGAGGACGCGATCAAGTTTGCGAACAGCTCCCTGCTCGAGCGCCTGATGCCGATCGTGGATAACTTCGAGCTCGGCCTCTCCGCGGCGAAAAGCGAGAGCGCACAATCGCCGATCCTCGCGGGGATGGGGATGGTGCTGAAACAGCTGACCGATTTCCTCGCGGAGAATGGCGTGCAGGCGATCGACGCTGAGGGGAAACCCTTCGATCCCAACCTGCACGAAGCGATCGCCAACGAACCGAGCGACGACCGTGCCCTCGGGCACCGTCGTCCGGCAAATGCGCCGCGGTTACAAACTAAAGGACCGGCTCCTCCGGCCCTCCACCGTCGTGGTCTCAAGCGGGCCCGCCGCATAACATCCCTTCCTCCTGCTCCGCTCCTTCCAAAAAGAGGACCAGGAGCAAGAGCAGGATTAGGAATTAGCTTTCTTCGGACATGGCCACCACCAAACGCGATTACTACGAAATCCTGAGCGTCGAGCGCACCGCGAACGGCGACGAGATCAAGCGCTCCTACCGCAAACTCGCGGTCAAATTTCACCCCGATAAAAACCCCGACGACACCACCGCCGAGGAGAAATTCAAGGAGCTCGGCGAAGCCTACGACGTCCTGATGGACGAGCAGAAGCGCGCCGCCTACGACCGCTACGGACATGCGGCTTTTGCCCAGGGCGGAGTGGGGCGCGGTGGCGCCGGCGGCGGGTTTCACGATCCGTTCGATATCTTTCGCGAAGTCTTCGGGGCTGCGGGTGGTGGTGGCGGCGGAGGGATCTTCGAGACCTTTTTTGGCGGCAATCAGCAGGCGGCGCGCGATGGCACCCAGCGCGGATCCGACCTGCGCTACGACATGCAGATCACGCTCGAGGAAGCGGCCTTCGGCGTGGAAAAAGAAATCGAGGTGCGCAAGCTCGACACCTGCGAGAAATGCGACGGCTCCGGCGCGTCGCCCGGCTCGCGTGCCGTTACCTGCACCACCTGCCACGGGCGCGGCCAGGTGATCAGCGCCCGCGGATTTTTCCAGGTCTCGCAGACCTGCCCGCGCTGCCGCGGGCTCGGCGAGATCATCGAGAAACCGTGCCGCGAATGCGACGGCGAAGGCCGGGTCGAACAGACCAGCCGGATCAAGATCAAAATCCCCGCCGGCATCGCGCATGGCTCGCGCCTGCGTTCCTCGCGCAACGGCGAAGCCGGCGTCCGCGGCGGCGAACAGGGCGACCTCTACGTCGTCGTCCACGTGCAGGAGCACCCGATTTTCCAGCGCGAAGACGACAACCTTTTCTGCGAAGTCCCGATCTCCTTCCCGACGGCCGCGCTCGGCGGCGAAGTGCCGGTCCCGACCCTCGAGGGAAAAGCCTCGCTCAAAGTGCCGCCCGGCACCCAGAGCGGCCAGAGCTTCAAGCTCCGCGGCAAAGGCGTCACCCATGTGAACGGCCGCGAACGGGGCGACCTCTACGCGCGCCTGCTCGTGGAAGTGCCCGCCGACCTGAACGCCGAGCAGCGCCAGAAGCTGGAAGAATTCGCCGCCCTTTGCGGGGAAGAAAACACCCCGCTCGGCAAAAGCTTCCTCGAACGCGCCAAGGAATTCTTTCGTTAGGGGAGATCGCTCAGGAAAGCAGGAACGCAGGAAAGGGAACAGAGACCTTCCGGTGTTGAGCAGGATCGCTCTCCATCTTTTGTTCCTCTCTTCAATTCTTCCCTCTTATTCCTGCTTTCCTGCTTTCCTGAGAAATTCTCCACATGCACTGCTTCCATCTGGCGCCTAACGACTGGCCCGCGACTGCGCTCCAAGGGGAGGGAATAATTCGGAAACCAGGAAAGGCGGAGGCGAATCAGGAAAATAGGAAAGCAGGAAATGGAAAAGTTCCCACAGCCGCCTAACGAGATCCCCCTCCCTTTTTCTGGTTTCCAAATTCTTCCCTCTTATTCCTGCTTTCCTGCTTTCCTGAGAAATTCTCCACATGCACCGCTTCTATCTCCCGCCTAACGACTGGCCCACCGCGGCCCTGACCGGCGCCGAGGCGCACCATGCGCGCAGCGTCCTCCGGCTGCAGCCCGACGACCGCGCCGTCGTCTTCGATGGCAAGGGGCGCGAAGCGACCGTGGCGATCGCCGCGCTCGCTTCCGGCCGCGTCGATTTTCGCGTCCTCCAGGAATCCGTGACCCCGCCGCTCCGTTGCCGCATCACCCTCGCCCAGGCCATCCCCAAGGGGAAAAACATGGACCTGATCGTGCAGAAAGCGGTCGAGATCGGCGCCTCCGAGATTTTCCCACTCCTCTCCGCGCGCACCGTCGTCCAGCTCGATCCCGAGAGCGCCGCGCAGAAACAGGCAAAGTGGCAGCAGGTCGCGATCGAGGCCGCGAAGCAATGCGGGCAGAATTGGCTCCCGCAGGTCCACACCCCGCGCACTCCCGATGAATTCCTCGCCGGCGCCGGCCGCTACGATCTCCGCCTCATCGGTTCCCTCCAACCAGGCGCGCGCCACCTGAAGGAACTGCTCGCCGAGCTGCCGGAGCGCCCCGCCAGCGTCCTCATGATGATCGGCCCCGAGGGCGACTTTACGCCCGCCGAGATTTCACTCGCGCGCTCGCAGGGCTGCGCCCCCCTCACCCTCGGCCCGATCATCCTGCGGGTGGAGACGGCGGCGATTTACTGCCTGAGCATCCTCTCCTACGAACTCCTCGCCTAGCAAGGAGCCATCCGGGCAGCAAAAACCCCGCGCCGGTCGACGCGGGGTCTTGCGAGAGACTTCGGAAAACCGTTAGGCCGATTTGCGCCGGAAGAAACGCTGCCCGCAAAGCAGAATGCCCACGCCGAGGAGCATGTAAACGGACGGCTCGGGGACGACGGTGAACGCAAAGTTGTCGATCGCAATACCGGCGTCGATGCCGGCATCGTCAGGATCTGCGAAACGCAGGAAAAAAGTGCTCCCGTTAGGGATCGCCGTCCCCGGTGTAAAAATGCCGCCGATGCCCGCTACTCGATTCGCGGCGGCGTTGCCATCAAGCAGGCTAGCGGTGGCGCCGTTGATTGGGGTCGTAAAATTAAAAGCTGAGCCAAGGCTGACCCAGCTGTTCGCTAAGCCCGTCAGGCTGATCTGAAGCGTAAGGGTATTCGCCACCTGAGTCGCGCCACCACTCCTCCATTGCTCGCCGTCATAGGAAATGCTGAACTGAGGTAATATCCATCCCCGTGTTGTTGGTGATGTGAATTTCTGTGTCTCGCTGGAGACTGCTCGAGCTGCAAGCGAACCGAGAGCTCGATCCGTCACTGCGTTCACACCAGAAACACCAAAGTTGTAGTTGCCCGCCTGCGGTGCCGGAACCCGTGCCGGGAATGACCGTAGTCTGTAGTTACCGCTATGGATGCATCGCCGCCGGTCCCAGCAAACCACCCGTGGGCGTCGTCGTTCCAGTCGCGCCCATAACGTCAAAATCCTGGGTATACGTCCCGCCCGTGTAACTGATCTGCGCCTGCGCGGCCAGTCGTTAGGCCAGCAACTACGGCCACGAAAAGGGAAATTTGGATAAGCTTTTTCATCTGATTTCCTACGGGATTATTTTCTGTAATTTTGCGGAACTCGCGGAGGTTGCCAGTTCCCCCAGCGCATGACAAGCCTAATTTTTGTGAACTTTGCGTGACTTTTCTGGCTCCCCAGGGACGGCTCGCCGCGTCGCGCCGGTGGATCCCCTCCTCCGCTCCAAAAGGCCCCCCGAAAAGCAAAACCGCGGCGAAGATTGCTCTCCGCCGCGGCCCTGTTTGATCGGCTTCGATAAAGCGAAGCCTGTATGTCGGTGCGGTCGTGCCTAGAGGACGATGACGCAGGTTGGCTCACTCCACGCGCCGGCGCCGGCGGCGCCCGTCGCGCGGACCCGAGCCCACACCGTCGTCAGCGGCGTGCGGTCGTTGATCAGCACCCGAGTTTTGCTCGAGGTGGCGTAATCCACGAACGGCCCCGCGGGGTCCGTCCCGATTTGCACCAGATAGCCGCCGCGCATTCCGTAGACCCGATCGAATTGGAACAGGATCTGCCCCATCAGGTCGGTGCGGGTGAGACGGGGGTTCTGCGGCGCGCCCAATGGCCCCACCGGGGCCGGTGTCTTCGTCGCCGTGAAACCAGAGCTCAGAAGGATCCCGAGATCGTTCTGGCAATGCATCTGCACGTAGCTGGCCAGTTGCCGGATGAGCCCCTTGGCCGTTCCCCATGCGGTGTTGCGCACCGCGATGGCTCTCTTATCCCGGCCCACGGCGGCCGCGATCTTGGCTTCGAGGTCATCGAGAGCCGCGCTGATCTCCGCCAGCGCCGGAAACGGCGTCGCGAAGTTTGGATTCGCCGTCAGGGCGATGATGATCGACCGAGCCGCCATCAGGAAGAGGACGATCGGGAGATAAAGGATCGCTAAGGAGATCCTTATTTGTCGTGGTTCGTTCGTTTTCATTGGTTTGGTTTGGTTGGTTTGCCCTTGCGGGGCGGTTGTTTCTGCTTCTGCCTGCTATTCATCCACTCGGGAGGAACAGGTGTTAGCCGTCTGGCTAACGGGTTTGGTTATCTCCGGCCCGCTCGGCAGAGGTGGCGGGTCGAAATCTTCGAGATCGGCGTCACATTGTGTAGACCCTCCGCGCGGCTCGGCGGCGCTACCGGGATGAGGTCGTTGCAGATCTCCGCGATGTCCCAGGCGATATCCCACAGCTCTTCTCTCCTGCCGCGGATCCATGGCGGAAATCGGGGAGGCCTCCGGTCAGCTTACCTCCGTGCCATGCCATGATCGCCTCAGGCAGTCAGCCACGGCGACCACGCCATCTTGACATCGAGGAGCTAGGGACCGCGGCCGGGCCGCAGGCGGGCCGAGTGATAGGCACCTTCACCGGGGATCGCGCTCACCGTCGGCGGGGAGATGAAGGTGCGCGCCGGCGAGCAGCGCCGGGGGGGCCTGCTGGGGGTCGGGGGGTTCATGTTCTGGGGGTTCCGGGGAGAACGCGTGGGCGGGGGCTGGGGAAAGCGCCACACGAGGAGGTGTCGCGTCTGGGGCGGTTCTGGGGACTGTCGGGGAGAGGAGGGTCTTCATGGGGGGGGGGGAGTTATGAGTTATGAGTTATGAATTATGATTAGTGGGAAAGGGGTCCGGGAGGAGGAATCGGCACGGCGCGGCCCGCATGATGCGAGCGGGCGGAAAGGGAGAGCGCGAGGAGGATCTCGCGGAGAGGGAGTGGGAGGGAGAAGACTGGGGAGTCAGGTTCTTGGGGTTGGAGCGGGAAAGTTTGGAAGGGTTCGCTTCGTTAGGTAGGAGGTTTCTTTCGGGTTCGTTTTAATTTTGCTTACGGGCCTACATTAAGCACTGGCTGTGCCATCTTCGGAAAAGATTTGTGGAGATTATTCTGGGGACCGGCTTCGGCCTGGCTGAGCCAGGGAGGCGCACTCCTATTTCAGTGCCCAGAATTCGAAACACCCTGCCCGCGCCTTCAACCGCTACCTTAGATCGTCCGGCTGGGGAATCTGCCTATCCGGCGCTCCCATGGGTTTGCCACCAGTCGCAACGAGGCGTCATGCCCACTCGACGCTCTGGAGAAGGACTGATCCGCCAGGACAAGAATGTGGGCGGGCGGGTAGCTTCTTCTGTTTATCTGCTGAGCAGGAAGCCAAGATTCCTGCCCGAGTGGCGATCAGCGTAGTATCCGGTTATCCGCCCGTTGCTAATGCTGTTAGGGACGGTGAGTATCGAGCCTGGGGGATCAAAGGTGGTGACGCTGCCGTTGCGATCGCGGAAGAAGCCGTGATCTATCGAGCCGTCAAAGTAGAATCCCGTGATCGTCCCCCTTGAGTCAATGCTGGTAGGGGCGGTTCCTTGCGAGCCCGGGGGATCAAACGCGGTGATGTTTCCGGTTGGATCGCGGACGAAGGCGTGAGTCGTCGAAAAATCACCGTAGATCCCCGTGATCGCCCCCGTCGAGTTAATGCTATAAGGGATGCTGCCTAACCCGCCCGGAGGATCAAACGTGGTGATGTTTCCGTTGTTATCGCGGATGAAGCTGTGAGGGTAGCCGCTCGCTTCATGGAAGAGTCCCGCGATGACCCCCGTTGAGTTGACGCCTTGAGGTTGGGTATATGCCGCGCCCGGGACGTCAAACGTGGTGATGTTTCCGCTGTGATCGCGGACGAAGCCGTGTTGCAGGGAGCTCCCGTCCACAGAGTATCCCGCAATCGTCCCGGCTGAGTTAATGCTATCAGGATAGGTTTGGAGCGAGCCCGGGGCATTAAACGTGGTGATGTTTCCGTTGCTCTCGCGGACGAAGCCGTAATAAAGGCCGGTCGCGTCAAGGTAAACTCCCGCGATCGCCCCCATGGAATTAATACTAAGAGCGGCGGTGCTGGTCGCGCCCGGGACATCAAACGTGGTGATATTTCCGTCTCGATCGCGGACGAAGCCGTGAGCGTAGCCGCTCGCGCTACCGTAGTATCCCGTGATCGCCCCCGTTGAGTTAATGCTATTAGGGTAGGTGCCTATCGAGTCCGGGACCTCAAAGGTGGTCAAGGTGCGCGCGGACAATTGGATTGGGATCGCCACCGCGACGAATGCGGTGATGACGGTCACCCACGGCAAGGTTCTGGACCTCAATTCGGTCTCCTTCCTGCGGGCTGAAATGGTCCTGGTGGACTGAATCGAAGCATTCATAGAGAGGTTTCCTTTTACCCGGGGATCTACCTGCACTGCCAGGTCTGAAAGTGGGGAGTGAGCCCCCAGGCTAAACGTCCGCGCCAGATTCAGATCTATTCGATGGGCCGATTGCAGCCCGTCGCTGTCATTCGTGTCAAGACTATTTTGGCAGGCGAATTTATGCCTGATGGTGGCGTCGCTCGGCTGCGGAGCCGCCCCCGGGAGAAGGGCTGATCCGCCAGGACAAGTGTGAGCACAAGTGGCTAGCTTGAGATTCTACTTGCTGAGCAGGAAGCCATGAAACTTGGAGTCCTGATCAAGGTAGTCCCCGGTTACCACGCCCTGGCCAATGCTATAAGCGGCGGCGCCCGCCGCGCCCGGGATATCAATGATGGTGAAGTTTCCGTTCGGATCGCGGACGTAGCCGTGATACACGCCGCTCGCGTCAAAGAAGTATCCCGCGACCGCCCCGGTTGAGTTAATGCTCACCGCATCAGTGCCGGTCGCGCCCGGGGGATCAAAGGTGGTGATGTTTCCGTGGGGATCGCGGACGTAGCCGTGTTGCCCGCCGCTCGCGTCGTAGGAGAATCCGGTGATCGTCCCCTCTGCGTTAATGCCATAACCGTAGGTGATGGTAGCGCCCGGGACATCAAAGGTGGTGAAGTTTCCGTCGCTCTCACGGAGGAAGCCGTGATACAGGCGGCTCGCGTCGGCGTAGTATCCCGTGATCGCCCCCTTTGAGTTAATGCTGAGAGCGATGGTGTTCGTCGCGCCCGGGGGATCAACCGTGGTGAAGTTTCCGTTTCGATCGCGGAGGAAGCCGTGATCCACGCCGTTCGAGTCAAAGTAGTATCCCGTGATCACCCCCGTTTGGTTGATGCTTGTAGGAGTGGTGCCTAACCCACCGGTGGCGTCAAAGGTAGCGATGTGTCCGTTGTGCTCGCGGACGAAGCCGTGATACCCGCCCGCGTCAAGAAAGTTTCCCGCGATTACCCCCGTCGAGTTGATAGCATAAGCGTAGGTCGAAACCGATCCCGCGGGGTCAAAGGTGGTGATGTTTCCGTTGCTCTCGCGGACGAAGCCGTGATTCCGGTCGCTCACGTCAAGGTAGTAGCCCGCGATCATCCCCGTTCGGTTGATGCTTTCTGCGTAGGTGCTGACCGAGCCCGGGACATCAAAGGTAGTCAAGGTGTGCGCAGACAACGGAGACTGTGCGAACAATGGCACCGGGATCACCACCGCGACGAATGCGGTGATGACGGTAAACAACGCCAAGGTTCTGGACCTCACTTCAATCTCCTTATTGCGGGATGAAGTGGTCCTGGTGAACTGAATCGAAGCATTCATAGAGAGGTTTTCTTTACCCGGGGATACACCTGCGACTACCAGGTCTGAAAGTGGGGAGGGAGGCCCCGGGCTAAGCGTCCGCGCCAGCTCCAGATCTATTCGATGGACCGATTGCAATCCGTGGTGGTCATTCGTGTCAAGAATAGTTTCCGCAGGGAATTTGTGCCTGGATGGTGGCGTCGCTCGGCTGCGGAGCCGCCCCCGAGCGGGACGAAGACGGATCGCGAGAGTTCGGGCCAGTGAGTGAGTGTCGCTTTCAGGGTGTCGGTCATTTCTGCCAGGCTCCGGTGTCGTAATCGGCGGAGTCCTCTCCCTATTATTTAACGAGGGAAGCGGCGGTCGAAGTCTTTGTGCGTGCCGACCCAAATCCAGAGCCACTGGTCTCGATGCCGAAGAGCAACGGCGCGAACATCTCTCGTGACCCGAACCGACCAGGCACGCGGGTCGAAGCGGAGACGCTCGAGCCGCAAACCCGGATGCGCAGGGTTTTGGCTGAAAAGCTGATACGCTCGCCGAGTCGCGGCTCGAATTTCTGCGGGTAGCTCATGGTAGAGCTGCCAGAACTCGGGTGCGGCGCGGGAGATCACGCGCGCTTAATCGAAATCGCTCTCGGCGACCTTGGGATAGGAATCGGGCGTGGCCGAAAGATCAGCTTCGTAGCGGTCGAGCAGCGTGGTGAAACCTGGGCGTGGCTGGTCATCACGCAGAATTCGCTCCCACTCGGCGTCAACGACTAACTCTGGGAACAGCTGCGGGAGATGCTGGAGAAGCTTATCACGCTCAGCGTTCCCCAAGGCACGAATCGCTTCTTCAATCTGCTGCGCTGTGCTCACGGGCAGAGTTTAGGGGGGAGGAACGAACATGGCAATCCGAGAGGTCGTCACTCGACTAGCTACGCTTTCGCGCAAGGCAACACCGCCGCCGCTCTCCGCGGCGAGTCCGTCCGGTGGCGGACACGATCGAGCGGGACGCGGCATTTTGATAAAAAAAGCGAGATGATGCGTGCGCGATGAGAGCGGCCGCGAGTGGACGGAAGGGTCACAGCGTGCGGGAACCGCTCGATTAGCCGGTAAACCAGCCACGTCTGGCTGCGGCGCGCGCGCGCCTACGTGAAATTATGAAGTCTTGGGCACGCTCATCATGCGGATGACTTGGCCGCCGCGTTTCAGCTAACGAGCCGCCTTGAGGTAGTGCCGATAAACGTAGCCCCAGGGGATCACGAGCGGCATGAGGATGACGCCGAGCCCAATCGCTTTGAGGTCCTCGCCGAATGTCGCGGGCATTCTGGCCGGAGAACCATTGCGGCAAGCCGAACGCGCAAAGCCAGATCGTTTTCCAAACCAGCTCGAACATGAGCAAGGGGAGCATCAGCAGCGGACGGAACAACCCGACGATGGCGAGCAGCCAGACGCCGCCGAGCAAGCTCGGGATGACCCCGCGTGCGCTGGGTTCATGGCTGATGAGTGTCGGCACGATCATCAGTCCCAGACCGAGCACGAGGAGGAGATAGGTCGCGCGGAGCACGTTGAAGCGGAGCCGCGAGACTCCGTCATCGGCGAGGGTTGACGCTGGAGTTGAGGTCGGAGGCAGGTGTGTAATCATAGGGACTCTTCCAGGTTAATTGGACCAGCGGACGGTTCGTCGGCGCTTGGGTCGGTTTCGGGTTGAAATTCCAGCAGGTCGCCGGGCTGGCAGCCGAGCGCTGCGCAGAGTGCCTCCAGCGTGGAGAAGCGAATCGCACGCGCCTTTCCAGTTTTCAGGATGGAGAGGTTCGACAACGTAATGCCCACCCCCTCCGCGAGCTCAGTCAGCGTCATGCGGCGCGCGTAGAGGAGGTCGTCGAGCTTGACGGTGATGGGCATCTTAGACAGTCCCTTCCAGTTCGTCGCGCATCCGGGCGCCTTCGCCGAAGACGCGCGCGAGCACGAAAAGCAGGATCACCGCGAGCCAGCCACCCGTGGAGAAACCGGCGTGGACCCGAAATGGGTGCGCCTCCGTCGTGACGGTCCTGGCGATGACCGCGACGGCGACGCCGAGAAGCTGCAGCCAGAGGAGCATCCAGGCAATCGTCTGCAGGCGGGATGCGTTTTCGCCGATGAAGGGATCGCCGAACCGGACGCTCTCCACGATGGCCAGCAAACGCCGCAACAAAACCAGGTGCAACGGGACGCTGATGAGGCCCAGGACCGCGACGCCACGCATCCCGAGGAGCAGACGGTGATTCTCCGGTGACGGCTCGAAGCGCGGCCATCCGAGCATGGGGCTCAGGATCATAATCCCGATGATGACGCCGCCATAAGCCCAGTTCAGGATAATGAGAAGCCGCAGAATGAACGGCACGGCGGCCAAAGCGGCGGGCGCAGGTTTGACAGCGGAAGCGGACGGCTGTTCTGTTTTCATATTGATTAGCAGTAAATCACTTTCCGATTATCAGCAAGTTAATTATTGAATATCGGTTAACGAACAGATTTTCGACGAAGGAAGGCACTCTCGGCGTCAAGGTTCTGCCGGGCCTTGATCGAATACTCCGTCGGCCACCGCTGGGTCCCGGAAGAAAATCCGGAGGTGGCGAGCCGAGCGAGCCGTTTGGCGGATGCGCCTCTGTGCGCCCCTCGGAGTGTTCGGGCTCCCGCGTCGATTGGGCGGAGCGACGGTGGCGCTATTTCCGCCTGATGCGGACCCGAAAACCGTCTGTTGGGTCGGGAAGACAAGCCTTTGTCACGCCGTCCCAAGGGTCTGGGACGAAGTTCCAAGGGTCTGGCACGGCGTCTTAAGGGTCTGGCACGAAGTTTCAAGGGTCTGGGACGGCGTCTTAAGGGTCTGGCACGAAGTTCCAAGGGTCTGGCACGACGTCTTAAGGGTCTGGGACGGAGTTCCAAGGGTCTGGCACGGCGTCTTAAGGGTCTGAGACGAAGTTTCAAGGGTCTGGCACGCTCTCCTAAAGGTCTGGGAGGCCGTCCCAAGGGTCTGACACGGCGTGATAAAGGCTTGGGACGCCGTCCCAAGGGTCTGGCACGGCGTCGCAAGCATGCGTTTTCGGCGTCTGGGGGCTCACCCCACGAGGGGCGAGCACACTTTCCGGGGGCCGGGGAGGCAGGGTCAGCTGCAGATCGCCGCTCCTGGCGAGCCGCGGGATCATCATTGGGTTCCGAGGAGATAAGTAAACGCCATGGGGTGCAGAGCGAAAATGAGATGCTCCACATAAAAGCGTCGGGAATACGCTTGCCTTTCGCGCCTGCTTGCGGATCAATGCCGCGCATCTTGAATGGGGTAAACCAAGAGGTGACGTTGCGCCTCGCCGCGGCCTTGCTCACCGGTGGCCTGCTCGGGCTGAACCGCGAATTGCATGGCAAACCGGCCGGCTTCCGGACCCACGCTTTGGTCAGCCTCGGGGCAGCCGTGGCCACCATCGTCGCGCTCCGCTCGGCGCACAGCCTGGAAATGATCGACCCGAACGCGACCAGCCGGGTCGTGCAGGGAATCCTGACTGGCGTCGGCTTCCTCGGAGCCGGAGTCATTCTGCGCGATCCTGCCGGACACGTCACCGGCCTAACGACTGCGGCCACGATTTGGATCTGCGCGATTCTCGGGATGGTTTGCGGACTCGGCTATTGGCAGCTCCTCGGCTCTGCCGTCGCGCTGACCGCGCTCGCCCTGGTCTTTGGCCGGCCGCTGGAACGGATGACGGACCGCCTCTTCCGGCGCAAGCAGGATTTGCCGCCGGACCGGACGGTTTGAACTTACAGACTGGGGGGTGTCCGGCGCCAGTTCCGAGCCGACCGGGTGGGTTAACTAATCGTAAGAAGATGAGAGCCCTCCGAGACTGAGCGCCGTCGAGACCACCGAGAGTAGAAAAGCTAAGAACGAGCACAGCTGATGAAACTCATTTCTGTCAACGTCGGGCTGCCGCGGGAAGTGATCGCGGGTGGCGAGACCGTGCGGACTTCGATCTGGAAGGAGCCGGTGCTCGGGCGGGTGCATGTCTCGACGCTGAACCTCGACGGCGACCGGCAATCCGATCTCTCGGTGCACGGCGGCATCGATAAGGCGGTTTATCTTTACCCGGCCGAACATTACGCCTACTGGCGCGGGGAGCTGCCGGGGATCGACCTGCCGTGGGGCGCGTTTGGCGAGAACTTCACCGTGGAAGGCGGGATGGCGGAAGCGGAGACGAGAATCGGCGATCGGCTGCGCATCGGGTCGGCGGAGTTCCGCGTGACGCAGCCGAGGATCCCCTGCTTTAAACTGGGAATTCGCTTCAACCGGCGTGACCTCATCAAGCGTTTTCTGGCCAGTGGCCGCAGCGGCTTTTATCTCGCGGTGACGCGCGAAGGTGAGGTCGAGCAGGGCGACGCGGTGGAATTCATCGAGAAACAGGAGAGCGGGCTGACGGTCACGGACATCCTCAAGCTCTACACGGTCGAGTCGCACAACCAGGAGTTGCTCTGCCGGGCCGTGGAGACAACGGCGCTGCCCGAATCGTGGCGGGATCATTTCCGGAAACGTCTGCGGCACCTGGCACGCCTGAGCGTGGGCCGCGCCGAAGGCGATCTAGTGGACGGTCACCGTGACCGAACGGGTGGCGCGTCCGTATTGGTTGGTCGCATAGACCTTGTAGGTGGTGGTGGCGGTCGGGTGCACCGTGGCGGTGGTGGTGCGGACCGGGCCGACTTCCGGCGAGAGGATGGTGTAGATCGTGTTGGTGGTGTTCCAGGAAAGCGTGGAGGTCTGCCCCGCAGTGATGGTGGAGGGATTGGCCGCCAGGCTGGTGACCGTGGGAGAGGGTCCGGTCGGCACATTGCCCGGCGTGTAGACCGGCCCCAGCAGCACCACCTCGAAGTCCGAGGCGGTCAGGGTTTTGAGCTGGTCGAGGTCGGCATTGTTCCAGCGGTCATCCGGGGTGCCGCTCATGAACATGGCCGAGCCGTTGTCGGCCACGATGAGCCCATACTTCTTCAGCGCCGTGAGGATGACCTGGTCGTCGGCCGGGAAAGTGGTGAGGTCGAAGCTCGCCTTGAGCCGCAGGCGCAGGCCCATGGGCGGCGCGTTCGGGTCGGTGACCGAGGAGGCCCAATGAGAGGCGGGCGCGGTGAAGGCCTGCCGGGTGACCGGCACGGTGACGCGGAGGGCGTGATTGATCGCCCCGGCGGCCACCTCGTCCTGCCGGGCGAGCCCAACGAAGATCGGCAGGCCAGCCGCGTCGGCGGAAGTCCAGGTAAAGGGCCGCTGCTCGTTGATCGTCATGTCCCAGATCGCAGTGGAGTCGGCTTTCCACCCGCCGTTTTTCTGGAGATAGGCGCGATCCAGCTCGTAGAGCCAACAGCCATCCTTATCCAGCACCAGCACGTGGCGGTCGCCGTTGCCGGGTTTTGGGTAGCCCTCGATCAGGGCATTGGCCGGGATCGGCATGGGACCGGGGTCGGATTCATTCGGATAAGCGACGATCCGCACCGCGACCTTGGCCTGGGCGGAGGTCTCGACCTGGTAGGGAATGCCAAACGTGTTCCCGCCCAGCAGGCCGGCGCCAAAATCGGGATGCAACGGCGCGGTAGCTCCGATGAAGGAGATGAAGTTGGCCGAGTTGGGATCGACCGGCAGGGCCGAGATATCAGTGTTCCACGCATTATCGGCCGGGAACGGGATGTAGCCGTTGAGATTGGCGCCCGGACCGGTATCCATGCCGGAACAGGTGCCGCTTTGGGCCAGGGCCTGCGCCGCACCCAGGCAAAGGAAAAGACCCAGCAGGGTAATAACTCGCGGTGACTACCATAAGACGCCCGGCCTCCCAGCAGGCGGCGGCATAATCGCCGGCCACCGCCGGCAGGCTAGGTCTCGGGTGCGATCTGGTCAAGATGCGGCAATGCACCGACGCAACGCCGAGACGGGATTGGGGACAAAGCCCCTCCCTTCAGCTGCGTGTCATGGACCACCGCCGAATCCTGCAGGTGCTGCAGGGTCGCGGTTAACGCTTGGACTTTTTCGCGCTGCCGCGCTTCTTCGCGCTGGCGGATTTCGTGGCCTTTTTTGCCGCACTTTTCACGCTGCTCTTGGCCGAGCTGCTCTTTTTCGCAGAGCCTTTCCGGCTGCTGCTCTTGGCTGCGCCACCTTTTTTCGCGCTGCTCTTTTTCGCGCCGGAACGGGAGGACGAAGCTTTGCCGCTGTTCGATTTTTTCTTCGCGCCGCCGCTTTTTTTGCCGCCGAAGAGTCTGGTTTTCTTCGCGGCCTGCACGGTGGAGCGCACGGTCTTGGCCGCGCTCTGCGCACCGCTGACGGCCTGGCTCGCGCCTCGCTTCGCCTGCGACATCACCGGCTGGCCCTGCTCGGCCCGCTTGCCGATGACAGCTCCGACGACGCCGCCCACGACGGCGCCGATCGGTCCGGCGAGCGCGCCGACGACGGCGCCGGTGGCCGCACCCGCGGTGGATTTGGTGACGGCCGGGACGGCGATGGTTTCATCGGTGCCGGGCACGATTTTCTTGGAGGTCGATTTCTTGGCCATAGGTTTTTTTGCTGCGCTGGAACCGGTTTCAGGCCGGCCCGTTCTCCAGAGATTCGCCTCTCGCCGCGGGGGCGGTTGGCTTTCTCGTGCAACAAAAAAGCGCCCCGGTTTCCCGGGGCGCTCTGGTAAAGTTTTTGATTCGTTAGGCCGCTTAGCGTCCGCGACGTCCGCCGCCACCGCTGTCGCGGCGACCGCCTCCGCCACCACCGCCGCCGTAGCCTCCGCCACCGCCGCCGTAGCCGCCTCCGCCGCCACCACCACCGTAGCCGCCACCGCCGCCGCCGTAGCCGCCGCTGCGACCGCCACCACCGCCGCCGCCACCCGGACGCGCTTCACGCGGCCGTGCTTCGTTCACGGTGAGGGGCCGACCTTCGACGGTCTTGCCATTGAATTCAGTGATCGCTTTCGCCGCATCGGCTTCGCTGCTCATTGTCACGAAGGCAAAACCACGCGATTTTCCGGTGAATTTGTCCTGCATGAGGGTGACTTCCGAGACCGCGCCCGCCTGGGCAAAAAGGTCCTGGAGATCGGTTTCGGTGGTATTGAAGGAAAGATTTCCTACGTAGAGTTTCGTGCCCATCTGTCTGTCTTTTTTCTATGGAAACGCGGCCTGGTCACTGTTCCCGCTCATCGGATTTCAAATCGCCACTGAAAACTCAACTGACAATTCACCAACTTCCCGGGCTGCTATTTCAGGCGGCTATGTAAGGTCGTTTCCGAACCGGCGCAAGCGCGAATAACGGCCCCGCGCGCCGGGAGAAAATCGGTGGATCGGCCGCGGCGGCGGCGGCCGATTGACGCGGGAGAGCGCTGCTTCTCTTCCACTGATGGTCATCTGCGAAATCCGCGTCTAACGTGCCCGCGATGACGCAAGGAACGCAGAGACGAGTTGCGGTGGTCGCGGCCGGAGTGGTGAGTCCGCTTGGGTTCGGGCTGGAGGAAACCCGCGCGGCGCTCGCGGCGGCGCGCGATTGCGTCTCGCCGGTGACGCGCTTTTCCGTGGAGCAAACCCGTTGCACGACCGCCGGGCAGGTGCCGGATGCGCGGCTGGAAGAAGGTCTGCCTAACGACCGCAAGGCGCGCCGGCAGCATCGCGTTTCGCGGATGATGATTCAGGCGCTGCGCGAAGTGCTGGCGCAGGCGCCGGCCTTTCGCCCCGAGCTCGATGGTCGTCGGCACGACCAGCGGCGGGATGAGTTTCGGCGAGGAATATTACCGGGCGCTCCAGCAACCGGATGCGCGCGCGCGACAGATGCCGGCCTGGATCGCAAATTACCCGCCGCAAAAACCGGCGGTGGACGCGCTCGAGGCCTGCGGGCTGGAGGCGCCCTGCCAGGTGATCGCGAATGCCTGCGCCTCCGGCACGAATGCGATCGGGCATGCCTTCGAATGCATTCGCGCGGGCCGCTACGAGCGGATTCTCACCGGCGGCTACGACGCGCTTTCGGAGCTGGTTTTCGTCGGGTTCGATTCGCTCCAGGCCTCGACCGCGGACAAGTGCCGGCCATTCGACGGCGCGCGCACCGGCCTCGTGCTCGGCGAAGGCGCGGCCCTGCTCGCGCTGGAAAATTACGAGGCGGCCGAGGCGCGCGGCGCGGAGATTCTCGCGGAAATTACCGGCTACGGCATTTCCACCGACAACCATCACCTGACCCAGCCGCATCCTTCCGGGATCGGGCCGCGGCAGGCGATGGAGCGCGCGCTCGCGAGCGCGGGGCTCGCGCCTAACGAGGTCGATTACGTGAACGCGCATGGCACCGCGACGCCGTTCAACGACGCCGCGGAAGGCCGCGCCATCGCCGAGTTGCTCGGCACGGGTGCCGGTCAGCTCGACCAAGGGGATGATGGGGCACTCGTTAGGCGCGGCCGGCGCGATCGAGGCGGTGATCACACTGGTGGCGCTGCGGCACGGTTTTTTACCGGCGAACATCAACTTCCGCGCGGGCGATGCCGAGCTCGCGCTCGACATCGTGGCGAACACGCCGCGTCCGGCAACGCCGCGAGTGGCGCTCTCGAATTCCTTCGGCTTCGGGGGCACCAACGCCACCGTGGTGATCCAGGTGTACGTGGCATAGGAAGCGAAACGCGGCCGCGATCTATGAAATTGTCTTTTGCCGGCCTGGGTTGGGTCACACCGCTGGGGAACACGCTCGACGGAGTGTGGGACAAATTGTGCGCCGGCGAGAGCGCGGTCGCGACGTCGTTAGGCGCCGGCGCCGGGGAAAAAAGCGCGCTCGCTTTCCGCGTGCCGCCGGAGGCGGTCGCGGAAGCGGCGCGCCAGCCGCGGCTCCGCCGCTCGAGCGCGATCTCGCGCTTCGCGGTGGTGGCCGGCCTGGCCGCGCTGCGCGACGCCGGGCTGGAGCTCGACGCCGCAAGCGCGGCGCGGACCGCGCTGGTCTTCGCGATCTCGAATGGCGGCGTGATTTACACCAAGCGCTTCTTCCACGAGATCGTGAAATCGGGCGCGCAGGCGGCGAGCCCGCTGCTTTTTCCCGAGACGGTTTTCAACGCGCCCGCGAGCCATCTCGCCTCGATCCTCGGGATCACCGGCGCGAGCTACACGCTGGTCGGCGATGGCGCGGTCGGGCTGCTGGCGTTGAAGATGGCGGAGGACCTCCTGGCAAACCCCGAGCTGGACCGCGTGCTCGTGGTCGGCGCGGAGGAAGTGGATTGGCTGCTTTGCGACGCTTATCGGCAGTGGCGGCTGACCCGGAAGGAGCCGCCAATCGAGCCGTTCGCCCGGCCGGCGCGCGGCACGGTGCTGAGTGAAGGCGCCGGCGCGGTGCTGCTCGCGCGGGAAGGTCGCGTGACGCTGGAACAGATTGACGCCGGCGGCAATTTTACGGATCAACGAAATCTCGTTAGGCAACTCGATCAGGTCGCCGCGCGCGCTCGCGACCCACGAGAAAACCGATCTGCTGGTAGCGAGCGCGAACGGCACTTTCATCGACGCCGCGGAGGCGACGGTAGCGGCGCAACATTTCCCCTGCGCCACGATCTACGCGCCGAAGGCGTCGTTAGGCGAGAGTGTGGCCGCGGGCGGAATCTGGCAGGTGATCTGCGCCGCCGAAGCGCTCCGCCGACAACAGGTGCCGCGAGCTGAGGGCAAAACCGGGCAACGAGCCGTCGTGACCACCTGCGGGCTGAACCAACAGGTCGCGGGGCTTGCGCTCCGCCTTTAGTCGGGAAAGAGGATTGCTCAGGAAAGGGAGGAAAGGATTTCCGGTGAGAGCGATTTTCCCATCCTGTTCCCCTTTCCTGCTTTCCCGCTTTCCTGAGCAATCTCCCAACCGCTTCCCGTTTTCCGCTTTGCAACGCTCTGGAGGCGCCGTTACCTTCGCCATCCGCGATGCGTAAGCTGGTTTTCCTGTTCTTATTCCTGCTTGCGGCGCGTCTCGCCCCGGCCGCCAGCCTGGAAGGTCCCGGCGCCCTCCCGATTGAGATCAATTCCACGGGTCAGACCACCTACGAGAATGGCCTCGCCACCGCGCGCGACAACGTCGCGATTCACTTTGGCGACACCGATATCTATTCGGACTTCGCGCAATACGATTCGGCGAAGCGGGAACTGCTCCTGCGCGGCAAGGTCCGGATTTATCGCGGGGTCTCGCTTTACCTCGGCGAAGAGGCCACCTACAACCTCGACTCCAAGGCGATCAAGGCGCACGAGATGCGCTCCAGCACTTATCCCTATCTTGTCTCCGGCGAGACGGTCGACAGCACCTCGGACGCGGAATACAAAATCAGCAACGGCACTTTCACGACCGACGATCGGGAGAAACCGGATTTCCAACTGAAGGCGCGCGGGGTGCGGATTTATCCGGACGACCGGGTGATTTTTCGCAACGTCACTTTCTATGTCGGGAAAGTCCCGATCTTCTGGTGGCCCTATCTCTATCAGCCGCTCGATCAATCCTTCAGCTACGCGATCGCGCCGGCCTATCTCAGTTCGTGGGGACCGTCATTGTTAGGCAAAATCACTTTTCCGATCGGCGAGAAAATCAGCGCGACGATTCGGCTCGATTACCGCACCCGCCGCGGCGAAGCGATCGGGTTCGACTCCGACATGCACTACGGGAAGGACGACAAGAGCCAGCTCAAACTCAGCAGTTATTATCTGCAGGATCAGAACCCGGAATTGAACCGGACTTCGATTCCGCGCGGCGGGATCCCGGCGAGCCGTTACCGGTTCTCGGTCCAGAACCGCAGCCAGATCACCGAGAATCTCGAGGCCACCGCGGACATCAACAAGCTGAGCGACGCCTTCATCCTCCAGGATTTTTTCCCTTCGGAATTCCGGGTCGATCCGAAGCCGGATAACAATGTCGCGCTCACTCTCACCGGCGATAATTACGCGCTCACCGGCTACGCGCGTTATCAGCTCAACTCTTTCTTCGAGACGACCGAGCGCCTGCCGGAGATCGACTTCGATCTGAAGCGCCAGCCGCTCTGGAACACCGGCATTTTCTACGAGGGCGAAACCAGCGCCGCGGAACTGAACCGCAACTTCCCCACCGGTTCGATCTTCGCGGATTACAGCGTTTTCCGGGTCGACACTTTTCATCAGCTGACTTTCCCGAAGACCTACTTTAACTGGCTCTCGATCGTGCCCCGGGTTGGCTTCCGCGAGACTTATTACAGCCAGACGCGCGACCTCGGGCAGACCTTCTTCCCGACCGGTTCGCCCGATCCGCTCGCGCCGGAATATCCCTTGGCTAACCCGACGATCGGCGACACGAGCGTGAACCCGCTGACGTTAGGCGGGGAAACTTTCCGCTCCGTCTTCAACGCCGGCCTCGAGACTTCGTTCAAGATCTCGCGCGAATGGGATAACGTGCAGTCACGCGCGCTTGGGTTTGATGGCCTGCGCCATATCATTCAGCCCTACAGCAATTTTTCCTACGTCTCGAACCCGACCGCGAATCCGCTTTCGATTCTGCAGTTCGATCGCTTCCAGCCGTCGACCAAGCTGAAGCCGATCGACTTCCCGCAATACACCTCGATCGATTCGCTCGATAACTGGACGATCGAGCGCATCGGCGTGCGTAACCGGCTGCAAACCCGGCGCGACGATCTCACGGTGAGCTGGCTCGAGCTCGACACCTATTTCGATGTGAACATCGACAACCCGTTTGATCGCACGCAATTCTCCAACGTCTTCAACAAGCTCACGATCACGCCGGTGCCGTGGGCGACGCTGGTGATCGATTCGCAGTTTCCGCTCCTCGATAAGGGGTTCACCGAAGTGGACACGAGCATCCGCTTCCAGCCGACTGCGAACAGCCAGCTCTCGATTGGTCACCGTTACCTGAACGACAACCCGTTTTTTCTGAACAGCAGCCTCTACACGATCAGCGGCTACTACCGGATCAACGACAACTGGTCGGTCGGCGCGCTCGAGCAATACGAAGCGACGACCAACATCGTCGAGCAGCAGCGTTACGAAATTTATCGCGACCTCACGAGCTGGGTCGCGTCGGTCGGCGGGATCATTCGGAACAACGGCGGGGTGAAGGAATACGGCGTGCTTTTGACCTTCACCTTGAAGGCCTTTCCGAAGTTTAGTTTTGATCTAAACTTCGACCCCGCCGGGACCAATCAATCCAACCCCTAACGACGGCGCCGTTTCAGCTTTCAGCATTTCAGACTCTCAGCTTTTCACCAAATGGACCTCTCAATCATCGGCTCCGGTTATGTGGGCCTCGTCACCGGCGCCTGTTTCGCCGACGTCGGCCACAACGTCATCTGCGTTGATAACGACCCGCGCAAAGTCGAGTCGCTCCAAGCCGGCAAAGTGCCGATTTACGAGCCCGGCCTCGAGGAGATCATTCATCGCAATGTTTCTGCGAAGCGGCTCCGCTTCACCGGCAGCATCAAGGAAGGCGTCGATGGCGCGCAGGTGGTTTTCATCGCGGTGCCCACGCCGCAGGATGCCGACGGCAGCGTCGATTTGAGTTTCATCGAGAAAGTCGCACGCGAAATCGCCGGCGTGCTGACCGACTACCGCGTGATCGTCGACAAGAGCACCGTGCCGGTGAAGACCGGCGAGAAGGTCGCGGAATCGATCAAGCGTTACAACAAACAGGGCGCGGAATTCGACGTCGTGAGCAACCCGGAATTTCTCCGGGAAGGTTGCGCGGTGGCGGACCTGATGAAGCCCGATCGCATCGTCATCGGCGCGCAAAGCGAGCGCGCGATCGACCTGATGAAGAAGGTCTACGAGCCGTTCATGGCGCCGATTTTGGTCACCGACATCAACAGCGCGGAGTTGATTAAACACGCCGCGAATTCCTTCCTCGCGCTGAAGATTTCCTACATCAACGCCGTCTCCGCGATTTGCGAAGCGAGCGGCGCCGACATCGAGAAAGTCGCCGACGGCATCGGGATGGATCGGCGCATCGGGCGGAACTTTCTGAATGCCGGGATCGGCTACGGCGGTTCCTGTTTTCCGAAGGACATCGCCGCTTTCATCACGATCAGCGAACAACTCGGCGTGCCGTTCAATCTGCTGAAGGAAGTGCAGCGGATCAACGCCTCGCAGAAGGATCGTTTCCTCAAGGTGGTGCGCGATGCGCTCTGGGTTTTGCGCGATAAAAAAATCGCGGTCTGGGGCCTCACCTTCAAGCCGGATACCGACGACATCCGCTCCTCGGTCGCGATCGAACTCGTCGCCGAGATGCTGAAGGAAGGCGCGAAAGTTTCCGCCTACGACCCGAAGGGAATGGAGAAAGCGCGCGACGTGAAAGCGCTCGAAGGCGCGCGCCTAACGAACACGGCGATGGAAGCGCTCGAGGACGCCGAGGCGCTGATCATTGCAACGGAATGGGGCGAATTCGCCAACGTCGATCTCGAGGCAGTGAAGAACAAAATGCACACCCCGATGATCTTCGACGGCCGCAATCTTTACGATCCCGAGACGATGCGGAAGCTCGGCTTTCACTACACCTCGATCGGGCGCCCGCGCGCGAAGTAAGCGTGGCAGAATCCGCTCGGTCGCTTGCCTTCGCCGCCCTGCGACGCTGGCGTGACGGTCACGACTTCGCGGACAAAATCGTCGCGGATTTTTTCGCGCACAGCCGGCTAAGCAGCGCCGACCGCGCCTTCGCGCTCGAGCTTTTTTACGGCGCACTGCGCAACCTGAGCTTGCTCGATTTTTGGATCAGCCGGCTCCGCGCCGCGCCGGTCGATACAGGTTCGCGCGATCTGCTCCGGCTCGGTCTCTATCAAATCCTGCTCATCGAGACTGCGGCGCACGCGGCTGTCTTCGAGACCGTTGCGCTCGCCTCGCCGCGTTCCCGCGGATTGGTCAACGCGCTCCTCCGCCGTGCGCTCCGCGAACGGGATAGCCTAACGAGTGCGGCCGCCGCGGAGCCGCATGCGGTCCGCTTCTCCGAGCCGCCGTTCCTCGTCGCGAAATGGGTGCAACAATTCGGCGCGGAACCCGCTGAGGAACTTTGCCGCTGGAACAACCAGCCGGCGGTGGTGCATGCGCGGATCAACCCGCTCCGGATCAGCGCGGCGAACTTTCAGCAAAAATACCCGCAGAGCGTTTCGTTAGGCGAGCGCCCCGGTTTCGTCGATCTCCCGGAGTCGGCGCGCGCGCTGGCCGAGGGCGATTGCTACATCCAGGACCCGAGCACCGCGCTCGCCTGTGAGCTCCTCGCTCCTGCGCCTAACGACACCGTGCTCGATGCCTGTGCCGCACCCGGCGGCAAAGCCGCTTACCTCGCCGGGTTGATGCAAAATAGCGGTGCGCTTTTCGCCGCCGATCGCGATGACGCGCGGATCGACCGGCTCCGCGGCAATCTCGACCGCCTCGGCGTGACCAACGCCACGATCGTCCGCTGCGATTGGCTCGATCCGGAATCGATCCGCGCGGCCGCATTTCAGCCGCAGAGCTTCCACAAAATCCTGCTCGATGCGCCGTGCAGCAACACTGGAGTAATGCGCCGCCGGGTCGATGTCCGCTGGCGGCTGCGGCCGGACGATTTCGCCCGGATGCAGGCGCAGCAACTCACGATGCTGCGCAATCTTGCCCCGCTTCTCAAACCCGGCGGTGCGCTGGTTTACAGCACCTGCAGTCTCGAGCCGGAAGAAAATGAAGAAGTGATCGCCCGCTTCCTCGCGGAGCATCCGGATTTTTCCCTAACGAGCTCAGGGCAAAGCCTGCCCTGGCGCGATCGCTTCGACGGCGCCTTCGTGGCCCGTTTGCATCGCTCATCCGCGGTGGAATGATAAACGCCTATGCAAGATGCCCGTTTCGATAAGCTCGCTTCCCTCCTGGTGAACTATTCCACCGACCTGCAACGCGGCGAGAAAGTGATGATCGAGTCTTTCGATTGCCCGGAGGAGATGACCATCGCGCTCATCCGCGCGGCGCGGAAAGCGGGCGCGACTGCCTTTCTCCCAAATCCAGCGGGCGCGGGTCAGCCGCGAGCTCGCGCTCGGCGCGGAGGAGAAGCAACTCGATCTCGCCGCATCGCATGAGCTCGCGCGGATGAAAAAGATGGACGCCTACATCGCGATCCGCGGGAGCAACAACATCAGCGAACTCGCCGATGTGCCGATTGACCGGCTGAAGCTGGTCGCGAAAAAAATGCGCGCGGTGCAGGACGAACGGGTGCAGAAAACGAAGTGGGTCGTGCTCCGCTGGCCGACGCCCGCCATGGCGCAGCTCGCCGGGATGAGCACGGAAGCGTTTGAGGATTTCTTTTTCAAAGTCTGCACGCTCGATTACCGCAAGCTCCAGCCCGGGATGAAAGCGCTCAAGGCGCTGATGGAAAAGACCGACCAGGTGCAGATCAAGGGGCCGGGGACGGACCTGCGTTTCAGCATCAAGGGCATCTCCTCGATCATCTGCGGCGGCGATCGCAATATCCCCGACGGCGAAGTTTTTAGCTGCCCGGTGAAAGACTCGGTGCAGGGCCACGTCACCTTCAACGCACCCAGCATTTACCAGAGCATCGGGTTCGATAATATCCGGCTCGATTTCCGCGACGGAAAAATCATCGAAGCGACGAGCAACCAAACGAAGAAGCTAAACGAGGTGCTCGACTCCGACGCGGGCGCGCGCTACATCGGCGAGTTCTCGTTAGGCTGCAATCCCTACATTCGGGAGCCGATGCGCGACATTCTCTTCGACGAGAAAATCGCGGGCTCTTTCCACTTCACGCCCGGCCAGGCTTACCAGGAAGCCGACAACGGCAACCGCAGCCAGGTGCACTGGGACATGGTCTGCATCCAGCGGAAGGAATACGGCGGCGGCGAAGTCTGGTTCGACGACGAGCTGATTCGGAAAGACGGCGAGTTTCTGCCGAAGCAGTTGCGGTCGTTGAACTGGAAGAACTTTCGTTAGGCAGGCCTAACGAGTGCGGCCACGCCGCGACCCCTGTCATCCGAGCACAGCGAGGGACCTCGCAAGCGTTGCTCGGCGTCATTTGGAAACTGGCATGTCGCAGCACGCTCAAGAGAGCCCTCACCGTCTGCGCGGCCAGGGATGACAATATGGTTGGCGCCCTCGCCAGTGCGACTCTGCAACCGGCCCCACCACTTAACGAATCCCCGAAAACGAAGACGGCGCCCCGCAGGGCGCCGTTCGTTAGGCTAAATGTATTTGGCTCTTAGCGACGGCCGGCGCCGCCGAGCGGGTTGAGCTGGATCAATCCGAGCTCGTTGTTGCCGCCCAATTGGACGTTGCCGATTTCGAAGACCGGCGCGCCTTCAATCGAGCTCGGGCCGGCACCCGGGAGTTGGACGGCCACATTTTTCGAAGTGCCGTTCAGCACCACCGAAGCGATCTCGAACGACGGTGAGAATTCCACGGTCGCGATCTGGAAGGAGGCGGTCATGAGCACCGAGGCCTGGCCTTGCTGCGTCGGGGTCAACTGCACCGGCGAAGCGGCGGAGCTGGAGACGAGTTGCAATCCCGAAATCTCAAACGAGGGCGAGGTGAGCGGCGTCGGCCGCTGCGCCGAGGACGGCGTGAGACGGACCATGCCGAAACCGGAGCCGGCCGCGCCCTGGACGCTGGAGAGCTCGAAGGTGACCTGCAGGTTCATCGCCGGCTGCGGCTGCGCAGAAGGCGCGAGGCGCATCGAGACGATCTTCGAGATCGGCTTCAACTGAAGTGAGCCCATCTTGAAGTTCGGGGTCAACTGCAGCGAGGCGATCTCGAGCGAGAAGGTCAACTGCACGGCGGTCTGAAGTGCGCCGGCCGGCTGAGCGGGGGTCATCGGAGCGCCCTGCGGCCCACCAGCGGCGGGAATCGGACGAGGTTCGTTGATGGCAGTGATGGGAGTGGGTTCAGGCATGATGGCAGGTGTGGTTGACGGCGGTGTAGTTGGTTTGGTGGTGGTGATCTTAGAAGCAATCGAGGGAGTTTCAACGGAAGACTGCGGAGTGGCGTGAGTGCCCGCAATCGCGGCAATCGCAGCAGTTTCCGGCTCGATCCGAATGGGACGCTGTTCCTCCGGTTTGCTGACGGCATCGGTCCTTGGCGGCTCGGACTGGATAAACGGCGCAAGTTTGGGCAGCTCGACTTTGGCTGCTTCAATCTTCGCCACGGGTGCCGGAGCCGGCATGTTTTCGGGAGCGACGGGTTGCGCAGCAACAATCGGAGCGGCCACCGGCGGAATCGGCGGCGCAGACTGAAGCGACGGCACCGGCTGGCCTTGGCCGACCGGCTCTTCGCGACGAATCGGCGCTTGCGCGGGCGGCGCGACGGCGGTTTCGCCGCGGCCACAACCGGCACGTTTTTCGGCTCGATCACGGGCGCCTTCGGCTCGGCAATAATCGCCGGCCGCGGCGTGGCGGCGGCTTTCGCCGGGACCGCCCACGGGAGGAACGAAGGCTTCGGCTTGGCCGCGACCGAGACCTCGCGGTCGTCGCGCAGCGGCGTCTTCGGCGGTTCCACTGGTGTCTTCGGAGTGACAGGCGGCGGCGTCTTCGGCTCGCTCGCTTTCGCGAACGCCCGCTCCGGCGTCTTCGTCACCGGCGGCGGAGTTTTCGACTCGTTAG
Organism: uncultured Verrucomicrobiae bacterium; assembly: GCA_963742845.1. Lineage (GTDB taxonomy): Bacteria > Verrucomicrobiota > Verrucomicrobiia > Chthoniobacterales > UBA10450 > Palsa-1392. The sequence continues at coordinate 243,267 of CAVUNK010000005.1, read as the reverse complement.
GCTTGGCCGTCACCGGTTCCGGCGCCTTCGCGACCACCGGCCGGACTTCGGAAACCGTCTCGGACGGTTCGTTAGGCGAGGTCGCGCCCTTCCCGCTGAGATCGGGGCCGGCGTTCCGGGCCCCGAGCGCACCCGAAGGCAGGACGGCTTTACGCACCGCGGGCTCGCTCGCTTTTAACTGCAGCGAGAGTTTCGGCGGGCCAACTTCGAGATTCTCGCGAGCCACCCGGCGCTCGTCATTCGAGGAGCCACCAGCGCCGCGAAAACGCGGCTCGGTCAAGGGCAGGGACGACTCATACAGCGGAGCGGCCCCCGCACCGCGGCGCAGCTGCTGCACGATGAGCCAGCCGAGAATCACCAGGCCGCCGAGGAGCAGACCGACAAAGAGGAGAGTGCGAGGTTCGGCCACGCGATCCATCATCTCGGCGAAGGTCGGTTGCGACCATTCGCGGATCCGCGCCGGAGCCAGGGCGGTCGCCGCCGGGGTGAGTGCCGAGCTCGCGGTCACGCGCGCGGGAGTTGAAACCGCCGCTTGGGCCACGGTGCGCGCAGGAATCGGCGAAGCTTTCGCCACCACGATCGGGGACGTGGCGGGAACCGGAGCCGGAGTTGCCTTGGCCAGGACAGGCACCGGCGAAGAAGCTGCCATTGCCGCGGCCTGGTCGGCCGCGATGGCCTGCGCGGCAGTCGTCACCGTCGCTGGATTTGCAGCCGCCGCCGTGGTCGCCGACTGCTCCGTTAGCGGGACGGGCGCGGGGAGAGATTCGGATTCGCCAAAACGCATCGCGGGCTTCGGCCCGGCCGGGGCCGCGTTCGCCTGCGCAAGGGCCGTTGTGGTCGGCGCCGTCTCCGGCGCGCGTTCGAGCCAGCCGATATCGTAAAAGGTGTCCGCGAAAACGATGTTCAGCGCCGGGGAATAAATCTTCCGGGCCGACTTGATCCAGTCATTCCCCTGGTCGCGGTTGTCATGTTTAAACGACCACGCGGCCTGCGCGTAATAGAGCGCCGGCGTGTCGCCGGTGAACTTGAACTGATCCATCATCTGCTGCGCCTGCGCGTCCTTGCCCTCGAGCAGCAGGGTCATGAAAATTTTGTATTTGATCAGCTGCGCCGCCTGATTCTTTTCGCCGCCCGGCGTGTCCGCGAAGAGCTTCTCCAGCCGTTCCCGCGATTTCGAGTAGTCCTTCTTCTTGAAAGGAATTTGCGCGAGGTTGTACTGCGCTTCGCGGAAGTTGGGGTTGGCCACGTTCGCCTGCCGGAACGCTTCTTCCGCTTCGTCGAACTTCTGGTCCTCCATATAAATCTCGCCCCGGAGATTCAACGACGCCGCCTGGTTCGGCGCGCCTTCATCCGCGAGATCGAGGAACTTCAGCGCCGCCGGGAAATCACGTTGCTGGAAGGAACGTTCCGCCCGCTCGAAATTCGCCTGCGAATCCGCCTTCATCCGCGCCGCGCGCTCGGAGGTCGACGTGATCTCGATCGCCGCGCGCGTCTCGCCTTCCGGCTTCTTCATCCAGCCGACTTCGTAAAAGGATTCCGCGAAGAGCTTGTTCAGCGAAGCCGGATAATGCTTCTCCGCGGCCTTCATCCAGTCGTCGGCTTCCTTCTGGTTGTTCTTGTGCAGCGCGATCGCGGCGTTCGAGTAGTAGAGCGCCGGACTGTCCTTCTCGCCCTCGAACTTGTTCATGATCCAGTCGACCATGTTCTCTTTGCCCTCGAGCACGAAGGTGAGGAGGATCTTGTATTGGATGAGCAGGCTGGTCTCGCCCTTCATCTCGTCGCTGTTCCCGGCGACCAGCGCCTCGAAACGGTTACGAGCTTCCGCCCAGTCTTTTTTCAGGAACGGGATCTCCGAGAGATTGAACTGCGCGTTCCAAAATTTCGGCTCGATCTCGAGCGCCTTCTTCAGCGCCTTTTCGGCCTTGTCGTAATCGCCTTTCCGCATCAGCACCACGCCGCGGAGATTTTGCGATTCCGCGAGATCCGGCTGGCGCGCGTCGATCGCGTCGAGGGCTTTCAACGCCTCGTCGTAATGGTTGGCGTCGAATTCGCGAAACGCCTTGTCATACATCGTCTCGAGTTCGGTTTTGGTCGGCGCCACCCCGGTGGCGGCGAACGAACTCAGGACCAGCAGGGCAATTGCGGCAGCACGAGGGAGTTTCATGACCCTGCCAGCAAACTGTCGCCAATGGAACATGACAAGTTTTTAATTCTCATATTTCCCGGGTAAACGCGGGCTCCGAACCCTGGGTTGGTCGCGGAAAAACCGGCGCCGACGCCGATAAAAGCTTGCGAGCGAACGCCGAACAGGAGACCCATCACCGCAACTCCGTGCACGCGCTCGATGATTGACTGGACCACCTGGCAACCGCGCCAACTGGCCAACCTTTGCTTCGTCCTCCGCGGCAACGAAGTCCTGCTCATTCGGAAAAAGCGCGGTCTCGGCGCAGGGAAAATCAACGGCCCCGGCGGGAAAGTCGACCCCGGCGAGACGCCGCTCGAGTCCGCCCTGCGCGAGACCGAGGAAGAGCTCGGCGTCCGCCCGCTCGACGCCGAGTTGCGCGGGGAACTGCATTTCCAGTTCAGCGACGGCTTCAGCCTGCAATGCGCGGTTTTCCTCGCGCGGGAATTTGAGGGCGAAGCGTACGAGACGGATGAAGCCGTGCCGCTCTGGACCCCGATCGACGCGATCCCTTACGACGAAATGTGGGCCGACGATCGCTACTGGCTACCACTGCTCCTGCGCGGCGATCGGTTTACCGGCTACTTCGAGTTCGACGGCGAGAAACTGCTCAGCCGAAAGATCATCGTGAGCGCGCCCCAAGCCGCAACAGACCTGAGCGCTCCCGCCGCTAAATCAAATCAAGCGCCAGCGCCGCGCTCCCGATGATTCCCGCATCGTTCCCGAGCGCCGCCGGCACGATCTCCAGGTGCTCGTGAAAAATTTTCATCGTCCGCTCGCGAATCGTTTTCCTGATTGGGCCGAAGACATATTCGCCCGCCTTCGCGACGCCGCCGCCGATCACGATTTTATCGGGGTTCAAAAGCCAGACGATGTCGCACAGGGTCACCCCGAGATGAAAGCCAATCTCCTCCCAGACCCGGCGCGCCACCTCGTCGCCGCCATCGGCCGCGGTCTGCAACGCGAGCGGCGTGCAGGCCTCCGCACTTCTCGTTAGGCCAGATTCGCTGTAGAGCTGCCAGGCCCGCTCCGCGATCTGGTTGTTGCCCACGTATTTTTCCAGCGCGCCGAAGTTTCCGTAATGCCCCGGCACCCCGTGTGGATCGAGCGTCATCTGGCCGATCTCGCCCGCGCCGAGCTGGCTGCCGCGGTAAAGTTTGCCATCAAGAATCAGCCCGCCGCCCACACCAGTCCCGAGTGTCACCATGATCACGTTCACGCCTTCGCGCCCCGCGCCGTAACGCCATTCCGCGTAAGTCGCGGCGTTCGCGTCGTTGTCGATCGCCACCGGGAGACCGGTCCGTTCCTGGAGCAGGTTCGTTAGGCCGACGTCTTTCCAGCCGGGGACATTCGAGAGCTCGTGCACCCGGCCGTTCTTGCTGTCGATCATTCCGGGCAGGCCCGCCCCAATCGCCACGACGTCGGGATGTTTCGCGCGCAGCTCCTCAATTGCCCTAACGACCGCGGCGAGCAACGCCTCCGCGCCCTGGTGACTCCGGGTCGAGATCCGCTCGGACAGCTCTACAATCTTCCCGTTCGCGACTACGCCGGGCTTCACGCTCGTGCCGCCGAAATCAATCCCGATCGCTTTTTTGTTCATGCCGCGTTTGCCTAACGGGTTTCGAGATTACCGACAATCCGCAAACCCTCCAAGGTTAAGTGCGGATGGACCGCGTCGATCTCCGGCAGCTTCTCCGCGATCAATCGCGCATAGCCGCCGGTCGCCACCACCTGCGCCTTCCGTTTTCCAAAAGCCTCCGCGGTGATCTTCGCGAGGATTTCTTTCACCAAACCGCGATAGCCGAAGATCGCGCCCGACATCATCGCGGCGCGGGTCGATTTGCCGACCGCGGCGCGCGGCTCGGCGAGCGTGAGTTGCGGGAGGAGCGCCGTGCGCTTGTAGAGATAGCTCGTCATCGCCTCGAGCCCGGGCGCAATCACGCCCGCCGATGTAGCAGCGCTCGGCCGAGACCACGTCGAACGTCACCGCCGTCCCGAAATCCACCACCACCGCCGGGCAACCGTAAAGCGCCGCGACCGCGGCCGCATTCGCGAGCCGATCAGCGCCGATCGTGCGCGGCTCCGGATAATCCACACCCACGCCGAGCGCGCTCTTTGCCGTGACAAAGGTCACCGCCGTTTTGCCCGCGGCCCTGCGAATCACCGCGTCCTTTTTCGGCACCACCGAGCAGACGACAATCGATCCCACCGGTCGGCCATGAACAATCTTGCCTAACGAGTCAACGCTAAGTTCCGGGGTCGGGACCCGCTGCGTCCGGCCGATTTTCTCCCGCGAGGCAAAGGCGATTTTCGTGAACGAATTGCTCACGTCGACGAGCAGATAATCGGTTAGGCGTTTCAACGCGCCCAACAAACACCGCCGCGTCCCGCCGCACAACCGGCGCGAGCTTGCGACCCCGGATCGCTCCGCGTAGCCTCGCCCTCGTGAGAAAAATGGTCCACCGCCCGCGCCGTCTCCGCCGCACCGCGGCTCTCCGTGACCTCGTCCGCGAGACGATCCTCACGCCTAACGACTTCATCCTCCCGCTCTTCGTCAGCGAGAAAATCACCAGCCGCCGCGCGATCGCGAGCATGCCCGGGGTCGATCAGCTCGCGCCCAACGAAGTCGCCGCCGAAGCCGCACGCGCCGCCGAACTCGGTCTGCGCGCCGTCCTGCTTTTCGGCATCCCGAACGAAAAGGACGAACAGGCTTCCGGCGCTTTCGCCGACAACGGCGTCGTCCAGCAGGCCGTCCGCGCGATCAAAGCGCAGACGCCCCGACCTGCTCGTGATCACCGACGTTTGCCTCTGCGAATACATGAGCCACGGCCATTGCGGCGTCGTTAGGCAGGACGGCGAGCACTTCCACGTGCTGAACGACGAGAGCGTCGAAATCCTCGTGCAGACCGCGCTCTCCCACGCCCGCGCCGGCGCCGATCTCGTCGCGCCGAGCGACATGATGGATGGCCGGATCGGCGCGATCCGCGAAGCGCTCGACGCCGCCGGTTTCGACCAGACCGGGATCATGAGTTACGCCGCGAAATTCGCCTCCGCCTTTTACGGCCCCTTCCGCGAAGCCGCGGAAAGCCCGCCGCAATTTGGCGACCGGCGCGGCTACCAGATGGATCCCGCGAATGCCGAGGAAGCGCTCCGCGAAACCGCGCTCGATGTCGCGGAAGGCGCCGACATCATCCTCGTGAAACCGGCCCTCGCCTACCTCGATATTCTGTGGCGGGTGCGCGAGCGTTTTGGCCTAACGACCGCGGCGTATCACGTCAGCGGCGAATACGCGATGGTCAAAGCCGCCGCCGCCGCCGGCGCGCTCGACGAACGGGCCGCCGTCCTCGAAATCATGACCGGCATCAAACGCGCCGGCGCCGATCTGATCATCACCTACTGGGCGCGGGAGCTGGCCGAGTGGACGCGTCGTTAGGCAAATATCACGGTCATCCTGAGCGAAGTGAAGCGGAGCGAAACGCAGTCGAAGGATCCCGACGAGAAAGCGTGAAGCCCGAGCGCGAGAGCCGCGAAAGCGTCACAGAAAACCATCGAGATCCTTCGACTCCGCTGCGCTCCGCTCAGGATGACCATCCGCTCGGCGAGAGCGGGGACCGGCGGCGCGGCGAAACCGCGGCGCACCTCGAGCTGAAGCGCCTCGCACTCGTCTGGGCGCAGGAGAACGGCTACCCGCTCGCCGCGCTCGAAGTCACCCTGCCGAAGTGCAACTACCGCGCCGACGTGGCCGCTTATCGCCCGCAACGCAACGGCGCCGTCGGCGTCACCGTGGTCTTCGAGTGCAAGCAGGCCACCGCCGATTTCCGCCGCGACGATTGCCGGAGCCCACAGACGCTCGCGCGCCTCGAATCCTGTTACCGGCGCCGCCAGGTGCTCGAGAAACACCTGCGCATCCACTACCCGACGCTGCGCACCGGCGACACCCTTTTCCCGGAATGGGAAGCCCACGATTTCGCCGCGATCGAGCACCGCGGCTACCGGCGCGTCACCCGCGAGCTGGCCGCGCTCCAGAACCAGCTCCGCGATGGCCGGAAGTTTGAAAAACTCAGCCGCTACGCCTGCGCGAATCTGTTCTTCCTCGTCGTGCCTAACGACTTCCTGCGCGAAGCCGAGACCCCGCTCGGCTGGGGCCTGCTGATGGAAAAAACCGGCTGCCTGACGATGCTGCGCAAACCCGCCTGGCACGACGCCGCCGAGTCCGCGCGCCTCCGCATCCTGCAAAAAATCGCCGCCGCCGGCACCCGCCTCCTGAACCGGAAACACGAATTGGAACCGATCAGCGCGTATTCCCGTTCGTCGGCCCAGGCAGACGAAATTCGGGCGATCCAGAGAGATTCTCGGTAAGCCGCCAGGCCGTGGCGACTGCCTGAGATTTCCCGTTCCGACGGTATCGACTGGAGCGCGTAATCCCTTGCTAGTGGTATGATTAACGCTGTAGGGACTCGGATGCTCCCACCCCTCCGCCGCATTTGGTCGAACCTCCCGATTCCACAGAAGGGTCTGATCGTCGCCGCGGTCCCCATCCTCATCCTTGTGATCGGTTACGTCTCTTCCTCCCGGCACGCCGTCCAAGAGTCAAACTCACGCGCCTGGGTAAATCACTCGGAGACGGTCCGGTGGAATCTTCAGGCTTTGCACCTCGATTTCTTCGCGATGGAAAGCGCCGCGCGTGGTTTCGCGTTGGACCGCGATGAGAAGTTCCGCCGGCAGTTCGCCGACAACAAGGGGGACGCTCTTTCCCGGCTGGCGAAAAACGAAGCGCTCGTGGCGGATAGCCCGCGGCAGCACGCCCGGGCGGTGGAGCTGCGCGAGCTGGGTCTGACCAAGATGGCTGCGATGGAGGAATTAATCGCGGCCGCAGCCGCCGCCACGCTGCCGGGCGAGCTGGTGTCGCTCGCGAGACGCGCCGCGGCAGCGATGGAGCCGGTCGCGCAATGCCTCGCTGCGATGGAGAACGAGGAGGATCGCCTCGAACGCCTGCGGGCGACGCAAATGCGGGAGGATAAGAAGAAAGGCGAGGAGCTGACGAGTCGCACGCCGGCGTGGACGGTGCTCGGAGTTGTCGTTTCGCTCTCGATCTTTACCTACTCGGTGCGGCGACGCATCAAGACCCTGCGCAAGAACGCCGCCGCGATGCGGCTGGAGGCGCCGCTCGAGCCCTGCGAACCGATTCTCGACGAAATCGGCCAAGTGCAGTCCGAGATGGAACGCACCAGCGAAGTGATCGCCGAGCGGACGGAGCGCCTCCGTGCGAGCGACAGCGAGATGCGGGCGATCCTCGATAACACCAGCGCGATTGTTTACATCAAGGATCTGGAGAGCCGTTTCGTCCTCTTCAACCGCGGCTATGAACAGGCCATGGGCATCACCCGCGCCCAGGCCCTCGGCAAGAGACCCGCGGAGTTGTTCGGCAAGGTGGCGGGCGACGCGATCCGGGCCAACGATCTCGCCGTGCTGCAAAGTGGGAAACCGGGGCAATTCGAGGAAACCTTCCAGGGCGCAGCCGGCAAGCGGATTTATCTTTCGGTCAAGGTCCCGTTGTTCGACCCCGAGGGAGTCATCTACGGGATTTGCGGGGTGTCGAGCGACGTCACGGAAATGAAGAGCGCCTCGCTCGAGGCGAACCAGTCGCTCGAGGAGCGGCTGACCGATCTCGCCGGCCAACTCAGGGAAGCCGACGAGAGCCGGCACGAGTTGCCACAGCCCCTGGCCACCCTCGACCCCGTGACGGTGACGAGTGGAGGCGCCATCGGCGACGTAGCCGGCAAGATCGCGCACGATTTTAATAATATCCTCACCGCGATCATCGGCTACTCGAGCCTGCTCACCGACCGGGAAAACAGCCAGCCCGCCGATCGTGCCGTCGCGGGAATCCTGCAGGCTTCGCATCGGGCGGCGCGGTTGACCGGCCAACTGCTGGTCATGAGCCGCCTCGCAAAGCTGCGGGTGGTGGAGGCGGACGAGATGCTGGTCGACGCCGCGGAGACGTTGCGCGAGCTCGTCGGCGCGACCGGCAAGCTGGAGATCGCCCCGAGCAAGGGGCTCGGCCGGATCAAGGCGGACCCGGCGCAGATCGAGCAGGTGTTGCTGAACCTCGTGGTTAACGCGCGCGAAGCGACACCCACGGGAACGATCCGCCTCCAGGCCAACCGCGTCTCCCTCCCATCGGGAGAAGGCCGCACCCATGCCGGTGATTTTATTTCCATCTCGGTACGGGACGACGGCCCCGGCATCCCGGCAGTGGCGCAGCAGCGGATGTATGAGCCGTTCTACAGCACGAAGCCGCCCGAGGAAGGGGCCGGCCTCGGCCTCGCCATCTCGACCATCTTCGCGCAGCAGAATGGCGGCTGGCTTGCCTGCAAGAGCGACCTGCACGGCGGCACAACCTTTACCCTTTACCTGCCGGTGGTGGACCTGCCGTTGTCCCCTCCTCCCGTTGCTCCCCACGTGGCGCTTTCCCCCACCCGGGGAGACGAGCGCGTGCTCGTGGTCGATGATGAACCGGCGGTAGCGCAGTTGCTTGCCGCCCTCCTCCGCCACCTCGGCTACAAGCCCATCATCGCCGAAGATGGCGAGGCGGCCGAACGGCTGCTCGCGGAACTGAACGGCGGCATCGACCTGGTGCTCACCGACGAGCAAATGCCCCGGGTAGGCGGCTGGGAATTAATCAGGCGGCTGCGCGAAAGCCGGCCGGGCCTGAAGGTGATCATGGTCTCCGGCACCGATCACCGCTCGGAGCCGACCGGCGACCGGGCGCAGCCGGTGGATTTCCTCTCGAAGCCTTTCGCCATGAGCGAGCTGGCCGAGAAAGTGCGCCACGCGCTCGACAGCTAACCGGGGCGCTTGCGGTAAAGCTCCCCCCGGCGATGGGCGAAGACCGTCATCCGCTCCCGCACCAGCTGCAGCGCTTCCCGCGATAACTCTGCCAGCAGGAGTTCCTCGCGATCGGGAGACGCCGACGCCAGGATCGCGCCCCCCGGATCGATGATCGCGGAGGAGCCGCACAAGGTCATCCCGCTCTCCGTCCCGACCCGGTTTGCGAGCACGACGTAGCTCTGGTTCTCAACCGCGCGCGCGGTGGCCAGCAGCCGCAGATGTTCCAGTCGCGGATAAGGCCAGGCCGAGGAGACAACGAAGACATTGGCCTCATGGTCGAGCGCGAGGGTCCGGTAGACTTCCGGGAAGCGCAGGTCGTAGCAGATGCTGAAACCGAGGTGAAAGTCACCGAGCCTCGCACTGCTTAATTTCTCACCTGCGCTGAAGCAATCTCCTTCATTCGTTAGTCCCACGCAGAAGAGATGCGCCTTGCGATAGCTCCCCGCGATGGTTCCATCCGCGGCCACCAGCACCTGCGAGTTATAAATCTTCTCCCCCACCCGCTCCGAGACTCCGCAGATGATCGCGAGCGAAAGTTCCGCCGCCAGCGCGCGCAACGCCGGCACCGCGCCTTCGCTCCAGGGCCGCGCACATTCCCGGATCGCGGACAGGTCGTAGCCGGTATCGCTCAGCTCCGGGAAAACCACCAGCTCCGCCCCGGCCTCCTGCGCCCGCCCGGCAAAATCGCGGACCTTGCCCAGATTGACCGCGAGATCGCCGGGCTGGCAGTCGATTTGAGCGGCGGCGACTTTCATCGCTCGATCATCCCGTCATTCCGCCCGCGATTCAATGTCCTCGGGAAAATCGCGGATTTTGGCATTGCCAGGAGCTTCACTCGTTAGGTAGAAAAAAAGCGTGCCCTCCCAGGATGCGCCGAGACCATTACGCCCGGGTTTGTTCCCCAGGACGCCGTGGGGCGAGGTCACCCATTCCGCCCGGGCGGCGGAGGCCAGGCGCCGGCGGGCGCATGAGGAATTTTGCCGCACCTATTGGTGGCCGATCTTCGGGCTCATCACCCGGCGGGGCTATGGCGTGGCCGATGCGCAGGACCTCACCCAGGATTTCCTGCTCCACTTCCTGGGCAGCGGGGCGCTCACCCGGGCGCGACCGGACCGCGGCCGGTTTCGCGATTTCCTCGGCGGCTCGCTGCGGCACTACCTCATTAATCGGGAGGCTCGCGCCCGGGCGCGAAAGCGTGGCGGCGATCTCATCGCCGTCGGAGTCGAAGCCCTCGAGCGCATCCCCGCGCCGGCCCCAACCGATGCCGACACCGCGTGGACCGCCGCCCTCGTCGCCCGGGCCCTCGATCGCGTCCGGCAGAGCTACCGGGCCGAGCGGCGCCCCCTCTTCGACGCCCTCCAGCCCTACCTCGTGGACGAACCCGACACCCCGCCGCCCTACGCAAAGCTGGTCTGCCGCCTCCGCCGCACGCCCGGCACCCTGCGCAGCGAAATGAAAAGGCTGCGCGAGAACTTCCGCGCCGAGCTGCGCCGGGAGTTGCGGGGCGAGGGCCAGCTTCTCCCCGGGCGCTAGGCGATCAGGATCGTCGCCGGATCGCTCCAGCCGCTCTTGGTATTATTCGGGCCGAGCGCGCGCACCCGCACCCAGATGTCCTGCTTCCGCGGGAACCCTTTCAACACGATCCCGCGCACCGAGCTGAAAGTATCGTAGGTCGTCCAGGGGCCGGCCATCGGGTCGGCCGTCGTCTGCACCTCGTAGCCCTTGGACCGGTCGGAAGCGTCCAACAGCACCTGGGCTTCGCCGGAAACACCGGTGAGTTTCAGGCGCACGTTTTGCGGCGTCTCGGGCGCCTCGCCGGTCTGCGTGGTCGGCTTGTGCATCTCAAAGCCGGTCGTCGAAAGCTTCACCGGGTCCAGGGCGGCCGTCTCCTCCAGGTCATCGGCGAGGTCGTCGAGCATCTGCTCCATGGTCACCCGCCCCGCCGCCACCGCCGCGTCGCGCGCCGTGGGATTCGGCATCACGAGCGCGGTCGTGATCACGTCCAACGCGGCCTGGAGCTGCGCCAGGGTCGGCTTGATGACAGGGAAGTAAGCATTCGCGGTTAACTGGGTGATGATGAACATCACCTTGGTGACAAAGGCATCGATCGAGAGATGACCGAAGCCGCGATTCAGGATGTTTTTCATACCAGTGAATTCAGGAAAAATCCGGATCCGTGGCAAAAAAAAGCGCGAGGGGGCAAAAAACGTCAAAAACGGCTCAGTATCGCCGGGCGACGGCGAACAATCGCCGCGAAACAGTGAACTATCGCCCCGCGATAGTGACCAATCGTCGATCAACAGGCCACCATCGCCCGCCAACAGGCCACTATCGCGTGAAAACAGCCCAGGATCGTTCCACGATAGTGACCAATCGCGCGGCAACAGGCCACGATCGTCGCGCGATCGTGCCTCGTTGACGGCCAACAGGCCACCATCGTCCGATAACAGTGAACCATCGCCGCGCGACTGTTCACCATCTCCGCGCAACTGTTCGCCCTTTCCGGACGATTGTTCACCGTTTCCGGGCGACTCCGCGCCGCACGACGAGGATTCCTGACCGTCTAGGCACGCTTCTCGACCACCGTCGTGCCGGGCTGCCGCACCATGAATTCGTCGCGATAGCGCGGCGTCGCCTCCGGCGCGAAGCCGTGGCGCATGATGTTTTCGGTGACGATGCGGGGCAGCAAAAATTGCAGCAGGTAATCGCCGCCGCCCGCCTTGGTCCCGCCGCCGCTCATCTTGAAGCCGCCAAACGGATGCCGCCCCACGACGGCGCCCGTGCAGCTGCGATTAATGTAAACATTGCCCGCGACCAGTTCGCCTTTGACGCGCTCGATGTTTGCCGGGCTGCGCGAGAAGAAGCCGCCGGTCAGGGCGTAGTCGGTGCCGTTCGCGACTTCGAGCGCTTCGTCGAGGTCCTTCACTTTGATCACGCTCAGGACCGGTCCGAAGATTTCCTCCTGCGCGATCCGCGCGTTCGGTTTCACGTCGGTGAAGATGGTTGGCGGCACGAAGTAGCCGTCGTTAGGCACGTTCTTCGCCTGGAAGGCGAGGGTCGCTTCGCCTTTCGCGCGCTCGATCGTGTCGAGGATGCGCTGGTGCGCGACGTCGTCGATCACCGGGCCAACCTTGATCCCGGGGTCTTCCGGGTTCCCGACGCGCAGGCTGCCCGCGGCCGCGACGAGGCGTTCCATCACGCGGTCGTAGTTTTCCTCCATCACGATGAGGCGCGAGAGCGCGGAACATTTCTGGCCCTGGTAACCGAAGGCCGAGTAGATCGTGTCGATGATCGCCTCGTCGAGGTCGGCATCGGAATCGACGATGATCGCGTTCTTCCCGCCCATCTCGCAGATCACGCGTTTGAGTTCGCGCTGGCCGGGGCGGGTCTTGCCGCCGGCTTCCCAGATTTTCAAGCCAACTTCGCGCGAGCCGGTAAACGCGATCAAATCGACATCGGGATGATCGACGAGGTGCGCGCCGATCACGGCGCCGTCACCATTGAGGAAATTAAGCACGCCCGCCGGCACGCCCGCTTCCTCGAACATCTCCATCAATAAGGCGCCGCAGACGGCTGATTGCTCGGCCGGTTTCATGATCACGGTATTGCCGGTGACGAGCGCGGCCGAGACCATCCCGCAAAGAATCGCGATCGGGAAATTCCACGGCGCGATCACGAGCGCGACGCCGCGGGCCCAGTAGTGCTGGTAATTCTCCTCACCCGGCACGTGCTGCGTGAGCTGCGGGCGGCCGAGGATGCGCATTTGCTGCGCGTAGAAGAGAAGGAAATCCATCGCCTCGCGGATGTCGCCGTCGGCTTCCGCCCACGGTTTTCCGACCTCGAAAACTTCCACCGCGCAGAGCTCGAACCGGCGGCGTTCCATGATCGCCGCGACCCGCTCCAATAACTGCGCGCGATGCTCGACCGAAGTGCGCGACCAGTGATCGAACGCGGCGCGTGCCGCTTTCACTGCGCGCTCGGCTTCGGGAATCCCGGCGTCGGCGACCTTGCCCACGATCTCGTTAGGCGCACTCGGGTTGACCGACGGCAGCCACTTCCCGGTGGTGACGTGTTCTCCTTTAATCGTTAGGGGGTATTCCCGCCCGAACCGGCTGCGCGCTTCGCGGAGCGCGGTCTGCATCTGTTCCTGGGTCTGGTGATGAACGAAATTCACCATCGGCGCGTTCTCATAGGTATCGCCCGGAGGCGTGTCGAGGTCGTCATCGAGCTCGAGCGGCGGCAGGACGTGCGCGTCGTTCGTGATCAGTTCGTTCGGATCGCGCAGAAGCTGCGCGGTGGAAAGTTGGTCGGAGAATTTCGCCTTGAGAAAACCTTCGTTGGAAGTGTTCTCGAGCAGCCGCCTAACGAGATAAGACATCCCCGGAAGGAGCTCGCCGACCGGAGAGTATTCGCGGACCCGGAAACCCATCTCGACCAGCGCGCGCTTGATCGGGCCGGCCATCCCGTAAAGGAGTTGAAACTCGAACCGGCTCTGGTCGATGCCTAACGAGTCCGCATAAGCCATCGCGTGCGCGATCGAGCGCACGTTGTGCGAACCGAACGCGGCGGTGACGATCGACTCGTTATCGAGCAGCACGCGGGTGCACGCTTCGAAGTTCGCGTCGCTCTCTGGCTTCTGGAGATAGACCGGGCAGACCCAGCCGTTCTGCGCCGCGACGATCTTTTCGTAGTCCCAGTAGGCGCCTTTCACGAGCCGCACTGCGAAGCGCGTGCCGCGCTGCCGGCCCCAGTCGATCAACGCGCGGAGGTCGCGCTCGGAGTCGCGCAGGTAAGCCTGGATCACGATCCCGGCGTGCGGCCAGTTCCGGAATTCCTCCTCCATGAACAGGCTCTTGAAGAGCTGCAGCGTCGCGTTCTTATGCGCGTAGCTCTCCATGTCGAAATTCACGAAGGCGCCCACTTCCTTCGCGCGGCGCAGGATCGGCCGCAGCTTCGGCGCGAGATGCGCCACCGCCTCGTCCGGGTCGGCCGGGTTCATCTGCGAATAGAAGGCGGAGATTTTCACCGACAGATTCACCACCGGGAAAAGCTCGGAGTTTTTGCCTAACGGATCCCTCCAGCTCCCGGTCTCGCGGGAGAGCGTGTCGAGCAGTTCCATCGCGCGAGCCGCGTATTCGTCCGCTTCCTGTTCGCTCACGACCGCTTCGCCGAGCAGGTCGACGGTGAACCCGATCTGTTCCTTGCGTTTCGCGCGCAGGGTTTTCATCACGTCCTTGCCGTCGCGCCCGGCGATGAATTGCCGCGCCATCCCGGCGACATTGCGGCGCAGGATGGTCGCGGTGAGCCACGGGAAAATGCCGGCGGCGCGCAGGCCGGTCTTCATCATCGGGACGATGCTGTTGTCCATCCCGGCGAAATATTCGCGCAGATGCTGCACGATATCGCCGGAGCGGCGGAGCGACGCGAGCACGTCGACGAAACGAAACATCTGCACCTTGAATTTCTCGTCGCGCATCGAGAAGGCCATCATCCGCTGGTAGAAACCGGCTTTGCTGAAAAGCGATTCGGGGTGGCGATCGACCAGTTCGAAAATTTGTTCGCCGCGGCGTTCGACGTCGGCTTGGAGAGCACTCATGGGCCGAGGATAAAGCGGGCCGCTGCTTTCGGCAAAGCGGGGTCATCCTGAGCGCAGTCGAAGGATCCCGCCGGTCCTCTGGGAAGCCCGGTCGTTTAGAAAAGGAACTGACAGGATTAACAGGATTTTCGGGATTGGGAGGAGCCAGCCTCCACGCGCCCTCCCAATCCGTTTCATCCGGTTAATCCGCCGTCCCAAAAAAAGCACACCCGCGACAAACTTTGCCTGCGAATAAAAAGTGAAAACCAACCCGCTATGAAACTAACTGAAAAAATCAAAGAAAAGGGCGCCCTCGGCTACATCTTCCTCTGGCTCCTCGGCATCCCGATTCCGATCCTGCTCGTGATCTTTTTGCTGCGCGGTTGCACCTAGGATTTTTGGGGCATGAGGTGAGTCGCCTGGCGGGGGCGTCCTGAAGGGTCAGGCCCGTTCCCGTCCAGGCGTTTCACTTTTCGTTAGGCGGTTGCCCGCGGCGCAGAGCGCGGCTAGGACTTGGGCCATGCCGACCCGCGACCGCTACGAATTCGCCAGCGATAACACCGCGGCCATTTGTCCCGAGGCCTGGGCCGCGCTCGCCGAGGCGAATGATCGCACCGCGGTCTCTTCCTACGGCGACGATCGTTGGACCAGGAAAGTCGGCGCGCAGGTCCGGGAAATTTTCGAGACCGATTGCGAGACCTTTTTCGTCTTCAACGGCACGGCCGCAAATTCCCTCGCGCTCGCGCACCTTTGCCGGCCCTTCCAGAGCGTGCTTTGTCACGAGCACTCGCACATCGAGACCGATGAATGCGGCGCGCCCGAGTTTTTTTCCGGCGGCTCGAAGCTGCTTCGGGTTGGCGGCACGAGTGGCAAGATCGATCTGGCCGACGCGGCCGCGGTGCTCGCGCGGCAGCGCGAACTGCATTCGCCGAAGCCGCGCGTGCTCAGCGTTACGCAATCGACCGAGCTCGGCACCGTCTACACGCCGGACGAACTCGATGCGATCGCAGCCTTCGCCAAAGAGCGCGGGCTGCTCCTGCACATGGACGGCGCGCGCTTTGCCAACGCGGTGGCGTCGTTAGGCTGCCGGCCGCGCGCGATCACCTGGGAACGCGGGATCGACGTGCTCGCATTCGGCGGGACGAAGAATGGCATGGCGGTGGGCGAGATGGTGGTCTTCTTCAATCGCGAGCTGGCGCGGGAATTCGATTACCGCGCGAAACAGGCGGCGCAGCTCGCGTCGAAGATGCGCTTCGTCGCCGCGCCCTGGTCGGCGTTGCTCACGGATGAGGTCTGGCTGAAAAACGCGCGGCACGCGAACGCGATGGCGCAGAAGCTAGCCGACCAGATCGGCGCCGAGCTGGTCTTCCCGCGCGAAGCGAGCGCGCTCTTCCTGCGTTTGCCTGACGAGAAGGTGGAAGCGCTCTTCGCGCGCGGCTGGCACTTCTATAAATTCATCGAGCCCGATATTTACCGGCTGATGTGCTCCTGGTCGGTCACCGAGCAGGACATCGCCGACTTCGTCGCCGATTTCCGGCAGTGAGCGCACCGCGCGACCTGCCGATCTACGAACTCGAAAGCGAGATCGTGCGATCGTTAGGCGAAAATCCGCGGCTGATCCTCGAGGCGCCAACCGGCTCCGGAAAGTCGACGCAGGTTCCGCAAATCCTCCTCGACCACGGACTGCTCGGCGCGGGCGAAGTGGTCGTGCTGCAGCCGCGCCGGCTGGCTGCGCGGCTCCTCGCGAAGCGCGTCGCGCAGGAACGCGGCGGCTCGTTAGGCGAGGAGGTCGGCTACCAGATTCGCTTCGAGCGCACGGTCTCGGCAAAGACTCGGATTCGTTTTGTCACCGAGGGAATTCTCCTGCGGCAACTGCTGCACGATCCGGAATTGCGCGGCGTCGCGGCGATTCTCTTCGATGAATTCCACGAGCGTCATCTCTACGGCGACATCACGCTCGCCCGCGCCTTGCATTTGCAGGAAACGACGCGGCCGGATCTCAAGCTCGTGGTTATGTCCGCAACGCTGGAATCCGAGAAGCTGGAAAAGTATCTCGCCCCCTGCCCGGTCCTCACTTCCAGCGGCCGCACCCATCCGGTGACGGTCGAGTATCTCGAAAAACCGGTGCGCGCGGAAAATTACCCGGTCTGGGACCTGATCGCGGATGAACTGGAGCGCCTCGCCCCGCGCACGGAGGGCGACGCGCTCGTTTTCCTGCCGGGAAAATACGAGATCACGCGCACGATCGCGGCCCTGCGCGCTTCGCGGGTGAGCAGCCAATTCGTCGTCCTGCCGCTCTACAGCGAGCTTCCGCCTAACGAACAGGACGCCGCGCTCCAGCAATACGCGAAGCGCAAGGTGATCGTCGCGACCAACGTCGCGGAGACTTCGCTCACGATCGACGGCGTGCGGCGTCGTGCTCGATAGCGGGCTCGCGCGGATCGCGCGGTTCGATCCGCGGCGCGGGATCAACACCCTTTTCATCGAGAAAATCAGCCGCGCCGCCGCCGACCAGCGGACCGGGCGCGCGGGGCGGACCGCGCCCGGGCATTGCCTGCGGCTCTGGACCGAGCGCGAACACATTGAGCGCGCGCCGCAGGAACTGCCGGAAGTAAAGCGGCTCGATCTCGCGGAAGTAGTCCTGACGCTTAAAGCCAGCGGGATCGAAGATGTCGCCGGCTTCCGCTGGCTGGAACCGCCTGAGCCCAAGGCGCTCGAAACCGCGGAGCAGCTCCTGACCGACCTCGGCGCCCTCGCGGCGGGCGCGATCACGTCGTTAGGCCGACGGATGCTCGCCTTCCCGGTACACCCGCGTTATGCGCGGATGCTGCTCGCGGCGGCGCAGGAGAAATGCGTGCGCGCGATCGCGCTCATCGCCGCGCTCACGCAAGGCCGGAGCGTGCTGCGCCGCGCCGAGGGCAAACAGATGCGGAGCGACCGCGAAGATTTTCTCGGAAGCGACGATGAGTCGGACCTTTTCATTCTCGTGCGGGCGTTCCGATTCGCGGAGAAAAACCAGTTCGATCCGCGGCGCTGCGAGTCGTTAGGCGTGCATGGCGGCGCGGCGCGCGAGGCGGCGCAGCTCTGGGAGCAGTTCCTCGGGATCGCGCGCGCGGAAGGGCTCGACGTCGCGGAGCAGGAAACCAAACCGGACGCGATCGCGCGCTGCGTGCTCGCTGGTTTTCCTGACCAGGTCGCGGCGCGGCTCGACGAAGGAACGCTGCGCTGCGCGCTGGTCCACAACCGCCGCGGCGTGCTCGCGCGCGAAAGCGTGGTGCATCGCGCCCGGCTCCTCACCGCTTCGGAAATTCGCGAGATCGAATCGGGCGACGGCGAGCGGCAGGTGCTGCTGACGCTCGCGACCGCGATCAAGCCGGAATGGCTGCGCGAATTTTTCCCGGAAGCGGTGCGGGAAAAAACCGAGGTCTATTTCGACGCGACCGCGCGCCGGGTGCTGGGCCGCAGCGCGCTGCTTTTCCACGATCTCGTGCTCGAGGATAAGAAGACCGAGCGCGTGCCGGCACCCGAGTCTGCCGCCCTGCTCGCACGCGAAGTGATCGCGGGAACGTGTCCGCTCAAGAAGTGGGACCACGCGGTCGAGCAATGGATCGCGCGGCTGAACTTCGCGGCGGCGCAATTTCCCGAGCTCGAACTCGCCGCCGATCGGCGAGAGCGAGCGCGCGCTGTTAATCGAACAAATCTGCCAGGGAGCAAGCAGCTATAAGGAGATCAAGGATCGCGCGGTCGCGCCGGCTTTGCGCTCCTGGCTGAGCGCGAACCAGCAGCGCGCGCTCGATGAATTCGCGCCGGAGCGGATCCGGTTGCCTAACGAACGCAACGCGAAGATCACCTACAGCACGGGCACCCCGCCGACGATCGCGGCGCGAATCCAGGATCTCTACGGCGTGGAGCGCGGGCTCGCGATCGGGCCGGGCCGGGTGCCGTTACGAATCGAAGTGCTGGCGCCGAATCACCGGCCGATCCAGATCACGGATAACCTCGCCACGTTCTGGCTGGAGAGTTATCCGAAAATCAAGAAAGAGCTGCAGCGGAAATATCCGAAGCACCAGTGGCGCTGAACTGGCGCCGGCTTTAGATCCCGCCGCGCAGGCCGCGGCTCGGATCACGCGGGGGATTGAGCCCGCTGAGTTTCGCCCACGCCGCTTTCGACGCTCCGCGCACATGATCCCACGGAAGCGCGGAACCGATCTCGTGCTTCTCGTAATCCAGCGCGATGTCGTCCTCGATCTCGTGAAAATCTTTCCCGGGATATTTTTCCGCGGCTTTCGCGCCGACGCGATAGGCCGGGGCAAATTGCTCGTAAGTGCCGCCCGACGCGTGAGGCTGCGCCTGATGATGCTCGCGCCAGTATTTTTCCTCGGCAGTCAGGTCGATCGGTGTTGGTTGTTCGTCGCTCATAGTTGATTCCTTCCAAGGTTAGACTGCGACCGCCGCGCGGTGTTCGATGATGTTTCGACCGGCGGGCGATGAATGGACGTGGCGATTTCGCGCGAGGCGCGCGCGCTGGCACGCAAAACGGCCCCGAAATGCGAACTAATGGGTATGAAGAATTCCAATGGTGACAATTTTCCGAAAGAAGATCCGATGGCGGAGACGGAATTCGGGCACGAAGTGAGCAGCCGCACTGCTGGAAGCCGGCTGGAAGAGGGCGCGCGCAAATTTTCCGATGCCGCTTCCGAGACCTGGGACCAGACCCGGCAACGCGCGGTGATCGCGCGGGAACGCACCGAATTTTACCTCCGCGAAAATCCGATCCCGACGGTGCTCGGCGCGCTCGCGCTCGGGTTGGCGATCGGGCTGGCGATTCGTTACGCGTCGCGGCCGGTGGAGCCGACTCCCCTGACGGTGCGCAACGCGCTGAAGAATATTGATTGGCGCGGAATGTCCGAGCCGGTCCTTCCTTATTTGCGCAAGGCGCGGCGCGGCTACGATGCCTCGGCGGAAGCGGTCAGCGATGCCGTTCGCGCAGGGTTCGATCAGGTGAAGGATGTGGACGTCGACAGCTATGTGAAACCGCTGCGGAAGCGGTGGAACAGCTGGATGAGCTAGGCCTCGGCCTCTGTAGAGCGCGGGTCTCCGACCCGAGTCTTGACGCTTCAGAACCAAGCGGACCTCACGGGTCAGAGACCCGCGCGACAGGCGGCTGCCTGCCCTGCTCGGGTGCCGGTGGAGAAGCAACCTTGCAAGAGGTAGCCGCCCGTCGGCGCCTCCCAGTCGATCATTTCCCCGGCGAGAAAAACGCCGGGGAGCTGGCGGAGCATCAGGTTTTCGTCGAGCTCGCTCCAGCGCACGCCGCCGGCACTGGAAATTGCCTCGGCCAGCGGACGCGGCCTAACGAGTGCGAGCGGGTAATCTTTCACCCACTTGATGGTTGTCGCCAAGTCCCAGCCGGCTTCCGGCGTGGCCGCGCGGAGCAGGGCGATTGCGCCCGGGCTCAGCTTCCACGCGCGATACCACTCGTTAGGCTGAAGGTGCGGGCCGGCGCGCTCGCGCAAGGTTTCCGCTGTGACCTGTGGCTTGAAATCGATCCGCAGCGCCGGCGATTCCTGCGCACGCAGGATGGGACCGAGCCGGTAAATTGCGCCGCCTTCGAGACCGTGACGTGTAATCAGGAGTTCACCGGAAACCACTTCGTCGCCCGCCTTCACATGGAGATTTTTCAGGGGCAAACCCTCGGCTTCGGCCAGCAATTCCGGAGACCAGGCGACTTCCCATCCACAGTTCGCGGCCACAAAGGGCGCGATCTCCACGCCCTGCGCGGCGAGGAGCGGCGGCCAGCTCCCATCGGAACCGGTCTCGGGCCATGACGCGCCGCCGAGCGCGAGCACCACGGCGTGGGTTTCGACTTCGATCTCCCCTTCGCTGCCGGAAAAGCGCAGGCGCCAGCCAGAGTCGCTTTTCGTTAGGCCAAGCCAGCGCGCGTTGGTTTGAAATTCAACGCCCATCTTCTGCAGCCGGCGGAGCCAGGCGCGCAAAAGCGCGGCGGCCTTCTGCCCGCGCGGAAAAACGCGACCGCTGGTGCCGACGTAGGTTTCAATCTCCAGCGCCTCGGCCCAGGCGCGCAGATCGTCCGGCCCGAAAGCGTCGAGCAGCTCATGCCAGCGCTCCGGCTCCGCGCGGTAACGGCCGGGGAAATTTTCCGCGGGTTCGCTGTGGGTGAGATTCAAACCGCCGCGGCCGGCGACAAGAAATTTCCGCCCGCAGGAACCCTGCGCGTCGAACAGGCGCACGGTCGCCCCGGCCGCGGCCGCGACTTCCGCCGCGCGCAACCCGGCCGGACCGCCACCGACGACCACGACCCGCGTTGAAGTTTTCTCTGCCATCGCCGGAGTCTAAACCCACGGCGTCGCCAAGGCGCACGCGGATTTGCCTAACGAGTGCGGGATTCCTGCAACTCGGCGAGGACCACGGGAATCTGCTCGAACTCCTGGGTCTTCTCGAAAAAATGATTCGCGCCGAGCAGACGACAATGCGCTTCCGTTTCGGGAGTGGAAAATGCGGTGAGCACAATCACGACGCAGGCCGGATGGCTGCGCTTGAATTCCGTGATCAGGCCGAAGGCGTTTCCATCCGGCAGATAGAGATCGAGGGTCACCGCGTCGGGCAGCTGCGCCGCGAAGAGCGGGAGTGCCTCGGCGATCGTGCTCGCTTCGCCCACGATCTCGGCCCGGACACTTTCCTCGATCGAGCTGCGGACCCGGGCGCGAATCGGCAGCGAGTTTTCCACGAGGAGGACGCGAAGCGGGATTTGATACATGACGACCGAATTTCGGCCGCGGCGCGCGCCGGCGACAGGGACGGAAAGGCTGAACCTCCTGTCGGGAGATTTCCCGACAGCCACAGGCCGCTAATCCACCAGGCCGTGCTGCAGCGCATAGCGCGCGAGTTCGACATTGGTGGAGAGTTGCAACTTCGACGACAGGCGGGCGCGATAGGTCGCGATCGTCTTCTCACTCAGGGAAAGTTCCGCCGCGATGATCTTGATCGTCTTGCCGGTGGCAACCAGGCGGAGCACTTCCAGTTCACGGCTGGAAAGCATCTCGTGCGGGGCGGAATCCGGCCGCGAACCGAGTGCACTCGCGAGCCGCTCGGCGAGCGAAGCGCTGACGTATTTGCCGCCGGCCAGGACCTTCCGCACGGCGACCAGCATCTCGTCGGCGACGCTGTCTTTCGTTAGGTAACCGGCGGCGCCGAGCTTGAAGGAGCGGACCGCAAATTCCGCTTCCGGGTATGCACTCAGGACGAGCACGGCGGCCTGCGGGCAGAGTCGGCTCGCTTCGCTGATCAGGTCGAGACCAGTGCCGCCGGGAAGATTGATGTCGAGGACCACGAGGCTCCACCTTTTTTCCGCGAGCAGCGCCCGCGCCTCCGGCACCCGCGTCGCTTCACCGAAAGATGCCTCGGGAAATTCCTCGCTCAGCAGTTGCCGCAGGCCGCGCCGGACGATCTCGTGGTCGTCCACCAGGAGAATGCGATTCACGCCGGCACTCCGGGCACGCGCACGGTCACCTTCGTGCCGTGAGGCTCGTTAGGCGCAAACTCGATCGACCCGTTCGCATGCCGAGCCCGCTCGACCATGCCCATCATCCCGAGCGAACGCGGGGCGCACTGCGACTCGTCGGAGAGGCCGACGCCGTCGTCGCGCACCTCGAGCACGAGATCGGTGCCTTCCACCTGCAGGCGGATTTCCACGCTGCTCGCCTGCGCGTGCCGCGCGACGTTCGTCATCGCCTCGCGAAAAATGTAAAAGAGTTCATTCGCGATCTCGGGCGAAGCGACGAACTCACTCTGCGACGCGATCACAGTGCAACGCACGCCGAAGCGTTCCTCGAACCGGCGCGCCTCGGAACGCAACGCCGCTTCCAGGCCGAGTGCGTCGAGCGAGCCGGGGCGAAGTTCCGCCGCGATTTTTTGCACCACAGCGAGGGTGGCGTCAGCCAGTTCCGAGGCACCGACGACGCGGTCGAGCAGCGGGTTGAATTGCGCCGGCATGCCCGGTTCCGAAAGTTTTCGCTCCAGCCAGCGCACATCCATTTTCAACCCGGTCAATAGCTGCCCGAGTTCGTCGTGCACCTCGCGCGAGATGCGGATGCGCTCCTCCTCACGCGCGCGATGAAGCCGCGCGAGGAGCGCGCGCAATTCGGCGCGCGACTGTTCCAGCTCGATCTCCGCCTGTTTGCGTTTCGTGATGTCCACCGTGGTCCCGAGCAGAGTCCGCGGCCGGCCCTCGGAATCGCGAAAAAGTTCCGCCTGCGAATGGGACCAGATGACCAGACCATCCGGCCGCACGAGCCGATGCTCGATGTCGTAGGGCGTGCCGTCGCGCATCGTGGCTTCCAGTTGCGCGCGAACCCGCGCGAGATCGTCGGGGTGGACCGCGGAGACGAGCAATTCCGCCGTGGCGGTGATGTCGCCCTCCTGGAAACCGTAAATTCGGCAGGCTTCCGCCGAGAGCACGATCTCATCTGTGACCAGGTTCCAATCGAGAAACCCCATGCGCGCAACCTGCTGCGCCTTGGCGAGACGCTCGGCATTTCCGCGCAAGGTCGCCTCCGCCTTTTTCCGCTCGGTGATGTCGCGCACGAAGCCCTCGAAATATTCCGTCTCGCCAGTCAGCCGCTTGATCGCATGCGAGGTGAGCTGGATCGCAATCGGCGATCCGTCTTTCCGCTTCCAGACGGTGTCCAAATCCAGGCCGTAGCCGATGCCTTCATATTTCTGGATCAATCGCTCGCGCTCACCCGGAAAATAAATGCCGGCCTCGATCGGGACCTGCAGCAACTCTTCCACCGAGGGGTAGCCGAGGATCTCGGCGAGCGCCTTGTTCGCGGTGAGGAAGTGGCCGGCGCGCGAGGAGCGGTAAATGCCGACCGGCGCGAAGGTAAAAATGTCCGCCAGGCTCTGCCGCGATGCGCGCAGTTCTTCCTCCGCGCGGCGACGTTCGCTCAGGTCGGTCTCGAGCGCGTGAAAGAGGCGCGCGTTCTCGATCGCGATCGCGGCCTGATTCGCGAGCGTGGTCAGGAGCTGTTCGTCGTGATCGCTGAACGCATCCCGCCGTTCGCTCTCGACGTTGATCGCTCCGATCGTACGGCCGTTCACGATGATGGGAACACAGAGCTCCGATTGCATCGCGGGATCGGCTTCGCGATAGCGCGGCTCGGTTTTCAAGTCACCGCTGCGGACCGGCTGGCCGTGCAAGGCGACCCAGCCGGAAATACCCGCGCCGAGTCGGGGCACCAATGTGCGCACCCGCGCCAGCTCCTGCTCGAGCGCGGCTGGCGGCAATCCGAGATGGCTGTGGGCCAGCAACTCGAGCGCCTGGCTATCATCGTGGCGCAGCCAGATTGAGCTGCGTTGGTAAGGCATCAAGTGCTCGATCGTATCGATGATGTGCTGGCCCACGCGGCGCGGATCGTGCGCCTGGCTGAAGATCAGGCTCGCGCGATAAAGCACGCCCAGTTCCTTTAGCCCGCGCTCGCTGGAGACTGGGTCAGCGCCGTTCTGCTCGAAATCGCTCATGGGCTTCGCACTCTCGCGGACGTGAAAAAGAAATGGAGCCTAGGGGAATCGAACCCCTGACCTCCTCAATGCCATTGAGGCGCTCTACCAACTGAGCTAAGACCCCGGAAAGAGTTTCGATTTTCGAGTGCAACGACGGGATTTGCAACGAGGAAGTTGCCGAGGGTGAGCCGCGGGGCGGGCGATTTCTGTTGCGCAGCGGGCGCTCTTTGTGGGGCAATCGCGACACATGCGAATCCTTCTCCTCATCACCGCGGCCCTTGCCTTTGCCATTATCTCCCCCCTGCCCATCCTTGATCGGTGGGAGGCCAACTTCCGCGCCGAGATGCGCGCCAGCGTTCATGAATACCTGCCGAAAACCGCGCAGAGCGCGGAACGACGGGCGCTCCTGCGCGACATCTGCGCGCTGCCGGATTCCGGTTACCAGATGGAAATGTAGGCGGTCAGTCCTGTTGCAGTCGACCTTTCGGCGCGGGATGGCGAATCCGCTTTTCCGGATCACGATCGCGCTCGGGCTGGTTTTCTCGGCGGCATTCGGCGAGGCGGCGGTGCGCCCGGTTTGGATCGATTCTGATTTGTCGTTAGGCTCGCCGCTCCGCGAGGTGGATGACGGCTATGCTCTGCTCTTCGCGCTGCGTTCGCCGGAACTCAGCCTCGCGGGTGTGAGCTCCACTTACGGCAACGCGCCGCTCCGCGGGACCACGGCGCGATTGCGGAATTCGTTAGGCGCATTCGGGCAAACGCTCCCGGTCTCGCCGGGAGCGGAGTCGCCTGCGGATCTGGGCCGCACCACCGCCGCGAGCGAAGCGCTCGCCGGGGCGCTGCGCCGGGAGCGGTTGACGTATCTCGCGCTCGGTCCACTGACGAACCTCGCGACTTTCCTGCGACTCCATCCGGAAGAAGCCGGCCGGATTCGCGAGGTGATCATGGTGGCGGGACAAACGCCGGAGGCGACACTTGGATTCGGGCCGCAGCAGCGGTTCCGGATCCACGATGCGAATCTCGTGAAAGATCCGGCCGCCATGCGCGCAGTGCTGGACGCGCGCGTGCCGATCGTGCTCGCGCCGATCGAAGTCTCATCGCGCCTGCAACTCGATCGGCGCGATCTCGGCGCGCTGGCGGCGAGCGGGACGGCGGGCCGTTACCTCGCGCGCCGCAGCCGCATCTGGCTCTGGTTTTGGCAAACTTTCGCGCGAGAAAAGGGCGGCCCGATCTTCGACGCGCTCGCCGTCGCCGCAGCCGCGCGGCCCGATCTCATCACGCTGGAGACCCGCTACGCCGCGGTCGGAAACGACAACGCGCTTTTCGTTAGGCGGCGCTCTTTCCCGGCGGCGCGCAAAGTTCTCTTTTGTTCCGACTTTTCCCCGCAGTTGAAGCAACTGCTGCTGGAACGACTCACCGGCCGAAAAGCGAAATCTTTGACCGCTCTGCCAGTGCGATAAGCGCTGCCTTCTCGAGCAGCAAGGTCCGGCCGGCCTCGACCCCAATGGCGCGAATCTTCGCCTCCGCTGCGACCCGCAGCGTTTCGGTCCCGATCACCGGCACGTCGAAACGCATGTCCTGGCCCGGTTTTGTCACCTTGACCACGATCGCGTTTTTTTTGCCTAACGAGCCCCCGCGTTTGATCGCTTCATTCGTCCCCTCGAAAGCTTCGACCGCGAGGACGGTGCCGTTTTTCACCACAATCGTCTGGCCGACATCGAGCGCGCTCAGTTGCTTCGCGATCTCGAAGCCGAAGCTGATGTCCTGTGCTTCGCGCTCCTTCAGTTTTGGGCCGGCAAAATGGCCCGCGGGCGCGAGCAGATGATCGAGAAAAGTCGTGGCCGGGAGCAGTTCCACGCCGACCTCCGCGAGCTGGTCGGCGATCGCGCCGAAGATCGACTCGGCATTGCGCTGCCGGAGCCGCGCGAGGAGCAGCATCGCTTTCAGGTCGGGCCGCAGATTGAAAAGATTTCCGGGCGCGATCTGGCCGGCCATGATCGCGTGACCCACTTTCGCCTCGCGAAAAAAGTTGAGCAATTTCCCGAGCTGGCCCACCCGGAGCCATTCGATCTCGTTCGCGCGATTTGTGATCTCCGGCGAGGTCTCGTCACTGAACGCGGCGACGACGATCCGCTTCACGCCCGCGACCCGCGCGGCATCGGCGAGGAGCAGCGGGTAGACGCCGTTCCCGGCGATGATCCCGAGCGCGGCTGGCGTTTGCATGAGTGCCGAAGACTCGGCCTAACGAAAAGCTAGTGCCGACCGCGGCGCTTCACGTGCAGCTGGGCGAGCGCCTTTTGCAAAGAAGCCTGCACGGCCGCGACTTCTTCACCGCCGAGATCTTCTTTCATCGCCGCCTGCGCGCGCGCGACGGCGGCTTCCGCCGCAGCTTCATCAATCGCGCTCGACTCGAGCGCCATGTCGGTGAGCACGGAAATCGCGTCGCCCGTGATCTCGGCGAAGCCATCCCCCACCGCGAGCGAAGTTTGCACGCCGCCTTTGAAAACACGGAGCTCGCCGGGTTTGATCGTGGTCAGCACCGGAACGTGTTGCGGGTAAACGCCGAGTTCGCCATCGCGGCCCGGGATGACCACCATGTCGACGTCCTCGGAGTAGGCTTTCGCCTCCGGGGTCACGATTTCCAGACGAAGGGTGCGGGCCGCCATGCTACTCCTTGATCATCTCGATGCCGCCCTTCATGTAGAAATTCTGCTCGGCGACATCGTCATGTTTGCCTTCGAGGATTTCTTTGAAGCCGCGGACGGTTTCGGTGATCGAAACGTACTGGCCGGCGGTGCCGGTGAAGACTTCCGCGACGTGAAAGGGCTGGCTGAGGAAACGCTGGATTTTGCGGGCGCGGAAGACGGTCAACTTGTCTTCCGGCGAGAGCTCGTCCATGCCGAGAATCGCGATGATATCCTGCAAATCCTTGTAGCGCTGAAGCACCTTCTGCACGCCGCGGGCGACGTTGTAATGCTCCTCGCCGACGATGTCGGGCGCGAGCGCTTTCGAGGTGGAAGCAAGCGGATCGACAGCCGGATAAATCCCGAGCTCAGCGATCGAACGCTCGAGCACGATGGTGGAATCCAGATGCGCGAAAGTGTTCGCCGGAGCCGGATCGGTCAGATCGTCCGCCGGCACGTAAACGGCCTGCACCGAAGTGATCGAGCCTTTGGTGGTCGAGGTGATGCGTTCCTGCAGATCGCCCATCTCGGCCGCAAGCGTCGGCTGGTAACCGACCGCGCTCGGAGTTCGGCCTAACAATGCCGAAACTTCCGCGCCGGCCTGCGAGAAACGAAAGATGTTGTCGATGAACAGGAGCACGTCCTGGTTGCGTTCGTCGCGGAAGTATTCCGTCATCGCAAGCGCGCTCAGCGCGACGCGGAGACGCGCGCCGGGAGGTTCGTTCATCTGTCCGTAAACCAGCGCGACCTTCGATTTGCTCAGGTCTTTCTGGTCGATGACGCCCGCCTCGCTCATCTCGGTGTAAAGATCGTTGCCCTCACGGGAACGTTCGCCCACTCCCGCAAAGACGGAGAAACCGCCATGGTTCTTCGCGATGTTGTTGATCAGCTCGAGAATGACCACCGTCTTGCCAACGCCCGCACCGCCGAACGCGCCGACCTTGCCGCCCTTGGTGAACGGGCAGATGAGATCGATGACCTTGATCCCGGTCTCGAGGATATTCGCCTGCACATCCTGCTCGGTGAGCTCGGGCGCCTTACGGTGAATCGGATAACGCTTCGTGAAAGCGACCGGGCCGCGGTTGTCTACCGGGTCGCCCGTGACGTTGAAGATTCGTCCCAAAGTCCCCTCGCCCACCGGGACGGTGATCGGGCCGCCAGTGTCGTTCACTTTCATCCCCCGCTTCAAGCCTTCGGTGGAAGACATCGCGATCGAGCGGACCCAGCTATCACCCAGATGCTGCTGCACTTCGAGGGTGAGTTTGGTCGGGTTGCCGTTGACCTCGTACTCGATCTCGAGCGCGTTGTAGATGCCGGGCAACTTGCCGGCGTCGGCGAAGTCCACGTCGACGACGGGACCGATGACTTGAACGATATTACCAGTATTCATAAAAGGGCGACCCACGGGGCGAACTGCCCAGCACGCGGGAGCACCCAACGTAGCGATCTTGGGCGGGGGGACAAGTCGGAAAACGCCCGCCAAATCGCGGGGCGACGGAGCCGCTAATTAAACGGCTGTTCGTCGTCCGGATTGATCTCGTGCCAGCGACGCACAATGTTGAAGGCCCGGCCGGAGACCTCTTCGAAATTGCGCTTGTCCGCCGTGGTCTGCACCACGATCTGCTCGGTCGGCTTGAGATTCAGGAAGATCACGCTCTGGCGCTGCGCCTGGTTCGCGACCTGGTAGGAAAAGGTGACGCGCAGACTCTGCCAGTGATTGATCGGAAGGGGATCGAGCGCGCTTTCCACGAAAACTATTCCCTCCGCGCCCGGCGGCAAAAGGGTCCGCGCCGCCTTTTGATACGCTTCGAACGTCTCCGGGCCGAAACCCGTCTCCGCGGGCAGCGGCGAGCGCCGCAACCGCATCGCCGCTCCCGGCATTTTATCGAACCGGAAAATTGCTCCGCCGTCGAATGCGCTCAGCTTCGTTTCGGCATCGATCCTGATCCCATATTTCTTCATGCCGTCGGCAAAGAATGGGCGCGTGATCACGACGCCGTCGGTGTTTTTGTTAATGAAATGCGGCGTAAGATCAGTCGCGCCCGCGCGATCCGCCAAGCCCGCTAACAGCAGAAGGGTGAGTCCAACGGATTTCATCGCTTTCCTCCTAGAACTTCGCCCAGCTGCCACGGGCGATAACCACCGCATCGACCGCGCCCGGGGGCGGCGTCGAACTGAAGAGAGTATCGTAATTCCAGCGTCGTGCCGGCGGCGCATAGATATTGCCGGTATCCCATTCCCCAGTGAAAGTCTTGCTCTGGAAAAGTTCCACCATGGAACCGTAATAAGTGCAGCTCTTTCCCGTCCAGCGCTCGAGAAAGCGCGGGAAATTAATCGCCCCGCCGGAGTATCCGTATTGAGCGCCCGTCGCCGGCTTAAATCCGGAAGGCATAAAGCCCGACATGATTGCTGTGTTATAAGTCGTATTCGAGGCCAGGCGGCTCCCGACATCGAGCGAAGAGTTAGTGTCCTTCCAGCTATTGGATAGGAGCATAACCGCATCCGCGATCACCGCCGAAGGCTGCTCGGTGTAACCCGAAGCGACCGGCGAGTCCGTGTTGTCGGGATTACCGGTGGCATTCGCCGGCACGACATTCGGATCCGCCACCGTTCCGGTGTTGTAGTCACCCTGGATGTAGACCGGGTTCTGACTTACAATCGTTAGGCCGCCATCCGGCAACACTCCGCCATTCTGGAGGCGCACGGTTTTGGGGTTGGGATCGAGCAGTCCGGGGGTAAGGTCTTCGATGTAGAGGACCCCGTTGAAATTCTTCACCCCGCTTCTATTTAACGCGGTCGTGACCTGGGACATATCGATGTTCGCCACGGTGACGTTCTTCCCTTCGCGTTGATCCCAGATCGTCGTCTTACCTGTCATCACCGCAAGCAAGTCCTTTGTCCGGGCCGCGCTCAGAGTGGTGCCATTCGCTGTCCTGGCTGTTACGACCGATCCGATGATGTCGAGAATGATGCCTGCCTTATTGTAAAGGCGACGCTGCGCGATTTCCGGCGGATCGACGAAACCGAGGACGGGCGGTTCGATCAACTCGCGATAGCTGTCGTTGTTTGGATTGCCATCTGAATCGACCGGCGCGATCGGCCGGCCACTGCCATCGACCTGCGGCGCCGGATCGAGGACCGATGAAGGCTTGGCCCCAAACGGCTCGAAACGCGAAACCTGGGAGAGTTGTTCCGTCTTTCCACCGCCATCATAGATCGGCGGTTTTTTGGCGGAAGGAGTCCAGGGAGCCCAGGAGCTAATGAACGGCGCGTCCTTGGTTTCCGAATAACTCCCCGAGTAGGAAGCATCGCCGCTGATCGTGAGTGAGCCCACGGTCGAGCCGTTGAGGAAGAGATCTGAGTTAGTATGAATCAAGCCGCCAACGATCATTTCCGCCGGTTGCCCAATGGTGAGATCGTGTTCGAAGAAGAACATCGATTGGAAGATCGGGACCTCGACGTATTGGACCTGGCGTTTGACGCCCGCGACCGACCCGGTGCCAAACCCGCTGGTTTGGCGGAGCTTCGCGCTGACCACATAGCTATAGGAATAGCCTTTGTAACCGGGGTATGAGGGCAGATTTGTGTAAACCCGGGTCGGAGTTGTAGCCGGTGCGCCATACTCATCGGTCGCCGTGATCGTGAGTGGCCCATTCTCGGCTGCGCTGGCATAGAGCATATCCGGAAAGCTGGGACCAGTCAGGGGGCTCTTATCGAGATCGCTCTGGGTGAGCGGACTGGCCTTCGCGAGAATGCGCGCTTTCCAGACGCCATAGCCGTACTCAATCGCGCCTTCGGCGGCCTTCTCGACATTGACGTAATTGGTGGCGCGGGTGCTCAGTCGTGCCCCTTCGCTGGTGCCTTTAATGGCGAGGCCCACGAAAACGGCCACCACGGTGATGACAAACATCACCACCAGGAGGCTGCTGCCAGATTGCTTCCCGGACTCGATCGATGGATGAATTCTCATATGCGGGGTGACTAACTCTTCGGCCTCAGTCGCGAAGGGAGAGTGACGTCGATCTGGACGAAAGTATTAAACGATACCGCCTGGCGGCTCGCGAGGGAATTGACATAGTCTCGCGCCTGCATGCGCAGACTGGCTTTCACAAGTTTGTCCCCGTTCGACGTGTCGATCGAGAACGGAGTGACGTCGCGCCGAGTTCCGTCAGGGAGTTTCACCGTGCTCACATCCGCAGTGATGACCACATAGGAGGTCGGATCGTTGAGTGTCGGCAGGGGTTCGAAGCTCTGGTAAAAGCGAAGTTCGTTGTGCGCGCCGGATGGCACCACCAGGAAGGCCTGACGCCGAACCACCGGCGCGGTCTTAGTGTCCGACGGATCCCAGGAGACAGCGGCGCCCAGTGGCCCGGTCAGAGTTAGCTCCAAGGTCTGGAGTGCTTTCTTGGCATCGGTCTTGGTGACCTTCACGGAAGCGATCTGCGCACGTACCGGACTCCCGGCTGGCTGATCGAGAGACAAGACATCGCCAGCCCGGGGAATCGGTGGGGAAGCGAGAAAGTCCGTCGATCGCGTCAGCGTGATCTTGGTGTCGTTCGCGCTCAGGCCCGTGCCCCCTGGATGTTCGACCTTGTATGGCGAGCCGACGAGCTTGTCGTAGCTCACCCCGGCGGCCTGTGCGTTCGCGGTCGCATTCCCGGCGACGTCGATCAGGCTGGGTAGGCTCTGCGATTGCTGGAGTTCATTCGCCAGCCGATCGAGAGCGCGGCGTGCGGCCCGATGGGAAGTGTTCAGGGCTGTGTTCTTGGCGAAAAGCCAGGTCTCCGTGACGGTGAAGCTGGTCACGAGGACCCCGACCACGGCCAGGATGGCTACGGCAATCATTAACTCCACGAGCGTGAAGCCGGCCAGCCGGGAAAATGCGGAACGACGAACTTTCATTAGTTAGTCATCGATCGCGCGTAGGGTCGACATCTGCACGGAATAGGGACGCGAAAGATATTTGTAATCGAGCCGGAAGGTGACCCGGCGCACCTGCGCGCCATCGGGATTCACAAAAGCGGTAACAATTCGGGTGAGGGTGCCGGGAACGGTAGCGGTGGCACCATCTTCCATCACTGCGATCTGGACGAGACCATCCGAATTACTAGCGGGCGCTGCGTCATCGTCATAGGGCGTACCGGTGACGGAGGTGAGAGCGAGAATCGCAGGCTCCGAGGCAAAATTCCACCCGACGGTGAGTGCGGTATCTATATTCCGTTGCACGATTCCACGCGCGGCAGTCATGGTCCGCTGGCCGGCTGATTGTTTATTGGTCTGCACCAAGGCCTGAGTCGAAGAAACGACCATCAGCGTGAGCAGAGCGAGCGCGACGAGGACCTCGACCAAAGCGATTCCTTCGGATCGTCGGCGCAACAGGTTGGGTGATTTCATTTCGGCAAAAGAGGGAACAAGTCATCAGTAGAGCAGTGACTGTGCCATCCGTTCGGCGCGGAAACGCAGCGCGAAAGAAGACCTATTGGGTATACCAGCGGCCGCGACGGTAATTATAGGAGACGCAGCACCCCGGGAGGAGGAGTGCTGATAAAGTTCGTGTCGAAGTTCCAGGCCCGATTCGGCGCGCCGTAGACATTGGCGGCGCCCCAGTTGCCGATCGCCTGCTTGCTTTGGTAAAGTTGGATCATCGATCCGTAGTAGGTGAATTGCTTGCCGCCCCAGTTTTCGAGAAAACGCGGGAAATTTTCCACGCCGCCACTGTAGTAGCCGTTGCCGCTTGGGACGTTGCCGGAGATGATCGCGGCGTTTACGGTAGTAGGGCTGGCGACGGGGTTCGTGCCGGATCGGGAGTCGAGCCAGGAGTTGGAAAGAATGTTCACGGCGTCGCCGATCACCGCTGCCGGCTGACGCGTGTAACCATTGACGGTAGGCTGCGTCGAGTCGCCCAGGGTGATTCGAAGTCGGCTGGATCAGGGGTGGTGTGCCGGGGATCAGTTGCAGACCCGAGCCGGTGTTATAGTCGCCTTGGATGTAGACCGGATTGCCGCTGACGATGGTCAATCCGCCATCAGGAATTTGCTTCCATTCTTAAGTCGAATGCCGCGCTTGTTCGTCGTCCCGGTCGCGTCCGGCGCTGGTATCCACGATGTAGACGAGATTATTCACGGTCTGGCCGGAGACCGTTCTTGCTGAGGGTGAAATTGATTCGCTGCGGAGGTGGAATCCATCGCCGCCTGAATCACGCTGACATCCAGCGTGGCGACGCGAATGGACGCGTTGCCGGTGGTGGCGCCTTCCCGGTTGTCCGTGATCGTTTGGTTGGTCGTGATCGCGTTCCTAAAGGCGGTCGCGATTCGGCCGTTATTACCGGAGGTCGAGTTGGTGATGTCGGAGCCACTCGGAATTGTAGATCTTTACGATATTCGAAGCATCGATGGTGATAACGACGCCGGCCTGACTCTGGAAACGGTAGGGATCAAGCGAGGTCGCGGTCGAAGTGTATTCGATGAGTTGGTGATAGTCATCGAGGGCAACGCCATAGGGCTGTTGAGTTTGGTCTGAAGCCGGCGGTAGCCCGGTAGCCCAATTCGGCGTGGTCGGCGTCTCGGGATGGGTGCTATCCCCGGTCGCGAAGCCGATCGACCAGTCATCGACATAAGTGGTTTTGCCGGAAAGGGTGAGGAGATCATGCCCGGTATAAAGACTGCCATTGGTGTGCACGTCGCCGTTGATGTTCATCGGCGCGCCGGGATGGATCTCCAGGTCGTCATCGAAGAAAACGGCATAGCGCCAGAGCGAGATGGTCTCTTTCTGAAACACCCGGCGCACCTTGGCGACCAGATTGCCGGTATCGGTCAATGCCGCGGCCACGGTCAGATTCGCCGCAGTCTTGGAATTCAGGGTCGGAATAATGACATCGGCCGTCGCAAGATAGTAATAACTCAGGTCGCCATGGTTGGGCCCGGCAATCGCGGTCGGCTTGGCGCCCCCTGCAGTCAGCGCGTTCCAGCCCGAGTCCAGCGGATAAATCGCATAGTTAGAAAGCTGATAGGCCGGGCACCCCGGGAAAATTACCGGGAGTAGGAGTGGGAATCTCGTTGTCGAATTTATCGCGCTGCAGAACGGTCGTTCTGACTCGCCCGACAAATGGCGCGCCAGGAAGAGAAGGCCATCTCGGTGCTCGAGTCGCCGATGTTCGTCGCCTGACGCAGGAGCAGACTGCGGCGGACGTTCCGGCCAATGGAGTTTGTATACTGCATTGCCAAGTCGACGAAAACGCCGACGACGGCCATCAGCAAAACGGTGACGATAAGAGTATTGCCCGCCTGGGATCGGCGCCGACGAAGAGTTAGGTTCATTGGATATTCGTAAGCCGGCAGCGGAAGGGGATGAGTGAGCTGATGAACATGTTAACCGCCGCATAACCACGGCGCGTGAACTGTGGCTCGACCGTGGAAAGATTAACCGCCGCGACGAAACGATTCTGTAACCCGCCATTGGAAAGGATCGGAACGGTAAATGGGGTCGGGCGAAACGATGTTACGCGTCACCACCTTGTAGGTGTTCAGGTCATTCGTCGGGTAGTAGCGGAACTCGGTCCCATTGACGGCATAACTCAGACGCGTGGTAATAAAGGCGGCGATCACGTAGGTTGCGCCGCCGCCCTCGCGGCCGTTTCCCGAAATAGTGATGGGGGTGCCGACCCCGGTGGCGGGAGCGGAAAGATTGAAAACGTCGATACGACCCGGAGGCCGTCGAGGAAGTGATGTCGTACTCGATGTTATGCGAAGGAATATTCAGCCGGGCATTCGCCGGCGGCACGTAGCCGGGGCAATAAAGCGGATCGACGTGTCGGTGACATTGGCATTCAAGCCGCGACCGGGAACGGCCCGGCGTTAAAAGTCTGGAACGAAATGCCGGCGCGCGGCATCGGGCTGCCGGCGGCATCCAACTCGGAGGCCGCGTTCAGGTTCGCATCGACCAATTGCGGGATGGAGACCGACGCCGTGCAAATTTGCGAGCATCTGGTCGATCCCGGCACGCGCCTGCTGGTGGGCGGAATTTACCGCCGTGTTCTTTGCGTAAAGGACCATTCCGGCGTTGAACACCAGGAAAACCATCATCCCGACGACGAGGCTGATCCCCATGGTGACGAGGATTTCCACGAGCGTGAAACCACGCGAGCGCGCGACCGGAGAGCGGCTTCATACGTCGGACGCGCGCATGGCGTTGAGCTGCACGCGGTAGTTCTTGCTCCGGTAGGTGTAGGTCACCACCACCGTCGCGGAGTAGAGATTGAGGCTTTGGGTCAGGGTCGTCACGGTATTGACCGTGACCGAAGTCGTACGTGTCCCGAGAACGGAATGGGCCTGCCCGCTCGTTCCCGCGGGTTCGGTGTAAACGGTCACGGTGTCGATCGCCGAAGTCCCCGGCTTCCATTCATCGGTGGTGCCGAACTCGCTGTTTTGCGGATTGAACGGCGAATCCGAGAGCAGATAATCGATCTGATTCTGCGCGGCGGTCTCAGCGCCGGTATAAAGGCGAGCGATGGAGGCGTAGTTGTTCGCCTGGGCCAGCGTCCAGATTGAACCGCCCGCGAGCAGACCCAGCAGGGTGGTCGCGATCAGGACCTCGACCAGGGTGAATGCCACGGTCGAATTCCGCCGAGACAAGATATTTTTCTTTGCAGGCTGCATAGGAACTCCACATCCAATTAAGCAATGAGCGTGCCCGCGACCACCAAAGGGCGGACCGTCTGGCCGGGAAAGATTTTTCCGGACCGCAGCAATTCGTTTTCAGAGGGAAAACGCCATTTCCAGTAATATGGGAATTATAGTTGGCATGAAAATAATTGTGGACGGTGAGAATCATTTATAAGAATTATTATTTTCATAAATCCGAATATTCCGCCGCAAACCGAACTTCGCGCTCTTCCAATTATGAAAACTTCCACCACACCTGTCTCGTCGTTCCGCCGCCATCGGAGTTGGAGTGTCCGCACTTTCCTCTGCACTCTCGCCGCCCTCGGGCTCGGTGCTTCCGCCACCCAGGCTTCGGTCACAACGCTTTCCTTCCAGCCGAATCCCGTCGATCTGAACGATCTCGACCACCACATGGCCTACACTTGGAAGATCGAGAATGTCAGCCTCTCCGGTTTTGCCATCACCGGCGCCACTCTCTCGATCACGAACATTTCCAACTGGGACACGAACCCAAATGTCCTGCACCTCCACCTCCTCGATACCGCGAAGGCGTCCGGGATCGGGGCCTTCGTCGATGACCCCACGGGGAGCACCCCGGTAACCGATCTTACCGACGATTTCATCAGCACCCGCTATCACAACGACCCCAACTGGCTGGTCGCCAACGGGACCGCCGACACTTTCCTGGCGAACCCGAGCTTCACCACGACGGGGGTGAACTACACGCTCAACTTCACCCCGGGCCAGCTCTCGGCGCTGGCGTCGTATATCGCCAACGGCAACGATGTCGCCTTTGGCTTGGATCCCGACTGCCACTTCTTCAACGATGGAGTCAAATTCACCATGACGCTGACCCCGGTGCCCGAGATGTCCGCACTTTATCCGATCGTCGGGCTGCTTGTCGCCATCGGTTCCACCCATCTCCTTCGGCGTCGGCGCCGGGCGCAGCTCGCGCTGGCCACGATCGAAGACTGATTTTCTCGCAGGTTGGTTAGGTTTGGGGACGCGGCCGCCTCGCTGTTCGAGGCGGCCGCTTTCTTTTGTCTATCGGCCGCCCGCTCTCGGTCCAAAGTGGGGAAGCCGACAGCCATCCTAACACCGCTCGGCTGCGGGTTTAGGGACGCGGGCTTGAGGCCGAGGGGGGAAGGTCGAATGCCCCCAGCAAAATTCATGCGCAGGAGGCATCCCACTTCCGTGAGGATCGGTCTGCAAAAACAATTTTTCTCGATTTCTCCCCTCTGAGGAAGCGCCTGTTATGGCGACTATAGCCAAGCCAGAAAAAATAGTTGGCATGACAATAATGATTGACCCTGAGACTCATTTATGACAAAAACGAGCATTCCCACCCGCTAAGAAATTAAAGCTTGTTTCGAAATCGTGAAGCACTTAAAAGGTCAATCAACCACCCTACCTGAAATGAAAACTAATCGCGTTCCGCTCGTCGGAAAAACGTTCGCTACGCTCGCCATCCTCTTTTTTCTCGCGACCTCCTCGGCTTGGGCCACGGTCGTGACCTGGAGCTTGAATCCGTCAGCCACAGAAGGTGCCAGCGGGTCCACCAGTCAGACCTTCACCTCCTCCGGCTACAGCATCACCGCCAGCGGTTTCACCGTCGGCGCGCCCTGCACCCCGCTCGGGCTCTACTTCAAGACGAGCGGCGCCGATCTCCCCGGTCTCGGGGTCGTCAGCACTTCGGATCACCAGTTGCAAGGGAATGGCTGGTTCCCCACCACCTTCATTCAGATCGATGTCAGCTCGATTCTCGCGCAAGGCTTGACCGACGGGAAAATCCAAGTTGGGAACGTCTACGGAACGGATAGCTTCGTTATCTACGGCTCGAACAGCCTGAGCGATCCGGGCACGCAGATCGGCGGCATTTACACCAGCTCTTCCAATCTCGCTTTCATCAGCATCTCGGACTTTCAAGACTACGACTTCATCTCCATCGGCGCGGTGAATGGGGGCGTCCTCCCGGTCGCGTTCCAAGCGACATTGGCGCCGATCCCGGAAATGAGTGCGCTTTTCCCGATCATTGGTTTGATCATCGCGGTCTCGCTTACGCAGTTGCTCCGGCGGCGTCGCATCGTGCAATCACGCGGCACCTCTCGCTAGCATCTACTTTCCCGTTTGGTTTAGCGGCCGCCTGCGAAGGCGGCCGTTTTCTTTGGGCGGCGAGCGAGCGACTCGCGGCTCTCTTTATCGGCTGCGGATCCGCGATTCCCACAGGGAAGGCGGCGGACCCGCTAGCTCAGCGCCATCTGCGCGGTCGCGATTTCGAGCAACTCCGTGGTGATGCTCGCTTGCCGCATTTTGTTGTACTCAAGCGTCAGGTCCTTGATGAACTGATTCGCGTTGTCGGTCGCATTCTTCATCGCCACCATCCGCGCGCTGTGCTCCGAAGCACGGGCGTCGAGGATCATCTGGAAAACCTGATACTGCACGTAATACGGCAGCATGAAATCAAGAACGGCCTGCGCGCTCGGCTCGAAGAGATATTCCAGCATTGGATCCTTCGGCTTGCCCTCACCCTCGGCGGCCGCGGTTGCCGCCGCTTCGAAGGCTAGCGGGCTGATCGGGAGAAGCGTCTGCGCAATCGGGCGTTGACTGATCGTGTTGACGAAGTGGGTGTAAAGCACCGTCACCTTGTCCACTTCACCGCTGAGAAATTTCTCGACACAGAACTTCGAAATCGCCTTGGTCTCCAGAATCGACGGAGCATCTTTCAACTCGAAATCGGCCAGTAATTCCCGCTTGGTCCGCGCCACAAACTGCCGGCCTTTGCGTCCAGTGGTGACGAACACGGTTTGTTCGACCGGAAAATTACCGGCCTCACGCATCACGTTGGTATTCAGCGCGCCCGCCAGGCCTTTGTCGGTGCTAATGATCAGCACCAGTTCCTTCTTCACCGGCCGCACCTGCAGTAACGGATGCAGCAGCGGATCGGTCCGGCTCTCGAGTGAAACCAGCACCCGGTTCAGGATTTGCGAATATGGGCGGCCGGCCAGCGCGTGCTGCTGCGCTTTACGCATTTTCGACGCGGCGACCATCTGCATCGCCTTCGTGATCTGCGCAGTGTTGCGGATCGATTTGATCCGGCGCCGGATGTCCTGTGTATTCGCCATTTCGTTAGGCCGCGGTTATTGCCAGGTGGCTTTGAAATCGTTCAGCGCGCTCGCGAGCTCAGCTTCGAGATCCTTATCGATCGCTTTCTTCGTCCGAATCGCGGCGAGGACGCTCTCTTTCCGGGTCTGGAGATAATCCTGCAGCTTCATCTGGAATTCCTTCACCCGGTCGACCGGAATCGGATCGAGATAACCATTCTGCATCGCCCAGAGCACGGCGACCTGTTCTTCGACAGAGATCGGGTTGTATTGGATCTGCTTAAAGAGCTCCACGATGCGCTGACCGCGATCGAGTCGCGCCTTGGTCGCGGCATCGAGGTCAGATCCGAACTGTGCGAACGCCGCGAGCTCGCGGAACTGCGCGAGGTCGAGCTTGATCTTGCCGGCGACTTGTTTGATCGCCTTGATCTGCGCCGCGGAACCGACTCGGCTCACGGAAAGGCCCACCGAAATAGCTGGCCGGATACCTTGAAAGAACAAATCCGTCTCGAGGTAAATCTGGCCGTCCGTGATCGAGATGACGTTCGTCGGGATGTAAGCCGAAACGTCGCCCGCTTGCGTCTCGATGATCGGGAGCGCGGTCAGCGATCCGCCACCCGCTTCCTCAGTCACGCGCGCACTGCGTTCGAGCAGACGCGAGTGGAGATAAAAGACATCGCCCGGATACGCTTCGCGGCCGGACGGACGCTTCAGCACCAGCGACACCTGCCGATAAGCGACCGCGTGCTTCGAAAGATCGTCATAGATGATCAGCGCATCCATCCCGTTATCCATGAACCACTCGCCCATCGCCGCGCCGGCAAACGGCGCGAGATACTGGTTCGTGGCGCTCTCGGAGGCGGGCGCGGAAACGATCGTCGTATAAGGCATCGCCCCCTGTTTCTCCAGCACCGCAAGCGTGCGCGCGACGTTGGAATTCTTCTGTCCGATCGCAACGTAGATGCAATAGAGTGGAC
Organism: uncultured Verrucomicrobiae bacterium; assembly: GCA_963742845.1. Lineage (GTDB taxonomy): Bacteria > Verrucomicrobiota > Verrucomicrobiia > Chthoniobacterales > UBA10450 > Palsa-1392. The sequence goes on along the minus strand of CAVUNK010000005.1, from coordinate 203,675 downwards.
GATAATCTTTCAGCGCGCCCTCTTCGGCTGCCTTATTCAGGCGAGCTTGGGCAATGATCGTGTCGACCGCGATCGTCGATTTACCAGTCGCGCGATCGCCGATGATCAGCTCGCGCTGGCCGCGGCCGATCGGCACCATCGCGTCGATCGCCATGATTCCGGTCTGCACAGGCTGGTTGACGCTCCGGCGTTTGATGATGCCGGGCGCTATTTTTTCCACCGGATAATAAGTGTCGGTCTTGATCGGACCCTTGTTGTCGACCGGCTGGCCGAGGGTGTTCACGACCCGGCCTAATAGAGCCTTGCCGACCGGCACCTGGAGCAGCTTGCCGGTGGTTTTGACCTCGTCGCCTTCCGAAACCTTGGTCGGGTCGCCCAAGAGAATGACGCCCACTTCGGTTTCTTCAAGGTTGAGCGCGAGACCAATTTCGCCGCCCGGGAACTCGATCATCTCGTTCAACATCACCTCGCTCAGGCCTTCGACGCGGGCGACACCGTCACCCGCTTCGCGGACCACGCCAACGTTGCTTTTGGTCGTCGAGGTCTTCAGCCCGGCGATTTGCGTTTCAATTTCTTCCAGAATGCTGCTCATGATTAGTTCGTTAGGTTAAAGGATCTGTTGCAGGCGTTCGAGGCGGTTACGCACGCTGCTATCCCAGACGTCGCTGCCGACGCGGATGCGCACGCCGCCGAGGAGCGCCGGGTTGACCGAAAATTCGGCCGTGAGTCCGTGGCCGTAGCGTTTTTGCAGGTCGGCCACGATCTGCTTGCCGGCGGCTTCGTCCAACTGGGTTGCCGATTCGATGCGGACGCGCCGCTGATCGGTTTCGAGGCGGAGGAGGCGCTGATAATTCTCCAGCAACTGCATGTATTGCCGCGGCTTGTTCTTGATGATCGACTGCACGAACCCGTTGACCCGGCCGCGATCGAGCTCCCCGTTAACGAAGCTCTCCCCGACCATTTTGCGGGAGAGGCGGCGCGTGTCTTTGCTGATCTTCATGCGTTAGGACGCCACCTGACGGCTGGCTTCTTCCTGGAGACGCTTCTGGTCGTCCGGGGTCAGCACTTTGCCGGTCACTTTCGCAGTCGTCTCGACCACGAGCCGGCCGAGTTCTCGTTTCAGCTGGCTCATCGTGCGCTCGTGCTCGAGGGCGCTGGCCTCGCGCGCTTTTGCGAGAATCTGCTCCGCGGCGACGATCGCTTCCTGTTGTTTGCGCTCGGCGATGACGCCGGCGCTGGCCCGCGCTTCGTCGATCATTTTCTGCGCGTTGGCATTTGCTTCCGCGAGGATCTCCTTCTGCCGTGCTTCGCCTTCAGCGAGCTGCTGCTTGATCTTCTCCGCATTCAGCAAACCTTCGGCGATCCGTTGCCGGCGCTCTTCGAGCACACCGAGGATCGGCTTGTAGGCAAACTGTCGCAGAAGCAGCGCCACGATGACGAAGCTGATGACCTGCGAGAGGAAGATTTTGACGTCGAAACCAAACTGCTCCGCGGTATCGGTGAGCAGGTTGGCGGCGACGAAGATAGGGATATTCATCCGAAGTTTTTCAAGAGCGGCGCACGAATTTCTCGCGCTCGCTTATTTCGGGGCCAGGAACAAGGCGTAGAACACAATCGCTTCCGCGAAAGCGATCGCGAGAATCGCCTGCACCAGGATCGGGGTGGCCGCGCCTGGGTTGCGACCGACCGCCGAGGCCGCACCCATGCCGATCAAGCCCACGCCGATCGCTGCGCCGAGGGCCGCGAGGCCGATGTGAATGCTGCCGGTCATTTCTGCCAGTAATGGATAGTTCATATTTTTCTTTGTTGGGTTGGTTGGAATCGGCCGCCTCTCCGCGGGGACCGCGGCGGCGACCGAAATTTATTAGTGGTGCGCGCCTTCCGCCGGTTCGTGATGAGCGATGAGGAGGGTGAAGACCGCGGTCAGCAACATGAAGACCAACGCCTGCACGACTCCCACGAGGAGCTCCATGAAATAAAACGGGATCGGGATCAGCCAGGAGAGCGCGGGCACGATGTGCGCCATCGCCTCGAGCATGTTTTCACCGGCGTAGACATTGCCGTAAAGTCGGAAGCTGAGCGAGATCGGACGGAACAAAATCGAGACGATTTCCAGCCAGCCGACCATGAAGAAGACCACGATCATCATGACCTTGAGGATACCCTTCGAGTCGCCCTTCGGTCCAAAGAGGTGAATGATGAACCCGCCGACGCCATTCTCTTGGAAGGCCCAAAAAATCCAGAGAACAAAAAAAGTCACCGCCATCGCGAAGGTGAGATTCAGATCCGCGTTCGCGCCGCGCAGAAGCGGGCGATCGACGTGGAAGGCGTTCGTCACCGGGTCGTGATGACCCCAGCCGATCGTGCCCACGCCGGGGATTAGGCCGAACCAGTTCAGGAAAAGAATGAAGATGAAGAGCGTGGCGAAGAACCAGAACGTCTTCTTCACGAGGTGCGGGCCGATCACGCTTTCGAGAAAATTGTAGAGGCCCTCGACCAGCCATTCCCAGAAATTCTGCGCGCCGGTCGGCACCTGCTTGATTTTGCGGGTCGCGAGCTGGGCGAAAATGATAATGCCGAGGGCGACGGTCCAGGTCACGAGCATGGAATTCGTGACCGTGAACTTTCCGATCGTGAAAACCGGTCCGGCCTTCAGCGGAATCGCTTCTTCTTTTTCCGCGACCGCTGCGGAAGTCGGCGCAGCGGTTTCCTGCGCGCAGACATTCGGGACGAAACCGCCGAAAATCAGCAGGCTTACGAGGCTCAGGAGCAGCGGCAGTTGACGAAAATAGCGATGGACCATGCGTGGTTGTCGAAAAGTGGCGCTTCCGTTATCCGGCAGGCGTCGCACTTTTCCCGATCGGAAAAGGCGCGCGCCTCAAGGCCGCTTACGTCGGCCCTACAGAAGAGCATGTTGGGAGCGCTGACAAGCGACTTTCCCGGGAAATTTTAGCGCCGGAAAAAACCGCCGCGCTGAAGGGCTGAACCGGCTATTTAACCGGCACGCTTTCCACAAAGCGCGGTGTCGCCACCGGCGGCGCCGCCGTCTCGCGCGCTTCCGCTTCGCTCGCGATCTCCACCGCTTCCCGGTAGTGGCCTTCGAGCGTAGCGATCTGCGTCCGCTGCTCAAAATTGGCCGCAACCGACTCACTCGCGAGCACGCCCATCTCTGCAAACGAATTCCGCGAGCGGGTGACTTCCTTCATCTCGGCCGCAAGCGCTGCGAAATCGCGCTCTCCCACCAGCGCACCGCAACGTCCGCTCTCGACCGCTTCGGGAATACCGCCGTGACGCGTCGCGAGCACCGGCATTCCGGTCGCCATTGCCTCGAGCACGGAATTCGGGATGCCTTCCTGGTTTTCATCCGCCGGCATCTCGCTCGGGTGCAGAAAAATGTGGCAACGATGATAGAGCGCCAGCAAATCCGCCTGCGAGAGGAACCCGGTAAAATGGACGCTTTGGCTAATTCCCAACTCGGCGGCGAGCGCTTCCAACGTCGGCTGGAGCGGACCTTTCCCGGCGATGAATAATTCCGCACGCGGATTCTCGTTTTGAAAAATGGCGAAGGCGCGAAGACAAGTCGTCAGGCCTTTTTTCGGGATCAACCGGCAGGCTTGCAGGAAACGCCACTCACCATTTTTCGGCGCGGTGCGGCGAACCATCGGGAACTGCTGCAGCGGCACGCCGGTGCGATTGATCCGGATCTTCTCCGGCGGACACCCGAGCGTGATCAGGCGCCGCTCCAGCGAACGGGAACGAGCGAGAATCAACGGTGCTGCCTGGAAAACCCGCGCGAGTTTCATCGCGTAATCCGGGTTGGCCGCTTTCAGCATCACGTCTGCGCCGTGAAATGAGACCACACATGGCCGGCGCCAGCATTCGATGAACGGCAGCAGGTGCACGCCGGTGTGCCCGAAATAAATGTGCATCAGGTCAGCGCCGCGCCGCTCGAGCAGCTTCGAGAGCGCCTGATATTCGCCGCGATAAACGATCGGCGGCCGGCGTTCGACGAACTTCAGCCAGCCATGTCGGAAAGGATTGATCCGCGGCTTCGGGATCAGCTCGATATCATCAAAGGGGAACCGATCCTGGTTCTGCAACTTCTTCGTCATCACGAAGGTCTGCACCTCCTGCAACGCCGTCACCTGTCGGTAGATGTGGAGCATCTCCGATTTCAGGAAGGTGGTGCAATAACTTGCGACGACGAGCTTCGGCATAGTGAAGGGGAACTGGGGCGGATTAAAAAGTGGAAACCTTGATCGCGGTCTTGCTCCTTGTCTAACTCTTATTCGTGCATGCTTGGCTCCACGGTCTCGACATAAAAAGGTTCCGTCAAAGGTGTTCTCTCCAGACCGTCCTCACCCAGCCAAAGTTCCAATTTTCTTTTTAACTCCTCGATTCCTTCCGACTCCTTGGCGGAAATCGGGGTCACTTCGCGGTCGGGAAAACGCTGGCGAAACGCGACCAGGTTTTCCTCCGCTTCCGGCAAATCCATTTTGTTCGCGATCACCCGCCAGGGGCGTTCCGAGAGCCGCGGATCGTAAAGATCGATCTCGCGCCGCAGATGTTGCAGATCCTCGATCGGATTGCGCCCTTCGCTGCCCGCCATGTCGAGGACGAAGAGGAGCAACCGGCAACGGGTAATGTGCCGGAGAAAGTTGTGTCCGAGCCCGAGATTTTCGTGCGCGCCTTCGATTAAACCCGGGATGTCCGCAACCGTCGCCCGTCGGTAATCCGGGAAATTCACCACCCCGATCATCGGATGCAGCGTCGTAAATGGATAAGGCGCGACCTTCGGGTGCGCCGCGGAGACGCGCCGAAGCAGAGTCGATTTCCCGGCGTTCGGATAACCAACCAAGCCCGCGTCCGCGATCGTCCGCAGTTCGAAGATGAAAGTGCCTTCCTCGCCCTCCTCGCCCTCGGTGTATTCGCGCGGCGCACGGTTCCGCGAGCTCTTGAAATGGACGTTCCCCTTCCCGCCTTTGCCGCCGTGGCAGAGAATATATTCGTCGTTAGGCCGGACCAGGTCGGCGAGCGGCGCTTTCTCGACCGGCAACGGGCCTTCCGACGAATCGCCCTCGCCGCCGCCGCGATATTCCCAGACCACCGTGCCTGCCGGCACCTTCACGATTTTCGGCACCGCTCCCTTGCCGTGCATCTGCTTGCCCATCCCGTGCGTGCCCTTTTTCGCCTTCAGCAATGGCTCGTAGAAAAGTGCCGAGAGATTGTCCGTGTGCTCGTCGGCACGCAGGATGATGTCGCCGCCTTTGCCGCCGTCGCCGCCATCGGGCCCGCCGCGCGGGACAAATTTCTCCCGCCGAAAGCTGACGCACCCGCGCCCGCCATCCCCGGCCTTCGCCACGACTCTGATTCTATCCACAAACATCGTTGGACCTTACACCCGAGACGGCCTCGCGGCACGTGTCTTTTGCCTAACGAGCGCGCGTGCTCACCAGCGTTTCGTAAAGCCGTTTCGTCTCTTCCGCGATCGCGCTCCAGCTGAATTTCTCCTCCGCCCGCTTCCGCCCCGCGCGGCCGAACTGCTTCTGTAAATCCGGATCCGCCATCAGCTGATTGATCTTCTCTGCGAGATCGCGCGAAAATTTAGCCGGCTCAACCGGCTCGAACGGGCTCTCCGTCATCTGCTCCACCGGCACGAGAAATCCAGTCTCGCCATCGACCACCACTTCCTTGATCCCGCCAACCGCGCTCGCCACCACCGCGGTTTCGCAGGCCATCGCCTCGAGGTTGATGATTCCAAACGGCTCGTAAATCGACGGGCAGCAAAAGACCGCTGCGCGCGAGTAAAGATCGATCACGCTCGGCTTATCGAGCATCGCGTCGATCCAGATAATGCCTTCGCGTTTCGCCTGCGCTTTCTCCACCGCGGCTTTCATCTCCGCTGCGATCTCCGGCGTATCCGGCGCGCCGGCGCAGAGGACAATTTGAAATCCCGGAGCCATCTGCTCGATCGCCCGAACGAGATGCACGATTCCTTTTTGCCGCGTGATCCGACCGACAAAAAGCAGGAACGGCTGCGCCGGATCGATTCCGTGCCTAACGAGCACATCGCTCTCCGCGCTCGGCCGATATTCCTGCAGGTCAATCCCGTTGTAGATCACATGCAGCCGCGAAGGCTCGATCCGGAATAGCCGCTCGATGTCTTTCCTCGTCTCATGCGAGACCGCGATCACCGCATCGGCCATTTCCATCGCCGTCTTCTCCAGCCAGACCGTAAAATCGTAGCCGCCACCGAGCTGCTCGCGCTTCCACGGCCGCAACGGCTCCAGCGAATGCACCGTGATCACGAGCGGCTTTCCGTAATTCAACTTCGCCAGGATGCCGCCAAAATGGCTGTACCAGGTATGGCAATGCACCACGTCCGCCGTGATCTCGCGGGTGTTGAAATCGAGACAACGCTGGACCGCGCCGAAGACCGAACGCAGCGGCTTCGGGCAGGTGTAAGCGCTCTGGTCGATCGCGAAACCGTGCACCTCCGGATTCGTGCCTAACGACTCCTGTTCGCCAAAACAGCGAACTTCCACTTCGAGCAACTTTGCCAGTTCGCGCGCGAGATATTCGACGTGCACACCCGCGCCGCCATAGATGTTCGGCGGGTATTCGTTGGTTAAAAAAAGCGCCTTCATGGTTTGCGGGTCATCGCATTCACCAGCAACACCGGCATCGTCGCCAGGTGCCGCACTTTTGTGATCGTGCTGCCATAAATCAGGTCCTTCAAAAAGCGGTGGCCATGCGTCGTCATCGCGATCAAATCGCAGCCATCGCGCGCGGCGGTCCGCAAAATTCCGGTCGCCGGATCGCCGAGCGCGAGCTCGGTCTCGACTTCCAGCCCCTGCGCTCGCAAATCCTCCGCCGCCCGCTCGAGGTAGGCCCGGTCCTCTTTCATCTCCTCGGAGTCAGCGAGTTGGAAGTGATCGTAGTGCCGGGCCGCCCAGCCATCCGCAACATGGAGCAGGAGCAATCGCGAGCCGTGCACCTGCGCCAGCGCCGTGATGTGCGGAATCATCGCCTGATCGGTTGGGCTGTTGTCGAGCGCGACGAGGATTTTCTGATACATCGGGACCTGCTCAGTTAAGACTTAAACTCCGGCACGGAAAACATTAAATCTCCCCGGATGAAACGTCGCTCCGAACCGGTTGTCCTTGCGCTCGATCTCGGGACCTCTTCTGTCCGGAGCGCGCTTTTCGACGAGGAAGCGCAACTGATTGCCGGCAGCCGCGCCAGCGTCGTTTACCGGGTCCGGCACTCGGCCGACCACGGCGCCGAGCTTGATCCGCAGGTCCTCCTGCGCGCGACGAGGCACTGTCTGCGCCTAACGAAAAGCCCGTTACAAACCGTGGCTGGATCCGGTTTCTGGCACAGCCTGCTCGGCCTCGATCGCGCCGGGAATCCGCTCACTCCGATTTACACCTGGGCCGATGCCCGCTGTGCGGAAGACGCAGCTGCGCTCCGCGAAAAACTCGACGAGCATGTCATCCAGCAACGGACCGGTTGCATGCTGCGCGCTTCGTTTTGGCCGGCAAAGTTGCGCTGGCTCCGCCGCACGCAGTCGAAACTTTTCCGGCGCGTCGCGCGCTGGGTTTCACCCGCGGAATGGATCTTCGAGGAAATCTTCGGCGTCCGCGCCTGCAGCCATTCCATGGCCAGCGGCACCGGGCTCTACAACTTCGCGACCGCCGACTGGGACCGCGAATTAATGGAACTCGCCGGCCTAACGAGTGAGCACCTGAACCCGCTGCGCGACCAGGTGGAATCTTTTTTCCCCGCGATCGGCGACGGCGCCGCGGGCAATCTCGGGAGCGGCGCCACCACGCCCGGCGTCGTTGCGCTCAACTTCGGCACCAGCGCCGCCGTCCGCGCCATGCCTGCCGCCGGCACGCCGTTGCCGTTCGGCCTTTTTCGTTATGCGGTCGATCAGCGCCGGCCACTGCTCGGCGGCGCGGTCAGCAACGCCGGCAACTTGCGCGCCTGGTGCGTCCGCGAGCTGCGGCTCGCGCCTAACGACCAAGCAATCGAGCGCCATCTGCGCGCCTCCGCGAAACGGGAGAGCCACCTGACGATTCTTCCCTTCTGGGTGACGGAACGCGCGCCGACCTGGCCGGAAAATCTCGAGGGCACGATCGTCGGACTCACCCAGGCGACGACCGCGGGCGATTTGCTTCGCGCCACTACCGCCGCGGTTTGTCAGCGGCTCGCGGAGATCCTCGACGCGCTGTCGGCGGTCAGCGGGCCGATAAAAAAAATCGTCGTTTCCGGCGGCATTCTGCAATCCCCGGCCTCGCTGCAAATTCTCGCCGACTCGTTAGGCCGCGAAATCGAAACCTGCCGTGAACGGGAAGCTTCGCTGCGCGGCGCGGCCGTTCACGCCCTCGAACGCGCCGGACGAAAAGTTCCCGCGCCGAAGATTGGCGAACGCATCCGCCCGGATCGCGCAGGCGCGGCGCGCGCCCGCAAATCTCGCGAGCGTCAACGAATGCTCGAAGCGCAATTCAGCGATCGAGCGCCTTCAGCCAGCTCATGACCAGCGCGTGTTTTCGCTTCTCGCCGTTACGCTCGAAAATGAAAACCAGGTTCGCCAGCATCCGCATGAAGACCAGCCGCGGCGAAGCCGGCGCGAAATAACTCGACTGAGATTTCAGCCGCTGCCGCGCCAGGATCGCTTCGCAATCCGGTCGCGATAAAATTCGCCCGCCATGAAACGGGTCGAACAAAATCCGCTCATACCGCGCGATGAAATGGCCCGGTAAATTGATCCCGTCGATCTGCATGTGCGCCCGCTTGCCGATGATGCTGTAGAGCACCGCGAGCGAGATCGGAATCCCAAGCCGCGTCTCGATCACGTCGTTCAACATCGAGTTTTTCGGGTCGTAATATTCCTCCGCGTTCCCGCGGAAGCCGAGGTCCTCGGCGAGAAAAGTCGTGAGCACTTGGAGCCGTTCGCGATTCGATTCCGCGCGCGCCACGAGCATGCGCAACCGACGTCCCCAGGCGTCGAGTTTGCGGCGCAGTTTCGCGACCGGCGCGTCCGGTTCAAAGCAACGGACGAGCAACCACCAGGCCGCCTCGATGTCGCCGTGCTCGGGAAAAAGATGAGCAAAAATCAGCATCTCGTCGTGCGCATCGTCGGTCTCGATCTTCTCGAGCACTTCCCGCACGTGCTCAGTCACGGCCGCGTCGTCGAGCGTGAGCAGGTCGCGCAGGGCCGCGATGCCTTCGCTGCCGGTTTCGATCAACTGTTCCTTCAGCAGCGTGACGGTGGCCGGATCGTTGTCGCGGAGCAGCTTCACGATCGCGTCCTTTTGGAACATGACCGTTTGTACAATTTTGGCGGGCCGCGCGCAAGCGGCGGGAGTCGCCTAACGAGGATCTTTTTCCGAGGCCAGACCGGGCGCGCTCTGGCCGCGTTCGTGCTCCCGGCCTTCGACGACTTCCGCATGGCCGGCGGCGCGCGTCGGCGCATCGTGCAGCGCCTCGGTCGCCACGCGCACCCGCGGCAGACTTTCCGGGTACTGGCTGCGCAGGAATTCGATCAACCCTTCGCGCACCTGGCAGCGCAGATCGAAATTCTTGCTCGCGTTCGGGCTGCTCACGAGCGCGCGCACTTCGATCATGTGCGGCTTGGTGTCGGTGATCTGGAGGCCGCAGACTTTGCGATCCCAGTTTTCGTTTTTCTCCACCAGCCGCTTCAATTCCTCGCGCACTTCGCCTAACGGCACCTGGTAATCGAGGTAGAGAAAAATCGTGCCGAGAATCTCGTCCGACTTTCGGCTCCAGTTTTGAAAAGGTTTCTCGATGAAATAAGTGATCGGCACGATCAGCCGGCGCAGATCCCAGGTGCGCACGGAGACAAAAGTGAGGGTGATGTCTTCGATCCGGCCGAACTCGCCTTCCACGATGACCACGTCATCGATCAGGATCGGCTGGCTGAGCGCGATCTGGATTCCCGCGAGCAGATTGCCCAGCGTTTTCTGCGCGGCAAAACCGAGGATGATTCCCGCTATCCCCGCCGAGGCAAGGATGCTCGTGCCGAGTTGCCGTACGGCGTCGAACATCATCAGGGTCGCGGCGATGCCGACGATTACCACGACGGAGGTGACCAGCTTCCGGAGCACCGAGACCTGAGTGTAAATCCGGCGCGCGGTGTAGTTGTCGGCGACGTCGAGACTGTGTTCGCGGAGGAGCGCAATCTGCACCGAACGGACCCCGCGGATGATCAGGAACGCGAGGCTGATGATGAGCAAAATGCCGAAGCCTTTTTGCGTCAGCCAGGTCCAGTTCGGGGGGAGATTTAGCAGCGGAAGGAGCAGAATAATCGCGAGCAAAGGGACCGCGAGGCGCAGCGTCTGGCCGATCACCGGCACGAGGACGTTGTTCAGCACGCTGCCGGTCGTCGCCGCCCAGTGGCGCATTTTTTTCTCGATCGCGCGAACCGCCTGGAAGAGGAGCCAGAGCACCGCAATCACCCGGCCCGCGTAGAGAATCGCGGTCAGCCCGTTCGCGAAGGCGAGTCGGCGCGAATGCAACGTGATCCCGCTAACGATCGGCATGAAGGCGAGAAATCCGCCGAGCACCCAGACGAAAAGCGCGAGCGGTTTGCGCGCGGCGGCAGCAGAGAGCGCGAGCCAGGATTGGCGTTCCTGCGATTCAATCGCGCCGGCGCGTCGCCTAACGAACCAGAGAAACCAGCCAGTGAGCGCGGCGATGAGCGCGAGCGAACCGAGGCAGGCGAGCAGCCGCATCCACGTGACTTGGTCGAACAGGCGCTTCTGCAAAAACGGCTGGCCGCTCTGCGCCGCCACGCGATCGAGCCAGCGGCTGTAGACGAGACCCGCTTCATAAATTTTACCGCGCTCGGCTTCGGCGCGTTGCGCGGATAAGTCCGCGACCGGTTCCGGAGTGGGCGACGGAGCGCCCTGTGCCAGCGGCGCCAGCACCGACCACAAAGCGATCGTTAGGCACAGGAAACGGCGGAGAGTCTTCACGGCGCGGTGCCTTCGAGAATGATCGTCGCCATCCCGCTCTTGTCGGTATGGCTGAGGCTGATCCAAACCTTCAGGACGCCGCGTTCCTGCGCCATCTTTTCGGCACCGCCGCTGAGCACGACGAACGGCTCGCCGCTCTCGTGCTTCTGCACATCGAGATCGCGCCAGCCCATCGCCTTGCCGATGCCGGTGCCGAACGCTTTCGAGAGCGCTTCCTTGGCCGCGAACCGCGCCGCGAGATGACGCGCGGGAAATTTCATCGACTGCGCGTAAGCGATCTCGCCCTCGGTAAAAACGCGCCGGAGAAAGCGATCGCCGAAGCGCTCGATCGAGTTCTCAATCCGGTCGCAATCAACCAGGTCAACGCCAATGCCGAGGATGCTCATGGAGAGAATCAGGAAAGCAGGAAAGCAGGAAAAAGGCAGAGGGAATTTGGAAACCAGAAATCCAGAAGGAAATGAACGACTGGCAGTGTTGGGCTCGGCGGACTCGATACCTCTCCGTTTCCTGGTTTTCTGGTTTCCAAATTCTCTTTTCTTCCTGCTTTCCTGCTTTCCTGATTCCTCCCGCCTAACGATAACCAGCCATCGCCGCGAGCATCTCCCGCACGGCGTTTTCCAGACCGACGAAGATCGCGCGCGCGACGACGGAGTGGCCGATGTTCAGCTCGGCGAGGTTCGGGATTTTATGGATGAGCGCGATGTTGCGGTAGTTGATGCCGTGGCCGGCATTCACCAGGAGGCCAAAATTGGCGGCGCGGATCGCGGCTTCCTGGAGCCGTTCCAGCTCTTCGCGCTCGACTTTTTCGGTGTAGGCGTTCGCCAGCGCGCCGGTGTGCAACTCGATCATCTCCGCGTCAAGTTTGACCGCGGCGTCGACCTGCTTCGGGTCCGGATCAATGAAGAGGCTGACGCGAATCCCCGCAGCCTGAAGGCGGCGCACGGTCGGTTGCAATTCGCGCCTGTGCCTGACGAGATCGAGGCCGCCTTCCGTTGTGATCTCCTCCCGTTTTTCCGGGACGAGACAGACCTCATCCGGCTGCAGGCGGATCGCGAAATCAAGAATCTCCGACGTATTGCCCATCTCGAGATTGAGCTTGGTCATGATATTCGCGCGGAGTCGTTCGAGATCGCGATCCTGCATGTGGCGGCGATCGGCGCGGAGATGCGCCGTGATTCCGTGCGCGCCCGCACGCTCGCAGAGGCTGGCCGCGGCGATCGGATCGGGCTCGGCATTTTTCGAGTCCGGCATCGTGGCGTAACGCGCCTGCCGCAGGGTCGCGACGTGGTCGATGTTGACGCCGAGATGGAGAGTGCCCATGGCATTTCAATAGGAGTGCAACCCCGCGAAACGCAACACTTGTCATCCTGAGCGAAGCGGAGCGGAGTCGAAGGATCCCGTGGATCTGCTGGGAAGGTTCGACGGGATCGTGGGCTTACGGAAAGGCCGGCGGGAGCCTTCGACTTCGCTGCGCTTCGCTCAGGATGACCGGGTTTTTGCGGCCGCTTATTCGAGCACTTCGAACTGGCTCATCAGTTTGAACATCTGATAACGCTCTTCGATCTGGTCACTCGTTAGGCTGCGCATCCGGTCCATGCTGAAAGCTTCGACGTTGAAGCTCGCGAGCACGCTGCCGTAGATCAGCGCTTTGCGCAGTTCGCGGAAGCCGATTTCCCCATCGGTTTTGCCCGCGAGATAACCGGCCACGCCGCCCGCGAAGGTATCGCCCGCTCCCGTCGGATCGTGGATATCCTCGAGCGGATACGCGCCGCAGCTGAAAAATTCATCCGGCCCGAAAAGCAGCGCGCCGTGCTCGCCTTTTTTCACCGCGACAAATTTCGGCCCCATCCGCCGAATCTCGCGCCCGGCGCGAATCAGGCTCGTCTGACTGGTCATCTGCCGCGCTTCGCTGTCGTTCAGGATCAGCAGGTCGACGCGCGGCAGGAGCGCGTCGAGATCTTTGCGCGTGGTTTCAATCCAGAGATCCATCGTATCGGCGACGACGAAGCGCGGACGTTTCATCTGATCGAGCACGTGCGATTGCAACGACGGCGCGATGTTCGCGAGCAGAACGAAATCGGTTTCGCAAAAATTTTCCGGTAACGCCGGCTGGTAATTTTCGAAAACATTGAGCGCGACCGATTTCGTTTCGCGCGTGTTCAGGTCCCAGGCGTATTCGCCACTCCAGCGGAACGTTTTGCCATCAGCGCGCTCTACGCCGGTCGCGTCGATGTCGTGGCTTCTCCAAAACGCGAATTCGGATTCCGGAAAGTCGCTGCCGACCACGCCGACGAGTTGGACGGGCGCGAAGAAGCTCGCGCCAAGCGCGGCGTAGGAGGCAGAACCACCGAGCTGATCGGTGTGTTCTTCCACGGGGGTTTTGACGGTATCGAGCGCGATGGAACCAACGACGAGGACAGACATGGGATTATTTGGACGATTTCGGAATCGGAGTGAGTGCTTGGCCGCGCGGGTGGCGCCGGCGATATCGAGCATTTTGCAGCAGCCCCGATACGATGACGGCGCGCTTTGCGCCAGCGGCTAAAACGCGCGAAGATTTTCCTGCTTGATCCCGCCGATACAAAAAATCGGGCGCTGCACCAACTCGTGCACCGGCTGGATGCTCGTCGATCCCGATCGCGGCGTAGTCGGGTTTCGTCGGGGTGGCGAAAAGCGGACCGAAGCCGAGATAATCCGCGCCCTCGGCCTGCGCGGCGACCGCTTGCGCGACGCTGTGAGTTGATTTGCCGATCCAGCAATCCGGTCGCCTAACGATCTCGCGCGCGTCCCCAATCGAAAGGTCGTCTTGGCCAAGGTGCAGACCTTCTACCGGAATATCGCGGGCGATTTCGGGGTGATCGTTGATGATCAGCGGGACATTTGCGGCGCTCGTTAGGCGATGCAGTTCGGCGGCGAGGTCGCGGATTTCATCCGACTGCAACCTTTTTGCCCTTAGCTGAATCAAATCAGCGCCCCCTCGAATCAGCTCGCCGGCGACGCGCAACGCATCATCCGGCGCGACGTAGCCGAGATCGAGAATGGCGTAGAGCCGCGCCTTGCCTAACGGATCCGGCGCAATCAATCGTGCAGCCGACCGTTCGATGGATGGAGCTCGAACGAGTCTGAGTTCATCATCCGATCAACGAAGCCGGTGTCGTAATTTCCACTCCGGAAATCCGCGTTCAGCATGATCGCGTTGTGAAACGGAATCGTGGTCTTGATTCCCGTGATCAGGTACTCGCCGAGCGCGCGCCGCATCCGCTCGATCGCCGATTCGCGAGTCGCGCCGACGGTGATCAGCTTCGCGATCATCGAGTCGTAAAACGGCGGCACGGTATAGCCGGTGTAGGCGTGCGAATCGATCCGCACGCCGCGGCCGCCGGGCGCGTAGTAGAAATTTATCCGGCCGGCCGAAGGCTGAAAATTGCGCGCGGGATCCTCCGCGTTGATTCGGCATTGGATGGCGTGCTGGCGCGCGACCGGATGCGCGATGTGCGGCGAAAGTTTGTCGCCCCACGCGATGTGGATCTGCTCTTTCACCAGGTCGCATCCGTAAACCTCCTCGGTGATCGTGTGCTCCACCTGGATGCGGGTGTTCATCTCGATGAAGTAATATTTGCCCGTCTGATCAACGAGGAACTCCATCGTCCCGGCATTCACATAATTAACCGACCGCGCGAGTTTCACCGCGGCGTCGCCCATTTTTTTGCGGAGCGACGGCGTGAGCAACGGCGACGGGCATTCTTCGATTACTTTCTGGTTCCGGCGCTGGATGGAACAATCGCGCTCGCCGAGATGGACGACGTTGCCATGGCTGTCGGCCATGATCTGGAACTCGATGTGATGCGGATTTACGATCAGCTTCTCGATGTAAACCTCGGCATTGCCGAAAGCCTTTTCCGCCTCGGTGCTCGCGGCGTGAAATCCCTGGACCAAAGTCATCTCGTTGTGCGCCGCGCGCATTCCGCGACCGCCGCCGCCAGAGACGGCCTTGATCATGACCGGGTAGCCGATTTTGTTCGCGACCTTGATCGCTTCGGCCTCGTTCTCAACGATGCCGTCGCTGCCCGGCGTGACCGGCACCCCGGCTTTGCGGGCCGCGGCGCGCGCGGAATTCTTGTCGCCCATCGAGCGCATCGCGTCGGCGCTCGGACCGATGAACTTGATTTTGCAGCTCTCGCAGACCTCGGCGAAGTGCGCGTTCTCCGCGAGAAATCCGTAGCCCGGATGAATCGCATCGACGTCGCCGACCTCGGCCGCGCTCATGATCCGGTCGATCTTCAGGTAGCTGTCGGAGCTGGGCGCGGTGCCGATGCAGATCGACTCATCGGCCAGCTGGACGTGAAGCGAATCGACATCCGCCTCCGAGTAAACCGCGAGCGTGCGGATGCCGAGCTCCTTGCAGGCGCGGATGACGCGGAGCGCGATCTCGCCGCGGTTGGCGATCAGGATTTTTTCAAACATGAAAGATCGGAGCAGCCACCGACGACACGACCGGGCCGAAAATACGCACGCGGATAAGTTGCCTAACGAACCTTGAACAAAGCCTGGCCGAACTGCACCGGCTTGCCGTTTTCCGCCACCACCTCGGCGATGACGCCGCTGACTTCAGCTTTGATTTCGTTCATCACTTTCATCGCCTCGATGATGCAGACGACGGTCTCGGGATTCACTTCCTTCCCGACCTCGATAAAGGCCGGCGATTCCGGCGAGGCCGCGCGGTAGAAAGTGCCGACCATCGGTGAGGTAATTTCCTTACTCGCCACCGGAGCAGCCGCACCCGCCGGTGCCGCCGCCGGCGCGTCACCCCCCGCCATCGCGGGAGGCGCGAAGGAGGCGTGCACCGGGGCCGGGAAGGCGGGCGGCGCGACGAAAACCGTTTGTTCGCCCGCGCCCTTTTGCAGTTTGAGTTTGAATCCGTCCTTCTCCATCTCGAAGACGGAAAGGTCGTTTTTCTTCATCAGGTCGATGATGGCTTTGATATCTTTTAGTTCCAAAAGCAGTCCTTTCCGCACGGAGTTGAATAGTTAGGTAAGGCGGTTTTGCAGGCGGGGTCAAGCTGCCGCTACGTCGGCGGCGGAAGGCAGGTGTTTTTCGCGATAATCGAAAATTTTCGCGAGTTGGCGGCGAATCACGAGCGCGTTCGCGATCGCGCCGAGCGGGCCAAAGGGCGGCACGTAGGTCACCAAATCGTGCATTTCGGTTTCGTCCGCGGAGAGGGCGCGGAAAGTGTGTTCGTGATGCCAAATGCTGTACGGCCCGACCCGCTGCTCATCGACGAACCGGTGCGGCGCATCCACGTGGACGATCTCGGTGAGCCAGGTGAGCGGGATGCCGAACAAGGGCGAAACCGTGTATTCGATCATCAGTCCGGGATAGATCGCGGGCGGGAGGTCGCGCTTGATTTGGAAGTTCATTTCTGGCGGCGTGATTTTGCGGAGGTTGCGCGGGTCGGAAAAGAAACGCCAGCAATCCTCGATGCCTAACGAGATCGTCTGAGTGCGTTCGAGTTGATAGATGGGCATGCGGAAAGATGAATCAGGAAAGCAGGAAAACAGGAATGGGAAGGGCAGCTTACCCGCTTTTTCCTGCTTTCCTGTTTTCCTGATTCATCCCTTCCTCCACCCGAGCGACGGGCTGGTCCCGCAAAATTTTCCCGTCACGCATCTCGATCAGCCGGCTCGCGAGCGCGGCGACATCGGGGCTGTGCGTCACGAGAATGAGCGTCGCCATTTTTTCCTCGGAAATTTCGCGGAGCAAACCGAGAACCCGATCGGCGGAAACGGTGTCAAGGTTTCCGGTCGGCTCATCGGCGATCAGGAGTGATGGCTTGTGCACCAGCGCGCGGGCGATCGCGGTGCGCTGCTGTTCGCCGCCGCTGAGCTGATGGACGAAATGTCCGGCTCTTTCCGTCAGGCCAACCAGGCGCAGCATCTCGTTGGCGCGCGTTTCCGCCTCGCCGGGCGCGACCCCTTGGAGAAGCAGCGGCAGGCTCACGTTTTCGCTCACGTTCATCGTCGGGAGGAGGTTGAAAAATTGGAAAACCAGCCCGAGCTGGCGACGCCGGAAGTTCGTGAGCGCCGCGTCGTCCGCGCTCGTTAGGCTAAGGCCGTCTACCATGATCTCGCCCCGGGTCGGTCGATCGAGTCCGGCGATCAGGTGCATCAGCGTGCTTTTCCCGCAGCCGCTCGGGCCGACCACCGCGACGAATTCGTTAGGCAAAATCTCCAGCGAAACGCCGTCCAGCGCGTGGACCGAACGTTCGCCGGCCTCGTAATAACGGGTAACGTTCTGGAGCGAAATCATGCCGGCGCCCGCTCCATCACCCACGCCCGCGGAGCACGCAAGGCCGCCGCTCGATTTCCGGATCGTCGACGAGACCGCCGACTACCTCGTGGTCGACAAGCCGCCTTTCCTGCTCATCCACCCGACCAAGCCCGACGGCCCGCCGACGCTCTGGGCCGCGCTCCGGGAATTGCTCGCCTTTGAGCTCGTGAACGGCGGCCAGGTCTCGATCGTGAACCGGCTCGATCGCGAAACCAGCGGGCTCGTCCTGATCGCGAAGAACCCGGCGAGCGCGCGCTTTTTCGGCCGGGCGATGGAGCAACGCCGGATCGCCAAGGAATATCTTGCAGTCGTCTTCGGCTGGCCGGAATGGGAGACAACCACAGTCGACGCGCCACTCGTTAGGCAAGGCGTGCACGGACCTTCGGCGATTTGGTTGAAGCAGACGATTCATCCAGAGGGGCTGCCGGCGGTGACGGACTTCCGGGTGGAAGAGCGATTCGTTAGGCAGGAAAGGAAATTCGCCATCATCCGCGCCCTGCCTCAGACCGGGCGCACTCACCAGATCCGCGTCCATCTCGCGCATGTCGGGCACCCGCTGGTCGGCGATAAAATCTACGGGCCTAACGAAAAGCTTTATCTGCGTTTCATCGAAACCGGCTGGACCGACGAGCTCGCAGAGCCGCTGCTCCTCCCGCGCCACGCACTCCACTCCGCGCGTTTGCGGATCGACGACGCGCTCGACTGGCGGAGCCCACTCCCGCCCGATCTCGCGGAGTGGATCAGCGCCCCGACAAAGTTGTCATCCCGAGGGTAGCGAGGGACCTCGCAAGCGTTTTCCGGCGCTCAGCGTCAGGAGACGCTTGTGAGGTCCTTCGGCGGCTCGGGATGACAGCTTGGCTCAGAGCGCCTTACTTCTCCGTGACTTTCAGGTCCTCAATCCGGATACGCAGGCCGCCATCCATTTTGTGGTCGGTCGCCAGGGTCAGTCCGCCGGATTTCGTGAAGTCTTCCCACGTCCCGCTCATTCCCTTTTCGCCCTTCGGCATGTAATCCCAATAGGTCACCATCTTGGTCGCGGGATCGACGTAGAGCCGATACTCATCGCTCGGCGTGAGCCCGACCTGCGCAAAGCTCAACCGCAAAACCTCGCGCTGCGCGCCGTTGATTTCCTTCGTCCCCTCGGCCGTGAGCGTCACGCCTTTGTCCATCAACTTCAGCGGCGCGAGCAGCCAGTAAGCGTCATTTACCCAACGCGCGTAGGCGGCTTTGGCGTCCTCGCCGGTGCCCGGATCGGCGAGATTCACGGTCACGTCCTTGCCTTTCCATTTCACCTTGTCGGAGAAACCGGCCACATCCCAGACGTGCTCCGCTTTCGCGATCGTCTTGCCCTCTTTCTCCACCACGAAAGTGAAGTGAATCGTCTTCACCTTGTCCCAGTTCGCGCCGCCGGCGGCCTGGTAAACTTCGGTGCCGAGCTGTTTTCCTTTCGCGGTGTCGTCTGCCGCGATGGCCGGGGAAAAGGAGAAAGCGCTGAGCGCAGCGACGAAGAGGAGCGTTGGCTTCATCCACGACCATGCCGGGGCCGCCGCTCCATTGCAATTAGGGGAACTCGAAATATGCTGCGGCCCTTCGATGAAAATCCTTCGTCTCACCACCGCGGCAGCTCTCGGCTTCTTCCTTTTCCCGGGTTCTGTCGTGCGCGCGGGCGAGCCCGCTCCCGCGCAGGAAGCAAAGACCGCGACCACCTTTTCCGACGGCGTCGATGCGCCCCATTTCGAGTTCGCGGCCGAGAGCGCATATCTGCTCTCGATCGCGGGAAACCCGAACAATTACGAAGTGGGATCGCAATTTCTCACCGGCCGGCTGCGCTGGGGCGTGAACGACAACGACGCCAGCTTTTTCCGCGGCTACACCCAGGTTTATGGACTCGCGATGGTCGAGCCGATCTTCCGCGGACCGGAGAACCATTACTTCGGGATCTCGCTCGGCCTGCGCAAGGTGTTCGTTAGGCCAAATTCGCGCTTCCAGTTCTACACCTCAGCCGGCGTCGGCCTCGGTTGGATCGACAGCACAGATCAATTTCGCCAGGGGCAGGGCCAGGATTTTACCTTCAATATTCTTTCGGCGGGCGGACTCGAATATCGGGTGAACGACCGGTTCAAAGTGCAGGCGGGTGTGCTCTATCAGCATCTCTCGAACGCCGGCCAGACCGATCCCAACCCGAGCCTCAACCTGCTCGGACCGCAGGTCGGCGCGACGTTCTCGTTTTAAGTGGCTCAGCCTAACGAAAACGTCCTCGTCGTCCGGCGCGAACTCTTTGACGAGCTCGGTAGTTTCCAGGGGCTGAAGTTTCAACCGCAGCGTTACCTCGACGCGCTCCTCGCGCGCGGGAACAACCATTTCCTCTCCCGCGCCGTGGCCGAAAACGACCCGACGCACAAGCAGATCATCCCCTACGCGCTCCTCGCCTGCGACGATCGCGTGCTCCATTACGTCCGCGGAAAAAAGGCCGGCGAACAGCGGCTCGTCGCGAAGGGTTCGGTCGGCATCGGCGGCCACATGAACGACGAAGACGAATCGCTTTTCGCCTGGGATGAACAGGCTTACCGCGCCGGCGTCGAGCGCGAGGTCAACGAAGAGGTCGCGATCGAGACGACTTTTGAAGATCGGATCGTCGCGCTGCTCAACGACGACACGAGCGAAGTCGGCCGCGTCCATCTCGGCGTGGTCCACGTTTTCCGGCTCGCGGAACCGAAAGTGCAAAAGCGCGAAGCGATGATCACCAACCTCGGTTTCCTCACGAAAGCCGAGCTGATCGCGAAACGCGACAATCTCGAGAACTGGTCGAAGATCTGCGTCGATCACCTCGACGAACTGCTCGCCTAACGAATCGCGGCCGCGCAGGTCCAGAGCGCCGAATCCAATTCCGCGCGGGCCCGCTGCGCCAGCGCGTCCGCAGAATCGGCTCCGCGCAAAACGGCGAACATGGTTGAACCCGAACCGGACATCAGCGCGACCGCCACCTCGGGCTGCGCGCGCAGCCATTCCTTTATCCGGGCGAGGAAGAGATATTTTTCGAACACCGGTCGCTCGAGGTCGTTCACGAAAACCAAACCGCCTAACGACTGCGAGCCGTAGTCGATTCCGGGCAGTTCGCGTGAATCCTGCCACTGCCGGTAAGCCCACGGCGTCGGCACGCCGAACTCCGGTTTCAACAAGAGCAGCGGCAACGGCGGCAACGGGTCCGCAACCGGTTCCACAATCTCTCCCCGCCCGCGGCAGACCGCGGCGCTTTGAAAGAGAAAAAACGGAACGTCCGATCCCAGCGCCGCCGCTAGACTCGTCAGGCACGTGAGCGTGAGAGGGTCACCATGCAGCTCGTTCAAACCCAGCAAAAGGCTCGCGGCGTCGCTGCTCCCGCCACCGAGGCCGGCGCCGTGCGGGACCTTCTTCCGCAGCTCGATTCGCACCTGCGGCTCCGCTTGGATTTCCGCAAAAAAGCTCCGCGCGGCGCGCACCACGAGATTGTCTTCTCCGCTCGAGAGCGAAGCATCGTCGCAGGTGAAAACTAGCTGGTTCGCCGTTTCGATCGTGAGCTCATCGCCTAACGAGATCGGCGCCATCAACGTCTCGATCTCGTGGAAGCCGTCGTCGCGCCGGCGCAGAATTCGGAAGCGCAAATTGATCTTCGCAGGCGCGAAAAGCTGCATAGGTTGGCGCAGCCTCCAGAGAACTCGATGAACACGCAAGCCACCGCCGATCCGCGCGCCCGCATCATCGTCGCGCTCGACCTGCCGACTCGCGACGCCGCGCTTGCGCTGGCCCGCGAGCTTTCGCCTCATCCAGGCCTGTTCAAGATCGGGCTCCAGCTTTTCATCGCCGCCGGCCCCGACATCGTGCGCGAGGTGCGTGACCTCGGAAGCCGCGTTTTTCTCGACCTGAAACTGCACGACATTCCCAACACAGTGGGCCGCGCGGTGGAGAGCGCGAGTTCGTTAGGCGCGGAAATGTTGACGATCCACCTGAGCGGCGGAAGCGCGATGATCGCCGCCGCGGTCGCTGCCGCACCCGCGGAGTTGCTGCTCCTCGGCGTCACGGTTTTGACCAGCTCCGACGCTGGAACGTTGCGCGAGACTGGAGTCAGCGCGCCGGTGGAAGATCAGGTCGCGAGCCTCGCGCAGCTCGGCGTGAATGCGGGTCTCCGCGGACTGGTGGCGAGTCCGCACGAGCTGCGGAAGTTGCGCGCGGCGCAGGGCGACAAAGTGCAAATCGTGACCCCGGGAATCCGCCCCGCCGGCGCCGACGCGAACGACCAAAAACGCGCGATGACGCCAGCCGAAGCGCTCGCGGCGGGCGCAGATTATCTCGTCATCGGCCGGCCAATCACGGCCGCGCCGCATCCGCGCGAGGCGCTGGAGCGGATCGTTGCCGATGTTGTTTGAGCGGCTCCTGGTCTACGACGATCCCGCGCGGTCCGATGGGGCGACGAACATGGCGCTCGACGAGGCGCTGCTCGAAACGAGCACCGAACCCGCGCTCCGTTTCTACGGCTGGGCGCGACCGGCGCTCTCCTTTGGCTATTTCGGGAAATTCGCCGACGTCGCAGACGACTCGCGCGAACTCGTCCGGCGCTGGACCGGCGGCGGCAGCGTCCCGCATGGCGACGACCTCACCTATTCGCTGGTCACGCCCGCCTCGCAGCCGGCTTTTCAGCAGGGCGCGGTCGCGATCTATGCCGCGCTTCATTCCGCGATCCGCGACGCGCTGCGGGCGGAGAAGATCGACGCCGAACTGGCAACAGCCGCCGCACCAAAAATTTCCGACGCCTGCTTCGCGAATCCGGTTCGCGACGACCTCCTGCTCGATGGCCGTAAAATTGCCGGGGCCGCCCAACGCCGCACCCGCGCCGGCTTTCTCCAGCAGGGCAGCATCCAGGTTCCCCGCCTCGCGCCCGGCTTCCGCACCCGCTTCGCCGCCGCCCTCGCCGACACCGTCGAAATGCGCGAAATTTCACCGGCTCTCCGCGCCCGCGCGGCCGAGCTCGTCACCGAAAAATATGGCACCGCCGCGTGGTTGCGGCGCTGCTAGCTCCCCTCTATTCTGCGCTTGTGAAAAATTCCGCGAACGGAGCCACGGAGGCTCAGGCTCCGACCGGACCGTTGACCCGGGTTTTTCGCCCGGTGCAAACGCAACTCACCGAAGTCGATCGGCGCATTCGCGCGCAGGTCGATGCCTTTGATCCGGCGATTGAAGGCTATGTCGCGTATGCGATCGGCGGCGGCGGCAAACGGCTGCGCCCGCTCCTCGCGCTCCTCAGCGGCGGCGCGACCGGCGAGATTACCTCGGAGCACGTCGATCTCGCGGTGATCGTGGAACTGATTCACCTCGCGACGCTGGTCCACGACGACATCATGGACGACGCGGAACGTCGCCGCTCGCAGCCGACCGTGAATGCGCGCTGGGGCAACTCGCTCAGCGTCCTTCTCGGCGACGTGCTTTTTGCGCATGCGTTGAATCTCGCGACCGATTTCGACGATACCCGGATCAGCCGCACGATCGCGCGAACCGCGACCGAGGTTTGCTCGGGCGAAATGATCCAGACGCAACGGCGCTTCGATCTTCACCTTTCGCGCGACGAATATTTCCGGATCATCGGGATGAAAACCGGCGCGCTTTTTGCCTGCGCCTCGGAATTGGGCGCGGTGCTGAACGGCGCGCCGGAAGAAGTCGTTAGGCAATTGCGCAACTACGGCGCGCAGATCGGCACCGCCTACCAGATTTACGACGATTGCCTCGATATCGCGGGCAGCGAAGTCGAGACCGGCAAAACCCTCGGAACCGATTTGCGCAAAGGGAAACTCACCCTGCCGGTGCTCGCGCTCCTTGAGTCGGCCTCGGCGTTCGATCGCGAACGGGCCGCGGCTCTCGTGCTCGAGGGGAAGCTCGAGGAAGTGACCGCGCTCCTGCAAAATGCCCCGGCCGATGGCGGTCTCAGCGCCGCGATCGAGACCGCGGCCGGTTTCATCAATCAGGCCGAGGCCGAGCTGGCCTCGCTCGCGCCTAACGATTATGTCGATTCGCTCTTCGGCCTCGGCGAAGGGTTGCGCGAATTGCTCGAGCCGCTCCGCGCCTGAGTCCCCGCCGGCGCGATGACGTCGCAGCTAAAAATTCGCGAACTCCCCACGGAGGAGCGTCCGCGGGAAAAGCTCGCGGCCCGCGGAGCCGACGCGCTGACCGATGCGGAATTGCTGGCGATCCTCCTGCGCACCGGCGTCGCGGGCGCGAACGCGATCGAAGTGGCGCGGCAGTTGATCGCGAAATACGGATCGCTCGAAGTGCTGAGCCGGTGCTCGATGAAAGAACTCGCCGCGATCAAAGGCGTCGGCCCGGCGAAGGGCGCGCAACTGGCCGCCGCCTTTGGACTTGGCAGTCCGACTGGTGAAGGAACGTTTTATCGGGAAGAAATTAACCGAGCCGGCGGAGGTCTACGACCTGCTCGGCCTAGAGCTGCGCGCGCTCCATCGCGAGTCGCTCCGGGTCATCCTTCTGAACACCCGCTTCCAACTCATGCGGGTGGAAGAAGTGTCGTTAGGCAGCATGAATGAGAGCATCGCGCACCCGCGCGAAGTCTTCCGGCCGGCGATCGTCTACGCGGCCTACGCCGTGATCGTGGCTCATAATCATCCCTCGGGCGACCCTTCGCCGAGTCAGGCGGATCACAGCCTAACGAGAAGATTGCGCGAAGCCGCGGAGCTGCTCCAGATCCGTTTGCTCGATCACGTCATCATCGGCGGGCCTGCGGAAGGGCGGCTGCCGTATTTCAGTTTCAAGGAGGCGGGCATCCTTTGAAAATTCATCCGACTGCCATCGTCAGTCCGTCGGCGCGGTTGGCTGACGGTGTGGAGATCGGCGCCTTTGCCTGCGTCGGCGAAGAGGTGGAGATCGGCGCGCGCACGGTGGTGCAGGCACATGCCGTGCTCGACGGACTCGTTAGGCTGGGCCCGGATAATTTCATCGGCTTCGGCGCGATCATCGGCGCGCGGCCGCAGGATTTATCTTTTCAGCCCGGCACCCGGAGCGGGGTCGAGATCGGCCGCGGCAATATCATTCGCGAGCAGGTAACGATTCATCGCGGGACGGCGGCCGATTCTTTCACCATGCTCGGGGACGAGAATTTTCTCATGGCCGGCGCGCACGTTGGCCACAACTGCGCGATCGGGAACAAGACGATCATCGCGAATAACTGCCTCCTCGGCGGGCACGTCACGCTCGAGGACAGCGTCTTTCTCGGCGGCGGCTGCGTCTTCCATCAGCACACGCGGGTCGGGCGACTCGCGATTACCCAGGGCACTTCCGGTTTTGGAAAAGATCTCCCGCCTTATGTGATCGGCACCGACGTGAACAAAGTCGCCGGTCTGAACGTGGTCGGCCTGAAACGCGCCGGCTTCGGGCCGGAAGCGCGCGCGGAAATCAGGGAAGCGTTTCGGTTACTTTACGAGAGCGGACGGAACGTGAGCCAGGCGCTCGAGGAAGCGGGCGCGAAAACCTGGAGCGCGCCGGCCCAGGCGTTTTTCGATTTCGTCGCCGCGGCAAAAAAGCGCGGAATTTGCGGGCTGCGCCGCGAGCGCAACGCGGCGTAGGCGACTATGGCGCGGGGGTCGCAGTCGGGACCGCCGGCTCGTTCACCTTGATCCCAAACTTGGTCACGATCTGTTTCGCGGCGTCATCGGTTTTCCCCAACTCGACCAGGCCGCGCACGAGCTTCTCGAGTTCGCCCTGCACTTTCTTCGCCTGCTCGACCACGCGGATCTGCTGCTCCCGCAACTGACTGGTCGTCGTGCGGGTCGCGATCCCAACCTGGATTTCCCAGACGAGAATTAGCACCAGGCTCATGCCGATGAGAAAGACCGGCCAGAAGCCGTGGTAATGCGGTTCGTGCGCTGCGGAGTCGGATGCTTGAGCCATGATTTACGGGGTCGCGGACGGCATCGGGTTGGCGGAGAAATTGTAACCATTCTCCTTCAGCAAATCCTTCATCTTGTCATCGGTCTGCGCCGCCGTGCCCATTTCGCGGAGAAGGTTGGTGCCGATCTGCTGGCTGAGCGCGCCCTTATTGATGATGGCCTGCTGGGCCTGAACTTCGGCCTGCAACTTCTGGTTTTGCCGCGCGAAGACAATCGTCACCAGGCTGAGGCAAAGACAGGCCAGCCCGACGACGAGCAGGAGAGAAAATTGCCAGCGCTTCATTGGCCTAACGAATAGCAGCGAGACCGCGGAGGCGTCAACGAAAAGGTTCTGGCGCAAGCGCGAGGAGCGCGAGCATCCGGCCCGTGCGGCCTTTTTCGGCCCGGTAGGAATAATAGTGCGCGAGGTCCGAGGCAGTGCAGCGCCCGCAGTCGTGCACCTGCCCGACCCCCGCGGCGCGCGCCTGTTCCACGATCGCGGCGGCGAAATCCACTTCGTAATGCGGCGGCCGGATGCACGGGCCAAGCTGCACCACGAGATCGGCTGGCGCCGTGCCGAAGCGCTCGCGCATTGCCTCGATCGCCCGAACCACGATCGCCTGCTCGGTGCCTTTCTTCCCGGAATGGACCAGCCCGATCGCGCGACGCACTTGATCGACCAGGTAGATCGCGCCGCAGTCGGCCACATAAATGCCTAACGAAACGCCCGGCTGGTTGGTGACCAGGCCATCCGCGCCAGCGGCACAATTGTCTTCCGTTATCGGCTCGGAGATCACAGCAATGCGCTCGCCGTGCACCTGCTCCGCGGTCGCGAACGGCATTTCCCCGAGACCCAGTTCGCCACGCAACCGGCGATGCACTTCCGCGAGCCGCGCCAGCGCCGCCTCGCGATCGGTCGCGACGTCGAGCCCCGGGATGCGCCCGATGAATCCGTGCCTAACGAGTCCGAGCTCTCGCAGAGCCGGGAAAAATTCCACCACCCCGTCCGCGGCGAGAACAGGCGCGGCTTCGCCCATGGCGTTTACTTCGCCGACGGCTTCACTTCGCGCGACTCCTTCACCGTCGTTTTGGTGAATTTCGTCCGCATCCCGCGCTTCATCATCGGGTCATCGAACTCGTCGTGGTAGATCGTATCCGTCGCAGTCACGCGATCGAATTCCGCGAGGTCCGCATTGTAACTAAAGAGCGCGGAGAGCCGGGTCGACTGCGCTTGAGTCAGCGCGACCTGGGCGTTCAACACATCGAGCTGCACACCCGCGCCGACGCCGAGCCGAGCGCTCGCGAGCCGGAGCGCTTCCCGCGCCTGGTCGACGTTTTTCGACTGGCTGTCATAGAGCTCACGATCCTGTTGCAGGTTCGAGTAGGCCTGTTGAATTTCCAGTTCCACCTGCCGCACGGCATCGTCGTAGGTGATCTTCGCTTCGCTCAACTGCGCGCGCGCCTGTTTCACTTTCCCGGCGGTCTCGAACCCGTCAAAAATCGCCCAGCTCCCGGTGACGCCGAAGAACCAGCCCGTCGCCACATCGCGGAGATTATCGGAAAACGACGAGCTCAAGATTTCGTAGCCGCCGTTCGCGCTCAGGGTCGGCTGGTAGCCGGCGTAGGACGCGCGCTCGTTTTGCACCTGCACGAGGATATTCGCGCGCTGCTGTTTCAGGAAAGGCCGGCGCTCTTTCCCAAGCTCGATCGCAACCGGGAGCGGGATATCACGCGGGGTGAAGGCGAGTTCGCCGATGCATTCGAGCGGCGGAGCATCTCCCCGGCGCGGATCGAAATCGAGCCCGATGGTTTTGGCGAGCTGGATCTGGGCGATCCGGAAATTATTCCGCGCCGTGATCAGCGCGGGCTGCTGGTTCACCAGCGCGACCTCGGCTTGGAGGACGTTGAAACGCGGGACGGTGCCGGCTTCGAAGCGGTTCTGCTGATCCTTCAACTGGCTCTCGAGCAGGCTGACCGATTCCTCCTGCACCGCGATGAGCGCCTTGTTCAGGATGACCTGGTAAAATTGTTGCCGCACCGTGGCGATCACCTGGTCGATCGTGTTCCGCAGCGAAAAGAGCGCGGCGTCGCGGGCCGAACCGGCGCCCAGAATCGCGGGGGCGACCGAGCCGTTATATATCAACTGCGAGCCGGTTAAACGCAGGTTGTAGGAGTTATCCGTGATCCCGACCACGGTCGAGGTCGTGCCCGGCGAGGCCGTCGGCGCCGGAGTCGCGGTCGGTCCCGGAGTGGGCGTGACCCCGCCGACTCCGCCCGAGCTCGTGCTGAAAAAGGAACTGCCGCTTCCGCGCAGGTGCGGGTCGGTGTAATTGAAAGCCGCGGTCGCGTCGAGGTGCGGCAAAGCCTGCGAGAGCACTTCGATCTGCACGCCTTTGGTCCGGCGAATTTCCTGGCGCGCGGTGAGGATGGCCGGGTTGCGCTGGAATGCGGTCTCGATCGCTTCGCGCAGGGTGAACTTGCGCGCCTGCGTGCGGGATTCATTCGCTCGGCTAGTGGTGGTTTCGGAGCCGGCGAGGGCGACGGCCGAGAGGCCGATCACGCTGAGCAAGGCTGTGGCGGAAAAAAGCGCCGTCGAAAGGGAAAAGCTGAATTTAAGAGAAGAGGACATGGTTTTGAGAGAAACCGGGCCGCCGAAAAAGTTACCTCCGCGTGAGGCAACCGCGACGCCGCGGTGGTGGAAAAAAAGAGCGCGGCAACCGGCAACGCCAGCCTGACGACCAGACCGGACCGCGGCCGCACGCCGACTTATTTTATTTGGCAGTAATTGTATATCTTGCTGTAGATCTGCAACCACGACCGCTGCTCAGCCGGGGAAAGGTGAGCCATGATCTTCGAGAGGTTGCAAATCATCTCCTCACGGATGCGCCGGACAAGCGCCGACCCGCGCGCGGTGATGACTACCATCACTTTGCGCCGATCCTCCGCGGCGTGGGAACGCATAACATAACCAAGATTCTCGAGCCGGGCGACGAGCCCGCTGGCGGCGGCGGTGGTGTGCCCCATTTTCTGGGCGATCGCGGACATCGTCAGCACCTCCATGTGGTCCAGGTAAGTGAGGAGAAAGAACTGCGGGAACGAAACATTTCCCGGCGCCAACTCCTTCGAGAGATGCAGGATAAAACAGCGCTGCATCTCCATCACGATCTGCGCGAGCCGCTCGACATCGGGCCGGAGCAGACCGGTCTCCGTCTCGACTGGCAGAAAAGCGTTGGCAACTCCCATTTGAACCGGGCCTAAGCTAAAAGGCCGCGCCAGAGTGTCAAACAAACCTCCGGTTCTCCGCGGGCCTTTTGCTCGTTTCGCTGAATTTAGGATTAGGAATAAAAGGCCCGGCGGGAGTAGGAATAAGGAATGCCGCTCGGTCCGAAATTAAGCGCAACCCAGATCGAGGCGAACTTCGCCGAGATCGCGCCGGCCTACTCCGCCCAACAGGCCGTCGTGGAATCGTCGCGCTGCCTTTTCTGCTTTGACGCGCCCTGCATCAGCGCCTGCCCCACCGGGATCGATGTCCCGGCATTCATCAAGAAAATCATGACCGGCAACGTCACCGGCGCCGCGCGCACAATCCTCACCGCGAACATTCTCGGCGCGAGCTGCGCACGCGTCTGCCCGACCGAAGTGCTCTGTGAAGGCGCCTGCGTCATGCTTGACCGCGACGACGACCCGATCAAAATCGGGCGCCTGCAGCGCTACGCGACCGATCACGTGCAGACGCGGGGCATCGCGGTCCTGAAGCCCGCTGCGCAAAAAACCGGGAAACGCGTTGCAGTCATCGGCGGCGGCCCCGCGGGTCTTGGCTGCGCCGCGGAACTGGCTCAGCTCGGGCACGAGGTCGTGATCTTCGAACGCAAACCGGAAGCCGGCGGGCTGAACACTTACGGGATCGCCTATTACAAAATGAAACCGGCGGTCAGCCTCGAAGAGGTCAAGCTGGTAAAGTCGTTAGGCGTGGAGTTTCGGTGCAGCGTCGAGGTCGGGCGCGATGTTTCGCGGGAAGAACTGGAGCGCGATTTCGACGCGATCTTCCTCGGCATCGGGCTCGGGGACGGTCAGCGGTTGCGCCTGCCCGGTGAAGATCTGCCCGAGGTGGTCGACGCACTCGCTTTCATCGAGAAAATTCACACCGAGCCGCTCGCGCAGATTCCGATCGGCACGCGCGTCGCCGTGATCGGTTGCGGGAACACCGCGATCGACGCCGCCACTCAGGCCCGCCGACTCGGCGCGCAAGTCGTGGTCATCTACCGGCGCGGCGAAGCGGACATGTCCGCCTACGCTTTTGAATACGATCTCGCGAAACGCGACGGCGCAAAATTCCTCTTCCACCACCAGCCCGTCGAGGTGCTCGGCGGAGATGGTCACGTCGCCGGCTTACGCCTCCAGCCAACTTTGGGAGCCGGCCTCGAGGTCATCGAACCGTTCGACATGGTAATCAAGGCGGTCGGCCAGCAAAAACAGGGCGGCTGGATCAACCAAGTGTTTCCCGAGTTAGAGTTAAACCCAGCCGGAACCGTCGCCCGCGATTCCCAAACCGGCAGCACCAACCTGCCGCACGTTTTTTCCGGTGGCGATTGCGCAAATGGGGGTCGCGAAGTGGTCAACGCTGTCGGCGAAGGGAAGAAAGCCGCACGCGGGATTCACACCTTTTTTGGCCTAACGAGTAAAGCAGGTCCGGTCCAGCCTTCGCGCTGGGGCGTGGCGCACGGGCCGTTCGGTTCCGGCCTCGATCACCCGATCCGCGTCCCCGAACTCGAAGCCCGCTACGAACAGCTCTCGCCCGCCTCACATCCCGAGCCCGCGACCAGCGCGCTTACTTCGGAGAACCAGGAGTAGCCTCACGATGGCCGACCTCTCCGCCAATCTCGCCGGGATCAAATCCCCCAACCCATTCTGGATCGCCTCCGGCCCGCCCGGCAACACCGCCTACCAGGCGCATCGCGCCTTCGAAGCCGGCTGGGGCGGCGTCGTCTGGAAAACCATCGGCGACCCGATCCGCAATGTTTCCTCGCGCTATTCGTCAATCGATTACGGCAACAACCGGATGGTCGGCCTGAACAACATCGAGTTGATCAGCGACCGCGCTCCGGAAACGAATTTCCGCGAGATCGCCGAGGTGAAAAAACGCTGGCCGAACCACGCGGTCATCGCCTCGCTCATGGTCGACACGCGGGAGAATTGGCATGATTTCGTGAGGCGCTCCGCTGATTCCGGCGCCGATGGGATCGAGCTGAACTTCGGTTGCCCGCACGGCATGTGTGAGCGCGGGATGGGTTCCGCCGTCGGTCAAAATCCCGATGTCGCGCAAACGATCATCGAATGGGTCATGGAAGTCGCCACCATCCCGGTGATCGCCAAACTCACGCCGAACATCACCAACATCACCGCCGCCGCCCGCGCCGCAAAACGCGGAGGCGCAAACGCGATCTCGCTCATCAACACGATCAACAGCATCACCCAGGTGAACCTCGACACCTTCGTGCCCGAGCCCTTTGTCGGTGGACGCAGTTCGCACGGCGGCTATTGCGGGCCGGCGGTAAAGCCAATCGCGCTGAACATGGTGCAATCCTGCGCCTCCGATCCCGAAGTTGGACTCCCCATTTCCGGCATCGGCGGCATCACCACCTGGCGCGACGCCGCCGAGTTCATCGCGCTTGGTTCCACCAACGTGCAAGTCTGCACCGCGGTCATGCACTACGGTTTCCGCATCGTCGAAGACCTGATCGACGGTCTCAGCGACTATCTCGACGGCAAGGGTTTCGCGAATCTCGACGATCTGCGCGGCCGCGCCGTCGATACGGTGCAGCGCTGGGAAACGCTGGATCTCAACTACAAGCGGATCGCCGAGATAGATTACCGTAAATGCATCGGCTGCAACCTCTGCTACATCGCCTGTGAAGATGGCGCCCACCAGGCGATTGCACTCGCCGATCCCGCCGGCTACGGCCTTGGCCCCGGCCGCGTCCCGTGTAAGCCGGTGCCCGAGATCAAGGAAAAGGAATGCGTCGGCTGCAACCTTTGTTCGTTAGTCTGTCCGGTCGAGGGCTGTATCACGATGGTCAGCGTCGACACCGGACGCCCGCATCTTAGCTGGTCAGAATACCAAACTCGCCTCGCCGCCGGCGACGCTACGGCCTTCCCTCCGCATCCCTAAGTTTTATGGTTACAAACAAACTGGAAAGCTGCCCCGTCTTCATCGGTGGCGAATGGCGGGAACTACCCGGTCTCGAAACCTCGCCCGTCTACAATCCTTCGCGCGGCGAAGTCATCGCCGAGGTCCCGATGTGCGGCGATGAAATCGTGGACGAAGCCGTCGAAGCTGCCGCCGCGGCCTTTCCCGCCTGGCGCGAGACACCGCCGGTGGAACGCGCACGCCTCTTCTTTCGCTATCGCCAACTGGTGGAAGAAAACTTCGATCGCATCTGCCAGCTCGTCACCCGCGAGCACGGTAAGACGCTCGCGGAAGCGCGCGGCAGCGCTTATCGCGGGATCGAGAACATCGAGTACGCCTGCGGCATTCCGACCTTGCTCATGGGCGACACCCTGGAAAATCTCGCGCGCGGCGTGGACTGCGAGACGATGCACCAGCCGCTCGGCGTCTGCGTCGGGATAACTCCTTTTAACTTTCCCGCGATGGTGCCTATGTGGATGTTCCCGCTCGCGCTGGCCTGCGGCAACACCTTCGTCCTGAAACCAAGCGAGAAGGTCCCGCTAACGGCGATCTATCTCATAGAGTTACTCGAGAAAGCTGGGTTGCCGAAAGGTGTCTTGAATGTAGTCCACGGCGGACGCACCTGTGTGGACGCGCTCCTCACTCATCCGAAAGTGCGCGCTATCTCCTTCGTGGGGTCCACCCCGATCGCGAAACACATTTTCGAAACCGGCACTCGGCACGGCAAGCGCGTGCAGGCCAACGGCGGCGCGAAGAACTACATCGTGATCATGCCCGATGCGGATATCTCACACACGGTCGAAGCACTCTCCACCGCGGCGTTTGGCTGCGCTGGCGAGCGTTGCATGGCGGGCTCCACCGCGCTCACCGTCGGCGAAGCAGCGGAGCGCATGCTACCCTCGTTAGTCGCGGCCGCGCGCGCGATCAAGGTCGGCCCGACCGATCAGGCCGCGCAACCCGACATGGGACCAGTCATCACCGCGGCACATCGTGACCGCGTTCTAAGTCTGGTGGCCAGCGGGGAAGACGAAGGCGCCAAAATCATCTGCGATGGACGCGGCGCTCGCAGTTCCGACGCGCCGAACGGTTTCTTCGTCGGCGCGACGATTGTCGACCAGGTGCAGAACGAGATGAAGATCGCCCGCGAGGAAGTTTTCGGACCGGTCCTAAACGTGATGCGGATGGACGACCTCGACCACGCGATCGAGTTGGCGAACAAGTCCGCCTACGGCAACGGCACCGCGATCTTCACCAACTCCGGCAAAGCCGCACGCGAGTTCAAGCACCGGGTAAAAGTAGGCATGGTCGGAATCAACGTCGGCGTGCCCGCTACCATGGCGATGTTTCCATTCACCGGCTGGGACGACTCCTTCTACGGCGACCTTCACATCCAAGGGAAAGAAGGTGTGCAGTTCTACACCCAGCAGAAAGTCGTCAGCACGCGTTGGTTCGGCGAGGGCGTCGGCGATGTCTGGAAGAAGTAAGCGATGAGCCTCCTAATCAGAGGTGGTGAAATCGTCACCGCGAGCGAACGCTACGTCGCGGATATCTTTTGCGCAGACGAAACGATCACGCGGATCGGAACCGATCTCGACGCGCCTCCCGACTGCGAAGTGATTGATGCCAGCGGCAAGTATGTCTTCCCGGGTTTCATCGATCCGCATGTGCATATCTATCTGCCGTTCATGGGTACTTTCGCCAAGGACACGCATGAGACCGCGAGCCGGGCCGCCCTCGTCGGC
This sequence comes from uncultured Verrucomicrobiae bacterium, assembly GCA_963742845.1. GTDB lineage: Bacteria > Verrucomicrobiota > Verrucomicrobiia > Chthoniobacterales > UBA10450 > Palsa-1392. The sequence continues at coordinate 170,512 of CAVUNK010000005.1, read as the reverse complement.
GGCACGACCACTTTCATCGAGATGGTCTGCCCCGGCCGCGACGAGAAGCCGCTCGAAGCCTTCGAGCTTTGGCTCGGGAAAGCCGAGGGCGCGAGCGCCTGTGACTTTAGCTTCCACATGGGGGTGACCCGCTACGACGCCGAGGCGGAGGGGGACATCCGCGAGATCGTGCGCCGTGGGGTGAGCAGCTTCAAGGTCTTCCTCGCCTACAAAGGCGCGCTGGGAGTCACTGATGAGGAGCTTTATAAGACTCTGGAGTTAGCCAAGTCACTCGGAGTTATCACGACCGCACATTGCGAAAACCCGGACCTGATCATGGAGTTACAAAAAAAACTCCTGGCCGAAGGGAAGACCGGCCCGGAGTGGCATTACTGGAGTAGGCCGCCGGTGGTGGAGGCGGAAGGGGTGCATCACCTCATGACTTTTGCGGAATTGACCGGCGCGCACGTTTACATTGTGCATCTCAGTTGCTGGGAAGCACTCCGCGAAGCCTTGCGCGGCAAGGAGCGCGGCGTCGATGTCTGGGTCGAGACACTGATTCAGTATCTCCTGCTCGATCGCACGGACGCGGAGAAGCCGGACTTCGAAGGCGCGAAAGCCGTGATGTCTCCGCCGCTGCGCGACCAGAGTAACCAGGAAGTCTTATGGAACGGCTTGCGTCAGGGTTTTGTCTCGACGCTCGCGACCGATCACGCGCCTTTCGATTTCGCGACTCAGAAAATCATGGGTCGAGAGGATTTCACGAAGATCCCCAACGGGATTCCTTCGCTGGAGGATCGAATTAATCTCTACTACACCTACGGCGTGAAAGGCGGGCGGATTGATCTCCATCAGTTCGTTGCCACTGCGAGCACAAACACTGCCAGGGTTTTTGGCCTCTTCCCGCGCAAGGGAACGATCCAACTCGGCAGCGATGCCGATTTGGTGGTTTACGATCCGGCGTATCGCGGAACCATCTCCGCGAAGACGCACCAGATGAATCTCGACTATAATTCCTTCGAGGGCTTTCCGATCGAAGGCCGGCCGCATGTGGTCACGGTGCGCGGCAAGGTTGCGGCGCGGGATGGGAAATTCGTGGGGGAAGCGGGCCGCGGCAAATTTTTCGCCCGCACGCCCAACCATTTCTGAGCCGGGTTTCCTCCGGAGTTCGCGCCCTCCGGCGTCTGTTCTGGCCTTATTCTCGTTAGGCTCGTTTTGCCGGCCCGGGTCGACCGCGGCCTTCGCGGAAAGTCGCCGATTTGCCGACCGTCTGGAGAATGATAGTGTCGCTCGCTTTTTATGGCATCACGGAAGAAAACGGCGCGCCCGGAGCCGGCAAAAAATGTTCGGGTGGGGAAATCAGGTGTCCACGGCAGAGGCGTTTTCGCGACCCGCGAGATCCGAAAGGGATCGCGGATCATCGAGTACACCGGCGAGCGTATTCCTTGGAAGGAAGCGCAGGATTTGCCGCCGGCCGATCCGAAAAATCCTTATCACACCTTCTTCTTTTCGCTCGACGACGGGAACGTGATCAACGCCGCAGTGGACGGGAACGAGGCGCGGTGGATCAATCATTCCTGCGATCCGAATTGCGAGACCGACGAGCGCAGCGGGCGCATCTACGTCTTCGCGTTGCGCGGTCTCAAGAAGGGCGAGGAGCTTTTCTACGACTACCGGCTCGAGCCGGCCGAGCGCCGGACGAAGAAACTCGAGAAACAATTCCGGTGTCTCTGCGGCGCGGACTGTTGTCGCGGGACGATGCTCGAGCCGGCGTAAATCGTCGCTCGACTTCGGGCCGACCGCGCTGGCAGGATGCGCGCCGCGATGACGGAGACGAGCCCGCTAATTAACGACGACCTCGCGCCGGTCCCGGCGGCGCGGCGGACATGGTCGATGTGGAGTATCGCGGCGCTTTGGGTGGGCATGGCGATTTGCATCACCACCTACACGCTCGCGAGCAGCCTGATCGAGCAGGGCATGAACTGGCGCCAGGCCGTGCTCACGATTTTCCTCGGGAACCTGATCGTGCTCATCCCGATGACTTTGAACGCGCATCCCGGGACGCGTTACGGAATTCCGTTCCCGGTTTTGATTCGCGCGTCGTTCGGCACGCTCGGGTCGAACATTCCGGCGCTCATGCGCGCGCTCGTGGCTTGTGGTTGGTTTGGTATCCAGACCTGGATCGGGGGCGCGGCGATTTACGCGATGGCCGCGATCGTTTTCGGGTTTGATCCGACGCAAAAGACGGCGCTGCCGGTAATCGGAATCTCGTTAGGCGAGTTCGTCTGCTTCCTTGTCTTCTGGGCGATCAACCTGCTGGTCATCGTCAAGGGGATGGACTCGATCAAGTGGCTCGAGGTGTTCGCCGCGCCCTTCCTGATCCTGACCGGGCTTGGGTTGCTCGGCTGGGCTTACGTGGCCGCGAAGGGCTGGGGACCGATTCTCGCGCAGCCGTCGAAGTTTCACTCGTTAGGCGAATTCTGGCCGGTCTTCGCCTCGGGCCTGACCGCGATGGTCGGCTACTGGGCGACCCTCTCGTTGAACATCCCGGACTTCTCGCGCTTCGCGAAATCGCAGCGCGACCAGATCGTCGGTCAGGCGCTCGGACTGCCGCTCTCGATGACCTTCTATGCCTTCATCGGCGTCGCGGTGACGAGCGCGACGATTGTGGTTTTCGGGAAGGCGATCTGGGATCCGGTGCAGTTGATGCAGCGCTTCCATAGCCCGGTGCTCGCGGTCCTCGCGCTGGTCACGCTCGCGATCGCTACGCTCTCCACGAACATCGCCGCCAACGTCGTCTCGCCCGCGAACGATTTCGCGAATCTCGCGCCGCGCCTGATTAACTTCCGCACTGGCGGGATCATTACCGGGATCATCGGCATCCTGATGTTTCCCTGGAAACTCTACGCTGATCCGAGTGGTTACATTTTCACCTGGCTGATCGGTTACAGTGCATTGTTAGGCCCGATCGGCGGGATCATGATTGCAGATTACTTCGTCCATCGGCGCCGGATGCTCGTGGTCGAGGATCTTTACCGGATCGACGGCCGCTATCGCTACACGGGCGGCTTTAGCGGCGTGGCCCTGACCGCGCTCGCGCTCAGCGTGCTTCCGAATCTTCCCGGCTTTCTCGCCACGATCAAAGTGCTTCCGGAAACTTCCGTCGCGCCGATCTTCATTTCCCTCTATCATTACGCCTGGTTCGTGGGGTTCGCGCTCGCCTTTATCCTTTACCTGGCAGGGCGCAAACTCTTCCCCGACCCTGCCTAACGAGTATAACCATGTCCACACCACAACTGCCGCCTTTCGATTTCCAACCGCAGCCCTACGAAGGACCTTCGCCGGAAGAAATCCTCCGCCTGCGCAAACAATTCCTGAACCCGGGAATTTTTCTCTACTACAAAAGCCCGCTCACGATCGTGCAGGGGAAGATGCAGTACGTCTGGGATGAAACCGGCCGGCGCTATCTCGACGCGCTCGGCGGCATCGTCACGATCAGCGTCGGGCATTGTCACCCGGACGTCGTCGCGGCGGCGCAGCGCCAGAATGAGATTCTGCAGCACTCCACGACGATCTATCTCCATCCGAACGTCGCCGAATACGCCGAGGCGCTCGCCGCAAAAATGCCGGGCGACCTGAAGGTCTGCTATTTCGTGAACTCCGGTTCGGAAGCGAACGATCTCGCGCTGCTCATGGCGCGCGCTTACACGGGTAACTACGACATGATCGCGCTCCGCAATGCCTATCACGGCGGCAACGCCACCGGCATGGGACTGACCGCGCATGGGACCTGGAAATTCAACGTCCCGCACAGCTTCGGCGTGCATCACGCCATCGCGGCCGATCCCTATCGCGGCACGTGGGGCCGCGATGACGCGGACGCCGGCCGGAAGTATGCGGCCGACGTAAAGAGCCTGATCGAATACGCGACCTCCGGACAAGTCGCGGGCTTCATCGCGGAGTCGATTCAGGGCGTGGGCGGCTGCGTCGTTTTCCCGGATGGTTATCTGCAACATGTCTACGAGCATGTACGCGCAGCCGGCGGCGTCTGTATTGCGGACGAAGTGCAGGCTGGTTTCGGTCGCACCGGGACGCATTACTGGGGCTTCGAAACCCAGGGTGTTATTCCCGATATCGTGACCATGGCGAAAGGCATCGGCAATGGCGCGCCGTTAGGCGCCGTCGTGACCACCCCGCAGATCGCCGCCGCGCTTTCGCAACGGATTCACTTCAACACCTTTGGCGGCAACCCGGTGGTTTCTGCGCAGGGCAAAGCGGTCCTCGAAGTCATCGACCGCGAAAAGCTACAGGCCAACTCCCTCGCGATGGGCCGCCACCTATCGGCGGGCCTGGAGCGGCTAAAAGAAAAACACAACCTCATCGGCGACGTCCGCGGCAAAGGCCTCATGCTCGGCATCGAGCTGGTAAAAGATCGTGCGACCAAAGAACCGGCCAAGGCCGAGTGCGCGCAGGTCCTCGAAGCTTGTCGCAACCTCGGTTTATTGTTAGGCAAAGGTGGTCTCTACGGGCACGTCATCCGCTTCTCGCCGCCGATGTGCATTCACCAAGGCGACGCCGATTTCATTCTCGAAGTCCTCGACGAAGCGCTCACCAACGCCTAGGCGACCGCAACCCCCGTCATCCTGAGCGAAGCGCAGCGGAGTCGAAGGATCCCGCCGGGCTTCCCGTAAGCCCGACCCCGCTGCAGTCTACTAGGAGTTTCCCGGCCAATCCCACCGGATCCCTCGACTTCGCTCGGGATGACTTGCGTTTTGGCGCCGCTCTCTGCCACTCTCGCGCCCGTGCTCTCCAAAATATACTCGGCGGCTGTGCTCGGCGTCGACGCTTACGAAGTCGAGATCGAGGTCAACGCGGCCGGCGGTGCGCCCTCCATTGTCGTCGTCGGCCTGCCCGATACGGCGGTGAAAGAAAGCAAGGATCGGGTCACGACGGCGGTCGCGAATAGCGGCTACCATTGGCCGCGCGGGCGGACCACGATCAACCTCGCCCCGGCCGACGTAAAAAAGGAAGGACCGAGCTTCGACCTTCCGATTGCCCTCGGCATGATCGCGGCCGCGCAGGAGATCGAGGATGACGTCTTCGCGAATTTCTGTTTTGTCGGCGAGCTCGCGCTCAATGGCGCGGTCCGCGCAGTGAAAGGCGTGCTCCCGGTGGCGCTGGAGGCACGGCGGCGCGGGAAGCGCGCGCTGATCGTGCCGGAGGCGAACGCGCGGGAGGCCGCGATGGTCGCCGGGATCGACATCTACGGCGTGGCGAATCTGCGGGAGGCTTTCCAATTCGTAAGGGGAGAAAAACAACTCACGCCGGTGCGTGGAGATTGGAACGAATTCTTTGCGGCCCATCAGAGTTACGAAGTGGATTTCGCCGACGTCAAAGGTCAGGGCCACGTGAAGCGCGCGGTCGAGGTCGCGGTCGCGGGCGGACATAATATTTTGATGATCGGTCCGCCCGGCTCCGGGAAGTCGATGCTCTCGAAACGGATCGCCACGATCATCCCGCCGATGGCGCTGGAGGAGGCGATTGAGACCACGAAGATTCACAGCATCGCGGGCTTGTTAGGCGGCGAACGCGCCTTCGTCGCGACCCGGCCCTTTCGCTCCCCGCATCACACCATCTCCGACGTGGGATTGTTAGGCGGCTCAGCCACGCCGGCGCCGGGCGAAGTGAGTCTCGCGCACAACGGCGTTCTTTTTCTCGACGAACTACCGGAGTTCAAACGCTCGACCCTCGAGGTGATGCGCCAGCCACTGGAGGACGGTCACGTCACCGTCTCGCGCGCGGCAGGGACGGTGACTTTTCCATCGGAGTTCATGCTCGTGGCGGCGATGAATCCCTGCCCATGCGGTTATTTCGGCGACCTGAAACGCGAGTGCCGTTGCAGCCCGGTACAGGTGCAGCGTTATCGCCAGCGCATCTCGGGTCCGCTGCTCGATCGGATCGATCTCCACATCGAAGTGCCGGCGGTGGAATACCGCGACATCTCGAGCGACCGGGCCGAGGAAAAATCGGACGCGATCCGCGAGCGCATCGGCCGCGCACGCGAAAGACAGCACGCGCGTTTCGCGAACGACAAGAAGACGACCTGCAATGCGCGGATGACCGCGCGGCAGATCAAGGCCCATTGTAAACTCAGCGACGATTCCCAGGACCTGATCCGGATCGCGATGACCGAGTTGAACCTGAGCGCGCGCGCCTACGATCGCATCCTGAAAGTCTCACGCACGATCGCCGATCTCGAAGGCGCCGAGGCGATCTCTCCGGACCACGTGAGTGAGGCGATCCAGTACCGGACTTTTGACCGCACGCTCTGGGTCTAGGTGAATCCGCCTAACGATTTAGTCTCCCTGCGTCCCGTCGAGCAGCGGCTCACACGGCAGGATTTCTGCACTGTTTTCCCCGCAGACGGCAAAGTGGCCGCCGTGATACATTGAGACACCGGCAAATTCTCCCCGCGAATTGAGCGCGTAAAAGTTGAGCCCGAAGTTGGGGAATCCGCGGCGATTCAACAAATGCGGTGCAACCGTATTCTGTTGCACCCGGCGCATCGCTGCTAGTCCGGCGTCCTTTGGGTGCATGCCGCGGCGCATGTTTTCCACGATCAGGAAGGAGGAGAGGCTGAAGAGATTCGATTCACCCCGACCGGTCGAACCGGCCGCGCCGACCTCGCCGTCAACGTAAAGGCCAGCGCCAAAAATCGGCGAATCACCGACGCGCCCCGGCATTTTCCAAGCGGTCCCGCTCGTCGTGGTGACGCCGCTGATTTCGCCGCGCGCGTTGATCCCGTTGCAATTGATCGTGCCGTAAATGTGCTGCGGATCGACGAGTCCTTCCTGCACCATCTCGACCATCACGCGCTCGCGCGACGCACCCGGCTGCGCGATCCGGCGTTTCCATTCCTGCCACAATTCACGCGAGTGCTCCGAGTTGAGATCCGCCTCTATCTCGAACCCACGACTCCGCGCAATATCCTGCGCACCCGCTCCGACAAGCAGGTGATGCGGCGTCTCCATCACCGCCTGCGCGACCAGCGAAGGCGTGCGCACGCCTTCGAGCGCGGCCACGGCGCCGGCCCGCTTCGTCGGGCCGTGCATGCAGGACGCGTCGAGTTGCAGAACCCCTTGTTCGTTAGGCAAACTGCCGTAGCCGACGCTGGTTTCCTCGGGGTCGAGTTCGTTCAGGTTCACGCCCGCGATCAGGGCGTCGAGCACGTCGGCGCCGCTCTGCATTTCGGTGAATGCCTTTTCCACGCAGGTCAGCGTGCCGCCGTTGCGGAAGCGGTGGCCGTTAGCCGACGCGATCACGACCGGTCGAATGGAACTCACTTAGTTGAGCGCGTAGATCTCGACCAGGGCGACGCCGGTCGCGCCGTTCTTGCCCCGCACGATCGCGGTGTAGGGAGCAGGCGCAAGGGTAGTGACAATGGCGGCTTCGTGGTCGTCGGTCGGCGGCAGGTTGCTTGCGATGATCTCGGACTCCTGGTCGGAACGCCAATCGTCGTTGCTGCGCAGGAGCGCGCCATTCCGGTCACGTAATTCCAAGGTCGGATCGCTCAGGTTACCCGTCACCGCAAGAGAAGGCCCAAGCGCGCGCACGATCACGTTTTGCGGTTCGACGCCGTTTACGATCACGCCTCCGATCATAACTCGATCATCCAGTTCCACACGGCCACGGGTGGAGATGTTCAGCAGGTTGGGGCCGATTCCGGCATCGAGGTCGTAGACCTCCAGCAATCCCACGCCGGTGGAATCATCCATGCCGCGCATCACTGCGGTATACGCTATACCCGCAACAGAAGCGGGCACTTTCATCAGGATAACGGACTCCTGTTCCGTGACCGGGGGAAGGCCCGTGTCGATAATCTCCTGCTGGTTGGAGTTATCCTGCCAGTTATCATTGGTCGCGATCAGCGTGCCGGCTCCATCGTATAACTCCACCACCGGATCCGCGAGCACGCCGGAGACATTCATCTCCGCGAGCGACGGACCAAGTGCTCGAATCAGCACGCGCTTCTCCGCTTCGCCCTGGGCGATGAAACCAGCGATCACCGCGTCGTCCCCGGCGCCGACCTGCACCCGGGTGGAAATATTCGCGAGCCAGTTCGCGCTCGGGCTCGGCGGCGCAAGCGCGGCAAAGGTATGCTGCGATCCGGGCCAGATGGTATTCGCCGAGGGGGCGGTATCCTGAATATCGGTAAACGTAAGAGTGTAACTCCGGCCGGCGACTAACTCCGGCACGGTAAGAGTAACTGTGTCGCCGACCGAGCCCATGACGGCCTTGGTGACGACCGTGTCCTGATCCAACATGTAATTCGAAGGGTTAGTCGCGGTCGCAGGATCGACCAGGCTATTGAAACGGACCGTCAGATGAGTGGCGTCGGGATAAAGATAGACCGAGAGAGTCTCCAGGGGACTGGCGATCCATTGCCGCAGCACGGCCATGGCTTCTTCGTGCACGAGATTTTTCGCCACGGGCGGCATTTTCGTGGCGTCGAGTGCGTTATCGCGCTGGTAGAGCAACGAATCCGGCACATCACGGAACTTCACATAGTTATCGATCAGGTTTTGCTGGGGGAGCGGCGTATAGAAGCGCGCATCATAGCCGGGTCCGTAACCGCCCGGGCGATGGCACTGGGAGCAGTTCGAATCGATCCAGGAACGCATCCGCAACTGGATCGGGGCGGTCGTGTCGGTGACGGCGACGGAGTGGAGGTAGGTCGGAATCTCGGCTTCGTCGAGACTTGGGTTGAACATCCCGAGGTGGTTCAGGGTGCGCAGCTGGTTATCGGTGCGGCCGGTCTCCGGGTAAGTGTAGGGTCCGTTGAACTGGTGAGTCTTAGGTCCCAGGACATAACTCGCGGGCGGGTTATGGCAGTAGAGGCAATCGCTTCGGCTGGGATAAGTCCACGTTTGGATGCGCGTGGTCCCGTCGGTCTGCACGATCGGGATCTGTTCATCGAGACCGCCGGGAAGGAGGTCGGCGTCGCTGTTATCCGCGCGCCACTTATAAGTCACGCCATAGACTGAGCCCATGGCGTTGCGGACCAACAGTCGGGTCTCGAGTCTCTTCCGCTCCTGGGTCTGTTCGTTAACGATGAGATCGAATTCTTTCACGAAGACGGTCCCGTTCGGAAACGTCCATTCGCCGGTGGGACTGAAACCGATCTGCTCTTCGGAGTCGTAGGGCGGTCCGTCGTTCGGCACGGCGAGCCAGCGATTTTTCAGCGCGTTATCGGACCAGAGCGGTGAGTTCACCGTGTAAGGAATGACTCCCGGTGTGGTGACGACGCCGGGGACATCGGTGAAAGCGCCGGTCTGCGAGAGCAGCGCCGGATACGGGAAATCACCATCAAAAGAGGGCATGGTGTTATTCAGAAACGGCCCGATCGGGGCGCGCGTGTCCAGACCATAGGGGGCCTGCGCGAAGAGAGCGCTGCCAGCCCAACCGCTGAGGAGCAAGCTCAGCCCGAGGACACGGAGAGAGAAGCGCGGATGCAACATCGGGCGCGGGCTCAGTTAGAGTCGGTAGATCTCGACGAGCGCGATCCCGGTCGTCCCATCTTTCCCCGTGACGATCGCGGTGTAGGCGCCCGGCGGGAGGTTCACGAGCAGGGCGGATTCCTTGTCCTTCTTCGGAGCGAGCCCGGACTGCTGAATCGCAAACTGCTGCGTGTCCTTCCAGTTGTCATTGCTGAGCAGGAGGCCATTCGCGTCGAAAATCTGGAGCACGGGATCGGCCAGCGCATTGGTGACTCCGGCATCGGTCAGCGATGGGCCGATCGCACGGACCAGGACGTCCGCGTTCGGGCCGTCCGCGGGGCCGAGGATGAACCCGCCGATCATGACGTTATTCCCCGTCTCGACGAAGCCGCGAGTGCTGATGTTCGCGAGTTGCGACGCGGCGTCGGCGTCATCCAGGTCATACGCTTCGACCAGGCCCACGCCGGTCGCGCCGTTCTTGCCACTGACGATGGCGGTGTAGTTACCCGGATCAACGGTGGCGACGATGGTGGACTCCAGGTTGTTGGTCGGCGCGAGCCCCGCCTGTTCGATGGCGAACTTCTGCGTGTCTTTCCAGTTGTCATTGCTCGTGATCAATCCGCCGCTGCCGTAAAGGTCGAGCACGGTATCGGAGAGGGCGTTCGGGATTCCGGCATTCACCAGGGAGGGCCCAATCGCGCGGACGAGAACGGTTTTCGGCGTGTCGCCAGTGATGATGAAGCCGCCGATCAACACCCGGTCACCCGTGCCCACGGCCAGTCGGGTGGAGACGTTCAGCGGATGACTTGGCGGCGTCGGCGTAGGGGTCGGTGTGGGGGTCGCGGTTGCCGTGGGTGAAGGCGTCGGCGTGGGGGTCGGCGGAGTGGCGGTCGGTGTGGGAGTTGGCGTCGGCGTTGCCGTTGGCGTCGGAGTTGGTGTTGGCGTCGGCGTTCCGGCGGCGACGTTGATGGTCCCGATCATTCCGCAGCATTGGCCATGGGGGGTGCAGAAATAGGTGGTCGTTCCCGGAGTGTTGAAGGTGACCTGAAAAGTCGCGCCGGTATTGACCACGCCGGAATCGAAATCCGGGTTAGAATTCCCAGGATTACCTTCGGTGACGCTGTGCGTATCGGATTTCCAGGTCCACTTCACGGTATCCCCGACCTGGATATTCACCGTCGACGGCGAAAAAGTGAACGCGCCCCCGGGCCCGACATTCACCGAGATGGTCGCGGCCGTGCTTCGCGCGGCGCTGGCGAAAGAAAAAAGCCCAAGACCAAGCGCGACGACCGCGAGTTTTCTGAAGGTCAAATTTCCGCGAGAGATGAAAGAGTTGAGCATAAGAAAGGTTCCGTCCAGTTCCCGGTTATCCCCGGGTGGCTGGAATCGCGGGATCGTATTGGGTTCGCGGAATAAAGGTCAAGCCTTTTGACTCGCCCCGCTTGAACTTCAACTTTCGCCTGCGCGCTCCCGGTGTAAGTAATTGCTCCGCCTGCGTCAAAAACCCATCTCCAGCCTAACGATATGATCATTTTCCCACGCTTCGCTCTCGTCCTGCTCGCCGCGCCGCTGCTTGCCCTCTCCGCTCTCGCCGCGCAAGAGTCTCCCTCGCCGTCCGCGAGTCCCGCTGCCATGACTGACAACCCGCTGCTGCAAGAAAGCACACTCGATTTCCATTACCCGCCGTTCGACAAGATCAAGGATGAGCACTTCGCGCCGGCCTATGAAAAAGGGATGGCCGACCAGTTGAAAGAGATCGAGCCGATCGCGAATAATCCCGACAAACCGACCTTCGAGAACACGATCGTCGCGCTGGAAAAGACCGGTGCTTTGCTGGGCCGGGTCGATCGCATTTTCTCGAATCTTGCCGGCGCCAATACCAACCCCGCGCTGCAAAAAGTCGAGAGCGACATGTCGCCGAAGCTGGCCGCGCAGCAGGACGCGATTTCGCTCAACGCGCCGCTTTTTAAGAGAGTCGAGACGATCTACAACGACCGCGACAAACTCGGGCTCGACGAGGAATCGAAATGGCTGGTCGAGCGTTACTACAAGGATTTCGTGCGCGCGGGCGCGAAGCTCTCCGATCCTGATAAAGAGAAGCTGAAGAAGATGAACTCGGAGCTGGCCGAGCTGCAGACGAAGTTTGCGCAGAACGTGCTCAAGGAGAAGAACGCCGAGTCGATCGTGCTCGATAAACGCGAGGAGCTGAAAGGACTTTCCGAGAATGAAATCAACGCCGCCGCCCTCGCCGCGAAGGAAGAAAAGAAGGAAGGCAAATTCGTTCTCCCGCTTCAGAACACGACGCAGCAACCCGCCCTAACGAGCCTAAAGAATCGCGCCCTGCGGGAGCGAATCATGAAGGTCTCGCTGGCACGTAACAGCCACGGCGGCGAGTGGGATAATCGTGAGGTGGTCCTGCGGATGGTGAAGCTGCGGGCCGAGCGCGCCGTGCTTCTCGGTTACCCGAATCACGCCGCCTACCAACTCGACGATCAGACCGCGCACAACATCGGCACCGTGAACAAACTCCTCGCCGAGCTCGCGCCGCCGGCGGTCGCAAACGCGAAGAAGGAAGCGGCCGACATGCAGAAACTGATCGACAAGGAGAAGGGCGGCTTCCAGCTCGCCTCCTGGGATTGGGCGATGTATGCCGACCAGGTTCGGCAGGCCCGTTACGCTTTCGATGAGTCGGAAATTAAACCGTACTTCGAGCTGAACCACGTGCTCCTCGACGGCGTTTTCTACGCGGCGAACCAGGAATACGGGATCACCTTCAAGGAACGAAAAGATCTCCCAGTCTATCAGTCGGATGTCCGCGTCTTTGACGTCACGGACAAAGACGGCAAGCCGCTCGCGATCTTCCTCGCCGATTACTACGCGCGCCCTTCGAAACGCGGCGGCGCCTGGATGAATGAGTACGTGAACCAGAGCGACTTGTTAGGCATGAAACCGGTGATCGCGAACCACCTGAACATTCCAAAGCCGGAGGCGGGTCAGCCGACACTGCTCACCTTCGACGAAGTGACAACGATGTTTCACGAGTTCGGTCACGCGCTCCACGGGATGTTTTCGCAGGTGAAATACCCGCGCTTCAGCGGCACGAGCGTCCCGCGTGATTTCGTCGAGTATCCGTCGCAGGTGAATGAGATGTGGGCGAGCTGGCCGCAGGTGCTCGAGCATTACGCGAAGCATTACAAGACCGGAAAACCGATGCCGAAGGAGCTGCTCGACAAAGTGCTCGCAGCGGAAAAATTCAACCAGGGCTTCAAGACCACCGAGTATCTCTCTGCCACTCTGCTCGATCAGGCCTGGCACCAGATCGCGCCGAACGAAGTCCCAACCGACGCGCTCGCCTTTGAAGCCGCGGCGCTGAAAAAAGCGGGCGTCGATTACGCGCCGGTGCCGCCCCGTTACCGGACGGCTTATTTCTCCCACGCCTTTGCCGGCGGCTACAGCGCCGGTTATTACAGCTACATCTGGTCGGAGGAGCTCGACGCCGACAGCGTCGAATGGTTCAAGGAACATGGCGGCCTGACGCGCGAGAATGGCGACCACTTCCGCGACACATTGCTCTCGCGCGGCGGAAGCAAGGACGCGATGAAACTGTTCCACGATTTCACCGGGCGCGATCCCTGGATCGAGCCGCTCTTGAAACGCCGCGGCCTCGACGGCGCGGTACCGGCGAAAGCGACGACCGAGAGCGCGCCGCCTTCCAAGCCCTAACGAGCCCGCGCCGAATTTCCGAAGAAATTCGCTTGCGCGCAACATTACTTTGTATTACAAAGTAAGACCATGAGCGACCGGACCCGAGCCGAAGAAGACCTGCGCGTGATCCGCAGCCTGATGGAGCGCGCCACGATTTATCGCGCCATCTCCGCACCGACCGCGCTGGTCGGCGGGGTGCTCGCAATCGGCACCAGCGCGACCCTCTGTTTCCTCCAGCGCTCGAGCCCGCTCGATGGCCGCTGGTTCGCGATCATCTGGCTGGTCATCCTCGCCCTCGTCCTCGCGGTCAACACCCTGTTCGTTCGGCGTGAAGCACTGAAGGGCGGGCGTCCCCTGCTCTCCTCCGGCGCGCGGCTGGCACTGCGCGCGATCGCGCCCTGCCTCGTCATCCCCGCAGTCGCGACGGTCTGGTTTTTCCGGAACCCGGATCCAATCGACCAGGAAGTGGTGGTCTCGATCTGGATCGCGTTTTACGGGCTCTCGCTTCTCGCCACCGCGCTCTTCGCGCCGCGTTCGCTCGCGCTTCTTGGCTGGGCGTTTCTCCTCAGCAGCCTGGCGGTGGTTTTCTGGCCGAAGCCGTTCACTTTTGATCCGCACGGGCTGTTCCCGAACCTCGCGATGGGCGCGACCTTCGGCCTCTTCCACCTGATCTACGCGGCCTGCATCTGGTCGCAGCGCTGGCCGGAGGCGAACGAACCGGCTTTGTCGGAATGAGCGATGCCGGAATTTCACAAGCTCGACAAAGCGATCCACGAAAAAGGGCGGCTCGCGATCATGACCTTGCTCGCCAGCCGCGCGCGCTGGTCGTTCCAGGACCTGAAAACGGAACTGCAGATGAGCGACGGCAATCTCGTGACGCATCTGCGGACGCTGCACAAACTCGGCTTCGTCGCCGTGACCAAGGAAGTGCTCGACCGGCCGCAGACAAGCTACGCGCTCACGAAAAAAGGGCGCACCGCGTTCACCGATTATCTCCGCGTCCTGGAGCAGATCATCAAAGCGGGAAAGGAATGAAAAATTTTACCCGAAAGCTTTGCGACACAAAGCTTCTTTTGCCTAACGAATGAAAATCCTGCTCGCGAAGCATTGGGGAATGTGTTTCGGCGTGCGCGATGCCATCGCGCAGGCGGAAACCCTCGCCGCCACCCGGCCGCTCACGATCCTCGGCGAGATCGTGCACAACCCGCTGGTGCGCGACCGGCTCCGTGCTCAAGGCGCGGGCGAGGCGCCGCTCGATGCGCCCAGCGCAGCGGTGACGCCGGACGTGATGATCACCGCGCATGGTGCGTCCGACCGGCGACGCGAGGAATGGCGCGCCGCGGGCTTTCAAGTCGCCGACGGCACCTGCCCGTTGGTGCGTCACGCGCACACGCAACTGCGACAGCTCGTGCGCGCCGGTTATTTCCCGGTGGTGATCGGACAGCCGGAGCACGTCGAAGTGCGCGGCCTGACGGAGGACTTTCCGGGCGCGGTGGCGCTCGAAAGCGTGGAGGATTTTGCGCGCTTGCCGGCCACTGGGCGGTTCGGGGTGATCTCGCAAACCACCCAGCCGATCGATCGCGTGCGCGCGCTTGTCGCCGCGCTGCGACAGGCGCGGCCGGAAGCGGAAGTGCGCTTTGTCGACACGGTTTGCAAACCGACCAAGGATCGGCAGCGGGCTCTGCTCCAGCTGCTCGCGGAGGCGGAGCTGGTCGTGGTCGTCGGCGGGCGCGCGAGCAACAATACCCGACAACTGGTTGAGACCTGCCGTGCTGCCGGTCGACGCGCCGTTCACGTCGAGCGTGCCGAGGAGTTGATCCGCACCGATTTCAACGGCGTCGCGATTGTCGGCGTGACCGCTGGCACCTCCACGCTGCGCGAGACCGTGGCGGCCGTGGCCGAGCGTCTCGCGAGCTTTTCCATCAAACCGACCAACCCAACCGAAAGATCATCATGAACTCATCCGCCTGGCTGCATTATTTCGAAAACAACCGTCGTAACTTCATCGAGCCGGCCTGGTCGGCGCCCTCTCCGCTCGCACCGGAGCTGCGCGCCACTCTGGCCGCATCGCTCTCCCATTTCCAACTCGGCGAAAGCGGCGGCGGGAGTCACCTCTTCGCGCACGCCGCGCTGGAGGAGCCGGCCTATCGGGCGGCGCTGGAATTATTCGTGGCTGAAGAGGGCGAGCACGCGCGCCTTCTGCAACATCTGGTGGAACGATTCGCCGGCCGGCTGATCGCGCGACATTGGACGCATCTTCTCTTTCGCGCCGCGCGGCGCGCGCTGGGGCTGAATTTTGAAATCCAGGTGCTCCTCATCGCGGAGCTGGTCGGCACCGCCTATTACCGCGTCCTGCAACGGCGGGCGCGCGACCCGATCCTCGATCAGGTGTGCGCACGCATCCTGGCCGATGAAGCGCAACACGTCGCATTTCATCTCGATCATCTGCGCGATCTCCACCGCGCGTTTCTCCCCGCGGAACGCGCCTTCTGGATGCTGCAGTTTCAATTTCTCTTCACCGCTGCGCTCCATGTCGCCTGGGCCGATCATCGCCGCGCGCTGCGGGCGACGGGCGCGAGCCGCGGCGAATTTCTTTCCACCGCGCGCTCCGAGTGCATCGCCTTTCTCGACGATCTGGCGGGGGCAAAGCTGAGCGGGCGCGTCGGTCTGGCGGTGTGAGAAAAATCAGCGTGGCCTTGCGCGGAAGTCGCTGCGCTAACGCGCGCCGGAAGCTGGACGCCGGCCGCGCAAACATGTTTGTATGCCGCGATGCAGCGGGATGGGAAGAATGCGAAGAATAAGAAAGATGGGAGTTATAATTCCCATGCCTCCCATGCCTCCCATGCCTCCCATCCTTCCCATCCCTCCCGTCCTCCCCCCAGCCCCGAGCGCGTCCTCCCTCCCCGCGGCGATTACCGCACGCTGCTCTCCTTTCAGAAAGCGGAGATCGTCTACGACATCACCTTTCGCTTCGCCCACAAATTCCTGAACCGCGGAGATCGCACCATCGACCAGATGATTCAGTCGGCGCGTTCGGGCAAAAAGAACATCCTGGAAGGCAGCAAAGCCGCGCTCACCTCCAAGGAAACCGAGATCAAGCTCACCAATGTCGCCCGCGCGAGTCTCGAAGAACTGCTCGACGACTACCGCGACTACTTGCGCGCGCGTGACTTGCCGATCTGGGAAAAAGATTCCAAAGAAGCCCAATACATCCGCCGTCTCGGGCGGCGCATTCCCCAGACGTTCGAGCTTTATCGCGACTTCCTCCGCACCCGCCCGCCGGAAATCATCGCCAATATCGCCCTCTGCCTTGTGCACCAAACCAACTACCTGATCGACCGGCAACTCCGTCGTCTCGAGCAGGACTTTGTCACCGGCGGCGGCCTGCGCGAACGGATGACGCGCGCCCGCCTCCAGCATCGCTCCCATAATTCCCATCCCCTCGCATGACTCTTATCCCCCTGCCCCGCATCATGTCGTGGGGCTACCGGGAAGCGGCGCCGGAAACGCTGCTCTCGCGGGAATGGCTGGTCACCAACGGCCTCGGCGGCTTCGCTTCGGGCACGGTGCCCGGCGCGCTCACCCGGCGTTATCACGGGCTGCTGGTGGCGGCGTTGCCCGCGCCGATCGGGCGGATGGTGATGTGGAGTCATCTCGCAGAGACGCTGGTTTTCGCGGAGAACGACGAGGTGTCGTTAGGCACGGAGGAAAGTGCCGGCGGGAGGCTGAATCTCAGCGGCGCCGATTACCTGAAGGAATTTCGGCTCGAGGCAGGGTTGCCGGTTTGGCGCTATCAGGTGCGCGACCTGATTTTGGAAAAACGCGTCCTCCTTTTGCACGAACAGAACACGGTTCACGTCTCCTATCAGGTAAGCGGGAGCGGGCCGCGGCCCCGGCTGGATTTGCGGCCGGCGCTGAATTTCCGGCACTACGCGAGCGCGCTCGACCATCTGCCGGAAGGGACCTATGCCGTCCACGCAGCCGAGGGCGGATATGAGATCACGCCACCGGGTAAAGATCTTCCGCCGCTCCGGATGAAGCTGCGGGGTGGCTCACCGCAGTTCATCAACGATCCGCGCCGTCTGCCCAGCGTCTTTTACCGCGTCGAGCAGGACCGCGGCTACGATCACGAAGGCAGTCTCTGGAGCCCGGGGGTTTTCCGGGTCAATCTCGCCGAGCAGGAAAACGCCACGCTGATCGGCTCGACCGAGGCCTGGGAAACGATCGACGTGCTGTCGCCGCTGGCGGCGCGCGCGGCCGAGCGGGAACGTCGCGAGCGACTACTCGACCGCGCGGTGCCCGCCGCGCGCACGGGATTGGCCGCGGAGCTGGTCCTGGCGGCGGATCAATTCATCATCACGCCCCCGGGACGTACGCGGGAGGAAGCGCGGGCGCATGCCGGCGGCGACGAAGTGCGCACCGTGATCGCGGGCTACCACTGGTTCACCGATTGGGGCCGGGACACGATGATCAGCCTCGAGGGCCTGACGATCCCGACCGGGCGCACGCTCGAAGCCGGTTACATCCTGCGGACTTTCGCTTACTACGTGCGCGATGGCTTGATTCCGAATCTGTTTCCCGACGGCGAGAACGAAGGGCTTTATCACACCGCGGATGCGACGCTCTGGTTTTTCCACGCCTTCGCGCGTTACCTCGAGGCGACGGACGATCGCAGCACGCTCGCGCTGCTGCTGCCGACCTTGCTCGAGATCGTGGAGCGCCATCTCGCGGGCACGAAGTTTAACATCCACGTCGATCCGGCGGACGGCCTGCTCGTGCAGGGCGCGGAGGGTTACCAGCTCACCTGGATGGACGCGAAGATGGGCGATTGGGTGGTGACGCCGCGCCGCGGCAAAGCCGTCGAGTTGAACGCGCTCTGGTATAACGCGCTCGAGCTGCTCGCCGGCTGGCTGCGCGCGAGTGGCGAGGAACTGGCGGCGGCGCGTTTCGCCCGCCACGCCGCGCAGGCTCGGCGTTCGTTCAATACGCGCTTTTGGAACGAAGAACTCGGTTGTCTGCACGACGTGGTCGACGGACCGGACGGCGACGATCCATCCGTGCGGCCGAACCAGGTCTTCGCCATCTCGCTCGATCATCCGGTGCTGGAGCAGGAACGCTGGGCCTCGGTCCTCGCGGTGGTCGAGCGCGACCTGCTCACGCCGGTCGGGCTGCGTTCGCTTTCGCCTAACGATCCGGCTTACCAGGGAATCTATCAGGGCGACCTGCGCACCCGCGACGGCGCTTACCATCAGGGCACGGTCTGGGGCTGGCTCATCGGCCCGTTCGTCGATGCCTGGATGAAACTGCATCCCGGCGAACCGGCGCGCGCCCGCCGCTTCCTCGAGGCGTTTTCCGGCCATCTCGATGAGGCCGGGCTCGGCACGATCAGCGAAGTATTTGATGGGGAGCAGCCGCATCTCGCCCGCGGCTGCATCGCCCAGGCTTGGAGCGTAGCGGAAGTGCTGCGCTGCTGGGCGAAGACCAAGACCGATGCCTGAGACCGCCGAGGAACTTTCCCAGCACGCCGACGTCCGCCAGGCGCTCGACCAGACCACCGGCCAGAAGCCGAAAGCCAAGGCGGAAGCCGGCGACAAATTCTGGTTCGCGACCCACCTGCTCCTGCTCGTCGCCTGCGGCGTCGTTTATTATCTGGTCGGTTCGCACTTCGTTCCCTTGCCGAAGAACCAGGTCGATCTCGTGCATCGCCTGCTGCGCGGCACTGCGATCATCGTCGTGCTGCTCGCGATTTCGAGCGCGATCTCGCTCTACGCCGTCGCGCGCGTCGCCGACCCGTCGACCCGTTTCACGCTCAAGCGGATCAAGCGGCTGATCGTTTTCCTCCTCGTCCTGCTCGTCGCGGTGTCGGTTATTTTTGTGAATTGGTACACCGCGCTGATCTCGGTCGGCGTGGTCTCGGTCATCGTCGGACTCTCCGTACAAACGCCGATGACCAGTTTCATCGGCTGGATTTATATCCTCGTGAGGCGCCCTTATCGCGTCGGCGATCGGATCCAGATCGGCGACGCCACCGGCGATGTGATCGACGTCGGCTACATCGACACCACGCTCTGGGAATTCGGCGGCAAATACATTTCCGGCGATCACCCGAGCGGCCGGGTGATCAAGTTCCCTAACGCGAAGGTCCTCGACTCGATGGTCTTCAACTATTCGTGGCCGCTGTTTCCCTACATTTGGAACGAGATAAAATTCAATGTCGGCTACGAGAGCGACCTGCAATTTATCGCCGAGACGATGCAGCGGATCGTCGAGGAAGAACTCGGCGCCGCGATGCTCGAGCGCGTCGCGCAATACCGCGAATTGCTCGCGCGCACGCCGGTCGACGAGCTGGAAGTGCGCGAACATCCGCGGGTGATTTTCCGGGTCGGCGAAAACACCTGGCTGGAAGCGATCGTGCGCTACCTCGTCGCGCCGCGCGAAGCCGGCCCGGTGAAGACGCGGCTGATCAAAAAACTCCTCCCCGTGCTCAACGCCGCGCCGGACAAGGTGCTCTTTCCGAAAGGCCCGAATCGTTAGGCAAAGACGATCGTCATTTGCGCGAGCCGCCGGGGCGATGCATAGCTTCCGCTCATGAAATCCGGCGTTCTTATCCTGCTCGCGCTCCTTGCTTTGTCGCCGCCCGCCGAGGCGCAGGGATGGTTCCGTCGCAGCACCCCGACCCCCGTGCCGACCCTCGCTCCCACGCCGCCGCCCCGGCCGAAACCGACTCCCGCCCCGACTCCGAAACTGCCGCCGCGTCAGCTCGTGGCGCTCCCGGTTTACGACGAGACGACCAGCGTGCGGCTCCAGATTTTTCTCGATAACAACGAGTTCGGCCCCGGGAAGATCGATGGAAAAATCGGCGAGTTTTTTGGCAAGGCGCTGGTCGCCTACAAGAAGTCGCATGGCCTGCCGCCGGGCGGCGCGGTCGACCAGGAACTGCTCGCGCAGGTGCCCGAGCCTTACACGACCTATACGATTCGACCGGAGGATGAGCAGTTCGTCGGCGAGGTCGCGTCGCGGCCGTCCGAGCAGGCGAAACTGAAGGCGATGAAATACGGCTCGCTCCTGGAGTTCGTCGCCGAGCGCTTTCACTCTGCCGAGGATTTCCTGCGCAAACTCAACCCGGGTGTCGATCTCGAGCAGCTCAAGGTCGGCGACAAGGTCCACGTGCCGAATGTGCAACCGTTCGAGGTCGAGAAACTCACGGAGCATTTCGTGCCGAATAACCCGGCCTTCGCGAACCGGGAAATCGTGATCGATATCCGCGAAAATTTCCTCGAGGTGCGCGAGGGCGACCGGCTGGTTGCGGAGTTTCCGATCACGCCCGGTTCGAAAACTTTACCCGCGCCGCAGGGCGTCTGGAAAATTCTCGGGATCGCGACCCTGCCGTGGTTCCGCCACGACGAAGGCGTGCTCAATCACGGCGTGCGCACGAATGATTTCTACAACATCCCGCCGGGGCCGAACAATCCGGTCGGCATCCTTTGGATGGGATTGAACAAACCGGGCATCGGCATCCACGGCACGAACAATCCCGAGACGATCGGCCGCGCCGGCAGCCACGGCTGCATCCGGATGGCGAACTGGGATGCCGCCAGGATCAAGGATCTCGTGACGGTCGGGAACAAGGTTACGATTTATCTGGGCGAGGGCGTGGTGCCCGTGCCCAGCACTGCGACCGCACCAGCTCGTTAGGCGAGATTGTTTCGCTCGTTAGGTGGAATCCTTGCGCACGCAGCAGCGGCTCGTAGTCGACCAGCCGACGCGCCTCGATCCCCGCGATCACGCGAAAGAACAGATGCATCGCCGCGAGGAGGAGCCGGCCGAAACAGCGCCGGGTTTCGCGGAAGTCGGCGATCAACCAGACGGCGTCCTCCGTGGCCGCGGCACTCAGCTTGTCCACGACCGTGCCCAAGGATTTCTCAGCGAAACAATCGAGGAAAAAATGCGTCGCGATCAGATCGTAGCGGGCTCGGGGCAGTGCGGTCGCGAGGAGGTCACCGTGCAGAAAACGGACCCGCGCTGAGGCGACGCGAGCGCCGGCCAGCGCGAGCATGCGCGCGCTGGCATCGAGGTAATCCACCTCGAGCGCCGGTTGCGCGCGGAGCAGCTCCGCGAGGAAACGCCCATCACCATCGCCGACCACCAGCGCGTGCTTTGCCCCGCTGATTTGCCTAACGAACGCGCAACGCGCCGCCTGCAGTTGCGCGCCAAAAACCAGCGTCTCGAGCTGCCGATAGAACGGCGCGACGAAATCGAAACTCACCGCAGGAACGACCAGAGCAGCACGCAGAGCGGCGTGAGCAACACTAGGTCGGCCAGCGCGGTCCGATTATCGCGCGGGAGCGAATGCGCGGCGTGGAGCCGGTTCAGGAGCAGCGCGCTCGCCGCGAGGCAAAGCCAGAGGGGCGCCGCGAATCGCCAAACGATTGCGAGCACCAGCGCCACGGCGACGATGAAAAGCCCGAGCGGCCGGAGTGCGCGCTCAACCGAAGGCCAACCGGTGAGCAACGAAGTTTTCCCCTGCGCGGCATCGAGTTCGCGCTCCCACGAGGCGATGCAGAGGCAGTTGAACGTGCAGAGCATTGCGAAAAGAATGACCGCAAAGGCAAACGAGATCGTGAGGCCGGGAAGTTGCCCGACGACCGCAAGCGTCGTGCCCGCAGCGAAAAGGATGCCGACGGCCTTTTCTTTCATCGGCACCGGGCGCCAGCGCCCGCCTAGCAAGTGGTTCAGGAAAAGATAGACCGCGCAGATTAGCGCGAGCGTGCCGCCGAGGAAGAGCAGTTGCAGATCGAGCGCGCGCAGGGCGAGCGCGGTGTCGACGATGAAGATGACCACGATCGCGATCCACCAGCCGACCATGTGTTCCTGGCAAAACCGATGCCGCTCCGAACGCGGCGCGTCCGGGGGCAGCCGGATGGTATCGGCAAAGCGATCGCCGAGATAAATCAGCCATGCAGTGAGAAATAGAAGCGCGCGCAACGGCCAGGTGAGATGCGCGCCGAAGCTGCGGGCGAAGAGCCATTGCCATGCGATCGCCACCAGCGGCGCGTCGAGGCAGAGAAGATTCAGCGCGAGGATCGGCGCGTAGCCGCGCCGCGCCGGAGTTGTGATGGTTTCCGCGGAAGCCGGCGCTTGGTTCACGAAGCGCAGCTTAGGTCATGCGCGACCGGCGGCAATTCCTCAGCCACTTTCCTTCTACTCCTGCTCCTGCTCATGCTCTTGCTCCTGATCGGTATCGAATCCCTCGTCAACGCGAGTTTAGATTAAGAGCAAGAGCAGGAGCAGGATGACGGCATCGCCGGAGTTGCGAACCCACTGCTCCATACTTAAAGCTGTAGCCGAACCCGCCATCCCGATGTCCTGCGCCAAAATCGATCCCGCTCTGCACCAGGCGCAAAAGCCGCCTTGGATTAAAGTCCGGCTGCCCTCGAACCCGGTTTTCTTTTCCACCAAGGCGCTGATCTCCGACCTGCGCCTCCACACCGTCTGCGAGAGTGCGCAATGCCCGAACCGCTGGGAATGCTGGAGCCAGGGGACCGCAACGATGATGATCGCGGGCGAACGCTGCACGCGCGCCTGCGGTTTCTGCGCGGTCTCGACCGCGAAGCCGTTCGCGCTCGAGGAAGACGAACCGCAGCGGGTCGCGGAAGCGGTGCGGCGGATGAATCTCAAGCACGTCGTTATCACCGCGGTGGCGCGCGATGATTTGAAGGACGGCGGCGCGGATCATTTCGCGCGCACGATTCGCGCGGTTCGGGAGATGGATCCGTCAATTATCATCGAAGTGCTGGTGCCCGATTTTCACGCACAGGATTGGTGCATCCAGCTCGTGCTCGATGCCGGCCCGGAGATCTTTAATCACAACATGGAAACGATCGAGCGGCTGACCCCGTCGGTCCGTTCCCGCGCAAAATACCGGACGTCGCTCCGCGTTCTACAGCGCGCGAAAGAGCTCTCGCCGAAAACCGTGACCAAGAGCGGTGTGATGCTCGGGCTCGGCGAAGCGGAGTCGGAACTTTTCCAGACAATGGACGATCTCCGCGAAGTCGGCTGCCAGGTGCTTACGCTCGGCCAGTATCTTCGCCCAACGCCGAAGCACCTCCCGGTCGTCGAATACATCACGCCGGAGCAGTTCGACGTTTACGGCCAGATCGCGCGCGACAAGGGCTTCGCGCATGTCGCTTCCGGACCGCTGGTGCGCAGCTCGTATCACGCGGCGGATTTTCATCCCGTCGTTCGTTAGGCATGGAGAGCGCGGCGCCGCAACCGGGCCGGCCGCTCGGTCGCTATAACGTCGCCGCCGTCATCCCGGCGTATCACGAGGAAGCGCATGTCCGCGCTGTAGCGGAACGCGTCCGTGCGCAACTCGATCACGTCCTCGTGCTCGATGACGGCTCGAGCGACGCGACCGCCGCGCGCGCCCGCGAAGGCGGCGCGAAAGTGATCGTGCACCCCGAGAATCTCGGAAAAGGCGAAGCGATCAAAACCGGCCTGCGCCATTGGCTCGCGCAGCCGCAGATCGACTTCATCCTCCTGCTCGACGCCGACGGCCAGCATTTGCCCGAGGAAATCCCACGCTTCTTCACCGCCGCGGCCGCGAGCGACGCCGCGCTTTTCGTCGGCACGCGGATGAACGACGTGCGCGAAATGCCGTTCGTTAGGCGCGCGGTCAATCGTTACATGAGCCATCGCATCAGCCGGCTCTGCGGCCAGGAAGTGCCCGACACGCAGTGCGGCTATCGCATGATCGGGCGCGCCCTGGCGTCCCATCTGCTCGAGGGCACGAGCCGGTTCGACTACGAGACGGAGATGCTGATCATCGCGAGCCGGCGCGGTTTTCGCATCGCGTCCGTCCCGATCAGCACGGTTTATTCCGACGAGGTGAGCAGCATCCATCCGGTGCGCGACACGCTCCGTTTTTTCCAGCTGATGCGCCGCTACGAAAAAGAAGCGTGAGATAAAGTCGTCCGAAGCGCGGGCCGCTTACGGATAATCCAGTGGAGATGGGAAACTTGTGACTGACCTGACGCGGGAAAGAATTCGAGTGGTGGCGCTGGGCCTCGGCGCGGGTCTCGCTGCGGCCCTCGTGCGCGCGATCCTTTTTCAATTCGTCGGGACGGCCGTTCCGTTTCTTCCTTTTTTCCCCGCGGTGATCGTCGCCGCGCTCTGGGGCGGCACCCGCGCGGGCGTCGTTGCCACCCTGCTCTCGCTGCTCTTCGCCCCGCTCTGGATGGCGCATCGGTGGACGGCGATGGACGAAACCGAATGGGTGGCCCTGTTCTTCTTCGCTTTCACCTGCGCGCTGATCATCTGGGTCATCCGGCAGGGGCATTGGTCGCATCTGGAATCGGCGAAGCTCGGCCGGAAGCTGGCCGAGACGGAAGCGCGCTTCCGGCATCTGGCCGATAACATCCCGCAACTCGCCTGGATGGCGCGGCCGGACGGACACCTCTTCTGGTATAACCGCCGCTGGCTGGAGTATACCGGGACCACGGCGGAGGAGATGGAAGGTTGGGGCTGGCAAACCGTGCACGACCCCGCGGCGCTCCCGGAGGTGATCGCGACCTGGCAGCACGCGCGCGAAACCGGCGAAGCGTGGGAACACACCTTCCCGTTGCGCCGGCACGATGGCGTTTTTCGCTGGTTCCTCTCGCGCGCCATGCCGCTACGCGATGAAGAGGGCAATATCACGGTTTGGTTCGGCTCGAATACCGACATCACCGAGCAGCGCGAGAGCGCCGAGGAACGCCGCCGTTTACTCGAGAGTGAACGCGCCGCGCGCTCGCAGGCGGAGCGGGCCAGCTTCCTGAAGGACGAATTCCTGGCCACGGTCTCGCATGAGCTGCGCACCCCGCTCAATGCCATCCTCGGCTGGACCCAGCTCCTGCTCACCGGCGATTTCGCCGACGTGGCCTCGCTCCGCGAAGGGCTCGAGACGATCGAGCGCAATGCCCGCGCGCAGACGCGCATCATCGAGGACCTGCTCGAGATGAGCCGGATCATTTCCGGCAAAACCCGGCTCGACGTGCAGGCGCTCGATCTCGCGGCCATCATCGAAGCCGCAATCCAGACCGTGATCCCGGCCGCCTCCGCGAAACAGGTGCGGATCGTGAAAATGCTCGACCCGGTCGAAGCGATGTCGGGCGATCCCGCGCGGTTGCAGCAGGTGCTCTGGAACCTGCTCGCGAACGCGATCAAGTTTACGCCGAAAGGCGGGCGCGTCGACGTGGTGCTCGCGCGAATTAATTCGCACGTCGAGATCACGGTGCGCGACAATGGCGAAGGAATCGCGACGCAATTTCTACCTTTCGTTTTCGATCGTTTCCGGCAGCAGGATGCCTCCCCCACGCGACGGCATAGCGGGCTCGGGCTCGGGCTTTCCATCGTGAAAAATCTCGTGGAGCTACACGGCGGCAGCGTGCGCGTGGAAAGCGCCGGGATCGGCCGGGGGAGCACTTTTACCGTGACGTTGCCGCTGGTGCCGCTGCGGCACGAGGACCTTGGCCGCACTCATCCCGCCGCCAGCCGGCCGCTCTCCCCCGGGGCCGATCTCGAGCTCGAGGGCGTGCGTGTCCTCGTGGTGGATGACGAACGCGATTCGCTCGAGCTTGTGCGACGCCTGTTAAAGGACTGCAAGGCCGATGTGCTGCTCGCCAGTTCCGCCGCCGAGGGTTTGCAGATGATCGGCGAGCAGCCGCTCGATGTGATCGTGAGCGACATCGGCATGCCGGACAAAGATGGCCTCGAGATGATGCGCGAGCTCCGCGCGCGGGGGGATCAAAGTGGCAAAACGCCCGCGATCGCGCTCACCGCCTTTGCCCGCTCCGAGGATCGGACCCGGGCGATGCTCGCGGGTTTCCAGGTTCATCTCTCGAAACCGGTCGAGCCGCAGGAGCTGCTCGCGGCGATCGCAAATCTCGCCGGCCGCACCGGCAGCGAAGCGGCGGTGACGCACCACGCCTCCGCTCGTTAGGCGCGTTCGTTAGGCGCTTACATCAGGCCGCGACGACGAAAATCCCCGAGATTTCCGCCCGCCGATTTCTCGATCAGATCGATCGTGAACTTCAGCAGGCAAACTTCCCACGCGTCGTCCACGCCCTGGATCACCGCGCTCAACGGCTCCTCCGCGCGCTCGACCTGTGCCTTCGTCTGCTCGATCACCGACGCGAGCGAAGCGCGCACCGTACGCTCCACCACGTCGGTTTTGCGAAATTGAAAACCGTAACGGACCACGGCAGTTTTCTGCGCCTGCTCGCGCATCTGCTCCACGAACCGCTCGGCCTTTTCGCCGAAGCCTTCGAGGAGCAACCGCGTGTAGTGATCCGCGGTTAAAATCTGCGGCCGATCGGCATGGATCCGGCCGTCGCGCACCCGCACTTCATCCACCTGATCCATCAGTTCGCTGATGAGATAGAAGCGGAAACTGGTGTGCCCGAAGGTCGCGATCTTGCCGGCAGGCGCGAGGATCACCTCGGTGTTCTCGATCGCATACTGAAAATTATCCTCACTCCACATCGTGGCGCAGCATAACACGTTTCACATTTCCACTGGCCGCAACGCCGCCGGCCGCACCGTCCGCCAGCGCGCGACCGCGTCGGCGGTGAAAATCGCGAGCGCGATCCAGATCAACCCGAAGGTGACCATCTGCGCCGGCCGGAAGGGCTCGTGAAAGGCAAAGATCCCGAGAAAAAAAGTGCAGCTCGGCGCGAGATATTGGAGGAACCCGAGCGTCGTTAGGCGCAGATGCCGCGCGGCGTGGGCGAACCAAAGCAACGGCACACCGGTCACGATCCCCGTGGTCGCGAGCAGAAGCGACAAACCCGGCACCGCGCCGCCGAAATGGAGCGTGCCCTGTTTCGCAAAATAGAGGAGCGCGCCGAGCGCAAACGGTACGATCACCGTCGTCTCGAGAAACAGCCCGGGGATCGGCGCCGCGCCCGAAACTTTGCGCAGCAGGCCGTAGATGCCGAAGGAAAAACAGAGGATCAACGCGACCCACGGCAACCGGCCGAAACCGAAGGTAAGATAGGTCACCGCGCCCGTCGCGAGCAGCACCGAGATGAGCTGAGCGCGCGTCAGTCGCTCGCGGAGAAAAAGCGCGCCGAAAAGAACATTCACCAGCGGCGTCATGAAATAGCCGAGGCTCGTCTCGAGCACGTGCCCGGCATTGACCGCCCAGATAAAAAAGAACCAGTTCACCGCGATCGCGAACCCGCTGCCGGCGCAGAGCAGCGCGGTCCGCGGCGAGCGGAGCGCGGCGAGCACTTCGGGCCAGCGGCGTTGCCAGGTCAGGAGCAGGATCATGAAGACACAGGTCCAGACGAAGCGATGCGCCAGAATTTCCAGCGCCGGGATGAGACGAAGCAGCTTCCAGAAGATCGGCACCAACCCCCAGGTGACGAACGCGGCGACCCCGGCGAGGAGCGCGGAGTTGTCGTTAGGCGCGCCGGTGACTTTCATCACGCGCTCTTATTTCACGGAAATCCGCAGGGGGCAACCGTTGCACCGTCTGCTGCGCGCACGGACACTCCGCGGTGATTCCGATCACCGAGAAATTGCTTTCCGGCGCGGGTGGCTGGCAGGCGTTGAAAGCGGGGCGCGAACTCTGGAAAGCCGGGCGCGTCGCGGAGGCCACCTACGAGGCACCGCTGCTCACCGGCAACGTGCGCGAAGGCGGTAAGACTTTTCGGGCCGGACTGCGGATCCGGAGCGCGAGCGACATCGAAAATCTCTGCACCTGCCGCGAGTCACGCGAGTGGGGCAAGGTCTGCGCGCACTCGCTCGCGGTCGGGCTCGCGTATCTCGCGCCGGCGCTGGTTTCGCCTAACGAACCCGTGGCCGTGCAAGCCGCGGCGCCTTCGCGGTTTGGCGATGCCGGTGAGCTGGTGAAACTCCATTTCATCTTGCCGCCGAATTTCGTCAACGCGTGGGAAAAAGGGCAGGTGATGCTCTGCCTCGAAGCGGAACGCGATGGCGGCGCGCGTGTCCCGCTCGACGCGCTGCCGCGCACGGAGCCCTTTCGGCTCGACCAGCAAGACCGACAGGTCGTCGAGCAACTTGGGCAGCCGGCTGGAATGAACACGCTTTCCGCGGCTGCGTTCCTGCAACTGCTCCCGACGCTTCGCGGTCATGAACGGATTACGTTTGGCCGCTCCACCCGTGCGCAGATCGGCAGCGCCAACTTCCGCCCTGCCCTCGCGATAGAGCACACCGGCCCGGAAAAATTTCGCCTAACGAACAAAAGCCCCGGAACATCTCTCATCGCCGGCGGGGAAGCGTGGGTGCTGATCGACGGCGGCGAATTTCGCGAGATCGGCTCCGGCCTGCCGGCCCGCCTAACGAGTGTTTTGCGCGAAACGCTTTCGCTCCAGGGCGAAGCCGCCTGGTCGTTCTTCGCGCTGGAGCTTCCGCCCTGGCGCGAAGTGGCGGAGGTAGCGCTGCCCGAAGGATTGTCGCTTCCGGAAACGCGCCCGGCCGAGCCAGAATTTTCCCTGCGTATCGAGGGTTCGCTCCAGCAGCTTCGTGCCACGCTGCGCTGTCACTACGGAGACCGGGCCGCTTTTCCGCCAACCGCTGAACCGGAAAAAACCTTCGTCCAGCGCGACGCGGATGGCGCGCTGCTGGTGCGCAACCTCCCGGCCGAAATGGCCGCCATCGCACGGCTCGAAGCTGCCGGGTTCAACGACGGCGAACTGCGCGATCAAGCGCGCGCGGCGCGCTTCTTTGCCTTCGATTATCCGGCGCTCGCGACACGCTGGGATGTCACGCTCGCGCCATCGTTAGGCAAAACCCGCGACACGCTTGAACCGGTCGCGCCCGTGATCGATATCGTCGGCTCCGGCGAAGATTGGTTTGAGCTGAAATATTCCGTCGCCGCCGCCGGAGGCGAACACATCCCGCTCGCGGAAGTGCAGCGCCTCCTCCGCTCGGGCCAGAGCCGGCTGACATTAAAGAACGGCAAACAGGCCGTTTTCGATCCGGCGGCGCTGGAAGATTTCGAGCAGCTCCTGCGCGATGCCGATCCGCATCAACGCACGCCAGGTGTTTATCGACTCGACCGCAGCCAGGCCGGTTATCTCGCCAACACCGCCGGCGAGATCGGCGCGCGGCTGGTGGACGCTTCGCGCGCACTCGCCGCGCCGAACACTTCGCTCAATCTCGGTTCGTTAGGCGAAAAACTGCGCGATTATCAACGCACCGGCGTCCAGTGGCTCGCCGCGCTCGCGGAACAAAAACTCGGCGGCATCCTCGCCGACGAAATGGGCCTCGGGAAAACCGTCCAGGCGCTCGCCCTACTCCAGCTCCGCCGGGGCAACGGCCCGGCGCTGATCGTTTGTCCGACCTCGCTCCTCGCCAACTGGCAGCGCGAAGCCGCCCGCTTCACCCCGGAGTTGCGCGTGCTCCTCATCACCGGCGCGAATCGCCCGGAAAAAATCGCGCAGCTCGCCAACGGCGATCTTGGCCTAACGAGTTACGGACTGCTCCGCCGTGACGCCGAGCAGTATCGGGCGCTCGAGTTCGATACCGTGGTCCTCGACGAGGCGCAGCACATCAAGAATCCCGACACGCAAAATGCGCAGGCGGCTTTCAACCTCCGCAGCCGCCAGCGCTTCGTCCTCACCGGCACGCCGATGGAAAACTCCGTGCGCGATCTTTGGTCGCTGATGAATTTCGTGGCGCCCGGTTATCTCGGGAGCCGGAACGATTTCCGCGAGCGCTACGAGAGGCCCCTCACGAGTGGTCCCGAACCCGCCCTGCAACGCCGGCTCGCGCGCCGGCTGCGCCCCTTCCTCCTCCGTCGCCGCAAGGCCGACGTCGCGAAGGAATTGCCGGCCAAGATCGAGCAGGTCCTCCCCTGCGAGCTCGCGCCCGCGCAGCGGTCCACCTACGATGCGCTCCTGCGCGAAATTCAGAGCGGACTCGGTGGTTCGCCTAACGACGGCGCGAAGCGAATGAAAATGCTCACCGGCCTGCTGCGTTTGCGCCAAGCCTGCTGCGATCTGCGTTTGCTCGGGCTCGAGAAGAGCGAGTCAGCGAAACTCGATCTGCTCGACGAACTTCTCGAGGAGAGCATCGACGGCGGGCATCGCGTGCTCATCTTTAGCCAATTCGTGCAGATGCTCGCGCTCGTCAGGCAACGGCTCGACGCCAGCGGCACGGCCTATTGTTATCTCGCCGGCGAAACGCGCGATCGGCAGCGCGAGGTCGATCGTTTTCAGGACGATGACGCCATTCCGGTCTTCCTGATTAGCCTGAAAGCCGGCGGCGTAGGGCTGAATCTTTCCGCGGCGGACACGGTGATTCATTTCGATCCGTGGTGGAATGCTGCGGTCGAAGCGCAGGCCACCGATCGTGCCCATCGAATCGGGCAAACCCGCGTGGTGACGGCTTATAAATTGATCGCGCGCGACACGGTGGAGGAAAAAATCCTCAAGCTGCAGAACCGGAAACGCGAACTGGCCAGTGCGATGCTGGAAAGCGAAGAGCCGCTGATGGGCGGCCTAACGAGTGCCGATCTGGAGGAATTACTCAGCGATTAGCCGGCTCCGGAGGAACCCGATAACCGCGCCGCGGACGGAATAAAGCGGCGCGGCGAACGCGGCGCGTGCGAATCGATAATGTGAAACCGACGCGCGAACGGAATGTGCCCGGATGGCTAGGCGCCCTCCTCACGCTGGGCACATTCGGGGCGCTCTTGTGGCTCGAGCAGCGCCGGCCATTACGCGGATCTGTGGAATCAAAACTGCGCCGCAACGCGCGTAATCTCGCGGTCGCCGCGATCGGCGCGGTAACCGTCAACCTCGCCGAGCGACCCGTCGTAAGTCCGCTCGCTCGGCTGGTGGAACGGCGCCGGTTCGGCCTCCTCAAACTCGTGAGGCTTCCGGCCGCGATCGAAGTCGCGCTCGCCGTCGCGCTGCTCGATTACACGCTTTACCTCTGGCACGTGCTCACGCACCGGGTGCCTTTTCTTTGGCGTTTCCATCAAGTGCATCACGCGGATCTCGACATGGACGCTTCGACCGCGCTGCGATTCCATTTCGGCGAACTGCTCCTTTCCGTGCCTTGGCGCGCGGCGCAGGTGGTCGGACTGGGAGTTTGCCCGTTAGCCCTTTCGCTTTGGCAGACCGGACTGCTGCTCGAGATCATGTTTCAGCATTCCAACGTCGAACTCCCGCCAGCCGTGGAGACTTTGCTGGCGAAGATCGTGGTCACTCCGCGCCTGCATGGGATTCATCATTCGATCGTCGACGACGAGGTGAATTCCAACTGGTCGAGTGGCCTGACGATTTGGGACTGGCTCCACCGCACGCTGCGCTTCGACGTGCCGCAGGATTCGATCACGATTGGAGTGCCGGCTTTTCCCGATCCCACGGAGGTGGAATTCGGCGAGTTGCTGGAGATGCCGTTCGTCGAGCAGCGCGATCCGCACTTTCTGCCGCCGCGCGGGGCGTGATCTACTTCCGCACCTGGCCGTCGCCGCGGATGACGTACTTGTAGGTGGTCAGTTCCTCCAAGCCCATCGGGCCGCGGGCGTGCAACTTGTCGGTGCTGATCCCGATCTCCGCGCCGAAACCAAACTCGGCACCGTCGGTGAAGCGGGTCGAGGCGTTCCAATAAACGGTCGCGGAATCGACTTCGCGGAGAAAGCGTTCCGCCAGCTTTTCGTCGCGCGTGACGATGCAATCGCTGTGATGCGAACCGCAGCGGTCGATGTGTTCGATGGCTTCGTTCGGCGAACCGACCGTTTTCACCGCGAGGATGAAGTCGAGAAATTCTGTGGTCCAATCCGCCTCCGTCGCAGGCTGCAGCCGCTTGTAATCGAGAGCCGCAAGTTGCGCAAAAGCCGTTTCATCGGCACGCAGTTCGACGTTTTTCTCCTTCATCCGCGGCGCGAGCTTTTCGAAAAAAGCGGACGCGATTGCGTGATGCACAAGGACCGTTTCCGCTGCGTTGCAGACGCCGGGGCGTTGCGTCTTCGCGTTCATCACGATCTCGGCCGCCATCTCGAGGTCGGCGTTTTCATCCACGTAAATGATGCAGACGCCGTCGGCATGTTTGATCACGGGCATCCGCGCGTGACTCACCACCGCTTCGATCAATGCGGGACCGCCACGCGGGATGATCAGGTCGATGTGCTCGTCCATCTGCGCCAGCAAGCGCACCGCTTCACGATCGGTCTGCGGGATGAGGAGAATGCTGTCCACCGGCAGGCCGGCATTCGCGCCTCCGCGCTGGAGCGCCTCCGCGATTGCGACGTTCGTGTGGATCGACTCGGAACCGCCGCGCAGGATCGTCGCGTTTCCGGTTTTGGTGCAGAGAACCGCCGCGTCGCTGGTGACGTTCGGGCGAGACTCGTAGATGATCCCGATGACGCCGATCGGCACGCGGATTTTCGTGATCGCGATTCCGTTAGGCCGCGTCCACTGCCGCAATACTTCGCCCACCGGATCGGGCAACGACGCGACCTGACGAATCCCGTCAGCCATTTTTTGCAGACGCGTTTCATCCAAAGTGAGGCGATCGAGCATCGCCGGCGCGAGCGCGTTCTCACGAGCACGCGCGAGGTCTTTGGCATTTGCGGTCAGGATCGCGGCCGAGGAAGCGATCACTTCGTCCGCCATTGCGACGAGCGCCGCGTTTTTTTGCGCGCTTTCGAGCCGGGCGAGCGCGCGCGCCGCCTGACGAGCGCGTCGGCCGAAATCCAAAATCTGTTCCCGAAGTTCCATGGCTACGCCTAACGAACGGCGGCCAAACGGACGGGACGCTTAGCGGAGAAATGCGTGCCGACTTCTTCGCCGGCCACGACCGCGGCGATGCGCTGCGGTTCCCGGCCGTTGATGATCGCGGTCGCGATGCCGGCTTCGGTGGCTTTCTGCACAGCGTCGATTTTTGCGATCATGCCGCCGACGGAAAATGGACCTTTTTCGCTGCGAACGAGGCTTTTTACCCGCTCGATATAGCGCACTCGCCTAACGATTTTCCCGTCGCCGTCGAGCAGGCCGTCCACCTGCGTGAGCAGAATCAGCAGGTCGGCGCCAGCGAGGATCGCGACGTCGACCGAGAGCCGATCGTTGTCGCCGAATTTCAATTCCTCGACTGCGACGGAATCGTTCTCGTTGATGATCGGCACGACGTTTCCGGCGGCGAGCAGGCGCTCGAGCGTGTTCTGCGCATTGCCGCGGCGCATCTGGCTGTCGAGGTCGCCGTGGGTGAGGAGAAGCTGGGCGACGTTCAACTTATAGCGCGCAAAAGCGGTCTCGTAGGCGCGCATGAGTTTGGACTGGCCAATCGCGGCGCTGGCCTGGGCGGTCGCGAGGTCGTTAGGCCGCACGGTCAGCGAAAGCGCGCTCATGCCCGCGGCAACGGCGCCGCTTGTGACCATGACGCATTGATGACCGGCGCCGACAAGCGCGGCCACCTCGGCGCTGAGGCGCGCGAATTGTTTCGGGTCGAGTCCGGGTGAAGTGAGCCGGGTGAGAATGCCGGAACCGAATTTGAGAACGATGCGCTTTTTGCGTGCAGCCATACGGGTGGACCGGATTCGTTAGGCAAAAACCGGCCAGCGGCCGGTAGCCTAACGGACTTCCGGAGTCTGAAGCGAAGCAATTGCGATGCCGATCGCCGCTTCCGCGAAGTAAATGCTGCGCGCAGTTTTTGGATGCTCCGCCAGTTCTTCGGTGGCGGCGCGCACGACTTCCGGACCGAAATGCCAAAGGAGCGAATGCCAGCGCGGCTTCAGCAATCCCATCACACCGTCACCAATCAGAAAGAGCGCGCCCAGTTGCACGAAACGCCGGACGAGGAGCTTGTTCATGTCCATTCTATGGCGCGGTCGCCGGGAAGTTTCAAATGGATCGTCCGTGCGCGCCTTGCGCCGCGGTTTGAAGAGCCGGTCGCAACGTGATTCCGTGAGGACTCCTGATGCAACTCTCGACCCTGGTGCGTGCGACCCGTGCCTACTCTCTGCCGGCCAGCGTCGTGCCCGTGCTTCTCGGGACTACGCTCGCCGAGCGCGGGAGCGGGATGGGCGGGCACGGGGCGTTTGTGCTCGCGAGTTTTATCGCGGTATCCTCGGCGCGATGCTCGCGCACATCGGGGCGAATATTTTGAACGACTACTTCGATTTCGTGCATGGCGTCGATACCCGACCGGAGCACGGCAGCGGCGTGCTCACCACCGGCGCGATGAGCGCGCGGCAGGCGCTCGGGTTGGCGCTTGGTTTTCTCGCGGCGGCGGCGATCTGCGGGCTGTTGGTTTTGCGCGCGCAGCCGGTTTTCGTCGCTTGGTGGACGCTGCTCGGGCTCGGCTGCGCGGTGCTTTACTCGGCGCTGCTGAAACGTTTCGGGCTCGGCGATCTGCTGATCGTCCTCTCGTTCGGCGTCGGGCTCACGGTCGGCGCGTATGGCGTGCAGATTCGGCCGCTCACCGTGCACGGCTGCCTGGTCGCGGCGTTCTATTCTATCCCGGTCTGCCTGCTCGTAGATGCCATCCTGCACGCGAATAATCTGCGCGATGCGCCTAACGACCGCGTCGCACGTGTGCGAACGATCGCCACCGTCCTCTCGCCCGTCGGCGGACAATGCTTCCAGCTCTTCCTGCTTTTCGGGCCGCTGGCTTTCGTGCTCGCGACGGTGGCGGCGGGTTGGCTCTCGGTCTGGGCGCTTGTGACGTTGGCCGCCGCGCCGTTGCTGCTGCGCGCGGCGCGAAGCGGAAGCGTCGAGGGCACGGCGCAAACGCACCTTGTTTTTGGCCTGCTCTACGTCGGGTCGCTGCTCTTTCCGGCGACTTTTATCTGGTAGCCGCTAGACGCGGGCGGGGTCCTGCTTGTGGTAGGTGACGAGCCGGAACCCCCATTCGATCAGGGTCGCGAGATCTTTGTCGGCGGCTCTTCTCGCCTCGAGGAATTTGGTAATGTTTTCCCGAAGCGGCTTTTGTTCGTCGATCTCGTCGAGAATTTCGAAGATCTCCATCGAGAGCAGCCAATCCTTAGGATGCTCGGCCTGCTGCGTTTCCCAGATTTCGCCAAGCCGCTCGAAGCCGGTCTTGCGGGTGCGGATGTCGCGCACCTGTTGATAGAGGCTTTCGAGTTTCCGACGCGCCCCGTCGGAAGGATTTTTGATCGTGCGTTCTTTTGGGACGAGTGCGATCTGGTTGAAGGCGTCTTTGTCGGCGGCGCCGTTGAAGACGGAGACGATTTTTTCGCCAACGGCCATGTCGAAAGTACCCCACGCCGGCTCGAACAGAACCCGCTCGCCCAAGGTGACCCGGCAGTCGCTGAAGCTGACCACGAGCAGTTGGCCCTCGTGGCGCAGAAGCTTTTCGACTTTGCCGGTGACGCGCACGCCGCTCTCGAAATCGAGGGTGGCGGCTTCTCCTTCGCTCAGCGCGGTTTCTTTCCAGCTGCCAATGGGCGAACCGAAACCGTCCGCGTGGTATTCACTGCTGTGGCCGGGCAATTCCTTGTCCGCGAAAGCCAGCGCGGTCGGACCAGTGGTGCGGAGGTAAATCGGTTCGTCGTCCTGGCCGGTCAGCACTTCGCTGAACGTGCCGGAGACCTGAAGGCCGGAGGAATATTCGCAGGTCGCGGTGTTGTGGCTGTGGATCGCTTTGCGGATCCCTGCGAGACCTCCGACCCGGAACGCCATCCTCCGCGCGAATTGCTCGAGCACGTCGGCGAGTTGCCGGAAATCCTCGGTGACGAAGAGTTGCGGCTGTTTCGTGGTGATGTCGAAAGCGGTCTCCGCTGCGCCTAACGAGTAGGGAATCTTCTTCACCTTCGGCTCGAGGCAGGAAACCGATTCGCCGATCGAGGAAAGCAGCCCGGCCCCGTAAATCTTCGGGTTATTCATCGGGCCGATGAGACCGTATTCGACCGTCCACCAATGGAATCGCGAGAGCAGCGCCATCTCGGAGGGCTCGCCGAGGTCGCGCTGACGCTCCTCCACCAGTTTGGTCGCGGCCGCGAGTTCGTTAGGCTCCGGATTCGACAGCTCCTTCAGGATCGAGAGGTGGCGGATCGCTTCGTAGAGCTCGAAATCCTTTTTCGAAGACATCGCCTTCGCGCCGACCTCGCCGAAACGCTGGAGGTAATCGGCATATTCCTGATCGACGATGATCGGCGCGTGGCCGGCCGCTTCGTGGACGATGTCGGGCGCTGGCGTGTACTCGATGTGATTGATCTGGCGCATGTCGCAGGCGATCACGAGCACGCGATAAGCCTGGAATTCCATGAAGGCCGCCGGTGGGATGAAACCGTCCACCGCGACGCAGCCCCAGCCGATCTTGCCGAGAATTTCGTTCATCTCCTCGATCCGCGGAATGCGGTCGAAGCTGATCCCGGTGTCGAGCAAACCTTGGAAGTAGAGTTTGTGGGCGTATTCCTTCAGGAAGAAAACATTCTGCCGCATAATAAAACGCCAGACCGCGTGATCGATTGAAGTGTAGTCGTCGTAGCGCTGATCGACCGCGAACTGGAGCAGGTGTTTAGGCAATGCGGCGACCGCGGCGTTGGTAGGTTTTGAGTTGGAATTCATGGGCGACATCCTCCGCCTGATAATCGCACAGCCCCTGCTGGTCGGCAGATAAAATCTTGAATCCGCTGCCCAGTTCCTACCAAGGGCGCGAATTCGGCCGGTTTTGAAACTGGCAGGAAAATACGCCACGGCCCGACTGTGGTAACCCGGGGCGCGGGACTGATTCCGGTGGACGGAACTAAGTAACTCAGCCGCCCTGAACCGATTTCGCGCGTTCCCCACGCCCCGGCGCGCCAGCGAAGACTCCGCAGGCGCGTTACAAGGTGCTCCCGAGGGAAACCCCCGCGTTGAGCCGGCAAAATGTGGCACAACGCCTGCTTTATAGAAATTATACTCGTTATGATTCTTGTAAGCCTCAACCCTTTCGTCCTCCGCCGCATCTTCGTCGTCCTCCTCGCGCTAATCGGGCTCTCTTGCGCTACCGCGTTCAGCGAACCCATCCTCATTTCGGTCAAATCCACCCCCTACGACCGCCAGATGACCCGTATCCTTCCCATCCTGACGGCGAGCGGCCATGCCGAACGTGGCCAAGTGTCCCTACGACTGGTCAATCAATGGATGGGCAGCCTCCGCTCGATCCCCTATGGTTTCACCGCGGTGTGGAAGACTCCGGCGGAAACGCAATCGGGCGCGCCGGCGGATTGCAAAGCGAAAGCGGTCGCCCTTTACGAACGGATGAAAAACAACGGCGCGACCGACCTACGCCTCGTGATCGGCAAACGGACCACGATGAGCCGCTCCACCCACGCCTGGGTGGAATGGAATTGCGAGGGCACCAACTACGTGTTGGATCCGACGATCAATTGGATGGCGTATCGGAGCGGTGATCTCGGCGCGCGCACTTACGTCCCCTACTACGCGTTTGCGGGGCAGCGGAAGTATCGCGCCACCTCGGCCACGCTCGTCGCTCAGAATTAATTTTGCTGCGCCTGCGGCCGCTCCACCCCGACCGGGGAAGCGTGCAAGTGGCGCGAACTGCTCAAGCGGCGGGCCTGACTCTGCGGTTTCGAGATTCCCACCAAGGGAAAATCGAAAGTCACTAGTCGTCGCCAATCGCCACGCTTTTTCCGGTTTCACAGACAACGATTAA
Organism: uncultured Verrucomicrobiae bacterium; assembly: GCA_963742845.1. Taxonomy (GTDB): domain Bacteria; phylum Verrucomicrobiota; class Verrucomicrobiia; order Chthoniobacterales; family UBA10450; genus Palsa-1392. Next base: position 132,701 of record CAVUNK010000005.1, on the reverse strand, counting down.
TCGTCTTGTTGGCCCGACAAACCGGGCGATACTCAGCGCGGAAAAAGCTGGCTTTAGTCGCGGCGGAAAAAGATTCTCTTTCAGGGAATATTTCTATTGCCAAGACCGAGGCGATTTTCTATTCTCATTTTTGTAGCTATGGAAATTATGAAGACAAACACCCTCTCGTCCCGCACCAAATCTTTGTTGCTCTGTGCGGCGCTGGCCACACCATCGCTCGCCTTGGCGGGCGATTTGGTCCTGCAAAAAGCGCCTCCTCTCACCGTTGAGCAGGCGCCCGCCTATCCGGAAAACGTCGCCCGCTATCATTTGGGCGCCGCCGTGACCGCGCTCCCGCAGAAGGCGGCAGCCAATCTCGAGCTCAGCTCGAACGGCGAGGACCGCAACACTTCGGAAGCAGCGTTGCTTTGTGATGATCCGACGACCGGTTACCAACTGCCGGCCGGCAAATCCAGCATCCTGGTTTCGCTCGCCAGCATCGAGAATATCCAGAGCATCTCGCTTTTAAACGATGGCGCCAAAGGGGATCTCTCGATTGCAGTCTCAAATGCCGATGTGCCGGCGACCAGCCCCGAGTGGCGGGAATTGGCAACGCGGAAGATGACCGACGGACCGGTGGTCGCGCAGGTTGGACCCGGCGAAGCGAAGTATGTTCGCCTGACTTTCAACGTGACCGAACCCGGCCGCATTGCCGCCTTTGGCGTGTTCGCGACCCCGGCGGTGTCTGATTTCACGATGCCGCGGCCGCGCAAAGCCAGCTTCGAAAACAACTCGCCGAGCTTCGCGCTAATCAACTTTAACTACACCGATCTGCATGCACGGGCCCGGGCGCTCTATGCCAGCTCGGGCGACCTCAAGGAGGCGAACAAGATGATCGACGACCAGTCTGGGTCGGCCTATCAGTTTGGCAAGGGTGACGCCACCCCGACTGCGGTAATCGACCTCGGCCGCGAGCGTTCGCTCACCCGCATCTCCGCGATCTACGCGAACCAGCCAGGGAGCGTGGATTTTTATGTGCTCGACCGGTTGCCGGTGGAATCTGCCGACCCGGACCAAACTGCGGTGCAACAGATCGCGAATGTCCCCCAGACCGCCGATCTCCCGGGCACCCTGAAGCTGAGCGACAAGATGCTCGCTGGCCTCAAGTCTGTCGGCACCGTAGTTAACACGAATAAAGGCCGCGCCTCGATTGATTTTCCTGAGGTCAAAGGTCGCTACGTCATGCTGAAATGGCATCCGGCCAGCATCTCCGGCGAGAGCTTCTCGGTGGCGCAGGTCGCAGCCTTCGGCACCTCTCTCCGTAATCGCAGTGCCCGCGACGCTGGTCGCAGCCAGGTGGCAAGCGAAGGCGACGAGGAAGCGACCGATGGCAAAGATCTCGCGGACGGCAAGAGCATCCTCGACAACAAAGACATCCCAGCCGAAGGCCTCGCCGAAGAGCAGCCTCCGGGTGAAGGTCCTCCCCCGGCGCTTCCCGATGTGCCGCCGTTCACCTTCATCCCGCAGGGGCCGGGATCGGTGCCGGCCATGCCGCCGACCAGTCCCTAAACGACTAACGAACTCTCGAAATCGCGAGCCCGTTCACCGACCCGGTGAACGGGTTTTCGCTTTTAACGGGACGACTCTTTAAAGCTGGTCCCGAATGATCTTAAAGATCACGGTGTTGTCGAGAAAACCTCGCAGCTCTTCGGCCCCTGGACCGCGCCCGGCGGCCAGCACATCGCTTACCGTGCTCCGGGCGGCAGGCGCGTAAGCGGCAGCGGGTTCCTGGGCGAAAGCGGTTGTCGAAGGGCCGGGAGTTGCTTCACCCCGGGAGGATTCCAGCGCCGCCGAAGATCCCTGCGGTCCGTTGGGACCGGTCGCCCAGGTCAGGGCAGGTTCGCCGGCGGCATTTACGCCGAGAATGGCGATGCCCTGGTCGCGGCGGAAAGGCGAGCCGTTCAGCGCAAGCCCGCCGATCCCGAGATTTCCCGCCACCAGCACGGTGGAATTCTCTCCCGTGTAAGCATCGGCCACGCCGACTGCACGATCGAACTCGACCGTCTCCGCGAGCGTTCCCTCGCCGTGGTTCAGGCGCGCTGCAGACCCCATCAGGCCGGCGTCCACAATCAGCAGGTAGCCACCCGGATTCCACTGCAACAGCTCGATCGCCCGCCGAGTCATGTCCGCGAGCGCTGGCTGCTCGCTTCCGGCCGCGATCTGTTTGGCGAACGCCATCTCGCCACTGCTGAACAAGCCGAGCAACCGCGGTCGGCGCCAGCGCGGGACATTCTCGAGCTCGGCCTTCGTCCGGACGACCTCGTAACCATCCCGCCGCAATTCCAGCATGAGATCCCGTCCATCGCGGCGTCCTCCACCCTTGGAATCCGGCAGGAATTCCGCGATTCCGCCGCCCAGCGCGATGTCAATTTTCTTCTCTTCGGCAAAACTCAGCGCCACCTCATCCGGAAGTTTGCTGCCCGTCGCGTAAAAGGCCGCTGCCGTTGGATTCGTTAGGCGCCGGTTTGTCACCAGCCCGACCGAGCGTCCTTTTTCCCGGGCCAGATCGATGATCGTCGCGAGCGCTTTTGCCGGGGTGTCGCCGTCAGCCGCCCCCCGATTATTGACCTTCGCACCCGTCGCCAGGGTCGTCGCCGCCGCCGCCTCATCCGGCACTGCGAAATCGAGCGAAGCATTCGCGACCAACGCCAGTGCCGGGAATTTCTCAATCGCCAGCTTGGCGTTCGCTCCCCCTGCATAGAGGCGAGTCGCGGCGATCCGATCGGGCGTGAAACCTTCCCCGATAAAAAGCACGATCCCGAACGGCTTCTGCACCACCCAATGGCGGAAATAGACCACGCCCAACCCGAAAAAAATTAGCAGGCAGAGCAGCGCGAGAAGTTGATTGCGCCAACGCATCTCCTCGATAGAGCGGGCGGTGCCCGGCTTGTCAATCCCGCACGAGCGGGAAAACCGCTTGAGGCCCTACGCCGCCCCCGGCAAGTTGCGCCCTATGCCCAAACCGGTCCTCTTGGTAATTCGCGATGGCTGGGGAATAAACCCGGATGGAAAAGCAGGACGCGAGAAGAATGGGGATGCCACCCTCCTTGCGCGGACCCCGTTCCACGATCAACTGTTGCGCACCTACCCGCATGCGACCCTGAGCGCGAGCGGCGGCGACGTTGGATTGCCCGATGGCCAAATGGGCAATTCCGAAGTCGGCCATCTGAACCTCGGCGCGGGCCGGATCGTTTATCAAGATCTCACTCGGATCAACAAGGCGATTGCCGACGGTGAATTACCGCGGAACGAAGTCCTGCACGCTGCGCTGCAACAGGCCCGCAGCGGTCGCCTGCATCTCGTCGGTCTGGTTTCCGATGGCGGAGTGCATAGCCACCTCGCGCATCTCATCGCGCTCGCGGAAACGGCCAAAGGAGCCGGGGTGGAGCAGATCTTTGTGCACGCGATCACCGATGGTCGCGACGCCTCGCCGACCGGTGGAGAGGGTTATTTGGCGACCTGCGCCGCGCAGCTTGCTCCCACCGGCGCGAAAATAATTACCGTCGTCGGTCGCTACTTCGCGATGGATCGCGACCGTCGCTGGGAGCGAACGAAGCTCGCGTGGGATGCCATCGTGCTCGGTCGCGGCGAGGTCTGCGCGGACTCTCCAGCGGCAGCGGTCGCGCGACACTACGCGGAGGGCAAAACAGATGAGTTCATGCCCGCGCTGATCTTTGCTCAGCCTAACGAACAAAGAATTCGCGACGGCGACACTGTGCTCTTCTTTAATTTCCGTGCCGATCGGGCGCGTCAGCTTTCACAGGCCTTCCTGTTTCCGGAGTTCGATGGCTTCGATCGCGAAGTGCAGCCGCGCATCCACTACATCACTCTGACAGAGTACGACCGGAACTACGATTGTCCGGTAATCTTTGGCCCGCAGTCCCTCCAAAACATCCTCGGCGAAGTAGTGAGCGCGGCAGGGAAGAAACAATTACGCATCGCCGAAACGGAAAAGTATCCGCACGTTACCTACTTTTTTAACGGCGGCATCGAAGCTCCTTCTCCAGGAGAAGATCGTAAAATCATCCCGTCGCCCAAAGTGGCGACCTACGATCTGCAACCCGCGATGAGCGCCGAGCAGGTCACCGACGAGGTCCTCAGCCGACTGGCTGCATACGATCTTATCGTTCTTAACTACGCCAATCCGGACATGGTGGGCCACACCGGCATAGTCGAAGCGGGCGTGCACGCAGTCGAGACGATCGACGGCAGCCTCGCCCGTCTAGTCCCGGCCGCGTTGTCGTTGGGCGGAAAGCTGCTCCTGACCGCCGATCATGGGAATTGCGAGCAGATGCGGAATAGCGACGGATCACCGAATACGGCGCATACCACGAATCTTGTGCACCTTATTTACGTGGCACCCGACGCGGACGAATTCAGCCTGAGGAATGGAATCCTCGCCGACATCGCGCCGACCCTGCTCTTTCTCCTCGATCTGCCACAGCCATCGCAAATGACAGGCCACAACTTGCTGACGAAAACGACTTAACTAACAGGAGAATCGGTAGCTAGTTCTTCTTCGAAGCTTCAATCCACTTTAAGTCTCTGAAGGGCGAGTAGTCGATATCCGAAAGGTTACAGGTCGGATCATACAAAGCCTGAAAAGGCCCGCCATTAACAGACATCTGGATATCGGCCTTAATAATGGGCTTCCTGATGTCCGTTTGTTTGTTCAAGTATTGTTTCAGGTACTGGATATACTGAAATAGCATATAAGGGTTATTGACCATGACTAATTGTCTGTCATTCAACAAGTTTTCCGGGGAATGAGCGTAAACGTCCCCGGTCCGCGGATCCTCAATCGTGATGCCGCCGTTGGTCTCATGATGATCGGCCATCATCCGCCAGGAAAAGTTGCTTCCTTCGTGCGTCCACCGCAGATCTCTTTTATAGAGCACATGGCGCAGTGGGATCAGAATCTGCAGGGATGAGTAAACAAGCACAAACCCCAGGATCCAAGGCGATACTCTCGGGATCGTGCCTCTGTTAGTATTCTTTTCCGCCGTCATTCTTCACCTCGTTAGGTAAGTCGGAATCCTCCCGCCTAAGACTCGGGCCGCAACCTTTCTGACTGCAGAAGCAGGGACAAACAAGATGTAGGTCGAGATCATCAAATACGGAAACGTTTTAATGCCGAGGCCAAAAAACAGAACGTTTATGCCGTTGAAGAGGCAAAGCCAGATGAAGGTGAGCTTGCGCCAGCGATTTATCGCTAACAGTATCCCTAGCCCTAGATCCGATAACATGCCTCCCCAACTGAGAACAACCGCCAGCCACTTTTCCTGCAGAGGATGACCCAGGAGGGAAAAGTGTTTGATTAGATTCAGATAAAGTGGCGCAGCGTAGACGAGCCAGTCCGCATTCAGTTTTGCCAGGGCGCCAAAAAGGAAGACGATACAAATTTGGAAACGCAGCAAAAAAAACTCCCAAGTCGGGACTTGTTCTCTTCGGGCATTCTGATTGATCAAGCTGTCGAGGGAAAGAATGGAGCCCGAATGACCAAAGCTGAGTAAGAGTGAAAGAAGAAAAATGAGATAGTAATGATTGCTGTAGACAGCGCTTTCCATGAAAAAGAAGTAGCCGAAGGTCGCGGTGAAAACGATCAGAGATAGTCGCGTCAGCAGGCCCAGCATTATCCCTACCGTCGAGATCCGCAGGACGTTGAACACCCACCATAGCGAAGACTTGGAAAGAGGCTTTAGCCCCAGCAGGTCAAAAAGGGGATAGGTAAAATGGAACAGGGGCTTGATGTAGTCACTCGGAAAGGTTTCACGGCTGACGGCGAAAAACTCAACGCATAACAGGAGCCCGAAAAGAAAGCGGAAGATCCCCAATGGCAGGGCATCGACCGGTTGGGACAGGTAACTACTGAATCTGGCTAGTCTTGTGGTCGGCTGCTTGCGCGGCCTTTTCCCTCTCGTGGCCAGATTTGCCTGAGGTTTCGAGTTAGCTCTTTTCGTCATCGGCTACGGTAGGAGATCGTGCGCAAGAGGCGCGCTTTGCCGTTTCGATTTGTGATAACGGGCCTCCCCCAGTCGCTTGATAAGCACCGCCTGAACCATGGCGACCGCGGAAGGCCAATGCCAATTCCACCTGACGTCAAGCTATCGACCCGGGATCGCTTGATCGCTTTGTTCAGTCATCCCAGCGCCCGTTACGAGCGCCGCTTGTCGCGACGCTAAGTTTTGATCGAGAAAACCGAGCATGTGAGCGTGCTCGATCACACGGACGCCCTCTCTGCGCTGCAGCTCGGCGATCTGCTGATGAAAATTCTCCATCTTCGTCCAATGCACTTTCGGGCGGAAATGGTGTTCTGCATGATAGCCGTTGTAGAAGAAAATCCAGTTATAGAGTTTCCCGTAGCTGCTAACGCCCCAAGCGATCGGCTTGTCGGGGTTCGCTCCGTAGTGCCGAAAATATCCATTCAGGTAACTGAAGCAGTGCCCGAGGTAAAAGAAGGGCAGAAAGAAAAAAACAACGTAGCGCCAGTTGAAGCAAAACATCACGAAAAGCGTGGTGGCGAAGGCGGCGAGCTCGATGTTACCCCAACGCACCTCTTCGGCGCCGCGCTTTTTTAGTTCGCGTTTAATCGCCGCCGGGTTATCCCGGAAGAAGCTAAGGAAAACGTAGCTCCAAGGGTTTTCCGGTTCGTCATCATGACCGTGCCGGTAAATGGAAATCCAGTCGATCGTCTCGCCGTTCTGGCCCTTCTTGTCGCTGTTTCCCTTGTGATGCTGGGTATGGACGACGTCGTAATAGGTCTGGGAAAAGCAGCAGGCGATTGATTCCATCACGCCGAAAAGCCGATTCAAAAGCGGCGAACGGAAGAACGGGTTGTGAATGAAGTTGTGCGAAACGCCGTTGATGTTCGCGTTCACCATCAGGGAATAGGTGAATCCGAGCAGGAGCATGATCCAAAGCGGCGTATGCGGGTAGAGGAAGAAAAGCGCAAGGAAGAACGCCAGGTGAAAAACGGCAGCCAACGTGGGGATGATGTCCCAGCGGGTGAAGGCGAAAATCCTGGAGTCGGTCGTTACGCGATCGACTTTTATGGGGTCAGCATTCATGAAAAGCTCGCCCGCAACTTCGCGAAGAACGGGCGGAGATCAAATTTCCCGCACGAATCTCACCCTTTAACGGGACGCGGGCGATGGCGAGGCGACGGGTCGCATCGGCCCCATCCCCTTGAGCAGGTAGCCGATTTCGCTGTCCGTCGAAAGCACGGCGGTGGTCCCCTGGGCGAAAGCGGCGGCCGCGACTTCGAGTCGCCGGCTGAAGGAGTAAAGTTCCTGTGCTTCAGGCGAAACGTAGGCGCCCGTGTAGATTCGCGCAGCCTCCGCGTCTGCTTCGCCTTCGATCTTCAGCGCGTCGCGGGTCGCAGCGGATTGGATTGACGCCACATCGCTTTCTTTCTGGCCGCTGATGTTCGCCGCTTCACCGCGCCCTTCGGAGCGAAACTTCGACGCGATTTGATGACGCTCGCTCGACATCCGTTCGATGATTTTTTCGGCGACGGCGGGATTGTATTTACTGCGCTTGAAACGCTCGTCGAGCAGTTCGATGCCGAAACCCTCGATTTTCTGGCGCGCGCGTTCTGTGATTTGCTGCTCAATCGCGCTCCGCCCCATTTCGATGTCGGGGAGGTTGCTCGGCAGAACCGTCCCGGTCTTCTCCAATTCCTCGTCGCGGACCGGCGTGCGTCCCTTGGTTACTCGTACGATCTCGACCAAATCATGAGAGGCAACCGCGGTGCGCGTTTCGCTTCCCAGGATGTCGTCGAGCCGGGAGAGAGCGCTGCGTTCGTCGTTCAGGCGATTGTAGTAGAGAAGCGGATCGCTGATCCGCCAGCGGGCAAAGCAATCCACAATCAGGTAAAGCTTGTCCTTCGTCGGGGTCTCCGTGGGGGGGCCGTCCCAAGCGAGGATGCGATTGTCGAAGCGGTGCACCGAATCGACGAACGGGAGTTTGAATTTTAGGCCCGCTGTTTTCTCGACGCGAATCGCCTTGCCAAAGCGCGTGACGATCGCGGTCTCGTATTGGTGCACGGTGAAAAGGAGAGCGCCCCATTTCAAAGCCGTGAGCAGAAAGATAAGACCAATCAGCGCGAGGGCAGGCCGCTGCACGAATCCGACGAAGCGGGTGGAAAGTTGAGGACGATAGCGGCCAGCAGAGGAGTCGTTCGGCATGGTCAGGGCTGCGGCTGAGACTGTAGGTGCGGATCCGGTTGCAACGGGAGAGTTTGCAAAATTCCTTTCACGCTTTCGTCGATCACGATCTTCCGCTGGAGCGCGGGGAGGATGGTTTGCATCGATTCGAAATAAAGCCGGCGCCGGGTGATCTCGGGCGCCTTCGCGTATTCGGTGAGCAGAAGGTTAAACTTTTCGGCGTCGCCTTTCGCCTGGTTAACCCGCCGGAAAGCGTAGGCTTCCGCCTGCTTCTGGCGCTCTTTCGCCTGGCCGCGCGCGTTCGGCACGGCGTCGTTGTAAATCGCCCAAGCCTGATTGATCGCGGTCTGTTTTTCCTGCTGCGCCTGGTTCACCTCGTTAAAGGCCGCCTGCACCGCCGGCGGCGGGCGGACGGTCGCGAGTTGCACCTGTTGAATCTGCAGACCGAGACCGTACTCGGATGACAATTTTGCCAGTCGATCGAGCGTCGCAGTCTCGATTTCATGACGACCAATTGTCAGCACTTCATCGACCGTGCGATCGCCGATCACTTCGCGCATCACGCTTTCCGAAAGATCGCGCAAAGTCTGTTCCGGCTCTCTGGCACCGAAAAGATATTGCTTCGGATCAGTAATCCGATACTGCACCACCCACGGGACGAGCGCCGTGTTCAGGTCGCCGGTGATCATCGTCTCGGTGTCCTCTGGTTCGTTGTCGCCTTGGAAGCCATTCGTCGAGCCGGCGGTGGTGAAGCCGAACTCGAGCTTCAGCAGGCGTTGCGTCGGCACGATGGTGATCTCGTCGACATAGGGAATCGCGTAGGCGAGTCCCGGACCTTCTGTGCTGTGGAATGCGCCGAAGCGTAGTTTAACGCCGACGGAATTAGTCGGCACCGAGACGAAACCGAAGAGCAGTGAGAAAAGGGTGACGACAATCCCGATCAGCCCAATGACGCCGAGCAGGAAACGGAAAGGATGAAAATGAAAGCCGGGCGGAAAAGGCGAAGCGCCTGTTCCGGATGAAGTTGTGATTTGCATCAGGAAAAGTCCTGAACCCTACCACACGCTTCGTGCGGGCGAGAGCTATTCCACCTCGACTTCAAAGCCGCCAATCCAGCGCGCCACCAGGTTATAGAGGAATGCGCCGACGATGCCGAAAAAGAAACCCATCACGGCGTAGATAATCGGCATGAAAAAGCCCATGCCGAAGATCAGTCCCGCGACCGCCGCCGCCGGTGCGGCGGAATTCGGCTGGGTGTGTTGAGCGAATGCACCGGCCATCCCGGCGAGCGCGAAGAACGGGAGGAAGATCAACCCCATGCAGCCGTAAACAACGGCTAACATCTTCCCTGCCTGAAGCGGAGCAATGCGTTTAATGCGACGTGTCATATCGCGAGATTGAAGGGGCGGCTAACGTTAGGCCAGCAGGAAATCATCCGGCCGGGAAACGGGCATCGGAAGCCATCGCAGCAGTTTGCGAGCAGGGGCCGTCGTATCTGACTAAACGCAGACAAGATACTCGGCGCGTCGACGACGTTTCCGAATGGCTCATCGGCCGTTTCCCCGGCGCTGAGGAGCCACCCTATGCGGTTCCACGGATCGGGAGGCGGTTAATGCGCTTCCTCCCAAATGCGAATCAGGCGGGTGGCATTTCTGCCACCCGCCTGTCGCAAGGTCTATCTTAGTTTGACTGAGTTCGCTTAGAACTTCTTCGTCAGACTGAGGTAGTAGTAACGGTTACGAATGCTGTAGAGCGAGGTGTCGTAGTTATCGTTGAAGGCACCCAGCACGGTCGGCGGCTGGCGATCAAACGCATTGTTTACACCCACGGTGAGCTTCGTATCCCAGAGCAGACGCTCCCAGATCGGCGCGGAATTGCTCGCGGTGCTGACCGAAGCTTCCTGGGCCACGCCCTTGCCGTCTTTCGCATCCTTGGAGTAGCCAGCCTGCGGGGCGGCTTCAACCGGAGCGGGTTTCGGGAAGGTGTAGCTCAGCTGCATGTCGAGCGTGATGTAGGAGGTCACACGGCGATGCAGGATGTAGTTCGGGTTCGCATTCGTTCCCGGATTTCCCGGCACGAAGTCTTGGAAGACCGGGCCTTGGTTGAGGATGAATGCGGGATCGTCCTCGTAGTCGCCGATATAGTTACCGGTGGCGACGAAGTCGAAGCCCTTCCATTCCCACTCACCGCGCAGGTACGCCTTATTGAAAGGAATCGCACCAGGAGCCAGCGGCAGGGATCCGTTGTTGTAGTTGCCAAGGAAGTTGGTGTAACCCAATCCAGCAACGGGCTCGATCTTATAGGTGAAGAAGTGGTTCAAACCGCCCGACAACGTGAAGGTGCCGAGGTTTTGGGTTTGAATCTGATACACCGCCGTGAGGTCAATGCCCTGCACGTTACGACGACCGGCATTGCCGTTCGCGGAATCGATCGAGGACAAGTCGCCGTTAGCATCACGAGTGATACCAAGTGCAGGACCACCCGGGGCACCCGGGAAGTTTGTGCCTTCACCTGGACCGTCCGGATCGACGACGTTGGTCGTCAACAGGAACTGAGCAAAACTCGCAGCGTCCACGATCAGGCTCGTGGTAAACAGGTTGTAGTAGTCAGCCGTGAGGGTCAGGCCCGGCACGAAGTGCGGCGAGTAAACGATACCCGCAGTGTAGGAATCGGTGCGCTCCGGCTGGAGACCAGGGTTACCACCTTCAAAGACGCCGTTCGGCGGCTGCAGGGTGAGACCCCGAACCGGGTCAAACAGCTGCGGGAAGTCCTGAATGACCGGCGCGAAGAGCTGGCCAGGTCCCGGAGCTTGGAAGGACTGCGAAGCAGTCGCACGCAGGGTTACGTCCGCGATCGGCTGATAGCGGATTGATGCACGCGGGCTGCCACCGAAGTCTTCATCCGGGTTCGAGTTGTCGAACGAAGCGGAACGCTTGATCAGATCATCACGGTTGGTGAAATCCTCATAGCGCCAGGCGAGACCGAGTTCGAGGGAGTAGACCCCCGGAATGTTCATGGTCGAAGTCACGATCGGGATGCTCAACTCGGCAAAGATCGAGTCAACTTCCTGCGTGAACTTGCTCGTAGCGGCGGCGTTGAAGCCGAGCTGATCGCCAGCAAGTTGGACATTGTCCGGCACGGTCTGGGTGCGGATTTCGCGATGCTCATAACCACCGGCGATATCGATACCGCCGTTGTAGAGGTTCGGGAAGAGATGCGCATTGATCTTCGCATCGACCAAGTAGTTACGGCCGAGGAACTGCGTCGTTCCAATATAGGAAGCGGCCGCACCTGTGGTCGCGTTGTCATACGGCGCAGTGCCAACCTGGACGCCGGCCGCGTTGTAGATCGGCGCGACGCCCACAACTGGCGCGCTCTGACCGATGAACGGGTTGAAGAACGTGTCCGGGACTCCGTCGCCGTTCGTGTCCAAACCCTGGATGCCGGCAATGATGCCGCTACGAGTGGCGTCACCGCTGTCCGTTTCGACTTCGTCGAAGCGCTCATAGACAAAGCCGGAGTCGTAGCCGAGGTGGCTGATGAAACCGTTGTCTTGGAAGTTGAAGTCGCCCTTCACGGCGGCGAGATAGCGCCACGCATCCTTGTCGAAGAACGAACGGCGGTTGCCGAGCTCATTCACAAGACGATAGCGTAGCTGGGTCAGGTTCGCACCCTGGCCGGTCGGATTGGCAGTCGTAGGAGTGCCAGGACCGAACGGATTGAACGGCGACAACTGAGTTTCAGTCAGACCGTTGAACTGGTTGGTAATCGCAAACGGAGCCGGAGCAAGACCGTTGTCTTGCGTGAGATGGCTATAAAGCACGTCTCCGTAGAGCTGCAGGCCGTCACCAAACACTTTGTAGTTGGCAGTGGCATAGTAGTCGAAACGCTCCTGCGCCGGGATCGACGGACTGAATTGCCGGAAATTGAACCGGCCGGGGTCAGCACCCGGGACGACGTCGAACGGACGATAGCTCGCCGCGGTCGGCGCGTTATTCGTCGGATCGATCAACACCTGCGATCCGCCAGTCGCGGTAACAACACGGCCGGCGAACGTCGGGCTGTTGTTGTTGAAACCGCCGAGTTGGAGGCCCGTGGCATCATTCGACACGTCACCGGTCGCCGCGATCGTGCGATCACGAGCAAACAGATTGGCGCGGGAATAATATTCACCGGCTGCCGCGACGGAGAACTTGCCGTCGAGACCAGTGACGCCACCCTTCAGATAAAACTGACGGACGTGCGCATCGGTATCGGTGGTGTTGCCGTAGAGGGCGAACACTTCAGCACCTTCATAAGGCGCTTCGTTCGGACCGTTGAGGAGGATGAAGTTCACCACACCGGCGACGGCGTCAGAACCATAAACTGAAGCAGCACCATCCTTCAGAATTTCAGTGCGCGAGAGCGAGCCGATTCCCAGAAGGTTGATGTCTTGGAAACCTGAACTAAAGGTCCGGCGACCGTTGATGAGGGTCAGGGTGTTGCCGGCGCCGAGAGCGCGCAGGTTGATGAAAGCGGAGCCGTCACCAGCGTTGGAATCGTTTTCCGTCAGGGTGTTACCCACGAAGGAAGGCAACTGACGCAGGCCTTCTGCCGGCGTCTGCGCACCTTGCTTGGCGATGGTCTCTGCCGTGTAAACGGTTACGGGCAATGCGGATTCGGTTTCAGCCGTCGGGATGTAGGAACCGGTAACGATGATTCGTTCCGCGGTTGCTGCACCACCGGACTGTTGAGCCGCCGAAGTTCCTGCCGCGACCGGCGAGTTTGGAACGTCAGCGGGTGGCGTCGGGCTAGTGGCCTGAGCGAAAGCGCTCGAGGCGAGTAAAGGAATTCCGACGACCGCCAGGGCGGTGCGAACGAAATTCAACTTTGTGAATACAGTTCTGTTCATTTGTTTCTCCATTGGTTTGGTTAGGTTTGGCGGTGAGGATTAAGGAAGAAAACAACCCCTGACAAGTGATTTTTTCACTTTTTTTAAAATATTTTTGAACGCCGCGCCCTCTGGCCCTGTCGTTAGGAGACGCTTTTGGAGAAAAAAGGCGGGTTCGGATTGGCCTGCTCTGCCGGATGTCTCGCCCGCTTTCAGCCAGATGGTGGGCGGACGGTCAGCCTAACGACAAGCTCGTTGGCGCCGGATTCGTTAGGCGTCCTTTGAACTCGAAATCTCGAGCTCGTTAGGCTAGAAATATTTTCTCCCGTGAACTGCGCCCCACCGCGCTTTCACCTTGACTCCCCGCGCGTTTGGTTTCCCCTCGGGGCCGCTGCCGATGGACTTCTTGGCCCTGGATTTTAAACCCGTCGAGCCCTCGCCGCTCATCATGCTGCCGTTCGCGGCGCTCCTGCTATGCATCGCGATCGCGCCGCTCATCCTGAAGCATCACTGGGAGCGTTCCTACCATTTGGTCGCGCTGGGCCTCACGGCGATCACGGCGTCTTATTATATTTTCGTCCTGCACAGCGGCAGTCACATGCTGCATGTCGGGTTCGAATATTTCAGCTTCATGGCTGTGGTGGGTTCGCTCTATGTCGTGACCGGTGGCGTCCACATCGTGGTGAAGGGCGAGGCGAAGCCGTCGATCAATGTGTTGTTCCTCGCGCTCGGCGCAGTGCTGGCCGGTTTCATCGGCACAACCGGCGCCTCGATGCTGTTGATTCGGCCTTGGATCCGGATGAACCGTTATCGGTTCACCGGCCTGCATACGGCGTTTTTCATCTTCCTGGTGAGCAACGTCGGCGGTGCCCTGCTTCCCACTGGGCCGCCATTGTTTCTCGGTTATCTCCGCGGAGTTCCTTTTTGGTGGGCGCTGCGGACCTGCTGGCTCCCCTGGTTGATCATTTTCGGCTATCTCCTGGTGGTCTTTTATTTTCTCGACCGTCAGAATTACCGGCGCGCGCCCCAGGATGTGCGCCAGGCACAGACGGCAAGTGAAGCGTGGCGCTTTGACGGGTTGCGCAACATCGTCCTGATGCTGGTGATCCTGGCCGCGCTGATCGAGGTCCCGGCGGGTTGGCGAGAACTAATCATGATTGCCGCTGCGGTGGTAGCCTATCTCTGGACGCCGGGCCCGATCTACCAAGGAAACGATTTCACCTTCGCGCCGATCAAGGAACTCGGCTGGCTCTTCTTCGGCATCTTCGGCACGATGGTGCCGGTGCTCGAATACATGGAACGGCACGCCGGCGATCTCGGCCTGCGCTCCGACCTGCAGTTTTATTGGTTCAGCGGCGTGCTCTCCGCCATCCTCGATAACGCGCCGACTTATCTGACCTTCCTCGCCGGTGCGCTCGGGCTGGAAAACCTGAGCATCCTCGCGCCGGCCCAGGTCGCACAATTCGCCGCGCGGCACGGCCATTACCTGGTCGCGATTTCGTTAGGCGCGACCTGCTTCGGCGCGCTCACCTACATCGGAAACGGCCCCAACCTGATGGTCAAAGCGATCGCCGAGCACTCGAAGCTGAACACGCCGAGTTTCTTCGGCTACGTCTGCAAGTTCGCCCTCCCGGTGATGCTGCCGGTTCTTTTTCTCGTCGGCTGGATTTTCTTTCATCGTTAGGCCAGGGGCAAATCGGACCCCGGCAAATTCGGTTTTGTTTGCGCTCTTTCGTTTCGACCGGAATCCTGCGGGATGCTGAGTTTCCCGCTTCCCGGTCTCCTCGCCTCCCTCCCCAGCGCGCCTCATCCGCTCGCCTTGATCCCGTTTATCCTGATGCTCCTCTGCATCGCGCTCCTGCCGCTGATCCTGAAACATCATTGGGAGACGAACTACCATTTCATCGCCCTCGGCCTCGGCGCGATCGTGATCGGGTATTACATTTTTGCTCTGCACAATCCCGCGCGGCTGCTGCACGAAGCGCGCGACTACGTCAGCTTCATTTCGCTCATCGGCGCCCTCTTCGTCACGGCCAGTGGGATCCATATCGAAGTCCGCCGGCGCAGCACGCCGCTCCTGAACACGGCTTTTCTCTTCATCGGGAGCATCATCGCGAACTTCATCGGCACCACCGGCGCTTCCATGCTCCTGATCCGCCCGTGGATCCGTTTGAACCGCTCCCGCTATACCGCTTTTCACACCGTGATTTTTATTTTCCTGCTCAGCAACATCGGCGGCGGCCTCACCCCGATCGGCGATCCCCCACTCTTCGTCGGGTTCCTCAAGGGCGTCCCTTTCTGGTGGGTGATCCAGAACTGCTGGCGCGAATGGGCCGTGGCCATGACCGCGTTGCTCCTGATCTTCCTGGTGATTGACTGGTGGAATTACCGCCGCCAGCCGCGCCTGCTCGAGCCGCCGCCGACGGACGAAAAAAGCTTTTCGTTTAGCGGGCTCAGGAATGTCTGGTTCCTCCTCCTCATCGTCTCGGCGACCTTCATCAAGAATCCGCCCTTCCTACGCGAAGCGATCATGGTCGCGGCGGCGCTTGGCTCCTACTGGCTCACCCCGCGCGCGGTGCACGAGAAAAACGCCTTCAACCTCGCGCCGATCAAGGAAGTGGCGTGGCTCTTCTTCGGCATTTTCGCCACGATGGTGCCGATGCTCGATTTCATGGAGCTGCACGCGCAACGCCTCGCGCTCGACACGCCGCAAAAACTCTTTTGGGTCACCGGCCTGCTCTCCAGTACCCTCGATAACGTCCCGACTTACCTGACTTTTCTCGCCAGCGCTCTCGGCCGCTTCGGTTTGAACATCGAGAACGTGGCCGACGTCCAGCAGCTCGTCGCCAGCCATTCGCCGCTGATCGTCGCGATCTCCGTCGGCGCCGTTTTCTTCGGCGCCGGCACCTACATTGGCGACGGCCCGAACCTGATGGTCAAAGCCATCTGCGAGGAAGCGAACGTGCCCACCCCGAGCTTCCTCGGTTACATCGTGAAATATGCGCTGCCGATCCTGCTTCCCGTTTGCGCTTTTGATTTCCTTCCTGTTTTTTCGCAGCTGAATGTTCACCGGGTTAATCGAGGAGGTCGGCCAGGTCGTTTGGATTCGCGCGACCAAGAGCCGCACGCAATTGCAGATCGCCGCGCCGCTGATCGCGGACGGTTTGAAAAAAGGCGACAGCGTTTCGGTGAATGGCTGTTGCCTTACTGCGACCACGATTCGCGAAGAGCTCGTCATCTTCGACCTCCTGGAGGAAACCTTGCAGCGCACGAACCTGCACGCCCTCCGGCGCGACAGCCCGGTAAATCTCGAGCGCGCGCTCGCCGCCGGTTCGCGGATGGGCGGGCACTTCGTGCAGGGGCACATCGACTGTGCGCTGCGCGCGCTCAGTTACGCGGCAGAGGGAGCCGATCACCGGCTCGAAGTGGATCTGCCCGAAGAGTGGTCCTGGTATGCCGCGTTCAAGGGCTCGGTCGCGCTCAACGGGATCAGCCTAACGATCGCGGAAATCCTCCCGAAAAGCTTTGTCGCCTGGATCATTCCTCACACCCGGCGGCAGACGAACCTGGAGACTTTGCAGGCCGGCGACCTGCTCAACGTCGAGTTCGATATCATCGCAAAGTACGTCGAGCGGATGCTCCCGCGGATGATCGTCGAGCGGCCCTAACGAATCACTTCGCGCCGATGCCGAAGAGGACCGCGGGGATCGTGCGCAGGAGGATTTTGAAATCCAGGCCTAACGACCAATGGTCGATGTACTCGAGGTCGAGCTTTACCCAGTCGGAGAAATCCTTGACCTGATTCCGCCCGCTGATTTGCCAGAGGCAGGTCAGCCCCGGCTTCACGCTGAGCCGCCGACGCTGGGCGGTGTGCTCGAAATTCGCCACTTCGTAAAGCGGCAGCGGCCGTGGCCCGACGAGGCTCATGCTCCCGGCAAGCACGTTCAGGAGTTGCGGCGTTTCATCCATGCTCGTGCGCCGAATCCATTTCCCGAAGGCCGTGATCCGTGGGTCGCCTTCCACTTTAAAAACCGGACCGCGCATCTGGTTAAAGGGCAGCAATTCCGCGCGGCGCATCTCCGCGTCACTCGACATCGAGCGAAATTTGTACATCACGAACGGCTTCCCATGTTTCCCCGCCCGCTCCTGTTTGAAGATGATCGGCCCGCGTGAAGTGAGCTTTACCCCGATCGCCACCACGAGCATCGGGAGCGCGAAAAGCGCGAGTAAAAAAAGCGCGCCGAAAGCGTCGATCATCCGCTTAAAGAGCAGCGCCCACGACACGTCCGGCGTGGAGCGGAAGACGAGCATCGGTCGCTCGCCGAAAGCGTCGAAATCCGGTTTCGCGATCGAGGTTTGGATAAAATTTGCCACCAGCCAGGCCGGCACACCTTCCACTTCGCAGGCGCCAATGGCCGCTTCCACGCGGTTAAGCTGGCTATGGCCCGCCGCGAAAATTACCCGCGCGACCGCGTGCTCGTGCATCGCCGCGATCAAGTCGGAGAGCGGCTGGTTCTCGATGTCAATCCGTCCCGTGATATTGAGCCGCATCGATTCCTCCGCGGTGAGCGAGCGCTCGAGCGCCGCGATATCCTGCGGCACGCCCGCGAGCAGGACGCGCTCGCGCAATTTCCCCGCCGCCGCCCGATGGCGAATCCGCCTAACGAGGAGCCGTTCTTTGACCAGCAGGATGACGGTGGCCAGAAGCATGAAGAGCAGCGGCACCGCGCGGCTTTGCAGCGGGAGGCGCAAAAAAATCACGCACCCGCTGACCATGATGCTCAGGTAAATCATCGTGCGCAGGATCTGGACGAAGGATTTCCAAAGCGTCTTGTTCAGCGGCCACCGATAGAAGCCCTGGAGATCGAGGATGATCGGCCCAAAAGGCATGATCACGACGAGCAGCCATTGGTAGTTCTGAAACGGATCGATGGAGTAGGTGAGGTGAAACCAAAAGGTGCTCGCGACCCGCAACGTGTGCGCAGCGAAGAGCGCCACCGCCATGACGAACGAATCGACCAGCTGTTGGAACTGGGTATTTAATTCCTGTCGTCGAGCGAGCATCGTCTATGAACTTACCGCGGAGAATTCCAGCCATCGCAAGTTCCGCGCCCGGGCGCAAGTCATGATCACCGGGCAGCTTGTCGGGGTGATCGCCGATCACCCCTCGTGGCAGCGTGCACTCCGGCTGCTTCGGCCCCCGGACCTCTTCGAGCTGCGGCTCGACTCGTTAGGCGAGTGCCTCGCGGAAATCGAACGCGCGCTGCCGCGGTTGCGCGCCCCGCTGATTATCACGGCGCGGCATCCCGCAGAAGGCGGCTCGGCAGCCCTCACCGCTGCCGCGCGCGGCAAACTGCTCGAGCGCTTTCTCGACCACGCGCGTTACCTCGACGTAGAGCTGCGCTCCGGGCGCGACTTCCCCGCGCTTCTCGCCACCGCGCGTCGACGCCGGATCGGGCTCATCATTTCCGTGCACGACTTTGCCGATACCCCCGAGCCCGCCCTCCTCCGTGAAAAATTGCAACGCGCCGCGAAACTGCAGCCCGCTATTTTTAAAATCGCCACCCGCACGGATACGCCCGCCCAGCTCGCGCGCCTCCTCGACTTTTTCCGCGAAAACTCCGGCCCCATCCCCCTCGCTGCCATGGGCATGGGAGAACTCGGCCTCGCTTCCCGTCGTCAGCTTTTGCGCATGGGTTCTGCGCTCAACTACGCGGCCCTCGGCGCCGCCAATGCGCCCGGCCAGCCAACTCTACGCAACCTCCGGCGCACCCGGGCTGCGTATATCATATAGAGAGAGAGTCACGTTTCCCGATGTCCCAAACCGTCCCATTGCCCGCCACCGTCCCGGTCATGCCGCTCGCTGGCGTTTCGCTGTTCCCGAATGCGCTCCTCCCCCTCCACATTTTCGAGCAGCGCTTCCGCCAGATGCTCGACCACGCCCTCCAAGCCGACCGGATGATCTGCGTCGCCCTCGTCCGGCCGGAAAAACCTGACTGGCGCGCGACCGACGATTTTTTCCCGGTCAGCACCGTCGGCCTCATTCGCGCCTGCGTCGGCCGCGAGGATGGCACCTCCGATCTCATCCTCCAGGGAATGCAGCGGGTAAAATTTACCGGGTTCATCCAGGAAGCCCCCTACCCGATCGCGCGGCTCAAGCCGCTCAAAACTCGCACCAAACTCACCGTTGAGACCGACGCACTTTCCGCCAAGGTGCTGGAATTCTACGGCCAGTTGAAAACCTCCGGCCGCGAATTGCCGGAGAAAGTAGACCGTTACCTGAGCGAGATGAGCGATCCCGAAATGCTCGCCGACCTGATCGCGAGCACCTTCATCAGCGACGCCGAGCGCCGGCAACAGCTTCTCGAGGAGCTCGATCTCAACCAGCGTTTGCGGCTGTTGATCCAGTATCTGCGCGAAGAAGGCGGCCACGCCGCCGCGTGAGCCCTCTTAATCCTGCTCCTGATCTTGCTCCTGATCTTCCCCTGCAGGAATCCAAAAAGATTAGGAGCAGGAGCAAGAGAGCAGGATTAGGAAGAAGCGAGCCGCGCGTGCTCCTCGAGCAAATACCGATCCGTCATCCCCGCGAGATAATCGCAAATCGTGCGGTGCAACCCCTCGCCTTCGATCCGCCGCGTCGCCGCGTCGCCGAGTCGTTCCGGCTCGAGCACGTAACCTTCAAAGACCTTCCGTAACATTTCACAGGCCCGCCGGTTCACCTGCGCCACCCGCGGATGATAGTAGACGTTCGAGTAGAGAAACTTCCGCAGCTCCCGATTCGCCGCGCCTAACGAGTCGCTGTAGCGGATCAACTTCCGCTCTTCCCGCCGCACTGCTGCGGCATCGGCCGGCGACGCCGCCGCGATCGCCGCCGCGCTCGTCGCGACCACGTCGCGCACCTGCAGGTCGATGATGTCGCGAATAATATTCTTGTGCAGCTCCGCCCCGGCCAGTTCCCGGTTCCATCCACTCACCCGCTCGTGACTCCGCCGCCAGATTGCATTCTCGTCGAGCTGATCGGAATCGAGAATCGCGAAGTCGAGCGCGTCGTCGAGGTCATGACTGTAATAGGTGATCTCGTCCGCGAGATCGGCGACCTGCGCTTCGAGCGACGGCGTCCGGACCTCTTCGCCGTCGCGAGGGGCGCGATGTTTTTCCAGTCCCTCGAGGACCTCGCAGGTAAGATTCAATCCCGGGAAATCCGGATAGACCACCTCGAGCAACTCCACCACCCGCAGACTCTGCAAGTTGTGCTCGAACCCCCCGTGCTCGCGCATGCATTCCGCGAGGATCTCCTCGCCGGAATGCCCAAACGGCGCGTGCCCAAGATCGTGGGCGAGCGCGATCGCTTCCGCGAGATCTTCATTCAGCGCCAGGGCCCGCGCGATTGTGCGGCTGATCGAGGCCACCTCGAAGGTATGCGTCAGCCGCGTCCGCAAATGATCCGCCGTCCCATTCAGGAAAACCTGCGTCTTGTATTCCAGCCGGCGAAAAGCCCGCGAGTGAATGATCCGCGCCCGGTCGCGCTGGAACTCCGTCCGGTAATCATGCCGCGGCTCGGGGAATTTGCGCCCGCGCGAGTCGCCCGATTTTTGCGCGAACGGCGCCAGCGTGCGCTCCTCGTCCGCCTCCATCTGCGCGCGGCGTTTCCAGCCGGTTGGCGGCAGTTCCGCGCCCAGCGCGAGTTCGTTAGTCATGGTTAGGGGGCTCCGCTTTCTTGATCCGCTCGGCCAGCGAGCGGCGCTCCTTCTGTCCCGCTGCGCGAACCAGCAGGAGGTCGAAAACCGCCAGCAACACCGCCGTCACCGTGACCCAGGCGCAGACCGCCCAGTAAAAAATAAACCAGCCCGGCCGCAGCTTCGGATCGAGCACCGGCGCGAGAAAGGTGGAGCCGAGAAAAAGCAGCACCAGCGCCACAAGCACGACCACAAACATCGTCATCCGCCGCGTGTGCTGATCGCGCACCAGCCCGCGCGCGGCCTGGAGCGAGAACGAACCGATGCGCAGATTCTTCTCGTTAGGCGGCGGCAGTTCGTTAGGCGGAAGAGACATTCCTGCCTAACCAATCGACGCTCGCGACCAAAGACGCAATCAGCCGGCGCGCCGAAAGACTTGGGATGTCCCGCGGCACCGCGTGATAGCGGTTCAGCGGTCCTTGCTCTCGTTAGGTCGCCTTGAAGCGAATTAGAATTTGCTGATATCGCCGCTGTTATCGTTCGTCACCCAGACATTCACGCCATCAAAGGCCATCCGGATCGGACATGACCCGGTGGGAAAGGTGCCGATGATGACCCCGTCGCTGGCTCGCACTTCCGTGACGGTCCCGTAGGGCTGATTGGTTACCCAGAGATTCGCCCCATCAAAGATCACATCATGGTCGTCGGGACCACATTGAAAAACGCCGAGGACGGCGCCGTCGCTCGCGCGAACTTTTCGCATCGTTCCCTTGGTGAAGTTAGTGACCCAAATGTTAACCCCGTCGAAGGTCAAAGCGTTGGGGTAATCGCCGACGTGGAATGTCCCGAGCAGGCTGCCATCGCTGGCCAGCAGTTTCGTGAGGGTGCTACTACCGTAGTTTGCCACCCAGATATTGGCTCCATCAAACGCCACCGCGGCTGGCTGTGTCCCGACCGGGAAAGTTCCCAGCAATGCGCCATCGCTGGCGCGGAACTTGGTCACGGTGTTGCCCGCATCGCTTCCGTACCCGCCGAAATTGGCGGTCCAGATATTCGCTCCGTCGCTGCAGCAGCGATCCGCCCCAGTGGGCGTGGCAAACGTCCCCACGATATGGCCGTCGCTGGGCCGAATCTTGATGATCGTGGAAGTGGCATAACTCGTGACCCAGATGGAGGCCCCATCGAAACACGCCGCCTGGGGATTCGGAATCCTGATGGTTTGGAGCACGAGACCGTCGGAGACGCGGACTTTGGCTACCAAATCGGTGAACGGATGAGTGACCCACATGTTCGATCCGTCAAAGGCCATTGCCCATGGGTAATTCCGAACGGTCACGCGGACGCCGACATAAGGGGCCCATTTCAGCACCGCGAGGCGGAGCGGATTAAGGACGGGAAGGTCCGCGGTTCCGGCGGCCGGTGGCCCAACTGAGGCCAATGGCGTCGCGGCCGGCGGAGCGTTCGGTGATTGCGGGACGGTGGCACCGGGCGCCAGGACTGTCGGCATCGTCTGCTGCGCCATGGAGGCGAGGATTGGCAGTTGCAGGAAGGTCAGGGCACACGCCAGCACCGACCGAATGAGAGATCTGGGCTTTCGCTTCATAAGCTTAAAACGGACTCCGATTTTTCAGTAGCTCCCGCGAGGCTGGCAGCCGCAAAAATCGAAGTCAATTCAACAAACGTCACAATTGGCCCGGGAAGATTTTGAAGATGACCATGTTAGCAATAAAGCCGGAGCCTTCTTCGTCCTCCGCAATGTGGCAGCCACTCCGCTCAACGGAGCTTCAAGAGGGGCGGTTAGCGCGCGCTGCCTTCCATCATCGTCAGCGAGGAATTCGACGCTACGCCCGACATCACGTCGACCGTCCCGCTCGGCCAATTAACTCTGACCGTAGCCGTCGTCGCCGTGCCGATGCCGAAGTGCAGCGGTTCGCTGCCCTGCGAAGCGTTCTCGCCGCCACCGCCGCCATTATTCTGCCGGAAGCACTTTCCTCCGGCGTAGCTCACCGTGACGCGCGCGCCGATCCCGTCCCGGTTCGATTCCACGCCTCGGAGTTTTACTTTGATGAAGTGGTTACCGTTCCCGTCGTTTTTAAACAGCCGGTGCAATCCCAGGGCGGTCTCGCCGTTCGCATTCTCGCTGCCCACGCCATCCTTCAAGATCAGGTCGAGGAAGCCGTCGTTGTCGTAGTCGCCCCAGGCCGCTCCCTTGTGCGCGGACCGATTATCCTGCAGCTGCACGCCCTCGGTCGCAGCCATGTCGGTAAAGGTGCCGTTGCCGTTGTTGTGATAGAGGAAATTGGCATTCCGGGCGCCCTGGGTGTCATTGCCGGCGTTCGGAACAAACAAATCGAGAAACCCGTCGTTATCGTAGTCGCCCCAGACGGCCGAGTAAGTATTCGCTGCGCTGGCAACGCCGGCGGCCTTCGTGGCGTCGGTGAAGGTCCCATCGCCATCATTGTGGTAGAGCCGGGCGGCCGACGGGCCGCTTAGACTGCCTACCCGGGCCACATAGAGGTCGAGCAGCCCGTCATTGTCATAGTCACCCCACGCCATGCCGTGCCCGTTGCCGAGAGTCGCCAGCCCTGCGGCAGCCGTCACATCGACAAAGGTTCCGTCACCCTGATTCCTATACAACGCGTCAGTCGCGTCGCCCCCGGTCAGGCCATCGCCCGAAAAGAAGACGTCCATGTAACCGTCGTTATCATAATCCGCGAACGAGCAGGTCGTTCCCTGGTCCGTCCCGAGCGTGGCCAGGGCCAGTCCGCCCGCACCCGCGACCTGGGTGAAAGTAGCGTCGCCGTTGTTCTTATAGAGAACATTGACCCCGAACTGATTTTTCACGAACAGGTCCAGCTTGCCGTCGTTGTCGTAGTCGACCCAAAAACCGCAGCGGCCCCGATTCGCCGAAGTCTCGATGCCCGCCAGCCGGCTGGCATACACAAAAGTCCCATCGCCGACGCCCCGGAAGAGTTCGTCACTCTTAATCTTGGTTCCCTTTTTCGCGCCCTCGGACACATAGAGATCGAGAATCCCATCCCCATCGTAGTCCCCAAACGAGAAGCCGTGCCAATCCGAGCTGTCGGGATTGTTCCGCTCGATGCCGGACGTGTCGCGGATGTCGGTGAAAGTGGCGCCAGCGTTGTTGAGATAGACAAATGGCCCGCGCGACAGGAGCAGCCCGTGCGTCGGCACGATCAGATCGAGAAAGCCATCGTTGTTGATGTCGCCCCAGATCGGGTTGCCCCACGACTTTTTCGCTTCTGCGACCAAACCCACCTCAGTTGAGACTTCGCGGAACAGCCTCGCGACCGCGGCCGACGGGAGCGCCATTATGAGAGCCACAATCGTCGCCAGGGGGAAAACTCCTTTTCTGTTACCGAGACGGGTTTTCATCCCTTCTTTTACTCCTTTCCTCCAGAATCGTCCCCAGAATTGCAAAAGAAAGTGCGCGAAATCCGATGATCTCGTCGCAACTCCCGTGTGAACCGGAAGCGGAAAACGCTGGCTACGGCGCGGCCTGCGTCGCGCGTTCCCTGACCCCGCCAAAGACCGCGGCGGCGCCTTCGCGCCAAAAACATTCCGGCTCGGAAAAACCGGCTTCGGCGAGGAGCCGGAACTCCGTGCTCAACGGCGTGTAGAAATCCTCCGCAGCCCAGCTCGCGAAATGTGCCCGCGCTTCTCCCTCCTCGATGCCGTGCGGTCGCATCGACTCGGCCCACAACCGGAAAGCACGTTCCCGGAGCAACCCCGACGTGGGGACTGAGGTATCGGCATTCACGAAAATACCGGACGGCCGCAGCGCCTCGAAAATGTGCCGGTAGATGTCGCCCTTAACCGCGAGATCTTTGACGTGATGCAAGGAGAGACACGCCGCGACCGCGTCGCAGGCGGGCAAAGGGCCGGTGAAGGAGCGCTCCACGTATTGGATGCGTTCGCCGAAATCTGCGCAGCGCGTCCGGGCGAAGCGAAGCATTTGCGGATCGACGTCCCAGATTTGCACGAGCGCCTGGGGAAAACGCTCCGCGATCGTCGCCGCGAGCGCGCCCGTGCCCCCGCCGAGATCCAAGACGAGGCCGCCGGTCGGAGGAATGCTCAACCCGAGCAGATCAAGCTGCACCGTCCGCATCTTCGGATACGCCGGAACAAGCTTCAGGATGAGCTCGTCGTAGTCCCCGGTGTGCAGTTTGAGATGGCTTTCGACCGAATGCGACATGGCGAAAAGCGGCCGGCGATGGCGGGCCGAGTGACTCCGCTGCTAGAGGAGGAGCAACGCCGGATTTTCGAGGAGTTGGCGGAGAGCCTTCAGATAATTCGCGCCGATCGCGCCGTCGACCACGCGGTGGTCGCAGCTCATGCCGATCTTCATCCGGTAGCCGGGGACAATCTCGTTCTCTTCGTTCACGACCGGCTTTTTCACGATCGCGCCGATCGAGAGGATGATCGCCTGCGGCGGGTTGATGATTGCGGAGAAGTAATCGATGCCGTAGCTGCCGAGGTTCGAGACGGTGAGGGTGCCGCCTTGGAATTCTTCGGGCTTCATCCGTTTGTTGCGCGCGCGGTGGGCGAGGTCTTTCACCGCGGCGCTGATCTCGCGGAGCGATTTGTTTTGCGCGCCGCGAATGACCGGGGTGACCAGGCCTTCATCGATCGCGACGGCGACCGCGAGGTTGATGTCGCCGTATTGGATGATGGCGTCGCCATCGAAGGCGGCGTTCACTTTCGGCTCGCGCAGGGCGGCAACGACGGTGCCCTTGAGGATGAAATCGTTGACTGTGACTTTCGCGCTGTCGTCCTCTTCACCGGCGGATTTTAACTCCGCGCGGGTGCGCATGAGGGCGTCGGCGTTGATCTCGATGTTCAGGTAAAAATGCGGGACCGGGCCGAGGCTGCTAACGAGCCGCTCGGCGATGACTTTGCGCATACCGGTGAGATTGATCCGGGCGCTTTCGCCCGCGGAAATGGCGGGGGCGGCGGATTGTTTCTTCGCGGCTGGCGCGGCAGCGGATTTCGCGGCGGGGGTTTTGTCCGCTGAGCCAGCGGAGGTGACGTCTTTCTCAACGATCCGGCCGCCGGGGCCGCTGCCGGTGACTGTCGAAAGGTCGACGCCTTTTTCTTCGGCGATCTTGCGCGCGAGCGGGGAGGCTTTGACGCGGCCGGTCGTATCGGATTTTTCGGCGGGCTCGGCTTTCGCTTCGGCGGCAGGCGCGGCAGCGGCGGGTTCAGCTTTCGTCTCTTTTTTCGCAGCGGGTTTCTCGGCTTCTTCTTTCGGCGCCGCTTCCTTCGTGGATTTCTCAGCGGGCGCGGCTTTTTCGCCTTCCTCACCGATGAACGCGATCTTGTCGCCGACGTTCACCTTGCCGCCTTCTTCCACGAAAATCTCGGTCAGGGTGCCGTCGTCGCTCGCTTCCCATTCCATCGTCGCCTTGTCGGTCTCGATCTCGGCCAGGACTTCGCCTGCGGTCACCTGATCGCCGACTTTTTTCTTCCAACTAACGAGCGTCCCCTCGGTCATGGTGTCGCTCAGTTTCGGCATTTGAATCTCAGGCATGACGGGAATTTCCTTTACTCGTTAGGGCCTAACAAATCTTGCGGACGGCGGCGACGATCTTCTCGGCGCTCGGAAGGACGGCTTGCTCGAGCGCTTCGTTGTAAGGCATCGGCACATCTTCCTGGCTGACCCGCTGGACCGGGGCGTCGAGCTCGTCGAAAATTTCCTGCTGAATTCGATACGCGATCTCGGAACCGATGCCGCACCAGGGGCGATCCTGTTCCGCGATGACGACGCGATGGGTTTTCGTGACCGACTTGAAAACGGCCGGCCAATCGAGCGGCTTGATCGAACGCAGGTCAATGACTTCGGCGCTGATCTTGTCCTGCGCGAGCGTCTCGGCGGCGGCGAGCGCCATCGGCAAAGTCTGCGCATAGCAGATGATGGTGACGTCGCTGCCTTCCTGCTTCACCTCGGCTTCGCCTAACGGAATCAGGAGGTCGACGTCCTCGTCTTCGACCATGCCTTTGTGGCTGTAGAAAAGTTCGCACTCGAGCACGAGCACCGGGTTGTTGTCGCGGATCGCAGTCTTCAGCAAACCCTTCGCGTCGCGCGGAGTGGCGGGCGTGCAGATTTTCAGGCCGGGGACATTTGCGTAAAGGCACTCGGTGGCGTGCGAATGCGTCGCGCCGAGCTGGTGCGCGGGGCCGTTCGGACCGCGGAAGGTAATCGGGATATTGAACTGGCCGCCAGACATGGTGAGCATGTTCGGCGCGTTGTTCACGATCTGGTCGAACGCGACCAGCGAAAAGCTGAAGGTCATGAACTCGATTACCGGACGCAGGCCGACCATCGCGGCGCCGATGCCGAGACCGGCAAAACCGTTCTCGCTGATCGGCGTGTCGATGATCCGGCCGGGGCCGAACTTGTCGAGCAAACCCTGGCTGACTTTGTAGGCGCCGTTGTATTCGGCGACTTCTTCGCCCATCAGGAAAACGTTCGGGTCGCGCGCGATTTCCTCGGCGAGCGCTTCGTTCAGCGCCTGGCGGTAGGTCAATTCCCTCACGACTTTTTTCCTTTTTTCGGCGCGGCCGCAGCGGTCGCCGTCGCGGTCGGCTGATATTCGGCGGAGGGATTATTGTCGCCGGTGACGTAGGTGTAATCGTAGAGCGCGTCGAGCGGCGGCTCGGGACTTTTCTCGGCAAACTTCACGCTCGCCATCGCGGCGTCCTTCGCGGCCTTGTCCATTTTGTCGAACTGCTCGTTGGTCAATTTCCCCTCGCGCGTGAGCTGCGCGCGGAGCCGCGTGATCGGATCTTCGAGCCGATATTTTTCCAGCTCTTCCTTGGTCCGGTAACTCGCCGGGTCCGACATGGAATGCCCGCGGTAACGATAGGTCTGCATCTCCACAAAAGCCGGGTGCGATTCCTTGCGAATCGACGCGATCGTCTCGGAAAGTTTGTCGCGCACCTCGCGAAAGCTCATCCCGTCGATGACCTGGCTCGGCATTTCATAGCCGCTCGCGCGATCGGCGATCTGCTTCACCGCAGTCGAGCGTTTCACCGAGGTGCCCATGGCGAAGAAGTTATTTTCGCAGATGAAAATGACCGGCAGCTTGTAAATCCCGGCAAGGTTAAGCGCTTCGTGGAAGCCGCCCTGGTTGATCGCGCCGTCGCCGAAAAAGCAAAGCGTGACCCGGTCTTCCTTGCGGTATTTCGAGGCAAACGCCATCCCGGTCGCGAGCGGCACGTGCGCGCCGACGATCGCGTGGCCGCCATACATGTGGTGCTTCTTATCGAAGTAATGCATGGAACCGCCGAGGCCTTTCGAGCAGCCGGTCGCCTTCCCGAAAAGCTCCGCCATGCAGGCGTCGGCCGTGGTCCCGCGCGCCAACGCGTGCGCGTGATCGCGGTAGGCCGTGATCAGGTAATCATCGGGCCGCGTCGCCGCGACCGCGCCGGTCACGACTGCTTCCTGCCCGATATAAAGGTGACAAAACCCGCCGATCTTCTGCGCCTGATACTGCTGGCTCGCGCGTTCCTCGAAACGGCGAATCAACAACATCGTCGCGAGCATCTCGACCTCGTCGCGTTGCTCGGGTTGCGACATTTCTAGTTCGGCAGCGGACGCGGAACGGCGACGGAGCGACGATCAGCGGCCGCGCTCCAATGCATGCAGGCGACGAAGATGACGGAAAAAAACAGATCGCTCACGATCGAGTTCCGGAAAAACATCCAGGTCGGCGTGCCATATTGCGGCAGCCCGACGGTGAGCGATTGCACGAGCCCGGCGAAGTTTTTCACGTAGCCGGGATCGGTCAGCCAGGAGAAGAAATTGGTGATCACGTAAAAAATCGTAGAGCCCGCGAGCGAGGCGGGAACGATCGTCTTCAACGAGGCATTCCTACTGATCGCGAGCCCAAGCAATCCGACGAGCGCGAAGGCGAAGTAGCGGCAAAGAATCAACGGATCGGCCAGGGACGCGCCGTAGTAAAAATCGAGCGCGAGATCGGAAACGAGCAGCGCCGCCATCGGCAGCGCGAACTTATATTTCCGCGGGAAATAGATCGCCCCGCAAAGCGCGATCGCCGCGAGCGGCGCGAAATTCGAGAGCCAGCCGGCTCCGCCATGTTGGACGACGACGGCCGACGCGACCCGAAAAATAACCGCGGCGAGGACCAAAAAGAGGGCTGGAATCATGGGCAAAACTTAACCGTTCTCAGGGAGATGCAACGCTTGTTTCCCCTCCTAACGACCGCGCACGAGCCGGACTAGGAGGCAGAGGCCGCCTTCGCCGCCGCCTTGTTCAGCCGGGCCTTGCGGCGATTGGCTGCGTTCTTGTGGATGATTCCGCGCTTGGCCGCCTTATCGAGCGCGGAAATGAGCGCGCGGTTCCCTTCCTGTTTGCCGTCACCCGCCGCCTGGCGTTTCGCGAGCGAGCGGAGATTGGTGGTGACGCTGCGATTGCGCAGGGTGCGCTTCGGGTTTTGCCGGGCGCGTTTGGAAGCAGATTTGGTATTGGCCATGGGTCAGGATTTTCTGAGCGGGGAGGCTCGCGGACAGAGGCAAAGTTGTCAACCGAAAGGGTTTTGGCAGCGACCATTCGCGCAGCGGGCGGGATCACGTTAGGTCAATCCAATGGAGCTGTTCTGGTGGGCGACCACACTGTTGCTGATGGCGCTGGGAATCATCGGCACGGTGCTGCCGGCGGTTCCGGGGACTGTGATCATTCTGGGCGCGGCGATTTTGCATCGGGTGATGCTCGGCGCGGAACGTAGCGTCGGCTGGTGGACGCTCGGTCTGCTCGTGCTGCTCACCCTCGTTTCCTATGCGATCGATTTCGCTGGCGGCTTGCTCGGCGCGCGACGATTCGGGGCGACGCGCTGGGGCATGTTCGGCGCCTTCGCCGGCGCGATCGTGGGCGTCTTTTTCAGTCTGCCCGGTTTGCTCATCGGTCCAATCATCGGCGCGGTGGCGGGGGAATTAATCGGCGGCAAACGATTGGTCGACGCGGGCCGCGCCGGCTGGGGGACATTGTTAGGCAATCTCGCCGCGCTGGTCGGAAAGATCGTGATCGCGTTTGCGATGGTCGCCTGTTTCCTGGTCGCCGCGCCGGCGCCGTTCTAGGGACAGCCGGCTTTTCGCTAGCCGGAAATTTTCGCGAACACGCCGATGAGCGGTCGCTTCGAAGGCGTCGGCGAACGGAAATCGCTCACGAACCCGTGGGCCGTCCGGATTTCCACGTGACCCGCCGCCCGGCCGGAACCATAAACCAGCACCGAACCGACCGGCGCCTGATACGGATCGCGCACCGCGAGCCGGGTGTAACCGTAGGAACTCATGAGTTCACTGCCGGCTTCACGCGCAAACTCAGTCTTCGGATAAGAACTAACCGCGCCGGAAGCGAGCAGCGCTTCCTTCACGTAACGCCAGCAACGGGACTTGGAATGTGCGTTGGCGCGTTCCTCGGCGATCGTGGCCGCGCGGAGCAGTTTCGGATCGAGATGACTGAAAAGCCGGGAGTGAACGGTGGAAAACGGATGGCTCGATTTGCCGGTAAAAGCTGTGATCACCTTGGCCGACTCGACGCGACCATCGGCGTTCGTGAACACGAAGCGCGTGCTGGATTTGTCCTGTTCCGCCCGGGCGGGAGTAGAAAGCGAGAGCCCGCTCAGGCCGGTGATGAGAAGAAGAGAAAAATAAAAACGTCGCACGGAAGTGTTCTCTATGAAGGCATCGGAAAGGGCATGCAACCGCAAATTTCTGCAATGCGTAATTTTTCCGAGTCTCGACTTATAAAGCAGCGAGTGTGCCGCAACCGGGCTGGTTTTCTATAATTCTGAGAAACTCAGGACTCGAGCGCCGGGAGCACCCGGCCGCTGACTTCGCCGAACCCGACCCGGTAACCGTCCCCTTCCGCCCAGCCGCGAATCGTCAGGCGGTCGCCATCTTCCAGCCATTTTCTGGTTTCGCCGCCGGCCAACGTGAGGGGATTCGCCCCGCGCCAGGTCAGCTCGAGCATGCTTCCACGGCCGTCGTCGTCGGGGCCGCTGATCGTGCCGCTGGCCAGAAGGTCGCCCGGTTGCAGGTTGCAACCGCCGACCGTGTGGTGAGCCAGTTGCTGCGCGATGCTCCAATAGAGATTGCGCATGTTGCTCCGGGCGATGGTCTGCGGCGCGGGCATTTTCGCCGATTGCAAATCCACTTCCAACTGCACGTCGAAGACAAAATCGTCCGGCGCGCGCAGATACGGGAACGGTTCCGGGTCCTGCGCCGGGAGCGGCTGCCGGAACGGCTCGAGCGCCTCCATCGTCACGACCCAGGGCGAAATGCTGGTGCAAAAATTCTTCGCCAGAAACGGTCCGAGCGGCTGGTATTCCCAAGTCTGGATGTCGCGCGCGCTCCAGTCGTTCATCAGGACGAGCCCGAAGATATGGTCGGTCGCCTGCGCGATCGGGACGGGTTCGCCAAGTTCGTTAGGCGGGCCGATCAGGAAAGCAGTTTCGAGTTCGAAATCAAGCGCCTTGCTCGGCCCGAAACTCGGCGCGGCGGCATCGGGCGCCTTGGTCTGGCCGCGCGGCCGGCGGACATCCGTGCCGCTCGGGACGATGGAACTCGCGCGGCCGTGATAAGCAATCGGCAGCCAGCGCCAGTTCGGCATGATCGCGTTCTCCGGTCCGCGAAACATCGTGCCGACATTGAAAGCGTGATGATACGACGAATAAAAATCGGTGTAATCGCCGATCCGCGCCGGCAGCAGCATCGTGACCGCGTTTTGCTGGTGAAAAGCGCGGCGCCGGAGGACGTCGTCATCGCGCAAGGTGGCGGTGTCGGCGGCGAGCAATTGCTGCAAAATCGCGCGCACTTCGCGCCAGGCCGGCCGGCCGAGCGCGAGGAAGGCATTCAGCGAATCGCGGTGGAAGACCGGGCTTCCGCCTAACGATTCCGCGCGAAGCAACCCAGCCTCTTCAAGCACCGCGAGATCGAGCACAAGATCGCCGATCGCGACGCCGATCCGGGGCTTGCCTTCATCCGCGCGGAAGACTCCGTAGGGCAGATTTTCGAGCGGGAAATGCGAAGCGGGCGCGACCTCGATGAACGAGCGGAGTGGAGTGGCCATGCGTTGATTGTAGAGCGGGCGTGGCGCCTGCCTAGTGCTGCCTTTTCACCGCGAAACCGACATAGCCCCAGCGGCCCCATTCATAATGCGTGGTCCGCTCGGGATCGAGCAGGCCGCGCGAATCGTGGGCGTAGGTGCCGGCGATAAATTCCGGGAAGGCCGCGTTGAAGTGGACATCGTGCGACACGAGCAAACCGCGATCGCGTAACCGCGGCCAAAAAGCGCGGAATTCCCAAAGCATGTGACGGTAACGATGGGAACTGTCGTGCAGGAAAAGATCGATCGCGGAAGGCAGTTCGCGGCCTTTGATCAGCTCCTTCACGTCCCCGCGCAGCGGGATGAAGTTCGCGCGAAATTCATCCGGCACGAGCACGCCGTGCGCGCAGTCCGGATCCATCTCGATGCTGTAGACCTTCGCGTCCGGAAGGTTTTCATCGGCCAGCGCTTTCAGGATAAAAGCGGAAGACATCCCGAGGTAGCCGCCGGACTCCACGATCACCGTCGGCCGCTGCCAGCGCGTGAGGGCATAGAGCGTGGCGCAGTCGTTCATCCCCATCATGCCTTTGCTGCCGATCGCCGCGTGGCGTCGGAGCATTTCGCGCATGAAATCGCTCGCCCGGATCTCCGCCGAGAAGCGCGCCACCGCTTCCCAAAGATCCTGCAGGAGGAGCGGCTGCGGGAAGACCGGATTCTTTTTCTTCCCGGAAAAAACCTGGCGCAGACTCGGCATCAGCGGGAGAGCGCGATCGGCTCATCGGCGTCCGCGTCGAACAGGCCAAGCGCGCGCAGGTCATCGCGTGGTTCGTCAAAGCTGCAACTGCCTAACGACGTCACGAACTGCCGGCGGGCGATGATTTGCGCGACCGTGATTTCCCAGTCGCCCCAGCGAAAAACTTCGTCGTCGAAATAAAACGAGCCGGGGTTTTCATCCGCCAGCATCACTGCGGTCTGCGCCTCGTCCCAACCATGCTCCGCCGCGAGGACGCCGGCGCCGAGGACGTTGAGGAAGCCGTGCATCTTCGTTCCGACGCTCTCGTGAAAATGCTTCACCGGATGATGCAGCCCGGCGGTGAACTTGATCGGCACCTGATGACGCGCGGCGGCTACGAGAGCCTGCGCGATTTCAGCGTCGGTCGGGAACGCATCGGCGGTCACGCCACCGGTCCGGAGCTTGAACCCCGCGCCGGTTCCCGCGAACGCGGCGATCGTCGCCGGCGCGGCCGCGGCCGGCGCTTCCCAGAAAACCCGCAGCTCGCCTAACGACTCCGGCGCCGCGCCCGGCGGCAGCGGCATTTCTAATTGCGTGACCGCGAGCACATCCGGATGCGCAGACTGGAAACACTCGATCGCAGCCTCGAGGCTTTGGAGCGTCTCGCGAAATTTAGCGGGCTCCACGTTCTTCGGTCCAAGCGCGGAAACCTGCAGCGGATAATCCGCGGAAAATTGCGCGAGCTGCGCGGCCGCCGCGTCGAATTTCCCGACCGGCAAAATAAATGCCCCGAGCATCCAGCGATCCGCCGAGCGCGCGTAGCCCGCCTGATTTTCGAGGGCGGGCTCCAGCGCGAGATCGGCCGGCGGGAAAAGTCCTGCGTAATCGATCGCGTGCTCAAGCAGGGCGCGTAAAGCGGCAGCGGGCATCCAGAACTCAACGGCGCTTTGGCCGCGCTCGTCAACCAGCCTTTCCTGCACGCACGGGCGCGTGAAGTCACCTCGACAGACGAATCTCCGACAGATGGAAATCAAACTCGACGAAGCGACGGCCAATCCCACCCCGAAAGAAGGCGAGGAAGAGCAAACAGTCGTCACTCCGCGGCTGCGCCTTCACGACCTGCTCGCGCGGCCCTTCGACGTCCGCTCCGTTTCGATGACGGGTCTGTTCCTGCTCGCGCTTTTTTACACGATGTTTTTCCTGCGCTCGCTCCTCCTCCCCATCGTGCTCGCGCTTCTCCTGAGTTACCTGCTGCGCCCGATCGTGCGTGGGCTGGCGAAGATCAAAATTTCCACCCACCTCGGCTCCGCGCTGCTCCTGCTCTCGCTCGTCGGCGCGCTTGGCTACGCGGTCTCCTTTCTGGCCGCGCCCGCGGCCGGCTGGCTGGAGAAAGCCCCCTACAGCATGCATCAGCTCCAGCAGAAATTGATGCCATTGAAACGCCCAATGGAGCGCGTCGCGCAGGCCAGCGGCGCGATTGAGAATCTCACCGCAGCCCCTACCCCCGCTACGACGCAGCAAAAAACCCAGACCGTGGAAGTGAAACAACATCCGCTTGCCGACAGCCTGATGTCGCAGACCCCAGAGATCCTCATCAGCGCGCTGACAATGCTGATCCTGCTCTATTTTCTGCTCGCCTATGACGGCGTCTTCCTCGCGAAAATAATCAAGCTCATGCCGACGCTCTCGGATAAAAAGCGCGCGGTCTCGATCGCGCACGAGATCGAGGGTCAGGTGTCGCGTTATCTTTTCACGATCACGGTGATCAACTGCTGCCTTGGGCTCGCCGTCGGGCTCACCGTCGGCCTGCTCGGTTTGCCCAACCCGACGATGTGGGGCGTGATGGTCGCGGTGCTGAATTTCGTGCCCTATCTCGGCGCTTTCGTCGGCATCGTCTGCATGACGCTCGGTGCCGTCCTGAGCTTCAACAGCTTCGGCTTCGCGCTCATCTTCCCGGGCAGTTATCTCCTGCTCGCCTCGCTCGAGGGAAATTTCATCACTCCGATGGTGATGGGTCGCTCGCTCACTTTGAACCCGGTGCTCGTGCTCCTGTCGCTCACCTTCTGGGGTTGGATGTGGGGTATCGTCGGCGTGATCCTGGCGGTGCCGATCCTCGCCGCCTTCAAGATTTTCTGCGCTCACATCAAGCAGATGGAACCGCTCGCCGAGTTTATGAGCTGAGGCTTTCCGTTAGGGCCTAACGAGCGCGCCAGGCGTCGACGGAGTAGCGATCGTGCCGCGCGGTCGCGAGCAGCGCGGCGAGCACGAGCATGTAGACGAGTTGCTCCGCGGCCACGGTCCAGTTCTGCGCGAGGCAAATCCCGAGCATGAGCACGAGTAAAAGCAGAAAACCTAGAACCAGCGCCGGCCGCAGGAAAAGCCCGAGCAGGAGCAATGCCCCGGTCGTGATCTCCACGAACGGAATCGCGTAACCTGCCGCCACTACTAGCGGCAGCGGTAGTGGGCTCTGCGCCATTGCCTGGCGCGTGTGCGCGGCGAAAGCGGCGAGGTCCGGTAACCGCACCAGCCCGTGGGTGAACAAATTCACCCCGAGGCCGACCCGAAGCAGCGCATGGGCCAGAGAAAAGTCGCGGGCCGATTGTTCGTTAGGCGGATTCATGCTCCTTTCCTGCGCGCAGGCGGGTGCGGGCGCAACCGAGAAAACGCATTGCCGAGTCCGCCGGGATCGTGAAAGGATGTTCCCTCGCCCGCGCCACCTTGCTCATGCCTAACGAACTCGCTTCGGCTCCCCTTTACTCCCGCAAAAATCCCTTCCCCGGCCGGCTCCTGGTCAATCGCCGCCTGAACAGCCCCGACTCGCCGAAAGAGACGCGGCATTTCGAAATCTCACTCGCCGACTCCGGGCTCAGCTATGAAGTCGGCGACTCGATGGCGGTCTACCCGACGAATGATCCGGTGCTCGTCGAGGACATTCTCAAGAAGCTCGACGCGAAGGGCGACGAAACCGTCCCCGGCCAGAAAGGCGCGCCCGACACCACCCTGCGCGAGGCGCTTCTACGCGACTACGGGATCACCCAGCCGACGCCGAAATTACTCCGCGCCATCGCTGAGCGCGCGTCGGCGGCGCCGTTGTTGAAGGAACTCCTGCACGAGGATCGCCGGCACGATCTCGACACTTATCTCTGGGGCATGGAGGTGATCGATTTCCTGGTCGAGCATCCATCGGTCAATTTCACCCCGCCGGAATTCGTCGCGCTTCTGCCGAAGTTGCAGCCGCGCCTTTACTCGATCGCGTCGAGCCTGAAGGCGCATCCGGACGCGGTCCATTTTATCATTGATGTCGTGACCTACGAAAGCCATGGACGCAAACGGAAGGGCGTTTGCTCGACCTTCCTCGCCGAGCGCTGCGCCGATTCGCCCGCGCCGATTTATCCGACCGCCTCCAAGTTCCGCCTGCCGGAAGACCGCGACGCGCCGATCATCATGGTCGGGCCGGGCACCGGCGTGGCGCCGTTCCGTGCTTTTCTGCAGGAACGCCAGGCGATCGGCGCGCGCGGCAAGACCTGGCTTTTCTTCGGCGCGCAGCGCGCCCAGAGCGATTTCTATTATCGAGAGGACTTCGAGCAGCTCATGCGCGACGGCGTGCTCACCCGGCTGGACACCGCCTTTTCGCGCGACCAGGAGCACAAAATTTATGTGCAGAACCGGATGATGGGTTCCTCCGGCGAGCTCTGGAAATGGCTTCAGGAAGGCGCGCACTTCTACGTCTGCGGCGACGCCAAACGGATGGCGAAAGATGTCGATGCGGCGCTGCGCGAAATCGTGCAGCAGCAGGGCGGCATGAGCACCGAGGAAGCAAACGAATACGTCGAGAAGCTGAAAAACGACAAGCGCTACAAGCGCGACGTTTACTAGGCGCGGTTCCGCCAGGCGGCGCAGCTCGCCAGCAGGATGACGAGCAAACTCAGCGCGGCGCTCGCTCCGCCGACGACCAGCCACCACGGCCGGTAAACCATCGTTAGGCAGCCATGCGCACCGGCCGGCAGGCGGATCATCGGCGCCAGTCCGCGGAAGGATTCGACGGGGATTGTTTCGCCGCCGAGGTCCGCCCGGTAGCCATCGAAGAACGGCCGCGAAAAGAGCAGCGTGGCCGGCCGACCACCAGGGGGCACCGCCACTTCCGCGGTGACCTTTTGCCGTGAATCGGAAATCACCCGCACCGCGGCCCGCGCTGACTTCTCGTTAGGTAAATTCACCGACCGGACGGTCGCGAGCGCCGCGGCGACGCGATGGTAAACACGGCCTTCTGCGCTTTCGTGCACCAGCTGCCATACCGCCGCTGGCGACGGCGCGAGCGAGATCGCACGATCGACCAGAATTCCATCGATCCCGAGGAGCGCGAGCAGTTCGTCAGGCGCACCCTGGAAATGAAGCAGATACTCCGCGACGCCGGGATCGATTTCACCATGCGTATAAAAGGTCCAGGCCGGTCCTACGCCCGCCGCGCGGATCGGGCTGTAGCCGTTGACGAGCCGAATCCCCGCCCACATCGAAGTGCTGCCGAGCCGTGTCACCTGCCCGACCGGCGCCGGGTGGTTTCGCTGGTTCGCCGCCGTTTCCGGCGGCGGATAAACGCTCAGGTAAAGTCGCGCCGGATCGAGCGGTTGCGGACTCGTTAGGCTGGAAGCGAGCGGATAAATCGGAACGCCCACATTGGTCGGAAGAAAGAAATAAGTGGCGAGCAGCGAAGCGAAAACCACGCCGGTCGCCACCCAGCGCCAGACCGCTGCGAGCCGGAATTGCGCCAGCGCCTCCGCCGCGACAAGTGCGAGCACGAGATGAATCAGCGGCAGCCAGCGAAAGCTCCAGCGAAACACATTCGCGCTCGGCAGCATCGCGATCACGAGCACGAGCACGAGCAGGCCGAGCTCCCATTTCATCCGCCTAACGAACTCGCCGCGCAGTCCGACCAGACCGGCAAGCAGGGCCAGTGGCGGCACCGTGCCGCAGGCCAGTTCGACCGCGGTGTGTGGAAGATAATCGTTGGAAAAATCCGACCAGCGCACCGTCCAGGCCGGCCAGACAAATCCGGGCAGCGCGGCGGGCGGCAGCAGCCATTGCCAGTGCGCGCCGTTCGTCGCCATCTCGCCCCGCGCGGAACCGTGCACGTAATCGAGCAGCGCCAGCCAGGCGGGCGCGGAAAGCCCGAGGCCGAGCGCGAGTCCGACCACGAGCGGCCAGACCGAAAGCCGCTTGCCTAACGACTTCGCCGCGAGCCACGCCGCGACCAGCCCGAGCATCAAAACCGTGTAGGGAAAACCGCCGGTCACGACCAGGTAAACGAACGGCGCCGGCCAGAGAAACCGCCACTTCCCGCGCGCCGGATCGAGCGCGCGGGCCATCCCCCACCAGGCCCACGGCAGCCATGCGAAGGCGCCAAGCGCGCCGAACCAATCGCTCGCGCCCCAGCAGATGATCCAGCCGTTCAGCGCCGCCACCAGCGCGACCATCGTCGCGAGCGGACTCGTTAGGCCACGATCGCGCGCGAGCAGATACGCGCCCATCGCGAGCACGAAAAGATGCGCCATCGAAAGCGCCGCGGCCTGCCCGGCAAAGCTGAGGGGCAATTTCCAGATCAGCACCACCGCGGCGTTCACGAAAACCGAGAAGGTGCCGTACTGAAACTCGCCCGCGAGATTGCTGCAGACCCAGGAATACGGACTGAGCAACGGCAGGTGCCCTTCGCTCCAGCTTCGCGCCACATCCGCGAACACCGGCAGGATGGAAATCTGGTAATCGTCGTTCCAGAAAACGCCCGGATTGTGCCAAAGGAGCAGCCCGCAAAACGCGAGGACAAGCGCACCTGCGCCGAGCGCTCCGACGAAGTGGCCGCGCCGGCTCACAAACTACAACACAACCGGCCGGCCTTCGGTCATCACCAGCATTTTTCCTTCGACGCCGTGCTCGCGCGCGCTCGAGAGCAGGCGCTCGGGCGGCTCGTGCAGCGGTTCGAAGCCGAGGCGGAAAGTCCCGTAATGCATCGGCACCAGAGTCTGCGCGCCGAGCTCGAGAAAAGCGCGCACCGCTTCCTCCGGATTCATGTGCACTTCGCGCCGGCTCGGCGCGTCGTAAGCGCCGATCGGCAGGAGCGCGATCTCGATCGGAAAACGCTTCCCGATTTCCTCGAACCCGGAAAAGTAAGCGCTGTCGCCGCAGTGAAAAACCGAGCGCCCGTTGGCCTCGATCACGAACCCGCCGAAGCCGCGATGTTGATCGTGCAAAAGCCGCGCGCCCCAATGATGACAAGGCGTGAGTGAGACGCGCAACGGACCGAGCTGGATCTGCTCCCACTCCTCGAGCTCGTGGACGATATTGAACCCGAGATCGTGGACGAGATTCCCCACGCCGGTCGGGACCACGATCGGCTGATCGGCCGCGACTTTGCGCAGGCTCTTGCGATCGAGGTGATCGAAATGCGCGTGCGTCACCAGGACCACGTCGATCGACGGCAGGCTGTCGATATGCAGCCCAGGGCGCTTCAGGCGCTTGACCACTTTCAGCCACATCGCCCAGTTTGGATCGATCAGGATATTCATCCCTTCCATCTGGAGAAGGAACGACGCATGCCCGATCCAGGTGATGCAGATCTCGCCCGCCTTTGCTTCGGGAAAAAGCGGCTTGGCGCGCGCGCCGGAGCGCTTGGTGAAAAACGACGGAATCCACACTTCGGTGAGGAAGTTCCGCTTATGCCAGTCCGTCCCCGGCTTCAGGCTCACCCGCGTGGCGGATTTTTTCGCGGCCGCGCCTTCGCCTGACGCGGTCCGCACTACGCTGGTTCGTTTCCGCGAAAAGGGTCTGGGCACTGTCGGCCAAGGATATGAACGAACGCGGTCGAAGCAATTGAGTTTCGACTTATCGGCTCGGCTCATTCATAACGGCGCGCCCTTCTTTTATGATGGAAAGTTCCCCCGTTAACCGGCAGCCGCTCGTGGGCATCGCCGTGGCCGCGATCGCGGGAATTCTCGGCGCGGAATTCTGGTCGGTGGGAATCGGCGTGAGTCTCGGCGCGGTCGGCGCGGCGGCTTTGCTGGTGCTGGTCTGGCGACGTTCTCTCTTCGCTCATCTGCTCGTGGTGGGCGCGTTTTATCTGCTCCATTCGGTGCAGCAAACGGACGCGCCGGGGAGAAAACTGGCAGCGGAGTTGGGCGCGCGTCCAAGGCCGGTCACGGTCACCGGTGCGGTGATAAGTGAACCAAAAATCGGCACCGGAGACTTCGCCACTTTTCTCCTGAAGCTCGAGACGATTGAACTCGGCGGACAACGCGAGAATTCCAACGCGACCGTGCAGATTCGCTGGAAAGGCGCGCCGCAACTGGGCGATCAGATTCGCTTAACGGGTTTGGCCGAGCCGATCCCGCCGGCGCGGAACCCGGGTGTCTTCGACATGCGAAGTTACCTAGCGCGTCGCGATGTTTCTCGCTCGGTCTTCGCGCGCTACCCGGAGGATGGCGAAATTCTCGCGGCCAGCCGCGGTGATCTCGTGCTCCGGCTCGCGGCCAAATCCCGTGCCTGGATGCAGGCGACGTTGACGCGCGGGTTGGAAGATTCGCCCGAGGTCGACGCGCTGATCAGCGGAATGGCGCTCGGCTTGCGGCACGAAACGCGCGACGATATTGAGGAGCCGTTCCAACAGACCGGCACGCTCCATTTATTCGCGGTTGCCGGCCTGCACGTCGGGATCATCGCGCAGTTGCTCTGGATCCTGGCGCGACTCTGTCGCCTTCCGCGGGTCGCGGCGGCGGCAGTGATCATTCCGTTTCTGTTTTTTTATTCGGCGATCACCGGGCTGCACGTCTCCAGCGTGCGCGCGGCGACGATGGCCGCGGTCTTGTTAGGCGGAATTTTTTTCGAGCGCCGGGTCTTCGCCCTGAACAGTCTCGCCGCGGCCGCGGTGCTGATCCTCGCCTGGGATCCGAATCAGCTTTTCACTTCCGGGTTTCAACTCTCCTTCGCGGTCGTCGCCGCGATTATTCTCTGCCGGGAAAAAATCCTGCAGCCGCTCCTGCAACTGGGCGCGACGGACCCGTTTCTGCCCCGTAGCCTGGTCAGCCGAAAGCGGCGCTTGGTCGAGGTCGGCTATTTCTGGATCGCAGGCGCAGTCTCGGTTTCCAGCGCGGCCTGGATCGGATCCCTCCTGCTGATCGCGTGGTATTTTTATCTCCTCACGCCGATCTCGCTGCTCGCGAATTTGTGCGTGGTGCCGGTGGCTTTCGCGATCCTCGCAGTGGGTTTGCTCTCGCTCCTGGCCGCGCCGATCTCCTCCGCGCTGACGCTTGTTTTCAACAACGCGAACTGGAGCCTGTCGCGCCTCGTTCTCGCGCTCGTGCAAGGATTCGCCCAACTCCCCGGGGGCCACCTTTACGTCGAGCGGCCGCATTGGCCTAACGACGCCCGCTGCGAAATCACGGTACTCGATGCCGGTGCCGGCGCGGCCGTCCACCTGCGCGCCGGCAGCGTGGATTGGCTCTTCGATACCGGGAGCGCGCGCGACTACGAAGGGTTCGTCCGCGATTATCTCCACTCGCGCGGCATCGATCGCCTGGACGGCCTGGTCCTGAGTCACGGCGACTCGCTCCACCTTGGCGGCGCCGGGCTGTTGCTCGATGAATTTCAGCCCCGCCATTTTCTCGACAATGCGGCGCCGGATCGCTCACGCGTGCACCGGGCTTTACTCGTTAGGCGGCCGGCTTTGCTGAAAGCAGGCGAGCGCTTCCAGATCGCGGATGGCGTCGTTGCGCGGGTTCTTTTCCCGCCGGCCGGCGCCAAGGCGAAGGCGTCCGATGACCAGGCGTTGGTGGTCCGGCTCGATCTCGGCCCGAAGTTTCGCGTGCTCTTCCTCTCAGATAGCGGTCCCAAGACAGAAGCCGCCCTGCTCGCGCGGCCTAACGAAATCCGAAGCGACGTCCTGATCAAAGGACGCCATTATTCGGGCGCCGAAGACATGGGAGGTTTTATCGACGCCGTGCAACCTCGCTTGGTCGTCGCGACTTCGGTTGCTTTTCCAGAACGGGAGCGAGTGCCCGAGGATTGGGCTGAGGCGGTGCGGACCCGGGGAATCACGCTTTTCCGGCAGGACGAAACCGGCGCGGTCACGATCCGCGTCTTCGATGATCGCGTCGAAGCGACGCCATTTCTCGGTCAGGAAACTTTCCGCAGCCGGATCCGGTAGATCGGCAAACCTTGCGCGACAAAACGCTTTTCGAATTTCGTTAGGGGAAAAGTTTCGCTCTCCTCTTCCTCGTCGACCCGAAATTCGGTTTCGGGCAGCAGCGCGCCGATCGCTTCAAAGTAATCCTGTTGATCGGTCGCGATCCGGAGCAAGCCGTCGGGCGCGAGCGCACGGTGCACCGCGCCGAGGAAATCGCGCGTCACGATGCGCCGGCGCTGATGTCGTTTCTTCGGCCACGGATCGGGGAAGAGGAGATGCACCGCTGCGATGGAATTGGCGGGAAACAGATATTGCATGGCGTAGCCGGACTCGATCAGGAGGACGCGCACATTCGGCAACTTGGCGCGGGCCGCCTTGCCGCTGGCGGAGCGAACGCGGCCGACGAGCCGTTCGATCCCGAGAAAATTTCGCCCCGGCAACCGCGCCGCCCGGCCGACCAGAAAGGTGCCGTCGCCGCAGCCGAGATCGATTTCCACCGGCGCGACGCGCGGAAAAATTGCCGCGAGATCGAGCGGCGCGAAGTAGTTCGCGGGAACCAATTCCACCGCCTCCGCCGCCGACGCACTGGAATAAGCCGCCGCCTCGTCCACTCTTAGGGAGGAATTATGCACAAGCTTTTCTCATCTCTGTTTCTCGTTCTCGCTCTTTGTTGCACCGCGCTCGCCGCGCCGGCTGAAACCAAAACGGCCGTTTTTGCGGGCGGCTGTTTCTGGTGCATGCAACCGCCCTACGATTCCGCCAAGGGCGTGACGAAAACAACCGTCGGCTACACCGGCGACAGCAAGGAGACCGCCAATTACGAACTCGTCTCCGCGCACAAAACCAAGCATCGCGAAGCGATCGAGGTGACCTACGATCCGGCGCAAATTTCCTACGATCAGTTGCTCGATATTTTCTGGCACAACATCCGGCCGACGCAGGCGAACGGGCAGTTCGCCGACATCGGGCTCTCCTATCAGGCCGCGATCTACTACGCGAACGACGCCGAGAAAAAGGCCGCGGAAGCCTCCAAGGAGAAGCTGGCGAAGAGCGGCAAATTCGATCAGCCGATCGTCACCGAAATCCTGCCGCAGACGCCGTTTTATCCGGCGGAGGACTATCACCAGAAGTATTACCTGAAGAACCCGGAGGCGTTCGAGGCCTATCACGTCGGCTCCGGCCGGGTCGGCTATCTCCAGGGCATCTGGGGTAAATAAGCGCCCACGCGCTTTTCGTTAGGCGGGATTATTTTTTCCCGTGCTCGCCGACCATGCGGCCGCTCATCGCGTCGACCGCGACCGGCTTTTTCCCGTCGTTCGTGGTCGCCAGTTCGAGCGACCAGACGAGATGGCCGTGCACCGTTTCGAGCTTCGCCGCGGTCACCCGCGCGCCCGGGTATTTCCGGAGCGCGATGTGCTCCGCCTCGTTCTTCGTGATCTTTGCGCTG
Source organism: uncultured Verrucomicrobiae bacterium (assembly GCA_963742845.1). Classification (GTDB taxonomy): domain Bacteria; phylum Verrucomicrobiota; class Verrucomicrobiia; order Chthoniobacterales; family UBA10450; genus Palsa-1392. The sequence goes on along the minus strand of CAVUNK010000005.1, from coordinate 89,516 downwards.
CCCTGCGGATTGCGCGGACTCTCGGCGTGCAGCGGAGCGAAAACGAGAAAGGAAAGGACGGCCACGAGCGAGAGTGATCTCATGAAGACATCAAGCAGCCACGGGCGCGCTTGAGCAAGGAAAAGCGAAGAAATCCCGCGATATTTTTGGCCGCGCGACCGCTTGGCATGGCCGCTGCTTAAACAGAACGTGCAAGCTAGGAAGCCAAAACCGATCTTATCGAAATTAACTTAGCGTTCCTCAGCTTTGCGACGCGACCAGTGATGGTCGCGTTTTTTTTGCCGATCAATCGCGAGAAGAGGATGCAGGGGTGAGCGAGGATTTCCAGAAATCCGAAGGGATCCTTCGGCTGCGCTCCGATGACCCGGTGTGAGATTGCCGCTAGAACTTGTAGAGTTCGGACTTCGTCGGCTCGACGAACTCCGCTTGTGCGACCCGCAGCGGTTCCTTGAGCACCTTGGATAGTCCGTCGGCCAGGACCGAGGCGATCACTTTCGGCTCGCGGGTGTAGATCGGGATCGGGAACGAACCGGCATTGCGATCGTAGCCGTAAATCGTGCCGTCGGTTTCCCAGACGCAATAGGCGTGACCCGCCGGATGATCCTGGTAGCGCACGAGCAGAATTTTCGCCCAGAAATTCTGGTCGAGGCTGTGCTGCGTCTTCACCACCGCGAGGTAATTGCAGGCGGAAATCACGCAGCCGTTGAGGATCACGAGATCGTCTTCCGCCGGGACGAGCGTGACGCGTTGGCGGCAGGAACTGAAAGAGCAGAGAGCGATGAGAACGAGAAGCGCGGTAATAAGGCGGGCCGAAAAAATGCGCATATTTGTAGTCGTTATGGCTGTTATAGCATCCACTCAGGCTTCTTGGGAAGACCTAACTTTTTGCCCTTTCACCGGCCATTTTTTTCGCCAGTGACCGAAGCTATCCGACCATTCGGTGATCGCAGAAGACCCGCGGGAAGACGAGCCTTATTTTTCGCCTAACAATGGCCGCAGGGTGTTACGACCCGCGACCTGGTCGGTCAGGGAACCGGCGTGGTAACGATGGCAGAGGAGACACGAATCGCCCGCGATTTTCGGCTGGTGACATTCGACGCAGCGCGTCTTCGAGAGTGGCAAGAAATTGCTCTGGAATTGCGTCGGGTCGCGCTCGGCGAGCGCGCCAGTTTCGCCGCGGAAGAATTTCGCCGGCTCGGCTTGCGGATTGATCGTGTGGCAGGTCTGGCAGGCGGTGTTGCCGAAAAGGCTGAGGTGGGTGGCATGGCGGAAAGTCGTGAAAGATTTCTGGTGCGGCTGCGCTTCCGCCGGCAGCCAGTTCACCTGGGTGAGACCGGTGCTCGTGTTGACGCTGTGGCATTTCAGGCAAAGCCCGACGGCCTGCGGATCCGCCAGTTGGCGAAAGAGGACGTGCGCGGCCGGCGGCGCGGTTTTGTCGGCCAGTTTCGCAGCGGTGTTGAGCCAGGCGTAAAGGAAGGTGTCCGCGTGACCGGTCGGCCGGTAATAAAGGGTGAAACTTTCCGGCGGCCGAAACCAACCGCCCGCGGCAACCCATTCGGCGGGTGATTTCATTTCCGGCGCCGGAACCGGGGTCGGCGTAGTCGGGGACGCGGCGGTCTGGTCGTCCGCTCCGCCCGCCAGCAGGTCGCCGCCGGCAAGATCGTCATTCCCGTCGGGCACAGGGGACGGGCTAGGCGTGGCCGCTGCCTCCGCGGTGAGATCGTCTCCGCCTAACGAGTCGTCCGTTGCCGTCGCCTTCGCGGGACTTGGGGAAGGCTCGGCCAGTGCGCTGAGATCGTCATCGCCGCTCGCCGGTTTTTCCTTAGACAGAGCCGCGGGGGCGGGAGTCGACGGAGCGATTTCCGGCAACGGCGGCTTCACCCCGTTCTGATAATTTGTGACCTCGGTGAGGAGGTGCGGCATCCATTCCTGCTGCGCGGCGACGAGCGCGGCCTGCGGAATCTCGATCCCGGCCGGGTCGATTTTCCCGGCGAGCTGCTGTTGCAGATAGGACTGCCCCTCGACCACGAGATGGAAGAGCAACTTCTTCACGCCCCACGCCAGCTGCTCCGCGGCCGCGAGCTGTTCGGGCGAGGCTTTGCTCAGGTCGAGGAGATCGACCCCGCGCAACTTCTCGAGCGGGTCGCGCAGCGCCGGGTCGCGACGAAGGAGCACTTCCTGGTAGGGAGTGATCTTGCCGTCGGCGAACTTCGGCCATTCACCGACGCTGATGCCCTTGCTCGCGAGCGTCTCGGCATCGATCCCCGGGACAGTGAAAAAGGCCACGCCTTTCACGCTCATCCCCGCGCCTTGGATCTGCGGCTCGTGACAGGCCGCGCAGGTTTTCGCAAAACTCTTCACCTGCATGAAGCGCCCGGCCGAATCCGTCTCGTGACAATCCTGGCAACTCGTCGGCGCATGCTCATTCATCTCGCCGAAGTGCTGCCGCAGATGGCTCGCGTGATCGAAAAAGATCGGGGTGCGACCGCGATAAGGATAGTCCGAAAACTCCGGATGCCCGTGTTCGAAGCTCGCGAACTGCACCGCATGGCAGGTCTGACATTGCGTGTCCGAGAGCTGCTGGAGGGGGAAATTACGGCCGTGATGCTCCTGGTGGCAGGTGGCGCAGGCTAGCGCGTCGGAATGCGCCAGCGAGCCGCTCAAGACCTGACTGGCCTGCAAAACCAAAGGCCGGGACTCGTTAGGCCGGGACTTTTCGGCCTTGGTCAACGCGGTGAGCTGGCCCGGCGCGACGCTGTGCGGGTGAAATGGATGCTCGCCGAGCTGCGCGTGGCACTTCAGGCAGAGCGCACTATTCGTTAGGCGCGGATTGGAAACCGGCACGACGACGGCGAGCCGGGAAGGAGGTTCCGCCGCCCCCGCGTGGCAATCGCTGCACTTCGCAGCCGAGGTGGCGTGGGCGCTGGTCAGCTTGCCCGGATCGGTCCAACGATGATTCCAACTGCCGCCGAACAGGATGAGGCCGGCGCCGATGGTGAGCGCGACGATCAGCCAGACGAGCGAACCGCGCGAACGCCGGAGCGAAGGCACCGGCTGGCAGGGCGGAATCAGATGCGCGCAGGTGCCATCGGGCAACGGGCCGTGCTCGCACTTGCCGCCTTGCGCTTCGTTTCGGGTGCACTGCCAGCGATCGCCGCGCTTTGCCGGCGCGCACTCTCCGGTGGCCCGGCAATTCCCGCGCTCATCCGGCCCGAGCGGGCAGCCATGTCCTTCCGCAGCGCGGCCGCAAACCCATGGCTGGTTCGGTCGTTCGTAGCGGTTCTGTTTGAACCGAAGTGGATCGAGTGGCCGCTGCATTTCACCACCTCCCCACGTAGCGCGCCGCGACCACGCCGTGCGCGAGGCCGAGCAGGATCAGGCTGTAGGTCGCCGGGATGTGGACGAAAAGCCAGAGCCGCAGAAGCCGTTGTGAAGCGTATTGGAAATCGAGGTTCTGCTTCGTCTCGATCCAGTCGCGAATCTCCAGCGCGATCGCCTTCTCGCGCTCGTCGAGATAACGATTGAGCGCTTCCATTTCCGCGAGCAAAGCGTGCAGCCCGCGATCCGCCGCGCCCAGCGCGGAGAGCGCGCTCGGGACCCGGGTAAAAAATTCGCGCAGCCGCTCCACGTAGAAATCGCCAAGGGTGGAAGACTCCGATTCCACTTCCGCCCGGCGAATCAGCGCCTCGACACTGTCCTTGATCTGCAACCGAAACGCCGGGATCCGATCGTAGAGCAAAGGCTCGCCGGAACGCGCCATCCGCGGCGGCATTTCGCGGCTGATGTAGAGCCCGAAAAATCCGCTGAAAACAACGATGCCAAAGATCAGCGCGAGCGTGACTTCAAGGGCGCCGCTCGGCACGCGGAAATGGATGTGAAGCAGGAAAATGAAGAAACAAAACCAGCCGGCGTAGATATGAATCTGCAGCCAGGTCGCCGCCCGCATCAGCGGCAGAAACGGCAGTTTCTTGCGCGCATTAAAAAGCGCGAGACCGAGCACGATCGCGAGCAGCAACAGCCCGGTGTAAATCGCGTCGGGTCGCAACGCATCGCGCAGCAGCCGCCAGCCGAAAAACGCGAGCAGCGAGAGAACCATCAACCCGATGGTGAAACCGAGGCGGCGCTTAATTAGCGGGCTCACCGATTCAGCCACCTCGAAAGCTCATCCACTTCGCGCATGTCGGCGCGGATCAGCGCGTCGTGTGGGCAGGCGCGCACGCAGGCGGGACCGCCGAGCTGATCAACGCAGAGGTCGCATTTCGTCGCCTTCAGGATCGGCGTCTGCGTCGCCTGATCGACGATGAATTTTCCCTCTTCATCGCGAATCTCCACCATCTGGATGTTGTCGTAGGGACAACTGTTCGCGCAGGTCGCGCAGCCGATGCAGGTCAGGTCGTTGATCACCACCTGCCCACCGATCGCGTCGCGATGAATCGCGCCCGTCGGGCAGCCGATCATGCAAACCGGATCGACGCAATGCATGCAGGCATTCGCGACCATGATCCCGTTCTGGGTGTGGCCGTGGCGGATAAATTTCGGGTTGTTATCGTGGCTCGCCGCGCAGGCGCGCACGCAATCATCGCAGCGGGTGCAACGATCGAGATCGATCAACATCGTCGCCGTCCCGTTGACGTAACGTTCCTCGACCAGAAACTCGATCATCTCCGGGTCGAACGTCGCCGCCGCTTCGTGGCCGACATCGAGCTTCGCTTCGCGCTGCAGCCGCGCGCGCATCTCCGCGATCTCTTCCGCGCTGAAACGCGGCGCGATGAACTTCTCCACGATCGGCGCGGGAATCACCAGGACGTCGACGTAGCCGATCGCGCGGAGCGAAGATTGCAGCCCGATTGGATCCTCAAATTTGGAATTACAGAGCAGCTCCGCGAGCCCGAAGACTTCGCCTTTGCCGAGGTAGCGAATCGTCCGTTCGCCGTGATTATACTTGCGACTGAGCCGCGCGAATCCGCTGCGAATCAACACCAACCCATTCGGGTAATCGCCTTCGCGCGCGATCACCGGCTCTTTGCCGAGGCGCTCCTGCGCGGAGGCTTCGCGCACGGTGCGATAGGAAGTGTTCCAATCGAAATCGCCGAAGCTCTCGAAGTGGGTGTGATCGGCGACAGCGCGCAGATCGGCGTCGGAAAGATTATCCAACAGCGGCGTCTCGCGCAGGTGGGTGCCGAGGCTGCGCTCGCGATAAAGCTTGTCGATGTGCTGCTTCCATTCCGGCGCGTATTTGCGCAGCTCGCGCAAACCCTGCCAGCGAATCTCGACCAACTCCGCTGCGCCTTCCGCGATCACCGTCGCCGTCCGCGGGCTGCGACCGAGCGCGGCGATCTCACCGAAGAGTTCACCCGGCTCGATCTGCGCGGTGCGATTTTTATCGAGCACCCGCGGCACGTCCTGCAGAAAAATCCGCACCGTGTCTCCGCCCGCGCCGACCCGCGCCTTCACCGCTCCGGTGCCGGTCCCGCTCTCCGCTTTCGCCGACGAGTAGTGCCGCACCTCTGGGTAAGCGGGCCGCTTCCAAAGTTGCGAGAGCGAAGCGAGAAAACTTTTCTTCTGCGGTTTGCGCCGGCCGAGGACTTCCGCCGGGAGGGAATCGAGCACTACGCGCACGCTGCCAGAGAGAACGAAGAAGGCCGAGTTCCCATAATCACCTTCGCGCACGATGATATCGCCCGGCTTGAAAGAGCGCATGCGCGCGTCGTTCAACAGGATCCCGCGGAACGGAATGCTCACCGGGAAACGCTCGTGATCGACGGTCGAGAAGGGCGCGACTTTGATCAGCTGATCGACCTCCGCTTCCGACATCGCTTCGCCGAACGGAACGTCCCAGCGCTGCGGACGAGAAATCTGCGGGAGAGCTGAAGTCATCGCGGACAGCCGAAAGCGGGCGCGCTCACGTGGTTGGAAGAAATTGTTGTTCCCATGTTCCTGAAAAGTCTCCCACGCACCCGTCGCGCATGCCGAAAGTTCCCAGGTGCTTGGGTATGAAAATCGCCTCGCGAGAGCAAGATTTTTATGGGGCGGGCTGAATTTTTCATTGACCCGCGGCGGCAAAAAATTCCATCTGGATGCAATTCATGCAGCCACGCACTTACGTCCAGGCTCACTGGACCCCCTGCCCAACCCATCACCGCGAGAATAATGCGACGCTTCTTTCCTAAGCTGGCGGGTCTCGCGGTCGCGCTGCAATGCGCTTTGCCGGCCGGGGCGGCGGAGCCGGTTAGACATTCGTTAGGTAAGGCGGAAAACACGCACGAGATCGTGAGCAAGCTCGGGGCCAACGCCTCCGCCGACACTGCGAAACTCGAGACACCCCGGCTCGGGGCGCGGAGAAACTCGGCTGCGGCCAACCGTTTCCGGGTCGGAGGCGAACTACGCGCGGAGGCGCTGCCGGAAACCACCACCGCCGGTCTCCCGGTCGTCGCGCCGCGAAATCCTTTTTCTGAACGCGACCTGCGCTTCGCCGAGATCGGCACCTTCGCGCTCGTCTCCGCGAACGTGGAAAACAACCGCGAACGCTACCAGCCGGTGGTTGATCCGCGCACGCGGCTTGTGCCCGGCGACGACGCCGTCTTCAAACCCGGCCCGGTCTACGACGACACTTACAACGCCGAGGAACAGCTTTATATTTATGGCGGCAAGCATCTTGTCCCGACGGCGCGGCCTCTGCTCGAGTTAGGAAAAGAGTTATACCAATACGGTCCACTTAAGCCTGGGATTAATCTCTTCGGAAAGAAGAACCTGGTCTTCCCCCAGGTCCTGATCTTTGGCGACTGGCGCACCGCGGTGGCCTACAACGACAATGGGGCGAATGAGAAAGGCCTCTTCGCGACCAAACTTAATCTGGATGTTGATCTCCGAATTACGGCAACCGAACGCATTCACGCCTTCTTCACGCCGCTGGATCGAGACGGTCAATTCACCCGCTTCGAATTTGCCGGGAACCGGCTGAGCAGCGACCTCGTGCTTAACCCGCTGCCGCAGGCGCTTTTCTTTGAAGGCGACTTGGCGAAGATCGCGGCCGGCTTTAGCGACACCGACAACAAATACGACATTCCCTTCACCTTTGGCCTGATCCCGCTGATTACCCAGAACGGGATCTGGTTGCAGGACGCGTTCAACGGCTTTGCCTTTACCATCCCGGCGCGCAATAGCCCGAATCTTGATATCTCAAACATGGATATCACTTTCTTCGCGGGCTTCGACCAGGTGACGACGCGCGCGATCGGGAACGATCACAGCGCAGATGTCTTCGGTATCGCGGGCTTCGTCGAGACGCGTCAGGGCTATCTCGAGTTTGGTTACGGTTATACCCTTGGGCGGAAGGATTTCGACGACCTGAGTTATCACAACTTCACGGTCGCTTTCACCCGGCGCTACTTCGATACGATTTCGAACTCCGTCCGCGTCATCCTGAATGTGGGCCAGGAACCAGATCGGGGTCACGCCCGCACCGCCGACGGCGCGCTCATCCTGATCGAGAATTCCCTGATCACTCCCAAGCCGCTCACGCTGGTTCCGTATCTCAATCTCTTTGCCGGCTTCAACAAACCGCAGTCACTCGCTCGCGCCGCCGGCGCTGGCGGCGTCCTCGTGAACACGGGTCTCTCTTTCGAAACCGATGGGTTAACCGGCTTCCCGAAGCTGGATGACTCGGGTCACGACACTTTCGGGGGTGCGCTCGGCGTGGAATATCTCTTCGCGTTCGAACAGCAGATAGTTTTCGAGTTGGCGGGTCTAAGCACTTTCGGCGACCAGAAGGACCGGTTCGCGAAAGGAACCCAACTGGCCTTGGGTATTCGCTATCAGCGTCCGTTGAACAACGACTGGATTCTCCGGGCCGATTTCATTGCCGGTTCGCGTGAAAATGAAGATGACCTGCTCGGCGTGCGGCTGGAGTTGCGGCGGAAGTTCTAACAGCGCTCGCTGTTTCGCGCCGGACGGCTGACTTGTTAAGCGTCGATCACGACGTCGCTCTTCGGGCAGCCGATGCAGGTGAGCCGGGTTCCTGGTTCGGTCTCGAAATCCGACTTATCCAGGTAACCGACTTCGCCGGAGAAAACGGCCACCTGACAGGTGCCGCAGCTGCCCGCGCGACACCCGGATGGAATCGAGATCCCATTGGCTTCCGCTAACTCCAGCAGGTTGCTCGTGCCGCCGGTCCACTTCACCGTTTTGCCGGACTTCTTGAACTGCACCGCGTAGCCCGGTTGATCGACGTTTTCCGGCTTCACCGTGGGCGCGATCTTCTTTACGCTCGAGGGCCCGAAGGTCTCGAAGTGCACGTTCTTATCCGGCACGCCCCATTCTTTTAGACCTTCGGTCATGCTTTGCATGAGGGGCCCGGGGCCACAGATATAGAAGTCGAAGTTATTCGAAGGCAGGACTTCTTTGAAGAGATCGATGGAAATCCGGCCTTCGTAGTTATAGTCGCGATTCAGTTCATCAGTCGACTCGGGCTTGCTGTAGCAGACGTAGAGGAAAACATTGGGATGTTCGCGCGCGATCGTCTCGAGTTGTTCCTTCATCACGTGCTCGGCGCGGTTGCGCAGTCCGTAGAAGAACCAAATCTGCCGCGTTGTGCCCTGACCGATCAAGGTGTTGAGCATCGCCAGCACAGGCGTGACGCCAATGCCGCCGCCGATCAACACGACGTTCTCGGTAACTTCCGGATCGAGATAGAACTTCCCGCCCGGCGCCTTCACATCGAGGATGTCACCTTCCTTGATGTTATCGTGAAAATGAGAAGAGACGACTCCCGGCGGATGCTCCTTCGACGCGGGCGGGACGCGCTTGATGCTCACCCGGTAGCCCTCGGGCCGGGGACCGTCGGACAAACTATAGCAGCGGATCACGGCGCGCGCGTTGCCGGGTATCTCCAGTTGGAAGGTGAGATACTGACCCGGGTAGAAGGGCGATAACTTCTTCTGGTCATGCGGCGTGAGATAGAAGGAACAGACGTCCTTGCTTTCCATCTCTTTCTTCTGCACGAGAAACTTCCGGAACCCGTTCCAAGGCAGCGCGGTGTCGGAGCGTTTCCGACGGAGATCGCGCATCGTCTCGAGCTCGGTCTGGAGGAGGTTCAGGTCGATCTCGTTTTTCCGGATCTCGCCGCGAACGCGCACGGCGTTGCGCCAGGTGTTCAGGAATACCTGCCCAAGGACACCTACGACGATTAATCCGCCGGCTGCTTCCAGAATCATGACTCTTTTTCGCTATCTCGCGGGAACCTGAAATTCCACCGTATAGGGATGGATATCGATCATCCACTCATTCATCGCGCGATCCATTTCCTTGGTCGCTTCCACGAAGTCCATGAAGTAGATCGGCTCAGCCCGGCTCCGCAGTCGGATCGCGAGGCGGTATTTCCCCGGTTCGCGCATGAGTTCCGCCGGGACGCTGTAGTTCGCGTCGCGCGTCGCGAGCGGTGGCACGCTGCGCCCTTCCATGCGGATAAAGGGCGGGTGATTCAGGACACTGGTCGGCACCCCGGAAGGGCGGATAAAAGGAATTTGGTCAATATCGAAATTCACCGGGAGATACATTTCGCGATCGGTTCCTTTCACGTTCGTGGTTAGGAATTTGGTCTGGAGATTCACCAATTGGCGATCGTCGGCGATCTTTCCCGTGCGCACATCGCGCGAGTGCAGGTCACACATATCGCCATGGCTATCGGTGTAACCTGATTCCCAGACGGTTTTCCCATGCGGATTGATCAGCGCGACGTTTACCCAGATCTCCGGCTGTGCGCCTAACGAGCCCGAAGGCATGTTATGACCCGGGTTAATGTTCGTAATCTTGTAATTGAATTTCAGTGGCTTCCCGACCGCGGGATCGCTCTTGAAGAAAGGACCGTCGAGATGCGAGCCATTCTCCATCACCTGCCGCCTCAGCTTCCGCTTCTGGTCGAGCATTGCGATGTTTTCCGTGATGATTCCACGCGCGGTGATGCGATCATCGGCGCTCGACCAGACGTCGGGGAATTTATAGCTCTTCTTGACCTTGTTCTCGAAGGCGTCGGTCCCCCAACCCGCTCGGTAATCAAACTTCAACCAGCTCTCGATCGCGAACTGGGTCGCCTTCGGGTTATGCGGAAAGATTCCCGGATGCGCGGTGGGATAGCCCGGTCCGTAGAAGTTATGGTTGGCGTGTTTCCGACCGGGATTAATCGGCACGCCACCGACCACCGCGGCTGTTCCTTTGACGTAGCCCTCGGCTTTTCCGGGCACCCGGCCCATGTGGCATTCCTGACATTGCACTCCCTTGGAGAACGCCGGCGATGCGCGGAACTGTTCCCACACAACTTCCAGTTTGATCCCCGGATGCACCGCGACCTGATGGCATGAAACGCAGAACTCCGAGGTCGTGATCGGCGCAAACTTAATTCCCTCGGTATGGATGGGGATGCCCGGGCCGGGTTCGTCTTCTTTAACTTTGACGTGGTAGATGTCCTTGTTCTTGACCACCTCAGCCACGCCCGCGCCGCTGCGCGAGCCATACATCGGCTTGGAGAGGTCGCCCGGTTCCACCCGGCGATCGCCGTTCACCTTGGTGTATTCTTCCTTCACGCGATGGCAGGTGATACAGGTCACGCCCTCACGGGAAACAGCGGCGCGTTTCCAAAGCGGCTCATCGCGCTTCTCGTTCATCGAAGTGCCGACGCCGGCATGACACCGCAGGCAAAAATATCCGACCGTGCCCTGCGAGAGATCGGTCAGCTTTTGCTCGAATTTGTGGAAGACCGGCGAGATCGAAGCGTAGGCATGATTCGAGGAACGCCACTCATCGTAAATCTGCTGGTGGCAGGAAGCGCATTGCGCCGCGCTCGGGTAATTATTCTTCGCGTAGATCTCGCGATGCGGGTCCAGCTCGACGGTGGGCGGTTTCTTTGGGAGGGGCGGCAAAGATTCCGGCAAAGCGGGCGTCGCACCCGGCAGCGCACCGGGTTCCACCGAGAGCAGATCATCCCCGCCACCGGCTGGTGAGGCGCCGGAGTCCGGGAGTAAAAGATCGTCGTCGCCCGGCTTTTTCTCATCGAGCAGGAGGTCATCGCCGCCAGCCGCGGGACTGGCGCTCGGAGCTGCCGTCGGAGCGGGCACGGGCGAAACATTGGCGGCATTCACATCGCCCGGGGGCGGTTCGATGTTCCCGCCATTCGAGAGACTCGGCGCTTCCGGCGATGGGCTCGGCGTGGTCTGCGCGAGCAGAATCCCCGCGCTGATCTGGAGCACGATCGCACCGGCTATGCCCCAGCGCCAGCCGTGACCGCGACGGCGCTGCTCTTCGATCGTGGGCTCAAAGGGCCGGGCTGGCTTTAGCATGCGCAAATCGGAGACAGTTTACGACGAGCAGAACTCATTTTTAGTAGGCCGGTTTTACGCCGGTTCGCGCCCGTCGAGCAAGCAATTTTCCCGCAAAGTTTTTTCGTTCTTCGAGGTCATCGGAAAAAGGCTTGCATGCTGAAGCAGAATTAATGCAAAAAGGGCCAGGAAATTCAGAGGGAGAACTATGCGGCTACTTTTTAAATTGCTCAGCGTCGGTGCGGTCATCGGTCTCGCGGGAATGTCAGCAAGCTCGCTGCGGGCGGCGGCGGACCCGGCAAAAGTGGTCGGTCCGGAAACCTGCGGCAATTGTCACAAGATGGAGTTCAGCGCCTGGCAGCAGACGCATCACTTCAAGACTTTCGAAGACCTCCACCGGCGCCCGACAGCCACCGCGATCGCCGATAAAATGGGCGTAAAACGAATCAAGAGCGACGGCACCTGCGCCACCTGCCATTACACCCAGAAAGGGAGCGCCGATTCCCAGCCGATCGCGGGCGTTTCCTGCGAGAGCTGCCATGGCGCGGCCCAGGATTGGGTGAAGCTGCACAATGTCAAAGGCTCGCTCGCGAAAGCAGAAGCGGCCGGCTTCATCGCGCCGGAAAACATCTACGCGCTCGCCTCAAATTGCTTCCAGTGCCACACCATGCCTAACGAGAAGCTGGTGAACACCGGCGGCCACCAGGCCGGCAGCCCGCTCGAGCTCGTCTCCTGGTCGCAGGGCGAAGTGCGTCACCATTTCCTCACCGACACCAAGAACGAAGAAGCCACCCCCGACCGGAAACGCATGCTCTACGTCGTCGGCAAAGTGGTCGACCTCGAATACAGCCTGCGCGCGCTCGCGAAGGCGACCGAGAAAGCCACCTTCGGCATCTCGATGGCGAAACGGGTCGCCGCCGCCAAAGGCGAGATGAAAAAAATCGCCACCGCCGTGCCGAAACAGGAACTGCAGGACGTGGTCGCGGCCGCAGATGGCGTCGCACTGAAGCTAAACAACGAAGCCAACGTCATGGCCGCAGTGGAGAAAATCTCCGCCGCCGGCAAGAAGATCTCCGAGACCTACAAAGGTGCCGATCTTGCCGCGGTGGATTCGATGATTCCGCCGGCGAGCGCCTATAAAGGCCCGGTCTTCCATCCGTAGACGGCGAGCTTACAGGACGTCCCCGACTTTGGCGCGGTGCGCATAAGAGACAAGCTCCGGGCGCAACCCCGGCGAGCGCGCGAGGAATTCGTCCACGACAAACTCAACCCTCGGATAATAGGCCTGCCATTCGCCGATACCGTGGAGGGCGCTCTCCACGCAGGCATCATGCGGGATCGAGAGAAGTCGAGACAGGACGCCTAGAACCTCAGCGTCGAAGTGCGCCCGATCCTTCTCCTCGGGCTGACCGTGGATCGGAAGAATGTCCCACCACATATAACAAGCGCTGTTGAGCGAGTTGGCTGGCTGCTCGTCGAGGTGGGATAGGTGCGGCGAGCAACGCGCGGCCATCACCTGCTCGAAAAGCGGGACAAAGGAGCGAAGCGCTCGTAGCTGCTGGGCCAAGGGGAACGCTGGCTCAAGCAGGGCACGCATGAATTCCGAGCAAGTGCCACTAACGAGATACCAGAAGCCCTGATTGAGTTGCTCGTCAGTGCAACGGGCCAGCAGTTCACCCGACCTTTCGAACGTTTCCGCAATGAAAGTAACCGTCTCCTCGCAACTGCCGGCCCTGGCGAACACGTCACGAGACCAATGCCAGGCCGGGTCGACAACGGGATGGTCGAAGACGTGAGCAATCCAGTCCGATAATAATAAATTTACTCCACTCATTAGGATGCGGAAATCACTCAACAACGCTAAGACGAACTACGCTACCAATCGGGCTGGAGCCAAGTGAAGTCGAGTCAAGTGGGAGTAGCATTGGCTTGGTAACTGGTTTGCACCCTAGCGTCCATAAAGTGAATAGCGTCCGAGGGATTGTTGGGCCTCGCCCAAGTGAAAAAAGATCAAACCCTTCCGGTCGGTCGGGCGCTCGGCGGTATTGGTATGGGCGCGACCAGGGATCAAGCGGCACCCGCAGGAGAAGTTGTCACCAGCGGCACGTCGTGCGGACGATGGGCGAAGAAAGCATCCGCGCGGTCAGACCTAAAATTACCCTTCATTCGCGCACATTTTAGCGGGGTGGCACGCGGTGGAGATGGGGATCGAATAACGTTTTTGGGGTAGTGGAAAAGCTATCTTTTACCTTCCAAACTCTGTTTGCGAGCGCCGACGTCCGGCAACTCCCCTCGCTTGACATCTCCCATCCACGGCGGGTACTTCGCCTCTGCCGTGATCTCTGCTTTATTTCGTCCGCCACTTTTCGTTAGGCAGATTCTCTTCGTGGCCGCGCTGCTTTTGGTCGCCGGCTGCAACAACGACGACAGCAAGATCACGGTCTATCGCATCCCGAAGGAGGCGCCGCCGGCCGCGCCTGCGATGCCGCAGCAGGCAGGAATGAATGGCGAGGCCGCTCCCGCGGTGCATTGGACCGCGCCGGAAGGTTGGGAAGAGCAACCGGCGACGGGTTTCCGCAAGGGCAGCTTCCTGGCGCGCGGCGCAGATGGAAAACAGGCTGACATCTCGGTGATTTCATTTCCGCAACAGGCTGGCGGCCTGCTCGCGAACGTGAATCGCTGGCGTGATCAACTCAAGCTGGCGCCGATCACGAACGAGGCGGAGGCGGGCACGCCGATGCCGGTCGCGGGGCGGGATATGTTTTTCGTGGACCTGGTGAGCGCGCAACCGCTGAAGGACGGCGCGAAAACGCGCATCCTCGGGGGAATCTTCCCGCTTAACGGCGAGACCTGGTTTTTCAAGATGATGGGGCCGGATCAACTGGTGGAAGTGCAGCGCGAGACGTTTCAGAAATTCCTCGGCAGCGTGCATCTCGAAGGGGGCGTGGCGCCGCTCATGACGGCAGACAACAGCAGCGACACGAACGCCCCGATCCCGCCTCCGATCGAGCCGGCCGCGGGCGCGCCGCTCAAATACACCCTGCCGGCCGGCTGGCAGGAGAAACCGCTCACGACGATGCGGCTCGCGAGTTTCAACGCACCGGGCCCTAACGGGAAACAGGCCGACGTCTCGGTGGTCTCGCTCTCCGGCATGGCCGGCGGCGACCTCGCCAACGTTAATCGCTGGCGCGACCAGGTGAAGCTCGCTCCGATCGATGAAGCGACGCTCGCGAAGTCAGCGGAACACGTGAGCGCCAATGGCCACGACTATCTCCTGTTCGATCTGGCGGGCGGCGAACAACGCATTGTCGCGGCGATCCTCGATGAGAAGGGCCGTTCCTGGTTCATCAAGATGACCGGGGACGCCGCCGCGGTCGCGGCGCAAAAAAATGCCTTCAACGATTTCCTGCGCAGCCTGCAAATCCCCTAACGAGATGGCGACCACGACTGCGCCGAACGATTTCCTTAGACCGCTGCGTTTCCTGGCCTCGCTCCGGCTCACCGTGGTCTGTCTCGGGTTCGGGATGTCGCTGATTTTCCTCGGCACCCTCGCGCAGGTGCATCTCGGGATTCATCATGTGCAGGCGGAATATTTCCAGAGCCTGTTCGTTTTTTGGTCGCCGGTCGGGGCGAGCTGGAAGATCCCGGTGTTGCCCGGCGGCTATTTGCTGGGCGCGGTCCTGCTCGTGAACCTGGTCGCGGCGCACGCCACGCGCTTCGAGGTTTCGCGCAAGAAGATCGGGATCTTCCTGCTTCATCTCGGAGTGATCCTGTTGCTCATCGGACAGCTCCTCACCGGGCTCTACGCGCGCGAAACGCAGATGCGAATCGATGAAGGCCAGACGCTCGGTTATTCCGAAGCGCCGCGCGAAGTGGAGTTGGCAGTAATCGACGTGAGCGATCCGAATTACGATCAAGTGGTCTCGATTCCGGAAGCCGCACTCGCCCGCGGCGGAACGATCCAAAACCCGACGCTGCCGTTCGCGATCAATCTCAAACGCTTTTTCGCGAATGCGCAATTGGCCATGCGCGCGCAGTTGCCGAACCCGCCGCCAGCGCTGGCGACGATGGGCTTCGGCGCGAACGTGGTCGCAACTGAGATCCCGCGTACGGTGAGGGACGACGAGCGCGACCTGAGCGCGGTCCTGCTCGAAGTGAATGGCGTGCAGGGTTCGTTAGGCACATGGCTCGTCTCGAATGCGATCGCGGAGCCGCAGGCGCTCACGGTCAATGGCAAAACCTACGAGCTGATCCTGCGGCAGCGCCGTTTCTACAAACAGTTCGCGCTCACTTTGCAGCACTTCGCGCACGACCGTTACGCCGGCACGGACATCCCGAAAAACTTTTCCAGCCGGGTGCGCCTGGTGGATTTCGAGCGCGGCGAAAACCGTGAGGTGCTGATCTCGATGAACGACCCGCTGCGTTATCGCGGGTTCACTTTTTACCAGGCCGGCTTCGACAACAACGACAAGACCACGATCCTGCAGGTAGTGAAAAATCCCGCGATGCTCCTGCCCTACATCGCCTGCGGACTGGTCGGGCTGGGGTTGCTCGTGCAGTTCTCGATGCATCTTTTCGGGTTCGTGAAAAAACAGCGCCGATGAAGAACTGGCGTTCCTGGATCATCTGGGTGGTCGGTTGGCCTAACGATCGCGTTTTACCTCGCGCCGCTGGCCGAGCGCGACACGCGCGGCGGTTTTGAAATGCAGAAGTTTGGCCGGTTGCCGGTGCTGCTAAACGGGCGGATCAAGCCGCTCGACACGGTGGCGCGCAATTCGTTGCTCATCACCCACGGCAAGCAGACGCTCGCGCTCGAGCAGGGCGAGCTGACCCCGATCGAATGGCTCGCGGAGGTAATGTTCGAGTCGGATAAGGCTGATCAGCAGAAGCTGTTTGTCATCCGCAGCCCGGAAACGCAGGCGGCCATCGGGCGCAATGGCGGGACCGAGAAGTATTTCTCTTTCCGCGAGCTCACGCCGCACTTGCAGGAGATCGAGCAGCAGGCGGATCTCGCGCAGAAGGAAGAGGCGCAGGTGCGTTCGCCATTTCAGCGCGACATCATCAAGCTCTTTGAGCGGCTGACGCTTTATCATCGGCTCCAGAACTCGGTGGAAGTCGCCGGGACGAAGGACTTCAGAACCCAGATCGCCGATCTGCAAAAGAATATCCATCCGTCGCCGGTGCCGATGAATAGCGGGATCAGCGCGGAGGCTTTGCAGAGCCTCGGGTTCCTCGCCGAAACCGGTTATTTTTTCCCGATCCCGCCGGTCCCGCCTAACAACGACCCGCTGCAATGGCGGAAGATGGGCGAGAGCCTGCTGCAGTTTATTACTGCGGGAAATATGCACCCAGCGATTCCCGGCCTGGGCCACGCTGGCCAGCTCCTACGCCGCGAATGATCCGGCGACTTTCAACCGCGCGGTCGACGAATATTCAAACTGGCTGCAGGAGCATTTCCCCGGACGACTGCGCAAGGCGCGGGTCGAGGCGGTCTTCAATCAGTTGCAGCCGTTCTACAACGCGATGGTGGTTTACGTGCTCATCTTCATCCTCGCCTGCGGGTCGTGGCTCGTCTGGCCGAAGACGCTCGGGCGTTATGCGTTTGTGCTTCTGGTGCTGACGTTCGTGGTGCACTCCGCGGGGTTGATCACCCGGATGTATTTGGAAGGCCGGCCGCCGGTGACGAATCTTTATTCCTCCGCGGTCTTCATCGGCTGGGGCGCGGTCTTGTTAGGCATTTTCCTCGAGCGGTTTTTCCGCAACGGGATCGGCAGCGCGACCGCAGCGGCAATCGGCTACCTCACGCTGCTGATCGCGCACCATCTCTCGATGGACGGCGACACGATGGAGATGATGCGCGCCGTGCTCGACACCAACTTCTGGCTCGCGACGCACGTGGTGATGGTCACGCTCGGTTACGCCTCCACATTCCTCGCCGGCTTCCTCGCGCTCACCTACATCGTGCGCGGCGCTTTCACGCCTTCGCTCGATCGCGAGACCGCGAAATCGCTCGCGCGGATGGTTTACGGGATCGTCTGCTTCGCCACGCTCTTCAGTTTCGTCGGGACGATTCTCGGCGGGATCTGGGCGGATCAATCCTGGGGCCGCTTCTGGGGCTGGGATCCGAAGGAAAACGGCGCCGCCCTCATCGTGCTCTGGAATGCGCTCATCCTCCACGCGCGCTGGGGCGGCCTCGTTAGGCAACGCGGCCTCATGGTCATGGCCGTCTTCGGAAATATCGTCACGAGCTGGTCGTGGTTTGGCGTGAACATGCTCGGCATCGGCCTGCATTCCTACGGGTTCATGGACAGCGCGTTTCCGTGGCTGATCGGTTTTGGGATCAGCCAGGCGCTCTTCATGCTGGTCGGCGCACTGCCGCCGCAAGTTTGGCGAAGCCAGTTCGACGCGCCGGCGCGTCCGGGGCACCCCGCCCAGAGCTTGGCCCTGCGTGAAAGTTGAGGGTGCTAAACCGCGGTGCGGGAGGGCGGCTGCAACGGCCATTTCTCGTCCAACCCAGGGGCATCACGGACCAGAAGCGCCGTTGCAGCTCTTCACGGGAGTTGCCTTAGGTACCTGAAGAAGGTGATTCGTTCTTCTCCACCTATTCCTTGCGAAAAATAGCTTCCGCGTTGCAAAAAAAACGCGAAAAGGCGAAAAAAGTTTACGGCTAGTAGATGGTAACCGGTTCCGGCGCGGCGAGGATTGCCTGGAAACGCGGGTCCGCGCGCAACGGATCCCATTGCCAGCGCAGATGCAATTCCTGAAGCGAAAGGCTCGCTTGGTAGAACGAAACGCAGCCTGGTTGCCGCAGCATCCGCTCGATCAATACCAGCGCCTGGTCGGCATCGCCGATGCGGGCATGGATGAGCGCGAGATCGCACATCCGTTCGGGACCCTCGTAGGCGTCGCGGGTCTGCGGGAGCAGTTCGACCGCGCGTCCGCCTTCCCGCCGCGCGTCGTTTTTCCGGCCCATATAGGCGTAGAGCAGACCAAGCCGGGAATGTCGAATGGCACTGTCCGGATGAGCCCGCGCTTCCGCTTCCATCGACGGCCGCGCGCTTTCAAACAATTTCTGAGCGGGATCGTCCTTGCCCTGCGCGAGCGCGACGCAGCCTGCCAGGTAGTTTTTTGGGAGCGGAGCGCCGAAGACCGAGGACATGGTTTCAAAGGGATATTGATCCAGCGCAGCCTGCGCGTCGGCGTAGTGGCGCGCAATCATGGCCGCGTCCCAGCGCGCCCAGGCGATGTCGCCTTCCGGGTCACCGTAGGCGGTGTATTCGGCAAACACCTTTTCCACCGGAGCCAGATTTCCGTGTCGCCAGATCTCGAGGTAGGCCAACTCGATCTTCACCTGCGGCAGATTGGGCGCGAGCCGCGAAAGTCGGTCGCCGTAGGAGGTGGCCCCCTCCCAGTCCCGCTGGAGAACGGCGGTGGCGAAAAGCTCCTCGGTGTAATTGAATACGTTCGGTTCACGGGCCGCGATCCGATCAAGGCCGGCGCGGGCTTCCCGCCATTTCCCGTTCCGCCGATTGATGTAGGCGATGAAGCTTTCCGGCTCGGAATCGTTCGGCAGGAGCTTGCGCGCGCGTTCGAACTCAGCCAGCGCCCGCGGGAAATCGCGCTCGATATTGTAGAAGCATTTCGCTTTCGCCAGTCGTCCCTCGCCGAGCCCGGGCCGCAGGCGGAGCGCTTCCTCCGCCTCGGCGTGCGCCCGCCTCCTCAACTCTTCCGAGGGCCCGCGAAAGCGATAGAGGAGCGCGAGCTGCGAAGCCAGTCCGGCATGCGCCTCCGCAAAACCCGGGTCCAGCGCCAGCGCCTGATCGAATAGCCGGGCCGCTGATTCGTAATCGGAGGTCGCCGCCGCCGGACCGTGCTCAAATTTCCTCGCCTGCAGGTAGAGCACGTAAGCATCGGGATTGCCGGTCGGTTTCGAACTCAGAGCGACCGATTCCTGCGGGCTAAGGGTCGCGTCGAGGGCATCAGCGATCGCGCTGGCTAACTCGCCCTGGAGGCTGATCGCGTCGATCAAGGTGCGATCGTAGCGCTCGCCCCAAAGCACCTGACCATCTCGCGTATCCACCAGCGCCACCTCGAGCAGGACGCGGTCGCCCGTACGCCGAAGGCTCCCGCGCAGAATATGCCGCACGCCGAGCTCCCGTCCGATCGCGTGCAAATCCAGCGTCGCCTTCCCCTGGTAACGAGCGGTGCTTTGGCGACCCATGACTTTCAGGGCGCGAATTTTTACCAGACTCGAGAGAAGATCGTCCTCGATCCCTTCCGCGAGGATCGCGTTTTTCGGGTCGTTGCTGAGGTTCTTGAAGGGCAGGACCGCGATCGACTTGTCGCCGAGCGCGGGCTCGGATCCGCGAAAATAAAAGCCGGCGCCAGCGAGCAGCGCGAGCAGGCAAACCGCGGCGAGCGCGAAGCGCGCGCGCGTCGGGAAGCCGGCGCGCGATCGGCTGGCGCGGCGACCTGGTCGAGACATTCCTGAAGCGCCGCGTTGGTCGCGAGCGCGGAAGAGGGCCGGTGCTCGGGATCGGTCGCGAGCATGGATTTCAGCAATTTTATCAATGGCTTTGGGGCGCCTCGGTCCCGGAGAATACCGGAGTCCTCATGATAAACCTCACCGCTCAGCGCATACCAGAGTGTGGCGCCTAACGAGTAGATATCGGAACGCACTTCCAGTGGCCGTCCCGCGCGCTGCTCCGGGCTCGCAAATTGGGGCGTGCCCAGGAAATCGCCGGCAAGCGAGCCTTCGTCGGCACGGACTTGGGCGAGTCCGAAATCGATGACCTTTACCCACGCCTCTCGAGCGCGACGGCGCGACGAATCGGTCTCCGGTTCCTCGCCCGCCACCAGCATGATGTTCGACGGTTTTAGATCACGATGCACAAGACCCTGCTTCTCCGCCGCGACCATTGCGCGCGCCACCTGCAGGCCGAGTTCCAAGGTCAATCGCGGACTGAGCGGCCCCTCGCGCCGGATCCGGGCGTCGAGCGTTTCCCCTTCCACAAACTCCATCGCGTAAAAGCAATCCCCGCTCTCGGTATCCTGGTCGTCCGGCAGCGTGTTCACCCGGCCAAAATGAAAAACGCTCGCGACGTTCGGATGCCGCAACCGGGCGGCCGCCTGGGCTTCACTCAAGAATTGACGATTCGCTCCCGGCCGCGTCGCGAACCGTCCGTTCACGACTTTCAATGCCACTGGCATGCGCAGGTTGATGTCGATCGCCTTGTAGGTCACGCCCATCGCCCCGCGACCGAGCTCCCAGACCGCTCCATCGGGGCGGACCAGCACTTCGTAATGATGATAACGGCGCGTCCCGAAATCAGCCGGCGAGAGCGCGGCGGTTCCGTCCGCCTCCATCCCCGCGCGCAGGAGACAATGGACGCAGCCAAGAGTCGTGGAGTCGCTTGGCATCGGCGCGCCACATTGTTCGCAAAGCGGCGCCTGATCGATCTTCCGCGTCTGCATCGCGCTCCGGACTCCGCCGGGTTACACCGCCGCGATCAGGACGCGGCAGAGATGTTGCAACTCGGACTCGACATCCTGACTCGTCGGCACCGTCCGCGCCACCTCTGCGCGCAACAAAGCCCGGTAGCGCGACCGCAACCGAAAAAGGTAACTGCGCATCGTATCAAGCGGAACGCCCAGCGTCCCAGCTGCCATTTCATGAGTCGGCAAACCGACCCCGCCGATCAGAAAGGGACGCAAAACCGCGAGGAGCCGGGCTTTTTGTCCCGTCGAATACTCGAGCTCCAAAACAGCCATCGCCCGGCCGACCAACGCCGCCGCCCAGTCGCATTCAAAAGCCCGCTCTTCATCCCTGGGACTCTCGGCGAGAAGCGCGGGCGAGAACGGTTCGCGGCTCGGGCTCGCGGCGTCGGCGTCCAGGAAGATGAACTGGTTCCGGCCACCCCGCTTCTGGCTTCGCTCATATACCTGCACCGCGTTGAGATAGCGCTTCAAGAGCGCGAGAAGGAAATTGCGGAAACGGCCCTTGCTCCGGTCAGATCGCCGGTAAACCTCCTTCTCCAAGAGGTGAGCGAAAAACCCCTGTGTCAGGTCCTTGGCATCGTCGCGGCTATAACCGCGATGCCGCACGAAGCGGTAGAGCGGCGGCCAGTAATCCTCGCACAATTGCGCCAGCGCCTGCTTTTCCTGCTCCGGAGCCAGCTCCTGCTCCTCCGCCGAAAGCTCCTGCAACACCGTCCAGTGGGTCGTCATGAAAGCGCCCCCCAGAGTTGGAAATAGTTCGACGGTGTTTTTCACGGAATGGCGAGATTAATAAACCAATTCGGAAAGAGCAAGGCTTCGCGCCTCGTCCGGCACGCTGCCTGCGCGGTGGCGATAGCTTCCGGGAGACCGATTGCAAAACCTCAACGGGCCGGTAAGTTTGGCCCTCCCAAAAAACGGGGGCGTACTGGTTTCGACTGATAGTTTGAAGCGCAGGCGGCATGTCGAGGATGGTTCGTTGGCCTCGTTAAAATCCGGACCAAAAAAAATAAATGCAGATCACCAAGATCTCGCTCTCGCGGCTTAATTGACTGCGATGTCTCGGGTTGGACGCCTGCTACGGCTCGGGACATGGACAGCAGGCTAATCGGACGGCGGAGTGACCGCGCCGGACGGTGAAGGAATTTCGTGGTGGCTCGATGGACGGCGTGTGCTGGTGCAACGTCCGACCATTTAAAAATAATCACCGGCTACACATGTAGAAGCTCGCGGGGAAAGCCATTAGGACAGGGGTTCAACTCCCCTCGCCTCCACTCCTCCCATTGGCCGCAAAGGTCGCCGTAAACGGGAAGCTTGGTCTATGCGCGCAGGCGAAGTGTTGAAATTTGCCGTGGCGCAATTTCGCGACCACTGAATCATTGTCCGTTCACACTCATGACTTCCAATTACACCGAAGCCAGCATCAAGACCCTCAGCTCGCTGGAGCACATCCGGCTGCGGCCGGGCATGTATATCGGCCGTCTCGGCAATGGCGCGCATGCGGAGGACGGCATCTACGTTTTGCTCAAGGAGACGATCGATAATTCGGTCGATGAATTCATGATGGGCCAGGGCCGGAAGATCGAGGTCGAGATCACCGAGCGCAGCGTGAAGGTGCGCGATTACGGCCGGGGAATCCCCCTCGGCAAGCTGGTGGAGTGCGTCTCGATCATCAACACCGGAGCGAAATACGACAGCGAGACGTTTCAAAAAGCGGTCGGTCTCAACGGCGTCGGGCAGAAGGCGGTCAACGCGCTCTCGCGGACCTACCGTGCGGAAGCCATCCGCGAAGGCAGCACCAAGGTGGTCGAGTTCGAACAGGGCAAGTTGAAAAGCCAATCGCGCGTGGTGAAAACCACCGAGCGCAACGGCACGCTGGTGGAGTTCACGCCCGATGAAGCGCTCTTCGGGAAGGACTTCAGGTATCGCACCGAGTTCATCGAGGACATGCTCTGGAACTACGCCTTCCTGAATCGCGGGCTCACGCTCACGCTGAACGGCAAACCATTTCGTTCGCAGAACGGCCTGCAGGATCTCCTGACGAAGGAACTGACCGGCGAACCGCTTTACCCGATCATTCATCTCGAGGGCGACGACATCGAGATCGCGGTGACGCACGGGAACCACTACGGCGAGGAATATTGGTCCTTCGTGAACGGACAGCACACCACGATGGGCGGCACCCATTTAGCCGCGTTTCGCGAGGCGTTTGTCGGGACGATCCGCAATCATTTCAAGAAAGACTTCGACGCGGCCGACATCCGCCAGTCGATCGACGCCGCGATCGTGGTCCGCGTGCAGGAGCCTGTCTTCGAGTCGCAGACCAAGACGAAGCTCGGCTCCGCCAGCGTCGGGCCGAAGGGTCCGACGATGAAAGAATTCGTCGGCAAGTTCGTGCAGCAGGCGCTCGACACCTATCTGCACAAGCACCGCGACACCGCGGAGATCATTCGAAAGAAAATCGAGGAAAGCGAACACGAGCGAAAAGAACTCGCCGGCATCCGCAACATCGCGAAGGAACGCGCGAAAAAAGCCTCCCTGCACAACCGGAAGCTGCGTGACTGCCGCCTCCACCTCGGCGACAAAAATCCGCGCGCGGAGGAGAGCACACTTTTCATTGTCGAAGGCGACTCCGCCGCGGGCTCGCTCACGTCCACGCGCGACGTGCAGACCCAGGCGGTCTTCGCGTTGAAAGGGAAACCACTCAACACCTACGGCCTAACGAAAAAAGTCATCTATGAGAACGAGGAATTTCACCTCCTCCAATCCGCGCTGAACATCGAGGACGGCCTCGACGGGCTGCGCTACAACAAGATCGTCATCGCCACCGATGCCGACGTGGACGGGATGCACATCCGGCTGCTCCTACTCTCGTTTTTCCTGCAGTTTTTCCCCGACATCATCCGGAACAACCATCTCTTCATCCTGCAGACGCCGCTCTTCCGGGTGCGCAACAAAAAGGTCACGAAATACTGCTACTCGGAGCAGGAAAAAAAGTCCGCGATCGCCGCGCTCGGCGCCAGCCATGAGATCACCCGTTTCAAGGGGCTCGGTGAAATCTCGGCCGGCGAATTCAAGGATTTCATCGGGGAGAACATCCGGCTCGACCCGATCAATCTCCATCATCTCTATAGCTCCGATGAACTCCTTTCCTTCTTCATGGGGAAAAACACTTCCGAACGGCAGGATTTCATCATCGACAATCTGCGGGTCGAGAAAGACCTGATCGAAGCCTAACGATGGCGAAAAAGAAGCCTGCCCAGGATAACGACCAACCGATGCTCGCGTGGGACGCGGCGCCAGCGGACACGCCACCCGCGCACGCCCCAGCCGAAGTTCCGGCCGACGCCGAGGAGGATACGCTCACACCCACTCGCCGACCGGGCGAGAAGGTCCAGGACGAGCAATCCCCGCTCGCGCTGAGTTATCGCAACTGGTTTCTCGAATACGCCAGCTATGTCATCCTCGACCGGGCCGTTCCGCACATCGACGATGGCCTGAAGCCCGTGCAGCGCCGCGTCCTTCACACCCTCTGGGACATGGACGACGGCCGCTTCCACAAAGTCGCCAACGTCGTCGGTGCGACGATGAAACTCCATCCGCACGGCGACGCTTCGATCGGCGCCGCGCTCGTCTCGATCGGCCAGCGCGGGTGGCTGATCGAACCCCAGGGCAACTACGGCAACGTCCTGACCGGCGACGATGCCGCGGCACCCCGTTACATCGAGGCTCGCCTAACGAACTTCGCGAAGGACGTCCTCTTCAATCCGAAGACGACCACCTGGCAGCTCAGCTACGACGGCCGGAACCAGGAACCAGTTACGCTTCCAGCCAAGTTTCCTATCGCGCTCCTCGAAGGCGCCGAAGGCATCGCGGTCGGACTCTCGACCAAGATCCTTCCGCATAACTTCAACGATCTCTGCCGCGCCGCCATCAATCACCTCCAAGGCAAAACGTTTCGCATCCTCCCGGACTTCCACACTGGCGGCACCGCCGATTTTACCGAGTACAACGACGGCGAACGCGGCAGCAAAGTGAAGGTGCGCGCGACGATCGAGGTACGTTCGAAATCGCTCCTCGCCATCACCGAACTGCCGTTCGGGGTGACTACGACCTCGCTCATCGATTCGATCCTCGCCGCGAACACCAAGGGTAAAATCAAGATCCGTCACGTCGACGACAACACGGCCGACAAGGTCGAGATTCTCGTTCACCTCCCGCAGGGCGCCGAACCGGAAAAAATCGTCCAGCAACTCTATGTCTTCACCAGTTGCCAGGTGCAGCTCAATCCCTCGGCTTGCGTTATCGTGCGCGATCCTAAGACTGGGGACGACAAACCTCACTTCCTCGGCGTCCGCGATATCCTCAGGACCAGTGTCGAGGCGACCAAGGCGCTGCTGAAACGGGAGCTCGAAATCAAGCTCGGCGAACTCGAGCAGCAGTGGCACTGGGACTCGCTCGAACGCATTTTTATCGAGGAGCGCATCTATCGCCTGATCGAGAAATCCAAAACGTGGGAAAGCGTGCTTGAGGAAATTCGTAACGGTCTGAAGCCTTTCGTGAAGTCCCTTCGTCGCGAAGTAACTAACGAGGATATCGTGCGTCTAACCGAGATACGCATCAAACGCATCTCCGCCTACAACCGTTTCCAGGCCGACGAGGCGATGAAGAAGGTCGAAACCGGGATCAAGGAAACGAAAGCCCATCTCAAGAATCTCACCGGTTACGCGATCGACTGGTTCGAAAACCTGCAGACGAAATATGGTAAAGGCATCAAGCGCCGCACCAGCTTTGACGAGATCGAGCAGATCGACGTCTCCGCCGTCGTCTCTGCCAATCAGCGCCTCTACGTCAACCGCAAGGATGGCTTCATCGGGCTCAACTGGCGCCAGCACGAATTCGTCACCGAGTGCACCATCCTCGACAGCGTCCTCGCGATCATGCAGGACGGCTCGCTCAAAGTATCGAAGGTCGCCGACAAAGTTTTCATGGGCCGCGAGATCATCCATCTCGCCCTCTGGCCGAAAGAGGGAGACACCAACTTCTACACGCTAATCTATCAGGACGGCGAAAGCGGCAAAGCCTTCGCGAAAAAATTTCAGATCGGAGGACTATCCCGCGACAAACTCTATCCCCTCGCGAAGTCCGATAAGTCCCGCATCGTTTACCTGCACATCGCCACCACGGAAAAGGCGATGCCGAAGTCGCTCCAGGTCTTGCTCGACGGCCGCAGTGGCGCGCGCGTTCGCGAGCTCGATTTCGATCTTACTCGCGTTCCGGTCAGTACCCGCACCGCGAAGGGCCTGACCGTCAGCAAATGGACGATCAAGGATGTGAAGAAGAGCGAGTAAGCAATATCCCGCCTAACAACGGGCCTATGTCTCTCGCTCGTAGCCGCTGGCGCGGGACCTTGCCTGCGCTAGGATTCTCATCAACATTGTGCCAATAAGAGTACGTCCGCTAACCTTTCCGAAGAACTTCGTACTGAGACTCCGGACGACATCGCCGCGGCGCGTATCGCCTTCCAGCAAGGTAACACTCGCGTGCTCGAACCTATCTACCGCGGGCGCTACGCGTCGGAGTATCTTCGCGCGTCAGGCAAGGCCGCGCCGAAGGTTCAACCCGGCGACTTGGAGCACATCAGCCAGCCAACGGACTTTCTTGGCTTGAATATCTATTTCGACCAATTCGTCCGCGCTGGGAAACGCGACCAGCCCGAGTTGCTCCTTTTCCGTCTTCCTATCCCGCGGCTGATGCGCGCTGGCTGCGCCACACGCCGCAAGCTCTCTACTGGGGACCGCGGCTCGCGGCGGAAGTGTGGCGTGAAGTCGATCTATATCACTGAAAACGGCGCCGGTTATCACGACGCTCCGCCCGAGAAAGGGGAGTGCTCGATCTGCATCGGCACGATTACCTGCGGAACTACCTGTGCGAACTGCGGCGCGCGACCGGCGACGGCGCGCCGGTGCGCGGTTATTTTCTCTGGTCGTTCATGGATAATTTCGCATGGGAAGATGGCTACGCCTGTCGCTTCGGCGTGGTCTATTGCGACTACCAAACGCCAAAGCGCACGCCGAAGGCCAGCGCCCGATGGTATGCTGAAGTGATGGCCCGCAACGCCATCGTTTGATGCAACTCACCGCCGCACTTGACCAACTCGCCGCGCAGCTCGCGGGCGATCTGCAGCGCGACGAAGCGATGCGCCGGCTCTACGCCACGGACGCGTCCGAGTATCAGGAAATGCCGGTGGCCGTCGCGCTGCCAAGGTCCGAAGCGGATGTGCGCCGGCTGGTCTTGTTTGCGGCACATCACGGTCTAGGCATCATTCCGCGCGCGGCGGGCACTTCGCTCGCGGGTCAGGTGGTCGGTCACGGACTGGTCGTGGATCTCGGCCGGCATCTCGATCGGGTCGTTAGGCTGGAACGCGACCGCGCGCACGTGCGGGTGCAACCGGGGGTGATCCGCGATGAGTTGAACCGCGAACTGTTCCCCCACGGTCTCTTCTTCACCCCGGAAACCTCCACCGCCAACCGGGCCATGATCGGCGGCATGGTGGGTAACAATTCCTGCGGCGCGAACTCGATCGTCTACGGCACCACGCGCGAGCATCTCGTTTCCGTGCGCGGATTTCTCAGCGACGGGTTGGAGGTAACTTTCGGCCCGCTCACGCCTAACGAGTTTAAGACGAAATGCGCCGGCCCGGATTCGCTCGAGACCCGAATCTACCGCGGCGTGCGCGACCTTCTCGGCGTGGAAACAAATCGCGCGCTCATTCGTGCGCATTTTCCGAAGTCCACGGTCACCCGGCGTAACACCGGTTACGCGCTCGATCAACTGATGGACTGCGCCGTTTTCGATCCTGCTTCGGAGAAACCGTTCAACCTTTGCCGCCTCCTTGCCGGCTCCGAGGGGACGCTTTTCCTCGGAGTGGAATACGAACTGCACTGCGAGCCGCTCCCACCACCGGGCGCGCTGATGTGCGCGCATTTTTCCAGCATCGGCGAATCGCTCCACGCCGCGGTGATCGCGATGCGCCACGGGCCTTTTGGCTGCGAGTTGATCGATCGTCACATCCTCGAATGCACGAAGACAAATCTAACTCAGGCGAAGAACCGTTTCTTCGTTCAGGGCGACCCTGGGGCCGTGCTCGTGGTCGAGATTCGCCATGCCGATCGGGCGTTGATCGAGCGTGAAATGGCGATGCTCGAAAGCGAACTGCGTGCCGCGGGTTTGGGTTACGCCTTCCCGGTTTTGTGGGGCGACGATTGCGCGCGCGTCTGGGCTCTGCGCAAAGCCGGTCAGGGTTTAATGAATAACGTGCCCGGTGACGCGAAGCCGCGCGAAGTGGTCGAGGATACCGCGGTCGCAGTCGAGGATTTGCCGGCTTACATCGCAGAGTTCGATAATCTGATGCGAGAGAAATACGGTGTTAGCAGTGTCTATTACGCGCACGCTGGCGCGGGCGAGTTGCACACGCGGCCGCTCTTTAACCTGAAGACGCCGGAAGGTCTCGCGATGTTCCGCGGCATCGCCACCGATGTCGCCGCGCTCGTGAAAAAATATCGCGGCTCGCTTTCCGGCGAGCATGGCGACGGCCGGCTCCGCGGCGAGTTCATCCGCTTCATGGTCGGCGCTGAGTGTTACGCGCTGATGCGCCAGGTGAAGGAGTTATTTGATCCGCACGGTGTTTTTAACCCGGGAAAGATCATCGACACCCCGCCGATGGATACGCATCTCCGGCATGAGATCGACCACCCGGATCGAGATTACAAAACCATTTTTGACTTCAGCGCGACGCAGGGAATCCTGCGCGCTGCCGAAGCCTGCACCGGCGTCGGCGAATGCCGGAAGTTACAGCTCGCGGGCGGTACGATGTGCCCGAGTTACATGGCCACGCGCAATGAACAGGACAGCACCCGCGCGCGCGCCAACATGCTTCGCCATGTCTTGACTCATCCGCATCGCGTCACTGACCCATGGGACAGCGAAGAAGTAAAAGCGGTCATGGACCTATGTCTCTCCTGCAAAGGTTGCAAGTCGGAGTGCCCGTCAAACGTCGATGTCGCGCGCCTGAAGGCTGAATGGCAGCAACATTACTACGACACCCACGGCATTCCTTTCCGTGCGCGGCTGGTAGCCGGCTTCACCCGTTCCATGCGCCTCGCCGCACTGGCGCCGTCGCTTTATAACTGGGCGGTAACCACTCCCGCGGTTTCGGGCCTGATCAAAAAGGTATCCGGTTTCGCCGCCGGTCGCAGCCTGCCGCTGCTGCACTCCACCACGCTTGCGGCCTGGCATAAGCGTCACGCCAATCCCGTCTCGCTGAGTTACCCTCACGGGCGCGTCCACCTCTTCTGCGACGAGTTCACGAACTACAACGACACCCACATCGGCATCGCCGCGGTTGAGTTACTGAACCGGCTTGGCTACGAAGTGATTATTCCCCGACATGTCGAGAGCGGCCGGGCCCAAATTTCGAAGGGCCTGGTTCGCGAAGCGCAAACGCTCGCGATTCGAAATGTAGAGTCGCTGCACAAGGTTATTACCGACGAGGCACCGCTCATCGGTCTTGAACCTTCTGCTCTTCTCGGGTTCCGTGATGAATTCCCCGACCTCATACCGGCGCACCTGAAAGACGCGGCGCAGCAGCTTTCCCAGCGCGCGCTCCTGATCGATGAGTTCATCGCGCGCGAAGTGCAGGCGGGTAAGATTTCGCACGAGACTTTCACCACGGAGAAACAAAGCATCCGGCTGCACGGTCATTGCCACCAAAAAGCGCTAGCCTCGCAAATGCCCACCATCCAAATGCTGGAACTGCCGGCTAACTATCAGGTCTCGCTTATCCCTTCCGGCTGTTGCGGCATGGCTGGTTCCTTCGGTTATGAAGCGGAACACTTCGCTGTCTCCCAGCAGATCGGCGAGTTGGTGCTTTTCCCCACCGTGCGCGCCGCGCCGGATGACACTCTGATTGCCGCACCGGGGACGAGCTGCCGGCATCAAATCAAGGACGGCACCGGCCGTCGTGCGCATCACCCCGTGGAAATACTTCGCGACGCGCTTCTCTAAATTCGGCTTCGCGCTCTCTGCACTGCTGCTCGGCGGTTGTCAGCTTGCTCCGCCCGATCATCATGCGCCGGAAGCCGCGGGCCAGGTTAAAGCGGAATTCCTCCATGCCTGGAAAGGCTGCGAACGTTACGCCGGGGGCCATGACGCGCTCAAACCGCTGAGCAGGACGGCGCACGACTGGTATAGCCAGTCGGGAGATGCAGATAGTGCATTTCCGGCTGTTAAAAACAAGGAGACTAAGCAGTGCAATGGCAACGAATTGAGAGCTGCTGAGGCAACTTGAGAACCCCGTCGCCTTGCCCGACGCTGCCGGATGCCGGTGTTGCGCGACTTCCACTCGAGCGTCGCAATCGTGGTCTCGAGTTGTGACGCTTTTTTCGATGCGTGGAAACCGTTCGCAGATTTCTTCGGCCGTTTCTGGCCGGATTGTTCGTTGGACATTTTCCTGATCACGAACCGACTCCGAGTGCAATCGCGGAACATTCGACCGATTGCCGTAGGCGAAGATCGCGGTTGGTCGAGCAACCTGCTCGCCGCGCTGGAGCAAATCCCACAGGGTTACGTGCTCTACTTCCAGGAGGATTACTTTCTCACCCGGCTCGTCCGGCTGGAACAGCTCGCGAATGATTTCGCCCAAGTGCTTGAGTCGGAGGCGGACTCACTCTGTTTCCGGGCTCGCTCGGGATTCGACCAGGGTTTTCGGCCGTTGAACGATCGCTACGGCGTCGTGCCGCTGGACTCCGACGGCCGGACCCGGTGCCAGGTGACTTTGTGGAAAAAAGGCGCGCTGCAATCGATCCTGCGCGCGGGTGAGACGGCGTGGGATTTCGAAGCCCGCGGCAGCGCGCGGACGCAGGAGATGCAAATCCTTTCCTATCTCCGTCGCGAGAACACTCCGATTCCTTATCTTATGTCAGCGATCTCGCGCGGACTTTGGATGCCCGATGCGATCGCCCTCTGCCGCGAGCATGGGGTGGAGATTGATCCTTTCTTTCGGCCGGTCTTTCCGAAACATAATTGGCAGAAGGGAGTTTACCGCGCGCTCGGGCGGGCGAGACTGAAGCGCGCATTGCGCCGACAGGCCGCGAGCACGATCGAGTTATAAGAAGATGCGTTTCGTGAAGTGGAATTTGAGCAGCCGCGCGCGCCAGCTTTCCGGCGGCGACGCGCTCGTGGTCTCGATCCCGAAGAGCGGCCGCACCTGGGTGCGCACGTTTCTTTGCGCCTACTTTTGCGAGAAGGCGGGACAGCCGTTCAGCCTTCAGCCCGAGCAATACCCAGGGGTGCCGCGAATCATTTATACTCACGATCTCTTCGAGGAAAGGACCAAGGCCGACCGCTGGGACAAGCTGCGCGGAAAATATCTGATCCCACAGCGCGAACGCCGACGCTGTCCGATCATCCTTCTGGCGCGCGACCCGCGCGACGCCTTCGTCTCTCTCTACGTTCAGCTCACGCGACGGATAAAAGAGACGCCTAACGACCTTAAGGCTCGAAGCGTGGACGATCTCCTGCGCGATCCCGCGTTTGGTCTGATCTCGATGATCGAAGTGATGAATAGCTGGCTCGCGGAATGGACGGGCCGTTCGGACTTCCTCCTCGTCCGCTACGAGGCGCTGCGGGAGAATCCGCGCGCGGGTTTTTCGGAGGTCCTACACTCGTTAGGCGAGGGCCCGCTCGACGAGCGTGCCCTGGCCCATGCTGTGGAGTTCTCCGCTTTCGGGAACATGCAGAAGTTGGAAACCGCCGGGGCGTTCGACTCCAAGATCCTGCGCGCCGGGGATACCGCCGATCCGGAGTCGTTCAAGGTGCGGCGCGGCAAAGTGGGCGGCTTCGCGGATTATCTTTCTCCCGCCGACCAGGACTACGCCGCGGCTGCCCTCGCGAAACTCGATCCGCGCTTCGGCTATTTCGTGACGAAGAAGAACGCCATTCCCAACACAACGTAAACTGCCAGCAACAACACGCCTTCAAACCAGGTCGTCTCGCCATCCTCAGCAATGGCGTTAACCGCAAAGGAGACTGCGGCAATCGCGATCAGCTCCAGCGGATTGTCGAAGACAAGGTTCATTGGGTGACCCATGAAATGGGAGACAATCACGAGGATCGGCGCGACCAGCAGCGCGACCTGAATGGTCGAACCGACTGTGATGCTGATCACGAGTCCCATCCGATCGCGCCGCGCGAAATAGATCGCGGCGACGTACTCCGCGGCGTTTCCGACCACAGCGAGGACGAAGACGCCGAGAAAGAAGGTGGACATCCCGAGCTGCGTCGCGGTTTGGTCGAGCGCGCCGGAAACCAATTCCGCTTCCCACGCGGTCAGCGCCGTCCCCAATACCAGCACACCTATCGAAACCCAGACCGGCCAAGCCTTCGCGTTTGCTTCCGGTTCCTCGAAAGCAAAGACATCGCGGTGGGTCACTAACGTGTAAAGGAGGTTCGCAAAATAGACCGCGATCAGTACCGACGGCGACGCCGAGACTTAGCTTCTCATCCAGCGCGCCGACGTCGGCCTTTGAATAGAGTCCGCGCTCAGTGTAGTCGAAGAGAGCCGGGACCAGGAGCGCGATCGTGACCAAGATCAGAAGACTGGAGAGCAGCCCGCCGCGCTCGCGCTTGAAGGTCTGGCGCTCGCGGCCCCAGCTTCCGGCGATGATCGCGAGGCCCAGGCCAAGCAGGCTATTTCCGATGATAGAACCGGTGATCTGTCCCTTCACGACCGAGGTCTCACCCGTGCTCAGGACGAAGAGTGCGAGAATCAACTCGGCGGTGTTACCGAAAGTAACGTTCAGCAAACCGCCAATCGCCGAGCCCGCGCGGTGCGCCAGTTGTTCGGTCGCGCGGCGGATCCACTCCGCGAGCGGCACGATCGCGACCACCGCGCAGATGAAGGTCCAGAGCGGCCCGACGTGCAGGAGATAATGCAGCGCCAGCGCGAGTGGCACGAGCAGGAGGAGCCAGGAAAAAATCATGCTCCTCCTTTTACCGCAGAGCTAGCGGCGCGGCCGCGGTTTACTCACAGTCGTCCAGGTTCCGTTCTTCAGGATGCCGATCCAAGTGTCGCCGTAATCCTGGAAACCCAGATAGCGTGCATCGTCAGTGTGCGGCAGGACGATGGCCATCTTGCCGTCCTTGATATCAAAGACGAGCAGATGACACGTGAGTGAATCCGTCTGGGTCCGGCTTTCGGTATGTTCGCCCCCGGTCACGGTGTAGCTCCGGGCGATGTCCTGCAGCATCTTGTCATAGATCCCGCCCGCTTCTTCATGAACGATCTTCGGGTTCTGCATTTTACCGCCGAAGACCAGCGACTTTGCCACCACCCACGCCTCGAGCGGCGACACTTGAAGCGAGCGAAAGAGCTGGTGATTGATCGAATGGCGGAGCGAGTCCATCGGGAAGTTAGGCAAATCTTTGATCGTGCGAACGGGCGCAGGCGGGTTCGCGGCCGGGCTGGTCTGAGACAGAGTGAGGAGGACGAGGGCGAGGAGGATTTTTTTCATGCAAGAATTAAGTCGATCCGAACGTGTCACATAATCTTGCCGCCTGACAAGCATCTCGTGCCGGCGAGGCGAACGATTCGACGACGGCCCGACTCGCCGTGAAGTTGAATTGTGCACGCGCCGGCTGAGGTCACCGATAAGTCGCTTTTCCAGCGGCTTCACCCGCGACTTCGCAAATGGTTTCGCGGGACCTATGGACGTTTCACCGACGCGCAACTGCGCTGTGTGCCCGCGATCCTGGAGAAAGAATCGATCCTGCTCACCTCGCCGACGGGAAGCGGCAAAACCCTCGCCGGTTTCCTCGGCGTTTTCGATCATTTGCTGCGCGAACTGGAAGCCGGGCCATTGTCGTTAGGCGTGCGCTGTCTTTACGTCTCGCCGCTCCGCGCGCTGACCTACGACATCGGGAAAAATCTCCGCGCGCCGATCGCCGGAATGGGTCTGGAGAAAGAGCTGCTCGTCCACGTGCGCACCGGCGACACGAGCGCGAGCGAGCGCGCGAAATTCCGGCGCAAACCGGCGCAGCTCTTAGTGACCACGCCGGAGAGCCTGGCGGTGATGCTCGCGCAGGAGGCGTTCGCGATCCACCTCGCGAGCTGCCGCTTTGTGATCGTGGATGAGTTGCACTCTTTCGCCGGGAACAAGCGGGGCGTCGATCTCGCGGTCTCGCTCGAACGGCTGGACGAACTCGTTAGGCCAAACGGTCCGCTCTGCCGGGTTGGCCTCTCCGCAACCGCGGCTCCGCTCGATTTGCTCGCGCGCTTTCTCGCGGGCGGCGATCGGCCCTGCCGCGTCGCGGAGGCGAAGATCGAGAAGGAATCGATCGTGGAAGTTTTCTCGCCGATCCGGCGGAAGCCTTATCCGCCGGCCGGTTACACCGGTATTCGGCTTTTTGCAGAGCTGGCCGAGCTGATCCGATCGCGGAAATCGGTAATCGTTTTTACCAATGTCCGCTCCGCCGCGGAGCAGCTGGGGCTGAGATTGAAAGAGCTTCTCCCCGATCTTGCCGAGCAGATCGAAATTCATCACGCGTCGCTCGATCGCAGTGTCCGGATCGAGGTCGAAGATCGGCTGAAGGATGGCGAGCTGCGCGCAGTCGTTTGCTCCACCAGTCTCGAGATGGGGATCGATATCGGCGCGGTCGATCTCGTGGTGATGGTGGCCACGCCGAAAGGAGTCTCGCGCGCGATCCAGCGGATCGGGCGCTCCGGCCATTCCCTGAACAAAAACAGCCATGGCGTGCTCGTGGCGACGAACATCAACGACCTCGTGGAAGCGACCGCGACTGCTTTACTCGTTAGGCAACGCGCGCTCGATCCGATCCGGATCATGCTCCAACCGAATGACGTGCTGGCGCAGCATATCGTCGGGATGGCCGCGCTCGCGCCGATCGCGGCCGACGAAGCCTACGCGATCGTGACGCGCGCTTATCCGTATCGCGATTTGGAGCGCGCGGAGTTCGATCACATCCTGGAGTACCTCACCGGTGGCGGCGCTTCATTGCAACGGCAATACGCCGGCCTTTTCGGCAAGATCACGATCGAGGAGGGCCTGATCACGCTCGCCCATCCGCGCGTGACCCGGGAGTTTCTGCTCAACATTGGGACGATCGTTTCCGAGGGCTACGTCAGCGTGCTGCTTGGCCGGCGCCGGCTCGGTTCAGTCGAAGAAGGGTTCATCAAGCAGCTCAGTCCCGGAGATCTTTTCGTGCTCGGCGGACGGGTCGTTAGGCTAAAAGAAACCGGTGTGCAGGAGGCTTACGTCGAACGTGCCGATGGTCACCTCCCGACGATCCCGCGCTGGAACGCGGCGAAGATGCCGCTTACTTCCGGCCTCGCGCAGGCGGTGCGATCCCTGCGCGGCGAATTGGATGCGCGGCTGCGCGCGGGGTCGGAGGCGGAGGCGATCGATTGGCTGGTCGAGACCTATCAAATCTCGCTCGCGAACGCGCAGCCGATCGTGGAATTTTTCCGCGCCCAGCTCGCGCTCTCGGAGATCCCAGCGGGCCGGAAATTCCTCCTCGAGCTCTATCGCGAAGGGGAGCACTCGCACTACTTTTTCCACGCGCTGATCGGGCGGAGCGGGAACGATGCGCTCTCGCGGATCATTGCGTGGCGGGTGCAGGAGCGGATCGGCGGCAACGCATTGGTGACGATCGACGACTACGGATTCCTCCTCACGCTCCGGCGTTTCCAGGAATTGCCGCTGGCCCAATGGCAGACGCTTTTCCGGCGCAACGAAGCGGAGGAAGATCTACATGCCGCGCTCCGCGGATCGGAGTTGGTGAAGTGGCAGTTCCGCGGCGTCGCCCAGACCGGTCTCATGGTTCCGCGCAATCTGCCGGGTCGCGAACGCAAGCCGCGGCAGTTGAGTTGGAGCAGCGAGGTGCTGTTTCGCGTGCTCGAGCAGCACGAGCCGGATCATCCGCTGCTCGAGGAAGCTTACCGCCAGGCGATGCATACCTTTCTCGACGCGGAGGCAGCTTATGCGTTTCTCGATGAGGTGACGACCTTCGATTGGAAACTGCGCGAGCTGCCGGTGGTCTCGCCGTTTTCTTTCCCGATCTACGCGAGCAAGATCAAGGAGAATATGATGATGGAAGACCCGGCGACTGCGATCGAGCGAATCTATTTCGAGATGTATTCGCGGGTCGAACAGGTGACCGGCAACACCACCTCAAGCCTGGCTCCCGATCGCGACCGGGCGACGATCGAGTAAGTCGCCCAACGAAACAAAGAGGGCGGCCCTTGCGGACCGCCCTCCCTTCCACCGAGCAAGCTTCTCCCTAGCTTTTGCTCTGCGAAACTACTTCGTTCAGCTTGAAGATCGGCAGGAACATCGCAATCACGATGCCACCTACGATTACTCCGAGGAACACGATCAAAAGGGGCTCGATCAGCGAGGTCATCGCGTCGAGCATGGCTTCGACTTCTTCGTCCCAGAAGTCGGCCATTTTCTCCAGCATGGTGTCGATCCGACCGGTCGATTCACCGGCGGCCACCATCCGGAGTAACATGGGCGGGAAAATTTTCTTCTTCGATAGCGCTACGGAAAGATTGTCGCCTTTCTCCACGTCGGCGCTGACGCCTTTGATGCTCTCTTCCACGACGTGGTTACCGGCCGAGCCGCCCACGATGTCGAGCACTTCCAGGATCGGCACACCCGAGCGGATGAGCTGGGCAAAGGTGCGGGCAAACCGCGACATGCAGATCTTGTGGATGAGCGGGCCGAAGATCGGCAGCTTTAACTTCCACTTATCGCTCAGGATGCGGCCGCGATTGGAGCGGAGGAAGGCTTTGAGCCCGAAGATGGTGCCGCCGATCCCGAGGATCATGAAGTACCATTTCGCCCGGACGAAGTCGCTGAGATCGATCAGGAACTGAGTCGGCGCGGGCAATTTCGCGCCGAAGTCCTTGAAGATCTCGCCGAAGACCGGGACCACTCGGCACGATCAGGAAGGTCGTGATGAGGAAAGCAATGCTGATGACGATGACCGGGTAGGTCATGGCCGACTTCACCTTCTTGCGCAGGCGGGCGCTCGCTTCGAGGAAACCGGCCAGCCGGTCGAGAATCTCCGAGAGCAAACCGCCGTGCTCGCCCGCTTTCACCATGCTCACATAGAGCCGGCTGAAGACACGCGGATGTCGGGCGATGGATTCATTGAAAGTTTCGCCACCCTGGACACGGGCGGTGATGTCGCCGATCACGGCGCGAAGGTTTTTCTGCTTCTTCGCGTCGCACTGTTCGTAGAGCGCGGTGAGTGCCTGGACGAGCGAAATGCCCGCCTCGATCATGGTGGCGAGCTGGCGGGTGAAGAGCACGAGGTCGGTCTCCTTGACCGTGAGCACCTTGTTTTTCTTGCGGGAAACCGCAGCCTTCTGCGTGAGTGACAGCACCATGAGCCCGCGGCTCATGAGACTGGTGACAGCGTTGTCCTCGTTGATTGCGTCCTGAATACCGTTGACGATATTACCGGCGCCATCGCGAGCTTGATAGGAGAAGGTCATCATATGGCTTTTATAGTTTCTATAGTCTGTATAGCAGCTCCGATGCCAACTCTTCCGCTCTTCCCGCTCTCCCATGGTCCAGGCCGCTGAACTTCATTCCCTCTCCGCGGCTCTCGCCCTCTGGCACGCCTACGATCCGGCGGTGAAAGCGGAGCTCTTCTCGACCGCGCTTCGCCTGGAGGATCGGCTTTACTTGGTGGACCCGATCCAGATGGCCGAGCCGGCCTGGGAGGAACTCACTCGCGACGCCAGCGTCTGCGGGATCTTCGTGACAAACGCGAACCACGAGCGCGCGGCGGTTGATTTCGCCGCCCGGTCTGGCGCGGCGGTTCTCGCCTCTCCACCTACCGCCAGCGCGCTCTGGAACCTCGAGACGATCTCGCTCCAGGCGGGCGAGCAGGTGGGCGAACGCATCCAGGTGATCGCGCTCGAGGGCGCGGCGGAGGGCGAGATCGCGCTTCATTTTTCGGACGACGGCGGAGCGCTCATCCTGGGCGACGCGCTGATCAATTTCGGCCCGGACGGCTTCGCGCTGTTGCCGCCGAAATATTGCGCAGATCAAAAACTGATGCGGCGCTCCCTCCGCCAACTCCTCGATTTTTCCTTCGAGCGGCTGCTCTTTGCCCACGGGTTGCCGGTTGTTTCCCGTGCGCGGCCGAAGCTGGAAGGGTTGCTCGGTTGAGGCGTGCCCAGTCCGCCTAACGAATAATGAACCGGCTAGAAAAACCGCGCTCCAGCGTTGGCCGCTTCTTTGAGCTGATTCGTTTTTCGCACACGATCTTTGCCCTGCCCTTCGCGCTCGGCGCACTCCTTGTGGCAACGCGCGGCCGACCTTCTGCGCGCGTTTTCATTCTGGTGCTGCTTTGCATGGTTTTCGCGCGCACGGCGGCGATGCTTTTTAACCGGATCGTCGACTGGTCGCTCGATCAGCGGAATCCGCGGACGGCGGCGCGGCACACCCTGCTCCCGCGCGCGACGGCGATTCTCCTGCTCATCGCGAGCACGCTCGCTTTTGTCGCGACGGCGGGCGCAATTAACCGGCTCACGCTCTGGCTCGCGCCGCTCGCGCTCGCGGTGATTTTTTTCTATTCGCTCACGAAACGCTTTACCGCGGCGAGCCACTTTTTTCTCGGCCTCGCCCTCGCAATCGCGCCCATCGGGGCTTGGATCGCGGGCACCGGAACCCTCGCTTTTGCGCCGCTGCTCCTGGCGGTCGGGGTGATCGCCTGGGTCGCTGGCTTTGATCTGATCTACGCGACGCAGGATCTGGAATTCGATCGCGGGGAAGCGCTGCATTCGCTGGTGGTGCGAATTGGAATCCTCCGCTCGCTCCGGGTCGCGCAAACGCTCCATCTCGTGATGTTCGCGACGTTGCTCGGCTTCGGTTTCGCGGCGTCGTTAGGCGTGATCTATTTTTGCGGGATGCCGCTGGTGGCGGCCGCCCTTTTTTACGAACACCGGAGCGCGGCGCGGCTCGATCTCGCCGGAATCAACCGCGCGTTTTTCCAGAGCAATGCGTTCGTTAGCGCGGTTTTTCTGTTCAGCGTCTGGGCGGCGCTACGGTAGATCAGGGCTCGAGCTGAGCGATCCGGGCCGCGTGGCGGCCACCTTCGAAATCGGTCGAAAGCCAGACGCGCACGATGTTCAGTGCCATCTCTTCGCTGATCATTCGCTCGCCTAACGACAAGCAATTCGCGTCGTTATGCTGGCGGGAAAGCCGGGCGGTCTCTTCGTTCCAGCAAAGCGCGCAGCGAATCCCGCGAATCTTGTTCGCAGAAATGGCCTCGCCGTTGCCGGAGCCGCCAAGGACGATCCCGCGGTCGCATTCCCCGCGCGCCACCGCCTGGGCCGCGGGGCGGATGAATTTCGGATAATCGACCGCCTCCGTGCTGTCCGTGCCGAAGTCGACGGCTTCGTGGCCTAACGATGGCAGGAGCTCCTTGATTTTTTCCTTGTAGAGGAAGCCAGCGTGATCGGAGCCAAGCGCGATTTTCATTTTGTTCTCCTAGCGGAAAGCGGAAGCGCTTGTCGAGTCCGGAGCGCTACAACTCGGCCAGTTGTTGCCAGAGTTTTTTCTCGGCTTCGCTCGGTTCCTTCGGGATGGCGATTTGCGCGGCGACGTAGAGATGACCGCGGCTGCCGTTCGCAGTCGGCAGGCCGCGCTCGCGCAGGCGGAAACGCTTCCCGCCTTGCGTGCCGGGCGGAATCTTGAGACGGCCGGTGCCCTCGAGCGTCGGGACCTCGAGCTCGGTCCCGAGCACAGCCTGCCACGGCTCGAGGGTCGCCTCGTAGATGAGGTCGTTCCCTTCCACGGAAAAATCCGGATGCCGCGCCAGCCGCACCCGCAGGAAAAGGTCGCCGCTTTTTCCGCCGCCCGCGCCGGCTTCGCCCTGGCCCGCGAGCCGGATGCGCTGGCCTTCGTGCACGCCGCGCGGGATTTTCACCTGGTAGGTTTCGACTTTGTCGGAATCCTCCGCGGCGGAGAGAGACCTGCCGTTTCGAACCGGCGAGTGCTTCTTCCAGCGTCACCATGATGTCGGCCTCGACGTCCTGGCCGCGCTCGGCCGTCATCGGTCGCCGGCCAAAACCGGCGCCCCCGCCAAAAGCCGATTCGCCGCGACCGCCGCCAAAAAACTGCTCGAAGAAATCGCTGAACCCGGTGCCGCCAAATTCAAACTCCACGCCTTCGCCGTTGCCGCCGCCGTAGCGCTGAAATCCGCCACCACCGCCGCCGCGTCCCGGAGGCGGCGGGAAACCGCCCGGCTGATTCCAATCCGCGCCGAGCTGATCGTACTTGGCGCGTTTTTCCGGATCGCTCAGGACCTCGTAGGCCTCGTTGATCTGCTTGAATTTCTCCTCCGCGGCGGCCTTCTCCTTCGGCTTCACGACGTCGGGATGATGAACGCGCGCGAGCTTCCGGAACGCGCTTTTGATCTCCGCGGCGTCGGCCGTTTTCGCGACGCCTAACGTCTCGTAATAATCTCTGAATTGAACCGCCATGTGATGCGCGGCGAATTTCCCCGCATCACGCGCCCTGCGCAACTGCGCCGCGCCTAACGATCCGCAAAGATCGGCGCCGCGGTCACGTCGGAAGCTTCGAAGCGGAAACCTTCCACGCCTGCGCCCATGATTGCCTTGAGCAGACCCGAGACCGCCTGCGCGGTCGCCGCGGAATAAAAGCGCACCAGACCAACCGTGGTCCGCTTCCCGAAAACGGTGATCATGATCGTGTCGTCGTCGACCGAGTTCATGAAAATGTGGCTGCCGTTGCCCTGGTGATAGAGCGCGTTGAACTCCACTTCGCCGATGCGCCGCGCGAGCTCGCGGGTAGCCGCGAAGGAACCGGCGGCGAGTGCGGCGATGATCGTGACGTCCATCACCGCGACGTCGCCAAACTGCGAGATCACGTTCCCGCCGCGATCGATCACGACGGTCAGATCTGCATCCGCTTTTTTCAGGAAGTCCGCGAGGATGCCGTCGAGATCGGCGACATTTTCAATCGTGAGGGCCGGGATCGAGTTCATAGGTTGTTGGCGGCTTGCGGCTGGGATTTCGGCTCGATCGGGATCGCTACCGGCGGTGGCGTAGCCGCGGGCGTGGCGTCGCCTTGTTTGCTGAATTTATGGAGCAACATCTGCGAGACCGCGTTGAGCGAAGCGAAGACGTTTTGGCCTGTGCTCGAGACGACCTCGAAGCTCGGCACCCGCTTCTTGCGATTGTTCATCAGGAACTCGAGGTAATTGATCGGCGCCGTGTTCGCGAGGTCGCGCTTGTTGTACTGCACGACGTAGGGAATCTCGTCGATCGAGAGGTTTTGCTGCGCGAGGTTTTCTTCCAGGTTGCGGAAGCTCTCGACGTTCTCCTCCATTTTTTCCCACTGCGAATCGGCTACGAAAATGATCCCGTCGACACTGCGGAGCACGAGCTGGCGAGTCGCATTATAGATCACCTGGCCGGGCACGGTGTAGAGCTGGAACTTGGTTACGAAGCCTTTGATCACGACCGCGTTCAGCGGCAGGAAATCGAAGAAGAGGGTGCGGTCCGCAGCCGTCGCGAGCGAGACGAGATCGCCGCGATTCGCGGGGCTGATCCGCTCGTGGATGTAGGCGAGGTTGGTGGTCTTGCCGCAGAGCGCCGGACCGTAATAGACGATCTTGAACTGAATCTCGCGGCTGGCGTAATTGATAATCGACATGGCTTTTCGTTAGGCGTGGGACAACTGCGGCTGCGCATACATCTGCGCGAGCTCCTGCGTGGTGCGACTGAGCCGGACGCGGACTTCGTCCGTGAGGCTGCTGGTGGCGTGGAGGACGGCGAGGCAAATATTCTGGTGGGCGAAAAGGCTGACCGGCGCTTTTTCGCAAAAGAGAGTGACGCTGCGGAGATCGCCGAGATTGACGCCGTTCATCTGGTCGGCCATCCGCTTCATGATTTCCGGCGCCATCGCGCAGAGCGCATCGGTTTCGTAAACATCGGGGATGTTGCCCGCCAGGCTGAGGCCGTCGGAGAAGACGACCGCGCAGGCTTTCACCCCGGGCAACCGGCTGGCGTGCGCGACCGCGCTTTTGGCGTCGAGGATGTCGTCGGTGTCGAGCGCGACCTGGAGCGGATTGCGGGTGTTCGGCAACGTCGCGCCGGGCGCGGGCGCGGATTTTTCCATGGCGTCGGCGTCGTCGACGTCCTTAACGCTCGGGGCGAAAACGAAAGCTGGTTTCGCGATCGGGCCGACTGGTGTCTTCATCCGCGCGGCGTCTTCGGCGGCCTTCTGACTGAAAGGCGTTTCGTAGACTTCGGCCACTTCCACTTCCTCCTGGTCGATCCGAATCTGGAGCGACTCGTTAGGCAAATTCCGCAGGATTTCCGGGAGCGGGAGCGAGACCGGCACGCCACCTTCGTCGAGCGTATAGAGCGCGCGATATTCCGCCGGCATCGCGGCGTGGAATTGCGCGGGCGAGATGGCGACCCGGCCTAACGAGAGCTGCGGCTGCACAATCGCGAAGGGCAGTTCGATGACCGCGTCCTCGGGCACGTGATCGATCGGGCCGGTCAGTTGGAACGGCGGAATCCCGCGCAGCACCGCGCGCAGCGGGATCTGCAGGCGCGGGCCGTTCTCAGAGAAACTCAACGGCGTGGCCGCAGTGGGCGCAGCGCGCAAAGGCAGCGACGGCGGCGGGCAGAGATCGCTCGCCGGCGGAGTGACCTTAAATGGAATGCGAACCGGCGCGGCGGGCGCTGGTTTCGCCACCGCCAC
Source organism: uncultured Verrucomicrobiae bacterium (assembly GCA_963742845.1). Classification (GTDB taxonomy): domain Bacteria; phylum Verrucomicrobiota; class Verrucomicrobiia; order Chthoniobacterales; family UBA10450; genus Palsa-1392. Next base: position 46,882 of record CAVUNK010000005.1, on the reverse strand, counting down.
GGCCGGCGCGAGCGGCGAAGGCAAAGAGATGGGAGCGGACGACCCACTTGAGGCTGGAACTCTCTCAGGGATGGGCACGCCCGCTCCGTGCGGGAAAATTTTGGGTAACGCCGGCGCCGCGATGGGTGTTGGGGCGGGGGCGGCTGGCGCGGGCGCCGGTTCGGTCGGGATCGAGAGACGAATCGGAGTGCGCGGAATGATTTTGGGCGTAACCGCAGGCGTCGACGGAGCGGCTTCGCTCGGCGTGGCGACGATCGCTGGCTCAGTTTGCCTAACGACATCGGCGACCGCGGGCTTGGGTGACACAACCGGCGCAGCGGGGCGAACGGCGTGCACCGGCGTGCCGAACTTTTTGCTGTCTTCCTGCGTCACCTTCAAAAACGGCGTCTCGACTTCCGGCACGGCGTCGTCCGGTTCCTGGTCGACGCGGACCTGAAAATTCGCGAACTGCTCGAGCACCTTGTGGAAGGGCAGTGCGATCTCGCGCGGATCGCTCTCGGCGATTTCCTCCCGGAAAAGAGCAGGCGCCTGCTGGTAAACCGACCGGAGCGAAACCGCCGGGCGACCATTCGCCATCCCGCGCTCGAGCTGGGCGGCCTTGAAAACGAGCCGCCGTTCCGCATCGATCTCTGCCGGCTGCACGAGGTCCGCGGGAATCTGCGGAAGGACGTCGGCCAGCTGGAGCGCGATCGTGCGCTCGCTCGCGGGCGCGAGCGGCGGAGCGACTTTCGGCGCGACGGTCTGGCCTAACGAAAAGTTAGCGCCTCCGCCAGGACCGACCGATCCTCCGGAAGTCTCGAAGACCCGCGCCGTGTTTGGCATGACGGTCTTTCCGAAACGCTCGGAAGCCGGCTTCTCCACGATCGGTCGCGGGAGCACCGCGGTCATCGGGGCCGGTTCGGCGGCGGTTTTTTCTCGCTTAAAAAATCGGAGCAAATTCATTTTTTAGTGATCCTCGGCGGTGACCCGCCAGACTTCTTCCAGGGTGGTAATTCCTTCGAGCGCCTTGTCGATCCCGACCATGCGCAAAGTTTTCATGCCCTCGCTGATCGCCTGGTTTTTGATCACGGCGGCGGAGGCGCGTTTGATGATGAGCCGGCGAATCGATTCGCTCACGGTGAGTGCCTCGATGATCGCGGCGCGGCCGGAATATCCGCGGCCCTTGCAGCGATCGCAGCCGATGCCGTGATAGAAGACCTGGCCTTCGGCGGGCTGCATATTCAGGCGCTCAAACATCTCGGGTTCGGGGACAAATTCTTCGCGGCAATTCACACAGACACGGCGGATGAGTCGTTGCGCGCAGGCCATGATGACCGAGCTGGAAATCAGGAACGGTTCAATCCCCATGTCGTCGAGTCGGGCGATCGCACCGGCGGCGTCGTTCGTGTGCAAAGTGGAGAGCACCTGGTGACCGGTGAGCGCCGCTTTCACCGCGATGTCGGCGGTTTCGTTGTCACGAATTTCACCGACCATCACGATGTCCGGATCCTGGCGGAGGATGGAACGGAGGGCGCTCGCGAAATCGAGACCGATGTCGGGCCGGGCCGCGACCTGGTTCACGCCCATGAGCTCGTATTCGATCGGGTCTTCGACCGTCACGATGTTGTAGTTCGGACTGTTGAGTTCCTGCAGAACGGAATAGAGCGTCGTGGTTTTACCGGAACCAGTCGGGCCGGTGACGAGGATCATGCCGTGCGGCGCGTCGATCGCTTTGCGGAAGCGCGCGACGGTGTCTTCGTCCATCCCCATGGTGTCGATGCTGCCGGCGAGCGCTGTTTTATCGAGGATACGGATCACGACTTTCTCGCCGTGCTGCGTAGGCAGAATGGAGATACGGAGATCGATGTCTTTCCCCATCACGCGAATGCGGAAACGGCCGTCCTGCGGCACGCGGCGCTCGGCGATGTTGAGGCCCGCTAAGATTTTGATACGCGATGTGATCGCGAGCTGGAGCGCCTTGGGCGGCGACTCGGCCTGGATCAATTCGCCGTCGATCCGGTAACGAAGCTTCAGCGTCTTCTGGAACGGTTCGATGTGAATGTCGGACGCCTTTTCCTTGATCGCCTGCGCGAGGATCAGGTTCACGATCTTGATCACCGGCGCGTCTTCCGAGTCGGTCGCGAGCCGATCGAGATCGATCTCCTCGCGCTTCTGCGACTGCACTTCGACCTCGCCGGCGGCCTCCTCCGAGACCTGCTTGAGCACGTCGCTCATCTGCTGGCCGGTGGAATGCGCGCCGCTGAGCGCTTCATTCACCGCGCGCTCGGTCGCGATCATCGGCACGATCTCGAGCTGCACCCGGCGCTTCAGGTCATCGACTGCGAGCACGTTGGTCGGGTCGGCCATCGCGACAAAGAGCTTGTCACCCAGGCGAGCGATCGGGACCAGCTTGTGGGCCTTCGCCATCTCGCGCGGGATGATGTTCAGGATCTCTTCCGGCACCCGGAGTTTCGACAAATTGATCGGCGGCGTATTCAGGCAGCGGCCCATCGAGAAGGCCATGTCCTGGTCGCTGACGAATTGTTTGTCGGTTAAAATTTTGAGGAGCCGGCCGCCCTGGGTCTTCTGAATCTGGGAGGCTTCCTCGAGTTGATTGGGCAGGAGGAGCCCGTCCTCGATCAGGACGTCGGCGATCCGTTCTCCGAAAGATTTGCTTCTGGACATCGTCGTTAGGCGCTTACGCGCGTCCCTCCAGGCGGTAGATATCCTGCAGCGTCTTGATGATCACGGCGGGCTTCGCGAGATACCAATTGACCGTGTAGTCGAGCGATTGCTGCACCGCTTCGCGCGCCGCGGCATCGAAAGGATTGCAGACCGCGACCATGATCGTGCGGCTGACCAGGTCGAAGGGCACGAAGAGCCGGCCGATCGTCAGTTCGTCAGGCAGCATCCGCACCACCTGGCGATCGATGTCGTAATATTCCAACGGCACGTAAGCGAACTTCGTGCGGTCGATCAGGGCCGAGAGGACCTTTTCGGATTTCGCTTCGTCGCCCTGGCAAAGTTCCATCAGCAGCGAGCGCGGCAGCATCTGCCCTTTGATCGCCTTGTTCGACTCTTTCACCTGGGAAACCGCGGAGTTCACTTCGTCCTCCGGGAACATCTGCTGGACGATCAAAAATTTCGCGAGTTGGTCGTTGCCTACCTCCGCCTCGGCCGGGTCGACGTGCTTGCGCACCTTGCCGGCGTGGCGTCCGCCGATCTCGGCCAGGCCGCCGGGGTCGCTTGCGCCGGTCCCGGTGCTCGAGGTATCGAGCGTGAGGACGAGAAGGTTATCCGGGCTGGGGGATTTTCGCGGGCCTTCCGAAGGCTGCCGGTTTTCGATCTCGCCGAGCATGGCGAGGATCTCCGGGGCGTTCGGTTCCTGGGCGAGAACGGCTTCGCATTCCTGCATCGCCAGCCCATAGGAGCCGACATTGAAATAGGCTTCCGCGAGTTTGCGGGAGACGCGCAAGGCCTCTTCGGCTTTGCCGAGCTTCTGGTGCGCCTCCTTCAGGATGAGCAGCGACTGATAATCATCAGGCTGTGTTTGAGTAATAACCTCAAACATCTCAATCGTCTGGAGGATCTGGCTACGCTCCTCGTCTGATAGTGTGTGTTCCAGCACGCAGGCCGTAAAAGCTAGAAGCGTGCCCGCTCGCCGGGTAGACCGGAGAACTTTTCCCAGAAGTGCATCTTTTTTCGCGCCGCCGCTGGGCGAAAAAACTTTCTTTCCCCGCAGCCGCGCCCTATCCCGGGAGTCATGGACAAATCACTGCTCAGCCTGTTTTTGGCCGTGAGTTTCGCCTCCGTCTCCACGCTCGCCGGTGCGGAGGAAAAGCCGTCCGCCCCGGTCGCGAAAGCCGCGAAACCGCTGCGCCTGCTGATTCTCGGCGGCACCGGTTTCACCGGGCCCGACCAGGTGCGATACGCGCTCGCCCGCGGGCATCACGTGACGGTTTTCAATCGCGGCAAAACCCACCCGGGCGAGTTGCCCGAGGGCGTGGAGCAACTCATCGGCGATCGGAGTACGGGCGATCTCGCCGCGCTCAAAGGCCGCCAGTGGGACGTGGTGATCGATAACCCGACGATGCTCCCGAAGTGGGTGCACGACGCGGCGGAGATATTGAAGGGGAACGTCGAGCGCTACATCTTCATCTCCACCATCTCGGTCTACGGCGACGTCGCGCAGGCGGACGCGGACGAGACCGCGCCAACCGAGAAATACACTGGCGCCGACCCGATGAAAGAAACACGCGACACTGTAGTCGCCTCCAAGTTTGCCCTCTACGGCCCGCTCAAGGCGCTCTCGGAGAAGGAGGCGGAAAAGTGGTTCCCGGGCAAGACGCTTATCATTCGTCCGGGCTTGATCGTCGGACCCGGCGACGAGACGGATCGATTCAGCTATTGGCCGGTGCGGATCGCGCGCGGCGGCGAGGTCCTCGCGCCGGGCGACCCCAGCGATCCAGTGCAGATCATCGATGCGCGCGATCTCGCGGAGTGGACGATCCGGATGGCGGAGCGAGGGACGACCGGCGTCTTCAACGCGGTCGGTCCGGCGAACCGCCTAACGGTTGGCGGTATGCTCAACGGGATCAAAGACGCGCTCGACGCGAAGACGGCGAAGTTCACCTGGGTGCCGGCGAAATTCCTCGAAGCGCACGACGTTTCCCCGTGGTCCGACATGCCGGTGTGGGTGCCGCCGAGCGGCGAGAACGCCGGGATGGGGAGCATCAGCAACCGCCTCGCAGTGGCGCAGGGACTGACCTTCCGCCCACTTGCGCAGACCGCACACGACACGCTGGCGTGGTTCAAGGCACAGCCGCCGGCACGGCAGGAAAAACTCAAAGCGGGCCTCACGAAAGAGCGCGAAATCGAAGTGCTCGCCGCGTGGCACAAGCAGGCGAAGTGAGCGAATCGCTCAGGAAAGCAGGAACGCAGGAGTCGAAAGAAAAATTTCCTGCGTTCCTGCTTTCCTGAGCAATCTCTTTCCGTGATCCCAAGATGATCCCCGCGCAGGCGCTTATCCGCAAAGCGGTCGATGTCCGCCCTAACGAGACCCGCGCCCTCCTTCTCGGGTTCGCGTTTCATTTCCTGATCCTGACCGGCTACTACATCATGCGGCCGATCCGCGACAGCATCGCGGCCGGCAGCCGGCTCGAGACGCTGCCCTGGATGTTTAGTGCCACCCTCGTCGCGATGCTCCTCGCAAACGCCGCTTTCGCCGCGATCGTCGCCCGGCTCTCGCGCCGGAAATTCATCCCGCTCGCCTACGGATTCTTCATCGCGAATCTCGCGCTCTTTTTCCTCCTCATGAAAACCTGCCCGCCCGCGCAGCAGGTTTGGGTGGGCCGCGCGCTCTACGTCTGGGTGAGCGTCTTCAATCTCTTTAACACCGCGATCTTCTGGGCGTTCATGACTGATCTCTTCACGGTCGAACAGGGCAAGCGGCTCTTCGGTTTCATCGCCGTCGGCGGCTCACTCGGCGCGATCGCCGGCGCCTACCTCACGAAGCTCTACGTGCGCGATCTCGGCCCGGCAAATCTCCTCGCGATCTCCGCGGTGATGTTCGCGATCGCGGGCGCGCTCGTGCAGTTTTTCCCGCGCGGATTCGTGGAAAAAGAGACCGCGCGCGAAGCGGAGAAGCCGATCGGCGGCTCGATCTGGTCCGGCCTCACGCACATCGGCGGCTCGCCTTACCTGATGGGATTGGCGGCCTCGATCCTTCTCTACACGATCACTTCCACCTGGGCTTATTTTCAACAGTCCGACCTCGCGCGCGCCGTGCTGAAGAGCAGCGACGAACGCACCGTCTTCCTCGCCAACCTCGAGATCTGGGTGAACAGCCTCACCGTGCTCGTGCAGATTTTCCTCACCGGGCGGCTGCTGAAATGGTTCGGCGTCGGGTTCACGCTGGTCGCGCTGCCGGTGGTGAGCCTGGTCGGTTTCGCGGCGATGGGAATGGCGCCAAGTCTCGGCCTGCTCGCGGTCTTCCAGGTCGCGCGCCGCGCCGCCGCTTACGCGCTGATGCGGCCTTCCCGGGAAATCCTTTTCACCGTCCTGCGCCGCGAGGACAAATATAAGGTGAAAGGCGTGACCGACACGCTCGGTTATCGCACCGGCGACCAGATCGGCGCGTGGTCTTACGGCGGAATGCACGCGCTCGGTCTCGGCCTTTCGAGCATCAGCTTCGTCGCCCTGCCGGTGGTGGTCGCGTGGTGCGGTCTGAGCCTTTGGCTGGGCAAAAAGCAAAACGCGATGGCGTTGGCGCAGGCGAAGCCGGCGTTGTAGATCAGTCGGCGTATGAAAACCGCCGCGTTCTTCTCCGCTCTCGCTCTTCTGCTGCCGCTCGCCGCGCACGCCACGCCGGAGGACGAGCAATTTGAGAAAATTGCCAACGGCTACATCGCGCAATATCTCGAGCGCAATCCGGAAGAGGCGACCGCGCTCGGCGATCATCGCTACGACGCGAAGCTGACCGATTACTCGCCCGACGCCTTCGCGAAAGCCCGCGCCGCCGCCCGCGAAGTCCGCGCGCAACTCACGAAGCTCGACCGCGCGAAACTCACCGGGCCGAACAAGGTCGACGCCCAGATCCTGCAGGGCGCGATCGACCACGAGCTCTTCCAGCTCGAGGAATTGAAAGACTGGGAATCGAATCCGCTGGTCTACAACGAGAGCCTCGCGAACAGCCTTTACCTATTGGTCGCGCGCGATTTCGGGCCGGCGAAAGACCGGATCGCGAATCTGCGCGCCCGCCTCGAAGCGATTCCGGCCGTGATCGTGCAGGCGAAAGCCAACCTGCATCGGCCGCCGCAGATCGATACCGAGGTCGCCATCGATCAAACCGACGGCTCGATCTCACTTGTCAAAGAAGGCCTCGCGCCGCTGCTCGATCAGGCGCCGGAGTTGAAAAAAGAGCTCGCCCCGCTCCAGGAGAAAACCGCCGCCGCCCTCGCTGACTATAAAACCTGGCTGCAAAAAGATCTGCTCCCCCGCTCCACTGGCGATTTCCGGATTGGCGAAGCGAAGTTCCGCAAGAAGCTCCATTTCGCGCTCGCCTCCGACCTGCCGATGGAAGAAGTGATGACCCGCGCCGAGGCCGACTTGAAGTCGACGCAGGCCGCGCTCTACGCGACCGCGCTCCCGCTTTATCAGCAGTATTATCCGCAAGCCGACGCCGCCACGCTCGCAGACAAACACAAGGTCACTGCTGCGGTTCTCGATCACCTCGCCGATCGCCACCCGGATAACGACACGATTGTCGATTACTCGAAGAAGGTGGTCGGTGAAGCGACCGCGTTCGTTAGGCAAAAGGATTTTGTCACCGTCCCAACCGAACCGCTCGACGTGATCGTGATGCCGGAATTCAAGCGCGGCGCCGGCATTGCCTACTGCGACTCCCCTGGGCCGCTGGAAAAGAACGGCAAAACCTTCTTCGCGATCGAACCGACGCCAAAAGATTGGTCAGCCGCGCGCCAGCTTTCCTTCTTTCGCGAGTACAACAACTACATGATCCACGACCTCGTCGCGCACGAGGCGATGCCGGGCCATTACCTGCAGCTCGTGCATTCCAACCAATTTAAGGCGCCGACCATGGTGCGCGCGATTTTCCAGAGCGGGAGCATGATCGAAGGCTGGGCCGTCTACATGGAGCAGGTGATGGCGGAGAACGGCTACGGCGGTCCCGAAGTGAAAATCCAGCAACTGAAGATGCGGCTGCGCGTGATCGTAAACGCGATCATCGACCAGAAAATCCACGCCGGAAAAATGACCGAGAAAGAAGCGATCGACCTCATGGAGCAGGAGGGTTTCCAGCAGGAAGGCGAAGCGGTCGCGAAGTGGAAACGCGCGCGCATTTCGTCAGCGCAACTCTCGACTTATTTCGTCGGCGTGAGCGAATGGCTCGACCTCCGCACTCGCGCGCAGGCGAAAGCCGGGAAGGATTTCAACCTGAAGAAATTCAACGACGAAGCGCTCAGCTTCGGCAGCCCGCCGGTGAAATATATTCGCGAAGAGATGGGCCTGTAGCGCTCGTTAGCCGGCAACTTCATCGCTCAGGCGCTTCCCGGTGCGCGCGATGAAGACGTCTTCGAGCGTCGGCTTCGCCAGGGTGATGGAATCGATCTCGCCCGGGAACGCTGCGGCCAGGCGCGAGATGAAGGCTGCGCCATCCGGCTGCTCGATGCGCACCTCGTCGTTCAGCACGCTCACTTCCACGCCTAACGACTGCATGATCCGTTCGCCCAACGACGTCGCGTCTTTCGCCTGCGCGCTGATCACTTCGCCGCCGATCTCCGCGCGGAGGGCGTCGGGCGCGCCGGAGGCGACGATTTTTCCTTCGTCGATGATCGCGACGCGATCACAGCGTTCGGCTTCCTCCATCAGGTGGGTGGTGAGCAAAACGGTCACGCCCTGCTGGTCGCGGAGGCGATAGAGCGTCTGCCAAAGATCGATCCGCGCGCCGGGATCGAGTCCGGTCGAGGGCTCGTCGAGGAGCAAAAACTCCGGGCGATGAAGCAGGCTTTTCGCGATCTCGACCCGGCGCTGCAAACCGCCGGAGAGCGTCTCAACGAGGTCGTGCGCGCGATCCTTCAGGTTGAACTCCAGCAGCAGATGATCGATCCGCTCGCGCAGCGCCGCGCCGGCAAGCCCGTAAAGCCGGCCCTGGTGCGCGAGGTTTTCGCGCACGCGCAGTTTCTTATCGAGGCTCGGCGCCTGGAAAACCACGCCGATCCGCCGGCGCAGCTCGGTCGTGTCGCGGAACAGGTCGAGCCCGAGGATGCTCGCGGAGCCGCTCGTTGGCCTAACGAGTGTGGAGAGAATCCGGAAGAGGGTGGTCTTGCCGCCGCCGTTTGGCCCGAGCAGGCCGAAGATCTCGCGCGGCGCGATCGTGAGCGAGACGCGATCGAGCGCGAGGCGCTCACCGTAGCGATGCGTCAGCTCGCTCGTGCGGAGCGCGGGTGCAGTTTCCAGAGCGGGCATGGCGGGGACCATACCGCGAACTTCCGCGCTTTTCGAAATGGACCGGCGCTAGTTGACCTGACGGGTGGCGCGATTGCCCGCGCCGCCCCGGGTCATCCCGTCGGTTCCGCCATCGCCGCCGACTTCTTTCTTTTGCGCGCCGCCTTTCGGATTTTTGCGGGCGGGCAGGTCGCGCATTTTCGCGGCGGGTTTCTTGGCTGCTGTTTTTTTTGCTTTTGTGGCCATGAGTTCCTTTGGGTTGCCGCGATTTCAAGTCGCCGCGGAGGGCGCGTCAATCCCAAAAACTCGTTAGGCGGCTTTACACTGCGCCGCGCCGGTCGAAGGTTCGCGATGCCGCGTGTTGCCAGCTGGATTCGCCCAAAGGACGAGAAATATTTCCTCCCTTATCTCGCGCTCCGGCCGGATGTCGCGGTCGCGAATGCGGCGCGCGAGCCGGTTGACCTGGCGACGATGGACGCGCTGCTCCTCACCGGCGGCAACGATATTGCGCAGTCGTATCTCCGGCAGGCGGTCCCGGACCCTTCGGTGCTGGAGGAAGCGGATCTTCCGCGCGACGACTGGGAATTTCCCGCGCTAAAAAGCGCGCTCGCACGAGGTCTGCCGATCCTCGCGATCTGCAAGGGGATGCAGGTGCTGAATGTCGCGCTCGGCGGCACGCTCCGGCTCGATATTCCCGGCCATAATCTGCCCGAACAAAAATCGCACGACGTCCAGCCGTTGCGGCACGACGCCGCAGCCGCGCATCGCTTTGAAAAGGTTAACAGCTCGCATCACCAGGCGATCGACCGGCCGGGGGAAGGCCTCGTCGTGGAAGCGTGGTGCGCGACGGACGACGTGATCGAGCAGATGCGGCTGACTGACCGGCCGTTTGGGCTCGCGGTGCAATATCACCCCGAGCGCGGGCCGCTCTACGAGCCGCTCTTTCGCGACTTCCTCGCGCAGCTGCCTGCTGCCTAACGAGTCCATGTCCACGCCGCAAAACACGATCGCGATCGTCTACGATTACGACCAGACGCTGAGCCCGAGCTACATGCAGGACGAGGTCGTTTTCCCGACCTTCGGGATCGACGGACCGAGCTTTTGGCGGCGCTGCTCGGAGTTTGTGAAAGAGCAGGGCTACGACAGCGAGCTTGCCTACATGAAGGTGCTGCTCGACACGCTCGGGATGGATCGCCCGACGAACGGCGAACTGCGTTCGTTAGGCGCGAAGCTGAATTTCTACAAGGGCCTGCCGGAGATGTTCGACGATTTTCGCGACACGCTCCTGACCGAGGAGCAGCGCGCGCAGGGAATCGCGGTCGAGCATTACATCATCTCGTCGGGGATGAAGGTGTTGATCGAAGGGAGCCGGCTCGCGCCTTATGTGAGGGCGATTTTTGGCTGCGAATTTGCCGAGGACGAGCAGGGCCGGATCACGTTTCCGAAGCGGGTGATCAGTCACACGCAGAAGACGCAGTTCCTTTTCCGGATCAACAAAGGGCTGCTCGATATGTCGGAGGACGTGAACGATCACATGGATGCCGACATCCGGCCGATCCCGTTCCCGAACATGATTTATCTCGGCGACGGGCCGACTGACGTGCCCTGCTTCACCGTGATGCGAAAGAATCATGGCCAGGCGATTGCGGTTTATAACCCGGACGATCCGGAGCGGGTCGGGTTCAAGAAATGTTATCAGCTCTCCACGCATGCGGACCGGGTGCGGCACATCGCGCCGGCGGATTTCCAGCCGGGGAGTCATCTGCGGATGTTGCTCGAGGAGATGGTGAGCGAAATCGCCGACCGGATCGTGGAGCAACGCCGAAGCGCGATCGAGACCGGCACGGTGCGCGCGCCGCGACATTAGGCGCGGCGAATCACAGTCATCCTGAGCGGAGCGCTAGCGGAGTCGAAGGATCCCGTGGAGCTGCCGTGAAGATCCAGTGCAGAGTCTAGCGAAAAGCGAGACGACGCTTCCCCGAAACCCGACGGGATCCTTCGACTCCGCTGCGCTCCGCTCAGGATGACCGCGTGGTGTGAATCCGCTCGCGCACCGCGAAAATCTGCGTCATCTGCGGACCTTCACTGCCCGCGATAGACACAGCGCGCCGTCGGCGTCTCGTGGATCACGATCTCGCAGAGCCCGGGACATTGCGCCGCGATCTTTTCCCAGAACCACGCCGCCATGTTCTCGATCGTCGGGTTTTCCAGGCCGGCGATGTCGTTGAGATAACTGTGGTCGAGTTGCGCGATCAGCGGCTTCATCGCGGCGCCGATCCGCGCATGATCGTAAACCCAGCCGACCGCGCGATCGACTTCGCCTTCGACCGAAACCTCGACCTTGAAGCTGTGCCCATGCATTTTCCGGCACTTATGACCCTCCGGCGCCGAGGGCAGAGTCTGGGCGGCTTCGAAGGTGAAATCTTTCGTGAGACGGGCGCGCATCGCGGCGGAAATTCGCACCGGAGCGCGCGCGTGTCATCCCGGCCGCCGATCTTGACCGGCCGCGCGGGGCGCTATAAGACGAACGCCATATGAAAAACAGTTCCCTCCGTCTTTTCCTCGTTGCCGTCTTCTTCGGATTGGCCGTCGGCGCACGCGCCGAGGATATCCCGGCCGATCTGAACGGCCGGCTCGTGGCCTTGAAAGGAAAGTCGGCGCTGCCTTACAGCTCACCCGAAATCGCGCAGACGAAATATTTCGCGCTCTACTTTTCCGCTGGCTGGTGCGGGCCGTGCCACAAATTCACTCCGGAACTGGTGAAATTTTACCACGAGATGAAGCCGAAATATCCGGGCTTCGAAGTGGTCTTCATGAGCCATGACGAGTCGGCCAACGCGATGGAGAAATACATGGCGGAAATGACGATGCCCTGGCCCGCGTTGCGCTACAGCGTGGTGAAGAGCAGCCGCGGCCTGACGAAGTATTGCGGGTCCGGCATTCCCTGTCTCGTGGTGGTGAATGAGAAAGGTGAAATCCTCTCCGACAGCTTCGAGGGAAAAAACTACGTCGGCCCCTACAAGGTGATGAATGACCTGAAGAAGATTCTCGCCGACGGCCCGGCCGCCGTGGCGGCCACCAGCCACCCCGCCGCCGCGACGACAACTTCGCCGCGCGACCACCGCGGCGAAGAGTTCGGGCAATTCCCCGAGCGGCACGAACTGGGACGAGGCGTTCAAAAAAAAGCCGTAGCGGCCTTGCCGTCAGATCGTTGTCCGCGGTTCGCGTTCCCCCGGCCGCTGGCATAACTTTCGCCCGCGCATGGCGTCGCCCGTCACCGAAACCCATCTCACTCAGAGCGAACCGGCGCTCGACGCACCGGGCGCAAAGCCAGCGGTCCTCGCGATTCTTTTCGCGATCAGCTTTTCGCACCTGCTGAACGACACCATCCAGTCGCTCCTCCCCGCGATCTACCCGCTGCTCAAGACGAGCTTCCATCTCAGCTTCGTGCAGGTCGGCCTGATCACCCTCGCTTTCCAGATGACCGCCTCGATCCTGCAACCGTTCGTCGGCCTCTTCACCGACAAACGCCCGCAGCCGTTCTCGCTCGCCTGCGGGATGGGGCTCACGCTCTGCGGCCTCGTCCTGCTCTCGCGCGCCTGGAGTTTTGAAATCGTGATCTTCGCCGCCGCGCTCGTCGGGATGGGCTCGTCGATCTTTCACCCGGAATCTTCGCGCGTCGCGCATCTCGCCTCGGGCGGCCGGCATGGTTTCGCGCAATCGATTTTCCAGGTCGGCGGAAACGCCGGGAGTTCGTTAGGCCCGCTCCTCGCCGCGCTCATCGTGGTGCCGCAGGGACAAAAGAGCGTGCTCTGGTTTGCGCTGCCCGCGCTCCTTGGGATCACGATTCTCGCCGGCGTCGGGCGTTGGTATCGCGGGCGCCTCGTCGAGCTCAAAGCCGATCGCGCCGTCGCCACGACCGCCAGGCCGAAGCTGACCCGCCGGGTGGTCCTCGCGCTCCTCGTGCTCGGCGCGCTCATCTTCTCGAAGTATTTCTACCTGGCCAGCCTAACGAACTACTACACGTTTTACCTGATCCAGAAATTCCACCTCTCGGTCCAGGGCGCGCAATTGCACCTTTTCCTTTTTCTCTTCGCCGTCGCCGTCGGCACGGTGGTCGGCGGCCCGGTCGGCGATCGCTACGGTCGCAAGCTCGTGATCTGGATCTCTATCCTCGGCGTGGCGCCCTTTTCGATCGCGCTCCCGCACGCAAACCTGCTCTGGACCGGCATCCTCACCGTCATCATTGGTTTGATTCTCGCCTCGGCCTTCTCCGCCATCCTGGTCTACGCGCAGGAACTGGTGCCGGGCAAAGTTGGGCTCATTGCCGGGCTCTTCTTCGGGCTCGCCTTCGGCATGGCCGGCATCGGCTCCGCCCTGCTCGGCGCGCTCGCCGATCGCACCAGCATTGCCTACGTCTTTCACCTTTGCTCCTTCCTGCCGCTGATCGGCCTGCTCACGGCGTTCCTGCCGAACCTCGAGCCGCGCCGTCGTTAGGTTCACACCCCGCGCTTCGTCGGGGTCCAGATGAACTTGTGCATCTGGAGCTGGAAACGCACCGGCAACTTGTCCGCCAGAATCCAATCCACGATTTCGCGTGGGTCAATCCGGCCGAAGATTGGCGAGAACAACACCGCGCGGACGCGCTCGTGCAGCCGATGGGTCAGCACTTTTTCGCGCGACCATTCGTAGTCTTCGCGCGAGCCGATGACGCACTTCACTTCGTCGCGCTCCGCGAGGTGCTCGATGTTTGCGAGCAGGTTGCGCTCGACCTCGCCGCTGCCGGGCGTTTTCAGGTCCATGATCCGGTGAACCCGCTGATCGACCGGCGCGATGTCGTGCGCGCCGCTGGTTTCGAGGAGCACCGTTTTGCCAGCGTCGGCTAGCAACGTCATTAACGGCAGCACATTTTTCTGGAGCAACGGCTCGCCCCCAGTCACTTCGACGAGCGGGCAATCGTAAGCGAGAACCGCGTCGACGATTTCGCCTAACGACTGCTTCTTCCCCTCGTAGAAGGCGTATTCCGTGTCGCAATAAGTGCAGCGCAGATCGCAGAAAGTGAGCCGGACGAAGACGCACGGGAGCCCGGCCCAGGTGCTTTCGCCCTGTACCGAGAAATAAATTTCGTTGATCGTCAGCTTCTTTTCGCGATCAGACATGCGCGTTTGGCGGAAGTGTTCCGCGTCCCGTTCGGGGCTGTCAACGTAACCTGCCTTCATGGAAAACCGAATCGATCTCTGCTTCGCCGCTCTCCGTGCGCGCAGCGAGAAGGCGTTCATTGCCTATATCGGGGCGGGCGACCCGAGCCTCGCGCAGACGGTCGAGCTGGTGCTCGCGCTGGAAAATTCCGGCGTCGATTTGATCGAACTCGGCGTGCCGTTTTCCGATCCACTCGCGGATGGGATCGTGAACCAGCTTGCCGCCCAGCGCGCGCTCGAGGCCGGCGCGACCACGGCGGGTGTGCTCGATTGCGTGCGCGCGATCCGCGAGCAATCGCAGATCCCGATCGTGCTCTACACCTACCTGAATCCGGTTTTCCAATTCGGTTTCGAGAAGTTCCATCAGGCGGCGGCCGTGGACGGCGTTGATGGCCTGCTCATTCTCGATCTCCCGCCGGACGAGGAAATGCCTAACGACCTCGGGCCCACGAACCAAATTAAACATATCCGGCTCGTCGCCCCGACCACGCCGCCGGCGCGGATCGCGCAGCTCACGCAGGGCGCGGGCGGGTTCATCTACTACGTCTCGCGCGAGGGCGTGACCGGCGAGCAGACGAGCGTGGCGAGTTCGTTAGGCGAAAGGATTGCGCTCATCCGCGCGCACACCGATCTGCCGATCGCGGTTGGCTTCGGCGTTTCCAATCCGGCGCAGGTCCGCGAAGTCGCGGCGCTGGCGGACGCGGTGGTCGTCGGGAGCGCAATCGTGCGCCAGATCGCCGAGCACGGAAAAGACCCGGCGCTGCTTGAGATCGTGAGTGAGTTCGTCAGGCCAATGGCCGCGGCGACGAAATCATAGGAACTGCCAGGCCAGCCGCGCGGCGAAGAAAAGCATGACCAGCGCGCTTAGCACCTGAGTCGCGATCTGCCACGCCGGTTTTGCAAAAATCCGCGCGCCGAGTTTTAGCGCGGTGCAAAGCACCACCGTCCAGGCGATCGCGCCGGAGACGACCGCGACCGCAAGCGCCACGGAGTTGAGAAACCCGCGCGCATCGTTTGGACCCTGTGTTCCCATCACCGCGAACCAAAACCCGATATTCCACGGACTTGTAAGGGCGAGGACGAGCCCGAGAAAATAACCGCGCGAAAGAGCCGACCGGCGCATCCGCTCCGGCGCGTCCGCGAGCGCGCGATGCTCGTGCCACGCGCGCCAGGCTCCGCGGGTAAAATTCCAGGCGAGGAAAAGCAGCAGGCAAAAGCTGATCACACCGAGGATCAGGTGCAGCCGCGGCGAATTCAGCAATGCCCCCGCGCCCGCCGCCACCGCCAGCGCCCAGCAGAAATCCCCCGTGCAGGCGCCAAGCCCGAGTTGCCACGCGGTCCAGAATCCCCCGCCCTGCGCGCGCGGAAGGAGCGCACGCCGGATCATCTCGGCATTGATCGGACCCGGCGGCCAGGCGACCGACCACCCGAGGACGAGCCCTTTCACGATGGTCGCGCCCGCGATCGAAGTCATCGTTAGGCGAAAACTACATCCCGCATTGTTCCTTCGCCTCGTCGTAGCTCGAGCGCACCCGCACCAGACTCGCGAGATAACGATCGAGCGCGGGCACGGTCGCGATCTTGGCGAGATTCGCCGGCGCATAAAGCCGCGAGAAAATCGCATGCACGATCTTGCTCCGGAGCACGCTCTTTTCCCCGTAGCCGAACGGGATGTTGCTCGACCAGAAACGGACGTAGTCGAGCCCCAGCTTCTTTTCCGTCCCGAGGAAGATGACCGAGTGGCCGTGCTCTTCGCGGCCCACTTCCGGCGACCAGAAGATCTTCATGAAATCGCCCGGCTGCGCCTCTTCGAAGTCGTCGAAGTTCCGCCCAATTCCAAGCTCGTGAAAAAGCCGTGCGGTCCCCGGACCGTTCGCGTTCCAGCGCCCCCAGATCCCGGCGCCATCGCGCTGGCCGCGGATCATCAGCGCATCGAGCGTTTCGTAATCGAGCTGCAAATCGCCCCGCGCGCGCAACGCTTCGATCGTCTTCATGAAGACGAGATAGGTCGCGCCCGAGCAATAGCTCGGCGATGCCGCCTCCGGGAGGACGAAGAATTTTCCCGACTCAAAATGCGCGGCCGCCTGCAACCGGATCGTCGCGGTCCGTGAGGCGGAATATTTGCCGCCGATCGGCATGGTCTTGATCTGCGCCAGGACGACTTCGTTTAGCGGGCTCGGCGCGAGTTGCGCAGAAGCATTCGCGAACAGCCCGCAGACGAGGGCGGAAGCGAAGAGCAAAAAGCGCACGCGAGATCAATAGAAGACGATCCTCGCGAAGCAAGCTTCTCCGACCGTCGTCAGAATCCGGCGACCGGTACCGGGCGACCCGCGCTGCGCCACGCAAACATCAGAAACGAAGCCGCGGTCAGGTCGATCGCCGGTTCCACCGTGGAGTAGGATTGCACGTTGTCCTTGTAGACCGCGCCGTTGCCGTTGAACTGCGCGAAGATGTTTTCCATCCCCGGCGGACAGCGGCGCATCCCGTCGAGAAATCCCGTCGCGGCAAAGGAATTTGGGCCTTCCACCAGCGCGCCCCGCAGCAGCGGCTCGGTCCCGTCGAGCGAGCCCGCGAGATTCGCGACCTGGTGCTGCATGCAATCCGGGAAGGTACTTCCATCAGCGACGATGAAGGAGGAACCCCAAGCGTTGGCGCCGAGAATGCTGCCCAGCCACGCGCGCGAATCGAAATCGAAGGTCGCGCCCCGCGTCAGGTAAGCCACTTCCTTCGCCATCACCGAAAGGCCCGCGCCATGCGTGGCGCTGTCGTAGTCCTTCCACGGAAACCCGTAGCCGAAGGGATCGTCCGCTGCCTGCGCTTCCGCGGCTGCGAGTTGTTTCCGCAGGTCGACTAACAATGCCTCCGCCGAAATCGCGAGGCCCTGCGGACGACCCGCAAAAGCGAGCGCGCGATAAAGCTCGAAGTGCGCGAGCCCGCTGACGTCGTACAAATTCAGCGAATCGGCCGCATCGTTAGGCCCCTCGATGTAGGCCCGTGCCCAGTTCGCCGCCGCCGCCAGATAAAAAGCCGGATCGTCGTGCGGCAGATTGCGCGGCCGCCGGCCGCCACTCGTGGCCAGCGCGAAGTAAAGCTCGGTCGCCCCGAGTTCCAGATCGTCCCGCCATTCCGTCTCGGGATAGAAATCAAACGGCGCCACGGTCAGCAAGTCACCGCGCCGCGCCACGTCCGCGAGGTCGAAAATGTGTTCCGCCGAAAGAAGACATTGGCGGGCAAACGCTGGATCGCTCCGGCGAAAAAGTTGATAAGCCTCGGCAAACGCAGCCGTGAGGCGACCGGCCAGATTCGGGCTAATCAGAGAACCCGCCGGCGCGGCCAGGAGCACCGGCCGGTTGCGGATATAACGATACGCCGGGACGGAGCCGCCATATTCGTCATCGACCTGCGGCAGACGCCAGATGTCGTGGTCGCTCACGATCTCGTCGTTCCCGGTCCCGATTCCGACCTGATAATAAAGCGTGCGCGAATTGTCGTCCCACATCCGCCGCAGCCACTCGACACCGAATCTCGCTTCCGCCGTGAAATCTGCGCCTAACGAGTCCGCGCCCATCTCCGCGGGAAAATCGCGCACCCCGATCAACATCAGCGCCGTCGTGTAGCTCTCGGTTTCGACAAACTTCAGGTAATCGCCCGCATCCCACCAACCTCCGGACGCGTCGATCGTCGCGCCGGTCGGGGTCAGGTCGCCGACGAGCTGGTCGTTGCGATCGATCTCCGGCGTCAGGTAGACGGCCGCATTTTCGTCATGCAAATGGGCCGACGCCTGGCGCAGCGGCGTCGGGATGAAGTCCGCGCCATCGCGTTGATTTTGGAAAAAATAGCGCGCATTCGCGAGCGCCTCCCGATAGAGCCGCGCCGCCGCGTCGACCGGAAATATTGGCGAGCTGGCAGCGATCGAACCGTTCACCACGAGCCGGTAGAGACCGCTTCCGCGAACTCGAAAATCGAGCGGATAAACCGTGAAATCTCCCCACGTCCCGCTGCTCGCTCCGAGCGGAGCGGTCGTGAGCACCACGCCGGCCGCATCCTCGACGCGGAAGGTCGCATTCGTCTCCGGCGCGCGCGTCATCAGATAAGCGCGCGCCGTCCGACCCGATTCGTAGCCGATCTGATTTACCCGCACGAAGCCATCCTGGGCGCGCGCCGCGGTCAACGCGCAAAAGCAGAACAGCGCCGCCTGGAATAAGCCTCGGAACACGAATCTTTCCGAAAGGTAGAGCATTTTTCAGGGTCGCAGATTGGCACCGGCCCTGTCCACATTTCCGGCGCGGTTTGGCTTTCCCGCGAGAGTATGTTAACCAAAATCCGCATGCTGCGATTCACCAAGATGAACGGTGCGGGGAACGATTTCGTCCTCCTCGATAACCGCCAGGGCGAAATCAGCCTAACGAGTGCGCAGATCGCGCAGCTTTGCGATCGCCATCGCGGCGTGGGCGCGGATGGCGTGCTCCTGCTCGAACCGCCGGCGAACGGCGCCGATTTTCGGATGCGCTATTACAACGCCGACGGCGGCGAAGCGGAAATGTGCGGCAACGGCGCGCGCTGTTTCGCGCGCTACGCGAATCGCGCCGCGGGACCGCTTAATCAGCTGACTTTCGAGACACCCGCGGGCGTGATCGGCGCGACTCTCGAGGGAGAACTGGTGACCCTGCAGATGAGCGACCCGCAGGATCTCCGGCTCGGCCTCGAGGTGCCGGTTGGTGGAGAGAAATTTGCGGCGGGTTATGTGGACAGCGGCGTGCCGCACGTCTCCGTGCGCGTGGCGCGAATCGACGACATCGATGTGCGCACGGTCGGCTCCGCCTTGAGGCACCACCCGATGTTTGCCCCGCGCGGCGCGAACGCGAATTTCGTGGAGCAACGCGGACCGCATGCGATCGCGATTCGGACTTACGAGCGTGGAGTAGAAGATGAAACGCTCGCCTGCGGCACCGGGGTCGTGGCCACCGCGTTGATCTTTGCCGCGACCGAAAACGTCCACGGCCCGATCGAGGTGCTGGTCAAGGGCGGCGACCTTTTGCAGGTGGATTTCACCCGGCACGGCGATCATTTCCAAGCGGTCACGCTGACCGGTCCGGCAGACTTCGTGTTCGACGGCGCGATCGAACTTTGATGGCCTAACGAAATGTTTCGCGGCACCTACACGGCGCTGGTGACCCCGTTCCGGGACGACGCCATCGACATCGACGCTTTCGAGCGGCTGATCGAGGCGCAGATCGCGGGCGGCGTGCGCGGGATCGTGCCGGTCGGGACGACGGGCGAATCGCCGACGCTAAGCCACGACGAACGCCGGCAGGTGATCGAGCTCGCGGTGAAATTTGCGCGTGGTCGCTGCCAGGTGATCGCAGGCACCGGCTCGAACTCCACTCGCGATACGATCGCGCACACCCGCGAGGCGGAAAAGATCGGCGCCGACGGCGCGCTCGTAGTCGCGCCTTATTACAACAAGCCGAGCCAGGAAGGGCTCTTCCGGCATTTCGAAGCGGTCGCGCAGGCCACCGCGTTGCCGATCATGCTCTATAATATCCCGGGGCGTTGCGCGGTCGATATCGTGGCGGATACGGTCGTTAGGCTGGCGCGCGCCTGCCCGAATATTCTCGCGATCAAGGAAGCGAGCGGCAGTGTCGATCGGGTAAGCGAATTGGTCGCGCGCGTGCCGGATGGGTTCAATGTTTTGAGCGGCGATGACTCGCTCACTCTGCCTTTTCTGGTCGTCGGTGCGCTCGGGGTGGTGAGCGTGGCCTCGAATCTTTTTCCCGCGGAAATCTCCGAGCTCGTGCGTGCATTTCTCGCCGGCGAGATCGAAACCGCGCAACGCCTGCACCGGCGATTTTTGCCATTGTTCAAAGACCTCTTCATTGAACCGAATCCCGTGCCGGCCAAGACCGTGCTCGCGTGGCGCGGGGAAATGGCGGCGACCTGCCGGCTGCCGCTAGTGGAGATGGGCGCCGCGACGGAAGAGCGGCTCCGCCAAACCATCACTGCGCTGGAGCGCGGTGGCCGATGAATTCGCCCGCGCGGGTGCTGCTGGTCGGCGCCGCCGGCCGGATGGGGCGCGCGATCAGTGCGGCCGCGGAAGCAACTCCTGGCCTAACGATAAGCGGACGCGCGGAACGCGGGGCCGCGCTCGAGCCGTTGCTCGATGAATGCGACGTGGTGATCGATTTCAGTCTGCCGGAAGCGACGGAATCGGTTTGTGCCGCCTGCGCGCGCAGCGCACGACCGCTGGTCCTCGGCACGACTGGGCAGAGCGAGGCGCAGAAGAGTGCGATCCGGGAAACGGCGACGAAAATACCGATCGTTTTCGCGGCTAATTTCAGCGTCGGGGTGAACACGCTTTTCGCGCTCACGCGGCAGGTGGCGAAGTCGTTAGGCGCAGATTTTGACGTCGAGATCGTGGAAGCGCATCACCGGACAAAAAAAGACGCGCCGAGCGGGACGGCGAAACGGCTCGCCGAAATTCTCGCAGATGCGCGGCCCGCGAAGCCGAATGTCCCGACCCACTCCCTCCGCGCCGGTGACGTGGTCGGCGATCATACGGTGATCTTCGCCGGTCCCGGCGAGCGCCTCGAGCTGACGCATCGCGCGGCAAGCCGGGAGACTTTTGCGCGCGGCGCGCTCCACGCGGCGCGTTGGGTGATCGGCAAGCCGGCCGGGCTCTACAGCATGGAAGATGTGCTCGGTCTTTAGCGGTCAGCTGCTGGTTCCGGCTTCTGTTCCGGGGAGCACAAACGGCCCGCCGGCATCAGGAGCGCATTGTCGGCGGCCGAACGGTCCCGCCGCACTGGTCGCAGTTCGGCCTCGACTTGTGCGCGCGACGCGGCTCGATTTTTCTACATCTAATTCTGCGCCCCAGTTGGAGGCGAGCCGCCTCCAACGACAGGCGGGCTGCTCCCCGGCGCCTGAATTTTCACGCTCACTTTCATGAGGGCGGGAATCGCACTCGGCGCCAATCTCGGCGACCGGCTCGCCTGCCTAACGACCGCGCGGAAACAAATCTTCGCGATCGAGGGCGTGCGTTCGCCACTCCTCGCCTCCTCGCTTTACGAAACCGAGCCGGTCGATTGCGAACCGGACGCGCCGAAGTTTTTCAACGGGGTGGTGGAGATCGGCTACGAAGGTCTAACCCTCGAGCTCCTCGCGGAATTGCAGCGGATCGAGCAGGAGCTCGGCCGACCGGCCGCGCATGAGCGCAATCGCTCGCGCACGATCGATCTCGACCTGCTCTATCACGGCAGCCATGTGCTCTCGCGAGCCGCAGCTCGAGCTGCCGCACCCGCGCCTCGCCTTTCGCGCGTTTGTCCTGCAACCGCTCGCGGAGATTCGCCCCAATCTGATCCTGCCCGGCGAGACGCGCACGGTGCAGGAAATGGCCGACGAGCGCTCCGCGACGCTTGCGGTGGTGCGACTTCCGGTGCGGTGGTAGGGTCCGCGGCGATGGAAGATTTTCGCGAGCGCAAACGGCGAGGCGAGCGGATCACCGCGCTCACGGCCTACGATTATCCGACCGCGCGGTTGCTCGATGAAAGCGGGATCGACATCATCCTGGTTGGCGACTCGTTAGGCATGGTCGTGCTCGGTTACGAGGACACGACCGCGGTGACCTTCGAGGAAATGCTCCACCACACCCGGGCCGCGGCGCGCGGGGTGAAACGGGCGCTGCTCGTGGCCGATCTGTCGATCGGCACCTACAACACGCCGGAAGAGGCGGTCGCACACGCGCGACGCCTCGTCGAGGCCGGTGCGCAGGCGGTGAAACTGGAGGGTGGCGTCAGCCACGTGCCGCAGATCGAGGCGATCGTCGGCGCAGGAATTCCATTCATGGCGCACATCGGCATGCTCCCGCAAAGCGTGCGCGCCGAGGGCGGTTACAAAGTCAAAGGCCGGTCCGCGGCCGGCGCGGAACTTCTCTTCGCGGATGCCGCAGCGGTGGAAAAAGCGGGCGCGTTTTCCGTGGTCCTCGAGATCGTGGCGCCGGAGACGGCGCGGCAAATCACCGAACGGATCGCGATTCCGACGATCGGGATTGGCTCGGGCGACGGCTGCGACGGGCAGATTCTGGTGACGCATGATTTGATCGGCTTGTATCCGTGGTTCACGCCGAAGTTTGTTTCACCCGAGGTGCAGGTGGCGGAGGAAATCCGGCGCGCCGCGCGGATTTTCGCGGAGCGGACGCGCGGCGGCAATCGTTAGGCGCAACTGCGCGCGAAGTTTGACAAAGATTTTCGCGGGTCGTTTGTGCTTCTCAGGATGAGAGCTGTCACCGCGCGCACTTCGGCCGCCGAGCCGCTGCCGGTCTGGTCGGGCCGGAGCAAGCAACCAAATTGGTTGCTCGTCGGCCTGATTGCTTCGCTCGTTCTCCACGGCATCCTTTGCCTCATTTTTTACCGGACTGGTTTCCAACCAAGCCCGCCGCCGGGAGCGGAACAGCGCCCGCCGCCGACCTTCAAGGTGAAGAGCGTGACGCTGAACGAGAAGCCGCTCGAACAACCGGCGGCGGCGAGCGCAAACGATCCAGCGAAACCCAACCCGGATAAGACCGAGGTGCAGCTGCCGGAAGATCAGAAGTCGTTCGACAAGCTGCTCCAGGAAGTGCACTCGACCGCTGCGCTGCCGGACGACACCCGCGACGTGCTCCCGGACAAGCCTCAGGTCGAACAGACCAACCTGAACTCCGTGATCAACGAGATCGAGAAGACGACCGCGCAGAGCCTGACCAAAAGCCCAAACGCCACCCGCGAGCAGGCGCTGCTCAATGACGTCGCCGATTCCGGCCGCCCGCAACCGGCGCTCGCGGGGACGGAACTGGCCACGAGCACCACGATCAAACGGCCGGGAAGTTTCAACGATCTCCCCGGCGACAGCGCCGGCCCGCGGACCGATCGCGCGCCGGGGTTCAGCGATCTCGAATCGCTTCTCTCCCAGAAAGGCCCGCTCGGTTCGGGCACGAAATTCAAGATGCCTAACAATCAACTTTTCGCCTATGACAGCTCGGACCTGGGCGGCGGCGCGGTCGAGCAATTGCAGAAGGTCGCGACGCTGATCAAGCGCAATCCAAAGGCCACTTTCACGCTCGAGGGTTACACCGATTCGTTCGGCTCGGATGACTACAATCTCGATCTAAGCCGCCGCCGCGCGGAAGCGGTGAAGGCCTATCTGGTGCAGGCGCTCGGAATCAACCCGGAGCAGATCGAAACCAAGGGCTACGGGAAAGCGAATCTGCTCACCTCACCCGACGCGTCGATCGAGGAGCAAGAAGTGAATCGCCGTGTGGTCGTGGTGGTGCACTAAGGCACTCGCGCAATCGGTGTGACAGACAGCTGCAGCGTCACCAGTTCTTGAGCCATTGCGATTGGTTAGGTGGATTGCTGATGGTTCCGCTAGTACTCCAAAGATCAAAGGTCGGATTATAACCCGACGCACCACCCGCCTGACCAGCGATGGAATAACCGTAGCTGTTACCAAACGGATCTTTGACAAAAAAGACCGGAGGGGTGCCACCGAGCTGGTTTGGCTTAAAGGCCATGTAAGACTTCGCGGTAACACTGCCCGTTCCCGCCCGCATCGCCGGATAACTGTTGATAGAGGATCTTGCTGGCAGGTTGATACTGCCCCGGATCCCCCTCCGTCCGTGGTTCGAGACTGGGTGTAACGGGATACACCCCGTTATCCGCCTTGTAACTCTCCAGCGCCGCGGAGATCGCCGCGATCTCCGCTTCGGCGCGCGACCGCCCGGCTTTGTTGTGCACGTAGCCGCTCGTCCCCAGGACCAGCCCGGCGAGGACGAGAATGATCGCCATCACCACGAGTAACTCGACGATCGTGAAACCGGTTACGCGTTTGCGCATCGTCTAGGTCTGCGCCTGCAGGCCGCCGATGATGCTGATCGAGCGGCATGAACAACGCGATCACGATCGTGCCCACGACGACGGCGAGAAAGACGATCATGATTGGCTCGAGCATCGAGGTCAGGCCGGCTACCGAGTTATCCACTTCGTCGTCGTAGACCTCGGCAATTTTCAGCAGCATTTCGGGCAACTGACCGGTCTCTTCGCCGACATCGATCATGCTGATAACCATCGGCGGAAACGCCGCGCTCGCCTCGAGCGGTTGCACGATCGATTCGCCTTCTTTGACCGAGTCGTGGACCTGAGTGATCGCTTCTGCCAGGACGACGTTGCCGGCGGTCTCCTTGGTAATCTGGAGCGCCTGCAAAATCGGGACACCGCTGGTGACGAGCGTGCCGAGCGTCCGCGCAAAACGCGAGATCGCACTCTTGCGGTTGAGGTCGCCAATGAGCGGGGCGCGCAAGGCAACGCGGTCGATGATGGACCGGCCCTTGGTTGTCTTCGCGGCGAAACGGTAGCCGACCACGAGACCGATCAAGCCGCCGATCAGGATCAGCCAGTGATTCTGGAAAAGCCGGCTCGCGCCGATGACGAACTGGGTGATCCCAGGCAACGGTTTGTCCCCGAGCATGTCGTGGAAGATCGATTCGAACTTCGGCACGATGAAGACGAGGAGGAAGGCCATGATGACCATGGCGAGGCAAAGCACGATGACCGGATAAATCATCGCGGCCATGACCTTGTTTTTGACCTTCTGCGCCTTTTCCTGGAACTCCGCGAGCCGGCCGAGGACGAGCTCGAGCACGCCGCCGAGTTCACCGGCTTTCACCATGTTCACGTAGAGCTTGTTGAAAATTTTCGGATGCTGCGCGAGGCCTTCCGAGAAAGTGCTGCCACCCTGCACCGCTTCGGACAGCTGATCGATCGTGTCCTTGAGCAAGTCGTCGCGCTCCTGTTTCGAGAGCACGGTCAGCCCGCGGAGCAACGGCAGACCGGCATCGATGAGCGTGGCGAGCTGGCGGGTGAAAATCATCAGCACCTTGGCCTTCACCGTCTTGCGCTGATAAAGGACGATGCCTTTGCTCTTCTTCTTCGGGCCCGCGACCTTGGCGGCGGCTTTCGCGCTTTTGTGGGCTTTCTTTACCGCGGTGCCGCCGGTTCCTTCCTCGAAAACGCTGGTCGGGAAATAGCCGGCCTGGCGCAGTTGTCCGATGGCGTCGTTGCTTGAGTTCGCGTCGACGAGGCCGGTGGATTCCTGTCCGCGCGCATCGAGCGCGATGTAGTTAAAACGAGGCATAGGTGGAAGGGTAAGGAGTCAGGTGAAAAGTGTCGAGACTAACGGAAAACATCCGAATTTCGATTTTCCTCAAGTGTATTTCAACACTTCCTCGATCGTGGTGTCGCCTTCGTAAATGCTGCGGATGCCATCCTGCCGCAGCGTGGTCATGCCGAGCTCGATCGCTTTCTGTTTGAGCACCACGGAAGGCGCGCGCTGGTTGATCATTTCGCGGATCGGGTCGCTGATTTTGAAGAGCTCGTAGATGCCTTTGCGGCCTTTGTAGCCGGTCCGGTTGCAGCGATCGCAGCCGGCGCCGTAGTAAAAATGCCTGTCGCCGATCTCGTGCGGCGAGAGGCCGAGCTGGTGAAGCAGAGACTCGTTAGGCTCGTAGGCGGTTTTGCATTCAGTGCAGATGCTGCGGAGCAATCGCTGGCCGAGCACGCCTTCCAGCGTGGAGGAAATCAGGAACGGCTCCACGCCCATATCGATCAGGCGCGTGATCGCGCCGGGGGCGTCGTTCGTGTGCAGCGTGGTGAAGACGAGATGCCCCGTGAGCGAAGCCTGGATCGCGATCTGCGCCGTCTCGAGATCGCGCGTTTCTCCCACCATGATGCGGTCGGGATCCTGGCGCAGAAAGGCGCGGAGCACGCGCGCGAAGGTGAGCCCGATGTTGTCGTTCACCGGCACCTGCATGATGCCCTCGATGTCGTATTCGACCGGGTCCTCCGCGGTCAGAACCTTCGAGTCGATCGTGTTGATCTTGTCGCAGACAGGCATAAAGCGTCGTCGTTTTTCCCGAGCCGGTCGGGCCGGTGACGATGAAGATTCCGTTCGGCCGCTCGATCATCTCGCATGATGTAATCGTAGATGTAGGACGGCATCCCGAGCGCCTCGAGATCGAGGTTCACGGTCGAGCGATCGAGCACGCGGAGCACGACGCTTTCGCCAAACTGCGTCGGCAAAGTCGAGACACGCAGATCGACCTGCGCGGCCCGCGATGTTCTTCTGGATGCGGCCATCCTGCGGGAGGCGGCGCTCGGCGATGTTCAGGTTTGCCATCACCTTCACGCGGGAAATAACCGGCAACGCGAGATGCCGCGGCGGCGGGGCCATTTCGTAAAGCGCGCCATCGACCCGGTAACGAATTTTGAACTCGTTCTCGAATGGCTCGAAATGGATGTCGCTCGCGCGGTCCTGGATCGCCTGATACAGAATCAGATCGACGAAGCGAATGATCGGCGTGGCGTTCGCTTCCGCTTCCACGTTCGACCCGGTCGCGGCATCGCCGGCGAGGGTCATTAACTCGCCCGCTTCGCCGAGCTGTTCGAGGATGTCCTCCATGCTGGAGGTGTCTTCGCCGTAATGCTTTTTCAGCCGCTCCTCGATCTGAATCGTCGGCGCGATCACCACTTGGATGTCGTGCCCGAGCGCGAAGCGCAGGTCTTCCACCGTCTGGATATCGAGCGGATCGACGAGCGCGACGCGGATGGAATTCCCGAGCACGCCGATCGGCAGCGCGCGATGCAACCGCGCGAGACCGGCCGGGATGAGCTTGAGGATTTGCGGTGAAATCTCGACCTCGGCCAGATCGATCACCTCGGTCCCCAGCGCATCGGCGATGGTCTGATAGAACTGGTCTTCATCGACGATCCCGTGATTCACCATCGCCTGCTCGATCGACTTGGCGTTTTGCGTCGTCTCGAGGAGGACGTCATCGGCCTGGGCGCGATCCATCAGGCCCTGGTCGATAAAAAGATCGGCGACGCGTTCGTTATTCATTCGTTAGGCAACTCCTCGGGCGCTAGTTCAAATCCCCCAGGGTGATCGAGATCACTTCCTCGGCGCTGGTCATGCCGGCGAGCACTTTGCGCACGCCGTCTTCGCGGAGCGTGCGCATGCCGAGCTCGCGCGCGCGCTGGCGCAGTTGCAAGGTCGACGCGCGATCGTTCACCATGTGTCGCACTTCGTCGTCGATCTCGAAGAGCTCGAAAATTCCCATTCGTCCTTTGTAGCCGGTCTGCCGGCAACGGTCGCAGCCGACCGGCCGCATCACGTTCGCCTCGCCCATCTGCGATGCCTCGATCCGGAGCGCGCGCAATTCCGTCTCCGAGAGTTCGCCCGGCTCCCTGCAGTTCGAGCACAGCCGCCTAACGAGTCGCTGCGCCATGATCGCGCGAATCGACGTTGCGACGAGGAAAGGCTGCACCCCGATATCGATCAGTCGCGCGATTGCGGAGGGCGCGTCGTTCGTGTGCAGGGTGCTGAAAACCAGGTGGCCCGTGAGGCTGGCGTTGGTCGCGATCGACGCCGTCTCGAGATCGCGAATCTCACCGATCATGATGATGTTTGGCGCCTGGCGGAGGATGGAACGCAGGGCCGCCGGAAACGTCATCCCGATGTCGGAATTCACCTGTACCTGGTTGATCCCGTTCATCTGATACTCCACCGGCTCCTCGACGGTGATGATCTTGCGGTCGGGTTTGTTGATGTAATTCAGACAGGCGTAAAGCGTGCTCGTCTTGCCCGAACCGGTCGGCCCGGTGACGAGCAGAATTCCGTCCGGCGCCCGCAGCAGCCGCTCGAACACTTCCTGGTCGTCACTCAGAAAACCGAGCTCCGGCAACCCGAGGAGCAGGCTCGTTTTGTCGAGCAGACGCATCACCATGCTCTCGCCGTGATTCGTCGGGACAGTCGAAACGCGGAGGTCGATCGACTTCTTCCCCATCTTCACCTGGATGCGGCCATCCTGCGGCAGGCGCTTCTCCGCGATGCTCATCGAGCCGGTCATGATCTTGAGCCGGCTGATGATCGCCGACTGCAATTTCTTCGGCGGCGATTGCATTTCCTGGAGCACGCCATCGATCCGGAAACGGACCCGGAAACTTTTCTCCATCGGCTCGAGATGAATGTCGCTCGCGCCGAGCTTGTGCGCCTCGAGGAGCAACATCGAAACCATCCGCACGATCGGCGCGTCGCCAGTGTCGTCGGTCTGCTCCGCGCCCTGCTCAAGATCGAGATCGCTGATGTCGGCATCGCCAATTTTGCGCAACAGATTTTCCGAAGCCTCGTCTGCGGTGCCGTAATATTTGACCAGCGCTTCGCGAATTTTCTCCGGGCTCGTGCAGACCAGCTCGACTTCGCGTTTCAGCAAATAAGTGAGGCTGTCGATGCTGTCGAAATCGAGCGGATCGCCCGTGGCCACGACCAGCCCGGTTTCATTCCGCGCGATCGGAATCATGCGAAATCGCCGCGCGTCGGAAGCCTTGATTTCGTTGATCACCTCCTGCGGCACGACCATCTCCGAGAGATCGACCCAATGCATGTGGGCCTGCGCGGCGAGGCTCTTGGAGACATCATCTGCCGAGACCGCGCCGTCGCGGACCAGGACGTCGACCAGGCTGGCGGAACCGTTGTTCCGGGTGCGCGCGTCATCAATCTGCCGACGGGTCACGAGACCGGCATCGCGCAGGAGATCGAGCACGTAGTCTTCGTTAGGCGGCGGCATGCGGAAAGCGGGTGCAGCGGGCGAGGGGCGGCGCCGGACTCCGGGCGAGGCTAGTGGTCGCGCCGAGAAGCGTCAACGCGTTCATCGTTCGTTAGGCTGAGGAACCGGAAACCATCTCGCTCCAGCGACGCTGCATCTCTTCCGGGCTCACTTTTTCGATCTCCTGCGCGATCATCCATTCGTGCCCGAACGGATCGCGCAACGACGCGGCGCGATGGCCGTAAAACTCGTCGTTCAGCGGGCGCCGCACTTCCGCTCCCGCGGCCACGGCACGCTCGAAAACCGCTTTCACGTCGTCGCACATCAGCGCGAGCCGAACGGGCGAGCCGCCGAGCGAACGCGCGGACTTGTTCCATTCCGGATACTCGTCCGACACCATCAGGAGCGCGCCATGAATGGAAAGCTCCGCGTGCCCGATCTTGCCGCTCTCCGGGTCGATGAGCCGGTAATATTCTTCCGCGCCGAAAGCCTTCTTGTAGAATTCGATCGCGGCGGCAGCGTCATGCACGACGAGCGAAGGGCTGAGCGGTGGGAAGGAATCGGGCGCTTTCATCCCACAATTTCCGCTCAACCGGTCACGACGCAAAGCCGGTTATTCGTCCACCACCGCGACGCCTTCACGCGCCGTCCGCTCGCCATAGAGCGCGCTCATGCGCCGGGTCATGGGCCCGATTTCGCCCGTGCCGATAACGTGGTCGTCGATATTGGTAATCCCGGCGAGCTCACCCATCGTGCCGCTGCAGAAGACCTCGTCCGCCTCGTAGAATTCCTCCACCCGCAGGTCCTTCTCCGCGCACGGAATCACTTCGGCCGCGCAAATTTCCAAAATCGTCGCGCGCGTGATCCCCGCAGGACAGGCGAGCACGCGGCTGGTCGCGAGCTGATTTCGCCTCACGAGAAAAAGATGCGTCGCGTTCGTCTCCGCGACGAAGCCGCGGGTGTCGAGCATGAGCGCGTCATCCGCGCCGGCCCGGTTCGCCTCGATCTTCGCGAGGATGGAGTTGAGCAAATTCGCGTGGTGAATCTGCGGGTCGAGAATCTCCGGCGGCGGCCGGCGCACGCTACTGGTGATGAGCGCGAGCCCGCTGGTCGCGTAGACCGGCGCCTTGTGTTCCGCGAGCACAATCAGCGTCGGACCGCTTTGGTTCAGCCGCGGGTCCATCCCGGAGGTGATCTTCACGCCGCGAGTGAGAGTGAGCCGGAGGTGAACTCCGTCGCTCATCTGGTTCGCAGCCAGGGTGCGACGGATTTCGTCGATCAGCTTCTCGTTAGGCGGAATCTCACCGAAGGAAAGCGCAGTCGCGGAACGGCGCAGCCGTTCGAGGTGTTCGTGGAGTTTGAAAATGCGCCCGCGATAAAGCCGCAAGCCTTCCCAGACCGCATCGCCGCCCTGCACTGCGGAATCGAACGGGCTGATCCCCGCTTCGTCACGGTGGAGCAAACGACCGTTGACGTTGACGATCAGGTCGCGGTTTTTTTCGTTGAACTGCTGGAGCATTTAGCGGAGCCGGAAGGCGGCGAGGTGATCGTAGCATTCCTGGCAACGGGCGCAGACTTCGCGCAACCGCTCCGGAACTTCCGCGGTGCGCGGCCGGTAATTTTGGAACGAGGTCGACCGCGCCACTTCGCCATACCAGTGCTTCGCCCAAATCCCATCCGTCGCGCGCAAGCCCGGCGGCCAGGAAAGCATCGCATCGTCGAACGGGACGCCGACGGCTTCGCATAGCCGGCTCAGGGTTTGCGCAGGCTGCTCCAGCACATCGCGCGCATCGATCACCGGCGGAGCGCTCGTTCCGTGCGCGCGGACCCATTCGAAAATCTCCACCTGCTGAGGGAAGCCAAGATCTTCCGCGGTCGGGTCGTCGTTCTTCTTTAGGTACGAAACAATCACTTCCGAGGGGTCGCGGATCAGAAAACAGTTCGTAAGGCGGCCGAGCCAGTTCCGTTCGATCGCGGGCAGCAGGTGATGCGTCATCTGTTTTTGGTAAACGATCTTCTTGCCCTCCGGGTTGGCACTCGTCAGGCGCGAAGTTACCTGCCGCCAATCCGGCTCGCCCGCCGCGATCACTTCCGCCGCGACCGGATGTTTTTTGCCGGTCGCGTGGAGGTAGAAAGCGTAGAGCGGTTCGTCGATCACTGCGGTGTCGGCGCGGTTCCCCCACGAGCGCATCAGGGCCGTGGAAATGTTACGCGGCCCCGACCACATCGCGATGCGGAGCGGTGCCATCGTCGTTAGGCCGCGGCCACGAGCTGTACCATCCGCTGGCGCATTTTTTCGTCAGGCAGCCGACCGAGGCCCGCGGCCATGTTGTCCTCGAGATGCCTGACGTTCCCGGTCGCCGGGATCGCGCAGGTCACGGCGGGATGCGCCAGAATCCACTTGAGGAGAAACTGCGCCCAGGATTTGCAGTCGAACTCCGCCGCCCATTCGGGCAGCGGCCGCGCGCGGAGCCGACGGAAAAGGTCGCCGCTGGCGAACGGGCGATTGATGAGCACCGCCACGCCGCGGTCGTGCGCGAGCGGGAGCAGGCGCTCCTCCGCCGCGCGATCGCTGATCGAAAAATTGATCTGGAGAAAATCGAGCGGCTCACGGCGGAGGATTTTTTCGACCTCGGGAAAAGCGGAATCGAGATAATGGGTAATGCCGACGTAGCGGATGCGGCCCTCCTTTTTCCAGGCGCGCATGGTCGCGAGCTGGGTGTCGAGGTCGACCAGGTTATGGACCTGCACCAGGTCGAGCTGCTGCGCCCGCAGGCGCTGGAAGGAACGTTCCAGCGACTTGCGACCCTCCTGCTCGCCGGTGGTCCAGACCTTGGTCGCGAGGAAAAGTTTGTCGCGCAGTTGCAGATCGCCTGCGAGATCGCCGATGACCTCCTCGGCGCGTCCGTACATCGGCGAACTGTCGACGACCTTGCCGCCAAGCGCGACAAAATGTGTGAGCACTTCCCGGAGCGGCTGACGTTCCGCCACAGCCGGGCCAACATCGAAGGTCTGCCAGGTGCCGAGGCCGACCGCGGGCAGTTTTTCCCCGTCGAGGGAATCGGACGGGTGAGGATGGCGGTGGTTTTCTGGGCGCTGAGCATGGCGGGCGACAATAGGAGTGCGCCCCCCGTGCCGGCGAGCAAACGCGCGGCTTCGCGGCGGGTGAAGTGACGCAGAAAACGGCTCATGTGACTCGTCCCAGCCTGCGGTAGACCGCGGAAACAGGCAACTCACGGAAAAATTTTGCGTCGCTTGTAGCTGTCCGGCAACGGCTTGCTCTCCATTTTCGCACCGCGTGCTCGACAGGCATGATATCCGCTGTAGTAGAGGGCAGATGAAAACGATCAGCGCTTCGACTTACAGCGCCGCCGATTCCCGGCAGGCTGCATAGTCGGACTCTGATCACGGCTGCTCTCGCAAATCGTGCGGGCGCAATGAAAAGCCGATGTTTTCCCCGTGGCAGTCGCCTCGGGTTATCCGGACTCAACAGGCCGGGTATCACGAAACGCAAAACCACAAAACAAATGAAATCACTCTCAATCTCAATCTCGAGCCAGCCGCGCGCGCGTCATGAAGACCGCGCCTCGCGCAGCCGTCAACGGGCGTTTCCGCGCACCGACTACCATTTCCACGCTCCGGCGGAGGACGCGGTCGCGGTGCAGGATCGCCCGGTCACGGCGAGCCGCGCGGAGTTGCAGGCTTTCCGGCAGATCAGCACCGATTATCTCGGTGAAAAAAGCCATCGCGGTTACCTCGTCGACTTCGCGGTCTACGGGCTGCTCACCGCGCTCTGCGTCTGGTCGCTGGTCGCGCTCGGGATCCTGGTTTTCCAGGCGATGACTGCGTAACCCGCAGTCCGTTCGCAAGACCCCTTTACTAAACTGCGCGGCTGAAAATCCGCCGCGCAGTCACGGGACGGGTGTGCCTGCGAGACCCGTTTAACGCAGGAAAGCCGCGATCAGAAAGCCGGCGTACGTTCCGAGGGCGTTGCCTAACGAACCGGCCAGGATCCCGGGCAGCCGGAGATCGCCACGCCCAATCGCCGTCGCGAGCACGCCCGCCGAAGTGGCGCCGCCGACGTTGGCATTCGAGGCCACCGCGATCAGCGCCCAATCCTGTTTCAGGAACGCGCCGACCGCGAAAATCACAAGCGCATGAATGCTCACGATGACCGTAACCCAGAGGAGAAGAATCCCGGCGACCGCGCCGTTTGCGATCAGTGCCGCGAGATCGCAATACGCGCCGACCACCGCGAGAAAAATCAGCACCGTGAAGTAGCCGAGCACCTTCGCGCCGCTCAGTTTTTGCACGATCGGAAGCTGGGCGAGGAGGAGGGCCAGGGTGGTCAGAATCAGAATGTAGGGGAGCGCCGGGAGAACGCGGCTGATCGCCTGCGCGACGAACAGGCTTCCCAAACCGAGCGCGAGCAGGATCGAAAGATCCGAAACGCTCACCCGTTCCGGAAGTTCCAGTTCCACCGGCGCGGCCGCGGCTTTCCCGGCATCATGGCCGCCCGCGAGCGGGCGCGGCCAGCGGGCCTGCAACAGTCGCGGCAGAAGCACGGTCGCGATGATCCAGATCGTCGAGATGATGTTGTCGGCTGCGTTGATCGCCGCGAATTGCGTGCCGCTTTTCGTCACGCCGTACTGCAGCGCGACCGCGTTCAGGTTCACGCTCCCGCCGATGTAGGTGCCGGTAAACATGCCCGCGACCGCGAACGCTTTATCGACTCCGTGCTGCTGCGGCGCGATCAGGTAGTAGCTGGCAAACGCCCCGAGCATCGTGCCGACCGCGCCGATTCCGAACATCAGCAGCATCGGCAGGCCCGCCTGCCGCAGGTCCTTCAATTTTACGTCGAGGAGAAGGAAGAAAATCGCCAGCGGCGCGAGGTAGTTGAAGACGCCGTCGTAGAGCAGCGGCGCGTTTTGCGACGACGGGAGCAGGCGCAGATTCGCGAGGATCGCGGCGGCGATGATCACGATCAGGGCGGAGCCGAGATAGGAGAAAAATTTCCGGCGCGAAAGCCATTCCGAAAGCGCAACCAGGAGGCAGAGGACCGTGGCGACGTAGACCGGTTGGAGAATGAACGACATCAGGTGAGCCGGGACGGCGTGCGCATTGATCCGGGATTCGCGTGCATCTGGCAATTCAATCCGCCGATTCTGCTTGTCTTTTTTTTAGCCGCGTCCTGAAACTCGACGCCGTGCTTTTCAACTCGTTGACCTTCATCGTTTTCTTCGCGGTGGTGGTGAGCGCGTATTGGGTGATCCCTTCCTGGCCCGCCCGGAAGAACCTGCTCGTGGTCGCGAGCTATCTCTTTTACGGCGCCTGGAATCCGCCCTTCGCGCTTCTCCTTTTCGCGACCACCGCGATGGATTTTTACCTCGGCAAAATCATGGGCCGGGCCGAGCAGCCGGAGGCGCGCAAAGTCTGGCTCGTGCTTAGCGTGGCGGTGAACCTGAGCATGCTCGGGTTCTTCAAGTACGGGAATTTCCTGCTCGAGAATTTCCAGTGGCTCCTTCTTCGCGGCGGGATCGCCTACCAGCCGCCGCATCTCGATCTCTTCCTGCCGATCGGGATCTCGTTCTATACCTTCCACTCGCTCTCCTACACCCTCGATATCTACCGCGGGGTGATGAAGCCGACGCGCTCGTTGCGCGACTTCGTTTTGGCGGTTTCGTTTTTCCCGCAGCTCGTCGCGGGGCCGATCGTGCGAGCGGGCGATTTCCTGCCGCAACTCGCTGCGCCGCCGCGCCCGGAACCGGGTCGCTTCATGTGGGGCCTGCTCCTGATGACGCTCGGGCTTTTCGAAAAAGTCGTGCTCGCCGACACCCTGCTCGCGAGCTCGGCGGACACTGTTTTCGGCTACGCCGGCGCGATCGTGGCGCTCGATTCCTGGACCGGCGTGATGGCTTTTGCCGGGCAGATCTTTTTCGATTTTGCCGGTTACTCGATTTGTGCGATCGGCGCGGCTTTGTGCCTCGGATTTCACCTGAAGGATAACTTCCGTTTTCCCTATGCCGCGATCGGGTTCTCGGATTTCTGGCGCCGCTGGCACATCTCGCTTTCGACCTTTCTGCGCGACTACCTCTACATCCCGATCGGCGGTAACCGCGCCGGCGCGCTCCGCGCGATGATCAACCTCATGATCGTGATGTTCATCGGCGGGCTCTGGCACGGTGCGGCCTGGACGTTTGTCGTCTGGGGCTTGCTCCATGGCTCTTATCTCGCGCTCGAGCGGCTGGTGAAGCTCTCGTTAGGCGAAGCGCATTGGGCCGATCATCTGGCGGTGAAAATCTTTCTCGGGCTCTTCACCTATTTCGCGGTCTGCATCGCGTGGGTCTTCTTCCGCGCGCCCGATTTCACGGTCGCGGCGCGGATGTTGAGCGGAATGTTCGGCGGTCATCCGCAGGGCGACGCACTCCTTTCGACCCGCGAAATTTTGCAGGTCGCGCTCGTGACCTTCGGCATGCTCGCGGTGCATTGGTCGCTACGGGAGACGACGATCGAGACCGCCGTCGCGCGCCTGCCGGCCTGGACGGTGGCGACTGTCTGGACGCTGATGGGCGCGGCCATTTTGCTCACGCAGGGGAACAGCAATGCCTTCATCTATTTTCAATTTTAGCCGGGTCATCCCGCCGCTTCCGTGGCGCGCGATCACGCTCAGTGTCGTGCTCACGCTCATCGCGCTGACGATTGGATGGGAGATGTATTGCCGCTCGTTAGGCTACAGCCCGACTTTGAACAACACCGGCGATCTCTGGGCCGAGGCGCGGCGACGGGTCCAACCAGAATCGGTCGTGATCGTGGGCGATTCGCGGGCGCTGTTCGATCTCGACCTGGACGAGCTCGAGGAGGGGCTCGGGAAACGGCCAATCCAACTCGCACAGCTCGGGAGTACGGCCTTTCCGGTCCTCGCCGATCTCGCAAACGACCCTTCGTTTCACGGCACGATTCTTTGCAGCGTTGTCCCGCGACTCTTTTTCGCGCCTCCCGGATCGCCGCCGATGAAGAATGCCGAAAAGGCCGTCCGACGCCGCCATACCCAGACGTTGGCGCAGCGCGCGGGCCACCATCTCGGGGTGCAGCTCGAAGGCTGGTTCGCGAGCATGAAACAGGAGGACCTCACCCTTGGCGTGTTGCTGGCGAAGCTGCCGATTCCGAATCGGGCCCACGCGCAAATTCCGCCGACTCTGCCGCCATACATGGCTTCGCTCGATCGCGAGCGTCGTGCCCGGATGACCCCGCTATGTGAACGGCCCGGCAAATTGCAGGAGCGGATTCGGCTCGGTTGGATCCCGCTTTTCACCCTGCCGCCGCCGCCGAGTTACCTCCCGCGGGAGCAATTCGGGAGAATGATGCGCGACGCGTTCGAGAAGCGGTTCACGGATACAAAAGCGCTCGTCGATAAGTTGCGCGCGCGCGGCGGCCGAATTGTTTTCGTGCGCTTCCCGGTCTGCGGCGAATTGAAAAAATTGGAGGACCAAGGCACCCCGCGCACCCCGACTTGGGATCGTCTCCTGAAGGAAACCAGTGCGCCCGGGATTCACTTCGAGGATTACCCCGAGCTGGCGACGTTCACCTGTCCAGAGTGGTCGCATCTCTCCGCGGGCGACTCGGTGGAGTTCACCAAACGCCTCGTGCCGCATCTCCGCTCCGCGCTCGACGGGAGCCGGGTCGCGTCTTCTCGTTAGGGCATTTTCGGCCGGAAGCGCTTGGTCCCGCGCGCGCCTCGGCGATACTGGCTGGATGGAACGCGTTAACCTCACTCCCACGACCTTCCGCACGGCGTTCGTGCTTCTGTTGGTGGTCGCGGTTTCGTTTCTCTTTCTCGCCGTCGCCTGGCCCTTTGTGAAGCCCCTTCTACTCGGCGCCTTGCTCGCCGGGCTCTGCCGGCCGCTTTACCGTTCGGTGACGCGGCTTCTGCGCGGGCGGAAATCAATCGCAGCGGTCCTCACGTTGCTCATCCTTTTTCTCGTCGTCACCGGTCCCGTGAGCGCCTTTCTCGGGATCGTGGTGCGCCAGGCGTTAGGCGTGAGCGACCAAGCCATCCCGTGGGTGCAGCAGCACCTCGGCGGCGCGAGCGCTTTCAATGCCCATGACTGGCTTGTCGGCCGCTTCCCTTCCCTCGCGCCCTACGTGCCGGAGCAGGCGCAGATCGCCGACAACGCCGCGCGCGTGGCAAAGGCCGCCGGTGCTTTCCTGGTCGCGGGCGCGACCCAGGTCACTGCCGGGACTGCCACTTTCCTGCTCAATCTTTTCGTCATGCTTTACGCGATGTTTTTCTTTTTCCGCGATGGGCACGCGATCCTGGAAAAAATCTTCTACTACGCGCCGCTCACGCATGACGATGAGGTCCGCCTGCTCGATCGCCTCACCTCCGTGACGCGCGCCACGATCAAGGGCACCCTCGTCATTGGCGTAATTCAAGGCACGCTCGCCGGCCTTGGCTTTTGGGCAGCGGGCCTCGATGGCGCGGCCTTCTGGGGCACGATCATGGCCGTGCTCTCGATCGTGCCGGGCATCGGCGCCGCGCTCATCTGGGTGCCGGCGGTGATCTATCTTTTCGTGATCGGGCAGACGCTGCCCGCCGTGCTTCTCCTCGCCTGGTGCGCTGCGGTGGTGGGGACGGTGGACAACGTGCTCCGCCCGGTGCTGGTGGGGAAGGATGCGAAGATGCCCGACCTGTTGATACTCGTCGGGACGTTAGGCGGTCTCTTTCTTTTCGGGCCGATCGGATTCATCATCGGGCCGATCGTCTGCGGACTTTTCCTGACGATCTGGGATATCTATGGGACCACTTTCAAGGAAATCCTCCCGCCGGTGCGCAGTCTGGAAACCGGCAAAATGGGAAAGCCCGGCAACACCTTGAAATCGGAAGGGTAGGTTACTTCGCCAATTCGTAGAGGTATTCCACGAACGACATCGTCGCGCCGTCGAAGCCCTGCACTTTCGGATTCGTCGAATCGATCACGTAATACTCATCCGGCGCGTGCGCACCGCTGCCGTGACCCAACCCGAAATGACCGGCCGCCAATTTCAGCGGCTCGCCGGTGAAGACGTACCCGGGATACGAACCCGCGTTCCAAGGCCAGAGCACCGGGTCGATTCCCGCCCGCTTCAAGACCGCGACCTGTGCCTGAATCAACGGCGCGTCCGCGGGCGTCGTCGTCGGGTCGTAGCCGCCGGTCATATCCACTTCCACGTCGCCGAAACCCTTCTTCGCGAGATGCGCCCTCAACGCCGCGAGCGCGTCGGCGGCCTTCATTCCGGGGACGAGTCGCAGGTCGAGTTTCGCGACCGCCTGATGCGGCAGAATCGTCTTCCCGCCCGGGCCGGTATAACCGCCGACCAGGCCTTCGATGTTCACCGTCGGCTGCGACTCGAGCCGTTCCTGCGCCTGTTCCCACGGGAGATCGTTGATCCAATGTTTCACCCCGAGCACTTTCATCCGCTGGGCTTCGCTTTCCTGCTTCGAGGCTTCCGCGATCATCTTTTTCTCCGCGTCGGTCAGCGCCCGCGGCTGCGGATAATTCTCGATCGTGATGTCGTTCCCATCCGCCGAGACGAGGGTGTCGAGCGCATGGATGAGATGCCAGGCCGGGCTGTCCACCATCGCCTTTAGTGATGAGTGAATGTCCTTCGCCGGACCGCGTCCCCATTTTTCACCACTTGCGGTGAGTGAACATTCGATGATCCCTTTCGCGCCGAGGCTCACCGTGACGACGCCATCGACACTCTGCATCGCCGACGGCATGAATACTCCTTCGCACTTCGCGAGAGCCGCCTGCACTTCCGGCTGGTGCGCGATCTGGCCGATGTGCGGCGAACCGATCTCTTCCTCGCCCTCCGCCACGAGCACCAGATTTACCGGCAGCTTTTTCCCTGCTCCCTGGAAAGCATGCAGCGCGGCGAGGAAAGCTGCTTCCGGCCCCTTCTGATTCACCGCGCCCCGACCGACGATCGCTTTCCCGAGATTTGGCTTGTCGACCATCTTCCCCTCGAGCGGCGGCGACGACCATTCCTTTGGGTCGAACTGTTTCACATCATACATGAAATAAAGCCCGATCGTTTTCGGCGCGCCCGCATCGAGCGTCGCGAAGACGCCTGGCTTGCCATCGGTCTGGATGAGCTTCGCCTGCTGAAAGCCCGCTTCCCTGAGCATCTTCGCCATCAACTCAGGACCCTGCGGGTAGTTTAAATTCTCTGCCGCGATCGACGGGAGCGCGATCCATTCCTGCAAGCGCTTAACCGCCGCATCGTGCTGCTTCGCGATCTGCTCTTTCATTCCCGCGCTCTCCTCTGCGGCGAAGGAACTGGACGCACCAATGATCAGTGCCAGCACGACAAGGAGGCCGAGCGATTGCTTCTTCATCCTCCAGTCATCGCCTCCCGTTCTCGCGCTGGCAAACCAAAAGGTCTTGCCACGAGAAGGCGATTTCCTACTCACGAAACGGCTTGTGCTCGCGATAGAGATTCAATCTCTGCTCCATCCCCGCACGACCCTCGGCCGTTACTCCGGTCATCCACATCGCTCCCTCTTGAAAAGCTGCGGCCTTCGAGAATTCGCCCGTTTCGGCATAAGCCGCCGCCAACGTGTCAACGAAGTTCGCCTCTTCCCACTCACTCAGCGCACAGGCCCGTTTCGCCAAACTCAACGCCGCTTTACCGTCGCGCACCTCAGGTTCGGGACAGGTCGCTCGTAACCAGGCGAGATCGTTAAGAAAATTTGCGAAGTCACGATCAGGCGGCCGCTGCTCGCCTAGCTCTATCGCCTTCTGGAAATCTCGCACCGCTGAGTTCCAGCGCTTCCCAGCCTGATAAATCAGCCCGCGTTCGAGATAGACCCAAGGGAAATCTCGCTGGTATTTGATCGCCTCTTCGTAGTCATCAAGAGCGGGCCGCAATTTACCTTTTCCAGCGTAGGCCTGGCCTCGTAAACGCAGGAGCAGCCCTGGTCGCGCAGTCCATGCCTTCAGTGCCGCGTCGCAGAGATCGATCACCTTGTCGAAATGTTTTGCGCGCAGTTCATTTTCAATCTCAACCGTGACGAGGTCTCTTTGGAGCGGATTCAGAGTGTGGGTTTGGGAGTTACCCAGACCTACCGAGGCGTTGAAGTCTCCCGCCGGCAAAGATCCCGGAGTCGCTGACGGGTCGGGGGGCACAGTCGGCAGGGCCTTATATTGCTGGCGCGCCCCTTGGGACTGCCCCTCCGGCGGGAGCAGGAAAATCAGCACGATCACGGTCCGCGCAGCTCGAAGGTGCATTCTAGAAATCGAGTGTCTCCTGTCGTGCTGTTTTCTGCGGCGAGATGATTCCGGCAAACTTCTTGACCAGTTCGTCAAGCTTCGCGCTGTAGTAGTCCACGTTCTCATCGCGTTCATGCGGATCGAAGTCAGTGACCAGTTTCGCGGCTTCGTAAGCCGCAACTTTCTTAGGCGTAGACTTAACATAGTAACTCACCTGGTCTCCCGGTTTGTAGTCACGCCCGCTCGCCAGAGCCAGTTCATAAGCCGCCGCCCGGTTACGCCCTCCGCCGGCGATTTTCTGGCGGTATTTCTCCAGTGAATCCTGCAGCGTATCGGTCTTCATCAACATCTCGATCGGCCAGGCGCGCTCACGGATTTTCGCTTCAAACTCATCGCGCAACGCCGGAATCGCTTCTGGCGTTTCCTCCATCAGGAGTTTGATCATCCGTTCGAGGAAAACGCGCTGGAACTTTTCCAAACCGCGTGACTTCAAGGCGCCGCCTTTGAGTGTGACTACACCTTCTTTGTCGAGCAACGCGTAGTTCTTCGCCTTGTAGCTAAACATCGCCTCGAATTGCTCGTCGAACTCCACTTCGATCCCGGGCGGAAGCTCTTTTGCCAGTCCTGCGCGCAGTTTTTCGATCTGCGGGGTCGCGCCGCCCGATGCCGGGGGCACGAAGTAGATCCCATCGGTATCGACCTCGATGACCTGCGCACCCTGCGCCTGAAGCCAGGCGATCATTTGCTTTAGGATATCGCGGCCTATCTGCGTCACCCGTGCCGCGGCTTCGAAGTCGGCAAAGTGACCCTGCGCAAAACCAAGATAGCCATAGAAGCTGTTGATCAGAATCTTGAACGTATTCTGCAGCGCATGAAAGTAACGCCGAGTTGGTTCATCGCTCGCGTCCCGCATGTCGCCTTTCGCTTTCAACCGGAAAGTCCGCAGATCAGTCAATAAGTGACGGAAAATCTGCAACTGATCATTCACCGGGAAACAGTCGAACTGCAGCATGATCGACGGATAAAGCGAAGCGACGTCGCAATGCCATACATTCCGCGCCACGCCGGTAAAGAAGATATCGGTATAGCCGCCTTCAAAGCCACGCGCCAGCGGCATCTCCGGAATGCTGTGACTCTGGCGCAGATATTCGCGCAGGAAGAGAGCGTTGATGCGGGTGGCGTTGCCACGCACAATTACATCCTGGTAGTTATAGGGAAAGATCTGCGCCTGGATGAAGTAACTCGGGCTCAGTAAATCCGCGACCGCGCGCGTCTCGCGTACCGCGCAAAGGGCGCGCTCGCGATAGCCGGCCGGGTCTCCCCGCCAGGCGCGTTCCAACTCGGGGCCGTCTAGCTCGGAAATTTCCGTTATGCTCGTTAGGCCGAAGTGCTGCGCGACATCGCTTCGTTCAAAACCTGCCAGTGTCCGCATCCCAACGTCGTAAAACTGCGCGAGCAGGAAGGTGTCGACAAAGTGCCGGCCTTCGATCGTGAACTTTGGGTAATCAATCGTCTTCTCTGCGATCTGCAGCCGCGACGGGCGCGAGCGAAGAAAGCCGCCGCTCCGACCCCAATCCAGCTTCGTCTTGGCCTTGCGCGCCCGCGCGACCAGCAAGGGCAGGTCGCTCTTGAAAAGATGGTGCCCCTCGATCACGTCCGGGTCGCGCTCTTTGATCAGACTCGTGAGGCGCTTGATTGCCGCGTGCTCCGACTCCTCGATCGCGTCTGGGTTCACCTCGATCAATTCCTCCCAGCCGGTCTGATCTGAAACCGCGATACTGGTAAGGTGCTCGGCGTCACCGAGGACCTCGAGTTGCATCCGTTTTATTTCCTCAAACGGCAGTTGCTTGAAGAGCGTGCGTCCCGTGTGCGTGAGGTAGTGCTGCACCGGGTCGCTCAGAGCAAAGAAGGATCGTCCGGCATTCTTGAGCCCGTTGCGCAGCGCGATCAGTTCTTTCCAGCTGTCGGTCGTGACCAGCCACCCGTATTTCAGGTCGCCACCTAGTTTTACCGCGTTCGTTAGGCCAAGGTCCGTCACATCCCCATCCGCCCAGACGAAGGGATGGAACTCCTCCACCTCAGAGGTCGTCGCGCCGTCCTGCTCGCGCCGATAAACTTTTACCGTCCCCGTATCACCGAGTTCGATCGCCACGATCCGTGCGGTCGGATCCGCCCCGAAAAGCAGCTGGTTGTCTTCAAAAGCCATCGGCTTTTAGATTTACCCAGATCGCGCCGATTACCAAGCGAACCAATTCCTCGGGAAACCCACGTCGCGACTCCGCCGCCTTATTCTGCCTGATCGAATTCGATCGGACGCCAGACTCCACCCTCACGCTTGTAGACGACTCCCACCTTGTAAGTCCGCGCGCCGGATGGTGTTTTGCCGAGAGCGTAGTCCTTCCGTTCGGCGAGCGGAATCCAACCCACGAGGCCGCCCGCAACGATTCCGCCGGAGCTGGGATTGAACTGGGCTTGGATGACGACATCCGCGCGACAGGATTCTTCGCCACCGGTTATCTTCTTGATTTTGAAACTTACGAACTGCAGGACCTCGGGATCGTTGTCGCTCGTCGGGCATTCCGGGCAGGCTCCAGAGTCGCGCTTCGCTGGAACCGCCCGGGTCGCGCGAAGAAATGCGACGCAATCCTCGCCGATTTGATCAGAGTCAGGTGCTCGATCGTTTTCTTCCGCCTCGTTCGCATCGGGCGCGGCTTCCTGTTGTCTTTGATCCCCCACGGACTTCTCTGATTTTCCCGAGGCGACAGTCGTCGATTTCTCGGAGCAAGACGTCCAGATCAGACTCAGGACGACAAACAATATCGGGAATTGAATTCTCATAAGTCTCCGGCGGCGCGACGACTCTTCGGCCTCCTTAGGATGACATCCTCATCGGTCGGAGCCTTGGCCGCAAGACCAGTCAGCGCATCCCGCTGTCAGCTGTCCAATGCACCGACGCCATCTTACCCGGTTCGACGGTAACTTGAA
Source organism: uncultured Verrucomicrobiae bacterium (assembly GCA_963742845.1). Lineage (GTDB taxonomy): Bacteria > Verrucomicrobiota > Verrucomicrobiia > Chthoniobacterales > UBA10450 > Palsa-1392. The sequence continues at coordinate 3,875 of CAVUNK010000005.1, read as the reverse complement.
ACTGCCAGCGCCCGATCGTGCCGGCACCCTCGCGAAGGACCACATACTCTCCTGCGGGAAGTGTAAGGCGGAAGTGACCTTGAGCGTCGGTCTTAAATGACGCCACTTTGTTCTCGCCTTGCTTGACGATAAACTGGGTATTTCCCACAGGCGCCTCGCCGGTCTCTCCTACTCGCAGGGGCCCCGGACGATTTGGTGAAACCACGATTGTGCCTTCAATTCCGGCATCACTCGCCTGCGCTTTACCAGGCACGAGGAACACGAGGAAGAAGATCGCGGCAATCCATCCTGTCGTCTGGAAATGGTTTCTGTTCATAGCACAATATCTGACCCGATCTTCAGGCCCGCCGTTCAACCTCCGGCGGGCCTAAGTGACTCGGCTATGATCGATAGTTTACGCTCGATTCGAGGTCGTTAAGCAGAAATACCCGCCAGACAATCCCGGCGAGTATTCCGGTTCGATTCGACTGCCGCTAGCTGCGCACCGCGCGGCGGCGGGCGAAGAGAAGGAGGCCGGTGAGGCCGACGCGGCCAAAGCCAGACTGGTCGGTTCCGGGATCACCGTCACGGTGTAGGCCGCGGCTGGGATCGCGGTTCCCGTGCCGCTGTCATTAAACGCAAAGGCCGTCTTGCCGCCGCTGGTCACGTTCTGCAGGGTGTAAACCCCCGGTGCGGTTCCCGCGTTGATCGAGATCGTCAGGTTCGCAATGAAGTAGGTTCCCGGAGCCGTCAGTCCCGTATTCCCCGGGAGCAACGCTCCCAGGTCATTCGCATTGCTCGGCACCAGGTTCTGCGGATAGGTCAGGCTCGGCGTCTGCAAGGCCGTGAACTGGCTCCCGGTCACATCCCGCAGGGTGATCGCAAAGTTAAACGGCGACGCCTGGTTCTGCTGCAGCCAGTAGGAAAGTCCTTCCAGGTTCGTCAGCGTCCCCCCAGGCACATAGACCAAGTTGAGCGCAAACGTGAAGCTCGAGCCCGGCGTGTAGCTCCCCGCGTTCGGCGTTCCGTTCCCGTCATTGTAACTGAAGGTCGCCTGGGCCGAGGCTTTCGGTGCCAGCGCCCCACTGCACGCTACTGCCGCCAAGATTGCGATTAAATACTTTTTCATTTGTTGTTTCTTTCTTTTCCTATCCTAGGGGAAGCCAGGTTTGGTTCTATCTCTTTCTTGCACCGCCCTTACGGCAGCGAGTTACCCGCTTTGCTCCGCACCACCGTGGTGTCACCGCCGTTGATGAAGCCGTCCAGGTTCACATCCGCCCGGAAGTTGGTCCCGTCGATGTCCTGACCCGCCAGGCTTCGCACCTGGATCGTGTCGCCCCCGTTGGTGAACCGGTCCGCGTTCGAGTCGCCCACCAAGAACCCCAGGTCTACGCTCGTCGCGCCGCCCTGCCCGTTCATGTTGCTCACAGTCAGGGTCACCACTTCGCTGTCGGTCACTCCGTCGGGCACGAGGTCGTCGTCGTGGAAGGTCACCGCGGCGGCGCCGAGCTCGGCGAGCCGGCGCACCGACTCCACGGGGTCCAGCGGCGCCCGGGAGGCGGGGCCGAACACGTCGACGCCCCGCCAGCCGACCGTCCAGAGGCCGAAGGAGAACTTGTCCTCAGGTCGGGGCGTGGGGATGTGGCTCATGTGGTGCCTCCAGAGGGGTCGGCAGACAGACGTGTCTGCGCGTGACGAAGTGGTGCGGGGAGTGGTGGTGCGGACAACGGGTGGGACGGGTGGAAAGGGTGTCGGTCAGGTCGCGGGCTCGACGAGCACGAGCGGCTCCAGCACCCGGTCGGGTCCGACCTGCCGTTCCGACCCGACCAGGGTCAGTCGAGCACCGCTTCGTTGTCGGCGCTCGACGCGCCGACCCGCAGCTCGACCGCGCCCGGCTCGACGATCGCGGACCAGGTCGCGGCCGGTGAACGACGTCAGGTCGGCGTGCAGGCCGAGATGCGCACCCGGCGCCGCTCGCCGGGCGCGAGGTCGACCCGCGCGGCGGCGACCAGCTGCTGGACGGGCCGACGACCGACGCCGCCGAGGTCGTGGAGGTAGACCTGCACCACCTCGGACACCGTCGCGGTCGGCCTCGTTGGCGCAGCTCGACGCCGACCTCGCCGGCGCCCTCGGTGTCCCAGGTCGGCCCCGCCGCAGCGCGACCTCGCCCCAGGTCGCGTCGGCGTATGAGAGACCGTGCCCGAACGGGAAGAGCGGGGTCGGGTCGACCTGCTGACCTCGCTGCGCTGGCCCAGCGGCGAGCCGAGGTAGGTCGACGGGCTGCGCCGACCCGGCGCCGGGGAAGCCGACCGGGAGCCGGCCCGACGGGTTCACCCGCCGGACAGCACGTCGGCGATCGCCGCGGCGCCCTCCTCGCCGGGGAAGAACCCGCACACGACGGCGGCCAGCCGGTCGGCCTGCCGGCCCAGGTCGTAGGGCCGCCCGACCAGCAGCACCGCACGACGGGGGTGCCGGTCGCGAGCAGCGCCTCGAGCAGCTCCTCCTGGCGGCCCGGGCAGCCGCAGGTCGGCGACGTCGCAGCCCTCGCCGGAGGTGCCGTGGCCGAAGAGCCCGGCCCGGTCGCCGAGCACCGCGACGCAGACGTCGGCCGCCGCGGCCGCCGCGACGGCCGCCTGGCGATGCCTCGGTCGTCGGCTCGCCGCCGAGCGACCGGGCAGCCCGCGGCGTACGCACCGTGACGCGAAGCGCGCCGCGAGCGCCTCGCAGCACCGTGGGGATCTCGACGCCGATCGGCATGCTCGGGGTGGTGCACGCAGCACGTGCATCGGGAACGAGTAGCAGCCCAGCATCGCCTCGGCGGTGTCCGCGCGCGGCCCGACCACGCGCGATCCGGCGCCCCGGCGGCGCAGCGGCAGGGTGCCGTCGTTGGCCAGCAGCACGACCGAGCGCTCGGGCCAGCTCGCGGCGCGAGCGCGCGGGACTCCGGCGGCGTCCAGGTCGACGGCCGGCCGGCTCCGACCGGCGCCCAGTCCGGGTCGAGCAGGCCGAGCTCGCACTTCTGGCGCAGCACCCGCGCGCAGCGCCCGGTCGACCAGCTTCTCGTCCACCGCGCCCGCCGCGACGCGCCTCGAGCAGCGGCTCGCCGTAGGCGTCGACGGTCGGCAGCTCGACGTCGATGCCGGCGTCCAGCGCCAGCCGCGCGGCCTCGCCGAGGTCGCCGGCGACGCGGTGCAGCGTCTGCAGGAAGGCGACCGAGAAGTAGTCGGCCACGACGGTGCCCGTCGAAGCCCAGCGTCGTCGCGCAGCAGCGTCGGTGAGCAGCCGGGCGTCGGCGGCCGACCGGCACGCCGTCGATGTCGGTGTAGGAGTTCATCACCGACCGGGCGCCGGCGCGCAGCGCCATCTCGAACGGCGGCAGCAGCACGTCGGCCAGCTCGCGCGGCCCGATCGAGACCGGGGCCAGGTTGCGGCCGCCGCGGGAGGCGGAGTAGCCGACGAAGTGCTTGAGGGTGGCGACGACCCCGCTGGACTCGCAGGCCGCGCACGTAGGCGCGTGCCGATCGTGCCGACCAGGTACGGGTCCTCGCCGATGGTCTCCTCGACCCGGCCCCAGCGCAGGTCGCGGACCACGTCCAGCACCGGCGCCAGGCCCTGGTGGACGCCGAGGCCGCGCATGATGGCGCCGATCCGGCGCCGCCATCCGCTCGACCAGCGCGGGGTCGAAGCGTCGCCCCCCAGCGCCAGCGGCGCGGGGTAGGTCGTGGCCTGCCAGGCGGCGAGCCCGGTCAGGCACTCCTCGTGCACCAGGGCGGGGATGCCGAACCGGTGCGGCCACGATCTCGCGCTGCGGCGGCCAGCGCCGCGCGGCCCGGCTCCGACCTCCACCGGGCGCGGTGCCGAACGGCCGGGTCAGCTGCCCGAGGCCGTCGGCGATG
>CAVUNK010000004.1:0-88835 GCA_963742845.1 uncultured Verrucomicrobiae bacterium | reverse complement strand
GCGCGCTCGGCCGGGGTGCGATCGCCGCGTTTGCGGTCGAGCCGGTCCTGGCGCCGATGTTCCACGATCGTCTCCCGGACCTTGCGGCGGAGCTTCTCGGCTTTGAAGCGTAACTCTTTGGTCCCGCTCCCTTCGCGCGAAGCGTTCCCGGGGAGCTTCACTCCGTCGAGCGAGAGATGGGTGCCGCTGAGGAGTCCTTCTTCGTGGCAGACCAGTAAGACTTCGCTAAAGATGAGTTCGATCCGGTTCTCCAGCTTCAGGACGAAGGCGGCCAGGGTGCTATGATCGGGTCGGATCCCGCAGGCCAGGGCGAGGAAGGTCATGTTCTCGCGGCAGGCCCGCTCCAGCCGGCGCGAGCCGATGATCCCGCGGGCGTAACCGAGGAGGATCACTTTGAGAAGGAGCCGGGGCGAGTAGGCGGGGCGGCCGAGCTCATCGTTCGCATAGAGCGCGTCGAACCACTCGTCGGGCACCCGTTTTTCGATCAGGTGATGGAGGGCGTGCTCGAGGGTGCCGGGCGGGAGTTGCTCCTCCAGGTCGAGTTGCACCATCAACCCCTGCCGGTAATCATAAGGCTTGAACCGTGGCATGAATGGCCTTAGCAAAGAACCCACCCACCCGAAAAGGAAATATGTTGCCACGCTCCTACTTTTTCGACAGCCTCAACCATGCGATGGAGCCAACCGCTGGCCGGGTACGCCGAAGTTTCCTATGACTTCATGCCCGCATCCCGTCCCGCCGCGCGCCCTCGCCAGTGGTGGCTGATCTTGTTCTCGTTAGACGTAAAGAGAGCCCTATGTGGAACGGCGACAACGGAGCATTCCAAGCACACGCGACGCTTCGCATTTCCGGCGATGGCCTCGATCCGGACGCGGTTTCGACGGCACTCGACCTTAGCCCGTCGAAGTCCGAGGTTGCCGTTTCGGGTTTTGGCACATGGAACTATTCGACTCGCGATTTGCTCGACAGCCTTTCTCCACTCGAAGAACACGTGATGCATCTTGTTCAGCTGCTTGAGTCGCGGTCAGCATGGCTCACGGCTCAGCGCGGAAAGTTCGCCACTGAAGTCCTCTGCTACTTCGCATCCCAGTCTGACCTCGGCGGTTTTCATTTATCAGCCGACACGTTATTGCGGCTCGGACGACTACACCTCGATTTTGACGTGGACGAGTATTTCTGTTGCGATGACACCCCAAACGCCTAACCGGGCGATGGAGCTGACTGCGAGCCGGCGTACGACCTTGTTTTCGATGGCTTCCACCGTTTCACCTGCTGCCACGCGCGCCCTCGCTCGCAGCAGCTCATCTTGTTCTCGTTAGATGAAAGAGCGCTTTTCTTCGAGGGCATTTGAGCTCGGCGCCCTTTGGCATCTTGGCGCGACCTTTCTCTGGATTACGGCGGCTTCGTCGGCCGGCTACGCGGTCATGGACGCAACGAGGCATGGGTTGCCCACGCCTCCATTCCCCGCATATCTGCTCCTGCTGGCTTGGATTGTATCGCCGATTTGCTGCCTCTACGCACGGTGGGTCTCATTCGACCCTTACCTATTTATCTGCGGCTTCTCAGTTCCGTGGTCGCTGTTTGTCGGCGTGTGCTGCGGCTTCTTGCTTCCGATTATGTCTCGCGAGATGCACAAAATCATCTAACCCCTGCGATGGAGCCAACCCCTGGCCGGCGTACGCACAAGTTTTCCGTGACTCCAACCTCCCATCCCGCTGCCACGCGCGCTTTGATTTGGTCGCTCTGCTCCCGCACCCTTCGGGCTATCGTCTATGTCAGGGCGTGGCCGTCCCTTCCATTCGCCAGTGGTGGCTCATCTTGTTCTCGTTATGCGACACGGAGTTGCGTCCAGATCTCGAATCAGCCTCGATTATCGAGGAGGTAGGAAATCGATCGAAGCGAATGGAGGTGTAGGGTCGCCTCTCCTTCGATCCACGCAATGGAACGGAGAGCCGAGATGACCACACCACCTGTATTGCAGACGAGCAGAATCTTGTTATTCCGGCGCCTGATCATCTTTGTTCTCGCCGGATTGCTGATCTTCTACCACAGCCTCACGCTTTACGAAATGTACTTAGGCACCAGCAACAGTGCACATACGCTCTTCGACTATGTGCAGTCGGTCCTTCGTATGTTTATTACTATGAGTCTACTGCTCGTTGTCTTCGGCGTGCGCTGGGCATTGTGGGGGATGTGGTTCAGTATCAGCGGGCTTGTAGCAACGCAGTATTGGGCGCATTTCGGGAATCTGCCCGTCGATTTCACCCAAGGCAGGCACCCGCTCTCCTACCTGAAGGGTTTCATTTTTCCGACAATCATTACCTTGGCGTTCCACTCTTCAAGCCGGCACAGCGATTCAAATGAAGACGCCGCATAACCAGGCACTGGAGCGAACCGTCTCGGCGGTTCTCATCATGAGCGCATTCGGTCTTCACATTCCGCCTCGCCGGTCGCTCAGTTTGGGTCGTTAGGCTCCTCCCATGCGCTATCTTGCTCTAATAATTCTGATCACAACGTGCGTCGCTGGCTTCGCCAGCGACTTTCGCCCCTTCGACGGTCCGAAGCCACTCGCCGTCCTGATCGGAACGGATCCGTGGGCAATGGTTATCGGTTCTGATACACCGCATTGCGTCATTTACGACGATCACGTCGCGCTATTCGCGCGACGCGACGGCGTTTATCGCCACCAGCTCACCGATCAAGAATTCGGTGAGCTGATGAAGTATATTACACCGGTGACGGACCTTAAATCCGTGAAGGGCTACTTTGACCTGGCACCGAACGTAACGGACCAGCCGGAAGCAAAGTTATATTTGGACATTGTCGGGAAGACCGTCGCCACGACGGTATACGGACTGATGCCCGATGACACGAAGTTGCCGGCATACACCGTCTTCCCCGGCAAGCGAAAGTCGGACAAGCTCCCAACGGAGCTTGCCCGACTCTACAAGTTTCTTCTCACTTTAGATTACCCGAACAGCGAGCGATGGACACCCAGGTATATCGAAGTAATGATCTGGCCCTACGAATACGCTTCAGACGAGTCGATTAGATGGCCAGGAGGGTGGCCGTCGCTAGATTCAGAGCGTGCCGACAAGCGAGGCGACAGTTACTCTATTTTTCTCGATGGGCAGTTGCTCTCCCAGCTTCAACAGTTCGTGAAGTCACGCAAGGAAAGAGGAGCAGTCGAGCTCGGCGGACACAAGTGGGCTGTCGAGTATAGGTCACGTCTTCCCGAGCGAGCCTGTTTGGCACAAAGACTGGAGCGACGCGAGTGAGAACGGAGCCTAACGGGGCTTTCGAATAAGTAGGTCTGAGGCGAGGCGGCGGAAGTGTGGGTGGCTGAGGGAGGGGAAAATGGGGGTCAGAGCGTGAAGGGGGCGAGGAACCGTCAGAAAAAACGCCCGAGCCGTCCTAAGCGCCTGAAAATTGGCACAAGTCCGGACCTTGCCGCCGCCATCCGTCCAGGCCGTGGCCCGCTAACTGCTTTTGGCAGATCCATTGGGACGTCGTTTGGGGCGGAAAATGGTCACACCTGCTTCGCCTGACAGGTGGCGGTGAGATCACCTCTTCCCGGAGGCCATTCTCGGAGAGCGCCATTCGGCCCAACCGGCGCGTGCCGAAGCAGATAGAATTTCCATGATCACTCAAACTTTACGATTTCGACCGGCCGGTATTTGCGGAGTGTTTTTCATCCTTGCCACCGTTCTGAGTGGACCGGCTCAGGGGCAAACGCGGTTTCAGAACATCTCCACCCGCCTGGAGGTGAAGTCGGGAGAAAATGTCTCTGTGGTCGGCTTTATCATCACCGGCGACGCGCCAAAGAAAGTGATGGTTCGTGGACTCGGTCCTTCCCTCACAAGGATAAGTCCTGTGCTGGCCGACCCCGTCCTCGAATTGCATGGGCCGGATGGCTCGCTGCTCACCAGCAACGATAACTGGAAAGAGAGTCAAAAGGTCGCGATCGAAGAGACCGCTATCGCGCCGACCAAGGACCTGGAGTCGGCCATCCTCGTGACTCTGGCACCCGGGGAATATACGGCGATTCTTTCAGGAAAAAACGGAGCTAATGGTATTGGGGTCGTCGAATTGTATGACTTGGATGCGGCCTCCGAGTCGCGGCTTTTAAATATCAGCAGCCGCGGGTTCGTGCAATCCGGCAGCGGGGTCATGATCGGCGGTATCATTCTCGGGGAGGGGACAAATGCGGAAACCGTCCTTATCCGGGCGCTCGGGCCTTCCCTCTCCGCCCGCGGTGTGACCAACTTCCTGGCCGACCCCGTGCTGCAACTATTCGATGGCAACGGGACGCTGCTGGCCAGCAACGACAACTGGCAGGACGATCCGAGCCAACAACCTCAATTGATGGCAACGGGTCTCTCGCCGACAGACGACTCGGAGCCGGCGATCATTACTTCGCTCGCTCCGGGCGCCTATACCGCGATCGTCTCGGGAAAGAATGACACCTCGGGCGTGGCCCTGATCGAGGTCTATCAGACCAGCACCTCCAGTGCGCTCCACGGAACGTCGGAGCTGATTCCGGGTGGACACATGATCGATGATTCGCTTCCAGGATTAACCAACCCCGACGTTAAGTATATCAGATACAGGGATGACTGGGGACGAATGGAACGGACGGAAGGAAATATCGACTTCACCGATTACGATCACTGGAAATCATTGGCCAAAAGTCATGGTAAGGGGTTTGGCGCCAGCTTTACCGCCGGTGATCAATTTCCCACCTGGCTCGCGGCGGCGGGCGGTAAAATAGTGACGCTAAAGAATGGGCGCGCCCTGGCGCTCCCCTGGGATTCCGTCGTGAGAGAAAAGTATCTCAATTTTATCCACGCGGTCGCAGCCCACGATCAACCGGACTACGTCGCGATCGCGGGGATCGGACATAGTGTGACCTGTGGCGTCAGTGCGGACCCAGATGACATCGCGATGCTGAATACCCTCGGCGGGCTCGAGGCCTGGCTCGAGAGCGCAAACCAGGTCGTGGCCGCCTATGTGAGCGATTTTACGGGGTATTTGGTGATCAACGGTTCGCAGCCTCCGTATAGCGACGGCGACGACCCGGACAGCGCCGCGGCCCTGGAGTCGCTCGTGGGGACCGCCACGGCAACGGCGCGGGTAGGATTCACCAATACCTCGCTGAGAACGACGGGAGGCGCCGGTCTGCCCTATCGGTATATGTCTATCCTGGGAAGCGCGCCCGAATCCGACGATTTTCCAATTCGTCAACAGCGTAGCCAAGCCCTTCGGCAGCGGCCCGCCCGTAGGAGGCAGCTTCCCCGACACGATGGCCAAAGGTGTGGCTTACTCTCCGAGTATCATCGAAATCTATTCGTCAGACGATCTGCCCCAGAACCAGCAGTCGATCCGGGACTCGAATGCAGCGATGAAGTGAGACAGGAGATCCAGCCGAAGGAAGTTATTCGGAGCTGTTACCCACCGGAGAGCTGAAGCGAGCTGTTTCCGGGTGACGGCAGGATGGGCAACCCTTGCAAGAGCGGATCGCCCCGCCAGTTTTTCGCAATTTCGCTTGCACAATTTTCGCGGCCTGACTGAGATACGGCCATGAAAACGACTCGGTTCCTTTTCCCGTTCGCGCTCGCGCTGCTCGTCTCCGGCTGTGTCACGGAACAGCAGCGTCTGGGTTACCATCGCATCGCCGTGAGCTGGCCCCCGGGCCACGAGAACGTGCCGGATTGTAATCCCTTGATCCAGATGAGTGGCAACGCGGTCGCCGTCAAAGGAGTGAAAGTGGTCACGCCGGCGGGCATCGGAGTGGAAGGCGGCGAGTTCAGCCGCGATCCCAAGGTGTTGCAGACCGCGAGCGACGCGGCGATCCGGGCCGACCATGAGTTTGTGCGGCTCTGCAGTGAACTCCCGAGCTACGCGAATGACCGCGAGCAGTTCTATGCGATGCGCAAGAAAATGTCGGACATCGCGCTGAATGCGACCTCCGTGGCCACCGTGGTCGCCAGCGGGACTGGTCAATCGACGCCGGCACCGCTGCCGGCTCTGCCCACCGCCGCCGCGGGCGTGGCGACCGACGCGGGGGTCGACACGAGCCGGTCCGTGGCAAACCCGCCCTCGGAAGGAAGCACGGCTGCGACCACCGCGAAGGCTCCGTCGGCGAACGGGGAGGCGGTCGCGAACCTCAAGAACGCCGTTGCCAAATTGAACAAGGTCTCGTCGAAGAAGGTGCAGAAGCGCCGCCCGGCGTCGAAGAAAAAGCCGGCGAGCGCCTAAACGTCGAGCGCTTTTACTTCTGCAGGTAGGGCGCGGCTTTCGCCGCGATCTCCGCGACCCGTTGCGACTGCGGCGGGGTCATCTTCGCCGCGGCGGCCTGGAGCTTGGGTTGATAGGCCCGCATCTCCTTGCCGAGATCGATATAGTGCAAGGTGAGGCTCACATCTCCGCCCTTCATCTTCCGGGCCGTCTTCACGAATTGCGTCGTGGTTTTCTCGTAGTCGTTGATCAGGAAATCGATCTCGTTTTGCGGCGCCTGACTCGCGGTGGCGGTGCCCGCACCGTTGGTCTCCCCCTGTCCACAACCGCTGAGCCCGAGAAGAAGTGAGGCGGCGAACGCGAGCGACGCCAGGAGAGAAGAGGTCGTTTTCAAAGTTTCCAGCCGGGCAGGAGCGAGCGTCCATCCTAGGCCAGAGCGACGCGCGCGCGCAACTGGTAAGAAGCCCACAGAGCCAAACAGGTCGGATTAATCCGCCCGCTGAAAGACCGGTCCGATCCCGATCTCCTGCAGGATGCGATCCTCCTCGGCATGCATGCGCGCGTGCGCGGCGGGAGCGCGATCGTCAAACCCGCTGAGATGAAGCACGCCGTGGAGCGCGTAGAGCAGGAGCTCGTTCTCGAGCGTCGTGCCGCGTTGTTTCGCCGCGCGCCGGGCGAAGGGAACGCAGAGCACGACCTCGCCGCTCGTCGGGCGGCCGTTCGCATCATGCTCCAGCTCGAAGGTCAGCACATCGGTCGGGCCGGTCACGCCCGAGAATTTCTCGTGCAACGTCGCCATTCGCCGATCGCCGACCAGGGCGATCGAGATCGATCGCGGGGCGGACGCGAGCAATTGAACGGCCGGCGGCAGCCAGCGTTCAAGGTAGGTGACCAACGAGCGGTGGGCGGTGCCGGCGACCGCGGTGACGGCTAACTCCGTCATTGCAGACACTCCTCGAAGGCCGCCGGTTCGCCGCGCAGATGCGCGAGGGCTTCGCCGGCAAAATGGAGCGACCCGGTAATGAGAATGGGCTCCGCAAATTCCTGCGCCCGCGCCCAGGCCTCGGCGAACGAAGCCGTCGTTTCAGCCGGGAGATCGGGCGCCAGTCCTTTAATCGTTAGGCGCAGGCTTTCGGGATCGAGTGCGCGTTCACTCCGGATGGCGGGCAGAAAGACGCGGCTCATTAGCGGGCTCAGCGCTCGGCAGAGTTCCGTGGCGTCTTTGTCATTCAGGGTGGCCAGGAGGACGGTGGCGCCTTGTTCCCCGAAAGTCTCCCGCCACGCCTCGGCGAGGCTGCGCGCGCCGGCAGGATTGTGAGCGCCGTCGATCACCGTGCGCTCGTCCCAGCGTTGGAAACGGGCCGGCCACCGCACCTGCGCGAGTCCTTCTTTCACCGCTGCCGGGTCGACGGAAACCCCTGCGGCCGCGAGCGCCGCGACCGCGAGCGCGGCGTTTTCCTTTTGATGCGCGCCGGCGAGCACGACCGGAAATTCCGTGAACCCGTGCCTAACGAACGTAAGTGGCGCGTCGCAGGCCGCGGCGCGCTCACGGATCACCTGCGCGGCTTCCTCCGCCTGCGCGGCGGAGACGACCGGCATACCCGGCTTGATGATGCCCGCCTTCTCGCTCGCGATCTCTGTCAGAGTGTCGCCGAGCCATTTCTGGTGGTCGTAATCGATCGGAGTCAGCACGCTGACGATCGGCCGGGTGGCATTCGTGGAGTCAAGGCGCCCGCCGAGACCGGTCTCGAGCACGATGAGATCGGCCGCCTGCCGTTTGAAGTAATCGAGTGCGAGCGCGGTCGTGATCTCGAAAAAGGTAGGATGCGGATCCCACTCCGCGATCAACTCGCGGATCCGGCTGAGCCCGCTGGCCACGTCGGCTTCCGAGATCATTTCGCCGTTTACCTGAATTCGTTCACGAAAGGTGATGAGGTGAGGGGAGGTAAAGAGCGCGGTCCGGTAACCGGCCGCGCGGCAGATCGCGTCGAGCATCGCGCAGACCGAGCCTTTGCCGTTCGTGCCGGCGACGTGCAGAATCCGCGCAGCCGGGGCGGGCACGCCTAACGAGTCAAAGAGTCGCTCGGTGTTTTCGAGCCCGAGCTTGATCCCGAAACGCTGGGTGCCGAAGAGCCAGGCGAGCGCCTCGCGGTAAGTCATCGCGCCGACTTATTGCGTCGCCGAGAAGTAGGCGAGGAATTGCGCGAGCTGCGCGCGGAGCGCCTTCCGATGCACGATCAGATCGATCAGCCCATGTTCCTCGAGAAACTCCGCGGTCTGGAAACGCTCCGGCAAATCCTGGTGCGTTGTTTCCTTGATCACGCGCGGGCCGGCGAACCCGACCATCGCCTTCGGCTCCGCGATGATGACGTCGCCTAACGAGGCAAAGCTGGCCATCACTCCCGCGGTGGTGGGATTCGTCAGGACGGAGATGAAGGGAAGTTTCTCGCAGGCGTGCAAGGCGAGCGCGCCGCTGGTTTTCGCCATCTGCATGAGGCTGAGCATGCCTTCATACATCCGCGCGCCGCCCGAGGCGGAAATGATGATCACGCCGACAGCGATTCGCGGTGCCGTATTCCATCGATGCGCGTGATCCGTTCGCCGACGACCGAGCCCATGGTCGCGGCGAGGAAGCTGAAATCCATCACCGCGATCGCGACTTTGTAGCCTTCGATCAGCGCGTGACCGCTCAGGACAGCGTCGACCAGGCCGGTGCTATCCTGATATTTCCGCAGCCGATCCTTGTAGCTCGCCATGCCCTGGAATTTCAGCGTGTCGATCGAAGTGAGTCCGGCATCGAGCTCGACGAAGCTGTCGGGATCGCAGAGATGCGCGATCCGCTCCTTGGCGGATTGGGTAAAATGGTAATCGCAGCGCGGACAGACCCGGTCGTTCTCGACCAGCTCGATCTCGTGGACCACTTCGCCGCAGCCGGGGCATTTCTGCCAGAGGCCCTGCGGCATCTCGCGCTTCTTGTTGTTGCTCTGCGCCTTCAGCGAAGGTTTTTTGAAAATGGCCATAGGATCAACCGCGCGCGGCGGTGGCAGCGAGGACCGAGCGCGCGCCGGCCTGCTTCAGGACCGAGGCGCATTCGCTCAGCGTGGAGCCCGTGGTGAGGACGTCATCGATCAGGAGCACGCGGCACTCTTGCACGTCAGCGCCGCGGCGTAAACGGAACGCGCCCGCGCAGATTTTCCATCCGCTCCTCGCGGTCGAACTGCGTCTGCGTGGTGGTGTAACGGATGCGCTGGAGCAGGGGACGCACCGGCAGCCGGCTGGCCCGCCCGAGCAGCTCGGCCAGGATCAACGCCTGGTTGAAGCCGCGTTCCCGTTCGCGCGCCGGATGCAGCGGGACGGGCACGAGGCAATCGATGCTTTGTCCGGCGAGGCGCGAATCATCGAGCGTCTCGCAAAGCCAGCGGCCGAGCAGATGACGAAGATGGAGGTGGCCGCCGTATTTGAAATCGTGCATCACTTCGCGGACTACGCCACGACTGCGATAAACCGAGACGGCGGCCTCGAAGTGAAGGTCGCGATCGTGGCAATTCGCGCACGTGAATCGCTCCGTGATCGCTCCCGGAAATGGCTGCGAACAGCGATCGCAAAACGGCGCGCGCAAACGCGGCAGCTCGTCGTCACAACGCGCGCAGAGATATTCCTCCGCTTCGACCGGCCTGGCGCAACCGGCACACGCTGGCGGATAAAAGAGACTAACGAGTCCGCGAAATGGAAGGCAGAGGTCGCGTGCCGGCATATTTCACCCAGCCGCGGACGAGTCCCCAACTGGCGAGCGCGATCGTAAGAGGGACGATTCCGACGAGCAAGTCTTTCCCGATCCACGGGAGCGCGATTGCTTCGCGATGGGCGGCTTTGCTGAAGAGGCTGTTCGCGAAAATCCAGCCGGCGTGCAGGCCGATCGGGAGCAGGAGCGAGCGGGTCAGGAGGCGGGCGTCAGCGAGGATGCAGCCGACGGCGAAGAGGGTAAGGAAGCCGCCGGCCACGAGCAGCAGGTCGCCGAATTGCCAGAAGGAATGGCCTAACGAGACAAAGCCGGAAAGCCAGTTCACGGACTCGTTAGGCACGGAAAGGGCGGGGGACTTCAGGAAGTGGACGATCGAGAAAAGCGCGGAGGTAAGGAGCAGTGCGCCGCGCCGCGAGCAACTCCGGAGAAGCACGCCGAGGATGAAGCCGCGAAAGAGCAGTTCCTCGAGCAGCGGCACCACCAGCACGGTGGCAAGCACAGCGGGCATTTTGGCCCAGAGAAACGGGTGCCGCAGTGAGTAGAAATGGAGCGCAATGAGGACCGCGCCGCCAACAAGCAGGGGGATCGCCGAGATCGCAAAACCCGCGCCGAGGTCCGCAAGTGGCTGCGGATTTTTCTCCAGCCCCAGATCGCGCCAACTCCGGACGCGCAGCGCGCGAAAGAGCGGCCAAAGCAAAGCCAGCGCGGCGACCAGGATCGCGCGATGGAAATAGCTGTCGAAATCATAGCGGGCGAGGCTGGTGAGCAAGCCGTGCGCGATCAGGCTTTGCCCGGCCCAGAAAAGCGGCGGCCCGAGAAGCGCGCCGAGCAGGAGGACGCCGGCGACGTAGAGAAGAATTTTGACGGCGTCTTTCACGCGAGTTTCCGAAATGCGAGATGCGCTGTATGTAAGGAGCCGAACTCATGCGCAGTCAACATGTATGGACCTCGCGCGACGAGGACGGACGGAAACGCGAGGTGCGGGTGACCAAGTTTGGCGGGAATTGGAAGTTCCAATCCAAGTATCGCGACGAGGAGCAGTGGACCTATTACGACCGCCCTTTGACCGATGACGTGCGCGAGCTGCGCGACATTATTTTCCGAAAATATCAGCGGCGGCGCGCCTCGGCGGAGGATTTCGCGGCGATCGATAAAATGCTGCGCGATCAGCTGCGCGAGGATGAGTAGCTGGAATACCGAGCAGCTGGTGGCGGACGACAAGCGCTTCGTCTGGCATCCCTTCACGCCAATGGGCGAATGGTGTGCGCCGGAGCACGAGCCGATCGTGCTCGTCTCGGGCGACGGCGCGATCGTGCGCGACAGTCGCGGTCGGGAATATATCGACGGCAACGCCTCAATCTGGACCAACGTCCACGGTCACAATCACCCGCGGATCAACGCCGCGATCCGCGCACAGCTTGACCGCGTCGCGCACACCTCGTTTCTCGGAACGACGAATCCGCCGGCGATCGAGCTGGCCCGGCGGATCGTGGAGCTTTTTCCGCGGGAGAAATTTGGGCGCGTTTTCTTTTCCGATGACGGCTCGACCGCGATCGAAGCTGCGCTCCGGATCGTGAGCCAATATTGGCAGCTGGTGGGGTCAACGCGGCGGATCTTTGTTTCCTTCCGAAAAGGATACCACGGCGACACCGTGGGGGCGGCCAGCCTGGGAGCTTCTGCAATGTTCGGTAGCGGGCAGGGACGCTGGTCGGGGCCGACCCTAGTCGTATCGTCGCCTGAGGAACTGGGTAACCTCGTAAACTCAAATGAGATTGCCGCGGTGGTGATCGAGCCAGTTATCCAAGGCGCGGCCGGGATGAAAATCTGGCCGTCCGGGACGTTGAAACGCGTCCGGGAATGGTGCGATCGCACCGGCTCGCTGCTGATCGCCGACGAGGTCATGACCGGCTTTGGCCGAACCGGGAAAATGTTTGCCTGCGAGCAAGAAGAGGTTCAGCCCGACATTTATGTTCTCGGCAAAGGATTGACGGGAGGGTATTTACCATTGGCTCTTACGTTAATTTCGGATGAGTTATTCCGTCCTTTCGGAAGCTCCGAAAGCGAAGCGACGCTATTCTACGGCCATAGCTACACCGGCAACGCGCTCGGTTGCGCGGCGGCCCTGGCGAGTTTGGAAATCTTTACAACCGAGGAAACGCTAGCTGGTCTCGCGCCGAAAATTCAGCAACTCCAGGGCGGTTTAGCCGAAATCGAAGGTGCGGTTCGGACGCGGAGCATCGGATTGATTGTCGCACTAGACCTGCCGAACCGTCACTTGGCGAAGGAGGTTTGCCTGCGCGCCCGCGACCACGGACTGCTCACGCGGCCAATTCGGGAGACGGTTGTCTTCATGCCGCCTCTCTGCATTTCAAGCGAGCTCATAGAAAAGGCGTTATCCGCTCTGCAACAATCTATTAAGATTGTTCTTACTGAAAATAAGGTCTCCGATGGGGCTCCACCGGTAAACTCCTAACCAATGGCCAAAGGACTCAGACTAGACCTCGCGTTGGTCGAGCGCGGCCTTTTCCCGAGCCGTCAACAGGCTCAGGCTGCGATCATGGCCGGCAAGGTCCAGATCGACGGTCGCGTGGCGGCCAAAGCCTCAGATTCCGTGCTGCAAGACAGCCAGGTCGTGGTCGCGGCCCGCGAGCGCTTCGTCGGTCGTGGTGGGATCAAGCTCGAGGGCGCGATCGAACATTTCAGCATCGACTGCACCGGCCTCGCAGCCCTCGATATCGGGGCCTCCACGGGCGGATTCACCGACTGTCTGCTCCAGCGCGGCGCAACCAAGGTCTTCGCCGTGGACGTCGGACATGGTCAGTTGGCCTGGAAAATCCGCGACGATCCCCGGGTCGTAACGATCGAGAAGTGCAACGCCCGCCATCTTTCCCGAGCCGAAATCCCTGAGCCGATCCAGCTTTGCGTGATCGATGTTTCCTTCATCTCGCTGACTTTGATCTTGCCCAACGCCTTCGAGTTGCTAACTCCAGACGGTGTGATCCTCGCGCTCATCAAACCGCAGTTCGAGCTCGCCCGTGAGGATGTTGGCCGGGGTGGCATCGTCCGCGACCCGGCCTTGCATGCAAAAGTGCAGGCCAAAGTCACTGCTTTTGCGCAGGCCATGGGCGCCCTAGTCACCGGACTTTTCCCGTCCACGATCACCGGCACCGATGGCAACCAGGAATTCTTCCTATGTCTCCGAAAACCGTCGGCCTGATTGCGCACACCGGGAAACCGGGCGCCGCCGAGCTGGTGCGCCAGCTCCGGGAGGCATTTGAGCGCGCCGGTGTGCGCGTGGTGATGGAGAAGGCGACCGCTGCCCTAACCGGCGACTCTTCTGACCTGAGCATCGCGGCCGTTGGCGCAGCTGCGGATCTGCTCGTGGTCCTCGGAGGCGACGGCACTATTCTCAACGCCGTCGGCAATCTCCAGGACGAAATCAAGCCGATCTTCGGCATCAATATCGGCTCGCTCGGATTCCTGACTTGCCTTAACTCGCTGACCTATCGCGAGGCCGTCGCATCCATTCTGAACGGGAACTATTCCCTGAGCGATCGCGCCTTGCTCGCGGTCCAGGTAAAACGAGGCGACGAGACCCTGCACGAGTCCGTCGCGCTGAACGACGCCGTGATCAGCCGTGGCAAAATCTCGCGCCTCGTCCGGCTCCGCACCCGGGTGAACGGCGAGGCGTTGACGGAATTCAACGCGGATGGATTGATCGTCGCCACGCCCACCGGCTCGACCGCGTATTCGCTCTCCGCCGGAGGCCCGATCCTGGCGCCGCAATCGGGCGTTTTCGTCATCACGCCGATCTGTCCGCACGTGCTCACGAACCGCTCCGTGATCGTGGAAGACAGCTCGCTCATCGAGATCGAAGCCAGCCGCGCCGAGATCCCGGTTTATCTCAGCGTGGACGGGCGCGACCCGATGACGCTCGAGTTCGGGACCACGGTCGCCATCCGCCGCTCCGAAAAAATCCTGCCCTTGGCAGTGCTGCCGGAATCGTCCTTCTTCAGCGTCGTCCGGCAGAAGCTCAAGTGGAGCGGCAGCAACGTTTAGACTGCCAGAACATGGACCCGACAATTTACCACGTCGCCCGGGCGGGCGAGATCCTTGGAGAATACAGCACCGAAGAATTCCGCACGAAACGGTTTGGTGACGAGATCAAGCCGACCGACCACTTTTGGACCGAGGGAATGACGGAATGGCAGGAAGTGAGCGAATGGAAGCAACCGATGGCCGCCACGGTAAAAATGATCCCAGCACCGCCAACCCCGAAGCGAACAACGATCGTCCCCAAGGAAGCGTCGACCCCGGAGAAGGAGCTTTCCGCCTGGCAACGTTGGAAGGCGCGCCGCACTGCGCGATAACGTCCGCGCTCCGCTTAGCATTGAGGCAGCAGCAACGCTCCACTGCCGGGCGGAAGTAGGTTCGCTTCCATAATTTCCAGAGCGAACCCACATCGACACCTGGAGACTTTATATGACATACATTGTGTGATGTTATGAGTTGTCCAAAAGTTATTGGTAGGCGTCTCCCCTCGGGACGGCATATTTTCTGGCAAACTTGCGCGTCGGGCGCACGGTGACGCTGTGGATAAGTTCCAGGAGCAGTCGAAGACGCCAAGGATGCCGGATGCGCAGCCGAAATCGGGATTGCCGCCCGATGCCGAGCTGATTGTTCCGCGGACTTCTGCGGATCTGGAATCCTATTTCGACCTTCGGTGGCGGGTCCTGCGCGCGCCCTGGGACCAGCCGCGGGGTTCGGAACGCGATGATCGTGAGGATGAGAGCATCCATCTGATGGTCCGGGCTGGGAATGGTGAGGTTCTGGCCGCCGGCCGGTTGCATCTCAATTCACCAACCGAGGCCCAAGTCCGTTTTATGGCGGTCGCTCCCACGGCTCAGGGTCGTGGCCTTGGCAGCATGGTGCTGCGAAATCTTGAGGACCGGGCGCGAGCTGCAGGCGCGCGGCGGATGATTTTGAATGCGCGGGAAAGTGCGCTGCGCTTTTACGAACACCACGCCTACAAGGTGGAAGCTCCGGCGGACCGGTTATTCGGCGGGGTGAATCATTGGCGGATGAGCAAGGAACTCTAGCCGTGTTCGCTGTGGCTGATCGCGCCTTGACCCGCCCCCGCCAATTGTTACGCTGCGACCTCGGCGCTCGCCGTCTCTACTTATGAACCGACTCCAATTCCGTCCCACTTTCGCTCTGCTCGCTCCCCTGCTCGCCTGCGTCTTTTCGTTAGGCGTAACCGTCTGCGCGCAGGCACAGGATGGCGGCCTGCGCCAGACCATGTCGCCCGAGGAATTCAAAGCCGCGGGCTTGGAAAAGCTGTCGGCGGGAGAACTCGCGAAGCTGGATGCCTGGATCCAGGGCGATCGGGAGAAGGTCGCGGAAAAGGCGACTAAAAAAGAGAAACTGCAACTCGTGGTCAGTCGCGTCGACGGTGTGATCACGAGCATCGCGCCGAAACAGATCATCCGGCTCGAGGACGGCAGCACCTGGAAAGTCGCGAAGACCGATTTCCAATTTCACGGCGTCGCCGATCATCCGGCGGCCGCGGCCTACAAGAATTTCTTCGGCTGGAAACTGCGCATCGTCGGCGTAGCCGAGCTCTACGTCGTGCCGGTCGGCCGGAAGTAGCCTAACCGAAAGTTAATTCGTTAGGCCGACTCGTTAGGCGGCCGGCGCCTTCGCGCGGGCCAGACCGAACGCGGCGTGCACCGCCTGCGCGGCGCGCTCGAGATCTTCCTCCGCGATCACCACCGCGATCTTGATCTCCGAGGTGGAGATGAGCTGAATATTCACCCCCGCTTCACCCAGCGTCGCGAACAGCCGCGAAGCGACGCCGGAATGAGAGCGCATTCCGATCCCGACCACGCTCAACTTCGCCACCCGATCGGTCGCGGTCAGGCCGCCGGCGCCGATCTCCGCGACGAGCGGCGCGAGGGTTTTCTCGGCAAGCGCGAAGTCGTCTTTGTGCAGCGTGAACGAGAGATCGGTCGTGCCGGTGCTCGAGGCATTCTGCACAATCATGTCCACACTCAGGTTGGCGTCCGCGATCGCGCCGAAGATCTGGCCCGCACAACCCGGCCGATCCGGCACGCCACAGAGCGTCACCTTCGCCTGGTTGCGCTCGAGACTGACCCCGCGCACGACCACGTCTTCCATGCTCGTCGTCGCCTCGCGCGTGCGTGTGCCGGGCACATCCCGCAGGCTTGAGCGGACTTCAAAATCGACCCCGAACTTTTTCGCAAACTCGACCGCGCGCGACTGCATCACCTTCGCGCCAGAGCCGGCCATCTCGAGCAACTCGTCGTAGGCGATCTCGTCGATCTTGCTCGAGTCCGGCACCACGCGCGGATCGCAGGTGTGCACGCCGTCGACATCGGTGAAAATTTGGCAGTCATCCGCTTTCAACGCCGCCGCGAGCGCGATCGCGGTCAGGTCGGAGCCGCCGCGACCCAGCGTCGTCACCGCGCCCTCCGTGCTCTGGCCCTGGAAGCCGGCGACGATGACGATGTAATCCTCCGCGAGAAACTCCTGCACCTGCCGCGGGGAAATATGCGAGATCTTCGCCTTCGTATGCACGCCGTCGGTCACGATCCCAGCGGCGGCGCCCGAGAGCGAAACCGCCTGGCCCCCGAGCGCATTGATCGCGATCGCGACGAGCGCACTTGATCCCTGTTCGCCAGTGGCAAGGAGCGCGTCCATCTCGCGCGCGCTGGGTTGCGCCGAGAGTTCATTCGCGAGCTTGATCAGGTTGTCCGTCACACCGGCCATCGCGGAAATCACCGCGACCACGTCGTGACCGGCGCGCTGCGTCACGAGGAGTCGCTCGGCCACGCGGCGGATTCGCTCCGCGGTCCCGACCGAAGTGCCGCCGTATTTCTGAACAATCAAACCCATGATGAGCGCCGCCCCGTTTTCTCTATTCTCGGGGCGGTGTCAACTCCGCGCCGCCGCGATCGCCGTCGAGCACCGCCTTCTCGTTAGGCGCAACCGCCCGCACCGGCGCGATCGTTGCGGCGAGCACGTCGGGATCTTTCAACCCGTGACCCGTCACCGTGCAGACGATCCGGCTGCCTTCGGGAATGCCGGTCGCGGAAAAATGCGGCCCCGCCTCCCCACGCGCGGCGCGCAGGAGTCCGGCGATCGGCGCCGCGCTCGCGGGCTCGACGAAAATGCCGTCGCGGCTCGCGAGCCAGCGTTGGGCCGCGAGAATTTCGTCGTCGCTCACGACGTCGATCATCCCGCCGGAATCGGCGAGCGCGCGGTTCGCCTGCGACCAGCTGGCGGGATTCCCGATCCGAATGGCGGTCGCAACTGTCTCTGGCCTAACGACGACCTCCCCGCGAAAAATCGGCGCCGCGCCTTCTGCCTGGAAGCCGATCATCCGCGGCCGGCGAGCGCACTTTTCCGCGGCGCGGAATTCCTCATAGCCCGCCCAATACGCCGTGATGTTGCCGGCGTTCCCGACCGGCAACAGATGAAAATCCGGCGCGTCGCCCAGCTCTTCGACAATCTCGAAAGCAGCCGTTTTCTGTCCCGCGATCCGATCCGGGTTGATCGAGTTCACGATCGCGAAATCATCGCGCGCACCGAGCCGCCTAACGAGCTCGAGCGCGTCGTCGAAGTTGCCCTCGATCGCCACCACCTGCGCACCGTAGGCATAAGCCTGCATCATTTTGCCGCTCGCGATTTTACCGGCCGGTAGCACCACCGCGCAGCCGATTCCCGCGCGCGCGGCATACGCGGCGGCGGAAGCGGAAGTGTTCCCGGTCGAAGCGCAGATCAGCGTCTTCGCCCCCTGCTCCACGGCCTTGGAGACCGCCACCGTCATCCCGCGATCCTTGAAGGAACCGGTCGGGTTGAGCCCTTCATACTTCACGAAAACCTCGCAACCACGCCCGACCAGCTCGCTCAGCGCGCAGGAGAAAATCAGCGGCGTGCCGCCTTCGCCCAGCGAGATCACCGGCGTCGCCGCGGAGACCGGCAGATACTCCCGATAGCGCGCGATCACTCCCCCGCCCCGTCCGGTTTGCTTTTCGTTAGGCATCGTTAGGCTGATACCCGCCGGGAGAAAATTTGCGGCCGCACGACGAGCACGTGAGCCGATCCCGGGGCAGCGTCAAATACACCTCATCGGCCCGGCAACATCCAATCCCTCGATCTGCGGAATAATACCTGCTGAGGGGACGGGGAAGTTCAGAGCCGGCTTTGGCGCGATCTGCGGGCTGTTTTTAAAAAAACCTCATATGAATATCCTGGTCGCAGACGACGACGCCATCATTCGAACGATCATCCGTGCGGCGTTGACCAAGCTCGGGCACCACGTGATCGAAGCGAGCAACGGTCGCGAAGCCTGGGATGCCTGGCAGGGGGAAAAGTTTCCCCTGGTGGTTTCGGACTGGATGATGCCCGACCTCACCGGTCTCGATTTCTGCCGACAAATCCGCGACGAGGCGCGCGCCGGCTACACTTATATCATTCTGCTTACGGCACTGGCGGGGAAGGTCAATTACCTCGCCGCGATGGATGCAGGCGCGGACGATTTCATCACGAAGCCGTTTGAAAAGGACGCTTTCGTGGCGCGGGTGCGCGTGGCCGAGCGCATCCTCGGGCTGCATACGCGTTTGCAGGAAGCGAACTGCGACCTGGAAAAAAGAGTGCAGGCGCGCACCGAGGAGTTGCAAAACACCGTTCGCTGCATGGAAGACATCCTCGGGCGGACCAGTCAGGAGCTTTACACCCCGATTCATCACCTGCTCGGGAGCGCGCAGTTACTCTCGATCAGCGGTTTAAACGAAGAGCAACAAAGGCGCGCCCAGCAGGTCATCGGCAACGGCCATCATCTGTTGGAACTTGTGGAAGGTCGACAGGCGCGGCGGTTTTCAAACTCACCCGAAGCAGTGGCGCAAAAATGACACGTCGCCTGGCGGAGCTCTTATCGATTTCGCCCCGCCGTGGATCGCCCGGCAAATCGTGGCGCGGGAATTTCGGCGCCGCTCTCTTCAGCGCCATCTGGCTGCTGGCATGCGGTGCCGGCTTTGCCGCTTTGGCAGGCTATGCCAATCGCCCCGGAAACGCCGGGTCACCGCCCGCACATTGGCCCGCTGGAAGCCGGCTCGCGCTCGCGCCTGATCGGCCCACACTCGTCGTGATCGCGCACCCGCATTGTCCCTGCACCCGAGCGACGATCGCCGAACTCGAGCGGCTCATGGCACAAAGCGCCAGCCGCCTGCAAATTTACGTTCTGTTCGTTCAACCACCGGGCACTCCTGGGCACTGGGTGGAAACGGATCTTTGGAAGCGATCCTCCAGTCTCTCCGGGGCGAACGTTCGCCGGGATAGCAACGGCGTCGAGGCCAGGCTGTTTCACGCTGAAACATCCGGTCAAGTCCTGCTCTACGACCCGGCCGGTCACTTGGAGTTTCACGGCGGCATTACCGTGACCCGCGGACATGAGGGCGATAACGACGGACGCAGTGCGATCCTTGCGCTCTTAAGTGGCGCGCCATCAAAGGTCGGGGTCACGCCGGTTTTCGGTTGCCCGCTGTTTTCCGCAAAGTCGCCACGAGAAAAAGCGCTATGCAGCAAGTAAGGAGCAACCCGGTCGCGGCGATCAATCGCGCCGCGACTCTCTTCCACGAACATCAGGAGCGGATTTATCTGCGCACCGACCGGCTTTTCGCCGGTTTGATGATCGCGCAATGGCTCGCGGGCATCGCCGCGGCCCTCTGGATTTCTCCACGGACCTGGATCGGCAGCGAGAGCCTGGTCCACCTTCACGTTTACGCGGCGATTTTCCTCGGCGGCGCTGTCACGAGCCTCCCGGTTTTTCTCGCCTGGAAGCGCCCCGGTCATGCCCTGACTCGTCACGTGATTGCGGTGGCGCAAATGCTTACCTCGGCGCTCCTGATCCACTTAACCGGTGGCCGCATCGAGACGCATTTTCACATTTTCGGTTCCCTGGCTTTCCTCGCCTTTTACCGGGACTGGCGCGTCCTGGTCACGGCGACGGTCGTCACCGCGATCGATCACGCGGTGCGGGGTTCATTCTGGCCGCAATCGATTTTCGGAGTCCTCACGGTGGACAACTGGCGGTGGATCGAACACGCGAGTTGGGTGGTTTTCGAAGATATCTTCCTGATCATTTCCATCCGGCAGAGCACCCGCGAAATGTGCGAGGTGGCGCAGCAACGCAGCGACCTGGAAGCCGGCGCGGCCGAATTAACGAGCGCGCACGCCGAGCTCGAAGCGCGCGTGGTGACCCGGACTTCGGAGTTGGCCGCCGCGCAGAAATTCCACCGCGAAGTCCTGGATGCGGCTACTGGCGTCTCCGTGATCGCGGGCGATTCCAAAGGCTTGATCACCCTTTTCAACACCGGGGCCGAGCGCATGCTTGGCTACCGCGCCGAAGAAATGATCGGCCTGCAAACGCCGGCCATCATTCACCTCGAATCGGAGGTGGTGAAACGCGGGGAGGAGTTAACTCGCCGGTTTGGCCGCACCATCCAGGGCTTCGACGTCTTCGCAGAGCTCGCTCAGCTCGATCGGCCCGAAACGATCGAATGGACCTATCGGGCGAAGGACGGCCGCCAGTTTCCCGTCATTCTCGACCTTACACCTACGCGGGACGAAACCGGCGCGATTAGCGGCTTTCTCGGTATTGCCACAGATATCACCGAGCGAAAACGAGCAGAGGAACAATTGCTCCATATCGCCAGCGTCGTTTCATCTTCGCACGACGCGATTCTGAGCAAGAATCTCGATGGGACGATCCTGAGTTGGAACCCAGGGGCCGAAGCCCTCTACGGTTACACCGCGGTAGAGGCGATCGGGAAATCCGTCACCATGCTTATCCCACCCGATCGCACGACGGAAGAAGCCACCATCATTCAGCGAATCAAGGCGGACGAGTTCATCGACCAATATGAATCGGTGCGAATGCGCAAAGATGGCAGCCTGGTGGACGTATCGCTCACGATCTCGGCGGTAAAGAACTCCGACGGCAAAATAGTTGGGGCGTCGAAAATAGCGCGCGACATCACGGGGCGTCTCAGGACGGAACGAGAATTGAAAGAAGCCAAGATTGCCTCCACCCGGTTGGAAGGCGAGCAACGCTATAGCTTCCTCGCCGATACCGTTCCCCAAGTTATCTGGACGGCGCGCCCGGACGGCGGCGTCGACTACTACAACAAGGCCTGGTTCGATTACACCGGACTAACTCTGGAACAAACCAAAGACTGGGGCTGGGAAGCAGTGGTACATCCGGAGGATCTGGAGGCTTCCGTCAACCGATGGAAACACTCGCTCGCGACCGGCGACAGCTACGAGCTTGAATACCGCTTCAAGCGCGGATCGGACAGTGCCTACCGCTGGCACCTGGGTCGCGCCCTGCCGATGCGAGATGAAAAAGGCGAGATCGTCCAATGGGTTGGAACTTGTTCGGACATTGATGACTCCAAACGCAGCGAAAAAATGCTGCAGAACGCCAATGATGAACTGGGACTGCGCGTCCTGGAGCGTACCTCCGAGCTGAGCGAAGCCAAGGAAGTCGCGGAGGCGGCGAATCGAGCCAAGAGCGAGTTCCTCGCCAACATGAGTCATGAGATTCGCACGCCGATGAATGGCATCATCGGCATGACCGAGCTGGTCCTGGAAACGAACCTTAGTCACGTTCAGCGCGAGTATCTCGGCATGGCGAAATCTTCCGCACACGCGCTCCTGACGCTCATCAATGACATCCTCGATTTCTCCAAGATCGAAGCGGGTAAGCTTCACCTGGAGACGATTGGTTTTGGTCTGCGCGATTGTATCGGCACGATGCTTAAGCCTTTGGGTCTGCGCGCAAGCCAGAAAGGTCTGGAGTTAACTGCCTATATCCCGTCCGAGGTACCCGACCACCTGATCGGCGACCCGATGAGGCTGCGGCAAATCCTGATCAATCTCACCGACAACGCAATCAAGTTCACCGAACGCGGGGACGTGATGCTGAGTGTCGCGCTGGAGGCTGGCACTGACCACGAACCGATCTTGCACTTCTCCGTCACAGATACCGGCATCGGCATTGCGAAGGAAAAGCAGGCGCAGATTTTCGAGGCCTTCTCGCAGGCTGATGGCTCGACCACTCGCACCCACGGCGGCACCGGCTTGGGACTGGCGATTGCCTCCCAGCTCGTCCGGCAGATGGGCGGTCGCATCTGGGTCGAAAGCACTGCCGGCGAGGGCACGGCCTTCCACTTCACCGCCCAGCTCCCGGCACGAGATACGCCCGCGCCTAACGTGCGGCACGCGGACCCGAGCGAGCTCCGAGACTTACGCGTCCTCGTCGTGGATGATAACGAGATCAACCGCCGCATCCTCGGCGAGATGCTGGAGAACTGGGGCATGAAGCCCGCCGTCGTCGCCTCGGGTACCGCGGCCCTGGTGGTGATGCGCCGCGCGGCCAGCGCGGGATCACCGTTTTCCGTGGTGGTCCTCGACGGTATGATGCCCGGGATGGATGGCCTCATGACTGCGCAGCAGATCCGCGAGGACGCCGCGCTCGCGGGCACCGCCTTGATCATGCTCTCCTCCGCGATGCCGGATGGCAGTGTCGCGCGCTATCACGAGCTCGGGATCGCAAGTTATCTCATGAAGCCGGTTAATCAGTTAGAGTTACTCGACGCCATTCTTCTCGCCCTCGGAAATAATCTGACCCAGGCTCAGACTGACGAGCGAAGAGCGCTCCCGGCCGTCGCGGAAATTCGGAAGTCCGGTCTGCGCATCCTGCTGGTCGAGGACAACGTCGTGAACCGGGCCGTCGCCACCGGGATTCTGGAGAAACAGGGACACATTCTGGTCCAGGCGGTCGATGGACGTGAAGCCGTCGCGGCTTATAGCTCCGCCGCCTTCGATATGATCTTCATGGACATACAGATGCCGGAGATGGACGGCTTCGAAGCCACGCGCCAGATTCGGGCAAAGGAAGCCGTGAGCTGCACTCACATCCCGATCGTGGCGATGACGGCACACGCCATGGCGGGAGATCGCGAGCGTTGCCTGGCAGGCGGAATGGATGACTACGTCTCGAAGCCTCTTCGCAAGGAAGACCTCTTTCGGGTCCTTGCGGGTATAACTCCGACTCCGGCTCTTCCAGTCGCTCCCTTACTCGCTACTCAGGCCGAGAAGGAGGATAGTGACTCTCTCTCGTCCTCCGCACCGTGCGTCATGACTCGCGACCAATTTCTCGAGCAGTGCGATAACGACGAAGAGCTGATGGAAAAGCTGGTCGAGTTATTCTCGATAAACACGCCGCAAATCGTGCGTGCAATCAGCGATGCCGTGACCCGCAGCGACGGCCCCGCCCTGGCCAACCAGGCGCACAAACTCCTGGGCTCGATTGGCGCTTTCGGCGCGGTCCGCGCCCGACAGCTGACACTTGAGCTCGAGGAGCAGGGCCGCCAACGTGATTTCGCCGGCACCGCCGGGAGATCCCACGAGCTGGGCCGGGAGATCGCCAAAATCTACGCAGCCCTCGCCGACTACGTCCCCGCCCGCAGTTGAGCCTTTCGTTGCGCCTTCCCGTCATCCCATCGAGCCGGCTCCGGCCCGCATCGATACTTTAGACTTGGCAGGCGCGGGCAATCTAAGGACACTTTCGGTCATGGTACCGCTGAACGCCGCGAGCGATCGAAACACCCGAAGCTTTGGTTCTTCTGATCGCGGTTAGCAGCATCGCGATGGACGCCGGTGAACACGCAGCCGTCCAAATTCTCGTTAGATCGTGACGACCCTGGTTGCCGATGTGGTCTTTCCGCTGTTCTTCACGCCGTATGCGATGGCGTTCCTGCTGCCGATCTACGGGTTGGCGGCGCTTCTCGCCGAGATTGTTACATTCTGTGCGCTCCAGTTTCGTGCCACTCGCTGACCTTAATCTCTTAGAACGGATCGTGACGCCGGTCTTCGTGATCGGCGACTTCTACCTGCTTATGCTCTGGTGTTACGCCATCGCCCGCACCCGCTTACTGTTCTTTTGGGTTCTCGCCCTGGCCGGCTTCATTTATCTCTTGCTTGCGCTCGGCAACGTTGCCTTGGCATATGACTTGCCTCGGGTTCGTGAACTTTTTGGGTAGAGCCTCATCACGTTCTATAAGGTCTTTTTCGCGGTTCAACCGTTCACCCTGTTGCTCGGCCTGATCGGACAGACTTTCCTTATTCGGCGCATCATTCGATACCACGCGATTGTGCATCCGTCGCCGCCGGGCTAGCTAAGCCATCTGCTTCGAGCAATGCACGCCAGCATCCACCGTCGCTGATATCGTTCTCGTTCGAACTCATGAGCGCCGCCCCTCCATCGGACATGTCGAAGCGGACTCTTACTGCCGGCATTCTTTTGCTGGGCGCGTTCGTGTGCACGCCGGTTGGCGTATATCGCGCGTTCGAAGATGGTGGGATTAACGATCCCGTGACATTCGTTTTTTTCCTCCTTGCCTGCCTGACCGCGACGGCGCCTCTCCTTTACGCTTGGGCGCGCTTGGGCTCTTGGAGGCGCTGGATGGTCATTGCCCTCGATCTGCCTTTTATCCTCTTGATTTTGGTTCAGGTCTGGCGCCTAGCAAAGCGTGCCGTCTGACCCGCTCGACCCACCGCGGACGCGCAGAAGCGCATCCCTCCGGAGGGACTCGCCGCGGCGAGTGCGCGCAGTGCAACGCCGCGGCGATCGTCACCAGCCACCCCTGCTCCGCGCTTTAGTTAGACTCGTTAGGCGCGGGGCTCGGCGGCAGCGTGCGATTGGCGCCGGGACGCGCGCTGCCGGCGAGCGCCAGGATCACGTCGGTCTTCGCGAGGCTGCCGACGAGCCGCGAACCGTTCGCTTCCATCACCACCGGGAGGCGTTCGCCTTGGTGGCGCGCGAAACGCTCGAGCGCCTCGTTCAGTGACGCCGTCGGCTCGATCGTCGGGATGTCTTCGCGCAGGATATCTCCGGCGATCACCAGCTCCGCGAGCTCCGGCGCGTTCAGGTAGTTCTTGATGTCGTGCAGCGCAATCGCGCCGACGAAGCGGCCGTCGCCTTCGGTCACGTAGAGATAATTGAATCGGTTCGCGACGAACTTTTCCCCGATCTCGGCGAAGCGCGCGGTCGCGGTCACGGTCAGCGGGTCGGGCTTCATCAGGTCGGCCACGTGCAGCTCCGCGAGCTGGTGCCGGTAATCCCCTGCCCCCTTGCGCTTCAACGCCTCGCTGTAGATCGAGCGTTTCTCGAATCCGACCGACGTGTAGTAGCCGACCACGCAGGCGAGCATGAGCGGCAGGATGATCTGGTAGTC
The DNA here is from genome assembly GCA_963742845.1 of uncultured Verrucomicrobiae bacterium. Classification (GTDB taxonomy): domain Bacteria; phylum Verrucomicrobiota; class Verrucomicrobiia; order Chthoniobacterales; family UBA10450; genus Palsa-1392. Next base: position 63,536 of record CAVUNK010000004.1, on the reverse strand, counting down.
GAGCGTGAGCTCGAAAATCATGATGATCGCCATGATCGGCGCGTGCGTGGTCGCGGCGAGGAATGCCCCCATCCCGACGAGCGCGAAAGCGCTCGGGTTGATCGCGAGTCCGACGTGCGCCGCGAGCGCCGCGATCCCGAAAAGATAACCAACACTCGCCCCGACGAAGAGCGTCGGCGTGAAGACACCGCCGACCGCGCCCGAGCCGAAAGTCGCCGCGGTCGCGAGCACTTTGCAGAGCAGCACCGCGGCCACGATCTGCCAGCCCCAACCGCCGGCGAGAATCGTGTTCACCGCGCTGTAGCCGTTGCCGCACACTTCCGGGCGCAGGATCGCGAGCGCGCCGACGACCAGGCCACCGAGGCACATCTTCAGGTAAACCGGCAGGCGAATACGTCCGGCGAATCGCTCGCTCAGATTCAGCAGCCGCAGGAACCAAGGCGCGACCACTCCGCAGAACAGACCGAGCAGTAGATAGGGCAGCACTTCCCAGTTCGAGTGCAGGCTGAAATGCGGAAACGCGTAGATCGGGTCCGAGCCGAGGAACCCGCGCGTCGTCAGCGTCGCGACCACCGACGAGAAAACCAGCGGCCCGAAAATTTCCATCGCGACCGAGCCGAGGACGATCTCCGCCACGAAGAGCGCCCCCGCGATCGGCGCATTATAGGCGGAAGCGATACCCGCCGCCGCGCCGCAACCGACCAGCAACCGCAGCCGCGGCGTCGACCAACCGCGCACCCGGCCGGCGATCGAGGCCACGAGCGATGAGAGCTGCACCAGCGGCCCTTCGCGCCCGATCGAGCCTCCGGAGGCAATCGTGAAAGCCGCCGAGAGACATTTCACCAGGCTGCGGCGGGTCGAGATTTTCCCATCGCCGAGCACCACCGCCTCCATGTAATCGCTCGTCGTCACCCCGCCGCGCCAGCGCACCCCGAGATACAGCACCAGGCCGGCGAGCAACCCGCCCACCGCCGGGATCGTGAGACGCCCCCACCACGGCAGCGCCTCGAAACTCTCCACGTAGCCCGGCGCGCGACTCCCGGTCACGAGCTTGTGCAGCATCCCGGTGGCATAGCGAAAGCCGATCGAAGTGAGCGCCCCGCCGAACCCGATCAACCCGGCCCAGACCAGCGTCACCTGGAGATCGCTCGGGTGGATGACCTCGGTGAACCAAACCCACCATTTCAGACGGCGGAGCACGCCGAGGCGGAGCGGCGACGCGCCAGCGGGCGCAGGATCATTCGGCACGCAGACGACGTGAACGCATTCCGCGCGAGCGTCAACTCCGCGAGCCGCTCCCGGATTCGCCGCTTGTCGCGCGCGGCGGCGCGCGCTACAACCGGGCGGGACATTCGCCTAACGAATGAAACCATCACCACCTTCCGCGGACGCCCGGCTGGTCTTTGACCGGATCCGGCTGGCGGGACTCGGCGTGCTCCTGCTCGCCCTTCTCCCCTGGCTCGCGCAGGATTTTGTCGCCGGGCTGGCCACCACGGAGGCGAGTGCGCACGCGCGGCTCCGGACGACGGAAGAGCCGGACGACGCGCGCGTGCTGCGCGCCTTTCAGCACGCCCGGCAGCGGACGCGGATCGCCGCGAATCTGGTGACGGAACGAAACCCGCAACAACAGACCCGCGACGCCCTGGTCACGGTGACGGCGGACACCAAAGCCGCAGCCGTAGCCGATCTCGAAACGATCGAGAACGAGACCAGGACCAACTTCGCGCGCGAAGGCGCGGGCCAGTTATACCTGATCGATTCCCATCCTGTCGCGACTCCGGTTCCCAACGGCAAGAGCCGGCTGCTTCGGCAGGTCCTGCGCTGGGCGGCGCTGGTGCTTTTGGTTGGCGGCCTCGTGCTCGTCTGCAAGGCGTGGCGCCGCTCCGGTCTGCCCGCGGTCGCACTCCTCGGCGTGGCCGGCACGCTCGCGACCGCGGCGTTCTACTTCCTGGGCGACAGCGCCCCGGGCGCGCTTTGGGCGTTCCTCTTCGTCGCGGCCGTGCCCACACTCCTCGTCGTGCTGCTGGCGCGCGCGACCTTCAAGGTCCTGGAGGCGGCGCATTGGTCGCAGACGCGCGCGCGCATCACCAGCTCGCGGGTCGAGGTGATTCGTCATCGCTTTGCCGGCGAAGCGACCAAGGTCAGGAACACGGCCGCGGTGACCTATGAGTTTATGGTCGGCAACCAAAAGGTCACCGGCGATCGGATCAGCGTCGGGGATGCGCCGGCCGATAACGTCCCCGTGACCTTGCATCGCTACCCGGTTGGCGCCGAGGTGCCGGTCTTGTACGACCCCGCCGACCCGGCAAAATGCGTCCTCGAACGCGACCCGCCCGCGCGCCTCGGCCGTCTCTGGATCGGCGCGATTATTTTCGTGGTCGCCTACTTCGCCGTCGCCGCGATGGTCTGGAACGGAGTGGCCGTTGGCCACTGGATCGAGCGCCGGCTTCCGTCGCTGCATCATCCGCTCCCGGTGCTTCTGCTCGGACTCTTCGGCCTGCTCTGCCTCGGGTCGTTTTTCTGGAATCGCCGGCATCCCAGCGTGCTGCGGCCCACCCTTGCCACCAAAGGAATCGTCGTCGCGAGCGCGACCGAGACCTATCTCGAGCAACGCACCGGCTCAGGCTCATCGCAGACCCGTTACTACCAGGCCGTGATTGAATATCGCTACACCGTGGACGGGCATGAATATCACAACCTCCTCCCGTCATCGGGCGGGACCGAGAAACACGCGGCGGCTGAAGTCGCGGCGCACCCGATCGGCGAAGAGCTGGAGATCCACTACGACCCGGTGGACCCGACGCGGTCCAGCCTGACCGCGCGCGGCGCGATTACCCTGAGTGGACGGCGCTCCCTCGTGATCGGTCTGATCTCATTCGCCGTCGCCTACTACCTCGCTCGACATTGAAAGAATAACTCTCCCGATGCCCAGACTTATCTCCACAACCCATAACCAATAGTCAGTACCTAACATGAAGACTTACACGACAACCCTTATCGTTACCACGGCTGCGGCGCTTCTCTTTAGTAGCGCGCCGCAGCAAACGCTGGCCGGCAGCGCCACCTGGAACGCAAACCCCGCCAGCAGCGATTGGAACACGGCCGCCAATTGGACGCCGGCGACCATCCCTAACGGCACGTTCGATATCGCAACCTTCGGGCCGTCAGCGGTCACCACCGTTTCGATCAATACCACCACGGTATCGGCGGACAGTCTTATCTTCGAGGCGGACGCCCCTCCTTATACGGTCAACGTGGATTTCACCGGTGTGTTCGAGAACCTCACTCTCTATGGCAGCGGGATCGTGAACCATTCCGGGGCGACGCAGTCGATCAACGTGAATCTTTATTCCCAGATGAATTTCTACAACAGCGCGACCGCGGGAGAGATGACCCATTTCGGCGGACAGGGCGCTAACTCTTTCCTTTTCCATGACTCCTCTACGGCCGCGTCGTCCACCTTCGATCTTACGACCTCCGGCGGGTCCTCGACTTTGATTTTCTCGGAAGCTGCGACGGCCGCAGATGCCACCGTGACGACGGGCGGCTACTGGGCCTACGTCACCTTTCTGGGCGGTTCCACCGCGGGGAATGCCGTCATCCAGGCGATCCATGGTGGCAGCGTGATCTTCGCGTATAACTCCAGCGCCGGCCATGTCACCGCCACCTGCGACAGCGACGGCTCCCCCTATGCTGGAGCTGGCATATTTTTCCAGAATTCTGCCACCGCCGCGGAAGGCACCTTCATCGCGAACGGTGGGACCAGCGGGACTTACTATGCTAGTTCCATTATCTTCGCGGATGCCTGCACCGCCGGCGCTGCGACCTTTCTCCTCCACGGAGGCGACGGCAAGATTGCCGAGGGAGCCCACATGTTCTTCTACAGCACCTCCACGGCGGATCAGGCCACGATCACGGTCGAGGGCGGGACCAATGGCGGCGCTGGCGCCACGGTCGGCTTCCTCAACGAATCCACCGCCGGCAACGCGCGCCTCATCCTCAGCGGCAACGGCGAGCTCTACATCAACTTCCACGATACCACTCCCGTCTCCATCGGCTCGCTCGAGGGCACCGGCATCGTCCATCTCGGGGCGCGCCGGCTGACGGTCGGGAGCAACAACCTCAGCACCACCTTCACCGGCTCGATCAAGGACGGCGTCGCCGGGCCCGACGGCGGCCTGGACAAAGGAAACAGCCTGGGCAAAACCGGCTCCGGCACTCTCACCCTGCGCGGAGCGAGCGCCTACAGCGGCGGCACCGTCGTGGGAGCAGGGACCTTGTTGGTGAAAAACACGATCGGCTCGCCCACCGGCTCCGGCCCGGTGCGGGTCGATGCGGGCACCCTCGGCGGGCAGGGCCAGATCGCGGGCGCCGTCACTATCGGGAGCGGGAATGCGAACGGGCGCAGAGCTACCCTCGCGCCGGGAGTCAAAGGACCCGGGGTGCTCGCGATCGGTCAGCGCCTCACCATCCGAGCGGGCGGGAGATACCAATGGGAACTCAGCCTCCCCCAAGGCTCTGGCGACGAAGTCATCGCCAAAGAAGTCACGCTCGAGAGCGGCGCCCAGTTCGAGCTCGAGGCACAAGGGACCCAGACCCTGCCGGTGGGCCGCGTCTTCACCGTCATCGCGAACCAAACGAGCGAGCCCATCAACGGCACCTTTGCGAATTTACCCGACGGCGTCATCCTCAGCGTCAACGGCAACAACCTGCAAGCCAGCTACGAAGGCGGCGACGGGAACGACCTCACCCTGACCGTCGTGCCATAGCGAGTCGCTGTAGAGACCCCCATGCCAACCGCAAAAGCAGATGTCTTTACAGAACGTGCGCCTTTTCCTTGAAGCGAAGCATGAGCGCCGCGCGCGCCGCGTCAGGGCGCGAAACGATAACTCTCCCGATTCACAGACTCATCCCCATGACCCATAACTAATAGTCAGCACCTACCATGAAGACTTACACGACAAAGCTTATCGTTACCACGGCCGCGGCGCTTCTCTTTAGCGCCGCGTCGCAGAACGCGCTCGCCGGCAGCGCCACCTGGAGCGCCAACCCCGCCAGCAGCGATTGGAACACGGCCGCGAATTGGACGCCCACGACCGTCCCTAACGGCACGTTCGATATCGCGACCTTCGGGCCGTCAGCGGTCACCAGCATTTCGATCAATACCACTGACGTGGCGGTGGACAGCCTTGTCTACGAGGCGGGCGCCCCTCCTTACACGATCAGCCTGGATTACACTGGTGTTCCCGTGAACCTCTATCTCTATGGCAGCGGGATCGTGAACCATTCGGGGAGCACGCAAACGATCAACCGGAACGAGTCTTCCGCGATCACCTTCTACAACTCTGCGACCGCGGGAGAGATGACGGCCTTTGGCGGAACCGGCCCTAACTCATTCCTTTTCTACAACCACTCGTCGGCTGGGTCAGGCAGCTTTTATCTCGCGGCGCTTGGCGGAGCTTCCTATATGGTGTTCTTCGCAAATGCAACGGCCGCCGATGCCACCATTACGACTGGCAACTACTTCGGCTTCCTCATCTTCGATGGCAGTTCCACCGCGAGCAATGCCATCATCCAGGCGATCAATGGTGGCATGGTGTCCTTCGGAAATAGCTCTAATGCCGGCCACACCATCGCCACCTGCGACAGCGCCGGAGCCCCCTACCCTTGCGGTGGCATCTCCTTCAACCAGTCTGCCACCGCCGCGAACGGCACCTTTACCGCAAACGGAGGGACCCGGGGCACTTCCTTTGCCAGTTCCATTGTCTTCAATGATACCGGCAGGGCCGGCGAAGCGACCTTTACCCTCCATGGAGGCAGTGCCCCCGGCGCCGACGGAGCCGCCCTCTTCTTCTACTCCACCTCCTCGGCGGATCAGGCCACGATCACGGTCAACGGCGGGACCAAAGGCGGCCACGGCGCCTCGGTCGGGTTCCTCGATAGCTCCACCGGCGGGAACGCTCGCTTCATCCTCAACGGCAACGGCTCTCTCTACCTCAGCCTCCAGGATCGGCCCGTGATTCCCATCGGTTCGATCGAGGGGAGCGGCATCGTCCTCCTCGGTGGGCGGCGGCTGGCGATCGGCACCAACAACCTTAACACTACTTTCGCAGGCTCGATCAGCGATGGGGACGGCGAGCTGCCCGGCAGCCTGGGCAAAACCGGCACCGGCACGCTCACCCTGAGTGGAGACAGCAGCTACTCCGATGGCACCATCGTGGACGCTGGGACCCTCCTGGTGAAAACCGAGCACGGCTCAGCCACGGGCCTCGGCCCGGTGCAGGTGGATGCGGGCACCCTCGGCGGGCAGGGCCAGATCGCGGGCGCCGTCACCATCGGGAGCGGAAAAGAGAGTGGGAGAAGAGCCATCCTCGCGCCGGGGATTAAGGGACCGGGAGTGCTGGTGATCTGCAACAGCCTGACCATTAAATCCGACGGGCGCTACAAGTGGGAGCTGAGCCTTTTCCCAGTGGAAGCCGACGAAGTCGTGGCCGCTGGAGTCACCCTCGAGAGCGGAGCGCAGTTCCAGCCTCAAGCGCGCGGCCAGCAGAGCCTCCCCGTGGGTAGCGTCTTCACCGTCATCGCGAACAACACCGACCAGCCCATCAGCGGCACCTTTGCGAATTTACCCGACGGCGTCATCCTCAGCGTCAACGGCAACAACCTGCAAGCCAACTACGAAGGCGGCGACGGGAACGACCTCACCCTGACCGTCGTGCCGTAGCCTGGCGGCCGTAGTCATCCGCACCTGTAGCGTGCGCTATTCCCAGCGCACGCGGAGGGACCTGCTTCCGCAGGTCCGTGGACGAGCAGAAGCTCGTCCCTCCGGATGACAGAGCGCAAAACACTACCTTTCAGCCAGCTACTCCCCGAAGAAGCCGCCGCCAACGTTCATGTCACGACTCAAAACACGCAGGTTTTGATTCAAAACGCAGACGGTACGAATCAAAACGCCGACGTTACGGCTTAAAACGCGGACGTTTTGGGCGATTAGGCTTAGAAACTTCGCGCCACATCCAGCGGGAAAGCTGCCAGAGGGAGTAACGAGGCAGTTACAACTGCAGCAGGAACATCCCGCGCCCGAAAGTTGCGGCGTAGAGCGAGTTGGAGGCGGCGCGGTATTCCAGATCCGTCACAGGCACATTTGGCAGCTTCGGCCCCGCGGTGCGCCAGCTCGCGCCGTTATCGAGGGAGCGGAAGACTCCGACGTCGCTCGCGACGTAGATGGTGGTGCCAACGACGATCAGGTCGTTGACCGGCGCCTGCGGGAGATTGCCCACGATACTCGACCAAGTGAGGCCGCCGTCGGTGGTGCGCAACACGTAGGGCAACGGGGAGCCCGCCCGGAAACCGGAGAAGGTTGCAAAAGCTATCTGTGCGTTTGCCGGGTCGACGGTCACGCGAGTGACCCAGTTGCCGGGCACATCGGAGTCAGTGACTCGCGTCCAGTTCACGCCGAGATTGGTGGTGAACCAGAGCCGGCCGTCATCGGTGCCGGCAAGGATCCGGTTCGGATCGGTCTTCGCCGCGGCGACGGTCGTGATCGTGCCGAAGACATAGCTCGGGTCCCGTCCCGGCCCGCCGGTGAGGTCGGGGCTGATCACCGACCAATGGACCGCGCGATCGGCCGAGCGGTTCACCTGGTTGCCCGCGTAGTAGAGCACCGCGGAATTCGAAGGATCGAATTGCAGCGGGCTCAGCCAATTCCGCCGCGACGACACCGTGGAGCCGGTAAAATCGGCGCCGTTGCTTCCGCCATCGGTGAAGCGGACGCAGTCGCCGTATTGGCTGCAGCCGTAGACGTCGTCCTGCACCATGGGATCGATCAGCGCCTCGAGTCCGTCGCCGCCGACGTAGGTGTTCCAACCGGTCCCGCCATAAGACCGATTCACGCCGTTATCCTGCGCGCCGCCGACCAGCCGGCGCGCATCCTGTTCGCTCACGTCGACGCTGTAGAACTGCGTGAACGGCTGACTCGTCGCGGCGATCCATTGATCGTTGGAGCCATTCACGTCGGAGCGATAAGTGCCGCCGTCGTTCCCGAGATAGACGCGGTTCGCGACTTTCGGGTCCCACGCCATGGCGTGATGATCCGCATGCGGGCTGAACGCGGCCGTCCAGCTCGCGCCGCTGGTTTTCGACTCGCAAAGGTAAACCCCGGCGGCGAAGACGTGCGCCTGGTCGAGCGGGTCGACCCAGACCCGGCCGAACCACCAGCCGTAGCTCGATTGCGCGGTGGAGAGCGTCGAATTCGTCGCGAGCTTCGTCCAGGAGTCGCCGCCGTTATCCGATTGGTAGAAGCCTTGGAAGAATCCGCTCGTTAGGTTCGAGATCACGTAAAGGCGTTGCGGATTCGAGGGCGCGAGCGCGAGACCGATGCGGCCGTTGGTGGATGCAGCGGCGGGCAGGCCGTTCGTTAGGCGGCTCCAGGTAGTGCCGCCGTCGGTGGTCCGGTAAACGCCGGAGCCGACGCCGCCGTAGGTCCGCAGATCCGGTTCGCGCAGGTGATCCCACATCGCGGCGTAAATGCGGTTCGGATTTGTCGGGTCGATCGCGAGATCGACTGCGCCGGTGGTGTCGTTGTCGCCGGCGAGCACGCGAGTCCAGGTCGTGCCGTTATCGGTCGAGGCGTAGACGCCGCGATCGCCGCCGTGGTTGTAGAGTTGGCCGGCGACCGCCGCGTAAAGGTGTTGCGGATTCGTCGGGTCGACCATGAGCCGGCCGATCGCACCGGAATTCGTGAGGCCGACCCGCTGCCAGGTCGCGCCGCCATCGAGCGAGCGATAAATGCCCGAGCCACCATAAGTGATGCTGCCGCCGCCGGGATTGGCTTCGCCGGTGCCGGCGAAGAGCGTGCCATTTGCAGTGATGAGGAGCGCGCCCATCGCCTGCGGATTCGCCGCCGGCCAGATGGAGGTGAAGCGCGCACCTTTGTCGGTGCTCTTCCAAATCCCGCCGGTCGCGGCCGCGATGTAGATCGTGTCCGCGGCCACCGGATCGACCGCGATGTCGACCACCCGGCCACCGATGTTGGTCGGGCCCGCAAATTTCCAGCCGGCGCGCGCCGGCGCCGCCGCGGCGTCGGCGGCGGCAAGCGCGGATGCCTGCGCGCCGGCGCGTTCGAGTGCGCCGGCCGGAATCCCGCCATGGACCACGCGCTGCGAGACGAACCAATCTTCCGGCGGGGATTCCCGTCCTTCCCGCTCGGGCGCGTTTTCCTTCACGAGGAAGAATCCGCACCAGAGCGTTCCCCCGAGCAGCAAAACCAAACCAGCCATCTGCCGAGAACCAAGAACGCGCGTCTTCATTCCACGCAGACTAGCGGCCGACCGAAGCGCGAGGCAAGCGCGCTGAAATCGACTCCGCGGTTGAGCCGCCGAGAAGTCGGGCGTAAGCAGTTCGATGCAATTTCGCCGTCTCCTGTTTTGCTCCCTGATCGCGCTGGCCACGCCGGCTTTTGGTGAACTCGGAGCCGCGCTCGATGCGCACGGCGGACTCGAGAAATGGCGCGGCTTCTCCGGCGTGGAATACGATTTCGCCTGGACCTCCGCGAAGGGCGAACGGCAGGATCATCAGCTCTTCAATCTCCAGGATCGTTCCGGGTTGATCACGAGCGGGAAATACACCCTCGGCTCGAGTGACGGGAAGGTGTGGGTGAAGCCCACGCTCGATGCGCTCGGCGGGATGCCGCCGCGCTTCTACATGGGAACGCCGTTTTACTTTTTCGGAATGCCGTTTGTCTTCGCCGATCCCGGTAGCAAGCAGGAGTCGTTAGGCAAAAAGACCTTTCGCGGGACCGAGTATGACGCGCTCCGGATCACTTTCGCGAAGGGCACGGGCGATACGCCGGACGATTATTACATCGCCTATCTCGATCCATCTTCCGAGCAGCTGAAGCTCGCGATCTATGTGGTGACCTATCCGAAAATGCGCGGTGACAAGTCGATTGAGCAGCTCGAGCGGCACGCGATCGTCTTCGACGAATGGCAGACCGCCGATGGCCTGCTCGTGCCGAAGAAGGCGCAGTTTTATAAATGGACCGGCACCGATCTCGAGGGCGATGTGCTCGGCGCGCTTGAGTATTCCAACGTCCACTTCCTGAAAGATCCGCCAGACGCCGCGAAATTTAAGCAGCCCGCCGACGCCGTGGTCGCGCCGCTCTAAGCCCACTCTCTGCCATGAAATCTGCGCTCTCGAAAAAAGACAAACTCCGTCTCCTCACCCTGCTCCTGGAAAGCCGGCACGGCGATCTGCGCGAGCAAAATCTCAACCGCCAGGGCAAGGGCCATTTCCATGTCGCGGGCATGGGCCACGAAGCGCTCGCGGCGATTTCCTTCGCGACCGAGGAGGATGATTACATCTGCGGTTACTATCGCGATCGCGCGCTCGTGCTTGGGCGCGGCGTGACTTCGCGCGAGTTGGCACTCGATTATTTCGCGAAGAAAAAAGGGCAAAGCCACGGCCGGCAAATGCCGTCGCACTACAGCTACGCCTCGCGCCACATCTGGAGCGTGCCGACGCCGACTGGCGCGCAGCTTCTACCCGCCTGCGGCATCGCCTGGGGCCTGAAACTCGACGCGAAACCGAATCTCGTCATCACCACGATCGGCGACGCGGCGACGCGGCAGGGCGATTTTTTCGAGGCGGTTTGCTTCGCCAAGGAGAGGCAGCTGCCGGTGCTTTTCATCGTCGAGGACAACGCCTACGGGATCAGCAGCCCGACCCGGAAAATCAATCCGCTCGCGATCGATGTGCTTCAGCCTAACGACTGGCAAATCGTGGATGGCAGCGATGTCGGTGCGGTTTACGCGGCCGGGCAGGAGGCGATGAAACATCTCCGCGCGGGCAAGGGCCCGGTTTTTCTCTGGGTGAAAATGGAGCGGCTCTCGAGTCACACCAGCTCGGATGATCACAAGCTCTATCGCAGCGCGGCCGAGATCGAGGGACTCGCGGAGGCCGATCCTCTCACGAAGTGGAAAGCGCAGCTGATCGCGGATGGCGACCTGAACGAAGAGGAGTTCGTTAGGCTGGATCAGGAGATCAAGGAACGGATTCGCCAGGAATTCATCGACGCCGAGCGCGAGGAAGATCCGTCGGCGGACGATTTGGAATTGGAGATCACCGGCGCGCTGCCGGAGCTCGACGACGAGATTTTACCCGCGGGCAAATACCGGATCGGTGATGTCGTGAACCAAACCCTGCGGCTCGGCCTAACGAGAGATCCAGGCCGGATCATTTTCGGCGAAGACATCGAGGATCCGAAAGGCGGCGTCTTCCGCCTCACGCAAAAACTTTCCACCGAATTCCCCGAGCAGGTTTTCAATTCCCCGCTCGCGGAATCGACCATCCTCGGCGTCGCCTGCGGTCTCGCTTCCTACGGCAAACGCCCGGTCTTCGAAGTGCAGTTCGTCGATTTCATCAACCCCGGCTGGAACCAGCTCGCGACCAATCTTTCCACGTTGCGCTGGCGCTCCTTCGGCACGTGGACTTGTCCGGTCGTACTCTACGCACCGTATGGCGCCTATCTCCCCGGCGGCAGCCTTTGGCACAGCCAGGCGAACGAAGCTCCTCTCGCCCATTATCCCGGGATCAACATCGCGATCCCGAGCAATCCCGCCGACGCTGCCGGCCTGCTCTGGACCGCGATGCATTGCGACGACCCCACGATTGTCCTGATCCCGAAACATCTGCTCTGGGCCGAACACGAATCGGCCGAGCCGCTCCGCGCGGTTTCGTTAGGCAAAGCCCGCACGCACCAGGCCGGCTCCGATGTCACCGTGGTCGCGTGGGGCAACACGATGGAGAAATCGATCGAGGCGCTCGCGAAACTGGGCGACCGCGCCAGCGTCGAGCTGATCGATCTGCGCTCGATCGCGCCGTGGGATCGCGCGGCGATCGAGGCCTCGGTGCGCCGCACCGGCCGGCTCATTGTTGTGCAGGAAGACACGGAAAATTGCAGCGTCGGCCAGATGATCATCTCCCATCTCACCGGGATCAGCGACATCTGGGACGCGATGATCAGCGCCCCGCTTTTGGTCAGCAAAGGCAACGTCATGATCGGCTACAACCCGATCTACGAATACGCCGCGCTGCCCGATGTGGATCGGATCATCAAGGCGATCGAGCGCTCGGTTGCGACCAAATCAGAACGCATCACTTCCGCCACGAAGGCAGAACCGAGCCAGGCGAAACCGGCAACCGAAACGAACGCGGCTCCGAAGAAATCGACCGCCGCGAGCGCGCAGAAAATCGTCGTCCCGATCATGGGCGAAGGAATTCGCTCCGCGAAAGTGGTCGCGCTTTTGAAACAGCCCGGCGACCGGATCGAACTCGACGACGCGCTCTGTGAAGTCGAAACGGACAAAGCTGTCTACCCAATCGAGTCGTCTTTTGCGGGCACGATGGGCGAATGGAAAACCAAGGTCGACGACACGGTGGAAATTGGCCAGGAGCTCGGCACGATTCTCGGCGAAGGCGAAGATTGGGACGAACAATTTGAAGCCGCCGCCGAAGTCTCCCCGACTGTAGAGGCAGACGTGCCGGCCGCACCTGCCGCGAAAAAACGCACTAACCGCGAGCCCGCTCTTTCCGCCACGATCACGCGTAAACTCGGTCGCGTCGTGCCGGCCAATTTGCAGATCGACGCCCGGTGGGAAGAGGTCCGCGACGCACGCGACGCGGCCAAGAAAGCCGACGGCAAGAATGCACCCTCGCCTTCCGTGATGGTCGCGTGGACAGTGGTCCGCGCGATGGAAAAACATGCCGCTTTCCGCAGCGTGATGCAGGACGACGACCAGATCATTGAGCAGGAGGATTTCGATCTCGGCGTCGCGGTCTCGCTACCCGGTGACCGGCTCGCGACCGCGGTCATCAGCGCCGCGAATACTTTGTCCTGGCCCGATTTCGTCCGGCGCTACAACGAGGCGGTCGAGGCCACGCGCATCGGGCGGGTCGACGCGATGAACGCGCCGCTCGTGATCAGCAGCCTCGGCGCTTTCGGCGTCCGCGCGGCCGCGCCGATCGTGGTGCCGCCCTCGGTTGGCACGCTCTTTGTCGGCTCGGCGCACCAGGAGCTCATGCCTAACGGGAAGAAGGCGCACCCAGTGGAAGTCATCACGCTCTCGCTCACCTTCGATCACCGTGTCGTGAACGGCGCCGGCGCCGCAAACTTCGTGCATGAGATCAAGGAACTGCTCGAAGCGTTCGCAATCCCAGTAGGGCAAAGCGCCGCGCCCACCACGAGGTCATCCTGAGCGGAGCGCAGCGCAGTCGAAGGATCCCGTGGAATTGCGGGAAGCTTCGCAATCACCGGCAGAATCGGAGGTTCCCAGAAACCCGGCGGGATCCTTCGGCTCCGCTCAGGATGACAGAAGTTTACGCGCCGCCGGGAAAATCAGCCTCTCCCATTCGGCGTAAGCTTTAGCGGATGGATGCAGTCCATCCGCAGCGATCAGCGATGAATCCTCCCCCATCCTTTTGCTCGCCGGAAAAACATCCACGAACGGCAATCCCCGGCGCACCGACTCTTCCGCGATGATCTCGTTAAAAGCTGCCAGGCCCGCAGAAATGTCGCGGCCGCGGGCGTAGGTCGGGCCGTCCGGTGTGACCGAGAAATCCGGGACGTTGATCACGAGCAGACGCTTGTCGTTAGGCAAAATCTCCAGCATGGCGTCGAGTAGTGCGGCGACGTTGGCTCGAAAAATAGCGGGCTCAACGCCCTGCACCCAATCGTTCACCCCGAGCATGAACGTCCCGAAATCCGGCTGCGCGGCGCGGAAGAGCGGCAGCTCCATTTCGATCGCATCGCGCGTCGTCCAGCCGGTTCGCGCCGGATTTGAAACCAGCTCCACCGCGATTCCGCTTTTCGTTAGGCTCGCGGCCAGCAGCGCGGGCCACGACTCCGCTTCGCTCGCGCCTTCGCCGATCGAATACGAGTCACCGATCACGGCATAACGAAGCGGCGATGCGACCATAAGCCGCATTCTGCCGTGCACCCACGGCCGGCGCAAAGCGCCTTTTCGCACTTCGCCGGGACGCGATAAATTGCCGGATGCCGCGCGCCATCATCCATCTCGACATGGATTGCTTCTACGCGGCGATCGAGGTGCGCGATCGGCCGGAGCTGCGCGGCAAACCGGTCGGCGTCGGCGGCGCGCGCGACCGGCGCGGGGTGCTCACGACCTGCAATTACGAGGCGCGCAAATTCGGCGTGCACTCCGCGATGCCGACTTTCATGGCGCTGCAGCGCTGCCCGAAATTGATCGTGCTCCCGACCCGCTTCGACGTTTACCGGCGCGAGTCGGCGACGATCCGCGCGATCCTCCATCGCTTCACTCCGCTGGTCGAGCCGCTCTCGCTCGACGAGGCGTATCTCGATGTCACCGCGCATCCCGGCGCGCCCGGTCCCCTCGCCCAGGTCATCCGCGATCTGATTTTTCGGAAAACCAAACTGACCGCGTCGGCCGGGATCGCGCCGAACAAACTGGTCGCGAAAATCGCGAGCGACCTGAAGAAGCCGAACGGCCAATACGAAGTCGCGCCTAACGACATCCCGGAATTCATGGCTGCGCTTCCGGTCCGCAAGATCTGGGGGATCGGCGCAGTCACGGAGCAGAAATTGCAGCAGCGCGGGATCACGACCTGCGGCGAGTTGCAGCAGTTCACCCGGCTGCAGTTGCAGGAGCAGTTCGGCAAGTTCGGCGCGGAACTCTACGACCTCGCGCGCGGGATCGACGACCGCCCGGTGGAGCCGGATCGCGAACGCAAATCGCTCAGCAACGAAGAGACTTTCTCGATCAATCTCGAAACGCTCGAGGCCTGCGAGGAACGGCTCGAGGAACTTTTCGCCGAGCTGATGGCCGAGCTCGCGCAGAAGGAGCCGAACCGCGCGATCACGAAAATTTTTGTGAAGCTGAAGTTCGCCGACTTCACCCGGACCACGGTGGAACGCGCCGGCCTCACGCCGTCGTTAGGCGACTTTCGCACGTTGCTCGCCGAGGCCTTCGCCCGCACCGGCAAGAGCGTGCGCCTGATGGGCGTGGGCGTGCGTTTCGCGCCGGTCGCGGAACCGGACGCCGCGCAGTTGGCACTCCTGTGATTTAACTGCCGCGCGCCGGCCGCGGAATCGTTCGCTCCCGGGAAAAAGGCCGCTCCTAAAAACCGCGACCAGGACGAGGCGCGCGACGCCGACGACGACCGGTTGAAACAGCGTCGCCCAGCCGGCGTGGACGGAAATCATCGGGATCGGGTTTGCCCCCGCGGGCGGATCAACCGTGCGCGCGACGAGCATGAATGCGAGCGCGGTCGCTTGCGCCAGGGCGTAAACCCAAAGGCATCGCCAAACGCGTGATAACAAAAGTGCCTATGAGTTCCTCCTCAATGCTCGCCGGCCTGAAACGCGATCTCGCCGCCGACGATGGTCAGCACGCAGCGGGTGCGAAGAATTTCCGGCTCCGGAATTTTCATGATGTCGGCCGAGAGCACGGTGAGGTCGGCGAGTTTGCCGGCTTCGATCGAGCCTTTGTCGCGCTCCTCGAACGCGGCAAACGCCGGCCATTGCGTGAACATCTTTAGCGCCTGCAGGCGCGTCACCGCTTCTCCGGGATGCCAGCCGGGGCCGGAAAATCCATCGAGACTTTTGCGCGCCACCGCCGCGTAGAATTCGATCATCGGTTCGCCGCGCTCGACCGGCGCATCGGAGCCGCCGATGACGATCGCGCCGCTTTTCAGGAGGCTCTGCCAGGCGTAGGCGCCAGCGAGGCGTTCCATCCCGAGTCGGCGCGGGGCAAAGAACAGATCGCTGATCGCATGCGACGGCTGCATCGAGGCAATCACGCCGAGTTTCGCGAAACGCGGGAGGTCGTCTGGCGTGAGGATTTGCGCGTGCTCGATGCGCCAGCGGGGTTCCGCGATTTTGCGTTCGTTAGGCGGGACGGCGTGGAACGCCTCCTCGTAGAGATCGAGGATCGTGCGGTTCGCGCGATCGCCGATCGCATGGGTCTCCACCTGGATGCCGCGCCGGAGCGCTTCCGCGAGCATCGGGCGGAGATCGCTCTCCTTCTCGGTGAGAAATCCGGAGGTCGGCGCGTCGGCGTACGGTGCGAGGAGCGCGGCGCTGCGCGAGCCTAACGAACCGTCGAAGACAATCTTGATCGTGCGGGTGGTGAAATGATGGTCGGCTTCATTCAGGACCGGGCCGTTTTTTAGCAGCCACTCCGCCGGCGCGCCCGGGCCGTAGACCGCATTGTAGATCCGCAGCTTCACCTGCCCTGCGCGGTAGAGCCGGCGCATGCCTTCCAGTTCGGGAAGATAGCTCCCGGCATTTTGGATCTCGCACCAGCCGAGGCGCAGGCTGCGCTCCACGCCTAACGAAAAGGCGCGCTCGTTCTCCGCCGGGCTGAGCGGCGGGATTTTCGCGCCGACTAGTCCCATCGCGTTATCGAGCAACATCCCAAGCGCCGCGCCGCTTTTTTTATCGCGCACGATTTCGCCGCCAAACGGGTTCGGCGTTTGATCGTCGATCCCGGCGAGGGCGAGCGCACGACTGTTCGCGACCGCGCCATGTCCGTCAGCGCGCTCGAGAAAGACCGGGTTCTCCGGCGCGACCCGGTCGAGATCGGCGCACGTTGGGAAAACCGGCGGCTTCCAGAAGGTCTCGATCCAGCCGCGTCCGGTGATCCATTCGCCCGGCTTTTTTTCCGCGACCCGTGCTTTCACTTTCGCGAGCAAATCCCCGAGGCTGCGCACGCCTTCGAGATTGAGTTCCACCTCGCGCCGGCCCACGCCGAGGAGGTGATAATGCGAATCGGTCAGGCCCGGGACGACGGTCTGGCCGCGGAGATCGAGCGTGCGCGTTTTCGGGCCGGCAAACTTTTTCGCCGCTTCGTTCGAGCCGACGAAAGCGATGCGCGAGCCGCGAATCGCGATCGCTTCAGCGTGCGGTTGCGCGTCGGCGACGGTGTGGATGTTGCCGTTGAGCAGGAGGAGATCGGCCGGGGCCTGCGCACGCAACGCCGCGAGCGGGAGCAGCAGCAGACCGAGCCGGACCAGGATTCTCATGCCCAGTTCGGCGGACGTTTTTCGAGGAAGGCGGCGACGCCTTCTTTCGCTTCCGGCGATTCGCGCGCGGTGAGGTGATCGCGCAGTGCGTGCTCGATGTCTTCTTTCACCGAGGTCGACCAGAGTTCCGCGAGCAATCGCTTCGAGCTGGCGAGCGCGCCGGGTGCGTTTTGCAATACTGAGCCCGCTAATTTTTTAACCGCCGCGTCCAACTCGTTAGGCGGAACGACGCGGTTGATCAGTCCGATCTCCTGCGCACGCGCGGCCTCGATCAGTTCGCCGGTGAAGAGCAGTTCGCGCACGTCGCGCTCACGCAGTTGGCGGCGCAGGAAAGTCATGACCGCCGCCGCGACGAGTCCGCGCCGCGCTTCCGGGTAACCGAATTTTGTTCCCTCCGCCGCGACTACAAAATCGCACGCCGACATGATGCCCGCGCCGCCTGCGACAGCGGCGCCGTGGACGGCGGCGATCGTCATCAGGCGCGTCTGACTGATGGCGAGCAGCATCTGCGCGACGGCGTTGGCGGAGTCGTGCGCCTTCTCCGGTTGCGAGACTTCCTCGAGGTCGAGGCCGGTGCAGAACGCTTTTCCGGCGCCGCGCAAAATCAGGAGACGCTGCGTCGCGTCATCCTCCGCGGCGGCGACGGCCCGGGTTAGCTCCGTCATCAACTCGATCGTCAGCGCGTTGCGCCGCTCCGGGCGATTGAGGGTGAGGATCGTGGTGTGCGACGTGGGTTTTTCGATCAGCAGAACGGGCATGAGAGAGGGTTCCGCCGTCCGCGGATTCGTCAAGCGGATCGCGCCACGCCCTAGAAGATCGGCTCGATTTGCACCTGATCGACGGCCGCGGCTTCCGTTGCGGCCCCGGTGCGCGCGCCGAATCCGAAGAGCTCGGCGGGATGGAATTGTGTCGCGCCCTCGATTTGGAAACCGGAGATTGAGAGTTCACTGAAGATCGTTAGGCCGTTGAATTCCACGGTCAGATGACTCCCATCGAAGGTGACTTCCACCGGGACGAGCGCGCCGTTGGTATAGGGATCCACAGGGCTCGCCGCGACGTGCACGCCGTTTACCCAGACGTGAATGCCCGAGCTGCCTGTCCCGCCGTTTTCGTAGGTATCGAACCCGACGGCGAGGCCGTGGCTCGTGCCCGGACCCCCTTCGCCCCAGGTCTGGAGCAGATCGCCGACGGCGAAGCTGGCTCCGTCAGCGTGCGTATCGCCGGTGGTCGGTCCGAGGGCGAGGAAGAAGTTGGCTGTAAAACCGGTCAGCTCGGGGCTGACCCCGATCCCGCTGAGAATCAAGCCGCCTTGTTCGCCGAAAATCGAGTTGTCGGTGAGCTGCACCGCGCCGTTGGCGTAAGTGGCGCTCCCGAAGAGCTGCGCCGGACCCAACACGCCGTCGAAAGTATTGTAGTAAGCGCCCAGGGTGGCGACGCGCACGCGACCGAAGCGCTGCAAGCTGATCGCGGGATCGACCACGGTGACGCGTTCCCAGGTTGAGTCGATCGTGACCACGTTGGCCGTGCTCAGATCGAGCGGAGCGAGAAAGCTGAGGTCGTCGCCGGTCTCGACATTGTAGACGATGCCAGGATGGCCGGCCGCATTCCGCCTAACGAATTCAACGACCAGTCGACCCTGCGCGTCGCTGCTGATAAGGGGCAGACCGGCGATGCCACCCGGCGCGAGGATGGTGTTGTTAGGCTTCGTGAGGTCGCCGGGATTAGGCGCCAGGTTGAAAGCGTCCCTGAGGAGGTTCGCGACGCCGTCGCCGGCGGGCGTGGCCAAATCCTGGGTGCCCTCAGCGGGCAGCCCCTGTCGCAGCCGCCAGTACGAAAGTGGCGGCAGAATCGTGAATCCGACGGAGGCGATGGGCGACGCGATCCAGCCGCCGCCGGTGGCGATCGCTTTCACGGTCACGCTTTGCGTCAGGGTGAAAGCTCCGCTGTAGATCTGGCCGTGCGTCTCGGAAGGGGTCGAACCGTCGAGCGTGTATCGGATCGTCGTGCCCTGACTCGCACTCGTGATCGTCACGGTCGCGCTACTTTCGTAAGTGCCGCCGAGCGGGCTGATGATCGGGATGACCGCTGCCCGGCTGCCCGGGAAGATCGCGAGATATTGCGGACCACCGTTGCCTCCCGGGAGCGCCGGACCAAGATTGGAATCGAAGGTGCTTTTGGTTCCGTCCGGAGTGACCCTGATGATGTCGCCGGCTTGGTTGGCTGTGCCATTTTCTGCGACGAAAAGGTCTCCGTTGCCGTCGAAGGCCAGGCCAAGAGGCGCGTTTGCCAGTCCCGCGGCAAAGGTGCTTTGCGCACCGGTCGGGGTGAACTTGAGCACGGAATCGTTGCCGGGATTTCCCCCGGTGGAGGCAAAGAGGTTGCCCGAACGGTCGAAGGCGAGTCCGCGCGCCGGCACTCCTGAGACGAAGACCGAGCTACTTCCACCAAGGGTCGGAATAACTCGAATCTGCTGGTTGGTCGTGTCGACGAAATAGAGATCGTCCGCTGCATTGATCGCGGCTCCCCCGACGGCCATGCCGGGAGCATAGTAAATGGAGTGGGGGCCGAAAGCGCCCGTCAGACTAACTGCCACGATCGTGGTCTTGGTTGAGAAATCGCCGTTGGTGAGGACGTAGATCGCATCGCCAGCGGTGTTGATCGCCAGAGAGCTCGGGGGTTGCCCGTAAAGGGAAACGATGTTCTGCGGAATGCTGGAACCGGCCGCAAGCTTGTTCACGGTGCCGAAGCGCGAGTTACTATCGTAGGCCGTGAAGTAGAGATTGCCGGCCGCATCGAAGACCATGCCAGCGGCAGAATTGAGCGATCGCAGCAGGGTGAAACCCGGAGTCGTGCCGCCCGAGTAGCCAACCAGCGACACGGCCCCATTTCCACCTTGTCCATTGACGTCGGTGTAGAGGCCTGAGACCAACATCGGGATCAGCTCGAAGGACCCAGCGTCGGGCGCATTGCCCTGCGGCCGAGTCGTTCCGACCTGGTCCGTTGTGATTCCCGCAATCGCCACGCCGGCATCCACCGCGACACTTCCGGGTTGCAGGGCAATCGTCTGCGTCGGGCCGCCGTTGCTGGCGAGCGCGGCCAGTCTGAGCTGCGTTGTGGACACTCCCAGCTGGTTTGCGTTGGTGCCATTAGTCAGGCCGGGCGCGGTTGCACTGCTGAAGATGTTGTTGGTGCTCGCAGCCGAGAAGGTGCCGCCATTCACCGAGCCGGCGCCTTCGTTTCCATTCCCTGCGATGAGGCCGTTCACCATGGTAAGTGGATGTCCCCAGATGACGAGCGCCGTGCCGTCTGGTGCGGTGTTGTTCGAGATCGTGACGTAGCGAAACGTCATCGACACCGAGCCGCAATCGATCGCGCCGGCAATCCCGTTCGAGTGGTTGCCAGTGAAGGTGGAGTTATCGATCGAAAGCGATGGCGAATCGCCGTTGCTTTGAATGGCGCCTCCTTCCGAGCCCGCCGTGTTGCCGGTGAAGGTACAATTCTGCACCGCCAAAGTGCCGAAGCTCCAGACCGCGCCGCCGAAGTCGTATCCCGCGAGCGTTGGTTTGCCTCCGGACAGAGTGAGGTTCTGCAGGACAAGAGTGCCGCCACCGCTGATCACGAAATGCCGTAGAGGTGCCGTGTCCGCCACGGTCAGGGTAATACCCGGTGCACTCGCCGGTCCCTGGATCGTGATGTTGCCGTCCACCCGCAGCGCCGAACTGCTGTTGTAGGAGTTGGCGTTATCCCACGGGTTACTCAACGCGATCGTCTGGCCGGCGAGCGGTCGCGTGAAAGTGATCGTCTGCGCGCCGCCCAGTTGCTGCGCGTAGGTAAAAGCGGTGCGCAAACTGTTTTGCGCCCCGACGACGGTGGTCAGGTCGCTCAGGGTGTTGACGACCAGCGAGCCGGTCGAGCCGCTCTCGTAGGCACCGACATCGCAGGTCGAGTCGTCCGGCCGAATACGAACGTAGCCGCGCTGATCCTGATTATTAACCGGCGCGGCGGTGGCCGCGCTG
The DNA here is from genome assembly GCA_963742845.1 of uncultured Verrucomicrobiae bacterium. Taxonomy (GTDB): domain Bacteria; phylum Verrucomicrobiota; class Verrucomicrobiia; order Chthoniobacterales; family UBA10450; genus Palsa-1392. The sequence goes on along the minus strand of CAVUNK010000004.1, from coordinate 42,462 downwards.
TTGTTGCCGGTGTTGATCGCCACGCTGCCCGGTAAAAGGGCGAGGGTTTTGGCGGAACCGCCATTGTCTCGGAGGGTGTTGTCGAGATTTACCGCTTCCGCCGAAGCCTGGGTGGCGTTGAAGGTTTGCGAGTCGATATCGACATTGCAGATGTCGCTCTTGTCCGCGTAGGTCAGGCCCTGCGCATTATCTTCCGGCGTCTCCGGATACGCTCGGAAATCGGTATTGATCAGAACCGTATTCCGAATCTCAGCCGTGGCGCTGCTGGCGTAGATATCGGCGGCGGCGAGTTGGTAGGTGCCGGTGCCGAAGGTGCCGTGATTATTGTAGAAAGTGCTGCTGTAAACGCGGACGGCGCTGGGTGCCCCATTCGGCACACCGACGATAAAGATCCCACCGCCGTAGGAGGCCGAATTATTGAAGAAGGTGCAGTTCGCCACCGAGGTGTTCGTGGACTCGGTTAAATTAAGCGCTGCCCCCGGCGAGTTGCTGGAGTTGTCGTTGAAGGTGCAGTTGGTGACGTTGACGTTCGCGTAGCGAACCGAAAGCGCGCCCAGGTTGCTGAACGAATGCGCGACGGTGAGCGCGTTGAAGTTGACCGTGTTCTGGCCATTGCGGACCTGGAATATCCCGACCACATCATTGCCGCTGACGGTTACGATTTGGCCGCTGCCGTCGACTGTGCAATTGGCCGTAATGTTCGGGAGGGTGGAGCCGAGCGTGATGGTTCCGCTGAGGTTGAAGCTGATCACTGCGCCGCTGCCGATGCTGTTCGCAGCGTTGATCGCTTCCCGCAGAGTGCAGTCACGGTTGCCGGTCCCTTGCCCGAGCGGATCGCACTTGCCGTCATCGGTGTCGGCGATGGAATTCACGACGATGGCCACGGCGGTTTGAGCCTGGGAATGCAGCGCACTTCCCAAGAGAAGGGCGGCGCCCAGGAAGAAGGCGAAGGCTACGAGAAGGCGCGGGCTGCGGTGATTCATTAAAGGTAAAAGCGCAAACCCGAGGCGATTGCCGTCACGCGGGCGAAACTTTTATTTTCCGCCGGAGCATTTTGGAGTGTTGAGCAGAGCGCGAAATCTGTATCAGTCACCGCGATGCCTGAGACGCTCCCAGATGAAATCACCCAGTTGCTCGTGCAAACGCACGACGGCACGGGCGCGCCTCTCCATGATGTGATGCCGGTGGTTTACGAAGAATTGCGCCGCATGGCGCGGCGGCACATGGCGCGCGAGCGACCGGACCACACCCTCCAGGCGACCGCTTTGGTGAACGAAGTTTATCTGAAGATGCAGCACCAGCCTGGCGCGCAATGGAAGAACCGCGCGCAGTTCTTCGCCGTCGCGGCGCAGATGATGCGGCAGATCCTGGTCGATTACGCGCGCCGCCACACCAGCGCAAAACGGGGCGGCGGCGCGGAAACGGTCAAGCTCGAGGAAGCGATGCTGGTCGCCGCGCAGAGCGCCGATCAGTTGCTCGCGGTCGATGAAGCGCTGCGGAAGCTCGAGCAACACGACCGCCGCAAAAGCCAGGTCGCGACCATGCGCTTCTTCGCAGGGATGAGCGTCATGGAAACGGCCGAGGCGCTTGCCATTTCGGTCGAGACGGTGACCCGGGATTGGCGCCTCGCGCGGGCCTGGCTGCGGAACGAACTCGCGGCGCAGGTTTGAACTCCGAACGCTGGCGCCAGATCGAGACGCTCTTCGAGGCCGCGGTCGCGCGTGCCCCGCAGGAGCGGGCTGCATTTCTCGAGGACTCGTGCAATGGCGATGACTCGCTGCGTCGCGAGGTCGACCAACTTCTGGCCTCCGATCAGGCCGATGATGACGGGTTTGAAGATCTCGCGGAGAACGTCGCGGCCGGCTGGGTCCGGGAAAGCGCCGGTCCCGATCTCATCGGGCAATCCATCGGCCGCTATCAGATCACGGCGCTGCTCGGTTCCGGCGGAATGGGCGAAGTCTTCCAGGCGCAGGACACGATGCTCCAGCGCAAGGTTGCGCTGAAACTTCTCCCGCGGCAGTTCACCCAGGACCCGACGCGCGTGCGGCGTTTCGAGCAGGAAGCGCGCGCCGCTTCCGCGCTCAATCATCCGCACATCATCACCATCTATGAAATTGGCGAAGCCGCGGGCACGCGCTTCATCGCCACGGAGTTGGTGGAAGGCCAAACGCTGCGCGAGTTGATCGACGGGCCGCGGCTCGAGATCGCGGAGATACTCAAGATCGGCGCGCAGGCCGCGAGCGCGCTCGCCGCCGCGCACGAGGCCGGGATCGTGCATCGCGACATCAAGCCGGCGAACCTGATGTGGCGGCGCGACGGCTTCATCAAGGTGCTCGACTTCGGACTCGCGAAACTAGCCGACCACGTCTCGCCTAACGATCTCACAGAGGCTGGCCGCGTGATGGGCACGATCAACTACATGTCGCCCGAACAGGCGATGGGCGAACCGCTCGATCCGCGCACGGATATCTTCAGCCTCGGCGTTGTGCTTTACGAACTCGCGACCGGGCGTCGCTTGTTTGATGGGCCGAGTGAAGCGGCCGTTTACGACGCGATCCTGCACCGCAGTCCGCCGCCGGTGCGGGAGTTTGCATCGGTTGCGCCGGCGGAGTTCGATCAGGTGATCCGGCGCGCGCTCGCGAAAGATCCGGCGCGCCGTTACCAAAGCGCGCTCGAACTGCGCGCCGATCTGGATCGTCTCGCGCAAGGCGTCGGAACCACCGAGGCCGCGAAAATCGCGACGCGTGAAAAGCACGCCGCGCGCCGATCGAAAACTTTGCGTTGGATCGGAATCGCCGCGGCCAGTGCCGTCGTGATTGTCGGCGCACTCTTTCTCGATCGTTCGCTTCGCCTTCCGTCCCCGGATATTTCGAGACGGTCACTGGCGGTCCTGCCGTTTCAAACCCTCGGCGACGAACCGGGAAACGCGCACTTCGCCGATGGCGTGCAGGATCAGGTGCTGACCGACCTGACCCACGTCGCCGACCTCAAAGTGATCAGCCGCACTTCGGTGATGCAGTATCAACCGGGGCAACCGCGCGCTCTGCCCGAGATCGGGCGCCAGCTGCATGTCGCCTATTTGCTCGAAGGCACCGTCCAACGCGCGCAAGGCAAGGTCCGCGTGAATGTGCAACTGACGCAGGCGCGCACCACGGCGCAGATCTGGTCGCACAGTTACGAGCGCGAGCTGCCGGATATGTTCGCGATACAAACCGAGATTGCGGAGTCGATCGCCAGCGCTTTGCGCGCCACGCTTTTGCCCGCCGAGAAAGCGGCGATCGAGCGCCCGCCGACAGTGGACACGACCGCCTTCGATCTCTACACGCGCGGCAAATCTCTGATCTATGCAGCGAGCACAGATGAGGAGAGCGCGCAGAATTTCCCCAAAGGCATCGCGCTGCTCGAGCAGGCGGTGGCGCGCGATCCCAACTTTTACGTCGCCTATTGCACCCTGGCGCGGGCGCATAGCGTTTCGATGATGTTTGGCTTCGATAACTCACCCGCGCGACTCGCGCGTGCCCGCGCCGCGGTCGCCGCCGCCGAACGCCTCGCGCCGGAAGCCGGCGATACGCACCTGGCCGCGGCGACCTACTTTTATGCGAAACTCGATCACGCCGACGCGCTCGCGGAGCTGGCGCTGGCGCAAAAGAAACTCCCGCACGATCCGCGCGTCCTCGAGTTGCGCGGTTACGTCGAACGCCGCCAAAATCGCTGGCGCGAATCCACGCGCGACTTCGAGCGCGCCAGCGAGTTCGATCCCTTGAACGTCGATCTCCTGCAACAACTCGCGAGCAACTATGAAGCGCTCCATCGTTACGCGGATTGGGCAGCCCTCAGCGAGCGCATCGTCGCGCTGCGGCCCGACCAGCCCGGACCGCGCATGTCGCGGGCGCGGCTCGAACTCGAGTCGCGGGCGGACACGCGGCCCCTGCGCGCGGAAATTAATCGGCAACGTCAGCAAGGTCCGGCGGCTGTGCAGCGCGTGGTCTCGGAATGGATCCGGGTGGCGATGTTTGAGCGCGACTACGCCAGTCTTGCCGACGCGCTCGCCACGCTCGGCGATGGCCGCTACGGAACGGATTGGACGCACTTCAGTCGCCGTTTCGGTGAAGGCATGCTCGATCGTATGTCCGGCAACGAGGCTGCCGCGCGAATCGCCTTCGCGGCCGATCGCGTCGCGCAGGAACGTATCGTCCGGGAGCAACCCAATTACGGTCCGGCCATTTCCATGCTCGGGTTGATCGATGCCGCGCTCGGTCGCAAAGAAGAGGCGTTGCGCGAGGGCCGGCGCGCGGTGGAGCTTCTGCCCGCCGCGAAAGATTCCATTCGCGGCGTATTCATGGTCGAACAACTCGCGATCATCGCCGCGTGGGTCGGAGAGAAAGATCTCGCGATCGAGCAACTGCGCTTGTTCTCCTCCCTCACCCCAGCCGGTCCGCCCTATGGTTCGCTCCGGCTCGATCCGTTCTGGGATTCGCTCCGCGACGATCCGCGCTTTCAGGAGTTGCTCGCATCCGTCGCGCCGAAGGACGAAAAGAATGACTGAGTCATGAACGAATCCATCAAGCTGATCGAATGTCCGCGCGATGCCTGGCAGGGTTTGCCGCAGCAGATTCCCACGGAGCGGAAAGTGGAATACCTGCGCGCGCTGATCGCCGCCGGCTTTCGGCATCTCGACGCGGTTAGTTTCGTTTCGCCGAAAGCGATCCCGCAGCTCGCCGACAGCGAGGCCGTCCTCGCGGCGCTGCAACCGCCTAACGACGTCGAGATCATCGGGATCGTCGTAAATGAAAAAGGTGCGGAGCGCGCGCAAGCGAGCGGCGCGGTAACGACGCTCGGTTATCCCTTCTCGATTTCTGAAACGTTTCTGCGCCGGAACCAGAACCAGTCGCCTAACGATAACCGGGCGGTGCTCGAAGCGATCGCGCAGAGCAGGACTCGGCCTCGTGGTTTATATTTCGATGGCGTTCGGAAATCCTTATGGCGATCCGTGGAGCAAAGAACGCCTGACCGAAGCGGCGGCGGATTTGGCCTCGTTAGGCGTGCGCGAACTCTCGCTTGCCGATACGATCGGCTGCGCGACGCCGGACGTTGATCAGCGAAGTCGTCACTGCGGTGCGAGCGCAAAATCCCGCGATGGAAATCGGCGTCCACCTGCACAGCACCCGCGCGACCGCGGGTGAGAAAGTGCGGGGTGCCTACGACGCGGGCTGCCGGCGTTTCGACTCCGCGATGGGCGGGCTCGGCGGTTGCCCCTTTGCGCAGGATGAACTGGTCGGGAATCTACCGACGGAAGAAGTGCTCGCCGCGCTCGGCCCGCCGCCGGGTCTCGAGCGACCTGCAAAAAGTCGCAGCGCTGAACGAGCAAATCGGCCGGGAGTTCTCCGCCTAACGAGTCAAACCTGGACCACGCCCATGTGGAAGCGCGCCTTCGGCATCGGGCGGCTGACGTAACCTAACAAGTCCAGGAGAACCTTGCGGGTGTCTTCCGGCTGGATGATCGCGTCGACCCAACCGCGCGCCGCTCCGTAACGGATATCGGTCTGCTCTTCGTAGGTCTCTTTCACCTTGGCGCGGAGTTGCTCGAGTTCCTCGGCGCTCGCTTTTTTGTCGCCGCGATCGCGGGACTTCGCGAGGACGCTGAAGACGGTGTCGCTCGCCTGCGCGGCGCCCATCACGGCGTAGCGCGCATTTGGCCACGCGAGAATGAAACGCGGATCGTAAGCCTTGCCGCAAAGCGCATAGTTGCCCGCGCCGAAGGAACCGCCGACGACGACGGTGATTTTCGGCACGATGGAATTACTGACCGCGCTGACGAGCTTCGCGCCACTTCTAATGATCCCGCTTTGTTCCGCGTCGCGACCGACCATGAACCCGGTGACGTCCTGGAAAAAAATGATCGGCAATCCGGTCTGATTGCAATCCATCACGAAGCGCGCGGCCTTGTCGGCGCTATCGGGATAAATCACGCCGCCCATCTGGATGCCGGCTTTTTTCGTGCGCACCTGATGGCGTTGATTCGCAACGATCCCGACGGAGTGGCCGCCGATTCGCGCGTAAGCAGTCACGAGCGTTTTGCCGTAGTCGGCTTTGTATTCATCGAGCGAACCGGCGTCGATGATCGACGCGAGCAGATCGCGCGCGTCGTATTGTTTCTGGCCTTCAAGACTGATCAGGTCGTAAACCGCTTCCGGCTTTTTCTCCGGCGCGGTTGCTTTCTTTTTCGCGCCTTCTTTTTTCGCGGCTTCGGCTTCCGGCAGATGGCCGACTAACGAACGCAACCGTTTCAGGCAGGAAGGATCGTCCTTCTCGTAGAAGTCGACCGTGCCGCTCACTTCCGCGTGCATCTGCGCGCCGCCGAGTTCTTCGGCATCGACGACCTGACCGATCGCCGCCTGGACCAGCGACGGTCCCGCGAGGTAGAGCCCGCTGCCTTCGGTCATGAGCACCTTATCGCAAAGGACCGGCAGATACGCGCCGCCCGCGACGCAGTTGCCCATGATCGCGGCGAACTGCGGGATGCCCGCGGCCGAGATCACGGAGTTGTTGCGGAAGATCCGGCCGAAGTCGTCTTCGTCGGGGAAAATCTCGTCCTGCATCGGCAGGAAAACGCCGGAGGAATCGACCAGGTAAATGATCGGGAGAGCGCTCTCAAAGGCGATCCGCTGCGCGCGGATCATCTTTTTCGCGGTCTGGGGAAAGAAAGCGCCGGCCTTCACGGTCGCATCGTTGGCGACGATCATGCAGGAGATGCCCGCGACCTTGCCGATGCCGACGACCGCGCCGGCGGCGGGGACGCTGCCCCATTGCTCATACATTTTGTAGGCGGCCCAAAGCCCGATCTCGAAAAAATCGGAGCCGGGATCGAGCAGCTTTTCGATCCGCTCGCGCGCCGGCAAGCGGCCGCGTTTGCGCTGGCGTTCCTGGCCGACTTTGCCGCCGCCTTCGCGCAGGATTTCCTCTTCCTTGCAGGATCGCCTGGCAGCGGGCTCGGAGTTCGTTAGGCAAAGAGGCGGCGGCGGCGCGGGAAGTCATCGGTTGGACTTACTTCGACGAAGGCTCCGGGGCAAGCGAAGCGCGCAGCGGGCCGCCTAGTAAACGTCGACTTCCGAGCGATAACCGGAGTCGCCACGGATCGAGCTGAGGCGCCGCCGCATTGCGCGATCGGACTCGGGTCGATTGATCCGCTCCATCGCCATTTTCACGATCCAGGGAATGACCGCGAGGGTGCCGACGGAGACGAGGGCAATCGCGGTCGCCTGGCGCGCCGGGCGATTGAAACGCTCGGCCATGAGCAGTCCCACCCCGAGGCCGAAGGCCGTCCGGGTAAGCGTCAGCAATCCGTCCAGCGGCAGAGCTTCAGCCGTTTTTGGAATGGATAACGAAATTGACATCGCCTAACCTTATAGCTCTCGACGCCGGAAAAAGAAACGGGAATTCTCTCCACTGCCACCGTTCGCCATCGCCGCCCATCTCATGACGAATTCCCTCTATGCGCTCATCCTGGCCGGCGGCAGCGGCGAGCGGTTCTGGCCGCTGAGCCGACGGGCCCGGCCGAAGCAGTTGCTCCAGCTCGTCTCGGAGAAAACGCTGCTCGAGGAAACGATCGACCGGCTTGATGGACTCGTGCCACCCGAGCGCATTTTGATTCTCACCAATGTCGACCAGGAAGCGGCGGTGCGCGCATTGCTGCCGGATTTTCCCGCGGAGAATATCGTCGCCGAGCCCGCTAAATGCGACACCGCGGCGGCGGTGGCGCTCGGAACTGGCTGGGTGGCAAAGCGGGATCATCGCGCGACGATGCTGGTCCTCCCGGCGGACCATGTGATCCAGCAGCGCGCAGCTTTTCAGGAAACCCTGCGCAACGCGATCGCGGCCGCGGAAGAGACCGGCGCGATGGTGACGATTGGGGTGAAGCCGACCTGGGCTTGCCCCGGTTTCGGCTACATCGAGCAGGGTCCGCTGGCCGGGCTGAAGAAACCCTCGGCGGAAAACCCGGTTTATCGCGTGCTGCGTTTCCGCGAAAAGCCGAACGCGGAACTGGCTGAGCGCTTTGTGCGCGACGGGAACTTCCGCTGGAACGCCGGGATGTTCGTCTGGGCCGTGCCGACGGTGCTGAGCGAATTCACCCGGCACGCGCCGCACCTCGCCGATTTCATCTCCCAATTGCTCGCGCCCGACAACTGGGAGGCGACGCTGCGCGATCGCTTCGCGCAGCTTCCCCGGATTTCTTTCGATTACGCGATCATGGAAAAAGCCGACCGCGTGCTGATGGTGGAGGCGAGCTTCGACTGGGACGACGTCGGCGGCTGGCGCGCGGTCGCGGAGTACCTCGAGCAGGACGAAAAAGGAAATTCCACCCGCGGAGACCTCACGACTTTGAACGCGAGCAACAACATCGTCTTCAACGCGGGCCCAACCAAGATCGCGCTCGTCGGGGTGCACAATCTCATTGTCGTGCGCACGGACGACGCGCTTCTCATCTGCCATCGGCACGACGCGGAAAAGATCAAAAACCTCGTCCCCGATCTCCCGGAGGAGCTGCAATGAAACGCATCATGGGCGTCGACTACGGCAAAGCGCGGATTGGGATCGCGCTCTCCGATGAGCTGCAAATGCTGGCTCATCCGACGGAGACAATTGCGGTCGCGAAAACGCCGAATCCACCCGCGCGAATCGCAGCCATCGTGCAGGAGAAAAACGTCGAGCGGATCGTGGTCGGCTTGCCCCGGCACATGAACGGAACTGAAGGCGCGTCGGCGGAAGAGGCACGCGCTTTTGCGGAAAAGCTGAAGGCCGTGGTCACCTGCGAAGTGCGCACTTGGGACGAGCGACTCTCCACCGTGGCTGCGCATCGCGCGATGCAGGAAGCCGGGAAAAAACGCGCGAGACGCGCGGTTACATCGATCAGGTCGCGGCGCAGATGCTGTTGCAGGGCTACCTCGACAGCCTCCCCGGAAATCAAGGCGATGCCGGGCTCGATCATCTTGCCTAACGACCGGCCGCCACGCCGGCTCGCCGGACCGGCCCGCGCTCGACGGCTACGGCTCTTGATTGCCTACGACGGCGCCTCTTTTGCAGGCTGGCAAAGTCAGGCGAAGGGCAACACAATCCAGGATCGAATCGAGCACGCGTTGGTGGCCGTGACCGGGGAAAAGATCCGGCTGCATGGCGCCGGTCGCACCGACACCGGCGTGCATGCGCTCGGCCAGTGCGCGCATGCCGACGTGCCGCCGAACCGGCTGCCGCCCGGCATCTGGCAGAACGCGTTGAACGCTTCGCTCCCGCCGGAGATTCGAATTGTCGGCTGCCGTTTCGCGCCGGAAACTTTCCACGCCCGGTTTTCCGCGCGCGGAAAAGTTTACCGCTACCGGATCACGACCACTCCAGAGCTGTCGCCCTTTGAGGTCGATCGGGCGTGGCATATTTCCAGCCCGCTGGACGACGTGGCGTTGCGCGCGTGCGCGGAGCTCTTTGTCGGACGGCACGATTTTTCCGGGTTCGCCGCGAACCGCGGAACGCCGCCTGAATCGACTACGCGAACGGTCCACTCGGTCCGCGTCCGTCGGACTTCATCGACCACCGTGATCGAGTTCGCGGGCGATGGCTTCCTCTACAAGATGGTGCGCCTGATGACCGGCGCGATTGTGCGGGTCGCCCTCGGAAAAGACCCGCTACTCGAGGTGGCGGACCGCCTGAAAAATCCGCAGGGCGAGGGCGCGCGGCTGGTCGCGCCGGCGGGCGGGCTCACGCTCGTGCGCGTGCGCTACTGAGCGGGCCGAAACATTCCCCGGGCTCCCGCTGCGCGATAAATTATGATAATTATGGCAAATCTTGGCAAAATAACTGCTTTAGGGGTTGGAACATGGCCGATCAACCGATCACTCCGGCGAGCACCACTCCGAACCCCGTCTCCAAACTTCAGGCCAAGATCGAATGGCTCCTCAGCCCAGAGCATTTCCAGTTCAAGCTCCTCCTCGGGACCGCCGTTGGCGTCATCGTAATTCTGATTCTCGCCGTCACCTGTTTCGTCGTCACCTACCGGAGCCAGCAGCAGGCGGAATATCGGGCGCACACCCTCCGCGTGATGCGGCTGAGCAGCGTGGTGGAGAACGACATCGCTGCACTGGAAAACGCGCATCGGGGCTACCTCCTGAATCTGGCGCCGGCCTACCTGGGAAATTTCGAGCGGCGCAAGGACCTTTTCCAACAGCACAGCGAAGACCTGACCGCCGCCCTCGGGGAGAACTCCCAGCAGCGCAAACGGGTCCTGAAAATGAGGGAGATTGTTTCTACCTGGCTGACGCAGGAGGCTTTTTCCACTTCGCCGAAAACGGAAAGCGCTTCCCCCGAGCCCGCGCCGATCGAGACGCCTCTGAATGCGCCCCGGCTGGAACAGGCGCGCGCTATTTTGCAATCTGTCCAGCGCCTCGAGCAAATTGTGCTGAACCAACGGGTGCGCGAAAAGGAATGGGCGGTTCAATCCACCCAGGTCCTCGACTTCCTGCCGCGCCTGGAGCGCGCCGCCTACGAAATGCAGAAGGAAGAGCGCGGCTTTGTCCTCACCGGCGACAACGCTTTCATCGAATCCTACAAGCGCGCCACCGCCAATTTCTACACCTTCCACGGTCACCTCTCCGTCCTCGTCGCCGATTCGCCCGCTCAACTCGCGCAACTCGAGGCGATCCGCACCGGAATCGAGAGCTGGATCGTGCAATGCGCCGTGCCGGAGATCGAAACCAAGCGCGCCGGCCAAATGCCGGACGCAGGCAGCAGCGGCCGCAGCGAGCAGATCATGTCCGCCGTGCGCCAGGGGATGAATGCTTTCACCAAGGAACAGATGGACATCTACAACGTTCGCTCCGCCGCCGCGGCCCACGAACGCATCCTGACCACCTCGGGGATCGACTTGCTCTGCGTCATCGTCGCCGTGCTCATGATCGGCTCGAGCTGCTACAGTTTTGTCATCTGTCGCCGGCAGTTCAAGAAGCTGGCCGATGCGGACACGCGCATCCATTCGGTGATGGATAACATCCTCGACGGCATGATCACGGTCGACGCAGCAGGCGCCGTCTGTTCGATGAATCCCGCGGCGCGGAAGATGTTTGGCTATGTCGAGAACGATTTCGCGGGCGAGCCTTTTGCGCAGCTGATCCCGAAACGGTTTGACCGCGAGATCAACGGCGAGCTCAGCTCCTGCAATTGGGGCCAGCTGGTCGAGCACACGGCCTGTATCACCCTCGCCCTCGCGCAGACGCGTGGTGCAGCCTCCTTCCCGGTCGAGCTGTCGCTCAATGAAATGATGGTCGGCAAGCACAAATTCTACGTCGCCATGATCCGCGATGTCACCGAGCGAAAACGTTTCGAGGAAGCGCTCCGCGCGGAAAAGAACAGTCTCGCGGTTACGCTCGGGTCGATCGGCGACGGCGTGATCACGACCGACCTCGAAGGCAACGTCCTGATTACCAACGCGGCCTGTGAAGCGTTAACCGGCTGGTCGGCCGCCGACTCCGCGGGACAAAAGCTGAGCACGGTCCTGAAGATCACCGCCGAGGGCGCAAGCAAGCGGCAGCCGCAGCGGCGCGCGTATCGCAGCGAAGCCGAAGCGATTCTGCTCGGCACGCCGGAACGCTCCACCCTTACCGCCCGCGACGGCACCCAACGGGTGATCGAACAGGTGGCGGCGCCGATCTCCGACGGTAAAGACGCGCTCTGCGGCGTAGTCCTCGTCTTCCGCGATATCACCCAGCGGTTGCGGGACGAAGGCGAGCGGCGCAAAACGGAAACGCTCGACCAGCTCGGTTTGCTTGCTGGCGGCATCGCCCACGATTTCAACAACCTCCTCACCGCCATTATCGGCAACATCTCGCTCATCTCCCTCCTCGTGCCGGCGGACGAACAACTGAACGAACGCCTGAACGACGCCAAGAATGCCTCGCTCCGCGCCCGCGACCTCGCGCAGCAGCTGCTTACTTTCGCCCGTGGCGGTGCGCCGATAAAACAGACCGCCTCGGCTGCGAAGTTGATCGAAGAAACCGTCAGTTTTTCGCTCCACGGTGCGCACAGCCGGAGCGAGATCACGATCGATCCCGAGCTCTGGCCGGCTGAGTTTGACGCCGGACAGATCAGCCAGGTGGTCGCGAATCTCGTGGTCAATGCTGACCAGGCCATGACCGACGGCGGCACGCTCCATGTGAACTGCGACAATTATACCGCGACCGCGAAAACGGTCGGCGCGCCGGCTGACCTCAAACCGGGTGACTACATCCGGATCCGAGTGCGCGACGAAGGCGTCGGGATTGCCGAGGCCTGCATGAAGCGAATTTTTGATCCGTATTTCACCACCAAGTCGAAGGGTAACGGGCTCGGCCTTGCCACCGCCTACTCGATTATCAAGAACCACGGGGGCTTGATCACGGTCGAATCCGTCCTGCACGAAGGCGCGACTTTTACCGTGTATCTGCCTGCCCTGCTCAACCAGCCCGCCACGATACCGTTGAGCGCGCCGCTGGCGACTCACCCTCCTGAGGCAAAGGTCGAGTCGGCGGTCGTCCACGGCAACGGCCGCGTCCTCATTGTCGACGATGAAGAAGCGATTCGAATGCTGGTGGAATTCACCCTCGGCCGGATCGGTTACGACGTGGAACAAGCCGAATCGGCACTCCAGGGGATCGAGATGTATCGTCAGTCGCTCCGCGACCGAAACCGCTACGATCTCGTTATTCTCGATCTCACTCTGCCCGGCGGGATGGGTGGAAAAGAGGCGCTAAAAAATCTGATCGAGATCGACCCGACGGTGAACGCGATCGTCTCCAGCGGCTATGCGACCGACGCGACCATGAGCCGGTTTGAAGATTATGGTTTCCGTGGAGTCATCGCGAAGCCCTACGAAGCTGCCGCTCTCGGACGAATGGTCCACGATACGATCGAGTCGAGCCGCGCGGAGTTCGGGCAATTGCAGGAATTGCAGCAGGCCTGCTAGGCGCGCGAAGCTCTTCCGCCTTGCGCGACCCGCCTGCGCCCATAGCTTGGGCGAGGTATGAATCCCGCCGCCGACACCGCCGAACGCCAGGCCGTTCCCGCCGCCTACGACTCGAAAATCGAGGGCAACGTCATCTTCACCCGCCTCGACGCGGCGATGAACTGGATGCGCAAGAATTCCCTCTGGCCGATGCCGATGGGTCTGGCCTGCTGCGCGATCGAGCTGATGGCGACCGCATCGGCGCGTTTCGACATCGCGCGTTTCGGCGCGGAAGTGATGCGCTTCTCCCCGCGCCAATGCGACGTCATGATCGTCGCCGGCACCGTGACCTATAAGATGGCGCTTGCCGTGAAGCGGATCTATGAGCAAATGCCCGAGCCGAAATGGGTCATCGCGATGGGCGCCTGCGCCTCGAGTGGCGGGATGTATCGCTCCTACGCCGTGCTACAGGGAATCGACCAGCTCCTGCCGGTCGATGTCTATATCTCCGGTTGCCCGCCCCGACCCGAAGCCCTGATTGAAGGACTGATGAAGCTGCAGGACAAGATCGCCGGCGAACGATCCTTCACCTCGCAAAAGCGCGGCCTCACGAACAAAGTGGAATCGTTAGTCTGATTCTTCCTCCTTTAGCCTTCCTACTTTCTTCTTTCGAATGACCGGCCCAGAGTTACTTACTTCCCTTGTCCAGCTTTTTGGACGGAAGATTCAGGAGCAGGTGGAGTTCCGCGGCGAAACCACCTTCCTTCTCGACCCGCGCGACCTGCGGGAAGTTACGAAGTTCTGCAAGGAAGAGTTATCCTTCGATTACCTGCTCGATATCTCGAGTGTGGATAACTTTGGTGAGGAGCCGCGCTTCGAAATTGTCTATGAGCTTTACTCCATGACTCTCGCGGTCCATCTCCGCCTGAAAGTAAAGGTCTCGGAGGATAACCCGGCGGTCGACACCATCTCCGATATCTGGCCGACGGCTAACTGGCACGAGCGCGAGATCTGGGACATGATGGGTTTGCGCTTCAACAACCATCCCGACCTGCGTCGGATCCTGATGTGGGAAGGCTATCCCTACTTTCCTTTACGCAAAGAGTTCCCGCTCGAAGGCAAGCCGAGCGACATGCCGGACGTCGCTTTCACTTCCGCCGCGCCGATGGAAGGCGGACCTTTTGTGACTCAGCCGAGTCTAGCGACCACAAAGGATCGCGAGCCACGCGCCCGCCGTCCGCTCGACGAATAGCGGCCTCACGAGTCGGAAGGTTAACGCGGATACTGCTTCATACCTGCCAGAGGCGTCGGAGTCTTTGGCGCGAGGCGAAAGTTCGTTCAGGCTGGACGCCTTAACCGGCGGGCGGGACGCCCACTCTCCCCGGGAATTACCGGCAGGCGCAGCCGATGAAAGACTCGCAGCCGCTTTGGCTGCGGCTACAGGACGCTTTCCAATAGTCGCTGCAGTACTTTCGCTGCGACCTCGCCGGAGGCGAGCACTTCGTCGTGCCGGAGCGGGGCCTGCCCCAAGCCCGCAGCCCAGTTAGTGAGACAGGAAAAGCCGGCGACTTCCATTCCGAGCGCGCGCGCTTGGATCGTCTCGCAGATGGTCGACATTCCGACCGCGTCGGCACCGAGGGTCCGAAGCATTTTCACCTCCGCGGGCGTCTCGTATTGGGGGCCGCGGACGCCAGCGTAGACGCCGTCGTGAAGAGGCAAGGCGTGAGCGCGCGCGGCCGCGGCAAACTGTTCCCGCCACGCTGCTGAGTAGGCGCCGGTCATATCGACGAAGCCATCTTCCCCCGAGAGCGGTGAAACGCCGGTGAGATTGAGATGATCGGTGAGCATCATCCATGAACCAGGTGAAAACTCCGGGTTCACTGAGCCGGCCGCGTTGGTGAGGATCAACCGTCGGATACCGGCCCGCGCGAGGAAACGAATCCCCGCAGTGATCTCGCGCGCGCCAAAACCCTCATAGAGGTGAACCCGGCCTTGCGCGAAGAGAACCCGAGTGTTGCCGATTCCGCCGAGCACGAAACGACCCACGTGGCCGGTCACGCTCGAGCGCGGGAGATCGGTTATTTCTTGGTAGGAAATCGTGCGGCTGAGCGCCGGATTTTGCACCAGCGAGTTGAGACCCGACCCGAGCACGATCGCCACCTGCGCGCCGTACTCGCGCACCCGCTCGACGGCGAACGTCTCCACTCGTTAGGCCGCTGAGACCGGCGGCGCGGAGGCAGGCCGCTTCGTGCCGATGATTGCACCGGGGCGTTCGCCCTCGTCGCTTTTGCCGGTCGAGGTTTTGCCTTCCTTCGGGTAGGCGATGCGGGTATGGAGCATGTTCATGAGCGTGAACCGGAAACGCTCCGCGATCGTGCGCAGCTCGCGCAAAGTCAGGTCGCATTCGTCGAGCTGATGGTCGGCGAGACGCTGATCGATCAGGTCGTTAACCAGTTGCTCGATCTTGGCGGGCGTCGGTTTTTCCAGGCTGCGCGAAGCGCTTTCCACCATGTCAGCGAGGCTAATGATGCCCGCTTCTTTGCTCTGCGGACGCGGTCCGCTGTAGCGGAAACTCTCCTCGGAGACTTCCGGGATATCTTCCTCGCGCATCTTCATGATCTTGCCGCCGGCGCGCGCATCTTCGTGCTGTTGCAGGGCACGCTTGTAGAAATAGAAAACCAGCGACGTGCCGTGATGCTGTTGGATCACGTCGATGACCTGCTGATTGAGTCCGTGTTTGAGCGCGAGGTCCACGCCTTCCTTCACGTGCGCGATAATGATGAGCGCGCTCATTGTCGGCGCCAGATCGTCGTGCGGGTTGCGCTCGAAGTTCATGTTCTCGGTGAAGTAATCCGGTTTCACCAGCTTGCCGACGTCGTGGAAATAAGAGCAGACACGGCAGAGCGTCGCGTTCGCACCGATCGCCTCGGCCGCGGACTCCGCGAGGTTCGCCACGACTAACGAGTGATGATAAGTCCCGGGCGCTTCAATCGTCATCCGGCGGAGCAGCGGATGGTTCAAATCCGACGCTTCGAGCCACGAGATATCCGTCGTGATCGCGAAAAGATGCTCAAGGATCGGGAGCGCGCCGCCGACCAGCATCGCGGTCACGATCCCGTTGCCGATCGCGAGCGCACTCTGTATTCCGATCAGGGTCCAATCGGTCATGCCGGGATTGAAGAGGTTAATCGGCCCAATCAGCCCGAAGGTGAGTGAGAGCAACCAGATCGCGAGCCCGACGCAAAGCCCGGCGCGGATCAAGCGGGCGCGGCGACGCACCTGCAGGGTGAGATAAACGGCAGTGAACCCGCTAATCAAACCATTCACCAGCATCGGCGCATCCATTTTATTCACGAGGATGCTGCCCCAGAGACTAACGAATACCGCGCCGTAGAGACCGTGATTCCGACCGAGCAAAACGCAGAGCACGAGCGGCGCGAAGGCATACGGCGCGATCAACCAGGCCGTCTCCGGTTTTAGCAGAACGAAGAGCCCGCTGTTGCACAGGACGAGCAATAACTTCGTGATCGCGAGTTGGAAAAAAATGATCCCGAAGACGAGGAAGAGCCGCGAATTTCGCAGGAAAGTCTTCGGCTGATTGATCCAGAGCTGCGCCACCGCAGTGACGAAAAAGAGGAGCGCGATGACGAAATTTTTTGTCGGCTCCGGTTGTTGTCCGCTAAAAATAAGCAGCGCGAGCCCGGCGATGAATGCGGCGAAAATCGCGATCCGCATCCAGGGCGCATGCTCGAGATTGCGGAGCATTTCGTTCGAGCCGCGCCGGCGGCGTTTCTTGCTCGAGGCGAGCCCCTTCTTTACGAGCTGAGTGCGACGCAGGAATTCGAACATGCGATTACTTACGGGGTGCGCCGCCCGTGTTGGCCGGCGAACGATGCAGCTGATAAGCGTTGATGATCGCGCGGACGAGCTCGTGCCTAACGACATCGCGCGAGTCGAAATAGGCGAAGCCAATTCCGGGCACATCTTTCAAAGCCTGGAGCGCCTCGAGCAGGCCGGAGCGTTTGTTCGGCGGGAGATCGATCTGCGTGCCGTCGCCGGTGACGACGCATTTCGAGCGCGGTCCGATACGGGTGAGGAGCATGAACATCTGCTCGCGCGTGGTGTTCTGCGCTTCGTCGAGAATCACGAACGCGTTACTCAAAGTCCGCCCGCGCATGTAGGCAAGCGGCGCGATCTCGATCGTCTCACGGGCGACGAAACGCTCGAGCTCTTCAGGCTCCAGCATATCGTGCAGCGCGTCGTAGAGCGGACGCAGATACGGCGTTATTTTCTGCTGCAAATCACCGGGGAGAAACCCGAGCGCTTCACCCGCTTCCACGGCCGGGCGCGTGAGGATGATCCGATCGACCTGTTCCTTCTTCAGCGCCGAGACGGCCATCGCCACCGCGAGATAAGTTTTGCCCGTTCCCGCCGGCCCGATGCCAAAGACCACATCGTTGGTTTGAATCGACTCCAGGTATTGCCGCTGCCCCAGAGTGCGCGCGACGATCGGCGGCTTACGCGCCGAGGTGATGATCTTGCTCGCGACCAAATCGCCGAGGTTGTCTTCGCGGGCTTCGTTCACGGAATTGAGTGCGTAGTTGAATTCATGGCGTTGGATGTCCACCCCGCGCTGCCGCGCATTTTCCAGTTCGGTAAAAACGCGTTCCGCCTTGGCGACCTGCGCTGATTCCCCTTCCACTTTGATCCAGCCGTCGCGAGTCGTGACCTTCACGCCTAACGATTCCTCGAGAGTCTTGAGTAGTTTGAGATCGTTGACGTAGAGCGCCTGCACGGCGCGCGCGTTCTCAAATTGGAGCGTGCGCGTTTCAGTCATTTAGCCGCGGGAATATCAGCCGCTGAGGATAGGCTCCCGCGAAGAGCAGTGTCAAACCTCGCAGGCCGCTTCGCCTACTTGAATCCGTAAACCAACGCCCAGTGGGTGCGCTCTTCGGGTGAGCTATCGATGGCCACGATCACGAAATAGCTGCCGGTCGATTTCGGGACCAGATGCGCGGCGGCGAAGTGGCCTTTCTGCCAGCTATCGCTCTGTTCGGCGAGGCGGCCGTCGGCGTCGTAGACGTGCACGGAGACCTTCGCCTGCTCCACTTCGGTGCCCATCCAAAACCAATATTCGTTGCCTTTGAAAAGCTGCTGGCGCACCGCCTTTTTCTCGCCCACGCCGAGGTCGCCGCCCCAGTAATCTTCACGAACCTGATAGCCTTCCTTCACATAAGGCGCGGCTGATTCCAACGCGAAGGAATGGGCGTCATCCACCGACGCGCGGGAAGCCGCGACTTGGAGCGCGAGGACCGCGACGAAAAGACCGGCGACCCGGCGAGTGATGGAACGGGATGGACGCATGAAGTCTACGGAGTGCGAGTCACGATTTGCTGATCAAGGCGGCTGGTGACTTGATTGATCTTCTTCACCGAGGTGGCGGAAATCCTGCCGTCGACCTCGATCAAAGGTTTCACTTCCACCAGCGAGCTTCGAATCTCCCCGAGCAGCGGGATGTTGAACTCGGGCATGTTCCCGAGCTTGCGCTGAAAATATTCGAGCAGGTCCGGCTGATGCATCAGCTCCGCGCCGTCGGCGGAATAATGCCGGTCTACCACCGAGGTCAGCACCTGGGTGCCTCGGAGCCAGCCGCCGAGACTCACGAGCTGCGAGAGCTTCTCATCATGCACTTCGTTCATCGCCTGCTGCACGCTGTTCTGGGTGCGGTCGAGTTCCTGGCGAACCGCGTCCCAGTTGCGACGGTCGGCCGCTTCCGTGATCGCCTTCGCATGCGGCACGATCGAGTTCCCCACCCCGATACCCTTGGCGAGAGTCACGACCCGCTGGCCAATTTCCTTCACGCTCGGCGCATCCTCTGCCTGCACCGCGATGAAGCCATCGGCGATCGTCGCCCCAAGCAGGAGCGCGATCCGCGGACGCTCGGTGAAATTCGCGCCTTTGCTCGTGCGCACGAATTCCTTCCAGTTCACGCTGTCGAGCTTGTTCAGGGCGCCGAAGATTTCGTTAGGCAACGGCACCACCACGTCTTCCACGGTTTTCGAAAGCCGCTTCACATCGATCCGCGAAGGCGCGTCGGCCGCGCCCGCGGTTCCCACCGTGGCGAGGCAGCTGCTGACTAGAATTAAACTAAGGATTGGTCTCATCCGCGGCTTCGACTGTTGATTTCAGAAAGGTATTCAGGATTAGTTGGTTACTTTATGCAGAACGTCTCAGCCGCACAAACGCGTTACCTTGCCGTGAACTGGAATCGCGGCAAACCCTTTCGGCGGCGGCATCGGGCCTGATTTCGCGGACCGCGACGTTTGCTTATGAAACTGGAACGCCTGCGCGAGATTCTGACGCGCGCCGTCGGCAAACGCCTCACCGTCGTCGGCGACCTGATGCTGGACGAGTTTGTCTGGGGCAAAGTCGGCCGCATTTCGCCGGAAGCGCCGGTGCCCGTAGTTGAAGTCACCGGCGAATCTTTTTATCCGGGAGGCGCCTCGAACGTCGCGCGCAATTTGCGGGAGTTTATCGACGGCGTATCGGTCATCGGCGCGGTCGGGCAGGACGCCAGCGGGCGGCAACTCCTAAGCTTGCTTCGCGACCAGAAGATCGATACTGCGCTCGTGCTCGAGGATCCGGATTTCCGCACGATCGTGAAGACCCGGATCGTCGCGCGCCATCAGCAGGTCGTGCGGGTCGATCGCGAGCAATACCGCGAACCGACCGCGGCCCAGATCGAGCGGATCGCGACGGATCTGCGAAAGATTTTGCCGGATTTGGATGCGGTGATTTTTGAGGATTACGGCAAGGGTTTCCTGAACGAAGCGCTCGTTAGGCAAATTTCCGGCGAAGCGCAGGCGGCCGGCAAAATTGTTACCGCCGACCCGAATCCGCGGCAGGCCCTTCCCTGGCAGAACATCACCGCGATCAAACCGAACCGTAGCGAAGCCCTCGCCGCCGCCGGCCTGCCCGCGACTGATCCGATCGATCCGCCTAACGAGGACAAGGCCCTGCTGCAGGCGGGCGCGAAATTGCTGGAAACCTGGGATGCCCGGCTCCTCCTGATCACGTTAGGCGAACAGGGCATGATGCTTTTCGAACGCGGTCAGACGCCGCATCACATCCCCACCAAGGCGCGCCAGGTCTTTGACGTCTCCGGCGCGGGCGACACTGCGATCGCGCTCTTCACTCTCGCGCTTTGCTGCGACGCCACGCCCGCGGAGGCGGCTGAGATTGCCAACCATGCCAGCGCCGTCGTGGTTGCAAAGCTTGGCACAGCGACGGTCACGCCGGCCGAACTGATCGCCAGCTTCGAGAACGACCATGGCGCCTAACGAGTCCGCGCCGGCCGTCTTTCTCGATCGGGACGGGACGCTGATGCGCGAGGTGAATTACTGCTCCGACCCGAACGACGTCGCCATTTTTCCCGGCGTGCCCGAGGCGCTCGAACGGCTCCGTAGAGCCGGCTACAAGTTGGTGGTCATCTCCAACCAGGCCGGCATCGGCCGCGGTTATTTTACCGAAGCGCAATATCGATTGGTGGAGGCGGAAGTCGCCCGCGCGGTGCAGCCGGCGACTTTCGACGGCGTCTATTTTTGCCCCGACCATCCCGATCGCCCGACCGATTTCCGCAAGCCCGCTCCCGGCATGGTCCTCGCCGCGCAGCGGGATCATTACCTTGATCTCGCACGCTCGTTTTTCATCGGCGACAAGGCGATCGACATCGAATGCGGTCGCAACGCCGGCCTTCGCACGATCCTGGTGAAAACCGGCTACGGCGCCGAAGAAGCCGAGCGCGCCGGCGCGAACTGGGTCGTGGAAACTTTCGCCGCAGCCGCTGACATCGTTCTGCGGAACGCTCATGAGTAAGTCCGTTGCCATCATCCCTGCGCGATTCGGTTCCACCCGCTTCCCGGGAAAGCCGCTCCATTTGATCGCGGGCAAGCCCCTGCTCCAGCATGTCTGGGAACAGGCGCGCCGCGCAAAGGCTCTCGACTCCGTGATCATCGCGACCGACGACATGCGAATCGCCGAAGCGGCTTTCGCGTGGGGCGCGGAAGTGAGCCTAACGAAAAGCAACCACGTTAGCGGGACCGACAGGATCGCCGAGGTCGCGAAGAAGATGCCGGATGTGACACACCTCGTGAACATCCAGGGCGACGAACCACTGATCGAGCCGAAGCTGATCGACCGACTCGTTAGGCGGATGACGGGCGATCCCAAGATTGAAATGATCACCGCGGTCCATCCTTTCGAGGAGCCTGCTGACGCCAAATCGCCGCATCAGGTCAAATCCGTCCTCGATCGCCAAAAGCGCGCGCTTTATTTCTCCCGCAGTCCGCTCCCCTTCCCCCGCGGACCGGCCGCTTATTTTCGGCACCAGGGCATTTACGGTTATCGGCGCGATCTGCTCTTGCGGCTCGTCCGCTGGCGGCCGGGCCCGCTCGAAACCGCGGAAGCGCTCGAACAATTGCGTGCCTTGGAGAATGGCGTAAAGATTCACGTGGTCGTGACCAAAGGCGGCTCTCCCGGAGTGGACACGCCGGCCGACGCCCGGGTGATCGAACGTCTCCTCCTCGCCCGTCAGTCCAGTTCGCGACCCACTCGTTTGCCTCGATGAAATATATTTTTGTAACCGGTGGTGTGGTGAGCTCGTTAGGCAAAGGCCTCGCTGCCGCCTCGTTAGGCACGCTCCTCGAATTGCGCGGTCAGCGCGTGCTGCTGCAGAAGTTCGACCCGTATCTGAACGTCGATCCGGGCACGATGAATCCGTTTCAACACGGTGAAGTCTACGTCCTGAACGACGGCGCGGAGACCGATCTCGATCTCGGGCATTACGAGCGTTTCACCAACTGCGTTCTTTCGCGGAACAACAACCTAACGAGCGGCCAGGTCTACGAAAGCGTGATCCTGAAAGAGCGGCGCGGCGATTATCTCGGCAAAACGGTGCAGGTGATTCCGCACGTCACCGATGAGATCAAGGCGCGCATCCGCCAGGTCGCCGACCCGAAAAAAGTGCGACATCGTGATCACCGAAATCGGGGGCACGACGGGCGACATCGAAGGGCTGCCGTTCCTCGAAGCGATCCGGCAATTCATTCTCGAAGTCGGCCCGCAGAACGTGGTCAACATGCACGTCACGCTCATCCCGTATATCCGCGCGGCGGGCGAGCTGAAGACGAAACCGACCCAGCAAAGCATCGCGAAATTGCGCGAAATCGGCATCCAGCCGCAGGTCCTGATCTGCCGCACCGAGCGGCCGCTCGACGACGATGTTCGGCAAAAGCTCTCGATGTTCTGCAACGTCGCGGTCAACGCGGTGGTCGAGGCGCGCGATGTGGCACACACGATCTATGAGATGCCGCTGATGTTGCACGAGGAAGGGCTCGACCAACTCGTCTGCGATCTGCTCCATCTCGAAGGTCCGCAGCCGGACCTCACTGATTGGCGGAAATTTGTGAACCGGGTGATCAACCCGAAGAAGCAGGTGAAGATCGCGGTCGTTGGCAAATACATCGAGCTGCAGGACGCGTACAAGAGCATTTACGAATCGCTCACCCACGCGGCGGCGAGTCATGACTGCGGAATCGATCTCCGCCTGATCGATGCGGAGTCGCTCGAGAACGGGGTCAACGGCCAGCTCAAGGATGTCGCGGGAGTCCTCATCCCCGGCGGTTTCGGCGAGCGCGGCGTGGAGGGAAAAATCAAGGCGGCGCAATTCGCGCGCGAGAACAAGGTGCCGTTCCTCGGGCTTTGTCTCGGGATGCAAGTCGCGACAATCGAGTTCGCGCGGAATGTCTGCGGGATTAAAGACGCGAACAGCATCGAGTTCGACAAGGACTCGGCTGACCCCGTGATCACGCTGCTGGAAGAACAACGGAAGATCCGCAAAAAAGGCGGGAGCATGCGGCTTGGAACCTGGCCGACAAAGATCGCGCCGGATACGTTGGCGGAAAAGGTTTACGGTAACGGCGAAGTGCTCGAGCGGCACCGGCATCGCTATGAATTCAACATGAAGTATCGCGAGCAGATGGAGGAAAAAGGTTTCCTGATTAGCGGCACTTCACCGGATGGTTCGCTCGCCGAATTGATCGAGCTGCGCGATCACCCGTGGTTTTTGGCCTGCCAATATCACCCCGAATTCCAGAGCAAGCCGAACAAGCCGCATCCGTTGTTTAGCGGGTTCATCCGCGCGTGCCTCGCGCACCAGGACTAGGGCGGATTATTTCCGATGCGCTGCGCGGCGCAGTCGATCCATGATCGCGGCGCCGAGACCGGTTTCGGGCGTTGCTTCCGCGACGATGCAATCGAGGCCCGCGGCATCGAGCTCGCGTAACTCGCGAAAAAGATTCGTCGCCGCTTCGCGCAGATCGCCGGTCGTGCTCAGACGCCGCGATTCCACAAACGCAAGCGGAACTGCGGCCTCACTCCAAACCAGAGCGCCGTAGCGCTGCCCATCCGGAATCACGACCGCAGAAATATCCGCGATAATCAGCAGCGGCGTGCGCGGCGCGTAGTGCGATGCCGTCTGGCCCGCGCTCTCGATCGTTCCCGACGCGTCGATCACCACCACCTCGCCGAATCTCATTAGCTCTTCCGCGGTGATCATGCCGCGCCGCAGGATTTCCAATCGACCGTTCCGCACCGCCACGATCGTTGATTCCAAGCCGTGCAAAGTCGCGCCGGAATCGATGATCAACGGCACGCGCCCGTCCAGCTCGGCCGCGACGTGGTGCGCGCTCGTCGGGCTGATCCGGCCGAACCGATTTGCGCTTGGCGCGGCCAGCGGTCCGCCAAACTGCGCGATGATTTCCGAGAAAACCGGATGCGCGCTCACGCGCACCGCCACCGTCGTTAGGCCAGCGGTCACGAGGTCGGGAATAGTCGACGCTTTCGGCAGCACCAGCGTGAGCGGACCGGGCCAGAAAGCATCGGCCAACTGGCGCACAGTTTCGCGATCGTTAGGCGGCACTTCGGTGAACCGATCCAGCCAATCCGCATCCGGCAGATGCACGATCAACGGATCGAAGTGTGGCCGCTCTTTCGCTTCGAAAATTTTCGCCACCGCCTCGGGATTCCGCGCGTCAGCGGCGAGCCCGTAAACCGTCTCCGTCGGGAGCGCGACGATCTCGCCCCGGCGCAGGAGATTGGCCGCTTCCTCCACCGCCCAACTCCGTTCTGCGAGCGTGCGCGTGCTGATCACTTCCGTGATGTATGCCGGCGCCGGTGCCAGCTGCTCGCGCGCGCCCCGAACGCGCGCGATCGCCTCCTCGATTACATCGGCCGTCGCCGTCAGGTGGCCCATCTTGCGCCGCCGCCGCGGATCGCGTTTGCCGTAGAGGTGCAGGCGCACGCCGGGCGTTTGCAGCGCCGCCGACCAACGCGGTTCGCCTTCCTGCCAAAGGTCGCCTAACAAGTTCACCATCGCTGACGGCCGCAGCAATTCGGTCGCGCCTAACGGCAGCCCGCAGACCGCGCGCACATGCTGTTCGAACTGGCTCGTGGCGCAGCCTTCGATCGTCCAGTGACCGGAATTGTGCGGGCGCGGCGCGAGTTCATTGATCACGAGTTGGCCATCGCGGCGCAAAAACATTTCCACCGCGAGCAAGCCGACCAGCTCGAGGTGTTCCGCAACGGCCACGGCAAGCGCGCGTGCAGCCGTGGCGACCGCGACTGCCACCCGCGCGGGAGCAATTGTGACGTCGAGGATATGCTCGCGATGAATGTTCTCGCAGACCGGGAAAACCGCGGTCGCGCCGTCCGGACCGCGCGCCACGATCACGGAAAGTTCCTTCTCGAAATCGACCACGCCTTCGAGCACGCATTCCTCGTCGTCGCGGCCGGTCCAGATCGCAGCGGCATCAGTCTCTGGATCGATCCGCTCCTGGCCTTTGCCGTCGTAACCGAAGGCCGCGCCTTTCAGAATAGCCGGCCGGCCGATCGCCTCGAGCGCGTTCGTTAGGCCGGCGAAGCTCGCGACCCGTTGAAACGGCGCGACGGGCAAGCCAGCCGCGGACAGAAATTCTTTTTCGCGCAGCCGGTTCTGCGCGATGTGCAGCACTTCGCCGCGCGGCCTCACGATGCGCTCACGCGCCGCCCATTCGATCGTTTGCGCCGGGATGTTCTCGAACTCGAAAGTGAGCACATCGATCTCGCGCGCGAATTTCGTTACGGCCGTTTCATCTCCGTAATCCGCGACGGTCGAGAAGTCGGCGAACTGCGCGCCGGGCCCGTTTTTCTCCGGTGAAAAAATATGAACGCGATAGCCCATCCGCCGCGCCGCGACCGCAAACATCCGGCCGAGCTGGCCGCCGCCCATCACGCCGATCGTCGACCCGGGCGGGAAGGTTTGCCCTTCCGTCATGGCAGCTTCTGCCCGAGGACTTTCTTCGTCTGCCGCGCGCGAAATTTCTCCACCGCGCTCCGGATTTTGGCGTCGTGCAAACCGAGCATACTGGCCGCGAGCAACGCCGCGTTCTTCGCACCGGCCACGCCGATCGCGAGCGTGCCGACGGCGACGCCGGCCGGCATTTGCGCGATTGAGAGGAGCGAATCGAGACCTTTGAGCGCGCGCGATTCCACCGGCACTCCGAGCACCGGCAGCCAGGTTTGGGCCGCGATCATTCCCGGCAAATGCGCCGCGCCACCCGCTCCGGCGATGATCACCTGCACCCCGCGGTCCGCCGCCTCCCGCGCGAACTTCGCCATAAAATCCGGCGTGCGATGCGCGGAGACAATTCGGTGTTCGTGAGCCACGCCGAAATCGTCGAGCCATTCCACGGTGTGGCGCATCGTCTCCCAGTCCGACGCGCTTCCCATGACGACACTGACGAGCGGAGTGGCAACGGGTTTCTTTCCTTTCATGCGAAATCGAGGACGAACATTCCTTCCCTTGAAGCGGAAAGATTGCAATCAGGTTTCGCTGCCAAGGCGCAGCACACGCTCTTTAAACTTGATCGCGGAAAACCGGAGCCGCTAAACTTTCCGCATGAAAACTTCCACCTGCAGCTTTGAGTCGACGGGACGTTTCCTGAAGCGCTCGTTTTTCGCCGGTGTCCTCCTCGCCTCGTTAGGCATGTGCGTTGCCACGCCCGCCCAGGGCTTCTCTCTGGTCTCCGCCTCTTCCCTTCAGGATCAGGGCGGGCAGACGTTCGGGATTGAGATTTATCTGGCCGGAGGATCGGTGGAATGCCGGAACACGCACGGGAGGCTCACCCTTATCTTTACCTTCAGCGATCCGCTGGTGAGCGCACAAGCGACCTTGGATAGCGGAAGCGGGCAAATCTATTACGAGAGCGTCGTCGATAAAACCCTGACCATTAATCTAAGGAAGGTCGCGGATCTGCAAACCATCCAGGTCGGTTTGAATAACGTGACCAACACCTCGGGCGAACTGCTGCCGCCGATGCACATCGACCTCGGCATGCTTATCGGCGACGTGGATCAAAATCGGGTGGTGGACCGAGTTGACGCCATGGTCACGCAAAAGGCCATCGGCCAGCCGATCGAGAACAACTATCGCAAAGACATCACGATCGATGGCTTTATCGATCGGGAAGACTTGCGGATCGTGCGCAGCGCCGAGGGAAACTCGCTTCCATAAATCACCGGTTAGTTCCTCCACCGCCACGAACGGGTGCGGCGTGTATTTTTCCTTGCCGCGCGGAAAGGAACCAGATAACAACGGCACACGTTATGAAAAAACTCCGTTCACTTGCCTGCACTTTTCTCTTCCTGGCCGCGCTCGTAGCTGCCATCGGCGTTGTTGCTTCTTCCCGCGCGGTCAACGCGCCGAAGAGTCCGAACCAGCTCGCGGCTGAACAGAAAATATCCTCGTGGGTCAGCGGGCATACCCAGGATGGAAAACAGGCGGAGTTCATCGTGGTCCTGAACGATCAGGCTGACCTGAGCGGTGCCGCCGCGCTGAAATCGAAGGCTGAGAAAGGCCGCTTCGTGCGCGACGCTCTTTATAATAAGAGCCAGGCCACTCAAGGCCCGATCCTCAAGATGATCGAGGAACGCGGACTCGAACATCGCGCTTATTACATCGTCAATGCGATCTGGGTGAAAGGCCGCGCGGAAGACGTGATGGCACTCGCCGAACGTGCGGATGTTGCGCGCGTCGAGGGCAACCCCGAGGTCCGCAATTATCCGAGTCCCCTGCCCGCGGTTCCCGCGGCGGACGTGGATCCGGATGCGCCGGCGACTGTGGAGCAAGGCATTGCCTACACGAACGCGCCCGGAGTCTGGGCGACCGGTTTTCTCGGTCAGGGCGTGGTGGTCGGCGATGGAGACACCGGTTTCCGCTGGACGCATAACGCGATCAAACCTCACTACCGCGGCTGGAACGGCCTGGTCGCCGATCACAATTATAACTGGCACGACGCCATTCACACCGGTGGCGGCATCTGCGGTCCCGATTCGCCGCAACCGTGCGACGATCTCGGCCACGGCTCGCACACCATGGGTACCGCGATCGGCGACGACGGCGGCGGGAATCAGATCGGCATGGCGCCGATGGCGAAATGCATCGGTTGCCGCAACATGGATCAGGGCAACGGCACCCCGGCGCGTTACATGGAATGCTTTGAGTTCTTCCTCGCGCCGTATCCGATCGGCGGGACGATCGCGCAGGGCGACCCGAGCAAGGCGCCCGACATCACCACGAATTCCTGGGAATGCCCGGCCAGCGAAGGTTGCTCGCCCACGACTTTGCAGGCCACGGTCGAAGCACAACGCGCGGCCGGTATCATGTGCGTGGTCGCCGCGCAGAACTCGGGCCCGAGCTGCTCGACTGTGCAGAATCCCCCGGGCATCTACGACGCGGCCTACTCGATCGGCGCGCTCAACAACGGCACCGATACGCTCGCGTCGTTCAGCAGCCGCGGTCCGGTCACCGCGGACGGCAGCATGCGCATGAAGCCCGACCTCTCCGCGCCGGGCACGAACGTTCGTTCGAGCTACAACAACTCCGACAGTGGCTATGCGTTCCTCAGTGGCACATCGATGGCCACGCCGCATGTCGCAGGCGCCGTCGCGCTCCTTTGGTCGGCGCATCCGGAATTGCTGAATGACATCACCACGACCGAGAACATCCTCAACTCCTCGGCCCATCACATTCTCTCGAACGAATGCACCCCGGGCTCGCCGGTCACCCCGAATAACGCTTTCGGCAACGGCCGGCTCGACATCCTCGCCGCGGTGAACGCGGTGCAGTCGGACACGGTCACGATCACCCGCGCGCAATACACCACCGCGCGCGGCCTGCTCCAGGTGCAGGCGACCGATTCCGTCCCGACCGCGACCCTGACCGTCTCCATCACGAGCTCGGGGCAGGTCCTCGGCACGTTGCGGGGCAAGGGCAACGGAAGCTACCAGGGCAAGTTCAACGTCGCGACGAATCCCGTTTCGATCACCGTGAAGAGCAGCGGCGGCGGCAGCGCCACCGCGAACGTGCGCGTGAAATAAGCGCCGCTCGCCCGGGCGCGCGTCGCCCGGCTTCATCCCCGTCACCGCCTGATCCCGCTTTCTCCTCCCCCGAAGGAAGCGGGTTTCAGTTTTGCGTCAGCCTTTGCGGCCCCGCGCCTTGACGAAATCGCCGGCCGGGCGCCGTTGATCGTCGGGAGCGGCCCCGGCGGAGTCCGCCAGGCTGGCTTCGTCCGGCGGCAGGAACTTTTTGAAAAGGTTCTTGTCGATCGCCTTCATGAAGGCCTCGTGCGGCGAGACGGTGCCCTGCTGCAGATTGGCCCAGATGGCGTCGTCCATAAATTGCATCCCCTGCCCTTTCCCGCTCACGATCACGTCCTGCAATTTCTGCGTTGCGCCTTCGCGGATGATCGAAGAGACGGCGCTGTTCGAGATCAGGATTTCGTTCACTGCGAGCCGGCCTTTGCCGTCGGCCCGCTTCAGCAAAAGCTGCGCGAGCACGCCGCGGAGGGAGTTCGCGAGCATGGTGCGCGCCTGCGGTTGCTTGTCCGCGGGGAAGACGTCGATCATGCGATCGATCGTTTTGCGCGCGTTGTTCGTGTGCAGGGTGCCGAAAACCAGCAGGCCCGTTTCCGCCGCGGTCAGCGCGAGCGAGATCGTTTCGAGGTCGCGCATCTCGCCGACCAGCACGATGTCGGTGTCCTCGCGGAGCGCGGCTTTCAGGCCCGCCGGAAAGGTCGAGGAATGCTCCGGCACTTCGCGCTGCGTGATCACGCTGAGCTTGTTGTTGTGCACGAACTCGATCGGTTCCTCGATCGTGATGATGTGTCGCGAGTAGGTGCTGTTGATGTAATCGATCAGCGCCGCGAGCGTCGTGGACTTGCCGGAACCGGTCGGCCCGGTGACGAGCACGAGCCCGCCGCGCAGGTCGCCGAATTGTTTCACCACCTGCGGCACGCCCAGCTCCTCGAGCGAAGCGATCCGCGTCGGGATGAGCCGGAAGACCGCGCCGTAGCCATTGGTCTGCTTGAGGAAATTGCAGCGGAAACGCGACTTCTCGTCCATCTCGTAGGCGAAATCGAAGTCGCCCCGCTCCTCGAAGATCTCCCAACTCTTCGGCCCGCTGATCTCGCTCAGCATCCGCACCGCCTCGTCGCGCGTTACCGGCTCGTCGCGAATCTTCATCACGTCGCCATGCTTGCGCATTTTCGGCGGCTGCCCCTCGCCGATGTGGAGATCGGAGGCGCCCTCCTGCACGAGGATCTGGAAGAACTGGTCGATGTAAGCCATCTCAGCAGGCCTGTGCGGCGCGGGCGGACCGGCCTCGACGGCTCATGAAAGCGGCCTCCGCCGTCCCGAAGTGGTCTTGAACTGTGACGGATGGGCGTCCCTCCGCGGCGGATAGATGTCGTTCCGTGACGGGAGGACGTCGTTCTGTGACAAAGCGACATCCGTCCGCGGCAAAGCGACGTCCTTCCGCGGCAAAGCGACGTCCTTCCGCCGCAAAGCGACGTCCTTCCGCGGCAAAGCGACGTCCTTCCGCGCGCAAAGCGACGTCCTTCCGCGGCAAATGGACGTCCTTCCGCGACGGACGGACGCCGCGCTGGGTCGCATCGATCTGCGTCCAGCTTCAAGCTTTCCCCTCCACGTGCTGGCGCATGGCCGGCTTTTGCTCGGCACGGGCGATGGCTTCCGACCCGCCGATGATCCCTTCGTCGAAGAGTTGGGCGAGCGAGTCATCCATCAGCCGCATGCCCTGTTTACGGCCGGTCTGGATGATGCCGGGGAGCATGAAGGTCTTGGCTTCGCGGATGACGTTGGCGACGGCGGGGGTGTTGGTGAGAACTTCGAGGGCGAGGACGCGGCCGCCGCCGTCGAGCCGCGGGACGAGTTGCTGGGAGATCACGCCGCGCAGGGATTCGCTGACCATGACGCGGATCTGGTCCTGTTGATCGACCGGGAAGACGTCGAGCACGCGGTCGAGGGTGCGCGAGGCGTTGCCGGTGTGGAGCGTGCCGAGCACGAGATGGCCCGTCTCGGAAGCGGTGATCGCGAGCGAGATGGTCTCGAGATCGCGCATTTCCCCGACCATGATGACGTCGGGATCTTCGCGCAGCGAGCCGCGGAGCGCGGCGCCGAAGGACTTCGTGTGCGTGTGCACTTCGCGCTGGGTGACGTGGCAGCCTTTCGGCTGGATGACGTATTCGATCGGATCTTCCAGCGTGATGATGTGCTCGTGCCGCTCGATGTTCACCTGCTCGACGAGCGCGGCGAGCGTGGTCGATTTGCCGCTGCCGACGGAGCCGGTGACGAGGATGAGCCCGTTATGAAAACGCGTCAGCATCTTCAGCCCTTCCGGCAGGCCGAGCTCGTCCATCGTGCGCACCTGCGTGCTGATGATGCGGAAGACCAGATCGAGCCCGAGCCGTTGCCGAACGACGCTGGCGCGGAAGCGGCCGAACTCCGTGGCGTAGGCAAAGTCCACGTCGCCGCGTTCGTCGAGTTGAGCCCGCTGGAATTCGTCGAGGAAGCCGCGGGTCAGGGCTTCGGTCTCTTCCGCGGTCAGCTTCGGCGCGTCGGGCCAGATCGGCTGGAGCGTGCCGTGCAGGCGCCAGAGCGGCGGCGCATTCACGCCGAGGTGGATATCGGACGCGCCCCCTTCCTGGCCCACGGCCAGGTATTGATCGACGTGCGGTCTTACCGCTTCGCGGGTAACAGAAACGGCGGAGGAGGGATCAGCGGTCATCTCGTGGCAGCAGCCTCAGAGAGTAGAGAGCCGCCGCCGCAGCGTAAACCAATTTTCCTACCTGCGTGGCGCCGGAGGAGGTGGGCCGAATTTTTTCGCCACCTGCTTCGCGACGAACCCCATGATCACCGGCTGCAGAAGAGGCCCGGCCACTCTGATCGCACTCAGGATCAGACCGCCCTCGAGCAACCTGCCGCCGCCGCCGCCACCGCGCACTTTTTTCCCGGCGGCGCTGAGATAAACTTTCTGCGTGCGCGCGCGCAGGAGCGCAATCACGAGGCCAAGCGCAAGGGCGGAGCCAACCCAGTAGACCGTGTTGCGCTGAAACGACTTCTTGATTTTCAGCGGGAGATTCAGCTCATACTCGAGCCCACCCACGTCCCGCACCAACTCGGCGCGCGACGAGGCGATCCGCCGTCTTAGTTCCGCGTTGCTTTGGTCTGATCCAGATTTTTCAGCCATTCGGTATCCTCTTTCAAAACCGCTGCGGTGTCGCGAAAGACCGGCCGCTTCAATTGCCCGCGCGCGATCACCACGCACAAAATCGCTCCGCCGAAATGCAGCAGCGCCACCACCAGAGCCGTCCAGATCCACGAGATTCCGATCAGGTGGGCAACCCCCACGATCACAAAAACAAGCAGGAAAAGGTAGCCCAGCAGGACCAGCACCCCGGCCACGATCAGGCAGGCCACGAGCGTGACCAGGTGTTTGACCGCACCTTTGGCTTCCTGCGAGGCGAGCGTGAGCCGGCTCTCGAGAAAGCGCGCCCCGGAGCTGACCAGCGCGGTCAAATTCGCCCGCAATCCCCGGTAGCCGGCGGGATTACGGAAACGCATGGGCTCGCCCATTGCCTTCGCCTAACGACGGAAGATCAAACCGAGCACAAAGCCAATCCCGAGCGCGGAGAAGACCGCCTTGGTCGGGTTTTCGCGCACGTATTGCTCGCTGTCTTCCTGGAAACTGCGCACCCGATAGCGCGCATCGTTCCACGCGTCTTCGGCCCGGCCGCGATAGTCATCAGCCACCGCGGTTGCCGCCGACTTGAATTCGTCCGCGGCTTTGCGCGCATGTTTGACGCCCTTATCCGCCTCGTCTTGCGCTTGGGTTGGCACATTTGCGCCCTGATCGGTTTTTTTGCTTTCGTCAGACATAATGATTCTCCTGTTTGATTGAAATTATTGAGCCCTCTGCTTCGCACCACTGCGGTGAAAAATCAGACGGCGTTTCCTCCAAAGATACGCAACTCAAGGGCGCGGCGCGCTTACAATCTCTTGGGCGCGGCCGGCTTTTCGCGGGCTGCTACTTCGCGCGGAAAATGATCCGCGCCTTCGTCAGGTCGTAGGGGGACAACTCCACCTCGACCTTGTCGCCCGGCACGATCCGGATGAAGTGCTTGCGCATCTTCCCCGAGATGTGCGCGAGCACGTTGCGCTGCCCGAGATCGACGCGAAACATGGTGCCCGGCAAGACCTGCGTCACCGTGCCTTCCGTCACGATCTGCTCCTCTTTCGGCATGCAGAAAGTTGGCGCAAGCTCGTTAGGTTGGCAAATTTTTCGCCTAACGAAATGAAACCGCCGGCAGGAAAGTGCTCGGCTCTTCGCGCTGCCACCACGCGCCGGTCCGGTCCCGTTCCGCCCTCGTGGTGAAACGATACTGATAGAGATCGGCCCGGAGAAAGCGCGGCGGTTTTTCCGGGAACGGATTCGCCCGAAGCAGGCCGAGGACCGCCGGCTCGTTCTGCGAAAGCCGCACGATCAATCCGACAAACCACGGCTCGCGCCGCGGATCGCCGCCTAACGCCGCGAACCACATCTGCCAGTCCAAACGCGGTTGATGCGGGGCCACGAATCCCGGCATCCGGTCGAGCGCACCCGGCTTCCATTTGAATTCGTACGGCTTCCAGGTTTTGCCGTCGTCGCTCCCTTCGATCACGATCTCCGGGCGCTCCTTGGTCATCACGCGGAAGAGCCCGTAACCGTTCGCGATTCGGAACGGCGCGATCCATCCGTAGAGCGCGCCGAGCGGCCGCGGCCAGTTCGCTTCGGGTTTGAACGCCGAGAAAATCAGCATCGCGTTCACCGGCAAGGTCGCGAGGAGGACGAACACCGGCGCCCAATGAGCAGGGCGCTTGCGCAACCCCTCGCGGCGCATCCTTCCCACGGAGTCATCCACCAATAGCAAACAGAGCGCGATCGTGAGCAGGTTGAAAAATGCGTAGTTGCCGGTGAGCCCGATGACCACCTGCAAAAAGACCAGCAACCCCGCGCCTAACAATCGCAGGCGCCGCGGCATCCAGAGCAGAAACGCGCCGAGGATTTCCACCACGAGCACGAACGCGGTCGAGAAATGCAGGAACCATTCCGGCGCCTGCGCCGCCCACCAGCCGACCACCGTCGGCAGCGGCTGCGTCCAGTAGTGGTAATCGAGCGCGGTCAGATTCCACCACGAAGCATCACCGCTGGTCAGCTTCACCACGCCCGACATGAGCATCAGTTTGAAGAGCAGGAAGTGGAGCAGGAAAAGCGCGACGCGGGAGAGCGGCGCGGAGTCGTTAGGCCGGAGCCGCCAGCGCCACGGCGCGAGGAAGATGGCGAGGAAACCGGTCTCGAGCAGCAGGATGTCCCATTGGAAACTAAGGAAATCCTGGCCGGCGATCGCGAGCGAGAGATAGCCGACGAACAGCAGACTCAGGCAAAAGACCGGCGCGATTCCCACGATCAGCAGCACAGACAGAAACGCCCCGGCGCCGCAGAGAAAATGGAGCGTCGCATTACTCGCGCCGAACCAGCAAAGCGTCGGCAACACGAGCGGCGCGTGACTCCCGAGTTGCGCCTTCGCCGCCGCGAGATACTCCGGCAACGGCGCGACACCGTGCGCGCCGATCAGCCCATCGACCTGCACCCAGAGCGAAAGAAACGCGATCAGGTAAATCGCGCCGAGCGCGCGGAGAAACCAATCGCGCGCGCGAAAGTAGGTCGGCTGGCGCACGTCTTCGCCCCAGAGCAGCGAAGTGATTTTGTGCGCCAGTTCGCGGTGCGAAGCCACGAAGGCGTAAGCCGCCTCCGCGAGCGGCGCGAAGCCGGGCACGTGCTCGTAGCTCCACCGCCCCGCGGCGAAACTCCGGCCCGCGCCTAACGACCGGAAGACCGCCTCCGCGCTGCTCCACCACCGCCCATCCGGCTCGATGAATTTCACCGCCTGCTCGAAGTCCGCGCGCGGGATTTCCGGGAACCGCGCCGCGGCCTCCTGGAGCGGCGCGTAGTCCACCCGACCCGCCGTGATCTCCCGCCAGCGCGCGATCCAGAGTTTGCAGAAGCCGCAATCGCCGTCGTAAACCAGCAGCGGCTTCGGCGGCGGCGCGGCGACGATCGGCATGGCCGCAGCGTCCGATTAACCCGCCGGGAGAGCAAACTCCGCCCAGACCGGCGCGTGGTCGGAGGGCTCGGGACCTTTGCGCATTTCGCGGTCGATGCCCGCGCCGGTGATCTGCGCGGCCAGCTCGCTCCCGGCGAGGATCGCGTCGATCCGGAGACCGCGATTTTTCGGGAAGGCGAGCATCCGGTAGTCCCACCAACTAAAGAGCCCGCCCTCCGGATGCACCAGTCGCAGCGAATCGCTGAGCCCGCTACCGAGCAGCGCGCGGAAGGCTTGCCGCTCCGCGTCCGAGCACATAATCCCATCGTGCCAGAG
Source organism: uncultured Verrucomicrobiae bacterium (assembly GCA_963742845.1). Classification (GTDB taxonomy): domain Bacteria; phylum Verrucomicrobiota; class Verrucomicrobiia; order Chthoniobacterales; family UBA10450; genus Palsa-1392. The sequence goes on along the minus strand of CAVUNK010000004.1, from coordinate 7,632 downwards.
CGCCGGGTCGTGCACATCCTCGTCGTTAGGCGCGACATTGTAGTCGCCGCAGACCAGCGTCCGCGCCAGCGCATCGTTCGTCGTTAGGTAACGGGCGAGCCGCCGATACCACTCCAGCTTGTAATGGAAGGGCGGCGTGCCTACGGCCTGCCCGTTCGGCGCGTAGATCGACAGCACGCGCACGTCCCCGATCGTCGCCGCGATCACCCGCGCCTGCGGATCATCCGCTTCATCGCCGAGCCCGTTAATCACTTCCCGCGGCTCGATCTTCGAGAGGATGGCCACGCCGTTGTAGGACTTCTGCCCGTGGAAAACCGAGTGGTAACCGGCCCCGCGCAGCGCCAGCTCGGGGAACTGTTCGTCGGTGCATTTCGTCTCCTGCAGGCAAACGATATCCGGCGCCGTTGCCGCGAGCCAACCGAGCAGCCGCTCCTGCCGCTTGCGCAGCGAATTGATATTCCACGACGCGATCCGCATCGCCTAGAGCTCGATCGCCACGCCCGGCGGCGGCACGATGATCTCGCTCCCTGGCAACAGCGCCACCGCGGCCGCGCGGATCGATTCCACCGCGGGCGGATCGCCGTGCACCAGCACCACCTTCTTCGCCCCGACCCGCTGGATGTAATCCAGCAACGCCTGCCGCGGCGCGTGCGCCGAGAACTGGAACTGCTCCACCGCGCAACGCAGCGTCTGCGCCGGCTTCTCCTCGTCGAGCGACACCAGGTCGCTAGGCTGCGCCGCGCGGAGCACGCCCGCAGGCGACAGCGGATCCGCGTAGCCGACGAAAAAGATCGAGTGCTCCGGATTCTCCAGCAGCCGGCGCCCGAAGACATTCGAGAGCGTCTTCTGGGTCATCATCCCGCTCGAGAGCGCGTAGACCCGACCCGGTCGCGCGGGCGCGTCCCCGATCGATTTGCCGTTCAAGACAAACGGCTGCACCGCCGGAAACAACTCCAGCCCCGGGACCACCCGCGCCGTGTCGTTCGCCCGCCGATCGTAGATCTCCGTCATCTTCGCGCTGAGCCCGCCGATGTAGATCGGCACGTCGTCGATCGTCCCCGCGCGCTTCAGTTGATAGAGCAGCGTCAGGATTTCCTGCGTCTTCCCGAGCGCGAACACCGGCACCATCACGCAGCCGCCGCGCGCGAAGGCCGCGTTCAGCGCCGCCGCGAAACGTTCCTCCTCCGCCGCGCGGGTGAACCCCTCCGGCAGCGGCGTGGCCCCGTGCGTGGTCTCGATGATCAGCACATCGATCTCCCCCTCCGGAAAACTCGCCCCCTTCGCCAGCGTCTGATCGTCGAAGTTCACATCCCCGGTGTAGAAAACCGTGCGCCCCTCCAGCCGGATCATCACCCCTGCCGCGCCGAGCACATGCCCGGCATCCCAGAATTCGCAACTGATCTCCCCCGCCTCCGGCGCCCCGCCGAGCCGCTCGCCCGCGAGATTAAATGGGTGGCGCAACGGCCGCGCATTCCAGCGATCGGTCGCCCGCTCCGCCTCGCGATGGCCGTAGAGCGGATAAGTGGCCGCGCCCACCTCCTCGCGCTGCCGGGTCATCACATTCACCGAGTTATGCAAAAGCGCGTCGCCGATCTGCGTCGTCGCGCTGGTCATGAACACCTGCGCCTGCGGCTGCTGCCGCATCAGCACCGGGAGCGAGCCGATGTGATCGAGATGCGCGTGCGAGATCAGAATCGCGTCCACCGGCAGACCGGCGAGCGCGGCCAGATTCGGCAGCGCCTCCTCGCCGATCCGCTTCGGATGCATCCCGCTATCGAGCACCATCCCCTGCCCGCCGCTCCCGAGATAATAACTATTGGCACCGATCTCCGTATGCCGGGTGAGATTGATAAACTTCAAAGTCGACGGCGAGAGTGCCTAGCCGTCTTCTCCGACGCAACCAGTAAAAGACGAAATCTTATCGTGGCCGCTTGCCGCCGGGCCGGAGGCCATGCGAGCATCGGAGCCATCAGACACCAGATGAAACCTCTGCCCGTTCTCCTGCTCGCGGCGTTTTGCCTGTCCACCGTCGCCGCGGAGCCGCCGCCCGCTACCGCAACCGTTCTGAAGAAGAGCGCGACCTCCTGGGAGACGGTGCCGTTGGACTTGAAGCACATCAATGACCTCCTCAAGGCCCACCCGCACCCCACCTACCCCCTGGAGGCACGGAGAGCTCATGCGACCGGCCGCGGGGAGTTCAAGATGAACTTCGGCCCCGACGGCAAAGTGAAGAACATCGAAATCCTGCAAAGCACCGGCAATACCATCCTGGATCAGGAATGTCTCGGCACGTTCGTCCACTGGGAAGCGCGCCATCCGGGCGCGCTGAAAGCCGTGACCGTGCCGATGATTTTCACCAGGCAGAGGTAGTTCCCCCGGCCGCCGCGCACGGCCCCCGGAGGGGTGGCGCGGGCCGCAGATACCGTGGCGCGCCGCCACGGATGCAAAGCGGGCGTCAGATTGATGAACTTAAAACCGCAGTCCGAGTGGCCGCATCTCCCGCGGGGGACAATCGGTAAAGTTTGCGCCGCGGCGCGGCTCCGGTGTTTCCCGCGCAGTTCTATTGCTTGTTATAAATCTCGATGAGGCCGAGACCGGTCTCGCCGTCGCTCGCGAGGATCGCGGTGTAAGTCCCTGGCGGGAGGCTGACTTCGAGCGCGGCTTCCTGCGCATTCCTCGGGGCGAGCCCGCTGGCAGTAAGGAGCGCGGCCTGCGCGGCATTGTCCTGCCAGTTGTCGTCGGAGATAAGAAGGTTGCCGTCGCTGTCGCGCAGCTCGACCGTGGGATTCGTGATGCCGGGCAAGCCAAACCGCGCGAGCGAAGGACCGAGACCGCGGATGACAACGTCGGCTTCGGCTTGCTCCACGCCGAGGATGAAGCCGGCGATGACGGCTTCGTTGCCTGACCCGACGGCGGCACGCGTGCTCAGATTCCCAAGACGCGAGGTGCCACTCGGGTCGAGGTCATAGATTTCCACGAGCGCCACACCAGTGGTCGCTCCGGCGCCGCGAAGAATCACGGTGTAAGCGCCGGGCGCGAGGGTGGCGATGATGGCCGGCTCGCGATCGTTGGTCGGTGCGAGCTGGCTCGCGATGATTTGTTCGGCCTGGGTGTCGTGCCAGTTATCGTTCGTGACCAAGTTCGCGCCATGGGAGTCGTGCAGTTCCAGGACGGGATCGGCGATTACTCCGACGACGCCTTGGTGCGCCAGCGATGGCCCGAGTCCACGAATCATCACTTGCTTGGAGTTACCGGGCGTGATGATGAATCCGGCGATGCCTTGCCCGTCGCCGCTCTGCACCTGCATGCGGGTGGAGTAATTCTGAGACTGCGCTCCGGCTGCGGGAGTCGGCGTCACGGTCGGGGCCGGCGTCGGAGTTACCTCGGGCGTCGCGCTAGGTGTGGCCGTGGGTGTCGGAGTTATCGTCGGAGTCGTCGTCGGACTGGGAGTAGGAGTCGGAGAAGGTAGCGGACCGATGACGATGGTCGACTGGCGGTGAGTATTACAGTTACTTGTGACCGATGCATTATTCAGGTCTCCGCTGTAAGTCACCACCCACCGATAGGTCCCGGCTGCGGTTGGTGTGTAGAATTCGGAGGAGTAACTACCATTTCCGGTTACCGTCACGGTGGAAGCAAAGACCGCGGAGGAATCTCCGCACTGGTCATCATCGGGACCGTAGAGCTTGAAGGTGATCATGCCGCTCGGCTCGAAGCCTTCGCTCACGGACACATTGTCCGCGATCTCGTCTCCGAGGCTGACACTGCCTGGAGCCACGCCCGAAAGGCCAGGTGTGACCTGCTTGACCACGGTATACGCGGACTCACTCGGAATGCCATTGGCGAAGAGCGTGATCAACGCGGGACCAGCCGGGAAGTCGCGCAGCGTGACTGAGCTAAAACTGTTGTCCGACCATCCGTTGTATGCGTCGGCGGAGAGATACCTGACTTCCGAGTTATCGAGGCTGCGGAGTTGGACGACCGGATGATTCGTCGCGGAGTCAATCGTACTGCCGCCGGAAGCCGGAGAGATACCCTGAAAACGAACTCCCACCAGAGAAAGACTGCGCCCGATAAATTGCAGCGGATCATTCTCGTAGATGAGGGGCTGCCAGTCCGGTCGCTGAAAGCCGAGACCCGGATTGGCAACAGTTCTGCGCTCGACACGCCGCCGGTCCATTCCCGACCGCCGGCGATCAGGACGTCACCGTTGCGAAGCAGCGTTGTCGTCCCATCGGCGCGGGCAGTGTTCAGATAGCCCGTGAGGGTCCAAGTGTTAGTCGCCGGATCGTAAAGCTCGGTCGTGTCGACGAAGTAAAAGGGAATGTCGTTCTGCCCGCCGGTCACCATCACCTTGCCGTTCGGGAGCAGAGTCGCACTGTGCCGGGCGCGCGGGATATTCATATCGCCGGCGCTTGTCCAAGTGCCGCTAGCCGAGTCGTAGATTTCGGCACTGGTGAGGATATCCGAGTCGCCATAGCCGCCTGCGACCAGGACTTTGCCATTAGGGAGTAGAGTCATGGTCTGGTTATACCGCGTCGTCGACATGTTGCCGGTCAGGGACCAGGTGCCGCTCGCGGGATCATAGAGTTCCGTCCAGCCGCCGTACACCCCGCCCGCGATCAGGACCTTGCCATTGGGTAACAAGGTCATCGTCGGCTCGTAACGTGACACGATGAGATCACCCGTTGGGGTCCAGCGTTCGGTTGCCGGATCGTAGAGTTCGGTGCGATGAATGTTGAAGTCACTGAGTGTATATCCGCCGGCGATCAACACACGCCCGTTCGGCAGTTGGACCGCGGCGTGGTTCAGGCGCGGCTGCGTCAGGTCGCCGGTAGGAGTCCACGAATCGGTCGCCGGATCATAGAGTTCCGCGGTCGCGATGCCATCGGACGGACCCGCTCCGCCCGCGGCGAGCACCTTGCCGTTGCGGAGCAAGGTCAGTGTGTGCAAATAACGCGCGTTCACCATCGTCCCACCGGCTGTCCAATCGCCGGTCGCGGGATCGTAAAGCTCCGTCGTGGCCACCGCGTCATTGACGTATCCACCGGTGGCGATCACCCGGCCGTCGGGAACAAAGCGGACCGGTCGTAGAAGCGAACGTCGGCGAGACTGCCAGTGAAATCCCAGTGGCCTTCTGCAAAGTGTAAAGCTCGGCAGCTCCAAGCACTGCGCCGTCGACATCCAGGCCACCGGCGAAAAGCACGCGGCCATCGGCCTGCAGCGTCGCCACATATTCCGCGCGCGGATTCGTTAGGCTGGCGGTCGTGGACCAGGTGCCGCTGTTCTCGTTGTAACGCTCCGCGCTCCCGAGCACAGCGTGATTGCTTCCGTAGCCGCCAGCCACGAACACATCGCCGTTCGGCAACAGGGTCGCCGCAAAACGCGCGCGGCCTTCCGCCAGGTTACCGGTTTCCCACCAGACGTCGGCGGCGATGTCATATTTCTGAGTGGCGCTCACGTAGCCGTCGCTGTTCTCGCCTCCCATCACCATCACCTGCCCGTTGGCGAGGAGCACGGCGGCGTGATCGGAAGTGGCAAACGACATCCCGGCGGTGAACGTCCAGGTGTTGTCCGCGGGATCGTAAAGTTCGGCGGACGAGATGTAGCCTTCGCTCACTCCGGCAGCCACCAGCACCTTGCCGTTAGGCAACAAGGTCGCGATGTGCGAAACGCGCGGGTCCTGCAGCGGGGCGGTCGGCGTCCACTGGTTGGTCGCGGGATCGTAGATGTCACCCGAGGCCACATAACCCGCGTTGCTGTTTCCACCGGCGAGCAGCACCCGGCCGTCCTGCAACAGGGTCGCAGTGTGATAAGCGCGCGGGAAAGAAAGGTCGCCGGCAGAGGACCAGGAATTCGTCGCCGGATCGTAGAGTTCCGCGCTCTGGAGAAAGGTGTCGTTCGTCCCGCCCGCCACCAGCACCCTGCCATTGCGCAGGAGCGTGGAGGTGTGGTGCACCCGGCCCGAAGTCATCACGCCCGCAGAAGTCCACGCCCCGGTGGTGGGATCGAAAATCTCCGCGGTCGCTGTGCGCCCGTATTGATCGGCTCCGCTCGTCACCAGCACCCGGCCATCTGAGAGCAGAGTCGAGACCGCCTGCTGACGACCGTTCAACATGCTGCCGGTCGCGGTAAACCGTGCATTGTCCCCGCCCGCCTGCGTCTCCATCACGAGCGTCAGCGACATCGCCGCCAGGAGCAGGCTCCAAGGCACACGCACGCGGCGGCGGGTCAAAAGACGCAGGAAGGAAACCAAAACTGGAGAACGGCTCATCCGCTCGGATAAGCAGCCGACGCGCCATCAGTTATGCGGAAATCACGTAGCCGCGGATCTATCGCCGGGGACTCCGGCGCAAGCGGAGCCGGTTTAGCTGGCCTCGGCCGTGCGCTCGATTCTCGGAAAGAGCGGGATCGGCGCGCCGACGACGTGGCCATCCGGAAGCAATCCCCAGCGCGCCTCGCCTAACGAAAAGCGCTGTTCCTCGCCGGCCTGCTCGGGCTTCCAGCGGAGTTGGTCGAAAATGCCATGCGCCGCTTGCGGCAACACCGGCGAGATCAGGATCGCGATGATGCGGAGGCGTTCGGCGAGGTCGTAGAGGATTTCCGCGACCTTCTCGGCCTGGCCTTCTTTCATGAGTTTCCAGGGGCGGTCTGCTCGATCTGTTGGTTCGCCTCGGTCGCAAGTTGGATCGCGTGCCCGGGGCTTTCGCGAAGTCGAGCGCGGGCGGTTCGCCGCGGCGGAACTTCCCCGCGTAATAACGGGCGGCCATGCTTAGCGTGCGGTTGAACAGGTTGCCGAGCGAATTGGCCAACTCGGCGTTGTAGCGTTCGATCAGCCGCTCTTCGGAAAAGTCGGCATCCTTGCCGGTGACGATGTCGCTGGTGAGGTAATAACGCAGCGCTTCGGCGCCGTATTTATCCGCGAGTTCGTTCGGGGTCGACGACGTTGCCGAGCGACTTGCTCATCTTCGCGCCGCTGATGTTCCACCAGCCGTGGACCAGAAACCGCGGCATCTGGTCATCGGGGAAGCCAAGGGCATGCAGCATGATCGGCCAGTAGATGCCGTGCGCGGGGATGAGGATGTCCTTCCCGATGACGTGGAGGGCGGGCCACTTTTCCCGGAAGGCGGCGGGCTGCGCGGCGAAGGTCTGCGCGGCGGGGTCGTAGCCGATGAAGCTGATGTAGTTCGTAAGGGCGTCGAACCAGACGTAGTTCACGTAGTCGCGGTCGAAGGGCAGCTCGATGCCCCAGCTGAGGCGGCTCTTCGGGCGCGAAATGCAGAGGTCGCCGGCCAGTTTCTCGACGGCGTTGATCAGTTCTTTCTGGCGGAAATCCGGGGTGACGCAATCCTGGTGCGCGGGATCGCGGAGGTAGGCGAGGAGCCAGTCTTTGTGTTGCTCGAGGCGGAAGTAGTAGTTCTCCTCGGTGCGGTGCTCGACTTCGCCCCATTCCGGGCCGAACTCGCCATCGGGGCCGCGTTCTTTGTCGGTGAGGAATTGTTCCTGGCGGACGCTGTAGTAGCCCTCCTGCTTGTCCCGGTCGATCTGGCCTTCGTCGTAAAGGCGCTGGAGCATGCCCTGGACGCACGCTTTGTGAAGCGGGTCGGTCGTAGCGGCCCAGCCGTCGTAGCG
>CAVUNK010000003.1:0-41608 GCA_963742845.1 uncultured Verrucomicrobiae bacterium | reverse complement strand
GGATGACCAAAAGCTGGCCGACCAGGTGAAAGCCACTTTCGCAAGCTCGAATAGCTTCAAGTTTCCCGATGTGCAGGTGGCCGCCTACAAGGGGACCGTGCAGCTGAGTGGTTTTGTTGTCTCCGAAGATCAGAAGACCGCCGCGGAGAAGCTGGCGAAGACGGTCGCCGGGGTGACTTCGGTGGAGAATAAGATCTCGATCAAACAGTAGCGCGGGGACGCAGGACCCTCGATTGCCCCGGTCCTGATCCGCCACAATCGGCCGAATTCCCACTCGAATCGCCCGGTGAAACTGTCCGACGCGAAAGATTGCGCAGTTTTCCGTTGCGGGGAACCTGACGAAAATATAATACTTCGCCAGAAATGATTCGAAAAGGAATAGCTAATAAAAATGGTAGCCGCCATTTGCTCCTCGGAGCGCTGGCCGGCTTAGGGGTCTGGAATTTGACGGCCATGCCGACAGCGCAGGGGCAGGTGGCCAATACGTCTGAGATTCTCGTGGAAGCGGAGGCGATCCCCCGGCCGACGCCGCACGACGATTGGAAAGCGAAGCTCGATCACATCATGGGCGAGGTCTCGGGGACGGAAATCACGGTGACGAAAAAGGCCACGGTGATCAAACTCGACCAGCAGCCGACGGTGGCGAACAACAATCTGCAACAGCTTCTCACCAAGGCACCCGGCCTGCTCATCACCGAGCAGAACACGCCCGGGCAATTCAACTTTAGCTATCGCGGTCTGGGGAACCCGCAGGAGTCGGAGTTCATCACCGCGCTGCTCGATGGGGTGCCGCTGGCGAGCGATTGGATCGGTTTCCCGACGCTTTATTATCTCCGGTGCCGCAAAGTCTCCAGGAAATCCAGGAGATCCGCGGCGGGAGCAGTCTGCTCTATGGGCCGGAGCCCGCTCCGGCAGTGAACTTCGTGACCAAACATCCGGCGCCGGGTTCGCCCTGGAATTTCTACAGCGAACAAATCGGGGGCACGGATGGCCTTTACCAGACTTATAACTCAATCCAGGAAGCGGTCGGCCCGGTGAGTTCCGGCTGGATGGGTTCTATGGCCGGTCGGATGGCCAGCGCGATAACAGTGCTTATCATCAGTGGCAGTCGAATCTCTATGTCGGTTATCGGCCGAGCGAAGACCAGTTAGTGGCGCTTGATTTCCATGCCGGCCAATTCGAAGGCGGCGATCCGGGGCGGCTCACGATCCAGCAGTTCAATGCGAACGAAGATCAGTCGACCGCGCCGTTCGATCGCGCGTGGGTGGATCGCTACAGCGCGGTGCTGCGCGATGAGTGGACCTTTGCCGAGGGCTGGCTGATGCAGGCGAAAGGCTGGTTCACGCACCAGGATATCGATAACCGGAACCAGAGTTTCCGCGGCGCGCCTCCTTTCCCGACGACGCTGCAGAACGATGAGTTCAATAACTTCGGCGGCGACCTGCGTTTCCGCTGGAACTGGGGCGCGGGCACGGCGCTGAAAGGCAGCACGCTGACTTTCGGCGGCACGGTCTATCACGGCGACGCGCCGCTGAATCGCTATAGCACTTTCGATCTCACGGCAGATCGTTTCGATACCAGCGGCACGCACACGCTCGATCAGTCCCGAAACTCCGATTACCAGGCGTTCTTCATCGAGAACATCTTCCGTTTCGGAAAGTTTCACATCGTGCCTTCGTTCCGGCTGGATCATGAGTCGGTGGACGTGGATACGAACATCGGCCCGACGCTCGGCTCGCGCAGCGCCGACCATGTGGTGCCGCTCTGGGGCGTCGGTCTCGGCAATGACTTCGGGCACTTGAACGAAACGTTACTTCAGCGCTTCGTCCGGCTGGCGGCCGACGCGTTACTTCGATGTCTCGTCGCCTTTCCAGCCGCTCAACGCCGCGAACACGCCCGATCCGTTCAAGTCGCTCGACTTCGAGCTCGGCGTCCACGGCACGCCGATCAAGGGTCTCTGGTACGATGTGGGTCTGTTCTGGATCGAGTTCGATAACCGGACGGAGACGCAAGCCTTCACGCCGACGGACTTCGTCATCGTAAACAGCGGCAGCACTCGGCATCGCGGTTTCGAGGGCGAGGTCTCCTATGATTTCATGGAACTCTTCCACCGCGCCGATGCCCCGGTTCCGGAGGCGAAGGATGCCAAGGATGCGAAGGACAACGACGGCCCGGTGACTCGTGCAACCCAAAGCTCATTTGTGGGCTGGCACGTGAATGTTTTCACTAACCTTCAGCTCCTGGACGCGACCTTCACCGACAGCCAGATCCCCGGCCAGGTGGGGAACACTCCCGCGTACTCGCCGAGTGTGCTGGTGAAGGGCGGCCTGCAACTCCGGAAGGATAACTGCTTCGACCTGACCTTCTCCGCGGTCTATGTCTCGGATGAGTATTGGGCTGATTCCAATCTCGGCACGCCGACGATCCCGGCGAAGATCCCTTCCTATGTCGGTACTGAACCTGAACGGTGATTTCCGGATCACGAAGAACATCAAACTCATCGCGGGCATCAATAACCTGGCGGGCGAGAAGTATTACTCGCGCGTCTTCTTCAACGGCTCGATCGAGCCGGCACCGCAGCGCTCCGCCTACGCGGGGCTCTCGGTGGAGTTCTAAGACCGCCCACGCTGGCTCTGTAGCCGGCTGCCTTTCGCGTGGGCCTGTCCGCAGGGACGGGCCCACTGCGAATCCGGCGGCGCAGTCTCTTTCGGGTAGGAGTTCCTGGCTCGCGCGTTTCCTCGATCCTGCTTTCCTGCTCCCAATTCCGCGACCCTCCCGCTAAAGTCACCAGCCATCAATTTTCCCTCTTACTTCCGCATCAAAAAGGTGCAGACCTTCGCGGAGTTGCTCGCGACGCCGTTTGCAGACGGGGTGAATGCGCTCTGCTGGCCGCGCACGCTCGCCGGGGACTTCGGGGAAGTGGTGAAGAAGCTCGGTGACGGTAAGGAAATCGTGCCAATCGAGGAGGAGGATCTCCTGCGGCTGACGGTCAGCGCGCCGGGGCAAGCGGCGATCGCGGTACTGCGCGACGACCTGCGCCGTCTCCGCGAGCAGGGTCGCGATCCGGTGCTGAATCTGATTCATGACTACCCGCGAGATGAGGAGCCTGCTCCGGTCCGAACCGATGTCTTTTCTTGGCACACCGATCGTGCGCCGATCGAAGCAGATACCTGGCTCTGCACTTACTTCGGACCGCCGAGCGAGGGACTGCCGAACGAAGAGGCTCGACGAAAAGTGGAGATCCTTGAGATTCGCGCGGAGCTGCGGGATTTTCTTGGCGCGGTAAGTGACGGCCCGGAGTTTAACGAGACGTTAAGCGAGCATTGCTACGACCTGCACTACGCGCCGCTGCCGGACGCGCAGCCTTATTCCTTCGGCGTGGGCCAGCTCTGGCGAATCGCGGTGGACTGGCCCGGAAGCCTCGTGCCGCCCTGCATTCATCGCGCGCCGGAGACGCCGCTGGGCCAGCTGCCGCGGCTGCTCCTCATTTGTTAGCAATGCAAGTCCTTTACTCGTTAGGCGCATTCGCCATCGCTTCCGGGGAGCACACCGTTCCCGCCCCCAGAGATTTCTTCCTGCGTTCCTGCTTTCCTAAGCACTCAACTCCCGCAGAGGCGAGCGGGAGCTACACGGTCGGCACTTCGCTTTCCCGGCGCCGCGGGATGCCGAGACTGTCGAAGATGATGCGCGTCGCGTCGGAGCGATTCAGCGTGTAGAAATGGATGCCGTCCACGTCGTTATCCAGCAGGTCGTGGCATTGCTCGAGCGCGAAGTGAACGCCGACCCGGCTCACCATCTTCGAGTCATCCCCGCAACGCTGAAGCGCGCGCAGGAGCTTCGCCGGGAAACGCGCGCCGCCCGCCAACTCGGCGATGCGGCGGAACCCGCTCATCGAAGTAATCGGCATAATCCCGGCGATGATCGGGACGTTGATCCCGGCGAGGGCGCAGCGCTCGCGGTAATCGAGGAAGTCGCGGTTATCGAAAAAGAGCTGAGTCACAATGTAGTCGGCGCCGGCATCGACCTTGGCTTTCAGATGGTCCATCTCGATCAGCCGATTCGGCGTGGAGGGATGACCTTCCGGGAAACCGGCCACGCCGATGCCGAAGCCGCGCGGATCGGGATGGGCGCCGGTCTCGTTGAAACGGCGGATGAATTTCACCAGGTCTGATGCGTGCTGAAAGGAGTCTCTCGTCTTGTCGTAAGGTATGCCGCGGGGCGGATCGCCGCCGAGCGCAAGAATGTTGCCGATCGCCGACTGGGCATACCGCGCGAGGATGGAGTCGATCTCCACCTCCGCGTGACAGACGCAGGTGAGATGGGGAATGGGGTTGAGCTTCGTTGTGGTCTTGATCCGCTCGACGAGGTCGTGCGTGAGTTCGCGGGTGGAGCCGCCGGCGCCATAGGTCACGCTGACGAAATCGGGCGCGTAAGACTCGAGATCGCGAATCGTCTGATAGAGGGTCTCGGCGGATTCCGGGGTTTTAGGCGGAAAGAACTCGAAGGAGAACGTGGGCGAATCCTTCCGCAAGATGTTGGTGATATGCATTGGGGAAAAACTGGGCGGGTCGGAGCGACTTTCGGTCAAGTTCCCGATCAGGCAACCCCGGGCCGATGGCTCGGTTCCAAGAGATTAATCAGGAAAGCAGAAAAGCAGGAGATGGGAGAGAAGAATTTGGAAGCCAGGAAACCAGAAATAGGGACATCCGTCTGAAGTTTGGGGAGACCGAAATGGGCAACACGTTACCTGGCTACACTTCCTGCTTTCCTCATTCAATCTCTTCCCCTTCCTGGATTTCTGGCTTCCAAATGAGCGCCCTTCCCCGGCTTGCACCCCGAGCAGGTTTTTGGCAACGTGACTGATGCAAAAGATTACACCCTTTTTGTGGTTCGACGGTCAGGCGGAAGCGGCGGTCGAGTTCTATCTCTCCGTTTTCAAGCACGCTCGGCGCACGGCGACGACTCACTTCGGTCAGGATGCTCCCGGCGCACCGGGATCGGTTATGACGGTGAGCTTCGAGCTCGAGGGCACGGAGTTTGTCGCGCTGAATGGCGGCCCGATGTACAAGTTCACCGAAGCGGTTTCCTTCGTGGTGAACTGCAAGGACCAGGCGGAGATCGATTACTACTGGGAAAAGCTCCAGGCGGACGGCGGCGAAGAGATCGAGTGCGGCTGGCTGAAGGATAAGTATGGCCTCTGCTGGCAGGTCGTCCCGGCCGCATTGTGGGAAATGATGACGGACAAGGACAAAGCGCGTACGGAAAGAGTCATGAAGACACTGATGACCATGCGGAAGCTTGACCTGGCTAAGCTGGAACAGGCTTACAACGCGTAGCCGATCAGACTTGTGATTCCGTGAATCGTGCGTGAGTAGCCGCGTCGACTCGTCTTACTTGCGCAGAGCTTCCTGGACCGGGGCGGGTAACTTATCCGCCTCGTGCAGGAGCAGGCTCACCTGCCACATTTCCGCGTCGGTGAGTTTCTCGCCAAACGACGGCATGGCACTGAAACGAATTCCATTTTTCACCACCCAATGAGTCTCCCCGATTGGATCGTCGGTCACTCCGTGGGACGGCGGCATGAGTCCCGGCGCGTGCGGGTACCAGCGTTTGGCCATCTTGGAAGGCCCGCCATCGAGTTTGCCGTGGCAGCCCTGGCAGCCGTTCTCCTGGTAAACTTGCGCGCCGGCGAGGAGATTCGCCTCATCCGCGGGCAGCGGTGACTTATCGTCCTCCGCCTTACCGATCGAGGCCGCGATCGCCTTGTGCGCGAGCAGGCGTTCCATCGGCAACGGCCCCGCGCTGGTGCTCATCGGGATGCCGCCGCCGGTGATAAACAGGTAACCCGCAGCCAACAGGAGACAGATTCCAACCAAAACACCGACGAGAAACTTAATCATGAGAACCGATTATAGAGCACGCCAGCGCGGGCTTCAGCTGAAAGTTCCGACAGAAAGATGAGGTCAGTGCCGCGTGCTCGAGGGACGCAGACCGCGGACGCTGTTGATGTGCCAGCCGCCCGGTTCCGAGACGAGTTCGATCGGGCCGCGCCACTCGATGCGGCCGAACTTCTGGTTGTTCTTCTCGAACGCCACCTCCACGCTCGCGATCCCTCCCCGGATGGAATTCTCACGGGCGCTGAGGAGACGCAGCGCCGTGGTGGAGGCGAAGCTCCGGGTGTAGTTCACAAAGGTTTCCCGGCGCCGGTAATCGATCGAAAGCAGCTCGTAGGCTTTGATCGTATTACGATCGCCCAGGTAACCGTAGTAGCGGCGCACCACCGCTGAAGGAGACTCGCGCGAAATCGCCGTGCGCGGGAAGCTCGTCGTCGGCTGCGGGATCTCTTGCACGCCTTCATCGTCGGTCGCGTCCGGGGTTGTCGCGGGGGGTTGGGCGGCCGGAGGCGGCGGCGCGGCCGAGAGGGCGGTTTGCTGCACGGACGTCACTGTCGGCGGCGGCGCGGCGGTCGTCTCGGTCGCGACCATCGCAGTCGCCGCCGGCGGCGCGTCCGCGACGGGTTCGTTAGGCGCAGCGTGTCGAAGATTCACCACGGCGAAGGCGATCCCGGCGACTGCGAGGAAACCGAGCGTGAGCCAGATGAGCAGCGGCATGAAGGACGCTGTCGCCGGCCGCCGCACTGGGACTGCCGGTGCCGCCGCGGAAAACCTTTCGCCCGAGGGTTGCCGTTCGCTCTCGGAAAAGGTGGAGGCGATTCGCTCCGCCGCGTGCCCAATCCCGATCTCGCGCGGCTCCGCGATGACCGAGAGCCAATGCACCGTCGCGAGCAGATAATCGAGGCTCTTCGAGACACTCGAGCTGTCGAAACGGACCGGGATGATATTGATGCCTAACGACAGCGCCCGCTCCACTTCGCGCAGGACGTGGCGCGAGGCATTCGAATTCTGGCTGTAAACGAGCACAAAGCAGCTGGCGTTTTCGATCGCCGTCAGGATCGCCTCGGCATAGGACCCGCCGGGCGGAACATCCCGGGGCGCGACCCAGCATTTGATTCCGCGTCCCTCCAGCGCCGCGAGGATCGACATCGCGGCATCAGCGTCCTCGTGCGCGTGACTGATGAAAACGTGGTGCGGCATCGCGAAGGAGGGTCGAGCAGGCGGATTTGAGGCTGGGTAATTTCCCAAGGCGTGTAAAGCGGAAACTGCCTAACCAGTAAAGCCCCCGGGTCCGCGGGCCCCCGCCTGGCGAGTCACGTGATACATGGGGTAAGTGCCATAGCTCTTCGGCATCGGGACCTGGCCCGCGTATTCAAAGGAAAGACCGGCAACTCCCTGGGCGGCGGCGAGCGCGGCGAAAGCTTCGCTCGCATAAACGTGACCGGGCGGAGTGATCGGCTCGATCCGCGCGGCGCGACTGACGTGGGCTCCAAAAAAATCGCGGCTATGCTTGATCGGATCGATGCAGGCATAGACCGGCCCCGCGTGTACTCCGATGCGCAGGCTGAGCCCCGCCGGCAAGCCGTGCGTTCGCCAATCCGTCCGGCTAATTTTTTCACCGAGCGCGAGGGCAAAGTGGGCGGCCGCGGGCACGTCGCGAAAGACCAGATAGAGGCCGTCGCCCCAGGTGTTCCGGGTGATGATATCGCCGGCGGCGCGCTCGATCAGTTCGCCGATCGAGCCGAGGAAATGCGTGACGAAGCGCGGCAGCTCATCCTCGTTGAGCTTGCTGAATCCGACGGCGTCGGCAAAAAGCATCGCGCGAATCTGCGAGCCGAGACCGCTCGGTTTTCTCCGCCCCGGCAGGCGGCTCTTTTTTTTCCGAGCGCTCGATTTCAACTCCCCCTCGCCCACGATCGTGCGCAGATCGATCATCTCGATCGGCAACTCCAGCTCCCGCCAGCGCCCAATCGCGCTCGCCGTTCCGCCTGGCCCGTCGCCCGGGGATTGATCCCAGACTGCCATTGGGACGACCCCGGTATCCCATTGCGCCGCGCGAATCCGGGCGAGCCCGAGAATCATCTGGTTCGTGTAATCATAAGAGACGCCGTCCAGCGCGAGACCGTCGCTCGAGGCGATGACGACACGCGCCGCCTGGTCGATGACGCGGGCAAAACGCGCACGCCATTTCGCGGCGCTTCGCGAGGGTACGCTCTCCTCCAGGAATTCCGGCGCGCGGCAGGGCAGGACGACGAAGATTTCATGACCCGCGGCGAGCATCGCCTCGTGAAACAGAAGGTCCGCGCCGCAAGCGGCCGACGCATAACCGGTCGCGACGCCGGTCATCGCGATCCGTTGCTGAATCGCCGCCGCCACCTCGCCTTCGCAGCGCGCGGGGAAGCGGGGTCGGGCACGCTGCGGCTCATCGATCATGTGCCCCGCGAAAATCGCCACCGGCGGCACCCCGAGCAGCTTCTCGATCTCGGGCGAATTTTCCTGCCAATAATCGAACAGCAGACGCGCGTTCCGCCGACTCGCCTGCAGGTCGCCGAAGCGCCGACCCGCGACCCGGGTCGCCTGTGCGTAGCAGTCACGCGCCTGCGCAAAGTCATGCTCAAGCAGCGCGACCTCGCCTAACGTCGCGTGCAGCCAGTAGGCATCGCCCGCCTTCCCGCGCAATTGTCGCCGGCAGATTGCGCGCACCTGGCGGGCCAGCGCGACCGCCTGCTCTTTCTCGCCGATGAGCAGGGACAAAGTGGCGGCGTTGATCCCGGTCCAATAACCGCCGCCGGCCCGGTAGGCCTGCGCATAGGTCCCAGCGGCGTGGCGCAGAAATTTCTTGGCGGCGCGCGGCGTGGCGGCGCGGGCCGCGCGGTCCTTGTAAGTGCGCGCGAGCATCCCCAGGGTTTCGCCGTCGGCGTGTTTCTCAGTGACGAGTTGCTGGAGGACCGCACCCGCTCTTTCGAAAGCACCACTGCGCGCCAGGGCGAGTCCCTGGAGTTGGCGTAACCGGACATCCTGAGGAAACTCCTGCAGGCCTTGCCTAACGACATCGAACGCCAGAAGCGGCCGGCCTTGCGGCAACAATTTTTCCCCCAGCAGCCGATAAGCCTCCACCGGCCAGCGCGTGGGCGAGGTGTCCCGGGTCCGCCAAAGACCGAGGAGCGTCCCGGCGTCGAGTCCGGCGACCTGCAGCTTCGCCACCGCATCGTTAGGGGAAGATCTCCGGGCCACGGCGCTCGGGGGGTTTGGGAAGGCGATTAATTTCCGCCGTTGTTGAGCGCGTCCCCGACACTCCGGAGAAAGCCCTTCAGGATTTGCTGGCCGGGCGAATCCTCCTCGACCGGCTGCCCTTTCACGGGGCGCGGCTCCGAGCGATGACTCGCGGCCACCTTGGCGTCCCGGCAGCGCCGCAGCACGGCCAGGTTCTTTTTCTCCACATCGGAGAATTCCGTTTCAATGTCATCGAAACTCACGCCGGCACGTGGCTGATACCAGTCGAACTGGGAAAAGGCCTTGCCCATTTTCGCGTCGTGAATTTCCGCGCCATGCCGCGCGAACATCTCGAAAATGGCATAACGAATATCGGTGAGCTCGAGTTCGTTGACATCCGCCATCGTGACCGCTTCCTCCCGGGTCGCGGGAAATCTTTCGCCGTCGAGTTCCTGAGTCGCGTCGGCGGGGGCGGCTGCATCGGTCGCGCCCTCGGCGGCCTGGGCGCCGTCCGGCGGCGCGCTCGCGACGTCGTTCGGCGAGCTGCTGCCGTCGTTAGGCGGATCGTTGGTGGCTTCACCGGCCGGACCGTCCGCTACCTGTGGCGGCTCCACCTCCCTGGTCGTGACATCGTAGTTGCAGGTCCACGGTTCCGGCAGGGTCGCGTCGTTCTTGGTCGCGATCGGGGCCACGGAGAGCGCGACCTTGTGCGAGTCCGGTTGCCAGGCGATGCCGTCGATCGTTACCTGGCCGCGATCGGTATTTCCGTCCTGTTGCGTATCGCCGAGATAACTCTGCCAGACGACATCCTGTAATCCGCCAGGATTCGCCCGGAGGTCCTCGGGGACTTCGTATTTCAAAGGAGCGGCCGAGACCCGATGATAGAGTTGCGCGCCGCTTGCGGCACCGTCACGGCTGTTCAGCACGATCCAGGAATCATCCGGCGAGACCACGGCCCAGGCGTTGCGCTTATATTGTGCGAGCACCGTGGAGTTATTCGGGTCCCGCGAATCGCGCACGATGATCTGACGCAACCCCTGTTGACGGTCGCGCATGTAGTCGATCCGAAGATTTCCACTCGGCGTCAGCACCTGGCGCTCCAGGCGCATGCCCGGCTGCACCGCCGGCCGCGGCGGCGGATGATGCGCGACTCGCAGGGGAGCCCCGGCCGCCACCGTCTGGGACGCGGGAACCGGGACCACCGCCGTCGATGACGTGACCACCGGCGGGTTCGCCGCGGCGGGAGCGGCCGCCACCGGCGCTACCGGCACGACTGCTGCGCTGGAGGTCGCCTTCGACCATCGCGGCACCACAACCAGGAGGATAAAGATGTTCGCCAGTCCAATGACGGCGACCACGACAACAGCGAGGGTAATCCAACGACGATTCATAGGGCGCCATTTGCGATCCGACCTTGCTGCCTTGTCAATTAAAAAAATGCTTGCTATTGCAAATGCTCTTTGTTGGACTGGCCGCTCACTAATTACCCCATGAAGCAGATCCTTTGTTTGTTAGTCGTGCTGGCGCTGACGCCGGCCGTTCACGCAGGAGATAAGAAAAAACCCGCCGGCGGTGGCGGTGGCGGCGGCGGAGCACCTCGCCGAAGCGTGGGAGGTGGCGGCGGCGGTGGCGGAGCACCTCGGAGTTTCGGGGGCGGGAACAGCGGCGGCGGAAATCGCGCGCCCAGTATGTCTCGCGGGATGAGTCAGGGGGGCGGGCGCTCGAGTGCGCCGCGCAGTAGCGGCCGCGCGGGTTCGTCGGCGACAGGCCGAAGCGGAGGGTATTCCTCCTCGGCAGGTCATAAGTCTGCTTCGTCTTCCGGGCAGACGCATAATGGCGCTCGCAGCTCGAATCCGATGACGCGCAAGGGTAATGCGAACGGAGCAAACGCGCGTAATTCCAACCCAATGACCCGGGGAAACGCCAAGGGATCGAACCCGATGGCGCGCAAAGGCGGGGCCCAAAACGCGATGAATGCGCATCAGGGAAATGCCCTCGGGCGACCGACGAACGGAGGGATGCACGGTAATCGTGGACTCAACGCGCAAAACGGGCGCGGATTAAATAACCGCGCCGGTGGCCGCAACTGGCAGCAGCGTGGCACACACGCCAATTATCGAGTGCGCAGTTCTCGCGAAGTCTTTCGTAACTATCATCCGATCCGGCATGATCGTTTCTACTACACCTCGCACTACGACAGGGTCGTGGTTGTCGGTGGCGGTTACTATTATTGGGATGCCGGTTACTGGTACCCGGCGTGGGGTTACGACCCGGCGGTGTCCCTCTACGTGTATGACGGGCCTATCTATAGCTATGACAATCTTCCGCCTGACCAGGTCACGGTAAATGTCCAGACCGAACTTCAGGACGAAGGTTACTACACGGGCGATGTCGATGGCCAACTGGGGCCGAAGACTCGGGATGCGCTCGGAGCCTATCAGGCCGATCATGATTTGGAAGTCACCTCGGCCGTCGACGAACCGACCGTCGAGGCTCTGGGCTTGACCAGTTAGTTTCGTCCAGGTGGCGAGAGCCTTCCGGTTGGAGGGATAAGAGGTGGTGATCACCGGCGCGCATTCGATTATTTATAGCACCGACGCGGAGGCCGACCGGGCCTTCCTGCGCGATGTCCTGAAGTTAACCCATGTCGACGTGGGACACGGCTGGCTGATCTTCGGTCTGCCGCCCGCGGAAGTAGCCGTGCATCCGGGCGAGGAGAACGACCGCCATGAATTCTATCTCATGTGTGATGACCTCGACGCGCTGATCGCAGAGTTAGCCGCGCATCAGGTCGCGTTCGAGCCGGTCCAGGATTTGCGTTATGGGTTGGTCACTCGCCTCGCTCTGCCGGGCGGCGGAAAACTGGGGGTTTATCAGCCACGCCACGCGCGCCCGGAACCGATGCCCTAACGAATCTGCCGCCCTATCGCCGGCGCTGCGCGAGGTGCGACAAGGCGATCGACATCGCCGCGGCCCCCAGCGTTTTCACCAGGGTCGGGTGCGCCGCGTAGAGTTCGCTGACCCGCTCCACGATTGAGGGGTCGTGCTGCGCCGCGCGCGCCGCTGCCTGTTGCGCCATGTCCGGCGTGATCTGGGCGGCACTCTCGGGAGTGACCGGAGTGGTGGTGCCGAGGCCGGCCGGGAGAGTGACTCCCGCCGATTGCGTGAGCTGCTGGAGCAACCCGGCCGCCGCGCCGCTGGTCAACAGAGTGTTCAGCAGATTCGCCCGCTGCGTGCCATCCGATTTCCCGAAGAGCTGTCCGACCATCTGCGCGAAGGGCGGGGTTTGATCGGAGTGAAACATCGCGGCGAGGCCCCCGGCGAGATCGGAGGACGGAGCGGCCGCGGCGATCTGTTGAAAATGAGAAGCAACCTCGTCGCCGGCGCTGCCGCCGGCGCCGGTCTCCTGGGAATAGTTTTGCAGAACGTTGGCGACTTCATTCATCCAGCTCATGCCGCACGCTGGCAGGATGAAGGGCGGTTGTCGAGCGCGAACCCGCTCACGCCAAACTGCGCCTAACGAACAAAGGAGTCCAAGCGCAGGCCGGCCGGTCAGGCGAGAAAAGCCGGCAGCCGCCGGACCAGCAACCGGGAGCCGACGATGACGGCGGCGAAGGCTCCCAGCAGGTAGAGATCCAAATCACGCAACCCGACCTGCAGGGTGCCGCCGTGCTGCCAGAGGACGAACACGATCGTCACCATCAGGAACGCGAGCAGGATTTGCAGGACGGACCGGCGCCAGTCCCGCAGGCGATCCGCCAAGTCCGGGGCGTCGCGCCGCTGCCGCAGCCCGCGGATGCGCAGGAGGCTCAGGGTTCCGAGAATAAGCGAGAAAGTGCAAAGATAGAGCCCGAACGGCGCCAGCGACGTCCCGAAGCGGACAAACGCCTGCACCGCAAAAGGCAGAATGGCGATCGCGAAGAGGAAGACGAAGTTCACCACCGCATCAAACATCCCGGCGACGAAGCGATGCCGGAAGACGCGGTAATGTTCCAGCCAGAAACGGCAGACCAACCCGAAGGTCCCGATGATCGCCAGCCAGCGCGTCGAGTCGAAGAGATCCTCCACCCGCCCCGGCACATCGAGTCGCGTCGCGAGGAGCGACAGGCTGAATCCGAAGACCAGATCGCTGAAGGCCTCCAGTCGCGCCGTGAAACGCTCCGCACCGGGTTCGGTCATTCCATCGCGCATTCGCCCATCGTGTCGCCGGAAGCGCGCGCGATCACAAGGCAAAACCGGTTCGGCCGCGACGCGCACCCCGCGAATTTCAGTTTGTTATTCGGACAGCGGCTCCCTAGTTTCTGCGCCAATGCGCCGTTCCTCGCCCTGGCTTTTCCTCGTCATCGCCCTGCTCGGGGCGCTGATTCTGCGCGAGCCGCGGCTGCAACGCGTGGACGATTTTTTCCAGGCTTGGGCGATGGAGAATTCCGCCGCTCCCCTCCCCCCGTCTCCGGTAACGCTGGTGGAGATTGGGCGTGACGATTTCCGTCAGATGTCGGCGGAAGGTGGGAAAAAGCCGACCGCGGAAAGCAGCGCCGCGAAACGCTCCCTTTCGCCGCTGGAGTATGCGCTCTTTATCCAGGCGGTGCTCGATTTCGAGCCGGCGGTGATCGGCCTCGAGCCGATCGTGATCTGGCGCGATCGCGACCAGAGCCAGGAACAGGTTTTCATCGACCAGGCGATGCGCGTGCCAAAGCTCCTCGTCGCGATGGAGCTTGGGGAAAAAGGCGGGCGCGATCTCGCGGTGGAAGATCTCCCATCGTTCGCGCAGGTGACCGGTCCGCGCGGCGGCCTCGCGCAATTCTCCGGGATCAGTCACCGGCCGGATGACGACATCCGACTGATCTCCACTCCGGGTTTCACGAATCTCCCGACCGATCGGAGCGACCGCATCCGGGTGCCGATGTTGTTTGAATATCGCGGCGAGATTGTGCCGTCGTTTCCGCTTCAGGCGATCATGCTCTGGCTGCGCGCCACGCCGTCGGATATCCGGATCGTCCTCGGCTCGCAGATTTCGTTGCCGAACGGATGGAAGATCCCGCTCCATCGCGACGGCACGACCACGATCAACCCCGTCGCGGCCGGCAGCGTGCGCCGGCTCACTTTGCCCCAGCTCCTGCTCGCCGCGCAGGAACGCGGATCGCAGCGTCCGGCGACGGTGGATCTCGAGCGGGTTGAAAGACCAAATCGTCCTCTTCCGGATCAACGGCGATCCGCTGCAGCCGCCGAACATTTTCGCCGCCACCATCGCGACGATCCAGAGCAATGCCTACGTGCTGCGCGCGCCGTGGTATTACGATTGGTGCGTCATCGGGTTGCTGGCGGTGGCAGCATTGTTTGTCTGGCGCGTCTCAAAGGGAATCCTGCTCATGTCCGCGCTGGCCCTGACTGCGGGCTACGGGTTGGTCGCGCTGGCGATCCTGTCGCAGCCGCGGGTGTGGCTGCCGATGTTTTTGCCGCTCGCTCTGCTCTGGATTTTGGTCCTCATCCGGCTCGTGATGCGTCTGCCGGCGCCGGCGCCTAACGAATAGGCGGGAGAGGAGGGAGTGCTCGGGGGGGGACTTGAACCCCCATGCCTTGCGGCATACGCCCCTCAAACGTACGTGTCTGCCATTTCACCACCCGAGCGGGAAGCCGGTGAAAATGGAATGAGGTCGCGCGGAATGCAAGAACGGGCTTCGTGTTCCGGTTCGTCGTCGTCATGTCCTCGAGAAACGCTTCCGGAGAGAACTTTGAGCGGGGCGCGAAACCTGCATTTATCGTCAGCGCGATGAGAGAGGCGAACAAGAACGAGTGGATCCGAGTCGATCTCCATATCCACACGCTCGACGACCCGAAAGATCATCTCGATTACAGCGCGCACGAGCTACTCGAACGGGCGCGCGCGCTCGGTTACCGCGTCCTCGCGATCACCTTGCACGATAAGGTTTTCGACCGCGCGGAAGTGTACGCCGAGGCCGCGGCGATGGGCATCCTGCTCATTCCCGCGGCTGAGCTGCGGCTCGAAGGCGCGGATGTCGTGGTCCTGAATGTCCAGCCTCGCGACATTGTCGGCATCCGCACCTTTGCCGATCTGCGCGCGCTCCGCGCCCGGCTGGGGGCGGCGGTTTTTTGTTTCGCGCCGCATCCGTTCTTCCGGCTCGGGGGTTCGTTAGGCGAACGGCTCCTGGCCGAGATCGATTGTTTCGATGGGATCGAGATCTGCCATTTTCACAAGGGCTGGTTCGACCTGAATCGCCGCGCGCGCGAAGTCGCGGCCGCGCGCCGGTTGCCACTCCTCGCCACCTCCGATGCGCATCGGCTCTCGGCCTTCGGCTCGCACTACACCAGCCTGCCGCGCCCGGCGGAGCTGACCATCCCCGCGGTCCTCGAAGCGCTCCGGCACGGGCCGTTGCGCCTAACGAGTCCGCCGGCGAGCTGGCACGATTTGCTCCAGGTTTTCTATTTCGTTTTCCTGCTCCATCCGGTGCGCAAACGCTTCCGGAAATGGCGCCGTCGGCTCGGTGGAAGTTGAGGCTGGCATTGCGCGGAGCCGCCATGTATGGCACAAGGTCGAACCGCTTTTTGACCGACATGAAGACGCGATTTTTCTCCTGCCTCCTCCTCTGTGGCGCGCTCGCGCTCACCGCCTGCCCGACGACGAATCCCAAGAAGCCGGCGAAGAAGCCGGCGGCGACCGAGAAGCACGAAGCCGCCGCCGATGACGGGTCGGTTGATTTCCAGGCTTTCCTCGGCCGGTTGCGCCAGGCCGTGAAAGCGCATGACGTGAATACGCTCGCCGGGATGATGACGCCGGATTTCGGTTATCGGCTCGAACCGGTCGGCGCGGGCGACGGCGTTTTCAAATTCTGGGATGACAACAATCTTTGGCCCGAGCTCGACGCCGTGGTCTCGGAAAATTTCCAGTCCAAGGATGCCTACATGGTCGCGCCCCCGCAGTTCGCCGATCCCGCGGCGCAATACGAGGGCTACCGCGCCGGCATTCGCCGGGTGAACGGCAGTTGGAAGTTCGCCTATTTCGTGAATGGCTAGGAGCCCCCTCGATTCCCTCCCCCACCGGCCGCCGTTTGTTTTCGTTAGGCAAATTCTCCAGCTCGAAGCCGGAAAGCTGGCCGAATGCGCGACCCACTTCGCGCGCACCGATCCGATGTTTGCCGGCCATTTTCCCGGGAATCCGCTCGTGCCCGGGGTCATCCTGACCGAGGCGCTGGCGCAAACTGCCGGGATCGCCGCGGCCTCTGGCTACGCCGAAGAGGAGCGCCCGCTGTTTTTGTTGTCGGCGATCCGGAGCATGAAATTCCCCGCGCCGGCGCGGCCGGAAGAGCAGATTCACCTGCGCGCGGAAAAGCTCGCGCAGGTCGGGGAACTGCTGCAGTTCGCGGTCCGGGCGCGGGTCGGTGAGCAGGTGGTCGCGGAAGGGCAGCTGGTCCTGAATGTGACCGCGGAATCTTCCGCCGGTCCGTTGGAATAGCCCGGTCTTGCGCTACTCTTACGGCCTGCAAATGCCCGCCACGTCCCAGCCCCAAATCGCCCTGATTATTCCCGCCTGCGACGAAGCCGCCTGCATCGGGACGGTGCTCGATGAGCTGCTCCAGGTCGTCGATCCGGAAAAATATGTGATCGCGGTCGGGGTCAACGGCTCGAGCGACGCGACCGCGGAAGTGGCGCGCGCGCGACCGGTCCTGGTCGCGGAAACCGCCGCGCGCGGTTACGGGTTCGGCTGCGAGGAAGCGATCCGCCTAACGAACAATTTCTTCCCTTCGATTCGCGCCTACGTTTTCTGCGCGGGCGACGGCGCGACCGCGCCGGCGGATGTCGCGCGCCTCGTGGCCGCGTTCGAGCAGGGCTACGACTTTGTGCTCGGGAGCCGGACACGCCGCTGGCAAAACTGGCGCGCCATGACCCTGCGGCACATCGTGGCGAACGTGCTCCTCGGGCTTTGGTGCGGACTCCTCAGCCGGCGTCGCTTCAGCGATCTTGGACCGCTCCGTTTGATCAGCCGCCGGTTGTTCGAACGGATCGCGCCGCGTGAGATGACCTTTGGCTGGACGATCGAGGCGCAGATCGCCGCCGCGCATCTCGAGGCCAACATCTGCGAGCTGCCGGTGACGGAACGGCGGCGCATCGCCGGCGAACAAAAAGTCTCCGGCGTCACCTGGCGCCGCACGCTGACGATCGGCTGCAAAATCGTCGCGGCCGGTTATCGCACCTGGTGTCGCCTCCCCGCGGCCGCACCGGCCGAGCCGGCGCCCAACCCGCAAACAAGCGTACCGCGCGAAGCGTGAGACGTTCGTGGTTCCTGCTCCCCGCCGCCACGCTGCTCAGCGGCTGCGGTAGCTTCCGCCAACCGCCCCTGCCCCAGGCGGCGACCACCGCGGCCCCGGTTCCGGCCGCGAGCTGTTTCCGACGCCTGGGTCGCGCGCCTTCGCGCCGCCGATGCGATTTATTTTAGCCTAACGAAAAGCTCGACCGCGCCGGGACAGCCGATCTGGGAAGTGGTGCAGACTTTGCAGACCGGCGGCCAGCCGGTCGCGCTCGGCTGGGCGGAATTGCCCGCGCCGGAGCAGGCGCGGCTCGACGCCTGGAAACGGCTGGAAATCACCTCGACCCAATTGCTCGAAGAACTCGTTAGGCCGGAACGCGCGGCGCTTTTGCAGCCCGCTTTCCGCCCGGATCTCGCACAGCTCGCGCTCGGTTCGCCGCGGAAGTTGCTCGGAAAGATTCGAGATGGCGCGGCGCTCACGGCCGAGGAGGAAGCGCTGCTGCCCCGGGGTTTCCGCGCGAAGCCGGAAGCGTTCGAGGAATTCAGTGATCGCGTTGCCAGCTCGCCGCGGCTGCGCCGCTACAATCTCCGCCGGCTCTTCCGCGCGCACCTGATCGCGGAACAAACGATCGCGGCCAATGTCGTCCGCTTTCATCGCGAACATCCGGAGAGCAAACTGCTGGTCCTCTTGCCTAACGACACCATGATCGACCCGCGCGAAGTGGCGGATTTCGCCAATCAGCAACTGCCGCTGGATCAGCTCATCCTCGATCGCGCGCAGCCGCTCCAGGCCGCGCAGCCGCAGCTCGTGCAGTTGTAGCCGGCTACGGGCGGTCCGGCGCGCGTTCCAGATCGTAGATCGTGCCCCAGGTGCCGGTCGCCACGACTGCGGCTTTATCGCGCCACGGCTGCGAGCTCGAAGGGTAAGCCCGCTTTTCTTCCTCGCCCCAGAAGAGATAACGCGCCTGCAGCGCGCGCGCCTGCTCGCGCCAGTCGGGCGCACCGAGCATCAGGGTTTTCAATTTCTGCTCGATCGGCGCGTAGTCGAAGCCCTGGGTCCAGAGGTGTCCCGGATAACCGAGCACGAGCTTCCGGCCATCGAGCAGCAGCGGGTGATTGAAAGTCGGAAAGGCGGCGAAGCGTTCCTTGATCGGAATCTTTTTCACCGCCGCGGCGATGTTCGCGAGGTCGAGCCGGTTCGCGATGTCGAAGCCGGGCGAGCCGGGGTTCAAGCCGCCGATCAGGCAGACGAAGCCGGAGGCGAAAAGCAGAAAACAAAGCGCATAACGAACCACCACCGGCCACGCCGCGAGCAAATCCCGCCAGAGGAAGGGCAGGACGATGAAGTAAGACCAGATGAAAAGCTTGGTGTTATCCCAACCCCACGGCGCGGTCTTGATGAAGAACGCGAAAAGGAAAAGCGCGGTCGCCGGACCGACAAACGCAACCGCCGGCGTCAGCGCGAACGAGCGTTTGCCCTCCTCGTTAGGCTGGGCCATCCGCCAGATCAGCAGGCCCACCAGTCCGATGACCAGTGGCAGCATCAGGCCGAAATTCACCAGCCAGAAACCGGGGATCGAGCTGGAGAAACTCGGGTCCGACTCGAGCCAGCCCGGCGCCCAGGCCAGGATCGACTTCGCCTGGAAGTGATCCGTGATCAGCCAAATGATCCCCGTCGCCGGTAGAAACGCGGCTGCGAGCAGAACTGCCACCTGCTTGCGCATCTCCGGACGGCCGAAAACCAGCCAGCAGCCCAGCACCGCAGAGAGCGCGAGAAAGGTGTGCACGTGGAAGAGCGGCATCGTCGCGTAAAGCGACCACTCCACCCACCACGGGATAAGGCCGGCGCGCGCGTCAGTCCTGGACTCGTTAGGCTAGACCGCAGCCGGGAAATATTTCCGCCGCCAATGGAGCAGCAGGAGAAGACCCGCCGGGATGGCGTAGAGCAAACCGCGCTGCGTGACAAACATGGTCAGCGGAATACTTTTCCAGGCAATCCCGTCGAGCTGGTAATCGGTAAAGGTCCAGGTCTTGAAGAACTGGTAGCCGGCAAAGCCTCCATTGAAGAGAAAGCCTGCCACCCCAAACGCGCCGCCCCAGCGATAGAACCCGTAGAAGGTCGCAAGCGAAGCGAGCAGACCAGCCCAGACCAACCCCGTTACGAGATCGACGTGGACGAGCAGCAGGAGGGCATTGAAAAGGTCCATCCCGGCCGGGTAGCGTAGCTTGCTGAACACGAAGATCGGGTTATCCGGCCAAAGCGAGACGCCATTCGCGAAATAGTGGATGTAAGTAAGGTGCAGACTCAGGTCGCCCAGGTTGTTCGGCGACTGGATCTTGAGGTTCGCGCCGTCCACCCAGAGGAGAAAACAGAACGAGCGCACCGCGAAGAGGGCGAAGATCAAGCCCACCACCCATCCCCAGAAGTGCAGCGGGCGGCGCGGCCTTTCCACCACCGGGGGCGGCGGCAATTTCATCCGACGCCGCGCCCGTTTTGATTTCGGTTCGTCCGCGCGAACGATCACGCGGGCCGGTTGCCGCGCCGTGAAATTCGCGGTGTAAATCCACGCGACCACAGCCGCCGCGCAGCCGGCAAAGAGCGCCAGTCCCGCGAAGCCATCATCCAGTCCGCCGCTCAGGATTCCGAGGAGCAGTCCGAGCGAGGTGGAGACATTGACCAGGGTCAACCCGGCGGCGAAGAGCTTCATCGCGTCGGAGAAGGGGCCGGCACGGCGGGCTTGCCGATGAAGTCAGGCGTGTCACCGCGAAAGAAACGACCAAAAGTCTTGCTGCTGAGATAGAGCTTGGAAGTGTCCTGGTAAGGTCGAATCCGGAGCGGCTCGGTGAAGTAACTCTCGTGCAGCTTTCTTCTCCACTTCCGCGATCCGGTCCTCCTGCACCAGAAGGAAGTCAGCGTCCATCTTTCCCGGAGAGTTGCTTTGTTCGTAGTAACCGACATTGGGAAAGTCACCCAGGAGCCAGGGGAAAGGGTAAGTGCTGGTGCGAATCAGGTGGCCGACCATCCCATAGGCCGCAGGGTTATGCTCTGCCAGGGCCATCACCGGACGAGTCAGGCGATAGATGTCGTTATAAGTCTGGACATAGACATAAGGTTCGCTGTCCGTGGTGCAGTCGAAGTAGTTAAGATAAACCATCACTCCCAGCGACATCGCCAGCGCCAGGCCGGCGACCGACCGCTGCACCCCGCGGAGCGTGGCCTCGCTGATCTTCGCGTTGCCCCCCAGGTAAAAGCCGAGCCCGCCACCGAGCAGGGCGAAAGCCAGGGCGGAGCCGTAGAGCCGCTGGCCGATTTCGCCACAGGTCGGGCTCGTGCTGGACGCAGCGAGCGTGACCTGCACGACCGCCTTGAGATAGGCGCCCCAGGTGCAAAACCCATGCACCGCGGAGGACTGGATCAGGTAACTGGCCATCGCCCCGACGACAAAACCGAGGCCCGCAAAGCCCACGATGAAGAAAGCCTTCCGCGGAATCCTCAGCGCGGTCACGCCGGCGCCGAAAACAAAGAGCAACGGCCAGAGGATGCTGATCATGCACCAGGGCGTCTTATAGTTAACAATGCTATAAGCCGCCAGCACTCCGATCCCGTAGATCGCGAGATAGCGGATCGCGAAGTTTCGGAAGAACTGGCAGGCCAGGCAAAGCACGAAACCGATCAGGATCGGCCACTCATAGCGGAGGATCAGTTCCAGCCAGTAGGGCCAGGGCTTCTCGTGACCATTCCCTTTCGAGCCCGTCTGGTACCAGACCGCAAAGGTGCCGTAGAGTCCTTTTAGGCCCGGCATGTTCCAGAAGGTGCCCGAGTAGAAAAACACGATCGCGAAAATTCCCACTGCCGTCACCAGCAGGAGGTCCAGCCAGGTCCAATCCTGCCGCGCGCGTTTCAGGTCGGGCAGCGGCGTGAGCTTGTGCGAAACCCAGAGCACGCCGGCCGCGATCACCGCGCAGCCGATGTGGATGATGTAAGTCTCCTTGGTCAGGATCATCCCGGCCGTCCCCATCGCGACGCACCAGAGATAGCCGCGGGTTCCGATTTTCCAGAGCCCGAGCAACCCGAGCACGAAGAGGAGCGAGAAAAGCAGCAGCCAGACTTCGTGGATCGCGTAGCGCCCGTAGAAGACGAACCCCGGCGAGATCGCCATCGCGAGCGCGGCGGCGAGAGTTACTTTTCGCCCCACCAGCGGCCGGAACTTCAGCGTGACCCAGATCGCCGCGATGCTCCCGAGCACCACCGGCAGCCGGAGCGCCCAGATGTGGCGGCCGAAGAGCGACTGCGCGAGAAAGAGAATGTAGAAGTGGAGCGGCCCGTGATAATTCGTCGGGTCGTAGCGGTAGAACCCGGTCCGCCGCATCTGGTCCACGAACCAGCCGTTGATCCCCTCGTCGAAGTGCGGCGGCTTCATGCTCAGGAGCAGGAAGCGGAGAATCGCGCCGAAGACCGAGAATGATCCACGGCGTCCAATCCACCTGCGCGAGCCGCTCCTGGAAGGAAAGCGGCGTGCCGTTCGCTTCAATTTCTCCTCGCGCGGCCTCGGCTCCGCTGCTAGGTAGCGCGTCGATGCGCTTGCTGGTCACGGGTGGTTGTGGATTCATCGGGAGTAACTTTATTCGTTACATTCTCGAACATTACAAGCCGGCTTCGGTCACGAATGTTGACGCCCTCACCTACGCCGGAAATCTCGCCAACCTCGACGGCGTGGTCGAGCAATACGGCGAGCGCTACGAATTTTTCCAGGCGGATATCGCGAACGCCGACCAGATCGACACCCTGCTGCACGAGGAGCAGTTCTTCGCCGTCATCAATTTCGCCGCCGAATCGCACGTCGATCGCAGCATCAACGACCCGCAGAATTTCATCCACACCAACATCGTCGGCACCAGCGTGCTCCTCGACGCCGCCCGGCGCCACGGGGTGAAGCGCTTCCTCCAGGTCTCGACCGACGAAGTCTACGGCTCGCTCGGCGAGACCGGCCACTTCACCGAGCAGTCGCCGCTCGAGCCGAGCTCGCCCTATTCCGCGAGCAAAGCCAGCGCCGATCTGCTCGCGCTCGCCTGCCATCACACCTTCGGCCAGGAGGTGATCGTGACCCGCTGCTCGAACAATTACGGGCCCTATCAGTTCCCGGAAAAACTGATCCCGCTCATGATCGTGAAAGCGCTCCGCGACGAGCCACTGCCGGTCTACGGCGACGGGATGAATGTGCGCGATTGGATCCATGTGGAGGACCATTGCGCCGGGATCGTGGCCGCGCTTTTCGAGGGAAAACCGGGCGCGGTTTACAATTTCGGCGGCGACAGCGAGATGCCGAACCTCGAGACCGTGAAGTGGATTTTGTCGTCGTTAGGCAAACCGGAGAGCCTGATCTCGTTCGTGACCGATCGGCTCGGGCACGATCGGCGTTACGCGATCGATTCGTCGTTCGCGCACCGCGAGCTCGGCTGGAAACCGCTCCACGAATTTCGCGAGGGTCTCACCCGGACGATCGGCTGGTACTTGAAACATCGCGCCTGGTGGGAGCCGCTCCTCGAGCGGACCGGGCGTTACTAGCCGCTGCGCATTCCATGTCCGCGAACGAGCGCTTGCGCATCTGGTGCAACTTCCCGTTTTACGACGACCTCGCAGCGGAACTGCGAGCGAAGACTTCGCGCCACCACCTTACCCTGGTCGATCCCGCGATCGAAGCGCCGGCGTCTGCTGAACCCGCGCCGCAAATCCTGTTGGGCCAACCGGACGCCGAATACCTGCTGACGCATGAGCTGCGCTGGGTCGAGATCACCAGCGCCGGCTACGCGCCCTACGATCGCGATGACTTGCGGGACAATTTTCGCCAGCGCGGCATTTTGCTCACGAATACCAGCAGCGTCTTCGACGAAGCGTGCGCGCAACATATGCTCGCGATGATCCTCGGGCTCGCCCGCGAGCTGCCACGCTGCCTGGAGAACCAGCGCGGGCCGCGGGAGTGGCTGCACGACGAGACGCGTCGCGGCCGGCGCTTTCTCCTCAACGGCCAGACCGCGATCCTCTACGGCTACGGCGCCATCGCCCGCCGGCTCGTCGAGCTGCTCCGCCCGCTCGGGATGGAACTGATCGGCGTGCGCCGCACTCCGCGCGGCGATGAAGGAATCCGCATCGCGACGCCGAACGAAGCCGACGCTCTGCTCGCGCAAGCCGACCACGTGATCGACATCCTGCCCGCGAACGACGCCACCGCGCACTTTTTCGACGCTGCGCGTTTCGCCCGCTGCAAACCGGGCGCGCGCTTTTACAACATCGGGCGCGGCACCACCGTCGATCAGCCGGCGCTCATCGCCGCGCTCCGTTCCGGTCAGCTCGAAGCCGCCTATCTCGACGTCACCGATCCCGAGCCGCTTCCACCGGAGCACCCGCTCTGGGACGCGCCGAACTGCTACATCACCCCGCACATCGCAGGCACGCACGACCGCGAGCAGGCCCGGCTGCTGGAGCATTTCCTGCAAAACCTCGCGGCGTTCGAGGCCGGCGCAGCCTTGATCGATCGCGTCATTTAGCGTTTCGTCTTCCCGCAGCGGATACTGCATCGCTCGCCACCCCGTCTGGCTTCGCCATTCCGCTCTCCTCGTTTCAGCTGTTCAGCATCTCAGCATTTGAAAGCCCGGCCGTTCGTTTCGCGATCCGTTGCGGCAGCCTTTCAGCATTTCAGCCTTTCAGTATTTCAGTGTTTCAGCGTTTTCAGCATTTCAGCCCTCCGGCATCACAACTGCTTGTCTTGCAAGGCATGTCACTCACGATTGGTGAAATAGCAGAATACCAGGAGCGCTTCCGGCAGGAGATCGTGCAGCGAGAATGCGTCATCGCCGCCTTGGAAGTCCTCAGAACCCACGCCGCCAACGGCCGCGCCCCGCGCTCGATCGATCTCGGCTCCCTCGTCGCGGCCCTCGTCCCGACCATTCCCCCCTCCGTGCCGGCTGAGTCCGCGGCCCTGCCGCCCCCCGCACCGGTGATGCTGCCCTCACCTGCGCCGGCCGCCCTACCCGCGAAACCGGACGAAAAGCCCTACATGCACCCGGAGTTGCGGGCCCTGGACCGTGGTTATGGAAGCAACGGGGTCAAAGTCGCGTGGGCAGTCCGACGGATGACGGGAGATTACACCATCCGCGACATCGCCGAGCTCCTGGAGCGCGAAGGCCTCCGGATGCAGTCCGCAGAGCTTTCCGTGGTGCTCACTCGCTTCAAGAATCGGGGCGAGATCGAGGAGATTAAGCGCGGCAGTGGGCGCAACCCCGCGGTCTTCCGAGGGCCGGCCAGAGCGGCGATCGAGGAGACGGCGCCGGCTCGTTGACCTTCCCCGGCCGAGTCAAGGCTGGAAGCAACCGGTGGCGAACGGGCCGAAGGAATCCCCTTCGGTGAAGAACGACTACGCAAGGTAAAAGCCTCCTCGAGTCTATTGTCAGCACGGTTTCGACGGCCGTGGACACAGTTTCTCCATCTGTCGACACCATTTCGACGGTCAGCGGAACGGTTTCGTCATCCGTCGGCATGGTTTCGCTGTTCAGCGGAACGATTTCGTCATCCGTCGAAATCATGTCTCCACCTGTCGACACGGTCTCGACAGTTGTCGGAACGATTTCCCCGTGCAGCGAAACGATTTCTCCAGATAGCGAAACGATTCCGACGGTTGTCGAAACGGTTTCTCCAACCAGCGAAACGATTCCTCCAGACAGCGAAACCGTTTCGACGGACGTCGGAACAATGTCGCCACTTGGAGAAACGAGTTCGACGCCCGTCGAAGCCGGCTCCACCACGGCGTTCCGCACGAAAACGGCCAGACTCTCTCCCCGCCCCCATGAGGAGCACTTGGAGCACTTCAAGTTGCCTGTCGTCCCTGGTGGTTCCCAAGCTGCCTTCGTCCCTTCTGGTCCCGCCGTCATCCCCTCTATCCTCCATGTCCGCTGCGCGCACCGGAGCGTTGATAGATTACCACCGTGGTGCGGCAGGCATAGATGACGAGCGCACGCGGGCCGGGATCAGCCTCCCTCGCTCCTCGCCTTCGCCGATCACAAAGGCAATCGCCAGCTCCTCTCCACCGGCAACCTCGCGGTGCACGACCGGGTCACGCTCTTCCTGATGGATTACCCGAACCGCACGTGACCTGCCAGGGGTCGACTCCAGAATCTCGCTCTCGTGTGGACTGTCCCGGCCGAACAGTGCTGGAAGAAGCCCCGCAGGGTATGAGCGATTCTGGAACTGACCCAGAGTCCCCGCCATCATCTGCCGCGATTCACAGACTGACCCCGGATGACGCTGCAACGAAAAGTTTACGCGCGGTGCTAAACAACTGCGAGCGAGACGTATTTACATCTTTAAGGGACTTGACCGCTAGCTTTCACGGCCCGCTGAATGCGGCATGAAAATAAAACTAACAGTCCTCGCAGTCCTCACATCAGCACTTGCGGCCAGCCTTTGCTTCGCCGCGGGCGACGCCTTCATGGGCACGTGGAAGCTCGATGAAGCGAAATCGAAGATCGGAGACGGGATGCCGAAAAACACGACGGTCGTGTACGCGCAAAGCGGCGACGAAGTCACGATCACGGTAGACGGAATGGACGCCGGCAAGCCCGTGCACCACGTCTGGACGGGCAAACTCGACGGCAAAGAGTACGCCGCCAAGGGCAGCGCCATGCACAGCGGCCGTGCCTACACCATGGTGGACGACAAGACGATCACCTACACGGTGATGAAAGACGGGAAAACCATCGGTCACGGCAAAGTGGTCATATCGGCGGACGGCAAGAGCCGCACCGTGACCGAGACCGATAAGATGCACGGCAAGGAGATGAAAACCGTGGCCGTTTACGACAAGCAATAAGTCTCGCGGAGCAGCCGGTCAGCGCCGTGCGTGCGCGGGCCGGCTGCGAGCGCCAAGGCAGCGGTAGCTTGCGGCCCCAGGCTCGCTGACGTCGTCGAACCGCGTAGCGTCGCGTTCATGGCCAAACGTTTTCTCGAGACTCTCATCACGCCGGCCGTCCGGCGCGCGCAGGCACATCCCAACGTTCTGCTACGCACCGCCACGCACTGAGCGCAGCGAACTGGCGGTAGGGCGAAAGGCGGGCGGAACTTCCGCCCCGCCCGCTCCTCCTGTGTATGGGATTACCTGCGCCCGGTCGCCAGGCTGCCGAAACCGCCGCCGCTGACCGCCCAGTTCCGGAGCGCCGGACGACGCCGGCTCAGGCGCTTGCCTTTGCGGTGGCGGATCTGACGCGTTAGCTCCTGGACGAGCTTGCGCAGGGCGGCGGCGAAGGTGTGATCCACCCCTTCGGCATGGAAATCCGGGCCGGGCACCGCGAGAAGCGCGCGCACCCGGAAGAACGGTCCGGATTCGCGCCGGCCTTCCAGGACCACGTCGGCGCTACTCACAGCCGCTGCCTTGCCGAGCGCGTCGATCTCCTTCGCGACTTGCTCTTTCCACTCCTCGCGGGGCTTGATTCCGAGAAAACGAAGATTGATTTTCATGGTTCGATCGTTTGCTTGAGATTTCGTGAGGCCGGGCGCCGACTGGCGCCACGGCCGGGGCACGAAAGGCCGCGCCATGCGACGAAGGAACTCCGCGCGATCAGGTCGCTTTTCGCTTTCCTGCGCAGCCAGGATCTTTGGTGTAGTCGATGGCGTTGATTTCGTCATGCCGTGATTCTGGCAGCGATCGCGGATGGCGACTAATATGAAGATTGGAATGGAATCTTCGCTTTTTTGGAAGAGTCTCATGCGCCGTGGATTGGCTGAATTATCATCATCTGCGCTACTTTTGGACGGTGGCGAAGCTGGGCAGCCTTCGAAAAGCCTCTGAAAAACTGCGGGTCTCCCAGCCTTCGATCTCGGCCCAGCTCCGCTCGCTCCAGGAGGCGCTCGGGGAGAAGCTTTTTCAACGCCGCGGGCGGAATCTCGTCCTGACCGAGATGGGACAACTGGTGCACGGCTATGCCGAGGCCATCTTCTCGTTAGGCCAGGAAATGCTCAGCAGCGTCCAGGGCGTGCCCGGCGCCCGGCCCATGCGATTGAATGTCGGGATTACCGACGCCGTCCCGAAGCTGGTGGCGCGGGAAATCCTGCGCCCGGCGCTCTACCACCAGCCGCCGGTGCAGGTGGTCTGCCACGAAGCCAGCCTCGGCGACCTGCTCGGTCGCCTAACGAGCTTAAGACTCGATATCGTCCTCGCGGAGGAGCCCGCGGCGAGCCGGGTCAAGCTGCACACCTACAATCATCTCCTGGGCAGCTGCGGCGTGACCTTCTGCGCGGCCCCCGCGCTCGCGCGCAAGCTCCGCCGCGGCTTTCCCCAGTCGCTCAACGGCGCGCCGGCGCTGCTCCCGACGCACAACACCAGCCTGCGTGGCGCGCTCGAGAAATGGTTTCTGAAACGCGGGCTCCGGCCGCTTGTGGTCGGCGAATTTGAAGACACGGCGCTGATGTCAGTCATCGCCAGTGAAGGTCTCGGCTTCATCCCGATGGCCGAGGTGATCGCGAAGGAGCTGCGCCAGTTCAACCTCGAGCCGATCGGCACCACCGCCAGTGTGACCGCGCAGTTCTACGCCATCACGGCCGAGCGGCGCCTGCGCCATCCGGCAGTCGCGCTCCTGACGGAGAACGCCAAGAACCGGCTCTTTCCTGCAAAACGGAAACGCAGGCAGAAATAGCTCTCGCCTAACGAGAGTAGGACTGTCGCGATAAGTCAGGCGCGACGCTTGCGGCCGCGCAGCCGGATGTTCAGCGATTCGACCGCGAACGAGAACCCCATCGCGAAGTAGGTGTAACCCTTCGGGATATGGAATCCCAAACCTTCGCCAATCAGGTTCACCCCGATGAGAATGAGAAAGCTCAGCGCCAGCATCTTCAGGGTCGGGTGTCGGTCGATAAATCGGCTCACGGTGCCGGCGACAATCATCATGATTCCGATTGCGATCATCACGGCCGCGATCATGACCCCGATTTCGTCCACCATCCCCACTGCTGTGATAACGGAGTCGAGCGAAAAGACCACGTCAAGGAGGGCGATTTGCGCCAGCACCGAAGCAAAGGAGGGCGCGACCGGCAGGTGCTGCGAGTGTTCCTCGTTTTCGAGCTTCAGGTGAATTTCACGCGTACTTTTCGCGATCAGGAACAGACCGCCCACGATCAGGATCAAAGCCCGGCCGGTCCCATCAAAGCCGGCGACGACGAAGAGCGGCCGGGTTAAACCCATGATCCAGGTGAGTGAAAGCAGCAGCGCGATGCGCACGACGAGGGCCAGCGCCAGCCCCCAGCGCCGCGCCTTTTCCTGCGACCCGGCCGGAAGTTTCCCGGCGAGAATCGAGATGAAGATGATGTTATCGATACCGAGGACGATCTCCAGCGCGGTCAGCGTGAGCAGTCCGATCCAGATCTGTGGGTCCGAGAGCCAGTCCATGGTGTGTCAAATGCACTCTCGCATGATGCCGCGCCATCGCCACCTGTGCCGACTTCATGGGTGACGATCCAGCTTTGCCGGGCGCGCACCGGATTTCCGCGCGCGGTGAATCCATCGCTCCTCGCGTTCGGACACGCGCAGCATCCCCACCTTGATCCATTTTCCTGCGTTCCTGCGTTCCTTAGATGTCCCTCCGCTTTCCCGCGATGGATTACCCGAACCGCACGCGCCTCAAGATCATCGGCCACGCCCGGGTCGAAGATGCGGCGGAACATCCCGAGCTGTTCGCCCAGCTCGCCGAGCCCGAGATCGCCCGCGCCGTGGAGCGGTTCTTCTTCATCGACGTGCTCTCGTTCGATTGGAACTGCCAGCAGTACATCACCCCGCGCTACACCCTGGCCGAAGTGGAGGAGCTGATCTCTCCCCTCAAACGCCGGATCGCAGAACTCGAAGCCGCCATCACGGGCGGAGGTTAGCCGATTGGGTCACGACGATCCCGAAGCGAGCGGAGGGCGAAATAGGCGTCGGCTTCGCAATTTCGCTCCGAAACAGCTCTTGCGCCGTCGATGCCAGCGAGATTATAAAGCTGACCCCTCCTTGCCTCCCGTGAAACCAGAAAAGTGACCCTGGCGACTGCCTTTATCGAAAAGGCGCTGCGCGTCTGAAGATTCGGCTCACTTCCCGGTCCTGGTTGAAGCCCTGCTGCCACTGATCGAACGCTTTGTTGTGATCGCACTTCGGTGTGCGGCCTGCAAGTTTGCCCATCGGCTTAAACATCACGCGTTTGAGCGCCGGTAAAATGCGTTCGAGCGTCTCCTTTTTCTATGTGGTCCTTGAAGTCGTCAGGAAGCCACGACTGTTGCTTGCTGACCGCATCCATCCAAAACAACGCACGGCTAAATTCGCGGATCTTGAACGACGGCCGAGTCATCCACAGTTCGAACAATCGCTTCCAGAACTGCTGCACTCGCCGTCGATTGGCGTAGTTCCTGTTGTTCGTGCCCTCGAGTTCTTCAATGTTTACGCCCAGAGACGAGCAGCCCAAATTCGCGAAGAAAGCGAACATCTCCTCCGGATGATCGATATTCAGTTCATTCACTACTGCGATCACGCTGAAGTCGAGCCCGTGGGCCTTCAGTCGTTCAATGCCTGAAATGATTTTGTCGAAGGACTCGCCTTGCGCCCAATTCACCCTGTTTTGATTCAGGTGCTTCAGACATAAAGCTTGCCCACTGCAAATCGTAGGCCCGGAAGAGTTCACACCAATCATCGTCAATGAGCGTCGCGTTGGTTTGAATCACATGCTCAATCTGCTGGCGAGCACGCAATTCCTCGAACAGGCACACTAGTGCCTCGAAATGTGCACGGCCCGTCGCGAGCGGTTCGCCACCGTGCCAGATGATTGTCGCCGGAACAGCCAGTTCGTGAAGATCTGCGGCGACCTTTTCCGCAATTGCTACTGCCATACGTCGATTTTCTGCAAACGGCAAATAGCAGTATGAACAATCGAGGTTACAGCGAGTTGTCGGTTGCAGGACAACATTCCGAAGCGAGTAATCCAGAGGTGAATCAGTCATAGCGCCAGAGCCTAAGGGTATCTGTTCAGCGAATCCGTTGCCGATTAAAACCAACTCGCAGCCCCGAACGCAACACAAAACTGGGCATGAGAAGATCGGCTGAGCGCACGCGGAACCCATGCGGGCCCTTCGTCTTCGCACATGGACCCGATCCCTTCAGATTCTGGAGCTGACCCCAATTCCCCCCCATTGCAAATTGGCCGGTGCGCCGTCCGACTATTTTGACGATTTCGAAACGGGTTTCCACATCACGTTGAAATCCTTGAGCATCTCGAATTTTAGCTCAGAGATCACAAACTCACTAATGTTGACCATTTTGTATTCAAGTCGCCGATCTGGGTGCTTCTTAAAGAAGGAAAGAGCGAACGCCCGATAGATCGGATCAGAAAACGAAAACCGACCCGAGGTTGCGTCGAGTCGAAGAAGACTTCCGCGCTCTACAGACGTCAACTGATTAAGATAATATGTAAGATTACCAGCCGGATAATTCTTCTCTTTCCGCTTGACGCGTTCCATGATCTGGCCGTGCGGCGCTCCTTCTTGATCAAACTCCGCTACCGCTTCGATGATGAGCCGACAATTGTCGTATCGCCCCTCCCCGCTTGATGCGAAACGCGCGGTCAAAGGCGAATTTCAACGAGTCAGAAGCTTCGAGATATACTGTTCGATAGCCTTCTGTAGGTGCTCTTTCCCTACCTTGTATGGGGACTGGCAAGTTTCAACAATCCCCGCGGCACGACAAATATTTAAACAAAGGTGGTGACAGACGGCGGCGAGGCCGTTCGAGTACCAGACGATGCTTTCACGTACGTCTCAGGTAACCGGAAGTTCAGGAGCGTTTCTCCTTTATCGACGATTTCGCGAACCTCCTTAGAGGTCATAAGAGAAACCTGAATCTCGGCAACTCTATTCCGCATCTCAGGATCGTATTGCACTACCTGGCGCGCAGTGTCCACAGCGCCAATGGCTATGATCTTCAGGTCCCGGTAGAGATCGGCCATGTCCATAAAGACCTTCATCAGTTGCGAGATATTTGTCTTCTCATTCTCCGCGACCTTATGGAAGTCCTCCAATACCCAACAGCATCCCGCTTCTCCTAAGAACCTTGCGGGAGACGGCGTGAGCTGAGGGCAGCGCAACTCTGCTTTCGTTTTCAGTGTCAAGGAAAGAGATGATTCGGCACCGATCTGGCTCTTTATTCCAACGTAGTCTGCCTAAACGTGCGGCTATCTTCCGTGTCGCGGTTTGGGAAACTCTCGCTCAGATTAGAATGGCTGCAACTGATCGAATGCGTCCAAACAAATCTGCTGAAACGTCACGGTGGACATGCATCTCGTAGTAATATGTTTCTCGTACAGCTGATGAAGTTTGTTCACGAGAAGCATCAAGCTCCGGACCCTGAATGCCCATAGACGACAATCTGCTTCCCCGGTGTCTGGATAGCATCGACGACCTTGCTGTTGATTGTACATCCGCTCGACGAACGTCAGTCGGGCTGGCGTTGTCGGCGTGAAGACCATGTCAGTCCGCACAATATTCATAAAGCCGATCCGTCTGGGACTATGAACGAAACAAGGTCAATAAGAAGGGCTGCCTGACCTTCGAATCATTTGTAGATTTTCGTTAATATGGACATGCCAGTAGACTTTTGATTCTGTTTCCGTCGTGTTCATTTGGTCGGTCCATTGGCCGAACTGCGCAACCAGATCAATAATAGCTTGTCCGGGCCCGCGCACTGGAACGCGGCAAAACCGCGCGCAACTGCGCGAACCATCTCGAGCTGGAAAGCGTAGAAGCCGAACCAGTAGCCGCCGTCGTCGTACGCACGCGATGCCTTGCAGATCACGACCGTCGTTCCGTCGGCCGAGGCGTAGGAGCTTCTTGTCTGCTTGAGCAACGCGCAGTGGATTACTCGTTCCACTTTCTGTAGCGATTCACGCCGAAACGTCGCAGTGCTCGTCGTCACCTCAGGCTGCGAATCTCCACCTCCGACGTCGGCTGCCGAGGCGGGTTTCTACCGCCGGTCGCAAATCTGCCGCGGTCGTGAACAGCAGGTCGACGATTTGATCTAGCTTTGTGAACTCACGTGGAATGAGCACGTCGTGGATTCTGGTGACAATTGCAGGGTCCTCCAATTCCTCCTTCACGTTCATCAGGCGTAGAAGCGCGTTGACGCCAATCAGTCGCACATCCCATGAGTGCCGGGACCCGCGAATCTGCGCTTCCAAGTCCGCCGTTTCCTCCTCGCCGACGACGATTAGCATCGACGATGTGTCTAAAGAGACGCGACCGTCCTCGACGAGCCGCTGACGATACCGAGCCAATACGTCTAATCGAACTTGATAAGCAGAGCTCTTCTTCACCTCGACCACCACGCGGTGGCCAGATGCGGTTGCAAATGCCATCGAAGCCGATGGAGTTCGGCGTACCACGGTAACGACCAAATTCGACAACACATCCCAGGCGTTGCCCGACCTGATTTACAAGGTCTTGCAGGGCAAGGCCCGAGTTTGGAAATGGGTTATCAACACATTCGGAGCAGTATTGCGTGAGGAGCTCAGCTGGTATGACCTCGAGAAAATCGCGAAACTCGACAGACGCTGCGCTGTCATCTAGCAACTGCCCTCCGCCTGCCCACGCGATAATCTGCAGAACACGCCGCTCTTGAAGCTCCTCCGGCGTATTAGTCCACATGTCTTTAAGAGCCGTATTGAGATGTGCCCAGCTTAGAACCGCTCCTGGAATCGGTAGGTGAGCCTGCGGGAGGGTCTCGTCATAGAAAGTCGCGGGCAGTCTCCTGGTCTAACGAGAGGTGGAATTGATCCTCCCACCTAATTTCTTGGCTGTGCCCGCGGCCTTCGCCCCTGCGGGCTGGCCGATGAGACGCCAGCCTATGTCGCTCGCGTCCCCGCGGCTCCATTGATTCTTGGTCCCCGCCCTCACCCTTCGGGGTTTCGGCTATCTCGCACAATTCCGATCGACTCGATTCAAACCACACTTTGTTCACCGCGTTATCTCCGCGGACCGAGGCGCGCAGCGGTCAGCTCGCCCTGCACTTTTAGTTCGGGGAACTCGGCTTTTAAAGACTCTGTGGTCGGCAACACTTTTACGACACTGAAGGATTGCTCGCGTCCGCACAATTCAAATCGCAAGGGCACTTCGGCCAGGAATTGCCGAGGTCACCCGGCGAGCGAACGCGGCGATCGTTTACCGTATGCGGGCGTTGCGACAGCAGATTTCCCACTTGTTGCCGTCGGCGTCCTCGAAGAAGAGGGCGTAGTAGCCGGGCGTGTATTCGTGGCAATACTCCGGGCCCTCGACCTTTTGCGCGCCGGCCTCGCGGATGATCGCCCCGAGCCGGTTGACTTCCTCTTCCGTGTCCGCCCAGAAGGCGAAGCGGGTGGCGTTGCCGCGGTGGCCTGGTTCCTCGTTGAGGCCGATGAAGGGACTCGTCTTGCGGTCGCCCTCGGCGGAATAGGTGACTTCGGTCTCCGCGGCGCGGATCTGCGGGAAACCGAGCGCCGGGAAGAGGACGTCGTAAAACTTCCGGGCTTCCGCAAAGTTGGAGACCCGAAGGTCGAGGTGATCGAAGCGGTGGATATTCATGGGTGCAGGATGATGCGCTCAACAAACAGGTGTCATCTCCGACCGCAAGCGTCGGACCCCACGTTCAGGAGGGCCAGCGTCACCCTTCCGCGGCGAGCGCGGCAAAGCCAGCCTCTGCCACGCGTGACATGGGCCCCTGAGCGCGCGCTTTTTTGTGGTTCAGGGAGTCAGGTTCTCCAAAAACCTGATCGGTTAAGGTAAGTGGTAGATCTCCACCAACCCCACCCCGATCCCGTTGTGGCTCCCGCGCACGATCGCGGTGTAGTTGCCGCCCCGCAGGTTCGCGAGGATGGCAGATTCCTTGTCTTTGCTGGGGGCGAGGCCGGTGGCCGCAATTTCCCCTTCCGCGGTGTCGCG
Source organism: uncultured Verrucomicrobiae bacterium (assembly GCA_963742845.1). GTDB lineage: Bacteria > Verrucomicrobiota > Verrucomicrobiia > Chthoniobacterales > UBA10450 > Palsa-1392. The sequence continues at coordinate 7,266 of CAVUNK010000003.1, read as the reverse complement.
CCAGTTGTCGTTAGAATTCACCAGGTTGCCGTGGACGTCGTAGAGCTCCAGGTAAGGATCCTGCAAGGCGTTTGTGATCGGCACCGTCGAATCCTCCAGCGACTTGCCCAGCGCGCGGATGAGGACCCGGGCGCTCTCGCTTTGCTGGATAATGAAGCCGCCGATCATGCAATCGTCGCTCGTCTGCACCAGCCCACGGGTGCTGATGTTCGCCAGCTCGGAATTGGCGTCGGGATTGAGGTCGTAAGCCTCGACCATGGCCACGCCGGTGGTGGCGTTAACCCCCCGCACGATCGCAGTGTAGGCGCCCGGCTCGAGGGTGACCCGCATCGCAGGCTCCCGATCGTCGATCGGCGCGAGGCCCGTGTCCTGGATGACAGCCTCCTGCTCGGAGCGCCAGTTGTCATTCGTGACCACCGAGCCATCCGGTTTATGCAACTCCAGGATGGGGTCGGCGAGCGCGCCCGCGATCGGCGTCACCGCCGCCGAGAGGGAGGGCCCGACGCCGCGGAGCAGGACGTCCTTCGGTTCATCCCCCGTGATGATGAAGCCGCCGATCAGGACATTTTCCCCCGCCTGCGCGTTGAGGCGGGTGGAGATATTCGAGCAGTTTGCCCGGGAGGATTAATTCGAAGGCGAGATATTTGGGATTCCCGCCGGTCGCGAAAACGCTCCGCACACCCGCCATGGTGTACTCCGAGATGGTGCCGCCCTGGGTCTCGGCGACGAACAGATCACCGACGCCCGGTTCCAGGTCCGTATACCGTCTCGGGCGAAAAGCCATGCCGTTCGGGGTGCCCAGCCCGGTGGCGAAGGTACTCACCGCCCCGAGCGAGCTGACGCGGGTGACCGAGCCATCGGAGGAGCTGACAAAAGCATTGTCCAGTGCGTCCACGGCGACGCTGCGGCTGCCGCTGACCGGGGTCACGGTGATATCGTTATCCGGCCCGATGACCTGCAGATTGTCGCCGTCGGCGAGGTAGAGATTCGGCCTTTCGAAAGCGAGCCCCACCGGCGCGGCAAACGTTTGGAAAATGATCGCATTGCCGCTTTGATCGACCCGGGTCACGGAGTTGCCCTCATTCTCCGAGACCGCCAGATCGAGCCCGTCGAACGCCAGGCCGATGGGCGCGTGCAGCCCGGTGGCAAAAGTGGTCCGGGTTCCGTCCGCGGTGAATTTGTAGATTTTGCCCCGTGCTTTATCGGCCACGAAAAGGTTGCCGAAGCCATCGAAGGTGATCCCCTGCGGCAGCCCGAGCCCGCTGGCAAAAATGCGCGACGACCCATCCAGCCCGTAAACCCTTACCGTGCCTGCAGTAGGATCGGTGGCGAAGAGATCGCCGGCGCCCGCCTGCGCCCGGGGAGCCGTGGCAATAGTGATAAAACCAACTGCGGCCACACTGAGCGCCGCCTGGAAGATAGTCTTTAGCATATTCATTGGTGAACCCTCCGTGGGATTGTTTCTAATCTGTGCAGCGCGGTCAAAGACAGTCGCTTACGGGCCCGATCTTCTTGTTTTTGGACTTTATTCGTCAAGCAGGATTTTTTCCTGATGAGCGGCGGGAGTGATGAGTCCCCCTACTCGCCCCCCTCCCGCCGCTCTGCCGGGACGAATACGAACTCGAAGGGGCGATCTTCCCAGCCCGATTTTTTTCTTGCCAGGCCGGCAGGATTCTGGGCAACGTCTTGGAACCGAGGCCTGAAACCGGGGGGGAAGTCGCTTCTCCCGCAGCTTTCTCTCTCTTTTAGACCTGCAGTCGCGGTCTAACCAATCGGGAGAAGAAGGAGAATATCCCCATGAAAAAACCGGTTCACTCAAGCAAGCTGCCAGGAAGTCGGCGCCTCAAAATCAAGGCACTCGAACATAAGCGGTGGGCCGCCTATGGGACGGCAGCGCTCGCCAGCGGTTTTAGTTTCGGCCTGGCAGATTCGGCTGTAGGCGAGATCCATTATAGCGGTCTGGTCAACCAGAAGGTAGGCGGCAGGGACCGCGTCACGTTTCAACTGGACCCCGCGGGTGGCAGCTTTGTCGTTAAGCATTTTAACTTCGTCTACGGGTCCAGCAGCGTCCCTGGTGGCGGGGTCGCCAACTTTTCCGTCTACGCGGCTCTATCAGCATCCGTCAACGGCGCACCCTGTGGTGCGAGCGAACCGTGCGTCGCAAAACTCGATCGGCGCGACGCGGTATCGACTCGACCTTTCGTTCCGGAAGGGGGCATTTTGGCCTATGATTATTTTAATGCGGTCAGCCATCTCTACGGCGAATTCCTGGCCCGCGGCTACGGCCTGATTGGTTTCAAGTTCAATCATGGAGCGGGCGTGCAATACGGCTGGGTGCGCGTGAGAATGCTGGGTGGCCGAAAACACATGGTGGAGGTGGTCGATTACGCCTATGGCGATCCAGGAGATACAGTCTTAGCCGGCCAAACATCCGGGAACTCCGCTCCTGCCTTGGAATCCCTGGGCGGACTGGCCCTGGGTGCAGCGGGAGTAGCGCTCTGGCGCCGCAGGCGATAGCCGCATCTCGGTGCCGGCGTCACGCCGTCAGCGTCTAAAGCGGCAGCTCGCGCACCTTAAAAACGCTGGGCATCGGCTCACTTTCCCGGTCTGGAATGATGAGCAGGCCGTTGCCCCCCAAGCTGTCGCCGAGAAGATCCGCGAACGACTCAAGCCGACCCGGGAGCTTTCCTGCCGAACCGATACGCGCTGTAGCGGCGATCTTCCCAGCCAGATTTTTTTCTTGCCAGGCCGGCAGGATTCTGGGCAACGTCTTGGAACCGAGGCCTGAAACCGGGGGGGAAGTCGCTTCTCCCGCAGCTTTCTCTCTCTTTTAGACCTGCAGTCGCGGTCTAACCAATCGGGAGAAGAAGGAGAATATCCCCATGAAAAAACCGGTTCACTCAAGCAAACTGCCAGGAAGTCGGCGCCTCAAAATCAAGTCACTCGAACATAAGCGGTGGGCCGCCTATGCGACGGCGGCGCTCTCCAGCGGTATCACTTTCAGCCTGGCGGAGTCGGCTGTCGCCGAGATCCATTATAGCGGTCTTATTAAACAGGATGTCCCCAACGGGTTTTGTTTCTACAGCTATCACAACCATAGTGGGGGCTGCTACCCCGGGGCTCTTAACTTGCCGCTGGGCGACAATGGCAATCTTAAACTGATCCATTCGAAGAGTTAGAAGCATTTACGGGACGGAGTCGTTCTATCTTGGCGGGAGCGCTTTTTTTAAAATCTCTGCTCCGGGAGCCGCGGTCAGGGGCGGTGGGTCGATATCACGCCTCCGCCCTGGGAACGTCATATCTGCGGGGCCTTTCGCGGGAGGTTCCGGTCCTCTTGCCACCTATTGTTTCGGGCAGGCCAATTTCGGGCGCCCGGACAGGGGTTTGTGGGCTTCAAGTTCAACACCGGGGCCGGCGAGCAGTACGGGTGGGTGCGGGTGCGGATGAATGGTTTTCCTACAAATAGCTTCGCGGTCGTGGACTATGCCTACGGTGACCCTGGCGAGGTCGTGAGGGCCGGGCAAAGAAGAAGCCACTCCTCCTCTCCTGACCTGGAGTCTCTCGGCGCACTGGCGCTCGGGGCGACAGGACTGTTGGCCTGGAGGCGGCGGCGCGGCAATAACCGCACGGCGGCGTGAGCGGGATCAACCTGTGAATCGCGGCGAATTGGCTCGACTCCTTTTAATCCGGGAAGAGAGATAGGCGTAAGCTCGGGAAAGGTTGCGTCGCACGCGGCGAGCGCAAAATAAGCCAGCCTCTTCCGGGCGTGACGGGTCCCGTGAACGCGCGCTTTTTTGTTGTTCGATCGGGCGGGGTGCCGAATGCTAAGCGGGAAATATGCCCTCGAGCAGCAGCCAGAGGATTCCGCCGGAAGTAGCGCAATTGCTCGCGTCGGCGTCGTTCGATCAGGAGGGAGTGGGCAAGATCGTGGCTTTGCTCCCGGAAGATGACGCCACCCTGCACGGGTGGCTCGTAGCCAAGGCGGAGGAACTCAAGGAAAGGGAATTCAGCCTCTTATGCGCCGCCGCAGAGATGACGAGGCGGGCTCTGCCGGCCTCACTGCTGCCACAAATGCTGGCGCTGGGACTGGATTATTCGCTCCTCGCCCGGCTGGCGTGGAGGATGGAGGCAGAAGTGACGGAGCAGTTGCTCGAGGGGCTGGAACAGCATCGGACCTCCGGGCAATTGCGATCGATGGCGTTGTTCGTCGCGGCGGCGTGGTGGATGGAGCACCACAAAGAAAAATCGCTTCCTCCGCAAATCGTCCGCTCCGCCGTCGAACTGATGGAATTCGATCTGGATGAGGTGACGCTCTACCGGCTGTCGGCCCTGGCGACGCACATCGGAAAAGAGAACGCGCAAGAGATCGCCACGGCGGGGAAACGACATCGCCTTTTCAAGGTGCCTTATCCCGAGAGCGTGCGAAGCACTTTCCGAGGGATCACACAACCCTTCGAGAAAATGCTGCCGAAGCGTGAGGCGCGTCGCTCGGGAGGCGCGACGCAGCGACGGGCCGTGGAGAAGGTAGGACGCAATGAGCATTGCCGATGTGGGAGTGGGAAAAAGTATAAGAACTGTTGCGCGAAGCAGGATCTGAAACGGCTGCGCGATTCCTCTCCCATCCCCGGGGTGACGCGCAGTGAGCTGAAAGCCGATCCCCATCTTGGACTGGATCGCCCACGGCTGAAGGCCATGAGGCGGACGCAATTGCTGACCCTGGAGCCGACGCGGATAACGGATGACTTGGAGGTTGCCTATCTGCTCGCACTCGGCGACCACAGTTGCTGTGATCGAATCGTGGAGGCCTACGAGATCTGGGGCGTGCCGGCCAAACGGGGGAATGTGTGGTCGCACATGTTCCAGCATCTGCTGTGGTCCTGGAGACCCGACCTGGCGCGCCGGATGGTAAAGATGGCTCCAGCCCAGGGAGCAGGGTACACGTTAGCTGCGCCCGATGTGCGCCTGCTTCTCGCCGGCGACGATCCGGCGTTGTTCCTGCAGGAACTGGAGGCGCTGGCGAAGGAAGTATTGGAATCCGGCAGCCTCGAAGGATTACAGGAGCTGGTGTGGGCCGTTAATTCGTCTCCTTATCGCGCGTTAGGCATTCTTCTCCTGCGCAGCCTCCTGCCGATCTGTGAGGACGAAGACGTTCAGCGGAATTACGACACGATCCTCCGGACGCGAGCCAAGCTGGGGCTCGGGCCCGACGACGCCTTTAGCCAGTGGATGAACGACGAAGCGCTGCGGAAAGCGCGGGAGCATGAAAACGAACCGATGCAGGAAGCGCAGGATAAATTGGCCCGGGTCGCCCAACAGGCGCGCCAGGCGACGGAAGAGAACGCGCGGCTGGAGCGCGAACTGCGTTTGCTGAAAAAACAGTCGCGGGAGCAGGAAGCAGAGCCGAAGACTTCCGAGCCTCCCGACGAAGAAACGCTAAGAAAGATCCGCACCCTGACTGCCGATAAGAAGCACGCGCAGGCCTTGGCGCGGGAGAAAAGCGAAGCGGAACTGGCGGCCCGGCGGGAGCTGGAAACACTAACTCTGGAAAACGAGGAGCTAAAGTCGGTCGCGAACGGCGACCGCGCGCTGGAGGGTGAGGACGAGGAGGAAAGCGGGGACTACGAAGTAACCGGGGAACAACCCGTGCGGCTCCTGGCCTTTCCCAGGGACTTTCGGCTTACGCTGGCCAGCTATAAGTCTCACGTGGCCCGCGAGGCGATTAACCGGCTCGGGCGAATGGCTGCGGGTGAACCCTCAGCGTTTGACAAGTTGAAGCCGATCATAGCTCTGCCCGGGTGCTGGAAGCGCGCATCTCTGACCGCTATCGCCTTTTCTTTTCCCTGCTGTCGACCTGCGTGCGGGTCGTGGACCTTATTTACCGTCCCGAGATGGAGGCGAAGATCGAGCACTACAAGGCGGCGGGTTTGCCACCCGTGCCCGAGTTTGAGTAAGGACCGGCGGGGCCGACCTTGGTTAAGGTCTTGCAGGGCTAACGAGCCCACTTCGTGCCGGGGCTGGCTTGATTGCGGGAGCGATCCAGAGGCGGTTCCGGCGCCCGCAAAGCACCGGGGTAATACCCTTTCCGTATCGCAGCCTGCTCCAGAAGGTATTTGCCCACGGTGATATTCCGCGTCCGTTCTGGCATGGATCAAACTCTGTCCCACGCCAACGGATCTCCCCGCCAGCGAACTCTCGTCAGGAAAGGCTTCGCCTTCCTGCTGCTCCTCGGCGGGCTCTTCCTCGCGGGAAGAGTCTCGGCCTCCACGATGGAGAATCTACCGCTGGCCTACCAGCCTTCGGACGGATCGACCTTGTCCTGGCTCGTGACGACTCCCGATCCCAGGCGTTATGGCCCCGGCCCCTGGCCCGCCATCCTGGTCGTGCATGCCGGCGTTCTCTGCCGGTAATCCCGCTGACACTGAAGCTGCCGGAGTCGATCCCGACCTGGCGGGACACGGCTACCTCGTGTTCCCGTCGCCTATCGTCTCGCCCCTCCGGGTTTGATTCCCAATCAACCGCCTCATTTGACGGCCGGCATCGCTCCATTAATGATCAGTCCGGGCGCCCGCCGGAACAGACAGACGACATCAAGCTGGAGTGCCTGGCCGCGCGGGCCGATCACCGCTGCGACGGACGGCTCGGGATCGCGGGCGGATCGACCGGCGGCAGCCACGGGGCGTTCCTGGCTTGCGATACCCACGCTGGACCTATCGTCTCAAATCCCAGCCAATTCTGGAGTGCGGCGGCCAGACCGGATGTGGTGGCCTGCCTCTCGGGCGCCTACAAATTTGACGAGCGCGCGCTCGATCCGAATCTGCAACCTTTTGTTGCCGCGATCCAAAACTATACCAATACGATGGGGCGGTCCGGCTTGCGTTACCAGCTCTCGGTCTCCCCGTTCGTGCTCGTGACCCAGGACGCCCGGCCGATGATTCTTTTTACCAGCCAGTTCGATCCGCAGCCGATCCAGCAATACTACGATCTGGTCGCGCAGTTACAGCTGGCGTCCGTGAACAACTACGCGGCCTACGTCGTCGGGGGCAGCGCGCATGCTTTCGATTACTGGTTCACGCCCGTGGGCCTTACTTCGGTCGACAAACTTATCTTCCAGTTTTTCGATGCGGCCTTTGCCGCGATCCCGCCGCGTTGAACGGAAGGTCAGCCGGTGGCGGTAACTCTTCGGAAAAGATTGGGTGTCAGGAGAATATTCGCTACGCCAGTGCTATGGCGGGATCTGTAACCAAGCAGGAATATTCTCCTGACCCC
>CAVUNK010000002.1:0-45521 GCA_963742845.1 uncultured Verrucomicrobiae bacterium | reverse complement strand
AGATGTTTGGGTTACGGGACGGGTTCCCATCTGGAGGTGTCTCTGCGGAAAGGCTCCGTTCGTCTCGCATACCGAGGCGATACGAAAGACGAATCAGGAGAGCGAAAAGGAGAACCAGCGGCAGAGCCTTGGGGACCCCGAGGGCCCATATGACGCGCAACTGGTGCGAGAACACATCGCGAATGATCAGCCCAGCGAGATACAGCAGCAGGGCGAGCGCCATCATAGCGAGGGAGGTGCGAAGAGACTTCTGTGCTTGCTTAGTCATGCTTAGGAATCAGGGCGGTGCGCTTCAGCATCTAACGAGAAATGGAAGGAATTATTCCGCAATTAAAGGCGGAATTATTCCGCCTAATTCGCTTGCCTGCGGAGCAGCGGACCGATAAAAACGGAGTCATGAACACCATTCTCCCGGACCCGACCGTGGAAGGCAAGCCGAAAAAACTGCTCGAACAGGTCCGGGATGTGATGCGGTTGAAGCACTACAGCATTCGGACCGAGCGCACTTACTCGGAGTGGATCGAGCGGTTCATCCGCTTCCACGGTAAGCGGCACCCACGCGAGATGGCAGAGGTGGAGGTGGCGCACGTAAAAGCTTCGCTCACGTGCCAAGGGAATATTAAAAACGCATCATGTTCTATGTCTATGTATTGAGGTCGGAGTCAGACAATGGCCTCTACATTGGTTACTCGGCAAATCTGCGTGGGCGGATCGCGGCTCACAAAGCGGGCGCGGCGCGAGCGACCTCTTATCGGGGGCCGTGGCGGCTCATCTACTACGAGGCTTATCTGAAGCAGGAGGACGCGCTGGGCCGGGAAAGATATTTGAAGAGCGGAGGCGGGCGCATCCTGCTGCGCAAGCAACTGCGCCACTATTTTGGCGAACCTGCGGCCGGCAAGGCCGACGCGGACCCCTCCGAGGCCGCATGAGCTTCGATGCCAAGGCTTTGACGCGGCTCCCTGAAGCCGCGTGTGCTTCGTTTTACGAAGCTTTTACGCGGGAGAACGGGTATGACATCCGCACAGTGCAGGAGCTCCTCGGGCACAAGGATGTCTCCACCACGATGATCTATACCCATGTGTTGAACAAGCCGGGGCTCGGGGTGCGCAGTCCGCTGGACTGAAGGGAAGGTGGGGGATTGGGTTCAGAGCTGCCTATCGACACTCGCAAATGAGGCCTAAGGAGAGGAATGAAGAAGAAACCCGGAACCAAGCTCGCGATCGCGCTGGCGATCATGCAGCACCCGGCGGTGCAGGTGGCGGCGAAGAAGATCGGGAAGGCCGGGCTGCGCAAGGCCCAGGCGTGGTGGGAGGCCCGGAAGGCGCCCGAGCGGGCCGCGCTGGAAAAGCCGAAAGCGGCGAAGAAAGCCCGGTCGCCCCGGAAACGGAAGCCGGCGGCGGCCAGGCCGGCAGCGGAAGAGGTGGCGAAGAAGACGGCCCGCAAGCGAAAGCCGGCGCCGCGGGTGAATCCGCCGGCCGGCTGAGGGTGCAGTTGTCCCTCGACTGGGTACGGCCCGGCCACTCTATTATAATATACTGTGTTCGGGCGCGACCGGCCGGGTCGCTATTCGGAGGGCCGCAGGCTCAGGCACGGGGCCATCGGATCGTCCCGCGAGGCAACAGACTCGCACCGCGACACAATAGATTCGTGAGGTAACCCGGTCGACTCGCGCCACGACACAATAGACTCACGCCGTAACCCGGTCGGTTCGCGCCACGACGCAATAGACTCACGCCGTAACCCGGTCGATTCGCGCCACGACACAATAGACTCGTGGTATGACACGATCGATTCGCGCCACGACGCAATAGACTCACGGCGTAACCCGGTCGACTCGCGCCACGACACAATAAACTCACGCCGAAACTCGATCGATTCGCGCCACGACCCAATGGACTCACGCCGTAACCCGGTCAAGTCACGCCACGACGCCATAGACTCACGCCGGAACACAATCGGCTCATGGCGCGAGAACGAGGGTAAAAAACGCGGCTGAAGGCCATGCCAACACGCGAAAATGCGGAAATTTCACCGAAAAGTGCCTAACGAGAACGAGGCTGGCCCGCAGTAAATACCTCGCCCGCAGAACCTAACGACTCAAAGGCTCGAGGCGAAAAAAAAGTGCAGAATTTTTGCGCCGAGCTGCGTTCTCGGCACACGGGTAGCTTTTATCCTACGTGCAGAGTAAACGATCAATCTACTGACACGGCTCTGCCGCGGAATAGACCGCGTGACTAGTAATAAACAGTTATGTTATCCACTTCAAATAGTAGCAACGAGGACGCGTTCCTTCCGCTAGCTTCAAGAGAGTTCGCCATCTACACCACCGATGACCTGATTGGTTTCACGACCAATGGCATCACTCACGTCACGGGCTATGCCACCGTCGCCGCGATCAAGCCGACCACCGCCGAAATGCAGGCCGGCCTCGATGACCTCATCGCCAAAAACGCCGCCGCCCTCAATGGTGGCCGGACGGAACGGATGCTCCGCAACCTCGCCAAAAAAGCGACGGTCGATCAGCTTCGCCAATGGGCCGGCTTCATCGAATCCGTCGCCAACGGCGACCGCATGGTCATCGTAAATTGCGGCTTCCAGCTGCGCCGGGCTTCCACTCCTTCCACCATCCCGGCGACCCCGACGAACGTGCGGGTGGCCGACGGCGTGGTGAGTGGGGAAGCAATCCTGCGCTGCAAGGGTGGGCGCAATGTGCGCAACTTCTCGATCCAGTATGCGGAAAGCGCGGACGGTCCGTGGATCGATCGGCCACTCACGACCAAGGCCCGCGGCACGGTGGTGCCGGGTCTCACCCCGGGTAAGGTCTATTGGTATCGCATCCGTGCCAACGGCGCCAAAGGCTCCAGTGACTGGTCGATGCCGGCCTGCAAGATGGCGGTCTAGGTCTAACCCAACAGATTGACACAGTTAGCTCCGCGTCGTGGAGCTAACAACTACGAAGCCGTGGCGAGGGATTCTTCGCCACGGCTTTTGTGTTTTCGAAGGTGTAGGAATGCGCGGTCCTCAGCGGAATGTCTTACTCCGGGGCGCGCGGTTCTTCGGTGTGCGACCAGGAAGGCAGCGCACGCTGCGCGACGCTGAGCATGTGGCAGTCTGCTCAACTCGGGCTTCAGCGCCATCAAGATGCCAGGGCGGAGATCGAACGAGGGAGCCACGGCGGGGAAACTCTTCGCCGTGGTTTTTGTTTTTTCCGGGGCGAACAGGGCAGCTTCATGAACGAACGGCGCCAGGCGACCGGTGTTTTGGGTTCACCACGAAGGGCACGAAGGTGCGAAGGTGCGAAGACGGCTGCGCGACCCGAGGGGCTCTGGGTTTGGCGGCTCACCGAGCCGCCCTACAATTGGTCTTTGCTGTGGATCGCGCTGATCGTGTAGCGTCCGCTGTCCTCAGCGGAAATCCCCCTCCCCCAGATGCGCGGAGGGCAGCGCACGCTGCAGCCATGGACGACACGGGTCAGCATTTATCCGCCACGAACTTTTCCCGAAAAAACCGTGGCGAGTTTGGAAAGTCTTGCTAAAAAAAGACATGCCCAGACCTGCCAAGCTTCGCTCCCTTGTTTTCGCCACGCTCGTTCTGGTCTGCGGTCTTGCCTCCGCTGCCTACGCCACCGAAGCGGACAGCACGACCATCACGATCGACGCCAAGACGGCCGGCGTGACGCCGTTCATCAGTCAATTCACGCTCACGGCCAGTGACACCAGCGTCATCCGGAGTGTGCAGTTTTCCATTCAACCGAAGACCGGTTCGGTCACGCGCCCGCTCTCCGGCACGCTACGACCGCACCTACCTGCTGGCTCGCGGCGATCTCCAGCCGGCTACGGGGAAGATCTTCCTGGCAGTCTATGGTCTCTATGCGGGCTTCAACAATACCGTGACGCTGACCTACGCGTTCAACGACGGCTCCTCCAAGTCAGTCACGACCACGTTTACGACCGCGGGCTTCGATGATCCGTGCGATTACGACAAACCGACGGTGCTGCAGGCCCGGACGGAGAGCGCCCTGAGTTACGACTTCATCATGATCAAGGGGAGCTGTGACTCGAATTCGCCCGCGGTGATCGATACGGATGGCGCCCTGCGCTGGGTGGGACCCGGTGGCTTCTCGACGGCGCACGCGACCTTTTTCGATAACGCCTTTTACATCGCGCAGGATACTTCGCTTTATCGGATGGAGCTGGATGGCTCGGTGAGCTTCCTGCACGATTATAGCGATATCGGCGTGGTTTCGTTCCATCACAATGTCGACCGGGGCAAGGTCGGGTTAATCCTGGACGTCAACACTGCGGCTCATAAGGAGTCGTTGAACCTGGAAGTGGATGCGGCCGGTAACGTAGTCAAGATGTGGGACATGGTGGACATCATCAGCCAGGCGATGACCGCCGGGGGTGACGATCCGAGTCAGTTCGTGGTTCCTTCCTCGGAAGATTGGTTTCACAACAACGCGGTAGCCTATAACCGGGTCGATGACTCACTCGTCCTGTCGAGCCGGGAAAACTTCGTGATCTGCCTGGACTACCAGACGCTCGCGATCAAGTGGATCCTGGGGGACACGACCAAGGAGTGGTATCTCTATCCTTCGCTCAACCAATACGCGCTGACTCTGCCTCCGGGAAGCTTGCCGCCGATCGGGCAGCACGCCGTCTCCATCACCTACGATGAGGGAGTGATGGTCTTTGATAACGGCAAGGATAGCGACATCCAGGTGCCGGCCGGGATCATGCGCGACTATGCCAGCCCGCGGAAGTGGAAGATCGATCTGCCGACGATGACCGCGACCGAAGTCTGGAGTTATGAGATGGGGCAGACGCTGAAATGCGGGATTTGCGCCTCGGTCTATGAAGACCAGCCTTTGAATTACCTGATCGATTACGCAGATGTGAACGGGCCGGGAGCTCCGGTGCAGTACACGCAATTTCTGGGTCTCGACGCCGCGGGCGAGAAAGTCTTCTACTACCAGTATCCGGACATATTCTGCGCGACAGCTTTCAATGCCATCCCGATCCACCTGGAGAGCACAAAATTTCCCACGGTCGGCCCGCAGGCGCTGAACCTCTCGACCCGCGGTCGGGTAGGTCTGGGAGATAACGCCCTGATCGGCGGACTTATCATTGGTGGTTTCACCCCGAAGACCGTGGTGCTGCGCGCGCTTGGTCCATCCCTCTCCGGGTCGGATGTCGCCGGCGCATTGGCCAATCCGGTCCTCCAGGTCTTCGATTCCACCGGCACTTCGCTCGCGGTGAATGATGATTGGCAGACGGATCCCGGGGCCGCTCAGATCGAAGCCGACGGACTTGCCCCCACGTCGCCCCTCGAGGCGGCCACGCTTCTTACCCTGCCGCCGGCAGCTTACACGGTAGTGGTGACCGGCAGAAACGCCACGACCGGAGTCGGCCTCGTGGAAGCCTACGATCTTTCCCCAAATGCTGGCTCGCGACTCGCGAACATCAGCACCCGCGGCTCTGTCGGCTCGGCCGACGATGTTTTGATTAGCGGGTTCATCGTCGGCGACGTCGCGAGTGCTTCGGTTGTGATCCGGGCGCTGGGGCCGACGCTGCCTCCGGGGAACGTGGACCAACCGCTCAGCGACCCGACGCTGACGATCTTCGACGCGAACGGTTCCCAGATCGCCGCGAATGATAACTGGCGCGATGACAACAGCGCCGAAGACATCGCCGCCCAAGGGCTTGCGCCTGCCGACGACGCCGAGTCGGCGACGGCGCTTTTCCTCCCCGCGGGGGCCTATTCCGCGATCGTCGCCGGAGCCAACGGCGGCACCGGCGTAGGGTTGGTGGAAGTCTATCATCTGGATTGATGGGGCGAGAGTTTCATTCTTTCTCTCCACCCTTAGAAATACCGCTTGCGCGCGCGATTCAGCTTCTCTAAAGAAAGGGGCTCCATGCATCTCCGTATCTTCTCCGCCGGCCTTCTCCTGTTTGTGACCTCATCGCTGGCGAACGCCAGCCAGGCGGATGATACCGATTTCACCATCGTGGCTAAGACGGCCGGCGTGACGCCGTTAATCAGCCAGCTCACGATCACGACCAACAACACCAGCGTGATCGACAGCATTCAATTCACGATCGCCGCGAAGCCGGGATCAGTGACCCGCCTCTTTTCCCAGACCTACAGCGCGAGCTATCTGTCCAGTCGGCAGTATCTCCAGAGCAATGGCCAGATCTTTCTCCCGGTCTACGGGCTCTATGCGAACTTCGCCAACACCGTAACCCTGACTTATCGCTTCCGGGACGGTTCCTCGAAACAGGATGTCACCACTATTCAGACAACGACATTCACGGACCCGTGCGGGATCAGCACGCCGACGAAGCTGAAAGCGCGCACCGCGAGCACAAGTCTGAGCTATGACTATATGCTGGTCCGTGGCGCCTGCGGCAGCGGGGCCGGGATTTCTCCGATCATTCTGGATACGGACGGCGAAGTCCGGTGGTTCAGTCCTTTTCCCACCGATGCGGTTCTGACGGCGAGTGCGACTTTCTTCGACCACGCGGTCTATCTCACAAATGGCAGCGTGCTTTACCGGGTAGACCTTGACGGAACAATTACCACGCTGGCGGACTACGGCAGTCTCGGGGTGGTGAACTTCCACCATCAGATCGATCCAGGCCGCACGGGCCTGATCTTGGACGCGGATACCACGGAGTATGCCGAGGCCGTAAACATGGAAGTGGATGGCGCGGGTAACCTGATCAAGACCTGGAACATGGGTGACATTTTCACCGCCGCCCTGGTCGCCGGAGGAGATGACCCGAGTGAGTTTGTCTATCCGACGCCGGATGACTGGTTCCATAACAACGGGACGACTTACCGGAGTTCGGACGACTCCCTGATCGTCTCGGCGCGCGAAGATTTTGTCGTGGCGCTCGACTACGATACCGACGCGATCGAATGGATTCTCGGTGATACCACCAAGAAGTGGCATCAGTTCTCGTCGCTGGCGCAACTGGAGCTGGATCTCGGACCCGATACCCTGCCCCCGATAGGGCAGCACTCGGTCTCAATCACCCGCGACGACCAACTCCTGCTCATGGACAATGGTCGTAATGGGCTGTTTCTCGAGCCGCTGGGGATCAACCGCACTTACAGCAGCCCACGGAAATATGAGCTGAATCTGACTGACCGGGTAGCGACGGAAGTCTGGAATTATCCGTGGAACGAAAGCGTCTACAGTCAGTTTTGCGGCAGCATTTACGAAGACGCGCCGCTTAAATTACCTGATCGATTACGCCTTCATCACCCAGGAGAACACGGGCACGACGGCGCAACTGGTCGGGCTGGATGACTCCGGCACGCAGATCTTCGACTACGAATATCCCACGGGTGGTTGTAACACCGCTTATAACTCAATCCCGCTGCACGCCGAGCATTTCACTCTCTCCACTTCGGGCCAGGCGTTGAACCTCTCGACTCGCGGGAATGTCGGCACGGGTGAGAATGTTCTCGTCGGTGGGTTTATCGTCACCGGGTTCGAGGCCAAGAACATCGTCGTGCGCGCTCTCGGACCTTCTCTCGCCAGCGCGGGAGTGAGCGGCGTGCTGGCTGACCCGGTGCTGACCATTTACGACTCGACCGGGGTGGAAGTGACGAGCAACGACGAGTGGGAGAACGCGGATGCGGCGGCGGAGATCCAGGTGCGTGGTCTTGCTCCCACCGACGCGCACGAAGCGGCGACGTTGCGGCGTCTCAATCCGGGATCTTATACCGTGATTGTAAGTGGCAAGAACGGTTCGACCGGCATCGGGTTGGTCGAAGCCTACGACCTGACCGGCAACACGAATTCCGAGCTCGGGAACATCAGCACCCGCGGGATGGTGAGTGCGGGAGATGGCGCCTTGATCAGCGGGTTCATCATCGGCAATCGGAGTGATGCGACCGTCGTGGTGCGCGCGCTCGGGCCTTCGTTAACTACTGCGGGCGTGGTTGGCGTTCTGGCCGACCCGACCCTGACAATTTTCAACGCCAGCGGCGTGGCCGTCGGCACCAACGATAACTGGCAGGATGGCGCCGAGGCAACCGCGCTCGAAAGCGTCGGTCTTGCTCCCACGTCCGATAACGAAGCCGCCACCCTGGTCACAATTCCCCCAGGCTCCTACACCGCCGTGGTGCAGGGAGTAAACGGGAGCAGTGGAGTGGGACTGGTGGAAGTCTACAACCTGCCCTAAGTGCCTTTCTCCGACGCTAACCCAACGAACCTAAAACCTATGAAAACCCACCTGCTCACTTTCAGCGCCGCGCTACTCCTGGCCGGCCTATCCTCCTCCGCGCGCGCCACCCAGGCCGACGACACCAGCATCACGATCACCGGCCATACGGCGGGCGTGACTCCGTTCATCAGCCAGGTCACCCTCCATGCCAGTAGCACTTCCGTAATCAAGAGCGTGGAGTTCTCCATTGCTCCCAAGAGCGGGTCGGTCATTCGTCCTTTAACCGGCACTTACTCGAACAGCTACCTCCTGGAGCGCGGCGATCTCCAACCCGGGACTGGCACTATCTTTCTGCCGGTCTATGGCCTTTACTCAGGTTTCAGTAACGCGGTGACCCTGACCTACAACTTCAACGACGGTTCTTCCAAGCAGGCCAGCACCACGATCGCCACGGCGGCTTTCACTCATCCGTGTGGACTGGACAGCCCCACGGTTCTGCAGGCGCGGACCGACACCCAGACTTTGAGCTATGATTACATGCTCGTGAAGGGTGGCTGCAGCGGCGGTTTCGAGCCGGTGATTATGGACACCGATGGCGCGCTCCGCTGGGTCAGCCCGGCTGGCTTCTCGGTCCTGCCCTCTCAGTTCTTCGAGAATGCCGTTTACCAGAGTCAGGACAGCTCCCTTTACCGCGTGGATCTCGATGGAACGATCACCTTGCTCCATGATTATGCCGACGAGGGCGCGCTCTTTCTCCATCATAACATCGACTTCGGTAAGACCGGGTTGATCATCGATATCGATACCGCGGAGCAGGTCGAATCCACCAACCTCGAAGTGGACGCGGCGGGCAATGTCCTGAAACGCTGGAACCTCGCAGATATCATCAGCGCGGCCATGGTCGCCGGTGGCGATGATCCGAGTCAGTTTGTGTTTGCGGCGCCGGATGACTGGTTCCACAACAACGCGGTGACCTACAACCGCGCCGATGACTCGGTGCTGATCTCGAGCCGCGAGAACTTTATCATCTGCCTCGATTACGAGACGGATGCCATCAAGTGGATCCTGGGTGACCCGACCAAGAAGTGGCATCAGTTCCCGTCTCTCGCGGCGTTCGCGCTCGACGTGCCGGACGGCAGTCTGCCGCCGATCGGGCAGCATGCTTTGTCCATCGCGTTTGACCAGGGCCTGCTCCTTTTCGACAACGGCTTTAACAGTAACTTCCAAAACCCCAAGGGTGTGAATCGCCCCTTTGCGAGCCCGCGGAAGTATCAGATCGATCTCGCGGCGAACACCGCGACCGAGACCTACAACTTCGAGATGGGCCAGAGCATCCTGAGCCCGATTTGCGGCAGCGTTTATGAAGACCAGCCGTCGAACTACGTGATCGACTACGCCTTCGTCGGCGGGTTCACGAGCCAGACACCTTTCGCGCAGCTTCTCGGTCTCGATGCGGCCGGCGAGACAGTCTTCTATTATCAATACGGGACGAATTTCTGCGACACCGCCTACAACACGATCCCGCTCCATCTCGAGAGCACGAAATTCCCGACGGTAGAGCGCCGCGCGTTGAATATCTCGACTCGCGGCGTGGTGGGTTCGGGTGAAAATTCACTCATCGGCGGCTTCATCGTCACCGGCACCGAATCTCAAACCGTGGTCCTCCGCGCGCTCGGGCCATCCCTCACCGATGCCGGACTTTCGGGCCCGCTGGCCGATCCGGTTCTGACCGTTTTTGATTCCACCGGTGCCGTGATCGCCACGAACGACGACTGGATGAATGCTGACGGCGCGGATCAGATCATGGCCAATGGCCTTGCGCCTTCGAACACGGCGGAAGCGGCCACGCTGCAAGACCTCGCGCCAGGGTCCTACACCTTTGTGGTGCAGGGCAAAGACGCCACCCCGGGAGTCGCGCTCGTCGAAGCCTACGATCTCTCGCCGTTGGCTGACTCCCGCCTCGCGAACCTCAGCACCCGCGGCAACGTCGGCACCGGAGACGACGTCTTGATCACCGGCTTCATCGTCGGTGAAGTCGACAGCAGCACGCTGGTCATCCGCGCGCTCGGGCCGTCCCTCGCCGATGCCGGGGTGAGCGCGCCGCTCGGCGACCCGATGTTCACCGTCTACGACCACAACGGCACCGCCATCGCGAGCAACGACAACTGGCAGGACGACCCCAACGCCATGCTCGTCGAGCAGAACGGGCTCGCCCCGACCGACGACGCCGAGGCGGCCGCGATTCTGCATCTGCCGGCGGGCGCTTACACCACGATTGTGAGCGGAGTCGCCTCCGCGACGGGCGTCGGTCTGGTGGAAGTTTACGACCTCGACTAGCGGCGACCGCGACGCGGCGATTTCCTCATCCCGAGCGTGGCCGGTGAATCCCGGCGCGCTCCGGATGAGCCCGCGTTGACACACCCGCCGAGCGCCCTATAATCACGTCCCCGCGCCGGCCGCTACGACTGCATTTCGGCGCCGGAAACCGACTCCAAGCTCATGCCTTCCACACAAATCATCCTCACCGAAAACGTCCCCGGCCTTGGCGCTGAAGCGGACGTCGTCAAAGTCCGCCGCGGTTACGCCCGCAATTTTCTCCTGCCCACCGGCAAGGCCTACGAAGTGACGCCGCGCACCATGCGGCAGCTCGATAATCTGAAAGCCAAGCGCGCCGAACGTGAAGCGCGCGAGCTGAACGAGGCGGAAGATTTCGCCCGCCGCATCGGCAAACTGAAGGTCACCCTGATGCTCAACACCGGCGCGACCGGCAAAGCTTTCGGTTCCATCACCGCGAACGATCTCGCGACCCGCCTTTCCCAGGAATTGAGCCGCCCCGTCGACCGCCACCTGCTCGTGCTCGAGCACCCGATCAAGACCACCGGCGAACACGAAGTGCCGCTGAAGCTGCACCCCGACGTCACCGCGAAATTCAAGTTCACCGTCAAGTCCACCGAAGAACCAAAACCCGAAGTCCCCGCCGAGGAAGAGGACGACCGCTCCCGCGGACCGCGCAAGCGCAGCAATAAATAAATGCCGAGAAATCCCCAAGGGAAAGACCCTGGGGAGCCTCGCAAGGCAGCCCCGAACGCTTTCGGGGCTGGCCGAGGCTCGGCGGAACGCAACGGCGGGAGGACAAATGGGGAGTTATCCCAAGGTTCTTCGGTAGATATTCACCGCGCGCTGCCCCACAGCGTCGAAGCCGAGCAGGGCGTGCTCGGTTCCATGCTCATCTCGCCCCGCGACATCATCGCGGAAGCGGTCGAGAAAATTAACGAGCAGTATTTCTACATCCCGTCCCACCAGACGATCTACCTGACCCTGGTCGATCTCTGGAACGCCGGTGCCGGCATCGACCTGATCACCTTCACCCAGGTCCTGCGCGATCGGAACCTGCTCGAGACCGTCGGCGGCGCTTCGTTTGTCACCAGCCTCTTCACCTTCGTCCCGACCGCGGCGAACGTCGGCTACTACCTCGAGATCGTCCGCGACAAATACATCCTGCGCGAGATCATCAGCGCCTGCACCGAAGGCGCGCGCCGTTCCTACGAAGAGCAGGACCAGGTCGATAACCTGCTCGACGAAGTGGAGCAGAAAATCTACGCCGTCGGCGAAGACCGTTTCAAGAACCAGAGCCTGACCATGAAGGACCAGGTGATGGAAGCGATCGACGCCATCAACAAGCTCTGGGAAAACAAAGGCAGCCTCAGCGGGTTGCCGACCGGGTTCATCGAACTCGATCGCATGACCAGCGGCCTGCACGAAGCTGAGATGATCGTCATCGCCGCCCGCCCGAGCATGGGCAAGACGGCGTTTTGTATGAACATCGTCGAGCACATCGCGGTGCACGAGAAGCGCCCCGTCGCCGTCTTCTCCCTGGAAATGAGCAGCCAGCAGCTCGTCCAGCGCATGCTCTGCTCGAGCGCGCACGTCAACATCAAGCGCGCCCGCGACGGCTTCCTCGCCGAGAGCGATTTCGACAAGCTGACCAACGCCGCCGCGAAGCTCGCCGAAGCCGAGATCTACATCGACGACACCGCCGGCCTCACCATTCTGGAACTCCGCGCCAAGGCGCGCCGCCTCTCCGCCCAGCACAAAATCGAGCTCATCGTCATCGATTACCTCCAGCTCCTACGGTCCAACTCCCGCCGCGGCCAGGAGAACCGCCAGATCGAAATCTCCGAGATCTCCGCCGGCATCAAAGGCCTCGCCAAAGAGCTGAAGATCCCGATCATCGTCGCCGCCCAGCTCAACCGAAATCCGGAAAACCGCACCGGCGACAGCAAAGGCCGTCCCCGCCTAAGCGACCTGCGCGAATCGGGCAGCATCGAGCAGGACGCCGACCTCGTCGGCCTGCTCGTGCGGCAGGAATACTACGCCGACTCCGAGGAGGAAAAAGAAGAGACCGAAGGCAAAGCCGAGCTCATCATCGCGAAGCAGCGCAACGGCCCGACCGGCGACGTCCCGTTAACCTTCCGCAAAGAATTCACCCGCTTCGAAGACCGCGCCCGCGAAGAGCGCGAGCGGTAGCGCTTCGCGCATTTGGGCGACGAAGGCCCTTTATCGCCGGCCCACGTCTCAGAAAGGATCCGGCACGTCTTTGAGCTCCGCGATCCGCTGGCGGACCAGCTCCGCGCGGTAAGTGGCTAGGCCCGCGGCGCGGGCCGTCGCGGAACCGATGTCGCTGTAGGTGCCAATGAATACCGTCTGTTCGTCCGCGAACTTCAGCCAGGCGCGCTGCGCGAGGCGCAGTTGCGCGATGATCTGGTCGGCCCGCTCCGGCTGGTCCTTCTTTATCTGCTCGATCAGGTGCTGGTAGGCGACATTCAATTCCTTGTCGGACGCGCTCTGCACCGCGTTGGCTTCCGCGTAGGGATCAGCCGCCCGCCCGATCGCGGCCGTGCCGAGCAGGAAACAAAGAGACCAGCAAAGGGATAGCTTCATCGCCCCACAGAATGAGTTCCGCGCGCCGCCGATGCAAGCCATCGCTCCTTCCCTCGACGCCCGAACCAGCGAGAAAACCAACGCCGCACCCCGCCAGGCCTAAGAGACCGCCACTGGCCAGCGACACAGAGTGAATCAAACCCGTGTCGGCACCACTATCTCCCTCTATCCAGATAGCTTGACTTCGGTGGACCTCCTTGACACGATCGCAAAATGAAACAGTTCTCCGCCACCCTATCTTCCCCCCGGCGCTTCTTCCGCCAGCTCGCATTTGTCGGCCTGCTTTTCCCCTTTGCTCTCGCCGCCGCGCTGGCGGGCAGTTTTTCCTGGAGCGTCACCGGTTTCATGATCAGCCCGCGCTGGGGGCATACCGGAACCAGCCTGGCCGATGGTCGGGTGCTGGCCGCGGGCGGCTACGGCCACGGGGTCAATTATGTCACGAAAAGCGCGGAGGTTTACGACCCGGCGAGCGGCAGCTGGGCGCTGACCGGCGAGATGAGCACCTCGCGCGCTTTCCATGCGGCCGCCCGGTTGCAGGACGGCACCGTGCTGATCGCGGGCGGTTTCAATTCGCAGTCTGTCGACCTATCGAGCGCGGAACGCTACGACCCGGCGACCGGCCAGTTCAGCGACGCGGGAAATATGATGACCCCTCGCGTCAACTTCACCGCGACCCTCCTGCCGGACGGCCGCGTCCTGGCCGTCGGGGGCGATGCCTCCACCACTTCCACGACCGCAGAGTTATACAATCCGGCGACCAACTCCTGGAGCTCCACGGATGGCTTCACCCCGAAGGTCTTCAATTCGAGTACCCGTCCTGCTCCGGAACGGACAAGTCTTAGTCGCCTCCGGGTCAATTTTAGCTTCCCCGTTCATCACCGCACAGGCTGAGCTTTACGATCCCGCGACCGGCACCTGGACGAGCACGGGAAACCTCCTGACCGGGCGGGCCTACTACAGCGCCACCCTGCTCGCCAATGGCAAGGTGCTGGTCGCCGGCGGCGAAGGTCAGTCCAGCACCTTGCGATCGTGCGAACTCTACGATCCCGCGACCGGCGAGTGGACCGAGACCGGTGCGCTCCACAAGTATCGCGAGGATCATCGCGCCACCCTCCTGCCGGATGGCAGAGTGCTCGTCGCCGGCGGACTGGTCGATTTGTTGCGCACCGGCTTCTCGCATGTGGCGGAAATCTACAACGTCGCGCGCGGAGTCTGGGAGTGGGGTGACAGACCGCTCTTCGTCACCCGCGAACACGCGCAGAACTTACTCCCCGACGGCAGCGTCCTGGTTTCCGGCGGCGCCAGCGACCACCGCACCTACATCACCCGCGAGGCGCAGCTCGGGAGGCCGGCAGCAGCAGAATAACAACTGATTCCCGCTGACGCCCCTCCGTCACCTACCTCAAACGGCGGTGGAGTAAGATGGCGGACAGGAGAACAGTCCTGCCTGGTCGTGCGGCCGCCGAGAGCATTCGAGTCTCGAATATTCTCCTGACTCCCGACCCCGTGCACAGCAGGTGCCGCCCTCTGCACTCCGTGTTTTGAGCTCTGCACTGCATGTCACGGGTCGCGCACTGCATGTTAGCGGCCTCGCACTGCATGTTTTAATCCATGACACGAACGCCTTCGGCAGCAAATTCGCGCCATAAGCGGCATGAACGGAGCGTCTTGTGCTGGAAAGCGACATCGGTCGGCCGAACGCGGGATTTGCACTGCTCGGGGCGCTTCTTGCGATTAACGCCCGCGCGGGGAGTCACCGTGTCGTTACGCCTTACCGCCACGAAGTCACCTGTGAGCCTTCATCGAAGTCTGGCTACATCTCCGACTAATCGGGGTTGTGAGCGGCCTCTGCCGTGTAATCCGCTGGGGACAGCGGACGCTACACCGCCACGGAGGAAGGCCATTACTTCGCCTTCTCGCCGAGCTCTGCTCTGGGCAAGGCGTTACTTATTTCTGCTGGCGCCAGGCTTTCAGCCCGGGGCCGCCGAAGGCGAGCAGGCCGAGCGAGCCGGACCGGGTCGCGGCCGGCGCGAAGGCGGTGCTGCGTCTCCGTTTTTAGCGGACCTCGATCCGCTCGTAGGAGATGAGGGGCCGGGAGAAAGACCGCGCGACCGCTAGCGGGGCCGCGGGTTGCACCGGTCTGCGGCCGGCGAACGGGGCCGCTGCCACGTTTTCCCGCGGGGAGAAATTAGGCAAAAAGCCCTTGAAGAGGCGTAGCCTCCCCTGCATTGGTTTGCCCACTTATGGAAATGAGCACTTCGGAAATCTTCCTGATCGCGATGGTCATCATCTACACGGTGCCCTACCTGGTCTGGCGCGTCGGGCGGACGGAATACTTCGCTCCCCTGGTCGTGGTGCAGATCATCGGCGGCATCCTGCTCGGGCCCGGGGCGCTCGGGGCGCTCTTCCCGGAGTATTATCATTTCGTCTTTAATCCCAAGGTGATCGGGCAGCTCAACGGGATCGCCCAGTGGGCGGTGATGATTTTCGTCTGGGTCGCGGGGATCGAGCTCGATATCCACCAAGCCTGGCGGCACCGGCGGGAGACCGGCATCACCAGCGGGCTGGCCCTCGGCGTGCCGCTGCTGTTCGGCTGCGGGGCGGCGGGGCTGATGCTCGCGATGAGCGGGCGTTGGATCGGGCCGGCCGGGCATACCTGGCAGCTGATCCTCGGCATTGGCATGGCCTGCGCGGTCACCGCTCTGCCGATCCTGGTCCTCTTCATGGAGAAGCTGGAGATCCTCCGCGAGCCGCTCGGGCAACGGATCCTGCGTTATGCCAGCCTCGATGACGTGGCGATCTGGGGCGTGCTCGCGTTGATCCTGCTGGATTGGAACCGGGTCGGGCGCCAGGTCGGTTTCCTCTTCGTCTTCGCGGCGGCGGCGCTGCTGGTGCGCAAAATCATGCGCCGTATCCCGGAGCGGGATCGCTGGTTTGTCGGCTTGATCTGGCTCGCGGTTTCCGGTTTCGCCGCCGATTGGTCCGGGCTGCACTACATGGTTGGTGCGTTCCTTTCCGGGGCGGTGCTGGATGCCGACATGTTCGATCAAAAGCGAATGGACCTTTTCCGGAGTCACGTCCTGCTCGCCATCATGCCGGTCTTTTTCCTCTCCACCGGCCTGCGCACGACCTGGGAAGTGGGCGGGATGGTGGTCTTCGCCGCCGCGGGGCTGCTGCTCGTCGCCTCCGTCTCCGGTAAGCTCGCCGGGGTCCACCTGGCCGGCCGGATTCTCGGCTGGGAAAAAGGCGAGGCCTCCATCATCGGCTGGCTGCTGCAGACGAAGGCGCTGATCATGATCATCTTCGTGAACATCCTGCTCGATAAGCGCATCGTCACGAGCGAGACCTTTACCGCCACGCTCCTGATGGCGATCGGCAGCACGATGTTGAGCGTCCCGGTGGCGTCGCCGAAGCTCCGACGGCTCGCTTCGCTCGTCTACAAAGGGGCCGACGCCAACCCGGGCGCGGGGTCTTCTCTCCCCCGCGCGTAAGTTTCCTCTGCCGGCGCGATCCCGAACAGCGAAGGCACCGCCTGGGCCGTCGTCCCGGATCGGCCCCGCCTCCCGCGCGCGCGCCTCCGGCTCTCGGTCACCGGCGGAATTGATCGGGTGCTCTTACGGAGCCTCGGTCTTGCTCTGGCGCCAGGCGTTCAACGCCCGGCCGCCGACGGCGAGCAAACCGGGCGCCTCCCCACGGTCTTCGATCGCTAACCCTCTTCTTTGTTTCTTACGAACGCGGTGCACACCACACCTTCGCTAGGACAAGGACCTGGCGGCGTCGATGACGTGCTGAGCGGTGATGCCCATCTCCTTCATCACCTGGTCGCCGGGACCGCTCATGCCGAAGCGGGTCAGGCCAATGATCTTGCCGTCGAGCCCGACGTATTGCGCCCAGATCTGTGGTACGCCCGCCTCGATCGCGACGCGCTTCCTACATTCGTTAGGCAGCACTTCTTCGCGGTAGCTCTCGGATTGGCGCGCGAAGCGCTCGAAGCAGGGCATGGAGACGACGCGGGTCCCCTCGCCCAGCTCTTTCGCGGCGGCGAGGGCGTGTTGCAGCTCGCTGCCGCAGGAGAGGAGGATGAGGTCGAGCTTGCCGGTTTCTTTCTTGGCGACATAGCCGCCCTTGAGCACGCCTTCGCGGCGGACCTGGACGTCGATGTCGTTGAGCAGCGGGACTGCTTGTCTCGTTAGGGCGAGCAGAGTCGGGCCGTCGGTGCGCTGCGCGGCGGCGATGAAGGCGCCCGCGGTTTCCTCGGGGTCGGCCGGGCGGATGACGTCGATCTGCGGCATGACGCGGACGCTGGTCACGGTCTCCACCGGCTCGTGGGTGGGACCATCTTCGCCGACGGCGATGGAGTCGTGGGTGAAGATGTAGATGTTCGGCAACTTCGAGAGCGCCGCGAGCCGGATGGCGGCGCGGCAGTAATCGGTGAAGACGAGGAAGGTCGCCCCCGAGGCGCGGAAGATGCCGTGGTAGGCGACGCCATTCATGATCGCGCACATGCCGTGCTCGCGGATGCCGTAGTGAATGTTGCGGCCGGTTAACTTGTCGCGGGTGAAGTCGCCGCCGTCCTTGATGTAGTTAAGGGTGGAGCCGTGGAGATCGGCGCTGCCGCTGATCAGGAAAGGCATGGCCTTGGCCAATGGCTGCAGGACTTCGCTGCCGGCTTTGCGGGTGGCTATCTTAGAGTCGTTAGGGAAGGGCGGGATCTTCGCGGAGAGATCGGCGGGAACCTTTTTCTCGATCGCGTCATCGAGGGCCTGGGCCTGGTCGGCATTGGCCTTGCGCCAGTCCTGGTAGGTCTTGTCCCATTTATCGTAGTCGGCGAGGAGCTCCTTCTTGTGCTCGGCGAAATATTCCGTGACGTCGTCGGAGACATAGTAATGCTCCTCCGGCAGGCCCAGCCCTTTGCGCGCGGACTCGGCGAATTTCGCGCCGCCTTCGCCGTGCGCTTTCGACGTTCCCGCGACTTCGGGGATGCCTTTGCCGATCAGGGTGTGCGCGATGATCATCTTCGGCTTGCCGTTGTCGTTCTCCTTCGCGGTGTTGAGCGCGTCGAGGAATTGCTGCATATCGCTGCCCTGCACTTCGGTGACGTCGAAGCCGTAGGCGCGGAAGCGCATGGCGGTGTCTTCGCTTTGGGTCTCCTTCGCCATCGCGTCGAGCGTGACGGCGTTGGAGTCGTAGATCAGGATCAGGTTATCGAGGCCGAAATGCGCGCCAAACGCGCTGGCCTCCGCGCTCACGCCCTCCTGCAGACAGCCGTCACCGGCGAGACAAAAGACGTGCTGATCGAAAATCTTGTGCGCTTCGGTGTTGAACCGCGCCGCGGCCATCTTCGCGGCCATCGCGATGCCGACGGCGTTGGCGACGCCCTGGCCGAGCGGGCCGGTGGTGCATTCCACGCCGGGCGTCTCGAAAAACTCCGGATGCCCGGGCGTCTTGCTGTGGAGTTGGCGGAAGTTTTTGATCTCCGACATCGGGAGATCGTAGCCGCTGAGGTGGAGCCAGGCGTAGAGGAACATGGAGCCGTGGCCCGCGGAGAGGACAAAGTAGTCGCGGCCGATCCAGCGCGGCTGGTCGGGGTTGTGCTTCAGCACCGATCCGTAGAGGACGGCGCCCATTTCGGCGCAGCCTAACGGCAACCCGAGGTGACCGGATTGCGAGGCGTGGACAGCATCAATGGCGAGGCCGCGGGCCTGGTCAGCCGCGCGCGCAAGGACTTCGAGATTCAGACTCATGCGCCCGTATAGCCCACTGGCCCCGGCGTGGGAAGCAGAGAGTTTCACGCCGGTCTGGAAATGTCGAACCCGCTACTTTTTCGGGCTCGGCGCCGTAACCGCAGCGGGCGCGTCTTTCGCTTTCACCGCGCCTTCTTTCAAGGTGAACGACCAGCGGGCTTCGACTTTCTTGCCGCCGGTCTTCGCCTCGAGGATCACGGAACAGGCATCGCCGTGGAGCGGCTGCGTGACCTGGTAGGTAAGCATCTTTGTTTTCGGGTCGAACTTTGACGGCACCAGGCCGAGCCCGCTCACGCGTAACTTCGCCGAGCCCGCATCGAGCGCGGCCACGCCGCCGAGATTCACGGAAATCAGCGGGGTCTTGTCGCTCACGACCGCGCCGTCGGCGGGCTGTGCCTGCAGGCTGGCGGTGGAGATTGTTTCCACCTGCTCGCTCCCGCCGCTCGACGCGCCGCCGAAGCTGGTCGCGTCGACAAACACTTTCGGCTTGTTCGCCTCCATCATGTAGCGGCCGAGCGCGTCGTTAGGCGAGCCGTAGGTCAGCTTCTGTCCGTAGACGGTGAAGACGGCCTCGAAGCGCGCGCTTTTGCAGGCTTCTTTCACCCGCTCGTTGTAGTAGCCGAAGGGGACCGCGAAGCAGTTCACCTTGATCCCGAGCTTCTGCTCGAGGGTGGCTTTGGAGCCGCCGACTTCGCCGTCGAGCCAGGCGGTGTATTCCTCCGGGTTCAGTTTTTTCTTCGCCACCTTGTCGTAGGCCTTGCGGAGATCCTGGTGGGTCGCGCTGTGCGCCTGGATGTCGACTCCGGCGTCGCGCATTTCCGCGAGCTGTTCCCAGCTCATGGCCGCGCCGCCGCCGAATTTCCCGCCGCGCACGCCCTCGGTATAAATGAAGAGCGTGAACGGGTAGCCGTACTTTTTCAGGATCGGCCAGGCGACGGTGTAGCCGGTTTCGTAGCCGTCATCGATCGTGATGATGGCGGCGTGCTGCGGGATGCTTTTCTCGCCGCGTTTCCAGGCGAGGAAGTCCTGCATCCCGATCACCGGGATTTTCTTTTCCTGCAAATCCTTCATCTGCGCCTCGAAAGCCTCCGGCGTGATCTCAGTATCCGGGCGGCGGATCTTGTTCTCAAAACGGTGATAGCCGAAGACGATGACCTGCGCGGTCTGGTCGATCGCGGGTTTGTCCGGCGTCGGCACCGGGGTCGCGACCGCCACGGCGGTGGCCGCGGGAATCGGGCTGGGATTCAGGAGCTGGGTGGAGCCTTTTTTCGCCCCGGCGTTCTTCTTGCAACCGCCGAGCGCGAGCGCGCATACCACCGAAATCATCAGGAGCCGTGTCACCATGGAAGGGAGGCTAGCCAGTATGCGCGGTCATGCAAAACACGAGCGGGTTTCGCATTCCCTCCGGCCCGCGTGCGCCGGCTGCGCTTTCGCTTTGCGCGGCACAATTTCCGCTCTATGGAAACGGATGCGCCTCGCGAGAATCCTCCTCGTCGCCGGCACCGGAGCGAGTCTCTGGTGGCTCGCGGGCTGCGCTTCGCTGGAGACGAACACCAGCCATACCTTCGACACCGTGGTGCTCGATGCCGGCCACGGCGGCAAGGACAGCGGAGCCGTGCGTCGCTACAGCCCGGCCGAGAAAACTCTCGCGCTCGATGTCGCCCTGCGCGTCAACCGGAAGCTCCGCGAGTCGCAACTACGCACCGTCCTCACCCGCACCGACGATACTTTCATCCCGCTCGATACCCGCGTCGCGCTGGGCAATGCGGAGAAGAACTCGATCTTCGTCAGCATCCATTTCAACGACTCGCGCCGGCGCGGCGTGCGGGGGTTTGAGACTTATTATCATTCGCCCTACGCCTACGATCTCGCATCGGCGATCGAGCAGAAGCTCAATACCATGCCGAGCGCGGAAAACCGCGGCGTGCACCAGGGCCGCTACCGGGTGATCCGGAATGCGCACTATCCCTCGGTCCTCGTGGAGTGCGGTTACTTGAGCAATCGCGGCGAAGGCGCGCAGGTGAGCAGCGCTGTATATCGCGATCGCCTCGCGGATAAGATCGCGGAGGCGATTGTTGATTACCGCTTCGGCACCGGCGTCTACGGCCGCGAGCCGGCTACACTGGCCGCGCGCTCCGCGGCGGGCAGCTTCGGGTCGAGCTTTCGTTAGGCGTTAGGCTAAAATTCGATCCCGCGCTGCTCCCGCCCGATCGCGGCGAGGAGGATGAGCGAAGAGAAAACCGCCACCATCACGCAGGCCATCGTGAGCGCGTAATCCGGCTGCCCGTTTGGCCTAACGAAATGCTGCGCCAGTTTCGCCTGCAGCATCGCGGCGTTCGCGGAGAAGAAATTCCCGAGCTGATAAACCACGCCCGGAAAAGTCCCGCGCCAGGCCGGCGGCGAGAGTTCGTTCAGGTGGACCGGCACCACGCCCCACGCGCCCTGCACCATGAATTGCATGAAGAATCCGCCCGCGACCAGGAACGGCAGCGACGGCGAAAAAATCCACGCCGGGATGAGCAGAATCCCGAGCCCGGCCGCGATTATGATCGTGCGGCGACGGCCCCAGCGTTGCGAGTAGAAACCAAGAATCGTCCCACCACAGATCGCGCCGAGATTGTAGATGATCGCGACCGACGAGGTGCGCCCGACGGAAAGCCCGCGCTGTTTTTGCAGGAAGGTCGGGTAGAGATCCTGCGTGCCGTGCGACATGTAATTGAACGCCGTCATCAGCAGCACCGCGTAGATCAGCAGCCGCCAGTTTTCCCTGATCATCCGGCCCATGCCTAACGAGGGATGCTTATTCTGCGCGCGATCCCGTTGCCAGACTTCGCTCTCCGGCACCCGCGCCCGGATGAAGATCACGAGCAAAGCCGGCAGCGCGCCGACAATGAAAAGCGCTCGCCAGCCGAAGTGCGGAAAGACCGTCCAGTAAACGATCGCCGCGAGCAGAAAACCGAATGAGTAGCCCTGCTGCAAAACCCCCGAGGCCAGCCCGCGTGCCTTCGCCGGCAGGCTCTCCATCGCGAGCGACGCGCCGAGTCCCCACTCCCCGCCCATCCCGATTCCGTAGAGCGCGCGGAAGATCAGGAAGACCGTGTAGTTCGGCGAAAAGGCGGTAAGCAATTCCATTAACGAATAGAAGATGATGTCAACCATCAGCGGGATGCGCCGGCCGTAGCGGTCGCCGAGCATCCCGAAAATCAGCGCGCCTAACGGGCGCATCATGAGTGTGAGCGTGATCGCGAAAGTGATCTTCACGATCGAGACCGAGAAGTCGTGCGCGACGTCTCTAACGACAAAAGTGAGCAGGAAAAAATCGAGCGCATCGAGCGTCCAGCCGAGGAAGCAGGCGAGGAAGGTGTTGCGCTGGGTGCGACTGAGCGCGCGGTAAATCCGGATGGCTTCCACGGGGCTTTTCTAATCAGCCGTCCGCGACGCCGCAATCTTTCTCCTGCTCCTGCTCCTGCTCGTTTCGTGAGATTAGGAGCAAGAGCAGGAGCAGGATTAAGAGGAGGGAGTATACGCATTGACGTATCATGATGCGTCAATTTGTCGGTTGCCTCCGCTCCCGGCTTGTCGTTAACTACTCGCCACGTGAAGACCGCCTCCGATCATCCCCTCGCCCGGCTCCTGCGCGAGCGCATTGTCATCCTCGACGGGGCGATGGGCACGATGGTGCAGCGCTACCAGCTGACCGAAGCGCAATTCCGCGGCGACCGTTTCGCGAGTCACCCGGCGAAAGACCTGAAGGGCAGCCTCGAGCTTCTCCAACTCACCCAACCGAAGATCATCGAAGAGATTCACACCCAGTATCTCGAAGCCGGCGCCGACATCGTCGAGACGAACACCTTCAGCGCCACTACGATCGGCCTGCACGATTTCCTCTTCGCCGGAAAGCCGGAAGGCGAACGCAAGGACTCCCCGTTTTTCCAAACCGTGGTCGATGATCCGGAACTAGTCGCTTTCGTCCACGAGATGAACGTCGCCGGCGCGCGAATCGCGCGCGACGCGGCCGAACGCGTGGCGAACAAGACCGGCCAGCCCCGTTTCGTCGCCGGCTCGTTAGGCCCGTTACCCGTGACCAGCTCGCTCTCGCCGGACGTAAACGATCCGAGTTTCCGCGCGGTCACTTTCGATCAAATCCGCAAGTCGTACAGCGAACAGATCCGAGGCCTGATGGAGGGCGGCGTCGATCTTCTGCTCGTCGAAACCATTTTCGACACGCTCAACGCCAAGGCCGCCATCTTCGCGATCGCGGAAGCTTTCGAGTCGTTAGGCAAGAAGCTGCCGGTGATCATTTCGGGCACGATTACCGATCTCTCCGGCCGGACCCTGACGGGCCAGACGGTCGGCGCTTTTCTCACTGCAATCCTGCATGCGGAACCGCTCGCGGTTGGCTTCAATTGCGCGCTCGGCCCGCAGGAAATGCGGCCGCACATCGAGGAACTCGCGCGCCTCGCGCCCTGTTTCACGATCGCTTACCCGAACGCCGGCCTGCCCGATCCGCTCTCGCCCACCGGCTTCCCGGAAACGCCGGAATCGCTCGCGCCGCAGCTTCGCGAATGGGCCGCGAACGGCTGGCTCAACATCGTCGGCGGCTGCTGCGGCACCACCCCTGCGCACATCCACTCGATCGCCGAGGCAGTCCGGGAATTCGCGCCCCGCCCCTGGCCTAACGAATGAATCTCGACCTGCATCTTTCCGGTCTCGAGCCGCTCGATGTCACCCCGGATTTCGGTTTCGTCGTCGTTGGCGAGCGGACCAACATCACCGGCTCACCGAAGTTCTCGAAGCTGATCCTCGCGGATGATTTCGAGGGCGCGCTCGCGGTCGCGCGGCAACAGGTGGAAGGCGGCGCGAACATCCTCGACGTCAACATGGACGAGGGCATGATCGACTCCGAGGCGGCGATGCGGCGCTTCCTCAACCTGATCGGGAGCGAGCCCGATATCTGTCGCATCCCGATCATGATCGACAGCTCGAAGTGGAGCGTGATCGAAGCCGGACTGAAGTGCGTCCAGGGAAAAGGCGTGGTCAATTCGATCTCGCTCAAGGCCGGCGAAGAGGAATTTCTCCGCCAGGCGCGACTCGTTAGGCGCTACGGCGCGGCGGTAATCGTGATGGCTTTCGACGAGAAGGGCCAGGCCGACTCGCTCGAACGCAAAACGCAGATCTGCGCGCGCGCTTACAAGTTGCTGACCGAGCAGGCGGGGATGCCGCCTAACGACATCATTTTCGACCCGAACATCCTCACGATCGCGACCGGGATCGAGGAGCATAACAACTACGCGGTCGCATTCATCGAAGCGACTCGCTGGATCAAGGCCAACCTCCCGGGCGCGCGGGTGAGCGGCGGCGTGAGCAACATTTCCTTCTCTTTCCGCGGCAACAACACGGTGCGCGAAGCGATGCACTCCGCGTTCCTCTACCACGCGATCCGCGCCGGGCTCGACATGGGAATCGTGAATGCCGGGCAGCTCGCGGTCTATGAGGAGATCGCGCCTGATCTGCGCGAATTGGTCGAGGACGTTCTCTTCAACAGGCGCCCCGACGCGACCGAGCGGCTGGTCGATTACGCCGAGCGAGTGAAGTCGAAAGGCAAGGCCGCGGTGAAGGACGAAGCGTGGCGAAGTGAACCGGTCGAGGCGCGTCTCTCGCATGCGTTGATTAAGGGGATCGTCGATTACATCGATGCCGACACCGAGGAAGCGCGGGCCAAAGCCGTGCGTCCGCTCGACGTGATCGAAGGCCCGTTGATGGCCGGCATGAGCATCGTCGGCGACCTTTTCGGTGCGGGGAAAATGTTTCTGCCGCAGGTAGTGAAAAGCGCGCGCGTGATGAAGAAGGCGGTCGCGTATCTGATGCCGTTCATGGAAGCGGAGAAGCAGGCCGATTCCAAGCCGCAGGGCCGGATTGTGATGGCAACCGTGAAAGGCGATGTGCATGACATCGGCAAGAACATCGTCGGCGTGGTGCTGCAATGTAATAACTACGAAGTGATCGATCTCGGCGTGATGGTCTCTGCCGAGAAAATCCTCGCGACCGCGCGCGAACGTGGCGCCGACATCATCGGCTTGAGCGGACTGATCACGCCGTCGCTCGACGAAATGGTGCACGTGGCGCAGGAAATGGATCGCCAGGAATTTCAGCTTCCACTTTTGATCGGCGGCGCGACCACCAGCCGCGCGCATACCGCGGTGAAGATCGCGCAGCATTACAAGCAGAGCGTCGTGCACGTGCTCGATGCGTCGCGCGCGGTCGGGGTGGTGAATGCGCTGTTGAATCCCGAGACGAAGATCACCTTCGACGCGACGACGCGAAGCGATTACGAGCGCTTGCGGACCGAGCATGCGGACAAGACGCGCGACAAAAAAATGCTCACCTTCGCGCAAGCTCAGGCGAATCG
Source organism: uncultured Verrucomicrobiae bacterium (assembly GCA_963742845.1). Taxonomy (GTDB): domain Bacteria; phylum Verrucomicrobiota; class Verrucomicrobiia; order Chthoniobacterales; family UBA10450; genus Palsa-1392. The sequence continues at coordinate 20,250 of CAVUNK010000002.1, read as the reverse complement.
CCTAACGATCGACTGGAGCAGCTACGAGCCACCGGTGCCGGAGTTTCTCGGCCTGCGCACGGTAAGCACCTTAAACAGGGTCATCCCGAGCGAAGCCGAGGGATCCCGTGGGGCTTCCGGGAAGGTGTCGAGCGAGAAGCCTGCTGCGGACGGGGGCTTCACGGCAACCCCGCGGGATCCTTCGACTCCGCTGCGCTCTGCTCAGGAGGACAATGTGCACGTCCCGCTCTCCACACTCGTGGATTACATCGATTGGTCGCCGTTCTTTCACACGTGGGAATTGCGCGGGCGTTACCCCGCGATCTTCGAGGACGAATTTGTCGGCGAACAGGCCCGCGAACTTTTCGCAGACGCGCAGAAGCTGCTCGCGCAGATCGTCGACGAGAAGCTGCTCACGGCCCGCGGGGTTTACGGGTTCTGGCCGGCAAACTCGTTAGGCGAAGATGTCGAGCTTTACCGGGATGAGTCGCGCACCGCAGTGCTCGCGACCTGCCATTTCCTGCGCCAGCAGACGCAGAAGCCCGCCGGACAGGTGAATTATTCGCTGGCCGATTTTGTCGCGCCGAAGAGTTCGGGCCGCCGGGATTATCTCGGTGGTTTCGCGGTCACGGCTGGTCTCGGCGCGGATGAGCTGGCGGAGAAATTCAAGGCTGACCACGACGACTACAACGCGATCATGGTGAAAGCGCTGGCCGATCGCCTGGCCGAAGCCTTCGCGGAATATTTGCACCGGGAAGCGCGGTTGGCCTGGGGCTTCGGCGCGGAGGAAACTCGCCTAACGAGTGAAGACCTGATCCGCGAACGCTATCGCGGCATCCGGCCGGCGCCCGGCTATCCGGCGTCGCCCGACCACGTGGAAAAGCGGACGCTTTTCCAGTTGCTTGCCGCGGAGAGTAACGCCGGAATTCACCTGACGGAATCGTTTGCGATGCATCCGGGCGCGAGCGTTAGCGGGCTCTACTTTTCCCATCCGGATTCCCGTTATTTTGCGGTCGGGAAAATCCAGCCGGACCAAGCCGCCAACTACGCCGCGCGGAAAGGCGACTCGTTAGGCGAAGTGGAGAAGTGGCTTTCCCCAAACCTGAATTACGACCCGGCGCGACAGTCGTAGCTCAAAGCGCTGACCGTGTCGGACAAAAATCGCCGCGTGCTGGCTAGCAGGCGGAGCGGTTCTCAACGCTTGGCGGAGTGGTTGCAGACTGGGAAGCCAGCAGCGGGAACCGTTGTGTTCGCGCGTTTTTGCCTGGGGAGCGCACGCTCGCGTGCCGGCGGTGGCGCCTCGCCACCGCGAACTTTCTCTCATCAATCCAGACCGCAGGACCGGAGCAAAAGTTCGTTGCGACGAGGCGCCGCAACCAGCACGCGAGGCGTGTGCGCTCCCCGGAATTGCCGCTCTCGATCGACTAGTGCGTGCCGCGACTCGCCAGGGTCTCCTGCGCGCGCAGCAGATCGTGCAGAGTGATGATGCCGGCCGGCTTGTCGCCCGCCTCGAGGACGGCGAAACCACCGGGCGCTTCGATGAGCACGCGCGCCACCTCCGCGATCGTAAAACTGCGGCGGCAGGTCGCCACTTTCTCCAGCACGGGCGGCCGGTTTTCCGCGATCGCTGCCTCGGCTTCGCGGCGTTCGAGGCAGCCGATGAGCTTCCCATTCTCCACCACGGGGAAACGCTTGAACTGGTTTTGCTCAAGGACGGCGCGGATATTTTCCGGCGCGAGATTGTCGATCACGACCGGCCGGAAATTTGCGATCGCGGAGACCGGGTAAGCCTGCCAACTGCGCAGGTCGCGCGGGGGGATGATGTGGACGAGGACGTTCCCATCCTGTGCGAGGACGGCGTCGTAAAAGTTGTCTTTCGTGAGGCGGCGCGAGAGCGTCTCGCTGACCAGCGCGCCGAGCATGAGGGCCGGCACGAGCGCGAATTGGTGCGTCATTTCAAAGACGATCAGGATCGAAGTGAACGGTGCCCTAACGACCGCGCTGAGACACGCGCTCATTCCGATCACCGCGAGCAGAGTTTGATCATCGACGGTGAGCGGGAAGGCGAAGTTGACCAAGCCACCGAGGCTCGCGCCCGCAGTCGCGCCGAGAAATAGCAAAGGCGAGAAAATGCCGCCGCAACCGCCCCAGCCGTAGCAGGCCACGGTGGAAATCCATTTCGCCAAGAGAAGCGCGAGGATCAGCGGCCAGAGGATCTGCCCGTGCAGGAGCGCGGTGAGATCGTCGTAACCGAGTCCGAAGACGCCGAGGTGTCCCGACCACATGAAAATCCCGACGCCGAGCAGCCAGACAGTGAGGCCGCCGAGGAGCGGATGCATCCAGCGCGGGAGCATGTTCCAGCTTTTCGAGAAGCTGCGGAGCCGCAAAGTCGAGCGCTGAAAGGCGATGCCGACGAGCGAGGCAAAAGCGGAGGCGAACGGCACGCAGATGTAGACTTTCCAGGAAGTGGCGTCGATCTGCGGGAGCACGAAGGCTGGGTTCTTCCCGATGATCGCATGGACGGTGAACGCGCCGAGCACCGAAGCGAGAATGATGCTGCCGATGAGCGGGCTGTTCAGGTCCTGCACGATTTCCTCGAGGACGAAAGTGATCGCGGCGAGCGGGGTGTTGAACGCGGCGGCGAGACCGGCAGCCGCGCCGGCGGCGACCGGGCGGCGTCGGCGCTGCTTCGGCACGCCTAACGAACTGCTGAGCTGCGAAGCGACGCCGCCCGCGATATGAATCGACGGACCTTCCCGGCCAAGACTCATCCCGCCGCCAACGTGCAGGAGCCCGGCGAGGAACTTCACCAGCACGGTTCTCAGCCTGACGAATCCGAAATCCTGCCAGAAGGCGAACTTGAGCTGCGGGATGCCGCTCCCGGCCGCGCTCTGGTCGACCCGCTGCATGAGATAGCCGCCGCCTAACGAGCATACGACGATCACCGCGAGGGTGCCGAGGAGGAAGACGGTCAGCGTGCGATGCGAAAGCGCGACGAAGGTCGAAAGGTAAATCCAGTTGATCCCGAGCTCGAAGAGAACCGCCGTGAGACCGCCAGCGAGCCCGTAGATGCTGGTGAGAAGGATCGACCGGCTGGATTCCGGGAGGCGCTGAAATTGCCGGGCGAGTAAGGACACGAGTGGGTGTCACTTAAACGCGGAGCGGGCTTGCGCGCACGGAGTTTTCCCCGGCACCCCCGGACGCGCACAAGCGCGTCCCTCCGGAGGGACTTGCTTCCGCAAGTCCGTTCTAGCGATTCACCAACGTCTACAACGCGTTCGAGTCGACGCTCGTGATGAGCATGGTGCCGGCTTCGTCGGGCGTGATTTCTTCGGCCACGGGGGAGGACTTCTTGTCGGGTTCCGGCCATTGGACGTTCCAGGCGAGGTGCAGCTTCTCCAGCGTCCAGATGGTGTAGCGCGTGAGATCGAACTCCCACCACTTCAACCCGTGCGCTGCACAACGCGGCTTCGCGTGGTGGTTATTATGGTAGCCTTCGCCAAGCGCGCCGAGGCCGACCCAGAAGTTGTTTTTGCTCTCGTCAGAGGTCTCGAAGGTTCGGTAACCGAACTGCTTCATGTGGCAGATGGAGTTCACTGCCCAGGTGAAATTGTAGACCACCAGGATCGGCACGTAGAGGCACCAAAGCATGCCGGCGAGGCCGAGAGTGAAATACAACACGGCCGCGAGCGCGAGATGCGGGAGGACATAAAGCGCAGAGTTTTCCCAGAGTTTGCAGTACCAGATTTTACGCACGTCGGCCGCATAACGGAGCGAACGCTCGCGAAACGACGCCGGTTTCCGGATCAGCCACATCATGTGCGCGTAGGGGAAACCATGCCGCGGACTGTGGATGTCTTCCTCGGTATCGGATTTGAGATGGTGATAACGATGATCGCCCACCCAGGTCACGGGATCGCCCGAGAGCCCGATCGCCGAACCGCTCGCAAACAGAAACAAAAGCCAACCCGGCATCTCGAATCCGCGATGGGTCAGATAACGATGGAGATAAAGCGTCGTCCCGAGCCCGATCCAGAGATAGATCACCAGCATGATCGGCAGGAAACTGAGATGGAAACGCGTCCAGATGGCCGCTACCCCGAGCACCTGAAGCAGGCAGAGGATCGTGAAGATACCAATATTAAATTTTTCGTTTTTGAACATAACCGAGAGAAGGGCGAAGAGCAGAAATCCGACCACGGGGGAACCGAGGCCGGACAGTCCGTCAGGATACGCCCTGAGGCAAGCCGTTTCTCCTCGCTATCGTCCTGTTCTTACGCGGTCAGCGGTCACCGGATTCTTCAGCAAAATGGGGGCCGAACGGAAAAGCGACATTTCCGGATGCGCCCCGGCCTGCAGCATGGTAAACATCGCGCTGACCGCTGCCCGGGGTGTAGCTTAGCTTGGTAGAGCGCCTGGTTTGGGACCAGGAGGTCGCAGGTTCGAATCCTGTCACCCCGAGCGGTCCTTTCAACTTCCTGAACTTGAGATGAACCTTAGCCAGCGACTAAGCCTTGGGCTCGCGACGCTGCTCGCGGTCGGTAACGTCCTCGGGCAAACCGCCGCCAGCCCGGAAAACACTTCCGCGCAGGCCGCCGCGGCGACAGATGCGAGCGCGGTGATCCCGGTCGCCTCGCCCACGATCGCTCCGATCGAACCGGCCTCAATCATTCCCCCGAATACTTTGCCCGGACCGGACGCGGCCTCGCTGCCGAAGATTCCCGCTTCACCGGAACTGGAACAGCTGAGCACCTTGTTCAAGCAATCGTCGCTCGGGAAAGCCGCAGACGCGCATCGCCTCCTGGTGCAGGTGGCCGAGCTCGAGACCGGGATTCGGAACGACGCGGACCTGCACGCGTTGAAAGCGGCGGCCGACGCTGCTCCCACGGATCTCGAGCGGCGCCACCGGCTGCGCAGTTATTATCAGTCCTATTTCCAGAAACTCCGGGCGCGCGCCACGACGCCGACTCTGCGCGACTATCTTTCCGCCCAGCAGGCAAGCCACGAACGAACGTTACTCCAGCCGCGCGTGCGCCATGAAACTGATGAGGCGGAAGCCGCGCGTCTCGCGACGCTGCAGGCCGGCGTTGCGGCCGCTCCCCAGCCTACCCCGGTGCAGGCGAAGATCAGTGACGTTTACAAGCCCTGACGATGCGCGCGGGTAAACCGGGAGTTGCCCGGCCCGGCGAGTGCGGCTAAAATCGCCAACCCCCGCTCTGGCGCGTTCGTCTAGTGGTTAGGACACAGCCCTCTCAAGGCTGGTGCACGGGTTCGACTCCCGTACGCGCTGCCCTTGCCTTTCCGCAAACGCAAAAACGGCAGGCCATTGCTGGCCTGCCGCTTCGCTAATTGTCTTTGCCGCTTACTGCAGAGGTGCGCGCAGGGCCGCTTCCGCGTTGATGAAGCCGTAGCCGTCCGTCTTTCCCCAGCCGACGCTCACGTCGTTGTTGATGGTGCCTTGGAAGGTGCCACCACCCGAAGTCGTGCCACTAAACGTCATCCCACGCCGCGTGGATAGGCCTTCCGGCAGGAGGGTTTCTCCACCGAAGAGATCGGCCTGCGTGAACGAGGTCGACGTTGCGCCTCCATCCTGGCCCGTCCCATTCGTGACCGTGCGGTTGTGCTGCGGGCCGTGACCGACCGTGAAGCGAAGCGTCTCGCCGCTGGTAAAGGCACCAGCTCCGAAGTCCAACTGCATCGTCCACCACTGGCCCGCCACCGAAGGCAGCGGCGCCTGGTTACGGAAGCTGGGTGTGACTTCACCGGAGGTAATGTCAGAATCACCCAGCTTGAACGGGATCGTATTCGGCTCGAAGACAATCCCCGGATAGAGGTTGTCGAAGTAGGTATTCGTCAGGTCGAGACCATTGTTCCCGCCGGTAGGATTGCCCGCCTGGGCCGCGGTTCCACTCGGATTAAAGACGAAGCTCGTGAGTGAGCCCGGACCGTTGTACTTGATCGTCATCGAGTTCGGATTGAAGGCTCCCGCGCTTGGGTTGAGACCGAGATCGGCGCTGACCGTGAAGATGACTTTGCCGCCGTCGGAGGTATGAACTTTAGCAGAAGCAAAGTTCGGATCCCGATCGTGCGGGAAGGCCGAGCGATGCAGCACGTCCATCATCTGCTCCGGAGTCACACTGCCGGAACCTCCGTGCCGCTCCAGAACGAGAGCCGCGATGGCCGCAGCGTGCGGAGCCGCAGCACTGGTGCCACTGAAGTTCGGCTTCGTATCGAGGTCACCGGGATCATCACCGCCAAAGAACGAAGTGTTACCGTTGTCCGCGGCTGCGACCCCCGGTTGCAGGCGCACTTCGGGGTTCTGCAGACGAGTACCCATCTTGTCGAAGTAGACCGTCGCCGGGCCGGGCGAGGTATAGTATTCCGGAATGCTCGGCCGGAAGACACTGTAAGCCGCGGTGCCGTTGCAACCATTAGCCATCGCATGGCCTTTGATGTTCGGCACGTTCAGCTGGAGATACTCCGCGGGACCGATGCCGGAAGCACCATTGCCGCGAATAATCCAGCGAAGGTGACCGGCCGGGTGCGGCGCGGTCGGAATGCTGGACCGAGCAATCACATACTGCACCTGGGTCTCTCCGGTCTTCGGCTTGGTCGGGCCGAATTCGAACGGAACGTTGTTCGCAGTGTTGTCGCTCGTGAGTGAACTGGTCGCCATATAGTTACCCGCCAGGTCGAAAACGAGGAGGTTAAAGTCAGTCGTGAGCTGCGGGTTATCGCCGGTGTAAACATTAACTGTGAACGCTCCCACCGTGCCGCCGAAGTTCGTCACGACAATCGTGTAGCTGCCAGTGGTCGCGGGAAAGAGATTGATCGTCTCATCGGTGCCCGTGTCCTGGTTATTCACGATGATATTGCCGTTGGGATCCTTGATCGTCACAATCGCGTCAAAGGAGCTCCCTTCGTCAGCGGTGACCGTAATGACGTAGTTCTGCCCGGCAGTCAGCGAAGGAGTAACGAAGGTCAGAGGCATGTCGGTGTAGTCCCCGTGATCGGTAAAAATCGGGTTCGGATCAAAGTCCAGGACCTGATTAAACGGATCGTCCCACTGGAAGTTCGTGGAGGGCGGAGACGCCGGCACGTTCACCGTCATCGCGACATCCTGCTGGCCAGCGTTCGGGTTGAAGTTATGAAAGCCGCCCTGATAGAGGTTGGTCGGCACGCCGGTAAGTTTGATGTTGGTTCCAGTGAGCGCGCCACCATCGTTAGGCACATACCGGAAATTGGAATCGTAGTCATAGCTGCCAATGTCATTGCCAGCGGAAGAGAAATAACTCACGCCCGCGGCGAAGACATCGTCCACCGCATTGCCGACGATGCCATCCTGGAAGAAAGGCTCGTCGCTGTAACCGACGTCGTCGCAGATCACATCGGCCTTGAATCCCTTCTGGACCTCCGGCGGATATTCGAAGCCGGGCAGGGCGGCGAGGGCGCGAATATTGTTCGCAAAACCGACTTCGCCACCGTTGGCCGTAGCAAAACCGATCCGGGCTTTCGGTGCCATCTTGTAGATGATTTGACCCATGCCCCGGCCTTCATCTGTCCCTGCAAGATCCTGCAGGATCACGACGGGCTGAGTGTTAACCGGATTTCCGGCGGCACCGGGAAGGTCGAAGTTATTCACGTCCGTTGTGATGCTCCCGATGCTGTCGGAGATGAAACCGACCGAGACGCCGGAGCCTTCGTAATCGACCGTAGCGTCCGGGTTATAGAAACGGTTGATCTGATCGACGCGATGCTGGTAAACGCCCTGGTCAAAGGCCGTGCCGAGCAATGGCAAGGTGTCGCCCACCTGGATACTCCCCCCACCGGAGGGGCCCCTGTTCAGCTCAGGTTTGAGACCGAGCATGACCGAGCGAACGGCGTGCAGATTACCGAGCGCAGGCACATCATCGAGGGAGATGAAACCCTCCACTACACCCACGCCGCGATATTTCGTGTCGACCGCCGTCTCCGTCCAGGAGGCGAACTTGGATTTCAGGATCGCGGAGAGCTGCTCGGCCTTCACGCCATCGCGACCGCTCGGATAAATGTCGACGAGGAAGCGATTCGTCCCGGCATCCTGCACCGCGAGGTCCGCATAATCTGAAGCCTGTTGTGTGGCATAGCCGTTGATCAGCGCACTTTTTTGCGTGCCCGATTTCACGGCAAGATTGCTTTGCACGAGGACTTCGAGGCCGCCGGCAAGGTTTTTTGGCACTGGCCGCGCCTGCAGCGGCGTGGCCGCGGCGCCGAGGCAGAGCACGGCGGCGGTGGCGCCTATTTGCATCCAGCGCCGCGCGGTGGTGAACCGAGGTGTTTGTTTGATCATATTTGGGTTATTCCTTTTTTGGTTGAAGTGATCCGACGTCAGCAAGGACAAGCCAGCTCGCAGCTGGATGCTTGTGGGAGGCAGCACCTAGGCAAAGCAAGGGTCGCCAGAGCAGGCAAACGCCGGCTTTCTGAGACAATTTTGGTACTCATGGGGAAGTCCTCCATCCAGATCACCGGAGAAGACACCCCATCGTCAAGCAAACATTTTTCTGCCCACCAGCCGGCGTCGCACCTTGAATCGTTTCGAGTCGTTCCCTTACGGCATTTTCTCCTGCCCATGCGTGAGGCCACGCTTCGTCGTGAGGTAAACGGCGAAACTGCCCAGCCAATGCCCGCCTTCATAATTCTCCCCGGTGACGGCAGCCAGGCCGGCGGCGCGATGGGCCTTGTCGGTCAGCGCCAGCGCGGGATGGCGCGGATCGTCCGCGGGCAAGCCCGCATCGATTCCCTCCAGCATCCAGGCCCGGCTGAGATTCAGGCCGTCGAGATGCGCCAGCTTCGGGTCGCTCGGGTCGGGCGAGACTGCGACCGGCAGCCAATTCTGCTCCGCGCTAGTTGGAATTTGCGGCAGGAAAGCGGAGAGCCACTTCGCGAATTCGGCAGGCGGCAGGATTCGCCGCATCACGTCAGCTTCGGCGAGACCGGGTGAGAGAAAATCCTCGCCCGAGGGCTCGTAGGCGAGCGGGTAGTTTTTGTCGGCGAGGAAAAATCGCCGTGCGGAATCGATCGCAAGCTTTTCCAGTTCCTTGTTCCCGCGGCTCCGCGCGTAATCGATCATCAACCCCAGCGCGAAGGCGGTCTGATCATGCTCCCCGATGCGGACAGGATGGGAAAGCTTCGGCAGCCAATTGCTCAAGCGCGAAACCGCGGCCTCCTCGAGCGGTCGCAGCCGTGCGGACATCTCCTGCGCCTCGGGGTCCTGCCATTCCTGCAGTTCCGTGGCGAGCTGCAACAGCCAGGCGAGGCCATAAGGCCGCTCGAAGCTCGCCCGGCCCGGGCCCTGGAGATAGCTCACCTCCTGCGCGATGTTGCTTTTCGTTAGGCTCGTCTGCAAGGCCGCGCGCGCTTCCGCGGTAAACGGCGCCTCCGGAAAAGTCCGGGCCAACCGCGCGAGCAGCCAATGGCCGTGCACCGAGGAATGCCAATCGTAGCAGCCGCAAAATGCCGGTGTTAGTTTGCGCGGGGGCGCCACATCGGCGTCGCTATTCAGCACATGGCTCACGTGATTGGGGAATTCCTTGTGCACGCAGGCGAGCGCGAGCCGGGCAAACCGTTCCGCGGCGTGCGCATCGAACTGCGGCTCGGCTTTCGGCCCGGCGAAGCTTGCGAGCGGCAGCGCACAAAGAGCAGCGATTATTGTCTTCATTTTTGCGGAACCTAGCATCACTCTGCGGAATCCTCCGCCGCCTTCGCGCTTGAAACGACGCCCGCAATTGCACCTCATCCCCGGCGCGATCTGCCTCCTGGCTTTGCTGGCGTTGGCGAGTTGCGGGCCCCAGGTGAAGCGAACGATTTCCAGTCGCGTCCTCGCCATCGACGGCGAGGCGCGATGCTCGGTTGGAGGTCAGACCGCGCTCCTCGCCGGTGATTCCTTCCTGCCGCCGGGCGCGAAGATCAACAGCGGAAAAAACGCCCGCGTGGATCTCATGGTGCTGCCCGGGGTGCTGATCGAGCTCGCCGGCGACACCGAGATCGAGATCGTGCGGCTCCGATTGGAACGCGACGGCAACGAATCGATCCATCCCATGATCGCGCGGGAGGCCGAGATCCGGCTCTTGCGCGGGAGTATCACAGCTTCCGTGGGTCAGGCCGAAACCGATTCGCAATTTCTCGTGCACACCTCCTTTGGAACGATCGATACCGGACCGGCGATGAGCTGTCGCGTCCGTCTCCAGCTCGAATCGGCGCGCGTCCTTTGCGTCCGCGGCGAGGTCGTTGTTTCGCCCGCCGGCACGAAAGCCCGCACGGCTATCCCGAGCGGGCAATTCGCGGACTTGTCGGCTGCCGGCGCGGCTCCACGATTGATTGCCGCCGCAGAGGCGGCGACTCAGGCGGAAGTCCCCGCCGTGCTCGCAACCGACCAGCGCCTGCGCCGTCTGTTTGAGGAGAAAGGAGCGGGTTTTATCCCCTGGTAAAGCGAGCCCGCTACCTCAGGCGAAATCTCGCAATTTTACGGAAATGATCTTGCTCAAAAAAAAGCGATCCCTATACTCCCCACGAAATTATGAAAAATAAATCCTCCCGGAATTGGGCCGTAGCCCTCTTCGTCACTCTCGCCGCCTGTCTCTTCGTTACCGTCACCGGCTGGCTCTTCGCCGCGCCTTCTCCGACACAGGAGATCACTCAGGCCGTCGCGGCCAGTGGGAAGCAGGACGTAAAGAAGGCGGACCCCGACACGTTCCTTAACGCCTTTTCTTCCGTCCTCGTGAATACCGAAGCAGGAAAAGTCCGATGGCCTATGTAGCCGCGGCGAAAAGCCTGCGCCCCGACTTGTCCGAGCAGATCACCGCGACGGCCGCGGAAGTCGATAGCGAGCCGGCCGATGCGGATGGCGGCGATCACCATCGGGTCTCTCGCCACCGGCGGCGGTGCCGGGTCTGCGATCGCGATGATCCAACATCATCATCAGCACACCCTGGTGCTCCCTTGCAACGAGGTCGCGGATTTCTCCGCCACCACCCCGACGCTACCCGTGGCGCCTGCCCGCGGCCGCACGCGGGCTAAACGCAGCGCGGCGCAGTAGATTCCCCCTCGAGCACGCCATGTGCTGGGAGAGCACGTTGCCCATGGATGAAGCGGGTTGATCGTCGTCGTTTAATTGTCCACCAAACTATTGTCTCGATCATGCTCTCACGACGCTCGCGCCGCTTTCCGATGACTCGTTTCTCCCGAGCTACTCTGGCTGGATGCAGTTGCGGGTGTCTCGCCTTCCTTCTCCTTTCAGGAGCGGTCGCGGAAGCCGACCCGCCTTTGCCCTCGCCCAGCCCTTCTGTCGGCAGCTCGGAGCCCCTTGCGGTTGAAGAGGAAGAAGCGCAGATGGTGAAGGAGACTGCGGCGGAACAGGAGCAGCGGGTCGTCACCGAGGCGGCACGGGAGCAGGGAGTGGAATTACCGCCCGCGGCAGATCAACGGGCTTTTCCTGAAGGCGATTTCGTCCTCCCCAAAGCCCGGGAGGAATCGTCGGTGCAGCGTCGCCTCCGCTACGTGATCGGGCTGACCGTGCGCAGCGTGTTCGACGACAACATCAACATCAGCAAGTTCGATCGGAAATCCGATTTCTACACCACGATCGAGCCGACGATTAACCTCGGGTTTGGCGACACCGAGAACAATTTCGTCGCGCTGACTTACTCGCCCAGCGCGTTCATCTTTGTCGATCATTCCGAGAACGACGCGATCCAGCACATGCTTTCGATCAACGGGCAATATCGCCTGCCGAGGGTAACCCTGAATCTGGCGCAGGAAGTCCAGATTCTCGATGGCACCGGCTTGAACGCCGCCAGCGGGACCGGCACCGATTTCACGCGCACGAACCTCGACGTTTCCGGCCGGACGCGGCTCAATATTTACAGCACGCGCCTCGACGCGAACTTCTCGCTCACGGGCAAGACTTTTATCACCAGTGGTGTGAACTACAGCGTCTCCGACTACCAGAGCCTGATCAGTTCGTCGGTGCTCACCGGCAACGTCTATCTCAACTACACCTACAGCCCGAAACTCTCAATCGGCGTCGGCGTTACCGGTGGTTACGACGCGGTCGATTCACCGAGCGACGATCAGACCTTCGAGCAGTTGAACGTCCGCGCCTCCTATGAAGTGACGGGCAAGGTCAGCGCTTCGGTTTCCGCCGGCTTCGAATTTCGCCAGATCGCGAACGGCGGGAGCGATAACGGATCCCCGGTCTTCGATGCGACGATCTTCTACCAGCCTTTCGACGGCACCAGCCTGGCACTCACTCTCACCCGTCGGACCCAAAATTCCGCGACCCTCGCCGGGCAGGATTTCCACAGCACCAGCGCCACGCTTTCAGTCCGCCAGCGTTTCTTCCAGCGCTTCTACACCGGGCTCAGCGTCGGCTACGAGAACTCCTCCTATTTCAGCACCGGGAGCGGGATTGATTCCATTCGCAGTGACGACTACTTTTTCGTCCAGGCCTCCCTCGATTTGAATATCACCAGCTACTGGACGGCTGGCGTTTTTTACTTCTATCGGGAGAGCACCAGTTCCCTCGATTTATTTAGCTTCTATGATAACCAGATCGGCCTTCGCACCGCTTTCACTTTCTAGTTTCGCCCCCCGAAGCGCGGCCCTCGCCCTGCTCTTGATCTCGGGTTGGTTCCTTGCTGTGCCACTCGCGTCGGCCCAGTCCAACGTCTTCAACGCGCCCCGCCAGCCTGCGGTCGCGCAACCGGCCGCCGCTCCCTCTTCTGCGACCGCGCCCGCTCCGAACGCAGCGACGAACGGTCCCGAAGCGATCAGCGCGCCGGTCGGTTATGTTCTGAGCGCCAACGATCAGGTAGCCGTGGAAGTTTTCGGCGAGGAAGATCTTCGCACCAATGGCCGCCTCAATGGCGAAGGAAATCTCAGCGTCCCCCTGCTCGGTTCCGTCCACCTCGCCGGGCTCAGTCTTTCGCAGGCCACCGCGCGCCTGACCGAACTCTACGGTCGCGATTACCTGGTCAGCCCGAAGATCAGCGTCTCGTTGCTCGGTTATGCGAAACGCCGTTTCACCATGCTGGGCCAGATCAATCGTCCCGGCAGTTATGAAATGCCCGAGGGGAATCCGGGCGGCATCGATCTCCTCGAGGCCGTGGCGATGGCCGGCGGTTACACTCGCATCGCCGCGCCCGATCGGATCAGCGTCCGCCGGCATCGTGATACCGGCGAAGATCAGGTCGTGAGGGTCAACGCCAAGAAGCTGGCCAAGGGCGAAGGCGCGAATTTCCTCGTCGTGCCCGGCGACACCGTCACCGTCGGCGAAAGTATTTTCTAAATGAGCACTCCTTCATTCGTTAGGGGACGACTCCCGGCCATTTCCAGAACGTGAACCACATGACCCCATCCACCGTCCCCCCTCCTGCGTCGTCCTCTTCCGGCGCCGCGCCCGCTGCCGCCTACGAATCTCCCCTGGAAGCGCGGCGCGGATTCGATTTTCGCCATTTCTGGCATTCCATCCTCGAGCGCCTTTGGATCGTCGCGCTTTGTGTGGTCGCCGGTCTTTTCCTTTCCCTCGGCTATCTCGCCCGCACTCCGAAGCTCTATCAAAGCCACGCGGTCCTCGAGGTCGATTTCCAGGAGCCGACCATGATCAGCGGCGAAGAATCCAACTCGCGGATGCGCTCCATGTTTCTCGCCAGCCAGGAAGCGCTGCGCACGATCGAGCAGAACCTGACCAATCGGAATTTGATGGCGCGGGTCGTGCGCGCCGAGGGGCTCGCCGAGGATGGCGGCGCCGCGCTGCTCGGGCAGAGCGCGTCCAGCGATCTCGCGGCTACGCCCACGCCCTCTCCGAAAACCTCGAAAGCCGCTCCCTCGGAAGACATTTCTTCCCGGGATCGAGCTTTCACTCCCCTCGAGGACGGGCTGGGTGGCGCCGTCGCCGGCATGGTGAAACCGGTCATCCGCCGCGGCACCCGCCTGATCGATCTCTATGTCACGAATCGCGATCCCGCGATCGCCCAGCGCCTGGCCGAGGCGGTCGGGCGCGAATACATCCGCATGTCGATCGAGCGCCGGGCGAACTTCAGCCAGGAAAGCCTGCGCTACCTGATGGAAGAAGAAGAACGCCTGAAGGCGAATCTCCAAAAGAGCGAAGGCGCAGTCGCCGAATACAAGTCGAACACGCCGGACGCCCTGCAGCTCGGTGGCGGTGCCGCGGCCACGGGAGCCGCCGCCGGTTCCAGCGCCGGCGGTCGCGGCGGCCTCGTGGAGGACAAGCTCCAGGAGTTATCCAGCAAGGTCACCAGTGCCAAGACCGATCGCGTCCGGCTCGAGAGCGAGCTCCAGCAGATCGATCAGATCGGTGAAAACGTCGACGCGCTCCTCGCGATCCCGAGCATCGCCAATTCCCAGGTCGTCTCCGATCGCCGGCGCGACGTCGCGCAGTTGGAATCCAACGTCGCGGCCCTGCAGCAACGGTATAAATCGAAGCACCCAAAAATGATGGCGGCGCAGGCGGCTCTAACCGAAGCGCAGGCCGCGCTGAAACGTGCCGTGCTCGGCCAACCCGCCGTCCTGCGCAACGTGCTCCAACAGGCGCGCGCCGCGGAGAAGAGTCTTGGCTCCGCCGCCTCGGATCAGGAACAGGCCGCATTGGCCCTGAACAAAGCCGCGATCGGTTACCAGGAATTAGCCCGCCAGGCCGAGACGGACCGCGCCCTCTACGAAAGCGTCCTTCGCCAGATCAAGGAGACCAACCTGACCAAGGACGTCAAGACCAACGCCGTGAGCATCGCCGAGCACGCCACCATGCCTTATGGACCGGCCAGTCCGCGTCCCGTAAAAGCCATTGTTCTCGGCCTGCTCGGGGGGCTGGCCGCCGGTCTCGGTTTCATCTACGGGGCCGATCTTCTCGATCGTTCGATCAAGACCGTCGACCAGGCCGAATCGTTGCTCGGTCTCCCGGTTCTCGCGGCTGTTCCGGAAAGGGTGAGCCCCGGTTCCAAAAAGAACAGCAACAAGGTTTCCGGATCCGCCACGACTTACCGGCTGGTCGCAGAAGCTCCGGAAGGCCCGGTCGCGGAATCGTTCCGCAACCTGCGCGCCGCTCTTTCCCTTCTCGGCCCGGAAGCGGAGCGAAAGGTCTTTCTCTTCACCAGCGCTCTGCCTAACGAGGGTAAGAGTTTCACCAGCGCCAACTATGCCCTCGCCCTCGCGCAACAGGGGCATCGGGTTCTGCTCATCGACGGTGACCTCCGCCGACCGAGCCTGCACAAGATTTTCCTCTTCCCTACCAGCAACGCCAAGCCCGAACAGGCAAAGCCGCCCGGGGTCGTCGATTGCCTCGTCGGGGAAGCGCAACTTCCCCAGACTGTCCGTCGTGTCGCCGCGCGCGACGTGGATGTCACCGCGGCCGGGGCCAGCGGGCGGGAGTCCTACACCACCGCGACCGGTGGCGAGTTATCCATCCTCGCCGGTGGCCGGCGCGCGCCGAACCCGGCTGAGCTTCTCGGCGGCGCCTCCTTTGGCAAACTCATCGCCGAAGCCGCCCGCCTTTTCGATCGCGTCGTGATCGATAGCGCGCCGCTCCTCGCGGTCAGCGACACCCTCCTCATGATGCCGCACGTGCAGACCGTCAGCCTGGTCGTCCGCGCGGCGAAATCCCCGCGCAATGCCATCCATCGCGCCATGAGCCTGCTCGCCACCACCGGCACCCGACCGGCCGGGATCATCCTCAATCGCCTTCCCCGGCGCCGCGGCGCGGGCCATTACTACTACTACGCCTCGCCCGGTTACGGCGCGGGCGAAGGGAGTTATGAGGCGGCGCAAAAAGCTAAAGGCTTTTTGCGGTTATTTGGTGTTTCAATTGTAGGGCAAGCGCTCCGCTTGCCGCCGCCACAGATGGCAGGCGACGCGCCCGCCCTACAAATTTCCCGCCCGGAACTCCTAACTCATAACTCATAATTCGTCTTTCCCTTCTAACTCATAACTCATAACTCATAACTTGTCCCTACCCGCCGAGCTCCGCTCGACCCCCAGCACACGCCGAGATAGATCGCGGCGTAAAGCTGGATCGAGGAGATCTGCAGCGGGAAATCCACCGCGGCATGAAGCGCCACTCCGCCCAGCGCCACCAACGCCAAAACGAGAAACTGCCGCTGCCGCGGATACCACTCGGAGGCACGTCGTTTGTTAAGCAGCAGTCGCAGCGCTGCGCTCAGTCCACCCAGGAACAGCGCGGCCCAGAGCAGGCCGCCGATCCACCCCCACTCCAGCAGCGTCTGGAGATAGTCGTTATGCAGAAAGAGCCAGTTACCCTGGGCGCCATCCGGCGCGCCCGTCTGCAGGTGCGGAAAAACCGCGCTGAAAGTTCCCGGTCCAAATCCCGTCGCGCCCGCCTGCGGCAGCGCCTTCAGCGCAACCTGGTCGACCTGCCAGCGCGCATCATTGGACGCGCTCGCCTGAAACCGGTCCCAGCGGCCTAACGAACGATCGAGTTGGCTCGTCTGCACGACCGCCCAGACCGCACCTCCGATCACCAGGGGCGCCACCAAGAATCGTCTTCCAATCGAGATGGCGCACCCGCGCGCAAACCCTTCTTTGCCGACAGGATCAGCAAAGTCACCACCATGAGTCCGGCGATCAGCTGCCCCATCCGGGAAGTGTCCGAAGCCACCGCGACCAGCACGATCACCGAGAGCGCGAACCAAAGCGCCCGCGAGAACGGATACCCCGGCCGGGTGGCATAACGAAAAGCGAGACCCAGCACCGCGGGGAGCGTGAGATTGAGATAGGCCCCGGCGTTGCCATGGTAATAAAACGAGGCAAAAAAACTTCCCACCGCGCCATCTTCCGCTTCCGGCGTTTGCCAGAAGGGCAACTGCGCGCCTGTCGCCTTCTGCACCAGCCCGAGCAAAGCGATCGATCCCCCGGCCAGCGCGATCCCCCACCAGATCCGCAACAGCCACTTCGGGTCCTTCGCCAGGTCCGCCATCACCAGCACGCACCCGAGCAGCGCCGTCACCCGCCACATCAGCGCCACGCTGAGCGCGGAGTCCACCGCTCCGGGCGCGCCCGGCACAACCGACGTCACCGGCAGAAAGACCAGGTAATCCGCGTCAAAAATCGCATGCGCATTCCACGCCATCCCCCACCCGAGCAGGAGCAGCGCAACGGTCAGGACAGGCAAACCGTATCCAAGGCCGCTAACCCTGGCACCGTGCTCCACGCCTTTCGACCTGCCGCGGAAGCCGCCTGCGGAGATAACGCGCCCCAGAGCCCAAAGCCCAAACACCCCCGCCAGCATCCAATTCAGATTCCGAATCGCCGCCCCGCTGGTGCCTCCATCATCCCAGGGGGAGTAGAATAGCGACGCAATTAATAAGTAACCGCCGCACGTTCCACGTAATAATGACGCAACCTGTTCCAGACGCATAGGGTACGAGGCGGCGAAAGGAGGGAAGAAAATTACGAAGGACGAATTATGACTTATGAATTATGACGAACTACTCCTTTAGGCGCTTCGCAATCGATCCGAAAATGGCAAGCAACTCATTCGATTCGCCCAGCAGGTCCGAGGTCCCGTCTTTGGCGATGCCGGATTCACTCAGTAATTCCAGCCAGTAATGGGTTTCAGCAGCTTCTTTCTGCACGATCCCTATCTTGTTGGCGAAATCAGCACGAGAGACCGCGCGTCCAGCTTCGCGATAATTCGCACCGATGGAAGTGGCCGAACGAAGAAGCTGCCTGGCTAAAACGTCGGCTTCCCGGGTCCGCGGAAGCCTGCTCACGAAAGCAATGATTGCGAGCGAGAAGCGCTTCGTCCGCAACTCAAGCTTCTCCCTCAGATTATCCATCGCTCTCTTTTCGCCTCGCAACTCATAACTCGTAATTCGTAACTGTGACGCTGCGTATCACCTCGTAACTCATAACTCGTAATTCATAACTGTGATGCTGTTTAGCCCGCGGCCGCCTTCAGCGGCCGCGGCCAAACAGCATCACATGCACTGTCTTCAGCGCGATCATCGCGTCGAGCTTCAGCGAGTAGCGCCGGATGTAATAGAGATCGTATTTCAGCTTCTCCAGCGCATCCTGGTCGCTCTCGCCGTAGGGATAATTCACCTGCGCCCAGCCCGTGATCCCCGGCTTCACCAGGTGCCGGAAATGATAAAACGGGATCTGGTTTTCGTAGCGCTCCGCGCATTTCGTCCACTCCGCCCGCGGCCCGATCAGGCTCATCTCACCCGAAAACACATTCCAGAGCTGCGGCAGCTCATCCAGCCGCAGCTTGCGCAGCCATCCCCCCACCCGCGTGATCCGTGGATCGTTCTTCCGGGTGTAAATATCGTCATCTTCCGTCACCTCGCGCACCGTCATCGTCCGGAGCTTGAAGAGCGTAAACTCCCGGCCGCCCCGCCCGATCCGCTCCTGACAAAACAGCACCGGCCGCCCGTTCGTCACCCAGATCAGACCCGCCAACACCACCATCAACGGACAGCTGATAACCAATAACAGTCCGGCAAGGAAGAGATCGCAGAGCCGCTTGAGATAATGATAGGGCGAGTTCCGCGCCAATTGGAAACCGGTCTGCAAAGGCCAGACCGGATCGATCGCGTCCACCGGCACATAGCGCCAGTACGATTCATAGAAAGACTCGATCGTATAAACCCGCGTCCGCTGAAACTGCGTGCGCACCAGGCGATCCACCAGCTTCTGCGGCAACCGATCAACCCTCTCGGCCAGAATGATGCCGCTGTAGTTCACCCCCGCCCGCTTCAGCTTCGTCTCGATATCCGCCTCGACCAGCGGAGAGCCCGGGCCGGCGATGTGTTCCCCGAGACGTTCGCCGTGCACATCCACAAATTCCAGCCGCTGCCGGTTGGGCGAAGCGAGATAGGCCTCGTAAAAGCGCACCGCCAGCTCCCCGCTCCCGATCACCAGGAACGCCCGCTCCGCCACCGTCGCGACCACGCGCGAACGCAGCCAGCGCCGGTATTGCAGCGAGACCGGCAGGAAGATGATGAAGCTCACCAGCACCACCCCGCGGCTCGGCTTCATCGAGGTGTCAAAGGTGGCCGCCGAATAGATCAGCGCACTGCTCACCACCGCCGCCACCATGATCGCGAGCAGATGCTCCGTCGCATAGACCAGGCTCCGCGTCTCCGTGCTCCGGTCATAGCCACCGACCGTGAAGAGCGCCATCACGATCACCGTCATCTGGAGCAGATCGATGACGAAAAAGACAAACGGCGAGGAGTAATACGCATCCCCCCGCACCAGGCTGGTGAACCCGTAAATGATGAACCAGCCCACCACATCGAGCAGGAGCAGAGCGCCGACGCCGACCATTCCTGATCGGAAGCCCGGGCCACGAGACTCCGCTTCGCGCCGGGGCCGGGACCACCATCGGCGAAGTTGCGGCGGAGTCGCCCTCGGGCAGATCCCGAGTGATCGCGACCGTATCGCGGAGCCGGAAAGCCGGCCGGTTCGCCGCAGTGGAGAAGTCTTTGTCGGTCATTTTGGGGAGACAATCCGGATCATCCGTTTTTGGGAGGGAACAGGGAAGCTCGAAATTCCTTGCAGTTTCGTCACCTGCGCGCAACCGCTTTATAGTAAACCGCGAGGGTCCGTTCGACCATTTTCTCGGCGGTGAACTCCGACGCGATGCGTGCCCGGGCCGCCAATCCGAAACGCTCCCTCAACTCTGGATCGTCCAGCAATTTCCCAATCGCCACGGCCAATTCCCCTGGGTCTCCGGGCGTTACCGTTAGACCAGATTCGCCATCGCGCGAAACGAACGGCACACCGGAAGCGAGACGCGTATTGATCACCGGCTTGCCGCAAGCCATCGCTTCCAGTTGCACGATGCCGAAGGCTTCGCTCCGAGCCACGGAAGGCAGAACGAAAAGGTCGCAGGCCTGAAAATACGGAACGGTATCCGGAACATTGCCCACCAGTTTCACTCGGTCCTGCAGTCCTAAGTCATCGATCTGGACTTGCAGCGCGCCCCGCAGCGGCCCCTCCCCGATGATGATGAGCGTGGCCGGGGTCCGTACCAGACTCATTGCCCGAATCAGAACGTCGAAGCCTTTGTAGTAAACGAGTCGTCCAACCGCCAAAAGGATCGGCGATGGGAAACGTTGCCGCAGTTCGCCTACCGCCTCGTTTCTCGAATCAGCGCACGATGCGGCATCCGTTCCGAAAGGCACAACCTCACAGCGATCCCGGTGACGTCGCAAGACATCCGACGCTTCCACGAGATTTTGAACTCGTCCTGATGCC
>CAVUNK010000001.1:0-214548 GCA_963742845.1 uncultured Verrucomicrobiae bacterium | reverse complement strand
TCCGCCTGCTCGACCCTCCTTCGCGATGCCGCACCACGTTTTCATCAGTCACGCGCACGAGGACGCTGATGCCGCGATGTCGATCCTCGCGGCGCTGGAGGGACGCGGAATCAAATGCTGGGTCGCGCCCCGGGATGTTCCGCCGGCGGGTCCTATGCCGAGGCGATCCTGACGGCGATCGAAAACGCCAGCTGCTTTGTGCTCGTTTACAGCCAGAATTCGAATGCCTCGCGCCACGTCCTGCGCGAAGTGGAGCGGGCGCTGTCGTTAGGCATCAATATCATCCCGGTCCGTTTCGACAGCTCGAGTGTCTCGAAGAGCCTCGATTATCTGCTCGCGACGGTGCATTGGCTCTCGGTCATCGCGGAGCCGCGCGAGATCGGGATTGGGCACGCGGCGGAGCGAATCGCCTCTACCTTTTCCGAGAGCGAACGGCAACCCTCGGGCGAAAGGTTTGCCGCGGCGGCACCGGCTGTCCCAGTGCGGCGGCCGGCGACAGCGTCCTTCATGCCGCTGCTCATCTGGCTCACGCTCGGTTTCCTCGCAGTCGCCGGGATCGCCTTCGCCGTGGTGAATCTTCGACACGCTGCGCCTAACGAACCCGTCGCGGACGCGCCGCCGGCGGCGACTGCGATGGTCGCGACCGAGACGACCGCCGCGCCGCCGCCGACAGTGACGTCCGTGCAGCAAACCGCCCTCTCGGCCGCGCCGCCGCCTCCGGCCGCCCAACCCCCCGCGACAACCCCGGACGCGACCGACGATGAAGGCGTGCAAGAGATCCCGCAGCCGACGACGAGCTTCCCGCGCACGGCGATTTCGCGCGAGTCTCCTTCGGCGGTGGTGCGCCGCTACTACGGTTACCTGGGCGATCGTAATACGATCAAAGCCTACGAGCTGCTTTCGACCGATTACCGGCGCCGGGAAACCTTTGTGAACTACACCCGGAGCTTCGCCTCCACCACGGCGCTGCGTCTCCTCAGCGCCCGCGAGAAGTCCATCCGGGGAGGGATCGCGAGCGTGGAGGTGGCGTTCGAGAAGAACAACCAGAAGTTCGGCCGCATCGAGTGGCGCGGCCCGATCGAACTCGTCTCGGAACCGGGCGGCTGGCACATCAACAGCGTCCGCGGTCTGCGCCCCTCGAGCACGCGGCACTGACCTCATCTTTCTGTCGGAACTTTCAGCTGAAGCCCGCGCTGGCGTGCTCTATAATCGGTTCTCATGATTAAGTTTCTCGTCGGTGTTTTGGTTGGAATCTGTCTCCTGTTGGCTGCGGGTTACCTGTTTATCACCGGCGGCGGCATCCCGATGAGCACCAGCGCGGGGCCGTTGCCGATGGAACGCCTGCTCGCGCACAAGGCGATGGCGGCCTCGATCGGTAAGGCGGAGGACGATAAGTTACCGCTGCCCGCGGATGAGGCGAATCTCCTCGTCGGCGCGCAAGTTTACCAGGAGAACGGCTGCCAGGGCTGCCACGGCAAACTCGATGGCGGGCCTTCCAAGATGGCCAAACGCTCGTACCCGCACGCGCCGGGACTCATGCCGCCGTCCCACGGAGTGACCGACGATCCAATCGGGGAGACTCATTGGGTGGTGAAAAATGGAATTCGTTTCAGTGCCATGCCGTCGTTTGGCGAAAAACTCACCGACGCGGAAATGTGGCAGGTGAGCCTGCTCCTGCACGAGGCGGAAAAGTTACCCGCCCCGGTCCAGGAAGCTCTGCGCAAGTAAGACGAGTCGACGCGGCTACTCACGCACGATTCACGGAATCACAAGTCTGATTGGCTACGCGTTGTAAGCCTGTTCCAGCTTAGCCAGGTCAAGCTTCCGCATGGTCATCAGTGTCTTCATGACTCTTTCCGTGCGCGCTTTGTCCTTGTCCGTCATCATTTCCCACAATGCGGCCGGGACGACCTGCCAGCAGAGGCCATACTTATCCTTCAGCCAGCCGCACTCGATCTCTTCGCCGCCGTCCGCCTGGAGCTTTTCCCAGTAGTAATCGATCTCCGCCTGGTCCTTGCAGTTCACCACGAAGGAAACCGCTTCGGTGAACTTGTACATCGGGCCGCCATTCAGCGCGACAAACTCCGTGCCCTCGAGCTCGAAGCTCACCGTCATAACCGATCCCGGTGCGCCGGGAGCATCCTGACCGAAGTGAGTCGTCGCCGTGCGCCGAGCGTGCTTGAAAACTGAGAGATAGAACTCGACCGCCGCTTCCGCCTGACCGTCGAACCACAAAAAGGGTGTAATCTTTTGCATCAGTCACGTTGCCAAAAACCTGCTCGGGGTGCAAGCCGGGGAAGGGCGCTCATTTGGAAGCCAGAAATCCAGGAAGGGGAAGAGATTGAATGAGGAAAGCAGGAAGTGTAGCCAGGTAACGTGTTGCCCATTTCGGTCTCCCCAAACTTCAGACGGATGTCCCTATTTCTGGTTTCCTGGCTTCCAAATTCTTCTCTCCCATTTCCTGCTTTTCTGCTTTCCTGATTAATCTCTTGGAACCGAGCCATCGGCCCGGGGTTGCCTGATCGGGAACTTGACCGAAAGTCGCTCCGACCCGCCCAGTTTTTCCCCAATGCATATCACCGACATCTTGCGGAAGGATTCGCCCACGTTCTCCTTCGAGTTCTTTCCGCCTAAAACCCCGGAATCCGCCGAGACCCTCTATCAGACGATTCGCGATCTCGAGTCTTACGCGCCCGATTTCGTCAGCGTGACCTATGGCGCCGGCGGCTCCACCCGCGAACTCACGCACGACCTCGTCGAGCGGATCAAGACCACAACGAAGCTCAACCCCATTCCCCATCTCACCTGCGTCTGTCACGCGGAGGCGGAGATCGACTCCATCCTCGCGCGGTATGCGCAGTCGGCGATCGGCAACATTCTTGCGCTCGGCGGCGATCCGCCCCGCGGCATACCTTACGACAAGACGAGAGACTCCTTTCAGCACGCATCAGACCTGGTGAAATTCATCCGCCGTTTCAACGAGACCGGCGCCCATCCCGATCCGCGCGGCTTCGGCATCGGCGTGGCCGGTTTCCCGGAAGGTCATCCCTCCACGCCGAATCGGCTGATCGAGATGGACCATCTGAAAGCCAAGGTCGATGCCGGCGCCGACTACATTGTGACTCAGCTCTTTTTCGATAACCGCGACTTCCTCGATTACCGCGAGCGCTGCGCCCTCGCCGGGATCAACGTCCCGATCATCGCCGGGATTATGCCGATTACTTCGATGAGCGGGTTCCGCCGCATCGCCGAGTTGGCGGGCGGCGCGCGTTTCCCGGCGAAGCTCCTGCGCGCGCTTCAGCGTTGCGGGGATGACTCGAAGATGGTGAGCCGGGTCGGCGTTCACTTCGCGCTCGAGCAATGCCACGACCTGCTGGATAACGACGTGGACGGCATCCATTTCTACACGCTGAATCGCTCCGACGCGACGCGCATCATCTTCGACAGTCTCGGCATCCCGCGGCGCCGGGAAAGCGAAGTGCCGGCCGTGTAGCTCCCGCTCGCCTCTGCGGGAGTTGATTGCTTAGGAAAGCAGGAACGCAGGAAGGAATCTCGGGGGCGGGAACGGTGTGCTCCCCGGAAGCGATGGCGAACGCGCCTAACGAGTAAAGGACTTGCATTGCTAACAAATGAGGAGCAGCCGCGGCAGCTGGCCCAGCGGCGTCTCCGGCGCGCGATGAATGCAGGGCGGCACGAGGCTTCCGGGCCAGTCCACCGCGATTCGCCAGAGCTGGCCCACGCCGAAGGAATAAGGCTGCGCGTCCGGCAGCGGCGCGTAGTGCAGGTCGTAGCAATGCTCGCTTAACGTCTCGTTAAACTCCGGGCCGTCACTTACTGCGCCGAGAAAACCCCGCAGCTCCGCGCGAATCTCCGGGATCTCCACTTTCCGTCGAGCCTCTTCGTTCGGCAGTCCCTCGCTCGGCGGTCCGAAGTAAGTGCAGAGCCAGGTATCTGCTTCGATCGGCGCACGATCGGTGTGCCAAGAAAAGACATCGGTTCGGACCGGAGCAGGCTCCTCATCTCGCGGGTAGTCATGAATCAGATTCAGCACCGGATCGCGACCCTGCTCGCGGAGACGCCGCAGGTCGTCGCGCAGTACCGCGATCGCCGCTTGCCCCGGCGCGCTGACCGTCAGCCGCAGGAGATCCTCCTCCTCGATTGGCACGATTTCCTTACCGTCACCGAGCTTCTTCACCACTTCCCCGAAGTCCCCGGCGAGCGTTCGCCGCCAGCAGAGCGCATTCACCCCGTCTGCAAACGGCGTCGCGAGCAACTCCGCGAAGGTCTGCACATTTTTGATGCGGAAGTAAGAGGGAGAATTGATGGCTGGTGACTTTAGCGGGAGGGTCGCGGAATTGGGAGCAGGAAAGCAGGATCGAGGAAACGCGCGAGCCAGGAACTCCTACCCGAAAGAGACTGCGCCGCCGGATTCGCAGTGGGCCTGTCCCTGCGGACAGGCCCACGCGAAAGGCAGCCGGCTACAGAGCCAGCGTGGGCGGTCTTAGAACTCCACCGAGAGCCCCGCGTAGGCGGAGCGCTGCGGTGCCGGCTCGATCGAGCCGTTGAAGAAGACGCGCGAGTAATACTTCTCGCCCGCCAGGTTATTGATGCCCGCGATGAGTTTGATGTTCTTCGTGATCCGGAAATCACCGTTCAGGTTCAGGACGACATAGGAAGGGATCTTCGCCGGGATCGTCGGCGTGCCGAGATTGGAATCAGCCCAATACTCATCCGAGACATAGACCGCGGAGAAGGTCAGGTCGAAGCAGTTATCCTTCCGGAGTTGCAGGCCGCCTTTCACCAGCACACTCGGCGAGTACGCGGGAGTGTTCCCCACCTGGCCGGGGATCTGGCTGTCGGTGAAGGTCGCGTCCAGGAGCTGAAGGTTAGTGAAAACATTCACGTGCCAGCCCACAAATGAGCTTTGGGTTGCACGAGTCACCGGGCCGTCGTTGTCCTTCGCATCCTTGGCATCCTTCGCCTCCGGAACCGGGGCATCGGCGCGGTGGAAGAGTTCCATGAAATCATAGGAGACCTCGCCCTCGAAGCCGCGATGACGAGTGCTGCCGCTGTTTACGATGACGAAGTCCGTCGGCGTGAAGGCTTGCGTCTCCGTCCGGTTATCGAACTCGATCCAGAACAGACCCACATCGTACCAGAGACCCTTGATCGGCGTGCCGTGGACGCCGAGCTCGAAGTCGAGCGACTTGAACGGATCGGGCGTGTTCGCGGCGTTGAGCGGCTGGAAAGGCGACGAGACATCGAAGTAACGCGTCGGCCGCCAGCCGGACGAAGCGCTGAAGTAAGTTTCGTTCAAGTGGCCGAAGTCATTGCCGAGACCGACGCCCCAGAGCGGCACCACATGGTCGGCGCTGCGCGAGCCGAGCGTCGGGCCGATATTCGTATCCACGTCCACCGACTCATGATCCAGCCGGAACGAAGGCACGATGTGAAACTTTCCGAAACGGAAGATGTTCTCGATGAAGAACGCCTGGTAATCGGAGTTTCGGGACTGATCGAGCGTGTGCGTGCCGCTGGTATCGAAGCGATCTGCCGTGAGATCGAAAGTGCTATAGCGATTCAGCGGCGCGTCGCCGTGATAGACCGTGCCGCCGAAAGTCAGCGTGCTGCCTTTCAGCGCCGTGCCCGCGCCCCAGTTCCAGCGGAAACGCAGGTCGCCGCCGAAGTTATTGAACTCATCGTTCTGCAGCGTCGTCGGGAAAGGAGGCGCGCCGCGGAAACTCTGGTTCCGGTTATCGATATCCTGGTGCGTGAACCAGCCTTTCGCCTGCATCAGCCAGCCCTCGGCAAAGGTCCACTCATCGCGCAGCACCGCGCTGTAGCGATCCACCCACGCGCGATCGAACGGCGCGGTCGACTGATCTTCGTTCGCATTGAACTGCTGGATCGTGAGCCGCCCCGGATCGCCGCCTTCGAATTGGCCGGCATGGAAATCAAGCGCCACTAACTGGTCTTCGCTCGGCCGATAACCGACATAGAGATTCGACTGCCACTGATGATAAGCACTGTTATCGCGCTGGCCATCCGACCGGCCATAGAACCCATCCAGCCGGAACTCCACCGGGCCGACCGCTTCCTGGATTGAGTTATAAGTCTGGTAAAGGCCATCCGTGCCCCCGATTTGTTCGCTGTAGAAATTCCAGGGCGAACCCGGCGCCGGATGTTTGGTCACGAAGTTCACTGCCGGAGCGGGCTCCGGCCCATAGAGCAGACTGCTCCCGCCGCGGATCTCCTGGATTTCCTGGAGACTTTGCGGCACCGGGAGATAATAGAGCGTCGGGAAACCGATCCAATCGCTCGCCAGCGGCACCCCATCGAGCAGCGCGGTGATGAACTCCGACTCCTGCGGGTTCCCCAGACCGCGATAGCTAAAGTTGAATTGCCCGGGCGTGTTCTGCTCGGTGATGAGCAGGCCGGGTGCCTTGGTGAGAAGCTGTTGCAGATTGTTGTTCGCCACCGTCGGCTGCTGGTCGAGTTTGATCACCGTGGCCTTTTTCGTCACCGTGATTTCCGTCCCCGAGACCTCGCTCATGATGTGATCGAGCTTCGCTTTCCAATCGTCGTGCGGCGTCGGCCGGGGGATCGCCTCCGCTTCCACGACAATCTCAGACGTATTGGCCACCTGCCCCTGCGCTGCCGGCATGGCCGTCAAATTCCAGACCCCTAAGCCGGCCAGTGCTCCGAGGAGCAGATGGCGGCTACCATTTTTATTAGCTATTCCTTTTCGAATCATTTCTGGCGAAGTATTATATTTTCGTCAGGTTCCCCGCAACGGAAAACTGCGCAATCTTTCGCGCCGGACAGTTTCACCGGGCGATTCGAGTGGGAATTCGGCCGATTTGTGGCGGATCAGGACCGGGACAATCGAGGGTCCTGCGTCCCCGCGCTACTGTTTGATCGAGATCTTATTCTCCACCGAAGTCACCCCGGCGACCGTCTTCGCCAGTTTCTCCGCGGCGGTCTTCTGATCTTCGGAGACGACAAAACCACTCAGCTGCACGGTCCCCTTGTAGGCGGCCACCTGCACATCGGGAAACTTGAAGCTATTCGAGCTTGCGAAAGTGGCTTTCACCTGGTCCGCCAGCTTTTGGTCATCCTGCTGCTCGGCGCTCGTGCGCTCCGTAGGTGCCTTCTGGCAACCTGTCAGGCTCGCAGAAGCCAGCGCAACCGAGGCCACAGCCGTTAACCACGCGAGGCGGATCGTTTTCATCCGGTCCTTTTCCCACCTTTTCCCCGCCGCCGCCAAGGATTCTTTTCACCCGCGCGTTCCGAATCGACCACCCGATCACGTCCGTCTCCGGCTCGCGCGGAACAGCTCGGGTTTTCCTCCGATTACGCGACGCAGCATGGCTTCAACGCGAAGGCATCCGGCAGAGACGGCAGGCGCGTTGTTTCTTCGCTCCTGCAAGGCGGCTCATCAGCGGGGCAGGCACTCATTTTTTACACCATGAAACAACCATCAAATATCACTCGTCGCCGGGCTCTCGGGGGTATCGGCGCGGGCTTTGCCGGGCTCGCCGTTGCCCAGACCTTCGGCGCCCAACCAAAAAACTCAGCTATGACACCGGAAAAACTGCAGGATCCCACGACCAAATATCCCAAGCCGCCCTTCAAGGGACAGAAGCAACCCTGGCCGGGGCTGGCGAGCAAGATGGAGCCGCTCCCCGATCACGGCGAGAAAAGCTATAAGGGCTCGGGCCGGCTGGCGGGGCGCAAGGCGTTGATCACCGGCGGTGACTCCGGGATGGGGCGCGCGGCGGCGATCGCGTACGCGCGGGAAGGGGCCGACGTGGCGATCAATTATTTCCCGACCGAAGAAGAGGACGCGCAGGAGGTGATCGCGCTGATCAAGGCCGAAGGTCGCAAGGGAATCGCGCTTCCGGGCGATCTGCGCGAGGAGGCGTTTTGCCAGAAGCTGGTGGCGGATGCGGTGCAGGAGCTCGGCGGGTTGGACATCGTGGTGAGCAATGCCGGCCGGCAGCAGACGCGCGCCTCGATTCTCGACGTATCGACGGAGGATTTTGACGCGACGATGAAGACGAATATCTACGCGCCGTTTTGGATCATCAAAGCCGCGGTGCCGCATCTCCCGCCCGGGTCGTCGATCATCGGCACCACCTCGGAGCAGGCGATGGATCCGTCGCCGGACCTCTATGACTACGCGCAGACGAAGGCGGCGACGACGAACTATGTGCGCTCGCTCGCGAAGCAACTGGCGTCGAAAGGGATTCGCGTAAACGGCGTCGCGCCCGGACCGATCTGGACGCCGCTGCAGGTGAGCGGCGGGGCGACCCAGGAGAAGCTGAAGGAGTTCGGCGGCAAGACTCCGCTGGGCCGCCCAGGGCAGCCGGTGGAACTGGCCTCGATCTACGTCCAGCTCGCGGCGAACGATGCGAGCTATGCGACGGGGCAGGTGTATGGCGCGATGGGTGGAAACGGAAGTCCGTAAGAGCTACGGTCCGGGTTGCCGGTCGTTCGCCTTGACTTACTGACTAACGACTTGGTAACCATTGGCATGACTCGGCTATCTCTCCTGGCGGCTTCGATCTCTCTCTTACTCGCGCCGGCCGCCTCTGCCCGGCTTTTCCAGACCGCCGCGGGCTATCCTACCGGACAGCTCCCTAAGTCCGTCGTGGTGCAGGATTTTAATAACGATCAAATCGCTGACCTCGCGACGGCGAATCAAAACGGCAAGAACGTCAGTGTCCTCCTGGGCAATCCAGACGGGACCTTTGGCCCGACCAATAGTTTCGCGGTGGGTTCGGGCGCGAGCGAGATCGCGAGCGGCGATTTCAATGGTGATGGCAACAACGATCTCGTGGTCACGGACGGTTCCAGCTCCGCTTATATCTCGTTAGGCAACGGCGCCGGCGCTTTCGCGGCGGCGACCAAGATCGCCTTGCGCAGCGGCACCTCGGGAATCGTGGTGGCCGATTTCAACGGCGATGGCAAGGCGGACATTGCGGTCGCGATCTTCGGTCCGCAGAATAATTCGCGCGGGAGCGTGGCCGTGCTGCTCGGACAAGGCAACGGCACTTTCGCGCCTGCGGTCTTTTACGATCTCGATCATAACGCGGAGCGACTGGTCGCCGCTGACTTGAACGGTGATGGCCATCTCGATCTGGCGGTCGCGCTGCAACATTTCTCCTCGCCGAAGAAGGGTCTCGCGGTGCTGCTCGGCAAGGGCGACGGGTCGTTCCAGGCTCCGGTGACTTCCGCTTCGGGCGACATGGCCGATGTCGCCGCCGCGGACTTCAACGGCGACGGCAAAACGGATCTGGCCCTGTCACCTTTATACTCGAGCGTGGTGCAGGTGCTCCTGGGCAATGGGGATGGCACTTTCGCGCCCGCGGTGGTTTACGCGGCTGGCGCCAGCGGGGCAGTGGTAGCGGCAGATTTGAATGGGGACGGGAAGCCTGATCTCCTGGTCGGCGGGGGCCACACAGTGACGTTGCTCGGTAATGGCGATGGCACTTTCGGCCCACCGGTTGTTTACGCGATCGGGCAAAGTTTCGTCGCGGTTGGCTTCTTCAATCGCGATAAGTTCCCGGACATCGTGGCGGGAGAATTCGACGGCATCGGTGTCGCCCTGGGCAGTCGCAATGGGACTTTCCGCGCCGGTCGCATCTATCCGGCCGGCTATCTCGCGGCAACAATCAGCGCGGCCGATTTCAACCAGGACGGCAATCCAGACCTCGTGGTCGGAGGGGCGACGACCGCGCCGTTTGTGTTCCTTCTCCTCGGCGACGGAGCCGGTGGTTTTGTGAGCGCGCCGGGGTTTGGCATCCAGCCGGCCGAGATGATCGTCACGGCTGATTTCAACTCCGATGGCAAGCCGGATGTTCTTTCCACCAGCTACAGCGGCGGAGCCTTTGAGGTTTACCTCGGCCATGGTAACGGATCGTTTGCCGCGGCCTTGGAAACGAAAATAGCAGGCGGAGATCTGTCGCCGGCGATTGGCGATTTCAACCACGACGGTTTTCCCGACGTCGCGATCGCGCGGCGGTTAAACGGCGCCACCACGATTTTCCTCGGCAACGGCGATGGCACTTTCACCAACGCGGGCGATCTCCCCCAAAAGACTCCGCAGCTTCCCGTGGTGGCTGACTTCAATGGTGACGGCAACCTCGATGTAGGCGCGGGAGATTACAGCGATGGTATCTTCGATGTCTTCCTGGGCAATGGCGACGGCACTTTCAAGAAAGCGATCGCGACCACGGCGCCGAATGTGACTTATTCCGCGGCGGCCGATTTCAATGGCGACGGCAAGGTCGATCTTGTGCTCGCGACCCTGGGCACGCAACTCTTCCTGGGCAACGGCGATGGTACGTTCCAACCGCCGCAAACGCTACTTTCGGATTCTGGTCTCACGCATATCTCCGATATCGACAGCGATGGGAAACTCGATGTGGTCACGACCTCGGATTATTCCAGCGTCAACGTTTTGCGCGGCGACGGTCACGGCGGGTTCCAGGCGCCGCTCAGTTTCCTGACCGGGAGCCAGTTTGTCGGCGACTTCGTTTTACAGGATTTTAACCGCGACGGCCGTCCCGATCTCGCGGTGACAAACATCGCCGACGCTATCGCTGTCATCTCTAACACCGCCCGGCGCCCGGCCCCACGCTAATCACGCGGGAAAGCCACGCTGCTGGCGAATCCAACGGCGTTCGTCCTTCTAAGAGGAACTGCGCAATCGAACCCTCGCGAACATCTCATCTTCGCGAAAGGATCTGACCGATGAACCGGTGCGACTTACTTCACACCGTTCGCCGGGTTCCAGGAGCCTTGGAGTTTGCGGACGTAGAGAATCTGGCCGGTGTGATAGGCGTTGTGGGTGCCGATGTGCGCGATGAGGTCGGCGGACTTGGCCAGTTTTTCTTCGGGCATTTTCTCCACCTCGGCTTCGAGGTTTTTCATCACCTTGTCGAGGCGCGCGACGATGTCGCTCCAATGGGCGGCATCGAAGTCGTTGAAGGTCTCGTCGTTGGTCGCGGGGCTGGCGGCTTTTTCCCCGCGGAGGTCGGCCAGGCTTTTCTCATTCCAGAAGGCGAGATGATAAGCCAGCATGCCGACAGAATGGTTGGCACTTGGATCGACCTTGCCCTGCGCATTGTGCGGCACCCATTTCGCCTGCTCGGCGGTGAGGCCGGCGACGGCGGTGTTCACGGGGGTGAACCATTCCGCCTTGTCGTGGGTGGAATGGAGTTGCGCCAGGAGCAGAGAGCGCAAGGTGGCGGGAGAAGGCTCTGGTTTGGCCGGGGCCGGTGATTGGGCGAGCAAGGTCGTGGCGCTCGCCGCGGCGAACAGGACGCTGACAATAGGTGAGATACGCATAAGTCGGATAGTAGGGACAGAGGGGAAATCAGGAAAGCTGGAAAGCAGGATCGGAGCGACCGTAAACTTTGCCAAACCGGCAAGGTGGCGAGCGGTGGGCCGCGGGAATGAATGGTTGTTTTTCGCTCAGAATGAGTTATCCTCCGGCCCGTTCCTCACGGCGAAGCATCATGAACGCGCTCAGCGGGCGCCCGGGTGTTTCATTGTCCAGTCCGCGAGGCGGCTCTCTTATTCTATGAACTCCACGCTCCTGACTGCCGCCTCGAAAGTAATCCCCTTAACCGAACTGCTCGTGAACGTCGTCTCGCGGCGCGTCCGGCAATTATCGCTCGGCCACCGCCCGCTGGTAGAGACCCCGCCGGGAATGGGACTCGCCGATGTCGCTCTTACCGAAATCATCCAAGGCAAGCTGACCTCGAGCCCAGTGGAGAAGCCGGCCGGAGCAGAAATCGCTCTTTTCCCGGGTGTGATTTCGGATAAAAAGAAGGCCGCTTAAGCGGGTTCTCTTCGCGGGCTGAGGCCAGCCCGCCTCCTCGTGCGGCCAAGATGGCCGCCGCCACGCCGGAGCGACATCGACGATCTTCGATGAGAAAGATTGCGCCCGGGTCTCTCCCCGCGCTATTTCTCGCTCATGAAATTGATCCGCAGTGTCTGTCTCGCTTCATTAGCGCTGGTCGCCGTCGGGCTAGCGGCCACCGGGGCTTCCGCGCAAACCGGTTATACCGGTATCTTCGGCGGTGGTCCGCTTTACATTAATGCGACCAATAACATCAATGAGATAAAGAACTCCGGTTTTACGGAAGTCATCGTCTGGAACATCGAGGTGAAGACAAATGGCGACCTGAACTTTAATGGGGAGTTCCCGCTGGTCTCGAACGGCGTTTATATCGGGGCTCAAACTCACCCCGACTTTGCCGGGAACATGGCGCTGCTGAAGCAGGGGACCGTGAAGAGAGTGACCTTCAGCATCGGCTCTTCCAACGTCGGTGACTGGCAGGATGTCACGGCGCTAGTGAACGCGCAGGGCACCGGGACGGATAGCATTCTCTACAAGAACTTCGCCGCGCTCAAGGCGGCGATCCCGGCGCTCGATGCGCTCGATTTCGACGATGAGAATAGCTATAACACTCCGACGACCGTGGCCTTCGGAGTCATGCTCGGCGGTCTCGGTTATCACGTGAATCCCGACCCTTATACGAACAACAGTTACTGGATCAATGTGGTCTCCCAGATCAATGCCCAGCTCCCCGGCACTGTCGATGGCGTGCACTTGCAAGCCTATGCAGGCGGCGCGGGGAACAATCCGTGTGTCGGCTGGAATTTCGGCAGCGTCCCAGTCTGGCCCGGTCTCTGGGATCGGGATGACTCACCCACGCAGGTGCAGAACATCATGAGTGGCTGGAACAACCAGTGCGGAATCAACGGAGGCTTCATGTGGCTCTACGATGACTTCGTCGGCAATGGGCTTGCCGCGCAATACGCCGCTGCGATCAACGCTGCGGTCGCAAGCGAGCCGGGCTTTACCATCTCGGGACCGAGTACGGTTACGGTTGCCCAAGGCGCCAGCGCGCAGGCTTTGATTACGATCACCCCGCTGAATGGCTTCAATGGTGCTGTAACACTGACTCTTTCACGTCTGCCTCGCGGCGTGAAAACTAAGATCCAGGGCCAGGGAACGAATCGCCAGAAACTGCTCTTCCAAGCCAGCCCGACGGCGACGACCGGGTCCACAACAGTCACCGTCACCGGCACTTCAGGGAGCGTGGTGGAGACCTTCACCTTTACGCTGACGGTGAATCCGGCAGTGGAACAATAAGCCATGCGCCGCACCACTCTTCTTTCCATCCTGGTTCTTAGCTCTACGACGCTGG
Organism: uncultured Verrucomicrobiae bacterium; assembly: GCA_963742845.1. Lineage (GTDB taxonomy): Bacteria > Verrucomicrobiota > Verrucomicrobiia > Chthoniobacterales > UBA10450 > Palsa-1392. The sequence continues at coordinate 201,322 of CAVUNK010000001.1, read as the reverse complement.
CACTCGCGGTCGAACCATCCTCCCCGCCAGCACAGGAGGAATCCGCGCCAAACATGGAAGCTTTCATGGTGGTGTTGCTGGTGAGGCCGCCGCACGCTCCGGACTTCGACAAGGCACGTCTGGATGAAATCCAGGAAGGTCACATGGCGAACATTCGCCGCCTGCATGAGGAGGGTAAATTGTTGAAGGCCGGTCCGTTTGAGGACTATTCCGGGCGCGAGGTGTGCGGAATGTTCATCCTGAAGACGGATCGGCTCGAGCTAGCAAAGGCCTGGGTGGCGACTGATCCGGCGGTGAAGGCGGGCCGGCTGGCGCCGGAATTTCTCAGGTGGTGGGTTTTAAAGGGGAGCTTGAAATAGGCGACGGAGAATCGAGGGAGGTCCTTCAGCGGTTGAGGCCCAGGGGCTTTTCGTTAGGCGCGGAAGAGGGCCGTGATCTCCGGCGGCAACAATGGTGTTGCGCCGTTGTGCGACGCGACGTAGGCGCCGAGGCGGCAGGCGTTTTCCAGGACTAACTGTGGATCCTGATCGCGGGTAAGCCCGCACATCAGGCCAGCCATGAAGGCATCGCCGGCGCCCACCGTGTCGCGCACTTCCACATGGGGTGCGGGCGCGGTCACCAGTTTGCCGCTCTCCCAGAAAGCCGCGCCCTTATCGCCGCAAGTGACGCAAATGCGTGAGCCGCCGGCCGCTTCCGCGATCGTGGCGCAACACTCAGAGATGCCTGCCTCGGAGTGCGGCGTCTCCGATTCGTCGCAACCGGTCCGCAGCCAATGCGCGAGTCGACCGACTTCGCCATCGTTCAGCTTCAAGATATCCGCCCGCTTCGCCCAACCCATGATCAGGTCGTAGTCGGTAAAAGGCGGGCGCAGGTTGACGTCGAAGAATTTCAACGGCCCGCTAACCGAAAGCAGTCGATCGATCTGCTCGCGGTTGTAGAGCGAACGGCCGGCGAGCGAACCCCAGGTGATCGCTTTCGCTTTGGCCACGGCCGCGAGAGCCGCATCGGTCGCGGGAATTTCGTCCCACGCCGCCGGCTGCACGAGTTTGTAGGTGGCATTTCCGCGTTCATCGACCGTCACGAGGACGGTGCCGGTTGGCAGTCCGACGCGGACGCGCCGAATGAATTTCGTCTCGACTTTTTTATCCGCGGCCACGGCGAGAATTTCATCGCCGAGCGGGTCCTGCCCGATCGCGGAGATGAGCGCAACCGGCACGCCGAGTTGCGCGAGGTGCGCGGTGACGTTGAACGGAGCCCCGCCGGCGTGCCGGCCGGAAGGGAGGCAATCCCAAAGAATTTCGCCGTAGGCAAAGAAGTCGATGCTCATCGGGTTGCAGTCGGTTCGTAAATGAAAATCAGGTCCTGATCCATCCCTTTCGGATCGGTGGAACGTTCGAAAACGAGCAGGTTCTCGGTCCCGATGAGGCAATGTTCGCGTCCGGGCGGGAGATGAAAACGCCGGCCGGGCGTCAGCACTTCGAGCGTGAGCGGCGAGCTTTCCTTCTGCCGCCAGAGAATCAGCCCGACGCCTTCGCGCACCTCGAGATGCTCGTCTTTCTGATCGTGCTTCTCCAGTGCGAGATAACCGTTCTGCCTAACGACGAGGAATTTTTCCACCCGCGGATGCTGGTGCAGGGTGATGACGACGCCGCCCCAGCCGGTCGGGATCACCCGGTCGCCGCCCGCGGCGATTTGCATGAGCAGTTCGCCAAACTGCGGCGAGGTCGCGCCGAGTCCCTCGGGAAAAGCTTCGCGCCACGCGCGGCACGCCTGCTGGCAGAACCGGTTAAACGATTCCGTGGAATCGATCTGCTCCAGCCCGTCAATCTGCCTAACGAACGCGTCGTAGCGCGGTTCAAGCTGACGGAGATCGAGGCCGAAGGTCGCTTCCATCCCGCTAGTGTCCGCCGGAAGTGGAGACGCCGTGCATCGCGTCATGGCCGCTTAATTTCGGCCAGAGGAAGCCGTAGGCCGCGACGACGAGAAAACAAAAGAGCGGAACGATAAAGCCGCGCGAGAGATCGGAATGATCTGCCACCGCGCCCATCACTTTCGGCAGAATGGCGCCACCCATGATCGCCATGACGATAAACGACGACGCCTTCTTGGCTCGCTCGCCGAGCCCGAAAATCCCGAGCGCGAAGATGGTCGGAAACATGATCGACATGAAGAAGTAGATCAGAAAAACCGAGACGACCGAGATCCAGCCGAGCTTCAGGAAAACGATCAGGCAGAGGACGACGCTGGCGGCGGAGTAAAGCGCGAGCACGGAGTGGGCGGCGAATTTTTTCAGGATCGCGCTGCCGGTGAAGCGTCCGATCAGGAAACAGAGAAAGCCGATTGAAGCGAGATTCGCGGCGCCTTTGTTGCTAAAACCGAGCACACCGTTGTGCAGCTCGAACCAAGCCGGGTGATTCCCCGTGGCCCAGCTCGCAGGGAGCGCCGGCACCTGCGAAGTCATGTAATTGATGAAGAAGCTGAAGATGCCCGCCTGCGCCGCGACGTAAAGGAACTGCGCGAGTACCGCCATCCAGAAATGCGAGTGCGACCAGATGGAATTCGAAGTCGTCCTACTCGGTGGGATCATCGAGATGGTAGTCGTCCTCCATCTTCACATCCGGCACCTGCGCGAAGTAAAAGATGATCGCGAGCACGAGCACGATCCCGGCGATGAAAGCGTAGGGAATCCAAAGCCGCTCGCTCCCGGTGCTGAGGCCGGCGGAATTCTTCGAGTAGAAAAACGCGCCGCCCGCGATCGGGCCAAAGAGGAGACCGATGCCGTTACAGGATTGCGCGAGGTTGATCCGCGTCGCCGAATATTCCAGCGGACCGAGTACGGTGGTGTAGGGATTCGCGATCGTCTCGAGAAAGGTCAGCCCGGCCGCGATGATGCAAACGCCGAGCAGAAACGCCCAGAACTGCGCGATATGTGTCGCGGGAATGAACCAAAAGCCGCCGACCGCAACAATGAGCAGGCCGGTGATGATGCCGCCTTTGTAACCGAGTTTCGTAGCGAGCCAACCGGCCGGAATGGCCATCAGGAAATAGCCGAGATAATGCGCGAACTGCACCCAGGCGGACTGCGAAAGAGTGAGGTGCAGCTCTTCCTGGAAGTGCTTGTCCATGACGTCGATCATGCCGTTGCAAAAGCCCCAGAGGGCAAAAAGCAGGATGAGGAGCGTGAAAACGAAAAGGACGTTTCGGCCGTCCTCGAGAATGAACATGCCGCGTTTGGTTTTGGTGCTCATGATTCGTTAGGCTGAGATCGTTTTGAGAAAACTGACGCCCGCGTTTGGTCCAGAGGATGTTTCGCTTGCGGCCGGCGGCGTGTTGACCTCATTCGAGGCGACTAACCCTCCTTTTTTCCTTCCTCTTTCTTCGGCAGCACGGTGGCCTGCCAGGCGACCGCGCGCCATTCGCCATGGCGTTTCAGGAAGGTCCCGGTGTTCAGATACTGATTCACGGTCGGCTTTCCTTTTTCATCGCTCGTCGCCACGAGGCGGAAGGCGACGATCGCGGTGTCGCCGTATTCCTGAATACGAATCTCCTCCGCGGTGTAAACGGTTGGCGGTTCGTCTGGTTTCGGCGGGCCATCTTCACGCACTTCTTTCATGATGTCCGCCTTGCCGATCCGACGTCCGCCGGACGAGGTGTAAATCAATTCATCGGCCCAGAAGCGATCGTGCATCGCGGCGTCGTTGCGGCCGGCGCCAGCGAGGAAATCCTGGAGCAGTTTGGTGAGCGTGGCGGCGTCGGGCGCCGTTTCGGCGGGCACGCCGATCGCGAAAGCGAGCAAGAGCGCGAGAGAAAATAGAAGGCTCTTCATGCCGCAGATGACCAGCGATGGCCGGTCGCTGACAAGCAGAAAAAACTCTCCCGCGTAAATCTAGCGGCTGAGCTCGAGCATCCGTCGAATTGGCGCTTCCGCGCGCTGACGCAGTGATTCCGGCAGGATGATTTCCGGCCGGAGATCGCGCAGCGCCGCGTGCGCTTTTTCGACCGTGTTCATTTTCATGAAACGGCACTCCGCACAGGCGCAATGATCAGTCGGGCCAGGAATGAAGAGCTTGCCGGGGATCTCTTTTTTTAACCGATGCAGCATCCCCGCTTCGGTGACGACGATGATTTCTTTCGCGGGCGATTCCCGGCAGAAATCGATCATCTTTTCGGTCGAGCAAACTTCATCCGCCAGTAGGCGGACGGCGTACGGACATTCTGGGTGAGCCACGACCGGCGCGCCCGGATATTCGTCGTGAATCCGGCCGATGCTCTGCGCGGTGAACTCGACGTGGACGTAACAATTGCCCTGCCAGAGATCCATCTTGCGACCGGTCTTCTCGATTACCCACGCACCCAGATTTTGATCGGGAACGAAGAGGATATTCCGGTCGGGTGGGGCGGCGCGCACGATCTTCTCCGCGTTGCCGCTCGTGCAAATGACATCGGAGAGGGCTTTCACCCCGGCGCTGCAATTGATGTAGGCGATGACGTAATAATTCTTCTCTGCGTGTTCCGCGAGAAACGCGGACAGCTTTTCTGGCGGGCACGACTCGGAGAGCGAGCAGCCGGCGTCGAGGTCGGGCAGGATCACCTTCTTCTTAGGGTTCAGAATTTTCGCGGTTTCGGCCATGAAATGGACGCCGCAAAAAAGAATGACGTCGGCGTCGGTCTTCGCCGCCTGAAAGCTCAAGCCTAACGAGTCGCCCACGTAGTCGGCGAGGTCCTGCAGCTCCGGGATCTGGTAATTGTGCGCGAGGATCACGGCGTTGCGCTCACGCTTCAGCTCCTCGATTTCCGCGCGCAGATCGAGACCGAAATTTACACCGCTGCTGACCATCGGTTAGTATCCGCGCATCCCATGAGTTTACAATCCAATCACCTGCGGTATCGGCTCGGTTTCATCGGCGGCGGCAAGCTCGCGGGGTCGGTCATGCGCGGGCTGATACGGGCGAAATTCTGCGCGCCGGAAGAGATCCTGGTGAGCGAGCCGAACGACTCGGCGCGGACGGCGTTCGAGGAAATGGGAATCGGAGTGACTGCCGAGAATACCGAGGTCGCAGAAGGGGCGGAAATTATTCTGGTGGGGGTAAAACCCGGCGTTGTCCTGAACGTGATCGAAGGGATCGCGGCGGCGACCTCGGACCGCCTGATTATCTCGCTCGCGGCGGGTGTGGGCGTCGCCGCGATGGAGGGGAAGGGGAGCGCGCGTTTCATGCGCGCGATGACGAACACGCCGGCGGCGGTCTGCCAGGCCGCGACTGCGATTGCGCGCGGGGCGCGCACGACCAAGCTCGACCTTGAGCTCGCGCGCGAAATTTTCCTCAGCATCGGAACGGTGGTGGAAGTGGCGGAACATCAGATCGACGCCGTGACCGCGCTGGCGGGGAGCGGACCGGCGTTCGTTTACACGATGATCGAGGCGCTCGCTGCCGGCGGCGCGAGTTGCGGCCTGCCGGAGGACGTGTCGTTAGGCTTGGCCACCCAGACGCTCCGCGGCGCCGCGCAGCTCGCGCTCGAGAGCGGGCTAACCCCGGAAGAACTACGCCAAATGGTCATCACCCCAGGCGGAACGACGGCGGCCGGTCTCGCGGTAATGGAGCAAAACCAAAGCGCCCAGGGAATCAGCGCCGCGGTCGAAGCCGCCGCCGCGCGAGCGAAAGAGCTGGTGCCGAAAAGCTAGCTACTGCGGGAGTTCGCTGAGGTCGTAGACTTCGACCAGGCCGATGCCGGTGTCCGCCGGCCCGGCAGCTCCCCGCACGATCGCGGTGTAGTGCCCCGGGCGCAGGGTTGCCTGAAGGGCGGACTCTTTCGCCTTACCCGGTGCCAAACCTTCGCTGGTGATCAAGTCCGCTTCGGGACTCTCCTGCCAGTCATCATTTGATTCGATCAACTTACCGTCGCCGTCGTACAGCTCGAGGAGCGGGTCCGGCAGGGAGCCGGAAACGGTCGCGCTGAGCGAAGGTCCAAGTGCCCGGACCACGATCGGCTTTGGCACGGTGCCTCCGATAATGAACCCACCGATGAGCACTCCATCCGCGCCGAGGACTTGTCCACGAGTCGAGAGATTCCCCGCCCGGCCGTCCTGTTCATGCAGATCGTAGAGCTCGAAAAGTGCCGTTCCCGTGGGCGGCAGCGTCGGAAGTGGGGGATTGCCGGTGATGACTACCGTGTAGGCCCCGGCCGGCAAAGTCTCGAGGAGCGCCGCCTCCGTGCTCGCCGGCGGATCGAGATGATAATTGGCGAATGTCGCCGCTTCCGGCGTGTCCACCCAGTCATCGTTCTGGCCCATCTTATCGCCATTCTCATCGAAAAGCGTGAGCATCGGATCGGCCAGGACATTGGTTAGTCCTTGCACAGTCAAAGAGGGCCCGAGTGCGCGCACGATAACGGTCACCGGGAGTGACTGGACAATAAACCCGCCGATCAAACCTTTCTCGCCCTCTTCGATGACCGCTCGCGTCGAGATGTTCGAGAGAATCGGGCCGTCCTCGGCCGTATAGACTTGCCTTGGGGGATAAAGCGCCTCCGCGCCCGCGATGTCGTCGGGCTGCAAATGGTCAAGGTCACTGATCCGCGAATTCATGATCGCAGGCACCGTCTGCCCGTAGTCGTCCGGATGGTCGAGTCCGACGGTGTGGCCGAACTCGTGCAGCGCGACCCGGTGAAAATCAAACAAGGATCCCTGGAGCGGCCCGGAGTAACTATCCCATCGTAAACCGGAATTGAAAAACGTGTCCGACTCGGCCGTCACACTGTCGCCGGTGTCGAGGAGGGTCACGGCGAGCACCCCAGCGCCGAAAGTGTCCCCGTAAATAGCGTTCGCAAACAGGACGGAATTTTGCCCATCTCCGAATCGGGGCACGACCGGGGAAGCAACTTCGGGGACGAACGTCAGGCTTGGCGTGTGGGCATTCCACTTCTGCAGAGCGTCGACTGCAGAGGCGTTGAAAGAAGCAAAACCATCCATGAGCGACTGCGGACGGACGAGCGAGAGCTGCATCTGCACGGATCGATTCAACGTCCAGGATTGGCCCTCGAGCACATACCCCGAAACCGGCTGCGCGATCAGCAGCGCGAGAGCAGCACCAAAGAGAGATCTTAACCCGAGTAGGAAAGGAGGAACGTTCATCATCACAAGGGACTCATATCGTAAACTTCCACCAGCCCGATGCCGGTCGCGCCGTTCACGCCACTGACCACTACGGTATAGTTACCCGGGTTCAAGGTCCCCTGCAGCGCCGACTCCTTCGAGCGGGTCGGGGCGAAGCCTTCCGCTTCGATCTCTGCCGCGTCCGGGCCATCGCCCCAGTTGTCGTTGTTCTGCACGAGATTGCCGTCGGCGTCGCGCAGATCGAGCGACGGATCCGCGAGGGCGTTGGCTACGTTCTGATCGGCGAGCGACGGACCGATCGCGCGCACGACCACCGGCTTCGCTTCCGAGCCGCCGATGATGAAGCCACCGATCAGCACATTATCGCCGCCGAGCACCTGGCCGCGGGTCGAGATATTATCCGCGCGCCCGGTCTGGCCGCTGAGTTGCAAATCATAAAGCTCGAACAAGCCGACGCCGGTTTCGGCTCCCTGGTCCGCGTTGGAAAAACTCTCCAGAATCGCGGTGTAGGAGCCGGGCTGAAGGGTCAGGTAGAGCGCCGATTCGATGCTGTTCGGCGGATCAAGATGATAGCTGCCAATCAATTCCCCGTCGCTCGAGGTAAACCAATCGTCATTCTTCGCGATCTGATGGTTATTTGAATCGTACACCGTGAGCAACGGATCGTGCAAAGCGCCCGGCACGCCCTGCGCCGTGAGCGAAAATCCAATCGCGCGCAGCACCACCGTCACCGGCGATGTGCCTTGGATGATGAACCCGCCGATCAACACATTGTCGCCCGTGCCGACCAGTCCGCGGGTCGAGATATTCGCCAAGACCGAAGTGTTCCCGCCTTCGCGAAAAGGGAGGCCGTTTCCGTAAATGCTTTCCACCCCGGCGATGTCGTCCGCGGTCAGGACGAAGATGTCGCTCTCGTGCGAATTCATGATCGCCGCCACAGTCTGGCCCGCCTCATCCGGATGATCGAGCCCGAGCATGTGACCAAATTCGTGGAGCGCGACCCGATGGAAATCCTGCGGCCCAGCGCGGAGCGCCCCATTGTAGGAATCCCAGGCGTACGCGGTATTGAAAAGCGTGTCCGATTCTTCGGTCAGGCTGTTGCGACTGCTCAGGAGGGTGACCGCGAGCACGCCGGAACCAAAGGTGTCGCCGAAAATCGTGCTCGAGAAGGCCGCCGAGTTTTCCTCATCGTCGCTCGCCGGCACAATCGGGGAAGCGAGCACGCTCTTCAGCACGAGATGCGATAGGTGCTGGTTCCAAGTGTTCAGCACGTCCTCGGCGGATTTGTTGAAGGAGGTAAAGCCGTCGCTCAACGTGCGTGGCGGGCCGAGCGAGAGCTGGATATGGACCGTGCGATCGAGTGTCCAGGCTTGATTTTCCAGAGCAAACCCGAAGACCGATTGAGCGCCGAGCAGCGTGAGGGTGGAGAGGAGAAGAGCCTTCATCATAGGTGTGAAAAGGACCGGGGACTATGCACGACGAAATCGGGAAAATCCAGCTACGCGAGTGCGGCTCGCATCTGCGCGAGCGGCGCGGGTTGGCCCAGCCAGAGTTCAAAAGCGAGCGCGCCTTGATGGAGCAACATTGTGAGGCCAGAAGCCGCGGTCGCACCCGCCGCGCGCGCGTCGGCGAGGAGCGCGGTCGGTTGCGTGACGAGATCATAAACCAGATGCCGTGGCTGGAGTAGCCCGCCGGGCAGCGGAGAAGGATCATCCGCCCGCAGTCCGAGTGAGGTGGCTTGCACCACTAGGTCGCTTCGGGCGAGTGCTTTGCCTAACGAGTCCTCCGACCAGGGTATGGCGAGGATTTCGTTTCCCGACAAGCGCCGTGCGAGCGTTTCTGCCTTTGCCGGATCTCGGTTCACGAGCGTGAGCGATCGGCAACCGGCGCGGTTGCATTGCGTGGCGACCGCCTGACCTGCACCGCCTCCGGCGCCGAGCAGGAGTACCCGCTGATCCTGCAGCGCGACGCCGAAACTTTCCGCGATCGCCCGCTCAAAACCGGGGCCGTCGGTGTTCGCGCCAAGGCGCCGGCCGGCGCGAAAGATAACGGTGTTAACCGCCCCAACCGCGCGCGCGAAATCGTCGGCGTCGTCGACCAGCGCGAAGCCGGCCACCTTGTGCGGCACTGTCAGATTGACGCCGAGAAAACCGAGCACAGTCATGAGCTCGAGCGCCTCTGCGAGTTCGTTAGGCGCGATCTCGAAGCGTGCGTAACGGAGCGCGGAGCCGGTGATCGCGAGGGCCGCGTTCTGCATCGCTGGCGAGCGCGAATGCGCCACTGGATCGCCCAGCACTCCGAGCCGCACCGACTCGTCGCCGGGGAGGCCCGCCCGCAAATCCGCCAGTTGATAAACGTTTTTCACGAGCAGAAGGAGAGCACGGTTGGCCGCATCGCGCGGCCTCTGCTAAAGTCGCCCGACCAGCATGACGCCATTGCCTAACGAACCTCCTTCCGATTTCATCCGCGACATCGTCGCAGAAGATCAGCGCGCCGGAAAGACTCCGCAGATTCACACCCGTTTCCCGCCGGAACCGAACGGCTATCTGCACATCGGCCACACCAAGGCGATCTGCCTCAACTTCGGCATCGCACGGGAATATAGCGGGCTCTGCAATCTGCGGATGGACGACACCAATCCCGAAAAGGAAGAGGTCGAGTACGTCGACTCGATCATGGCCGACGTGCATTGGCTGATCGATGGCTGGGCCGAACAGAACCTACAGTTGCAGCCTAACGAAAAGCCATTTTTCGCCTCCGATTATTTCCCCGCGCTTTACGACTTCGCGGTCGAGCTCGTGCGGAGAGGAAAAGCCTACGTCTGCGACATGACGGCGGAACAGACCGACGAATTTCGCCGCGCCGGAAAAGAGAGCCCGTTCCGTGCGCGCTCGATCGAGGAAAATCTCGATCTCCTCGCGCGCATGAAAGCCGGCGAATTCCCCGACGGCACGCGCACGCTGCGGGCGAAGATCGACATGCAGTCGCCTAACATGTGGCTGCGCGACCCGGTGCTGTACCGCATTCGCCACGCGACGCATCACCACACGGGGAACGACTGGTGCATCTACCCGCTCTACGATTTCGCGCATTGCCTGAGCGATTATCTCGAGGGAATCACGCACTCGCTCTGCACGCTGGAATTTGAGGTGCATCGGCCGCTTTACGATTGGATCCTGCGCGCGCTCGACCTGCCGAAGACGCTCCCGCAGCAGATCGAATTCGCGCGTCTCAACCTCACCTACACGGTGATGAGCAAGCGGAAGCTGAAACAACTCGTTGATGAAGGTCTCGTGAGGGGCTGGGACGATCCGCGCCTGCCGACGATCTCCGGGATGCGCCGCCGCGGCGTCACCGCGGGCGTGCTCCGCGATTTTTCCTATCACGTCGGGATCACGAAATATCCGTCGCTCACCGAAGTGGACGCGCTCGAACACATCATGCGCGCGGAGTTCAACCGGACCGCGCAGCGCCGCCTCGCGGTGCTCGATCCGCTCAAGCTGGTGATCACCAATTATCCGGAAGGGCAAACCGAGGAACTGGACGCGATCAACAACCCGGAAGATCCGGACGGCGGCACGCGCAAGCTGCCGTTCAGCCGCGAGCTCTATATCGAGCAGGCCGATTTCATGGAGACGCCGGTACCGAAATATTTCCGCCTCAAGCCGGGCGGCGAAGTGCGCCTGAAATACGCCTACATCATCAAGTGCGACGAGGTGATCAAGGACTCGTTAGGCAAAGTTGTCGAACTGCGTTGCACCGTTGATCTCGAGAGCAAATCGGGTGGCCCGACCTCCGGCCGCAAAGTCAAAGGGACGATCCATTGGGTAAGCGCGCCCCACGCGCTCGACGCCGAGGTGCGGCTCTACGACCGCCTTTTTACCGTCCCCGATCCGGATGCGGACGGTGACTTCAAGTCGTTCATCAATCCGCACTCGCTCGCCGTCGTGACCGCAAAATGCGAACCGTCGTTAGGCGAAGCGCAGCCGGATTTGCGCTACCAGTTCGAGCGCCTCGCCTACTTCGCGTTAGATCCTGACTCCAGGCCTAACGAGTTGGTTTTCAATCGCACCATCACGCTGCGTGATGCCTGGGCGAAGGCGGCGACGAAGTAGCGTTCAGAATTTTGCGAGCGCCGCGTCGATGCGCGCGAGCACTTTTCGTTTTCCGAGGACCTCGAGCAGGTGATAAAGGCTCGGACCGGCGTTGCTGCCGGTGACCGCGAGGCGCGTGGGGTGCACAAGCGCGCCGACGTTGATCCCAAGTTGCGCGGCCGTGGCTTTTAGCGTGGTCTCGATCGAGACCGCGTCGAATATTTCCAGCTCAGCGAACGCGATGCGGAGCGCTTCGAGGCGCGGTTTGTTTTCCGCGGTGAAATGTTTCGCGACGCCTTCGGCCGCGTAGCTGATCTCGTCGGTGAAATAGAAACCGGCGTAGGCGGGAAGATCACTGAAGAGCCGGACCTTGCCCTTGCAGGTGTCGAGCGCGGCCTGGACGTAGTCATCGGGGAATTGCCCGGTGTGGCAGCCGCCGTTGGCAAGGGCGATCCGGCCGAGCGCCTGAAAGCGCGCGTCCGGGAGATCCTTCATGTACTCGCCATTCAGCCAGGCGCACTTCTCGAGATCGAAATGCGCGCTCTTGCGGTTGATCTTCTCCAACTCGAACAGCCTAACGACTTCCTCGATGGCGATTTTTTCGCGGTTGTCCTTCGGCGACCAGCCGAGCAGGCAGAGGTAGTTGCGCACCGCTTCCGGCAAAAAACCCTCCTGCAAATAGGAGCTGACGCTCGCGCCGGCGTCGCGCTTGCTCATCTTCGAGCCGTCGGGATTCAGGATTAGCGGGATGTGTGCGAAGCGCGGCGGCTCGGCGCCGAGCGCGCGGTAGAGCTCGATGTGTTTCGGCGTGTTCGAGAGGTGGTCTTCGCCGCGGATGACGTGGCTGATTTTCATTTCCAGGTCGTCGACCACATTCACGAAGTGGAAAATCCACGAGCCGTCCGGTCGGCGGAGCGTCATGTCCGGGTGCGTTTCGGGATTCGTCAGGTCGAAATCGATTCGCCCGCAGACCACGTCATCCACGATCACGTGCTCGCGCGGCGAACGGAAACGGATCGCGCCGTTATCCTCGAAGAGATAACCGCCCGCTTCGAGCCTGGCCAGGTGGCGCTCGTAGATTTCGTTGCGCTGGCTTTGAAAATAAGGCCCGTAATCCCCGCCGATCTCCGGACCTTCATCCCAGCAGAGGCCCAGCCAGCGCAACCCGTCGTAAATCGCCGTGGTGGCTTCGGTGGTGTTGCGCGCCTCGTCCGTGTCTTCAACGCGAAGCACAAAAGTCCCCTCGTGGCGTCGCGCGAAAAGCCAGTTAAAGAGTGCGGTCCGCGCGCCTCCGATGTGGAGAAATCCCGTGGGCGAGGGAGCGAAGCGAACGCGAATCGGAGCAGTCATGAAGGGGGCATCCTGTGCGAGGTCGGGCGATCCCGCTAGTCGAGAAAAATTTTTCCACCGCGCCGGCGAGCATGCCGATCCTGCGACAAGTTCACCTTCGCCACCTTGCCGTCGGGCGCGAGCAGGCTGCGCACTCTCTCGACCGCGTCGAAGCCGGGCTCGCTAATCCCCCGGGCGCGCAGCCAGCGGAGCAGCAGGCGGCGCTGCAGGGCGACCGGCAAGGCGCGCAGTTCCGCGACGGTTAAGTTTTCAGAGTTCGCGGACTCGTTAGGCAAAAGCGCTTCCAGCGCCACGTCTTCGTCGCCCTGAATCTGCGCCGCGCGCCAGAGGCTTGCCCGGAGGTTGCGTCCGAACTGCTTTTCCAGCCTAGGGATGAGCGCGTGCCGCAGACGGTTGCGGCGCGCCACGAGGTCCGTGTTGCTCGCGTCCTCGCGAAACTTCAAGCCGTGCTTCGCAATGTATTCATCGATCTCGCTGCGCCAGACTCCGAGCAGCGGTCGCACGAGCCGCAGCTTTCCAATCTGGGATGCTTCCCGCATTGCGCCCAGTCCCCGCCCTCCGGCACCACGAAAAAGCCGGAGAAGGAAAGTCTCCACCTGATCGTCCGCATGATGCGCCAGGAAAATCGTGGGGCACCGCCGGCGCCGCGCGACGCGGGTGAAGAACTCCAAACGGGCGATCCGGCCCGCGGTCTCGAGCGATTTCCTGGTCGTCTCCGCGATCGAGCGCACGTCGGCACGCTCCATCTCGTATGGCAGTTGCATGTTTTCCGCCAGGCGCCTAACGAACGCCGCGTCGCCTCGCGAGGCACGGCCGCGGAGTTCATGGTCGAGATGGCACACCACCAGCCGCGCGTAGCCGTGGGACCGCATCCCATGCAGTAGGGCGACGGAATCGCGCCCGCCGGAGATGCCGATCAGATAGCGCCGGGCCGGCGGGAAATCTTTCAGGCTTTCCTGTAGTTTGCGGTCGAAGTTCAAAACAAGGAATCGAGAGTGTCAGTGATCTGAAAATCGCCCTCGGATCACAATCGGAAGCGCGCGTTCCTTTCGCCAACCGCTCACCCTCTTGCAGGGGAGGCGCAGCCTGCAACTCTGGATTTCGAGGCTCCCGGCCTGGTTGCCGAACAGTGAAGTCATGATAACCGGGCCCGATCGTCAGTCTGGCTACCGGCTATCAACGTTGCTCCTTCACGGTGTTTCTCCCCGCAATCCATGAATGATCCAAATTTTTCCTTGCCTTCGGATAGACTTTACCGGTAGACCGTTAGTCGTGAGTGAGCACTTTCGTACTCGCTCGCGGATTTTCAGTCCGTAAGAAACCTCAACACACCAGTGGGACAACCGACTTATGAAGAGAACCGATAGAATGAAAAAATCACAAGGCTTCGCGCGCGCGATCAATTACTTTTTGAGCGCCGCCGCCTTACCCATCCTCGCTTGTCCCTGACGCCATCGCCGAGCCACGCGGCTGGCGTGGACGCCGCCCTCATCGCCGGTGGATTCCTGAACCCGCTCTACGTCGCGGCACCGCCCGGGGACACGAAACGGCTGTTTGTCACCGAGCAACAAGGGAAAATAAAGATCATTAACATTCCTTCGGGAACGGTGAACCCGACGCCGTTCCTCGATATCTCTTTCGAAGTCGCACAAAATCAGGGAGAAGGGATCCTCGGAATGACCTTCGATCCGAACTATGCGGTCAATGGCCATTTCTACGTTTGTTATACCACTAGCTCGGGCGGTGTTTTTGGCGTCGGTGTATCTCATGTTGCGCGGTTTACCGTCAGTTCCGATCCAGATTTTACCGATCCCGCAACCGAAGTGACGGTCATCACCGCCGATCAACCAGAGACCGATCATAACTGGGATTGGATCGGTTTCAGCAATCGCGCGAACGACGAGGGAAACCTCTATATATGCGCGGGGGATGGCGGCGGCCTGGAAGACAAAGCTCCGGGTCACCTCCCGGGGGGCAATGCGCAGAGCACGCAGACTTTACTCGGCAAAATCCTCCGCATCCATATTGAAGACGACGGCTCTTATACGATTCCGCCGAACAATCCGTTCTTTGGATCGACCAGAGACAAGCAGGAAATTTGGGCCTACGGCCTGCGGAATCCATTTCGAGCCAGTTTCGATCGTCAAACCGGGAACATGTTCATTGGCGATGTAGGGGAGACTCTGCGTGAAGAGATCAATGTGAATGCGCCGACTAATCCGGGCGGTGGCGAAAATTACGGATGGCGCCTGCGCGAGGGTTTGATTCAGAACCCGCGTTTCGAGAATATTCCGCCTCCGCCGAATGCGGTTGATCCCGTGCTGGACTATACCCATGAAGATACCGGGATCTGCGTCATTGGTGGCTATGTCTATCGCGGGAGGTCTGTCCGTTCGCTGCGCGGTCTCTATGTCTTCGGTGATTGTTTCGGTCCTAAAAACGGAAGCTTCACCGGCCGCATTTTCACGCTTCGCTATTCGCGTGGGGTTGCGACGGGCTTCACGGATATCACCGACGATCTATTTCCGACGCGGGTCGGCGGGATTGCCGTGGGCCCGATTACTTCCTTTGGCGAAGACCCCAATGGTGAAATCTATATCACCGATCTTAACGGCAATGTGTTCAAGATCGTGCAGGGTCGGTAGTCGAGCTTGATTCGGCTATCCTGGGAGTTCCATCCGCCCAGGAGTCCTTCCCTCTCACTCTCCTCGCGATCCGCGAGAAGGGTGAGCAGGTGCAGAGGAAAGATTCGGGCTCCAGAGTCTGGAGCCGGCTGACTTCGAATTTCTCTCGACTCAGGAGAATCAACCCCCGGGATGGCTTCAGGCTAAAGGTCGGCCCGGGCTGTGATAGGACATGCAGGTTGGTTGAACGACTTGCCCGAAAAGCTGTAGTTCCAAGGAACGGGTGGTGGTTAACGGTGACCCCGACCGTGGGATTAGTCTGATCTTGTGACCTTATCCTCCCGACCGGAGCGCAAGTGATGGTAGACATATGAAATAAGGAGGGACGCGAGCAGAAGAACGCTCGGATGCGCGACTCCGCTCGACGGGATGACGTTCCCGGATGAAACCGAAGCATTCCCGCGGAGTCATGGAGACGTCGCTCAAGAAGGAACCGACTGCGCGGCGAGTCCGGCGATATGATCGCTAACTCGCGACACCAATGCGGAGGAGTTGCCAGCCAAGGGAGGAGACGTCAGCGCCGGAGGCGGATGGTGAGATGACTCCCACTAGTGAGAGCCCGTCGACCGAACCGAGGGTTAGGGAACGCGTCCTACTGAGGCGACGAACCTTCCAGCACTGTAGTCGACGAGCCGGCCCTGACTGCCGGCCGAACGTCAACTACACCACTGGGCCACTCGATCGTGATTCTCGCCGATGGGGCGTTCTTAATGCCGAAATGAAGCGGATTGCTTCCCTGCGACGCGTATTCGCCCCCGCCGCCGCCGTTGTTCTCCCGGAAGGCCGAGCCCCCGGCCCACTTCGCCGTGACTCGAGCCCCGATTCCATCCCGGTTGGATTGCACGCCGCGCAGCTTTATCTCGACGAAGTGATTAGCGTTGCCGTTGTTGCGAAAGAGAAAGTGGAATCCCTTCGCCGCGTCACCCGTGATGGAGGTTGGGCCGATGCCATCTTTCACCGCGAGATCGAGAAACCCGTCGTTATCGTAGTCGCCCCAGGCTGCGACTTTGTGGGCAGACGTCACCTTGTCATCCTGCATCGCGACCCCCTGAGCCGCAGCTACGTCGGTAAAAGTGCCATCCCCATTGTTATGGTAGAGAAGATTGGCATTGCCAACGCCGATCGCTGTCGTTCCGGGTCGGGCGACAAACAGGTCAAGGAAGCCGTCGTTGTCGTAATCGCCCCACACCGCGGCCCAGGTGTTCGTGTCTTCCACGAGGCCGGCTGAGTCCGTGACGTCGGTAAAGGTTCCGTCACCATTATTCTTATAAAGAGTGTCGCGGAGATATCCTTGGCCGCGCGGTTCACCTCTGGAGATATAGAGGTCGAGCAGGCCGTCGTTGTTATAGTCACCCCACGCAATCGCGTTGGAATTTGGGCGGGGAATTAGCCCGCTGGAAGTGGTGACATCGGTAAAGGTTCCGTCACCATTGTTATGATATAGCGCCTCGCTCACTCCATTTCCGCCAAAGGTCGCGTCCATAAAGCCGTCGTTATCGTAATCCACAAATGAGCAAACAGTGCCTTCGGTCGTCCCGTGCTCGGCGTCCGCCAAGCCGCCCGCGTTTGGGACCTGAGTGAAGGTGCCGTCACCGTTATTGTGATAGAGGACATTAACGCCGCCGATGAAGAAATCCGGAATGTTCTTCACGAAGAGATCGAGCTTTCCGTCATTGTCATAATCGACCCAAAATGAAGATTCTCCCTGATTGCGCGCCAGTTCGAGTCCGACGGTATTACTGACGTAAACAAACGATCCATCGCCTTGGCCTTTGAAAAGCGGATTGCGCGTTGGCTGATGTCGGCCAACGCCTGATTGATAGGGCGGCTCGACAACCAAGAGGTCCAGATTCCCATCTCCATCGTAGTCTCCCAGGGAAAAGCCGAGCCACGCTCCCGTATCCGGGTTCTGTCGGCCTATGCCCGAACCGGTGCGGAAGTCGGTGAAAGTGCCGTCCCCCTTATTGAGGTAAATGAATGGGGGCGGTCCATCCCCACGCGCTCCATGAAGGGTCAACTCGTGCTTTGGCACAATCAGGTCGAGCAAGCCATCGTTGTTGAGGTCGCCCCACATCGGGTTACCCCATGAGCGACTGGCCAGAGAAATCATTCCGGCGGCAGTCGACACGTCAGTGAACTGTTGCGCCGACGCGACCGACGAAAGAGTCATAAGAAGCGCGGCGACCAGGGCGAGCGGGAATACACCTTTCCGAGGGCTCGACCCAGCAGTCAGAAGTGCAGTTGATCTCGTGTATGCGGTTGTCATAGTTATTATCCCGGTTTGCGCACGACCTGAATCGAAACCTTTGCGCCGGTCGCGAAGCGGATAAGTTCAGGCGCGAATTTTTCTTGCGTCAAAACCATCCCACGCCGCTACAGAAGCCTACGGAATCCGTTTTCGTCAAGCAATTTCGACGTGGAGACGCTCCTTCTTGGCGGCTAGCTTTATTCACCGCCGAAGGGCTGCGGGAATTGTTGGGTTGCGCCGCGTGCAGTCGCAATTCCCAGCCTACAGGCTAGAGGGATCTTATCTCGATGGATCTGTGTTCTTCCCGGAAGGGCACGGCTGTGTGGACATGACTCGCAGTCTGTCCCCGGCGGGAATCGAACCCACATTTAAGGTTTAGGAAACCCTCGTTCTATCCGTTGAACTACGGGGACTGGAATGGTTCCCGACTTTCCATTTCCTCGCGCGTCTTGTCCAGCAGGCGCGCGCATATTTGCGCGATCGGCCGCTGACCGGGAGATACCAGATCAGGAAATGTCGCTCAAAGCCGGGTTCCCTTGAGAGTGGCGATCAGTAAAGGCCGCGGGCTCGCTCTTTCATCGGGAGGACCTCCAGACAGGTGGTCCACCACCCCGTCCGAATCGTTTCAATGAATTCTTCCGGTAACCCTTCTGCCTTCATTTCCGCGGCGAGCCGCTCGTGGTCGTAAGCAAGCGGCACAAACTCCACTTCAACCTGCCGATCGTCCGAAATGGTAAGAAGGGCATACCAAACAACGGCTTGGCCGTCATTGGCCGGTCGACCGATCGCGCCGCAATTTACGAAGTGTCCTCCGCTCGGCAGTTGTCGATGCCAATGCAATCCGGTGTGAGTCCCGACGATGACGTCAGCCTGATGGGCGATGCAAAGTTGTTCCAGGAAGGCAATCGAAGTGGTCGTTTGCCAGAGGAACTCATTCGTTTTCCGAGGCGAGCCGTGGCAAAGCAAAATCCGGACGCCGTTCAGTTCGAGACGAAGCTCAGGGGGCAGCCCACGCATCCAAGTCTTATTCTCTTCGGAGGTGTGGCGAAAGGTGTAGTCGTAGGAGAGCCGGGCGAAATAGTTATCCTTCGGATCAGTGTAGCCACATTGGCAGTCAGCCAGGTTGTTCCCGACCGAGTTGTCGTAATTTCCCTGCACGACAGGAATCTTGGCTTCGCGCAAGAGAGGGAAGACCTTATCCGGATGCGGACCGAAGGCGCCGAGGTCACCCAGACAAAAAATGCGACTGGCTCCGCGCCGGGGCGCGTCTTCGAGCAACGCGGCGAGCGCCAAATGGTTGGAGTAAACTCCACCGAAGAGCGCGATTCGCTCCGTCATGACGCTCCTTTTTCGCCCAGCGAGGAAAAGACCGCGGCGACCTGCTCATAGCCGGTGCGGAGGAGGAAGTTCGGGCTTCGTCCGTAGCTCTTCATCCCAAGGGTGAAGTATCCCGGCTCCGGATGGCGCAAAGTCTCCGCGCCGAAAACTGGAGTCGCGAGACAATCGGCGCCGGCTTCACCCAGCAGAGAAGCGGCTAGGGGATAAGTGCCCTCGGTAGCCCAACAGGTTTGCAGCTGGAGTTCGCGAGTTAGAGCCAGGTCCGGCCGGAAGCCAGTGGCTGCGACGATCTCGTCGACGGTCAGTCTCTGGGATTTCCCGCGGGCATCAATTAACCGAACCTCGATCCCTTTAGTTGTGGATTCGAGTGCTTCGATCGTCGCACCCGCAATGA
Organism: uncultured Verrucomicrobiae bacterium; assembly: GCA_963742845.1. Lineage (GTDB taxonomy): Bacteria > Verrucomicrobiota > Verrucomicrobiia > Chthoniobacterales > UBA10450 > Palsa-1392. The sequence goes on along the minus strand of CAVUNK010000001.1, from coordinate 182,103 downwards.
ACCGGACGCGCTCTGCTTCCACCAGCCGATTGCCTTCATCACCCAGTCGCCGCCGCGCTGTGAGCGGGTCGCCGCTAATAACTTCCATCGGCTGCGCCCGGTCGCGCCGAATTAACCAATGGATTTCCGTCTCGGCAGGTAACTCCGCGAGATTGCGCACCGCCGTCGCGGCTGAATGCCCCGCACCGACCACAAGGACGCGTTTTCCGGCGTAGCGCGCCGCAGAGTCATGCAGATCGGGGATGCCGTGAAAAATTCTCGCGCCCGCTGCCGTCTCGCCCGGTGCCGGGATGCCGCCGTCGCCTAACGAATTCGGCTGCGCGTAGGTCCCACTGCAGTCGAGCACGAGATCTGCCTGCGCAACGTGCTCGCCAGATTCATTCTCGACGAGCAAACGGAAAGGCTGGGCGCCGCGGATTGGGTCGGAAATGAAATCGCCTTTCAATCGGCGCGAGCGACTGATCGCGCGCACCGCCGTCCGTTCCCGGAGATGCGGGAAAAAACTGCGCGCGAGCGGTTGGAGATAACTTTCGCGAAATTCCGCGCCCGTCAGCAGCGCGTCTGGCCTCGGTACCTGTGCGCCCTCGGCATTCAATCGCACGAGACCGCGTTCCGAGGCATTCATCGCAAACGGTGAAAACATCCGGACGTGTCCCCATTGCCGCATCGCCTCCGCGACTTCGCCGCGCTCATAGATGGTGAACTCATCGCCGCGTTCGGCCGCGTGCAACGCCGCTTCGAGACCGATCGGGCCGGCGCCAATAATCGCGATCCGCCTCATCGCTCGTTAGGCGCGGTGCCGAGGGCGGGGTTCGCCTCGGAACCGGAACGAGTGAGCCGGCTATTTTCCAGGCCTTGTGAGCCAGCGTTCGAACAAAGTGCGCCGAAGCGGTAACAGGTGATACAGGCCTGGTGACGCAGCCGGTAGCCCTTTGAGCCTTCTAGTAAGTCTTTCCCCAGGTTTGCATCGGGGCGATCGACCAGAATGGGACAGACGTGGACGCCCCGATCGCTGACCACGCGACTGTTATGGCAGAGTAACTGCTCCACATCGTAGCCGTGCATCATCTCTTCGGTAATGAATTCGTATTTTCCGTAGGGATGATCGCGTAAAGCCTCCTGGCCGATCTTGAGCGAAGGGAGCAGTTTCATCCGCGGGCGGGTGTAGCCGACCTCGGCGAGGCGCGCTTTGAATTCCCGGAGGAATTCATCGTCCTCATGCATCGGCCACGAGCGCATCGAGGTGATGATGGGCAGGAAACCGGCGGCGACGAGGAGACGCACCCCATTAAGCGCCTTCTCGAAGGTGCCCGGCCCGCGGATGGGGTCGTTCGTCTCCGGGGAGAAACCATCGATGCTGACGCGCAATTCGAGGGTATATTCGGAGCCTTCGCGCAACCTAACGAGTCTAGCTATCTTTTGTTCGTCGAACCGGGTGGCGTTGGTCAACACGGTCGCCGGTCCCACCTTCAAAGTCGCCTCGAGGATTTCGAAAATCTCAGGGTTAATAAAAGGTTCGCCGCCGGTGAAGTAGTATTCCTTAACCCCGAGCCGAACCGATTCAACCAGGTGTGGCTTAAACTGCGCGTAGGTCATGAGACCGAGGGTGTGGTTATCCGGCGCGCAGGAGATGAAGCAATGATTGCAGCGCAGATTGCAGAGCGTGCCGGAGACTTGGAACCAGACCGCGTCGAGCGAAGTGAGCGGCAGGAACGGCGGCCGTTCGCGCGCGTCGGTCGTCCCTAAAGGAGTGGTCGTGATCACGCTCGATAGCCGGGCTGGAAGAAAACGCGGTAAAGGGCCCCGCCACAGAGGCCGCCGAGGATCGGCGCGATCAGATAGACGGTCAGCCAGCCAAAGCCGTTGGTGGTAAAGGGGATAGATTTCCAGCCGGCCAGGCTCGAGAATAGTCTGGGCCCGAGATCTCGTGCAGGATTAAAACAGGCCATGGTCAGCGGGCCGAGGAGCGAAATCAGAATCGTCACCGTCAGACCGATCGTCGCGGCGGTCAGGATCTGGGGGCGGTTCGCGTTTCGCTCATCAGTCGAGCAAAAGATCACGAGCAGGAGGATCGCGGTGCCGACCACTTCGGCTCCGAAAGCAGCCACCGGACTCATCGTAGCCCGACTCGCCGGGGTAAGTGGCGCGCCGCCAGGATTGGGGAAATACTCTCCAAAGATCATCGCGGTCGCCTCACTGCCGGTCTCGCCCCGAACGATTCCATGCTTCGTCTCGTAGCCGCGAATCGCGCCGCCAAAGAGACTGTAAAGCAACGCCGCCGCCACGAAGGCACCTAGGAGTTGCACGGCGATGTAAGGCAACACGAGTCGTAAAGGAAAGCGTGACCAGGCGGCAGAAGCGATGGTGACTGCGGGGTTAAGGTGCGCGCTGCTCAGCGATCCCGTGACATAGATCGCCGTGGCAATCCCAATCCCCCACACGATCGCAACCTGGAACACACCTACTTGCGCGCCGGTCGCGACCGCGGCGGCGATGCTGCCGCAGCCGAAGAACACGAGCAGGAAAGTCCCGAAGAACTCACCGATCGCCCACTTCGGAATCGGCGTGTGCGCGACCTCCACCTCGGCGCTGACATGCGCCGGCGGCTCTGGTCGCGTTGCTCGGATGGGTTCCGCCATGACCTACGAGTCCTAGCAACACCCGCCGCCATCACAGCAGGCACTGGCCTCGGTGTTGGCTTTGTAGTCCTGTCCCTTGGTCTCTTTCGCGTGCCGGATCGCGGTGCGCGTACAATCAAACGGTTGCGCTTCCCCCAGTGGGATTTCGGTCAGCGGCTCGATGAATTCGAAAAACTCAGCATAAGGCGCCTTCCGATAGAGATTGTAAGTCTTATCGCAGACCGCGTAGCGAATACCGCGTTCCATCCGGTGATTATCATCATCCAACACTTCCTTGAAAGGCCCGCGAAACACGACGGCCTGGTTGCGTTCGAAACAAGGACCCTGCTTCCCCTTGAAAGCTTCCACCGTGACCGAGCGGAACTCGATTCCTTCCACCGTTTGCCACGGTTGCTCGTCCCGCTTCAGAATCTGGATTCCGTAGAACCCGGCTGCGCTGAAGGCATCGATGAATCCCTCTTCCGTGAGGGCGCCGGAGATACACCCACTCCAGAGTTCCGGATCGTTCTGCAGATGTTCCGGCACCTCTTCGTCGCAGACAATATCCGAGATGACCGCGCGCCCGCCTTTGCGGAGGACGCGGAAAATTTCCTCGAAGAGTACGCGCTTGGCTTTCGCTTCCACGAGATTCAGCACGCAGTTAGAAACCACCACATCGACCGAGTCCGTCGCGACCAGCGGATGTTTTAGCCGCAGCTCCTGCGCGAGCACGTCAGCCTGCAGGAAAGAAGCGACATCGCTGATCGGGTTGGCCTTCAGCTCCTGGTCGAGTCTTTCGAGATCGAGCGCTAAGTCCTGGATGCGGCCTTTGCGAAACTCCACATTCGCGTAACCGATCCGCTCGGCGACGATCGGCGCATTGGTCCGCGCGACGTTGAGCATTTCATCAGTCATATCCACGCCGATGACTTTGCCCGCGGCGCCAACCACCTGCGCGGCAATGAAGCAAATCTTGCCGGTGCCGCTCCCGAGATCGAGCACGGTTTCGCCGGCGCGAAGATACTTGCTCGGATCGCCGCAGCCGTAATCGCGCTCGATTACCTCCTGTGGAATGACCTTGAGATACTCAGGGTTGTAATCAACCGGGCAACATAGTTTCGCCTCGGCCTGGTGGGCGCCGGCGGCGTAACGATCGCGCACGGCAGTTTCAGCATTCAGGGTTTTCATAAGGATGGGCTTCTGGTTTGGAAAAGGAGTCAGGTGGAAAGAAGGAGTCGTGAACGAGCTGGATCTCTCCCTCGCGCTACGGCTCGGCCGTGAAGGTAAACGCGAAGGCATTCTCCGCGGCCCGGGCGCGGAGAAATAGTCAGGCGACGGCGAAGGGCGGCGGTCTTTGCCCGCGCACCCGCAGCGCCTGCGCGCTGAGGTCGACGAAGAAGTCGCGGGTCGTCTGCGCGATCTCGAGGATTGCGACGAAAAATTCCGCGAGCGCATGACCCGTTCGGGCCAGCAGGCGCACGTCGGCCCAGTTGTCGACGTCCTCCTTTACGGAGAGAGAAGCCACTTCGCCGGCGGCAACGCGATTGCGCAGTTGCGCGTAATCGCCGTTGCGATTCCAGCGCACACCGCGCAACAGGTCGCGATCATCTGCGCGCAGAGCGATCAGATAACAGCCGCCACGATGATCGGGGCCGAGCACGAGTCGCCGGGTCGCCAGCTCACGGAACGCGCTTGCGATATCCGCCGTCGTTAGGCGCGGACAATCCGAACCGACCACCACGATCTCCGCGTAGCCGAGGGCCGAAAGCTTTTCCGTCGCCTGCTCCAGACGCTCGGCAAAAGTCGCGCCCTGCTGCAGGTGACACGCGATGCCATTCCCGGAGGAAATCCGGCGCGAGGTGAAGAGGTGAAAATCCGCTGCGGCCGACTCCGCGAAAAGCCGGCGCACCGAAAGCAGCGGGCGCAGAAACCGCGGGAGGCGCCGACGCGCGAGATCGAGCGCGGTGGGATCGGCAAAAATTAAAACAGCCCGGCGGTTCACAATGTGCGGGATTTACTCCGCGGGAGCATCGCAAGCGGATGCAAAATGACGAGAAGTATTTTCCGGCTTGTCGGCGGGAAAGGTTGCGGGAAACATTTGGCTCATGGCGCTGAAACTCGGAGACAGATGAGCGGCTCTTATTCCCGGGCAAATTTCCTCGGTCTGCGTACGGTGATCTATCACGCGCCGGAGCTCGCTGCGGCGAAGCGGTGGTATTCCGAAGTGCTCGGGATCGCGCCCTATTTCGATCAACCGTTTTATGTCGGGTTCAACGTCGGCGGCTACGAGCTGGGGCTCGACCCGGACGCCGAGGGCGGCAGCGCCGGGGCGGTAGCCTACTGGGGCGTCGCGCAGGCGCGGGAAAGTTACCAGCGCTTGCTCACTCTCGGCGCGCAGGAACGCACCGCACCGCAGGACGTGGGCGAAGGGATTTGCGTCGCGACGGTGCTCGATCCCTTCGGGAACGTTTTCGGAATTATCGAAAATCCGCACTTCACCCTTCCCGCCGACCCGGGTTAACTTGCGCGCATGATCGAGCAGCGGGACATCGTCATCTGGTCGATCTCGGCGATCATGGCGGTCGGTTTGGGGTTGAGCCGTTATGCGAAGGCGAAAACCCGCAACGACCTCGTGCGCCAGATCGCCGCGATGGATGTGGAGGCGCGCAAAAAGATGCTCAGCCGCCTGCAACCGAAGGTCGCGATGGAAGTGCGGCAGGAACTGCTCGAGCGCTTCCGCATTCTTGCCTAACGAGTCAAGGACGCGGCGCGAGTTCGCGGAACCAGCGCAGAGCTGCTCGGACGTGCGCCCGCTTCACCACATGCGGACCGCGAAAGGTTTCCATCCGCACCCGATCGAACCCGGTCTTCTGGAGCGAAAGCCGCACTTCATTCTGCCGGAAAGGCGGCGCGACGGTATCCTCCTGCCCGACGCTGATGAAGACCGGCGTGTGCATAAACTTCCGGCCGGGCCCGAGCGCCAGGTAACCAGCGCTGAGTCGGTCGACATTGATCCCGGTAAGGTAAATGCCGATGAGCGGGCACCCGGCGATCGAGAGCAGCGGAGCCATATAACCGCTCTGCTTCGCGCCGCCCGAGTAGCCCGCAGTCGCGACCGGCCATTTCGAGGATCCGGGGAAGCTGCGATAAAGCGCGTCGAGCGCCGCGAGCGTCATCCCCGCGCGCCAGCCGGAAGTGCCATGGCGCGGAAATTCCGGGCCGTCGCCCGCGAGCACGACCCAGCCTTCGTCGAGCGCATCGGTCCGGTAAATCTGCGCGAGGTCGTCACGATCCAAACGTTTCGCGTCATCGGTCGAGAAGACCACCAGCACCGGCCACGGCTTTTTTGGATCGAATCCCGGCGGCACCGCGAGGACTGCGACCGCCTGCGCAGGTGGCGTGTTTCCGCCTTCGCTCGCGTATTGCCGTTCCTGCGCGGAAAGCGGCACATCGGCGCGAACCGTTTCACCGGGTTTAAGTGGCTGTCCGGCGAAGAGGAAGCCGGCGGCGGAGAGCGCAGTGAACGGGGCGAGGAGCAAGGCGGCAATCGCCAGGAAAAGCCGGATCCGCCCGTTGCAATTCATGGCGAAGCGTAAGGCGATTTCCAGGAGTTTGCACGCGCACAGACCTGCGGAAGCAGGTCCCTCCGGAGGAAAGCGCTTCGGCGCGTCCGGGTGTCGCTGGCGAGCCGACTCGTTAGGCGGAAGCGAGATTGGCAGTCGCCTTTTCCCAATCGCTCGTGAGCCGCGCAAGCTCGTCGGTCACGCCCGAGAGTTCGCGATTGATCGCGACCGCGCGGCCGCCCGGCTCGTAGACGGTGGGATCTTCCAGCTCGGCCGTCAGTTCTTTTTGCCGGCCTTCCAGCGTGGCGATCTGCATTTCCAAATCGTGCGCGCGCTTCTCGCTTTCGCGCTGCGCTTTCGCGAGCGCCTTGCGCGCGTCCGCTTCGGCGCGGCGCTGCTGCTTTTGCTCGCGCATGCCCATGGGCGCACCGGGTGCTGCGGCCTTCGGCGCGACCGGTTGCGCGTTCGTTAGGCCACTGCCCGCAGTGAGCGCAGCGCGCTCGGAAGTGGCCTTCGATTTATCGAGGTAATATTGATAATCGCCCGCGTAGGGCGTGAGCTTGCCCGCGTTGATGTGGAGCACGCTCTGCGCGATCGCGCGGATGAAATGCACGTCGTGACTGATGAAAATCAGCGTCCCTTCGTACTGCCCGAGCGCGCCGATCAGCGCGTCGATCGAGCCGACATCGAGGTGCGTCGTCGGCTCATCCATCAGCAACAGGTTCGGCGGATAGAGCAGCAGCTTCACCAGCGCGAGCCGCGACTTCTCGCCGCCGCTGAGCACGCCGACTGTTTTGAAAACATCGTCCCCCTTGAAAAGAAACGAACCGAGCACCGTGCGCGCGGTTTGTTCCGAGACCGGCTCCGGTGAATCGAGCACGGTCTCCAGTACCGTGTTCCGCACATTGAGCATCTCTACCCGATGCTGCGAAAAGTAACCGACCCGCACGTTGTGCCCGGGCTCGCGCTCGCCGCTCTGCACCGGGAGCACGCCCGCGAGTAATTTCAGCAGCGTCGATTTCCCCGCGCCGTTCGGGCCGACGAGCACGGTCTTTTGTCCGCGCTCCGCCTCGAAGCCTAACGACTCATAAACCACCAGATCGCCATACGCGTGCCGCACATCCTTCAGCGTGATCGCGCGCAGCCCGCTTCGCGGCGGCTGCGGGAAATGGAACTTGATCGTGCGCGCCTGCGCGGTTGGCGCCTGGATTTTCTCCATCCGATCGATCTGCTTCAGCTTGCTCTGCGCCTGCGACGCCTTGCTCGCCTTAGCCCGGAAGCGATCGGCAAAAAGCTGGAGCGACGCGATCTCCTTTTGCTGATTTTTGTAGGCGGAAAGCTGCTGCTCTTCGCGCGCCGCCTTTTGCTCGATGTAGGAATCCCAGTTGCCGCGATAGCGGTTCAGCTTCGCGTGCGCGATCTCCACGATGCTGCCGACGAGCGCGTTCAGGAACTCGCGATCGTGCGAGATCATCAGGATCGCGCCGGGATAATTTTTCAAATATTCCTGGAACCAGACCAGCGACTCGAGATCAAGATGGTTCGTCGGTTCATCGAGCAGCAACAAATCCGGCTCCATCACCAGCAGCCGCGCGAGATGCGCGCGCATCACCCAGCCGCCGCTCAGCGCCCGCGCCGGTCGCTCGAAATCCGCTTCGCGAAAAGCCAGCCCCGCGAGAATCCGTTTCGCTTTCGGCTCGAGCTGCCAGCCGCCGTGCTCGTCGAAAACATGGAGCGCCTCGTGATACGCCTCGTCATCCGCGCCCTCGCCAGCCTCATGCTTTTTGATGATCTGCTGCGCCGCGACCAGCTCCGGCGAAATCGCCATCGCCAGTTCCAGCACCGTCTCCTCCGCGACCGCCGCGGTCTCCTGCGGGAGAAATCCGATCACCGCGCTTTTCTCGATCCCCACCGTGCCGGAATCCGGCGAAGCCTCGCCGAGCAACAACGAGAACAAGGTCGACTTGCCCGCACCGTTCGGCCCGACGAGCCCGATCCGATCGCCACGATTCACCTGCAGCGACACATCCTCGAAGAGGACGCGGCCGGCGAAAGATTTGGAGACTTGCGAGACGGTGAGCATGGCGCGGGACGGCGCGCACTGTCACCGCGACCCAGCGAAAGATCAACGCCCCAACGGCGTAGTCACATTCGTCCCGGCCGGTGGGGTGAACTGGAAAGTGTCCGCGGCAATCGGCGCGCGCGATTCGTTCATGTAGCTGGTCACGATGTGATCGCCGTTCGGCTGCACCATCTCAGTCTTCTGCACTTGGAGATCGGCGTTCAGGTGGATGTCGAACGTCTTCAGCAGCCGCTTCAGCGAAGGGTTCCGCGGCGCGAGCAGCAGTTCGTAGCCGGCCCCCTCCTGGTTCGCGGTGATGTGATAACTGTTCTCGACGTTTTCGAGATTGAGCGCGGCGGTGAGGGCGGCGATCCCGGCGTCGAGCGGCGAGCGTTTGCCCAGCGAGTATTTCTCGGCCGACTGGAATTTCGGGTAGAAAATCCAGAGCGTCGCGCCGTCGCTCACGGTGATGCTGGGCGAGCTGCCCTTCACTTCGCGGCGGAATTTATTCGGCTCCTGAAACCAGACCTTGCCCGCGCTGCTGATTGGTTTGTTCATCAGGTGGACATCCTTCTGCTCGGCGAAATCGGCCTGCACCTGCGGCGCGCCGGCGCGCTTGGCGCGGATCTTTTCGAGAAGCGCCTTCGCGTCGTTAGGCGAAAGCGGCTCGGCCTGGACGGTGAGGAGGAGGAGGAAGGATAAGAGGACGGTGAGTTTTGCGATCATGAGCTTTGGAGATGGACGGAATCGAGCAGCGGTTGTTCGGGAAAAGATGAATCAGGAAAGCAGGAAGGCATGAAAAGGAAACGAGCGACCGGCGAAAATCACGCGGCCGCTTCCTTCCTGCTTTCCTGCTTTCCTGATTGCACACTCTTCGGCTGCGCCGCTGCCGCCGCGGGGAGGGTGAAGAAGATCGTCGCGAAAAGACTCCAGCTCAGCCCGATCGCGCAGGCGATGCCGAGTCCGCTAAGCGTTGGATTATTCGCGAAGCCTAACGAACCGAAACCGGCGATCGCGGTGAGCCCGGCGAGCGCGACCGGTTTCAACACGCCCGCGACATCGTGCTCCACGTCCTTCGCTTTTTGCCAGACGAGCAGCACGTAGATCCCGTAGTCGACCCCGATCGCGAGGACGAGGCGGAAGGCGAGCACGTTCAGGAGGTTCAACGGGATGCTCGCGAGCTTCATCGTGGCGATCATCGCGCCGACCGCGAAGATGAGCGTCGCGACCTGGATCAACCAAAGCCGCAGATCGCGGTAGAGGACCGCGAGGAGGAAGGCGTCGAAGAATGCCATGAGCCCGCTGATCAGGATGAGCTGATGATGCGACCACGGGAGCAGATCGGTGAGGGTGAAGCTCCAGCCGGAAAGGATCATCGGCACGCCGGGTGTCGGGAGAATTTCGCGGAGCTTTTCCTTTTGCTCATGCGTCACGACCGGTTGGTTGGTGGTCGCGAAGCCGACGCTGAGCAGCGGGTCGGCGGCGAAATAACGATCGACCAGGAACCACCAACTCGAAGTGAGCGGCAGTTGTTTTCGCCAATCGGGAACGGGCTCGGCGCCCTTCGCGACGGCCTGGAGTTTATCGAGCAGTGCGAAACCAGCGGTGAAAGTTTCCTGGCTGAATCCCTCCTCCGTGATTGCATTCTGCAACGCTGTCCGCGTCCCGGCGAAATCGATCGCCGTAAGACGCTGGCGATTCGCCTCGATCAATTTCGGCGAAAGCGCGAGCGCGGCCGGCGTGGAGAAATCCTTGATCGCGCCGGCATCGCGCAAGGCGCGCCAATGCGCCTCCACTTTCTGCCAGTCGTTGTGCAGTTGCTCCTCGTTCGGCGCACGCACGATCCCGATGACCGGTTCCCAGCGGGTCGGCATCGCGGTCATGATGGCATTGAGCGCGTAGCCGGCGTCGCTCTTTTTCGGCTCCATCGATTTCGTGCTCGCGTCGAAGATCAGCGGCGGCCGCGGCGAAACCGCGACCGCGAGGAGCACGAGCAGGAGCGGAAGCGCGATCCAGATGATCAGCGCGGGCGCGCGCAGCATCCGACGGACGTAGAGCCTCACGAGCGCGAGGATCCAATCGTGCCGCGGCGGGAGCGAGCGTTCGCGCGTGAAAAGGAAGAAGACGCTGGTCATGAAAAGCCCCGCCACGAGAATGCCGATCGCGATCAGCACGCCGAGTTGCGTGAAGCCCGCCGCGCCGCCTAACAACAAGGCGAGGAACCCAACCGAAGTGGTGAGCGCACCGAAAAAGATCGCGCGCCCGAGTTTCGAAATCGCCTCCGCGATCGCGGGCGCGTGCGCGCTGCCTTCATTCCGTGCCTGCTGGTAGCGGCCGAAAATCAGGATCGCGAAATCGACCCCGAGCCCGATCAGGATCGCGCACATCCCGATCGTTACCATGTTCAGTTCGCCGAAAATCAGCAGCCCCACCGCCAGCGCGACGAGGCAGCAGAGGAGCAGCGAAAACCCCATGCCTAACAATGGCAACCAGCGCCGGAACCCGATGAAGAACACCGCGCCCACGAGCCCGATCGAACCGAGGAGCGTCACGATGATGTCGTGGCGCATACTCAGCGAAATCTCCGCGACATAAGCCGAGCGACCGGTCACCAGCACCTCGAGCGGACCGCCCTCCCAGCCGGCGCTCGCGGTTTTGCGGAAGGCGTTCACCTGGTCCATCAACGCCTGGCAGGCGAAGGCATCGAGCGACTCCTGTTTCGTCACGACGAGGAAAACGCGCAGCGTGCGATCCGGCGAGACCAGCGGCTCGCCTTCCTGCAGGCCGGCGTTGCCCGCGAACGGCTTCAAGGCTGGCGCGACCACGCCGAGCGGATCGAGTTGGAGCTCAAACTCCGGCCGCGGCGAGCCCGCTTCGATTTCACCATGCAAACGGCGGAGGCGCGCCTGCAAATTAGCGGGCTCTAAAATGGAAACCGTCGCCGCAAAATCCTTCGGCTCGAGATTGAGCAGCAGCGGCACGGCGAGGCCCTGCAGGTCTTGCATCCCTTCCGGCGTCTCCATCGGCGAACCGCTCAGCACCCGCAGCGTCCACGGTTGCGCGCGCAGGCGGTCGGCAAAAGTCGGCGCGAATTCCTCCAGCCGGTCGGTGTCGTTAGGCTGGCAGCGCAGCGCGAAGGTCAGCTCGCGCGTCTGCGCGAAGTCATTGTTGTAAACCTTCAGCCCCTGGACTGACTCGAATTTTCCCGGGAGCAGATTGAGCACCTCGCTGTCGAGCGTCATCCGGGTGACGAGCACGTAAAGACTCGCGCCCGCGAGCAAAGCCACCGCGAGCCAGACCAGGCCGCGGCGTTCGGTCACGAGCCGGGCGATGAACTTCGAGTACGACATCAGCAGCCGCCTCGCCTAGAAGGCGAAAGTGAAAGAATCCGCGCCGACGGTTTGCCGGACGAGCGGCTGCGTCTTCGCGCGCAGGAGCACTTCGCGCAACGCCACCCAGCCGCGCAGATGCACCGGCGCATTTCCCGGTGCGCCCGACCACGAGCCGCGGGCGAGGGGGCCGCTTACCCGGACGAACTTCTCATTCTGCCGCACCGTGAGCAGCGTCACGCCGGGCCCTTTGCTGAAGGTCAACTCGAGATCGCCCGTGCTCGAATAGCGGACCAGCACATCGCCGATCAACGTCGTTTTCGGGCTGCGATATTGCAGCTGGCCGACGCGCGTCTCCCAGCCCGGCTCCGCTTGCGCGAGCCGCTGCTGCACCGCCGCGCAGCCCGTGAGCCAGAGCCCTGCCGCGAGGAGCGGCCAGAGCGGAAAACGCAACGAATGGAAGAGGCCTCGGTTCAAGCTGCACAAGGTTGACGAGACTGAGAGAGAAGCAAGGGGCGCACACGTCCAACCCCGCTGTCCCGCTGCGATCTAAGCGCACAGATGGATGTATTACTCGTCGAAGACCACACCGATTCCCGCACCGTGCTCGCCATGCTCCTGGACCGCTGCGGCTGCCATACCGTGGTGGAGAAAAACTTCGCCAAGGCCTGTGCCCGCCTGGACGAGATGCCCTTCGACGTCCTGATTGCCGACCTCGGCCTGCCCGATGGCGACGGCCTCGAGCTGGCCCGCTACGCGAAACAAATCCGGCCGTTGCGCGCGATCGCGCTCACTGGCCGAGATTCCGCTGCCGACGAGGCGCGCGGCCTGGAGGCCGGCTTCGATTTCTACCTCACGAAACCGGTCGACCTGCACCAGCTCCGGGTGGCGATCGGGTTGCCCGCGAGCGCCAGCACCGCGCCGTAAGGCTTCGAGACCTTGAGGAATCCCGTGGCGCTGCTGGGAAAGCGTCGACGCGGTCAGGCAGCTCGACGGGATCCTTCGACTCCGCTGCGCTTCGCTCAGGATGACCTAACTCGTCCGGCGCTCGGTAGAGCCGATCCTTCCGACGCCGCGCTTGTTTAGTCCGCGTCCTTCTCTGCTTCTTCGCCGTGCTTCACGATGTCGCCAGTTTGAAAGAGGATGCCCTGCAGGATTTCCCGCCAAACCGGCTTCCGGCGCAGAAGAAATTCGAGGTCCATCCCGAAGTGTTTGAACTCCTCTTTCTGCGCATCCTTCATGATCGCTTTTGCTTCCTCGTCCTGTTCCACCGACATGCGCTGCTCGTACCAGTCGATCGCCTGCGCCTCCTCGATGAGCGAAAGTGACATCCGCGCGAAGGTGCGCGTCTCCTGGCTGAGTTCGTTAGGCGGCTCGTGATATTGATCGAATCCCATGCAAAGGATTCGAGCGTCCGCTGACCGGCGGCTGTTAATTCGTAACGTTGTAGACTTCCACCAGGCCGACCCCACTGGTGCCGTTCACGTCGGAGAGAATCGCCGTGTAATTCCCGGGCACGACGCTGAGGAGGAGGGCGGCTTCCAGGGTGTTGGTCGGCGCGAGGCCGAGGCTTTGCAGCTGGGTCGCGTTGATGTCCTGCTGCCAATCATCATTTTGCGCGATGAGCAGTCCGTTGCCGTCCACGATCGAGAGCGTGGGATTGGGCAGCGGGACCGCGATCGAGCCGGCCAGCGAAGGACCTAGTCCGCGGATGACAACGGCCTTGGTCGTGGTGCCGCCCACAATCAGGCCGGCAATCATTTGACCGTCGCCGGTGTCGACCGAGGCGCGGGTCGAGATGTTGAGCAATTGCGGGACGTTGATTGAATCGAGATCGTAAACTTCCACGAGCGCGATGTTGTTCGAGGCGCCGTCGATGCCAGTCACGACCGCGGTGTAATTGCCCGGATCGAGCGCGGTCAGGATAGCCGACTCGCGGGGATCGGTCGGCTGGAGGGAGGTGTCGATGATGTCCTGCATGTTCGCGTTCGCCATCCAGTCGTCGTTGCTCGCGATGAGCTGGCCGGCGGAATCGAACAGTTGCAGGCTCGGGTCGAGCAGGGGGAAAGCGACGCCGCGCGCGCCTAACGACGGTCCGAGCGCGCGCACGAGGATGTTCTTGGTCCCGCCGCCGTTCCCGAGGATGAAACCGCCGATGAGCACGTTCTGGCCGGTCTGCGCGCGGGCGCGCGTCGAAATGTTGAGCAGGGCGTCGCCGCTCGGGCCCGGGGTGGCGGAAGGACCGGGGGTCGGGGTGATGCTCGGGTTCGGCGTGGCGGAAGGTGTTGGCGTCGCGCTCGCACTCAGGCGTCGGGCTCGGCGTGGGTGGAATGGAAGGGGTGGCCGTGGGGCTGGGGGTGATCGTCGGAGTCGGCGTGATCGTCGGCGTGGGCGTCACGGTTGGGGTCGGGGTGGGGGTCGAACCGGAGAGATTCGCGAGATTGTAGAGCGGTTGGCCGCCTTGGTTATCGGTGCCAACTCCGAACCCGCCAATCAGCAGACCGGTGGAGTTATGCGGCACGTTGGCGAGGTCGGTCGACGTGGTGTTCGGGATATCATTGTCATCCGGAAAGACCCAGTTCGAGCTGGCCGCCGCGGTAAAAACTCCGATCTGGGTGGGCGTAGTGCCCGCGGCCGCATTGTAGATGAAATAGTAGATCCGCTTTCCCGCGAGCCCGAGAGTGTTGGTGGAGGCGGTGGTGTTTTTGAACCAGAAGGCCGGAATTCCGCCGACGCCGTCGCCGATTGCGGCGCGTCCAAATTCGGTGAAGTGCGATTCGAGGTAAGCGAGATCGGTCTTGTGACTGATGATCTCGGCATCGGTGACATTGAAATTGCCGACCCGCACGAGATCAGCAGCCGGCAGATCAACTCCGGCGGAGCCGCCGACCCCGTTGGTTTCCGCGGCCCCCCAACTTACCTGCGACGCGTGCGCCGAGAGCGCGACGAAGGTCGCGAGGAAGAGAGCGAGGGCGCGCTTGATCACCGGAGAGTTTGCGCCAAGAAGCGCGCGGTCTCAACCCGCAGGCTGGATTGCAACGAGAAAATTAACTGCGCGACTTTGCCGCGCGCCGACGGGCGAATAGCAGACCAAGGCCACCAACGATCGCGAGCGCATAGGTCGAAGGCTCAGGGATCAGCGCGAGATTGAAATCTAGCGTGTTGCCAATGCCCTGCTTGAAGCCACCGATGACGATGTCAGCATTCGCCACCAGAGCAGTTCCAGGCCCATTCGTGAGATCGCGTGAGATCGATATTCGTAGTGGTAATCACATCGCTGTCGTGCGGAAAAAGCCAGGCTGTGGTGCTATTCAGCGAGAAAATTCCTTGCTGCGTCGCCGTTGTAGAAGTGGGGGTGTTGAATGCCCAAATGTAGATTTGCAAACCGCCAAGAGGGAAGGGCGACGTGGTGTCAAAATTGCCAGTGGAGCTTTGAGCGAAAAATCCGGGAAGTCCACCGACGTTATTTCCGATCGTGGATGTGCCGTATGTCGTGAAATGCGACATCAAAAACGCTACGTTTCCGGAATTGGCTTGGATAGTTGCATCCGGGATATTGAAGGAACCGAGGAGGAGCAGGTCGCCAGGCAGAAGCTTGGTTCCGGTAACATCCGCAAAACCGTTATCGGCCGCGGCGCTCCAACCCACGGACCCGGCCTCCGCAAAATGTGCACAGGCAATAACCGAGACCGCGGCTAGGATGGAAAGGAACTTGCGAGCTTTCATAAAGTGAAACCTAAACTAAGGAGCGATCGTGAACGGCTGAGGTGCGGTCCAGACGAAAGCTTGGCTAGCGACGCGGCGGATGATCACGCCGTTGCCGGCAGGCAGAGAAGTAGCGCTGACATCGGTGACGAGCGGATTGGCTCCACTGGTTGACCGCCACCCATCACCGCCGAAAACCCCGCCTACTTTGTAGTAATAAGTGAGGTATTGCGTGCCATCGTAAAGAAGGACCTGATCCGCGGAGGAGGAGGTGGGGCCACTTTGCAACGAGGTCTCAAGATGGGCCGGATCGTAAAGCCCGCTATTGGCGAGGGTGGTTCCCGAGGCGTAAAGATCACCGGCCACATTCAGCCCCGGTGAGACTCCACGCTGCGTTGGCCCGAGTTTCACGGCACCGGGGAGGCTGAGCGTTACGGCTGCGGAGAGTTTCGCTACGGACGATTGCTCCGTCGGTGACCCGAAGGGCGGTCCCTGACACATCGGTGACGAGCGGGGTGCCACCGCTGGTGGAGCGCCAGCCGTCGCCACCGAAAACGCCGCCTACTTTGTAATAGTAGGTGACGTATTGAGAAGTCGCGCGGTCATACAGGAGAACTTCATCCGCCGCACTCGAGGTCGGGCCGGTGCCAAGGATCACCAGATTACCGGTGTTGGCATTCGGTCCAAAGACGCTCTGCAGCGTCCAATGCTTCCGAATCTTGAATGACTCGCCGCCGCTAATCGCGGAACTGATGTTATCCGCAGTGGTAATGGAACTAGTCGAGGTAGCGGTGATGTCGGTTAGCAGGCCAGCTTGCGTCCCTGAGGTGACCTCAACGAAAAAGACTCCGTTTGCGCCGTTGAATTGATCGGTCGTGAAGCTGCCGTTCGTGGGGGTCAGGACCTTTGTCGACCCGTTATAGCTCCCAACGGTTCCCTGAAATGAAACCGGCTGAGTGACCGAAAGTCCCACGATAGTGATTGCGCTGGAAGACGTTCCGCCGGTGCCGTTGATCGTAGTATTCACAAACCCGACCGGATCGGTGACCACACTGTCGGCATGGACGACGGGGGTCGCGGCAAAGAGGGTGCCGAAGGACGCGGCAAGAGAGAGAAGATACTTTTTTCCAGGGTAGTTCTTAAAAAGCATGGCGGATGGTAATTGGCGACCGGCGAAGATCAAATCACTTTCAGCCGCGCTTTCCCAGCAATTTCCTTTGCACCGTGCAAAATAATGCACGGCCCCATTATTCCCACTCGATCGTGCTCGGCGGTTTGGTCGAAATATCGTAGCAGACGCGGTTCACGCCTTTGACTTCGTTCACGATCCGACTCGAGATCCGCGCGAGGATTTCATACGGCATCCGCACCCAGTCGGCGGTCATGCCGTCCTGACTCTCGACGATCCGGAGCGCAATCGTGTTTTCATAGGTCCGCTGGTCGCCCATCACGCCGACGGAGCGGACCGGCAGGAGGACGGCGAAGGATTGCCAGACGCGGTAATACCAGTCGGACGCTTTCATCTCGCTGATCACGATGGTGTCGGCTTCGCGCAGGATGCGCAGCCGTTCCTCGGTCACTTCGCCGAGGATGCGGACGGCGAGGCCGGGTCCGGGGAAAGGCTGGCGCTGCACGATCTCGTTAGGCAAACCGAGCTGCTGACCGGCGAGGCGGACCTCGTCTTTAAAGAGTTGGCGGAGCGGTTCGACCAGTTCGAAGTGCATTTTCTCGGGCAGCCCACCGACGTTGTGGTGGCTCTTGATCATCGACGCGGGATTGCCGCCGATGGCGACGCTCTCGATCACATCGGGATAAAGCGTGCCTTGCGCGAGGAACTTGAAATCCGAGTCGTCGGCGGTCTTGCTCCCAGCGATCTCGATGACCGCGTCTTCGAAGACGCCGATGAATTCGCCGCCGATGATTTTGCGTTTCGTCTCGGGATCGGTCACGCCGGCGAGGGCGGTGAGGAAACGCTCGGAGGCGTCGACGTATTTGAGCCGGATATGGAAGTTCTCGCCGAAGACGCGTTGCACGACGTCGGCTTCATTTTCGCGGAGCAGCCCATTGTTGACGAAGATACAGGTGAGCTGGTCGCCGATCGCCTTGTGCAGAAGCGCAGCCGCAACCGAGGAATCCACCCCGCCGCTTAAACCGAGCACGACTTTTTGCCCGCCGACCTGTTGCCGGATGCGCTCGCAGGCGTCGTCGATGAACGACCCCATCGTCCAGTCCATCGCGCAATGGCAGATGCGGAAAAGGAAGTTCTCGATGATCTCCTTGCCCCGCGGCGTGTGCGAGACCTCGGGATGAAATTGCAGCGCGTAAAGTTGCCGCGCAGGATCGGCGATCGCGGCGAAAGCGGAGTTCTCCGTGTGCGCGATGGCGCGAAAACCTTGCGGGAGCGCGGTCAGTTTGTCGCCGTGGCTGTTCCAAATATCGACTTGCTCGCCCATGCCCTCGAAGAGGGAACCGCCTTCATCGATCTGGAGGAGACCGGCGCCGTACTCGCGGCGCGCGCTGTGTTCCACTTCGCCGCCGAGGTGCCGCGCCATCAATTGCATCCCGTAGCAGATCCCGAGGACGGGGATGCCTAACGAAAAGACCTGGAGATCAATCTGCGGCGCGCCCTTGTCGTAAACGCTCGCTGGACCACCGGAAAGAATGATCCCCTTGGGCGCGAGCCGTTCGATTTCCGAGGCGGCGATATCGCAGCGCACGATCTCCGAGTAGACCTGACACTCGCGGATGCGGCGGGCGATGACCTGCGTGTACTGCGAGCCGAAATCGAGGATGAGGATGCGCGAGTGAACCGCTGGCTTCACGGGTGCCCTGGAGTGGTGTCGCCTTCGCGCGGATTCACGAACGGATCGTCGCCGCGATTGAGCGGGCCGAGCTCGCCCTGGCCGGTGACGCCGCGTTGCAAATGCTCCTGCACCTCTTCCGCCGGGGGCGTATCCGAGGCGCAACCGGCGGCCCAGATTCCCGTGGCGAAAACGAGCAGGGCAACAAGCGGTTTCAAGCGCTCAGCGTAAGAGCGCCGACGGACATTGCAAGAGCCACGATTCTCCCGTTGCCGAAAAGCGGAACCCGAAGGAAGAGAAACGGTGCCGCGTTCGGCCTAACGAATGATCGCCCCGGATATTTTGCTCCAAGCCTACCGCCTCGGCGTCTTCCCGATGGCGCTGGAAGATGGCGAGATCGGCTGGTTCTCGCCCGATCCGCGGACCGTGCTGCCGCTCGAGGCATTTCACGTGCCGCACGGTCTGCGCCGCGAACGGGCAGCGTCAGGGATTCGAGATTCGCATCGACACGGCGTTCGAGCAGGTGATGCGCGCCTGCGCCGAGCGGGCAGAGACCTGGATCAACCAGGAGATCGTCGAGAGTTACCTGCGCCTGCACGAGCAGGGCTTCGCCCATTCCGTCGAGGCGTGGGCCGCGCCTAACGAACTCGTCGGCGGGCTCTACGGGGTGGCGATCGGCGGCGCGTTTTTCGGCGAGTCGATGTTTCATCGCGCGACCGGCGCGTCGAAGATTGCGCTCTGGGCGCTGGTCGAGCGGCTGCGCGAGCGGGAGTTTACGTTGCTCGACACGCAATGGCTCACCGCGCATCTGGCGCAGTTCGGGGCCCGGGAAATTCCGCGGCCGCTTTACCTGCACTTGCTCGAGCAAGCGGTCGATCTCCCGCGAAAATTTGCCTAACGCCTAACGAAGCGAAGCGGCGAGTGGCCGGTCGGCTGGCCTTACGCGCCGCCCGCTTGCCCGCGCCGCGGAATCCGGCATAGTGACAGCCGCGCAAGCAAAGGGCTGGATAGCTCAGTTGGTAGAGCAGAGGACTGAAAATCCTCGTGTCGGGGGTTCAATTCCCTCTCCAGCCACCTCCCGCGCCGCCTCCTATTCCGGAAACAGGCGCGCCAGATTTCGCCGACGAATCCGCGCGTACCCGGGCGTGAGAAGCGCGAGGGAGAAATAGATCCAGCCACTCCAGCCCAGGTATTCAACCGGCAGGGTGATCGAGAGCACCAGCGAGATCAGACCGACCGCCGAGGGCACACTCCAGCCGCGGATTTGGCCGAGCGTGAGCTGACGTTCGCGGGCGTTGAGTTGCAGCGGCTCACGCAGTTGCCAGGCGCGAAAATTCAGGAGCAAAATCTCCAGCGCAATAGCGCTGAATCCGATCGCGTAAGCGGCGAAGAGCGCGCGAAATTCCGAAGACGGTCGCAGTGCCGAGACGTTGCCCGAGGGCGCCGCCACTCAGCCCGTACCACATCGCGCCGAAGATCGCTTTCAGCGGATAGATATAGATCAGCACGGTCACGAGGAGCGCCCAACTGATCAGGATCGACGCGCCATCTTCCAGTCCGTAACGGCGACTCCAGAGCCAATGTCCGCGCCAGAAAATCCAGATCAGCGCGATGCTGCAGATGAACGTCGGCACGTTGCGAAAAGCGGCGAGCAGCGCGCCGATGCTCTCGGGCATCTGCTGCGCGGCGATCACCAGGGTGGTGATGGCAAAGGCGAACGCCGCATCGAGAAAAGTCTCGAGCCGGGTCATCTCCACACCGCGCATCCGGAAGCCGTCGAGCCGCGGCAGCGTCGCCGAGATCGCGGGGCAAGGGCTGAGGCGATTTCATCGTGCCGAGGCGACATCGGTTCTTCATGCCGCTTCGGGCGCGCGCTGGCAATTGCGGACTTCGGCGGATCGGGAGAACTTGCGCGCCTAACGGATGACGAAGCCGCTGTTTCTGTTCGCGTCTGGCGCCGGCGCGCCCTCGACGCATCCCGTGGATGCAGCACTGGAAAACGCAGCTCCGCGCGATCGGCGAGGTCGAGACCTTCGACTACGATTATCTGCGCGAAGGCCGGAAGCGGCCCGATCGTTTGCCGCAATTGATCGCCGCCCATCGCGCGGCCCTGGCCGCAGTTCGCGCGCAGGCCGAGCCGGGAACACCGATCTTTCTCATCGGCAAAAGCATGGGCGGCCGCGTCGGCTGCCACCTCGCGCTCGAGGAAAAAGTCGCGGGCCTGATCTGTCTCGGCTATCCGCTCTGCGCGCTGGGCGATCGCGCAAAATTGCGCGACCAGGTGCTGCTCTCGTTAGGCACCCCGATCCTTTTCGTGCAGGGCACGCGCGACAAACTCTGCCCGCTCGATCTGCTCGAACCATTGCGCACGCGGATGACCGCGCCTAACGAACTCCACTTGGTGGAAGGCGGCGATCACTCGCTCGGCGTCGGGAAGCGGGCGCTCCAGCTCGCAGGGGAGACGCAGGAGAGTGTCGATCGCCGAATCCTCCAGGCGATCGCCGACTTCACGCGATTTGGCATCGCCGCGGGGGGCGATTAACTTCCGCGCATGGCCAGCGAAACGGACCCGATCGAAACCGAAGCACTGCGCGCCCGTGTCGGCGAACTGCGGAGGTTTCTTTGACCTGCCCGCACTGCAATCCCGCCTAACGGAACTGGAAACGCGGATGGCCGCGGCCGATTTCTGGTCGAACCGCGAGCGCGCCCAAGGCGAGGTCGAAGAGGTCTCGCGCCTGCGCGGATTGATCAATCCGTTCGGCGAACTGGAACGTGGGCTGGAGGATTTCGTTGCGCTCCAGGAACTGGCGGAAGAGGAAAACGATCCCACCGCGCGGGCCGCGGCGGAAAAGGAGATCGCGACCGAACACACCCGGTTCGTTAGGCGGCTCGAGGAATTCGAGCTCCGGCAATTTCTTTCCGGCGAAAACGATCGCTCGAATGCGTTCGTTACCATTCACTCCGGCGCGGGCGGAACCGAGTCTTGCGACTGGGCCGACATGCTCCTGCGGATGTATCAGCGCTGGATTGAGCGCAGCGGGTTCAATGCGCAGACGATCGATATTCAGCAGGGCGAAGAAGTCGGGATCAAATCGGTCACGCTGCTCGTGAGCGGCGAATACGCCTACGGTTATCTCAACACCGAGCGCGGCGTGCATCGGCTCGTGCGCATCTCGCCCTTCGACGCGAACAAGCGGCGCCACACCTCCTTCGCGAGTGTCGATGTTACCCCGGAAATAGCGGACTCCGCGCCGATCGAAGTGAATCCGGTCGATCTCGACGTCACCACTTTCCGCGCCGGCGGCAAGGGCGGCCAGAACGTGAACAAGGTCGAGACCGCGGTGCGCATCGTGCACAAGCCGACCGGCATCGTGGTCGCCTGCCAGGCCGAGCGCAGCCAGGGCCGCAACCGCGAGCTCGCGTTGAAAATGTTGAAAGCCAAACTCTACGAGATCGAGCAGGACAAGAAGCGCGCGGAGATCGACCGGCAGTACGGCGAGAAGGGCGACGTCGCGTGGGGGAGCCAGATTCGGAGTTACGTTTTCCAGCCCTACCAGATGGTGAAAGATCACCGCACCGGCGCGGAAACGAGCAACGTCCAGGCGGTGATGGACGGCGACATCGATCTCTTCATCCAGGCGAAATTGCGCGGACAAAAAGCCGGCAAAGGCGACGGTGCGGCGGACGACGCCTAACGATCAACGGACCTTAAGCGAAAACGCGCGTCATACCGGCCGCGATTGAATTCGCGGCAACAGGCGAGACACGCCGAGGGCCGCTGCAACGGGCGCGTCCGCGGGAAATCGCGCTGGCAATGCGGACAGGCATAAACATACGGACGCGCCCGCCGCCGGATCGGAAACGGCAGCGTGTGGCAGCGCGCCTCGCCCGCAATTCCGAGATCGGCGCAGGCCCGCTGCCATTCCGCGCCATGCGGCGCGATCCTGCGCCGGCCAGCGCGAAAGTGCGCCAGGAGGTGCGCCAGTTCATGCCGCAACGTGCGATCGATCTCCGCCGCGCCGTGCGGCCAGAGACGTCGATTCAGCAGGACGCGCGCGGTCTGGTATTCAGCGCGCCCGGCGGCGCTGCGGAGCCGGGCCGACCATTCCACTCGCACGGTCCCGGCCATCGGCGAGGCGCCGTTCCGGGCCAGCAACTCGACGGCGAGTGCTTCGAGTTCCGCGTCGCGGCCTAACGAGCGCGGCGCGAGCGAAAGTTCCAGCTGGTTCGCAGGCGACGGCAGACTCACGAGGCGAGCGCGGGTTGGGCGGCAGGGCGGCGCGCCCGGAGCCGCGCCGCGATCCGCGCGAGCGCCGCGCCGGTGCCGGCGATTTCCGCGGCCGTGGTCGGTTTGCCTAACGAGAAGCGGACCGCGGACGAAGCGCGTTCGCGGTTCATCCCCATCGCGAGCAGGACGTGCGAGGCCACGACCGAGCCGACCATGCAGGCCGAGCCGCTCGAGGCGCAAATTCCCTCGAGGTCGAGCGTCATGAGCAGCGTTTCCGAGGAATGGCCGGGGAAGCTGACGTTGAGCGTGTTCCCGAGGCGGGGCGCGTCGCCGCCATTGACGAGAGCCTCGGGAAAGGCCTCGCGAATCTCTTCCCAAAGCGCGTCGCGGAGGGGCGACTCGTTAGGCGGCTCAGCCAAAGTCTCCGCCGCGGCCGCGGCCAGACCGGCGATCGCCGCGACGTTTTCGGTGCCGGGCCGGCGGTCGCCTTCATGCGCGCCACCAAATTGAATCCGATCGATCGGCAGGCCGGAGCGAAGATAGAGAAAGCCGGCGCCTTTTGGTCCGTAGAATTTATGCGCGGCGAAGCTCGCTGCCTCGACCATGGAAACGTCCGGCGCACCGGGCGTTTTGCCGAACGATTGCACCATGTCGCTGTGCAGGAGCACGCCCGCCTTCCGGCAGGCCGCTGAAATTTCCGCCATCGGCTGGAGCACGCCGGTCTCGTTGTTCGCGGTCATGATCGAGACCAGGATGGTGTCCGGCCGGATCGCGGCCGTGAGCGCGTCGGGGTCGATCAATCCGTCGGGCGAAACGTCGAGCCAGGTGATCTCGAAACCTTCGCGCTGCTCCAGTTGCTCGAGCGCGTGGAGCACGGCGTGATGCTCGGCGCGGTTGCTGATCAAATGCTTTCCGTTAGGCGCGTGCTTCCGGGCGAGGCCGAGGAGGGCGAGGTTGTTCGCCTCGGTGCCGCCACCGGTGAAGATAATTTCGTTAGGCCGAACCCGCAGGAGCGCCGCGAGCTGATCACGCGCGTTGTCGATCGCGGCGCGCGCCTCGCGGCCGGCCGCGTGGACGCTGGAAGGGTTGCCGAAATGCGTTTCCAGATAGGGCAGCATCGCCTCCCGCGCCGCCGCGCAAAGCGGGGTGGTGGCGTTGTAATCGAGATAGATCATCCGACGGCGGACTCGTTAGGCAAGGGGGCACTCCGGGGCTGCTTATGCACCACCTGCAACTGGTTCGCCTCGTAGGAGACGAGCGAATCGGGCGGCACACTGTGGGTCAGGAAAACGTTCCCGCCGATCGTGCTCCGCGCGCCGACCACGGTCTCGCCGCCGAGCACGGTGGAGTTCGGATAAATCGTCACCCCGTCGTCGACTCGCGGATGACGTTGCCCGCCTTTCTTGATGTGGCCATTTTCATCCTTCTCGAAGCTGCGCGCGCCCAGCGTGACCCCGTGATAAAGCTTCACCCGCGAACCGATGACGCAGGTTTCGCCGACGACGACGCCGGTCCCGTGATCGATGAAAAAGTGGCTGCCGATCTGCGCGCCGGGATGAATATCGATCCCGGTCTGGCCATGCGCCCATTCCGTCATCATCCGCGGAATCAGCGGAAGGTTGTGCCGGTAAAGAATGTGCGCGAGGCGCTGGATCGCGATCGCTTCGAGCGATGGGTAGGCGAGGATGACCTCCTCGAAACTGGTCGCCGAAGGGTCGCCCTCGTAGGCGGCGTCGAGATCTGACCAGAGCATCTCGCGCACGCTCGCGAGCTTGCTGAAAAAATCGGCGAGGATCCGCTCCGCCTTTGCCGCGGTCGCTTCGGTTTTCCCTTCGCCAGCCCGGCGGGCCAGGCTTTTCACCATCTCGGGCAGGAGCCGGGTGCGGAGCGAGCGAATCCGGATGCGGGTGAGATCCGGTAAATCGCCCGGGTCGGTTAGTGGCTCTCCATGAAAGCCGGGAAAGAGCAGGCTGAGTAAATCGACGCAGGCCGCATCGATCGCCGGGCGCGAGGGGAGGGTGGCGGCGGCGGCGAGATAGTTGATTCCCCCGCCCACACTGTAGGTATGCAGGAGCGCTTCGGCGGGATCGTTAGGCGGCTGTTCCATCAGGCTGATCATCGGCCAGTTGCGCGGAGTTGGAAAACGCAAAAGGGCTGCAACCGCGAGGCGAAAAATTGCAATGCCAAATCCTCCCGTTAGTCTGCCGTTACCGCATGAGTTCCTTCGCCATCCACCCGCTCGATCCGAACGAAATCGCCGCGCTCCTGCACGGCGCGCACTCCGATCCTTTCCGCGTCCTCGGTCCGCATCGCGCGGGGGACGATCTGGTGGTGCGGATTTTTCGCCCGGAAGCGAAGGAGATTCAGATCATCTCGGCGGATGACCGGACGAAGATTTTTCCTGCGGAGCGCCTGCACATCGAAGGTCTTTACCAGGCAACGGTGCCCAACGAGACGCGCGCGTTTTCCTACTTCGTGAAGGTAATCGCGTTCGACGGCTCGGAGCAGATGCTGCGCGACCCCTACAGCTGCGGGCCGATCATGGGCGAGGTCGATCTGCATCTGTTCGCCGAGGGGACGGACCACCGGCTCTACGATAAATTTGGCGCGCACCTGCGCGAGATCGGAAATGATCGCGGCGTCTACTTTGCGGTCTGGGCGCCGAATGCGGAGCGGGTCAGCGTGGTCGGCGATTTCAACGGCTGGGACGGCCGGGTGCATCCGATGCGGAAGCTGCTCGGCGGCGGCGTCTGGGAAATTTTCCTCCCCGGCGTGCAGGAGGGCGCGCACTATAAGTACGAGATCAAGGCGCGCAGCGGCGCTCTCCTGTTGAAGAGCGATCCATTTGGATTTTTCAGTCAACATGGGCGCCAGACGTCGTCCATGGTCTACGACCTGACGCGTTATCAATGGAGCGATGCGGAGTGGATGGAAGCGCGCCGGAGCAAAGTGTGGCACAAGAGCGCCGTCAGCATTTACGAGGTGCATCTTGGTTCGTGGCGGCGGGTGGCGGAGCAGGGGAACCGGTCCCTGAGCTACCTGGAATTTGCGGAGACGCTGCTGCCGTACGTGCTCGAAATGGGTTTCACCCACATCGAGTTGATGCCGATCGCGGAGCATCCGTTTGAGGGGTCGTGGGGTTATCAGGTCACGAATTACTACGCGCCGACGAGCCGCTTCGGCACGCCGGATGAGCTGCGGCATTTCGTCGATGCGTGTCACCGCGCGGGTGTGGGGGTAATCATGGACTGGGTGCCGGCGCACTTCCCGAAGGACGCGCATGGCCTGGCGGAATTCGACGGCACGGATCTTTACGAACACGCCGATCCGCGGCAGGGCGAGCATCAGGATTGGGGGACGTTGATTTTCAACTTTGGACGTAACGAGGTCCGCAACTTCCTCACCGCCAACGCACTCTTCTGGCTAGAACAATATCATATCGATGGCCTGCGCGTCGATGCCGTCGCGTCGATGCTCTATCTGGATTACTCGCGCCAACCGGGGCAGTGGATCCCGAATAAGTTTGGCGGCCGCGAAAATCTGGAGGCGGTCGAGTTCCTTAAACAGACCAACGAACTCTGCTACGCCAACTTCCCCGGGGTGATGACGATCGCGGAGGAATCGACCGCCTGGCCCGGCGTTTCGCGCCCGACTTATCTCGGCGGCCTCGGGTTTGGCCTGAAGTGGAACATGGGCTGGATGCACGACTTTCTGGATTACATGGCGCTCGACCCGATCTTCCGCCGCTACCACCAGAACAGCGTCACCTTTTCTATCATGTACGCCTTCCAGGAACATTTCGTCCTCGTGCTCAGCCACGACGAAGTGGTCCACGGCAAAGGCTCGATGATCAACAAAATGCCGGGCGACGAGTGGCAGAAATTTGCCAACCTCCGGATGTTTTACGCCTGGATGTATGGGCATCCGGGGAAGAAGCTCATCTTCATGGGCGGCGAGTTCGGCCAATTCCGGGAGTGGAATCACGACGCCGAACTCGACTGGCCCTTGTTAGGCGGCGCGCGCCACGACGGTCTCCGACGGCTCGTCCAGCATCTCAATCACACCTATCGCAACGAACCCGCGCTCTGGGATCTCGACGACACCTACGAAGGCTTCGAATGGATCGATTTCCACGATGCCGACAACTGCGTGGTCGCGTTTCTCCGCCGCTCGCAGGCGGGCGATGTCCTCGCCTTCGTGGTCAATGCCACGCCGATGGTCCGTTACAACTACCGGCTCGGCGTGCCTAACGACGGCTTCTATCGCGAGATCATCAACACCGATGGCGAAACCTACGGTGGCAGCAACGTCGGCAATTTCGGCGGTCTCCTTTCGGAAGCGATCGAGTGGCAGGCCCGGGCCCACTCCATCGTGATTAATCTTCCGCCGCTGGCGGTGGTCGCTTTCAAATGGGAGAAACCGGCCGTCGCGGTTCCGATCGACCAGAAAATTGACGCAGCCACCACCCCAGAAAAATAAATCATGGTTGCGTTAAGTTTCCCGCTTGACGCTTTTTCTTCCGCTGCCCAACCTCCGCTCGATTCAACACACATCCACAAACATTATGAAGAAGAATTCTGCCGCCTTTACCTTGATCGAACTTTTGGTCGTAATCACGATTATCGCGATTTTAGCTAGTATCGCGTTGCCGGTTTTCAACGGCGTCACCGAGCGCGCCAACCAAACCAAGGACCTCTCCAACGCCAAACAAATCGGACTCGCCGCGAAGCTCTTCGCGACGGATAACAACGGGGATTTCCCGTCTAAAGCACCTGCCGCTGATTACACAACTGCAACCGCATTGGCTTCCGGTGGGGTCTCGAACGATGCCTTCTGGTGGCTTTTCCCCAACTACCTGCAAACCGAAGATATCTTCACTGTTGCAGGTTCTGCCTGGGGCAAGGCGGCGGACAATAAGATCGATATCCCGGGCGCGGCCACCCGGACTGAGACATTGAAACAGGGCGAAAACAATTTCGCCTACGTTTCGAACCTGACCGATACAGCAAACGCCGCATATCCGCTGATTGCCGATGGATTCTCGGCGACCATTGGCACTTACGCGGTAAATAAATCAGCCCAGGGCGGAGTTTGGGGGGGGAAAAAAGCGGTCGTGATTTTCTGCGACGCTAGCGGCCAGATCATGAAGGTTGATCCCGCCACTCATTTCGTCTTTCGCCCGGGTCATGCCCCGCAAAGCATGTTCGCGGCCTCCGCTGATCAGACGAACGATCCTTGGATCGACCCGACGGTAAATCCGGTGCTGAATCCGGAATAGCCGCGCTCGTTATTCGATCGTCGATTCGAATTCACCATCGCGGACGCGGGTTTTTATCCGCGTCCGCGTTTTGGCTTCTGCGACCTGGCGGATCACTTTCCCCTGCGCGTTGCGCGTGATGCTGTAGCCCCGCTCAAGCGTGGCGCCAGGCCCGAGGATGCGGAGCATTCCGGCGCCGCGCTCGGCGCGCTCGCGGGTTTTCGTGAGGCGATGTTTGGCGCTTTCCTGCAGGCGGCGGCGGGTTTCGTGGAGTTGCTGGCGGCGGGCTGCAAGTTCGCGCGCCGGGTTGCGGGCCTTCAGAAAGAGCAGGCTATTCGTTAGGCGGGTTTGCGCGAGGTGGCGCTGACGATCGAGTTGGCGGCGGAGAGTTTCCCTTGCGAGATCGAGTTGCTGCTGCGCGGCGCGGAGGCGCTGGCGCAGTTCGCGGGCGAGTGCTTTCTCGGAGAGCGCGCGCAGGCGTTGCCGGGTTTGGGCGGCAAAGTTGCGCCAGCATTTCGTCAGGCAGTTGTGCAGTTCGGCGACGCGTCGTTCCAGTTCGCGGACATCGGGCACGATCAGTTCCGCGGCTGCGCTTGGCGTCGGCGCCCGCAGGTCCGCAACGAAATCGGCGATGGTGAAATCCACCTCGTGACCGACAGCCGAGACGACCGGAATGGCCGAATCAAAAATCGCGCGTGCAACTATTTCTTCGTTGAACTCCCAGAGGTCCTCGATGCTCCCGCCGCCGCGCGCGAGTACGATCAGGTCGAGCGGTTTCCAGGCGTCGTTAGGCACGCTCAGCTCGCGCAGCGCGTTTGCGATCTCGAGCGCGGCGCCGGTTCCCTGCACCCGCACCGGATTGATCAGCACCTCGACGCCCGGCGCGCGCCGGCGGAGGACGTTGAGGATGTCACGGATCACGGCGCCGGTCGGTGAGGTCACGACGCCGATGCGTCGAGGGAATCGTGGGAGCGGCCGCTTCCGCGCGGCATCGAAAAGGCCTTCCGCTTCCAGCTTGCGCTTCAGCGCCTCGAACTTCGCCTGCAACATTCCCGCGCCGCGGGTCTGCAGGATTTGCACGTTGAGCTGATACTGCCCGCGCGCTTCGAAAACGGTCACCTGCCCGGAAACTTGGACCTGCATGCCGTCCGTTAGCGGGCTTGGAAAGGGCGGGAGTGTATTCCGGAAAATCACGCAGCTGATGGCCGCGCGCTGATCTTTCAGGGTGAAATACTGATGACCAGAAGAGAGCGAGCGATAGTTGGAGATTTCGCCCTGCACCCAGACCGAAGCGAAGCGGCCTTCCAGGAGCGACCGTATCGAGCGAGTGAGCTCGGCGACAGTGAGCACCCGCGCGAGGTCAGGAAACAAATCAGTCATCCTGAGCGGAGCGCAGCGGAGTCGAAGGATCCCGTGGAGTTGCCGTGAAGCTCCGGTAAAACTCAATGGAATCCGCGAACGGAGCTTCCCAGAAACCCCACGGGATCCCTCGGCTTCGCTCGGGATGACACGCTTTCATCGCTATCCCCCGAAAAGATCGCTCTGCGTCCCGGCAGGCACTTTCAATCCGAGTTTTCGGTAGGCGTTAGGTAACGCGACCCGCCCTTGCGCCGTGCGTTTGAGGTAGCCCTCCATGATCAGATACGGTTCGTTCACTTCCTCGAGCGTGCCCGCTTCCTCGCCAACCGCGACGGCTAACGAGCTCAACCCAACCGGCCCGCCATTAAATTTGTAGATCAGCGTTTCAATGATCCGCTTGTCCCATTGGTCGAACCCGTCCCGATCGATCTCCAGCATCGTTAGGGCTTTGTCCGCGAGTTCGGCAGTGATTTTGCCGTCAGCTTTTACCTGCACGTAATCGCGCACCCAGCGCAGAAGATTATTCGCGGTCCGCGGCGTGCCGCGGGTGCGGGTTGCGATCTCGGCCGCGCCTAACGAGTCGATTTCCACGTTCAACAAAGCCGCGCTGCGCAGGATGATTTTCTGCATCTCCTCCGCGCTGTAATAATCGAGCCGCGCCGTCATCCCGAAGCGCGAGCGCAGCGGCGCGCTCAACATCCCCGAGCGCGTGGTCGCGCCGATCAGGGTGAACTTCGGCAGGCGCAATTGCAGGCTCCGCGCCTGCGGTCCCTGGTCGATGATGATGTCGAGCTTGTAGTCTTCCATCGCGGGGTAGAGATACTCCTCGATCGTCGGCTGGAGCCGATGAATCTCGTCGATGAAAAGCACGTCGCCTTTTTCCAGGCTGGTGAGCAGACCCGCGAGCTCACCGGCTTTCTCGATCACCGGTCCGCTGGTGTTTTTGATGTTCACGCTCATCGCGTTCGCGATGATGTGCGCGAGCGTGGTTTTGCCTAAACCCGGCGGGCCGCTGAGCAGGATGTGCTCGAGCACGTCGCCGCGCATTTTCGCCGCTTCGACCAGCACCTCAATCCGTTCACAGACCTTCTCCTGGCCGGTAAACTCGCTGAACATCGGCGGCCGGAGCGAAAGCTCGAACGCCGGATCGGGAACGGGTGCAGCGAGAGCCATTGTCTCGCTTTTCTAATCCAGATTCTTCGTCAGCACCAACTCCGTCCCGCGACTCCGCAGCACGTAATCGACCTGATCGAACGCATTGCGGATGAGATGCAAACCAAGCCCGCCCGGTTTGATCAGATCCGCTGGCCGGCTCTTCATCGCGGCCGCAGGAACCTGTTTGCCGTAATCGCGCAGGCGCATGCAGACGCAATCGTTCCGCCCCTCGAGCGAGAGCGAGATGAGCTGGTCGTCGCGCAGGTGGTAGGCATAGCGAATGATGTTCGTGCAGGCCTCGTCCACCCCGAGGACCATGAGCGTGCGCTGGCGTTCGGAGAACGGAAAGCTCTCGAGAAACTTGCGCACGTAGCTGCGCATCAGGGAGAGATTTCCCGTGTGGCTGGAGAACTCGATTTTCTTCTTCTTCGTTTTCGTCATCGGCGGGGAGTCGCCTAACAAATGCGTCCGTCTGGTCCGCGTGCAAGCTGGCGAATTTCCCCGGTGGTCGCAACGAGATTTCATCCGGCATTGGCAACCTCCTCGCGCCCATGCACTATTTCGGCATGAAGAAATGGCTCCTCGTCTTTCTCCTCGGCGCGACCACCGCGGTCGCGCAGGAACGGCCTACTGCTTATCAGGCGCTCCGGACGGTCGGCAATCAGCTCAACCGCGAGGCCGTTAACCACGTGATCTCTGTCACCGGGATGGATGGAAATCCGCAACCCGAAACTTGGAAAATTCTGCTCGACGATCCGAAGGCGCGCGGCGGCATCCGCGAAGTGGAAGTGGCGAACGGCAAGGTCACCTCCGAGCGCACGCCGTTGCGCGCGGCGGTCGAGGGTTCGTTAGGCCCGGTGATCGATACCTCGAAGTTGAACCTCGATTCCAGCGGCGCCTACACCGTCGCGCAGCAGACGGCGTCCGGCTCCCACGTCACGTTTGTCGGCGCGGATTACGTTTTGCGGGTGGATGAAAAGGGGAACCCAGTCTGGCAGGTGACGCTTCATCGCGAAGGCGGCGAAGCGGCGGGGTCGATCTATATCGGCGCGAATCACGGCACGATCACCCGCACGGAAGGCCTCTTCACCGGCGGCGATGTCGCCGCGGCGCGCACGCAACAGGGCGACGAACAGCGCACCGAAGAGGCGACCGATGGCGATGACGATGACGGCGACACCAACCCGGTGAAGCTCCGGATCAAGCGCGCGTTCCACCAGGTGCGCGACGACGTGAAGCGTTCGTTTTTCAAGGTGCGCCGCTCGTTCGTCGATTTCTTCGAGGATCACTAGCGCGCCCGCAGACCTTGCAATCTCGCGTGCGCGCCCCAAGAATAGCCCGATGAAACCCGAAGCTTCCGCGCAAGCGGCCTGGGCGGACGTGCGTCACGGTTGGCAGCAGCTTTATGGCGCCGAAGACGCGGGGATCAGCCTCGAGTGGCACGATTTCAAAACCAGCCAGCCGCTCGACTGGGGCGAAAGTTTCCGGCCACGCAGCGTGGAGTTTTGTCTGAACCTCGACGGTCGCGGCGCGATCGGGAGCGGACGGCGCGCGCAACTTTCCTATGTGCCGAGCAGCTCCGGCTATTACGCAATCGGCGATGAGCCGCTCCACGCGACCCGCGAAGCGCATGATCATCACCGCTTCGTCACCCTGGAATTTTCGCGCGAACACCTGCAGCAGCAGCTCGCCGCTTCCGAGAGCGAACTGGCGCCGGCGATGCGCGAAGTGGTTTTCCCCACCCGCGACCGGAGCATCGTCTCGCAGCCGCAACCGATGTCGGCCGAGCAGCGCGCGATCGTCGCCAGCCTCACGACTCCGCCGGTGCCGAAAGCCGCGCGGATCCTTTGGTATCAAAGCAAGGCGATCGAGCTGATGTCGCATTTCCTTTTTGAAGCGAAGGACCCGGAGATGTTTTGCATGCGGCAGAAACGGGTCGCGCGCGATCGTGTCGCCCGCGTGCAGGAAATGCTCCTGCGCGATCTCGCCAACCAGCCGTCGCTCGAATCGCTCGGGCAGGAAGTGGGTTGCAGCCCGTTTTACCTGAGCCGGATTTTCTCGCGCGAAGTCGGCCTAACGATCCCGCAATTCCTGCGTAACGCACGGATGGAACGCGCCGCGGAGTTGCTCCGGAGCGGCCGCTATAATGTGACCGAAGCTGCGACCGAAGTCGGCTACTCGAGCCTCAGCCATTTCAGCAAGGCTTTCTGCGAAACGATCGGCTGCTGCCCGGTGCTCTACCCGGCGGCGAAGCATATTGTGCTCGATCGTTAGGCGTGTCCCCAACGCGTCATTCTGAGCGAAGCGGAGCGGAGTCGAAGAATCCCGTGGAGTCGTCTGGTTGGATCGATTCGGATTGCCTGGGTGCGATCTTCCGGGAAAACCGGCGGGATTCCTCGACTTCGCTCGGGATGACCGTGGTTCATCGTCCTGCACTCTCGTGAGCTCCGGCCTTTTTCTTTTACCGACCGCCACGCTTTGGCAGCGCGAGGTGGTGCGCTTCTATCGGCAGCGGAACCGCATCATCGGCGCACTCCTCTCGCCGCTGGTTTTCTGGTTCGTCATCGGCAGCGGAATCGGGGCCTCGTTTCGAGTCGGGGCTACGCCTAACGGGATGGGCTACCTCGAGTATTTCTATCCGGGCACGCTGATGCTGATCATGCTTTTCACGGCGATCTTCTCGACCATCTCGATCATCGAGGATCGGCGGGAAGGTTTTCTTCAGTCGGTGCTGGTCGCGCCGATCTCGCCGGGCGCGATCGTCTGCGGGAAGATTCTCGGCGGCACCACGCTCGCGCTTTTGCAGGGGCTGATCTTTTTGATCCTCGCGCCGTTCATTGGCCTGCATCTCACGCCGGAACGGATTCTGGTTTGCCTCGGCACGCTTGCGCTGGTCGGTTTTGGCCTAACGGGTCTCGGTTTTCTCGTCGCCTGGCCGATGGAATCCACCCAGGGATTCCACGCGATCATGAACGTTTTCCTGATCCCGCTTTGGCTCATGTCCGGTGCGCTTTTTCCCGCGACCGACCCGCACACCTGGATCTACTGGGCGATTCACCTGAACCCGGTCACGTATGGCGTCGCCGCCGTGCGGCGCGCGCTTTACGCGGGCGATCCGGGCGTGCTGCACCTCCCGAGTTTTGAGGTGTCGTTAGGCGTCTCGCTCGCTTTCGGGCTCGTGATGTACGCGGTCGCCTACTTTTTGGTGCAGAAAAAATCTTCATGAAAATCACCCGCGCACTTCTTTCCGTTTCCGACAAAACCGGCGTCGCCGATTTCGCCCGCGCGCTCGCCGAGCAGGACGTCGAGATCATTTCCACCGGCGGCACCGCGGCGCTGCTCCGGCAGGAAGGGATCAAGGTCCGCGGCATTTCCGACTTCACCGGTTTCCCCGAGATGCTCGACGGCCGGGTGAAAACGCTGCACCCAAAAGTGCACGGCGGTCTGCTTTACGTCCGCGGCAACAAAGAGCACGAAGCCGCCGCGAACGAGCACGGGATCCAGCCGATCGATCTCGTGGTGGTGAATCTTTATCCGTTCGAGGCGACGATCGCGAAGCCGGGCGTGAAGCTCGCGGAAGCGATCGAGCAGATCGACATCGGTGGGCCGTCGATGCTGCGGAGCGCATCCAAAAATTATCAGTCGGTCACGGTGGTGGTCGATCCCGCTGATTACGAATCGGTCCTCACCGAGATGCGCGACCGCGAAGGCGAAACCACGCTGAAACTGCGCGAACGCCTCGCGATCAAAGCCTTCATCACTACGTCCGATTACGATCGCGCGATCGCCACTTTCCTGAACGAAAAGCAGGAAACTGAAACGTCGTTTTCGGTTTCTCTCCCGCTCGTGAGCCGGCTCCGTTACGGCGAGAATCCGCACCAGACCGCGTCGCTTTACGGCACTTTCGCCGAGCATTTCGAGAAGCTGCACGGGAAGGATCTTTCGTTTAACAACATCATCGACATCACGGCCGCGGCCGACCTGATCGAGGAGTTTGCGGAGCCGACCGTCGCCATCCTCAAGCACACGAACCCGTGCGGCGTCGCGAGCGATCCCGACTTGCGCGAGGCCTGGCTGAAAGCGTTCGCGACCGACAAGCAGGCGCCGTTTGGCGGCATCATCATCTGCAACCGGCCGCTCGATCTGCCGATCGCGAAAGCGATCAGCGAGATTTTCAGCGAAGTGATCATCGCTCCGGAATTCACGAGCGACGCGCGCGCCCTGCTCCAGAAAAAGAAGAACCTCCGCCTGATGCGCGCGCTCGCGCTTTTTGAGCCTAACGAAAAGCCGGAGATGGATCTGCGTTCCGTCCGTGGCGGCCTGCTCGTGCAGCAAAGAGACGCGGCCGAGATCGGCGAGATCGAAACCAAGGTCGTGACCAAGCGTCCGCCGACGCGGCAGGAGACCGCGGCGATGCTTTTCGGATGGCGGGTGGTGAAACACGTGAAGTCGAACGCCATCGTTTACGCCGGCGCGGATCGCACGCTGGGCATCGGTGCGGGCCAGATGTCGCGCGTCGATGCCTCGCGCATCGCCGTCTGGAAAGCCGCGGAATCCGGGCTTTCGCTGAAGGGCAGTGCCGTCGCGAGCGACGCTTTTTTCCCATTTGCCGACGGCCTCACCGCCGCCGCCGAAGCAGGCGCGACGGCCGCCATCCAACCCGGCGGTTCGGTCCGCGACGGGGAGGTAATCGCCGCTGCTGACGAGCGCGACGTCGCGATGGTCTTCACCGGCGTGCGCCATTTCCGGCACTAGTCGTGTCCTTTTCTCGTTAGGCGGCTCGAGGGCGCATCGCCAGGGAACGGACGCGCTGAAGCGCGTCCCTCCGGAGGGACATGCTTCCGCATGTCCGCGTGCACGGGCCTTACTTCGATACCAGCGTCACGTGGCGGAATGGGAGGAGCGTCCAATAGGCAACCGGCTCGGGCATCTTCGCCTGTTTGCCGGTGAAATGAAGCCGCCAGTAGATCGCCAGCAAGTGATCCTTCCCGCCGCGGACCCGGCTGAAGGAGACCGTGACCGGCGCAAGTTTCTTGTAGCCGGCGTTGGCCCTTTGCACGGTGTCCTGCCGCGAGAGGAACACCATTCCACCACCGAGGAGCAACAGCACGAGCAGGAGAGTCAGGAGCGCTTTCATAGATATCCGAATCCTAAGCGCTCCCCGGGTCCGCGTCCACGCGACGACTCCTCGTTAGACCGCGGCGGCGGCGGGCGACATGGTGAAGAGCACCGGCGTGCTACGAGACGCTGCGTGATGAGGGGAAACCAGAGACTGAGATCCGCGCCAAACAACCGTCTAGCGTATCCTGCTTATTTGCTGAAAAGGAAGCCGACAGCCCCGCCGGTCAGCGCATAATAATAACCGGTTATCACCCCCTGGCTGATGCTACTAGGGGAAGTGTGCATCGAGCCGGGGGGATCAAACGTGGTGATGCTTCCGTTGCTCTGGCGGACGAAACCGTGATATTTGAAGCTCGCGTCAGCGTAGATCCCCGTCGTCGCCCCCCTTGAGTTAATGCTGAGAGCCGCGGTAGTTTGTGCGCGCGGGACATTAAAGGTGGTGAAGTTTCCGTTCTGATCGCGGACGAAGCTATAAAGCCAGCCGTTCTGGTCATAGTAGTATCCCGCGATCACCCCCGCGTCGTTGATGCCATAAGGATAGGTGCCGGTCGAGCCCGGGGGATCAAAGGTGGTGATGTCTCCGTTGCGATCGCGGACGAAGCCGTGGTACGGGCTGCTCCCGTCCGTGTAGAGTCCCGTGATCGCTCCCGTTCGGTTGATGTCATGGACGGAGATGTAAGTCGAGCCCGCGGGGTCAAAGGTGGTAATGTTGCCGTTGCGATCGCGGACGAAGCCGTGAGCCAGGCTGGTCCCGTCCACGGCGTCTCCCGCGATGTCCCCCGCTTCGTTGATGCTGGCCGGGTAGGTGGCGATGGAGCCCGGGACACTGAAGGTAGTGATGTTTCCGTTGCTATCGCGGACGAAGCCCTGATTTCCCCTCCCGTCATAGTAGAGTCCTGCGATCGCTCCGGTTGAGTTAATGCTGAGAGCGAAGGTGTTTGTCCCGCCCGGGACATCAAAGGTGGTGATGTTTCCGTTGGGATCACGGACGAAGCCGTGATTTAGGCTGCTCGCGTCAGCGTAGGATCCCGTGATTGTTCCCGTTCGGTTGATGCTGGAAGGTTTGGTGTCGCTCGAGCCCGGGACCTCAAAGGTGGTATAATTTTGCGCGGATAATGGAACTGGGATCGCCAGCGCGATGAGCAGGGTTATGAGGGTGGTCTTGGTGAACTGAAGCGAAGCGGACATAGAGAGGTTTCCTTTACCCGGGGATTTACCTGCGACTGCCAGGTCTGAAAGTGAATGGGAGGCCCCAGCACGTTCGCGCCAGTTCCAAATCTATTCGATGGGCTGATTGCAGTCTGGCGCGGTCTTTCGCGTCAAGCATATTTTCCGCTCCGCAGCCGGATCCGCGCGCGTTTCGCGCTTGACTCCCGCCGCCGATTCGAGATGTGGGCCTTATGCGCGCGAGGAATCTGGTGGGTGCCGTTTTTTCCAGCTCGAAGTGGACGGCGATCCCGAAATGGGTGGCACTGGGACTGACGATCGGGACGGTTTCGGCCTTCGGAGCGGGGATCGATTGGCCGACCTATGGGTTCAATCTGCAGCGGACCGGCGAGAACCCGTCCGAGACCACACTGACGCCGGCGACGGTGGCGGGGCTGCATGAGTTGTGGAGCTTCGACCTCGGGGCGGTGACGATCACCCAGCCGATCGTGGCCGCGGGTGTGACGGTGAACGGGACCGCGGAAGATCTCGTTTTCATGGGGACGGAGCACGGCGATTTCTACGCCCTCGACATGGCGTCGGGCGCGCTGGTCTGGCAGCGGAACCTGGGCTCGGTCGCGACCGCTTGTGAGGATATTCCCGATAAAATTTTCGGCGTGAGCGGTTCGCCGGTCCTCGATCGCCCGCGCAACCGCCTCTTCGTTGTGGGCGGCGACGGCAATCTCTACGCGCTCGATCTTTCAACCGGCGCGACGCTGACCGGATGGCCGGTCGCGGTCACCACCACGCCTGGCTGGGAGCACACGTACGGCGCGCTCAATATCAACAACGGCATCGCCTACGCGGAGTTGGCCGGTTACTGCGATTTCGCGCCTTACCACGGGCGGTTGGTCGCGATCAGTCTCAGCGCGCGCAAGGTGGTCGGGACCTTTTACCCGGCCGGACCGACGGTGAGCGGCGGCGGAATCTGGGGACCCGGCGGCGCGTCGATCGATCCTGCGACTGGTCATCTCTTCGCGGCCACTGGGAATGCGCTGACTGATCCGGAGTATTACCGTTACAGCGACAGCGTGGTGGAGTTATCACCTACGCTCAAGGTGTTAGGGGCAAACTACCCGGGGCTGACTGGGGAGAATGTCGATTTCGGCGCGACGCCGATCCTGTTTCAGCCACCCGGTTGCCCGCCACTGCTCGCGGCTAAGAATAAGACAGGCGTCCTGCTCACTTACACGCGCGGCAGTGTTACCTCCGGAGCGACGCAGCGGCTGCAGCTGGCCAATGTGCTCGACTACGAATTCAACGGCGATCCCGCCTGGTCGGACGCGACGCATTTGCTCTACGTCACGAATTCATCTGACTCGCTAACGACCAATGCGCGGCATGGCATTCTGGCCTTGTCGGTCGATGCGAATTGCCGGCTGCGCCCGGCGTGGCAGACCCCGATCGGGCCGAATTTCGCCACCGTCTCGCCACCGACGGTCGCCGGCGGCGTAGTTTATTATGGCGACGGACCGGGCAATGAACTGCTGGCGTTCGACGCCACGACCGGCGCGCTGCTCTGGTCGAGCGGCACGACCATTGGCGGCGCCATCTACGCAGCGCCGACGGTCGTGAACGGCCGCCTCCTCGCCGGCGCGTGGGATGGGAAGGTCCACGTCTTCGGACTATAGGGGAACCTAACGAGTAAAGGTCGTCGGCCGCACCAGCCAACGCGCCACCGCCATCCCCCCGAGCACGACCGCGGCCAGCCCGATCGCGGCCTCGAAGGAGAGCATCCCCGAGCTACCGGAGCGATCGTGGGCCCAGCCATCGAGCGCGGTGACGTAGACGACCGGGAGATTGCCGAAGGAGGAAAGGACGGAGTATTTCGTCGAGGCCGCCCCGCGCCCGGTGGCGTAAAGGCAAACGGCGGAGAAGGAAGCATAAGCGATCCCGCAGGTGAAGGCGTAGCAGAGCACCCAGGTGGTAAAGGCCGCGGAGTTCCTCGCCCCCAGGGCCATCGCGATCGCGACCAGGGCGATGGCTATGCCTGAGCCGAAGTAAGCCCACCAACGCCCAAAGCGATCGGCGATCCAACCGCCCGCGGCGCAACCGAGCGCACTGACGATTCCGTTCAGCACGCCGGTGACGAGCGCGACCGTATTCGCGCCGGTATGCCAGTCGGGGGCGACGGCGCTCCAGAGGTTATTCATCGCGCCGGAACCGATCGGCGAGGCGACCAGGCAGATGGTGATCAAACCGATCGGGGTGCGAAGGAGGTTGAACATCTCGCGCCCCATCGCGCGCAGTCGATGCGGAATCGTTTCACCTTGGAAGGGGCTCACCTCCGGCACGAAGCGCAGGGCAAAGCCGGCCAGGAGCAGCACCACCGCGAGCACCGCGCTCGCTGCGAAGTAGGAGTAGTGACTCGCGATCCACACGCCTGCGCCGCCGCCGAGCCCCATCCCTCCGAGATTCCCGGCCTGATACCAACCGGCCGCGCGCCCTTTTTCCTCCTCCGCCACGGTATGCGCGATGAAGCCGCCGACCGGGATGATGGACAGATTCGCGCCGATCTGGGAAAGAAAGGCCACCACGGTGAGGAGCACGGCGTTTTCCACCCGCAGTGGCATCAGCCCGAGCCCGAGCAGAGTCACGAAACAAGCGGCCAAGCCCAGCGCGTACCAGCTGCGCAGACTCAGAGTAAGATCGACGATCGGCGCGCCGGCGAAGCGCCAGAGATTCGCGGAAAGCCCGAGCGCGACGACCGAGGCCGCGGCCGCCACGGAGTAGCCGTGCTGCACCAGCACGAAGGGCAGGGTGACACTGCAGAACCCGCTACTGATCCCATAAGGGAGGACGAGGAAAAGGTAAGTGAGCGGGTTCGAGAGATGCGGCTCGCGCTTCACGCGGCGCAGCATGCCGGAGCACGGTAAACCTGCGAGCTAAATCGTTTAGGCTTTGCGGCGGCGAGAGAAGAGAGCGGCCTGCGCCACGATCCCGGCGACCGTCAGGCCCAGGAAGACGAGGCTCGCGCCCGTGGAGGGCAGGTGGAGATTGCTCACGATCAATTCCGCGCCGGCCACCGAGGAGAAAAAGATCAGCGCCCAATCGAAGAGCGAAAGCAGCAGGAGGGCGCCAATGATGCCGCCGATGATGAAAGTGATCCCGGAATATTGCGCGTGAGTCGCGACGAAGGCCGCCGCCAGCGAGGTCGCGATATGACCGCCTACGAGGAACCCGGCGATCGCGATGGCGATTTTCTGCACCAGCAGTGCGAGCACCGCGCCGATCAAACCGAGGACAAGGCCCAGCCCGAGAGCCATCCAGGCGGGTGGGTTATGAATCAGCTGCGGCGCGAGCTGGAGCCCGATGGCAAAGCCAATCGCCGCCACGAAAAGCCAGAAGAGCCGACGCCCGAAAAGCAGCATCAGCACCCCGAGGAGCAGGCTGATCAGCGGAGTAGGATGGGCGAGGTCGGGGAAGGGGTTTCGAAGGGCGGCGGCGATCAGTAGGTTCATGGTGAGTCCGATAAGAGTTTGACGGTGATCGTGCTGTGGCTTTCCTCCACGTGGCCCAGGCCGGAGCCATAACTCTCCTGCACGGTGTGGCGCACCACGAGGTGTCCGCTGGCCATCTGATATTCGCGCACCGCGTGTTCGTGCACGGTATAACTCAGAAAGAATTTGCTGAAGCGAATCCGAATATCCCGATCGCTCGCCAACGGCACGCCGTCGGCTCCCACCCACACGGTCAGGTTCGCGTTAACCGACTTGGCGGCTTTGCGCCCTTCTTCGGGCAGCTTCAGGTCCAGCCTAATGAAGAGCCGGTGCGCCGGCTGGCCATGATAAGACATCGGGGTGTCCTGGAGGAGAGTCGCCTTATCCAGCGAGAGCCGGAGCGGGTCGGCCGCGTCGAGCAGGTTGAGCGCCTCCCCGGCGTCCAGCGCGGCGAGAGTCGCGAGGCTGGCCTTCGGGGCGTCGGGATTGGCGTTCTTCTCTGCGGCGGCGCGGCGCGATTGGCGGACCTGCTCCGGTGTCCAACTCAGGGCCAGACCGGCCGGGCCGAGCCGCACCACGACCGCGCTCACGCCGTCGGCCTTGTGTTGTTTGTCGCTTTCGCCGCCGGCCTGCCGCGTGCTGATTTCCACCCGCGCGCTTAAAGGCTGATCGCTGGTCAGCCCGGGCAATCTTACGCGAAGATCGCTCAAGCCATCGGCGGCTAGCGTTCCCGGGAGCAGAAGCAATAAGAGAAAAACCTTTCCGGCCCCCATGGTCGATAACTGCCAGCGACGACCCGGCACTATTTCTTCCCCGCCATCATCTCGTCGCGCTTCGCCTTGAACTCCGAGCCCGGAAGCCAGGTAGGATATTGATCGCCGTTCGCGACCTGCCAGCCGACCTGGAAGAGTAACTGGTCGTCCTGCACCGCTCCGGATAGGTCCCACGAAGGATTCACCTCGTCGGAAACCTGATGGTAGTGATGCTGAGTATAGTCATCACTCGCGCGCTGGCCAAAACCGG
This sequence comes from uncultured Verrucomicrobiae bacterium, assembly GCA_963742845.1. Taxonomy (GTDB): domain Bacteria; phylum Verrucomicrobiota; class Verrucomicrobiia; order Chthoniobacterales; family UBA10450; genus Palsa-1392. The sequence continues at coordinate 141,236 of CAVUNK010000001.1, read as the reverse complement.
CCGGCTTGCCGATAAAGTCTTTTGGCTTGCTCCCGGGATAGAGCGAAGGCACGCCGAGCTTTGATAACTCAAAGTGATCGGCCCGGTAGAAATAGCCCTTTTCCGGCTCGCTATTCGCGTTGGCCACGCGTCCCTGACTTTCCGCAGCCCGCGCGAACATCTCATCGAGGGTGGAGTTACCCGCGCTGACGTCTTCGACGTCGTGAGTCTTACCCCAGGGATTCACGACATCGATATTGATATCCGCCAGGGTGTGATCGAGCGGGTAAAGCGGATTTTCGGCATAATACTTGGCGCCCAATAAGCCTGCTTCCTCCGCGGTGGTCGCCATGAAAAGGATGCTTCTTGGCGGCGGCTGCGGGAGTTTCGTGAAAGCCTGCGCAATTTCCAAGACGCTGGCGACGCCAGAAGCGTTATCGAGCGCGCCGTTGTAGATTTGGTCGCCCTTCAGCATCGGGTCGCGCCCGAGATGATCCCAATGCGCGCTGTAGATGACGACCTCGTCTTTCTTCTTCGGGTCACTCCCTTCCAGCTTCCCAACGACGTTATGTGACTTGAATTGATGAAGCTTGTTCCGGATCGCGAAGTCCGCGGTGGCGCCTAACGAAACGGGACGAAAGTCTTTCTTCAGCGCGGCTTTCTTCAGGTCATCGAAGTTTTTCCCGGAAGCGGCGAAGAGTTTCTTCGCCGTCTCGAGCGTGATCCAGGAGCGAACCGCGACCGTCCCGATGTTCTTATCCGGGTTATCAATCACGAAATTCTCCTTGGAGTTACTGTTCTCCACCACCGACCACGGGTAAGCCGCCGGGATTGCCTCATGCACGATGATCGCGGCGATAGCGCCCTTGGCCGCGGCGATTTCGTATTTATAACTCCAGCGACCGTAGTAGGTCATGGCTTTGCCCTTGAACATCCGGTCATCGAGCTTTGCGGGATCGCGTGGGTCGGGGATGGGCGGATCGTTGATCAGGAAGACGAGAGTTTTGCCCTTGACGTCGAAGTCCTTGAAGTCATCCCAGCCATATTCCGGCGCGACCGCCCCGTAGCCGACAAAGACCATCTCCGATTTCTGCACATGGACTTCGGGCAGGATGCGATTGGTGAACGCAACGTAGTCGGTGGGCGATTCCAGCGGGATCTGCTTATCCTTGACCGTAAACGAGGCCGTGGGTGAACCGAGGATGCCCGCGAGTGGAACTTCCTGGGTGTAAGTCCCGTTGGGATTGCCGGGCTTGAGGCCGAGCTTCTGGAATTGCTCGGTGATGTATTTCACCGACTCGGTCTCGCCCTTGGAGCCGGGCGCGCGGCCTTCGAACTTATCCGAGCTGAGGACTTTGATGTGCTCGAGCAGACCGCCGGTGTCGATCGCATCGGTTGCTTCCTGCGGAGGTTCTGGAGGTGCAGCGAGCGTGAAGAGCGAACCGAGGCAGAGAACGAGCGAGGCGAAGACAAGTTTTTTCATGCGGCCGTTAACCTAGCGCACGAAGGCGCGAGGGGCACGCAGCTGGAAAATTTTCCGGTAGGAAGTTGCCTCTACGGTTTTGGGGGCGGGGCCGCGCCGGCGCCGCTTTCGGTAGAGGGGCCGCCTTTGGCTTTGGCCGGTGTTTTTATCCCGAGCGTTTTCAGGAACGGCTGAATCGACCGATCGCGGCCGAGGAAGTTGTGGATCGAAACGTCGATGTCGCGTGAGCCACCTGGCGCATAGATCTCATTCCGCAGACGCATCCCGGCGGTCTTATCGAGAAAGCCATTCGGCGCCTGCTCGAAGACGGTGGCCATGTCAGCCGCGATCGCGTCGGCCCAGGCGTAACCGTAGTAACCGCCATCATAGCCGACTAGGTGACCGAGATAAGCGACGAAGGCAGTCTTAGGATCGATTGGGAGAAAGACCTTCTCTAACACCGGGTTCGACATCGCGACACAGTCATAGGGCTGACCTTCCGGATGGACGTCGTGCAACGTGAGATCGATGTCGGCAAACGCGAACTGCCGGCGATAAGCCACCGCAACCGTCGCCAGTTTCGCTTCTTTCATTTTCGCGATGGTCTCCGCGGGAATCTTCTTCGATGGATCGCGGTAGTCCGCGGCAAAAGTATCCAGCACTTTCTTGTCCCAGACCCAGTTTTGCAGCATCTGCGATGGCGCCTCGACAAAGTCCGCCGGCACGTTGGTCCCGGAGAAGCGCGCATATTTTGCCGTCGTGACGATGGAGTGCAGGGCGTGACCGAACTCATGGAAGAGTGTCTCCACGTCGGAGTGGCTCAGGAGCGACGGCTTATCCTTGGATGGGGGAGGGAAGTTACAAATTAGCGAGACGGTGGGCCGCTGATACTTTCCGTCAGGCAGCAACTTCCCGGGGATAATCCCGAACTCGGCGAAGTGATTAAACTTTCCGTCGCGCGGGAACATGTCGAGATAGAACATCCCGAGCGGCGTTCCGCTGGCCGCGTCGGTGACCATGTAGAGTTTCAGGTCATCAACCCATTTCTCCGGCGCGGTGATCTCAGTGAACTTCAGGCCGAAGATACTCTGGTAAATGTTGAACATCCCATCGAGCACATGCTGGAACGGGAAGTAAACCCGGAGCGCTTCAGTATCGACGGTGTATTTCTCCTTTTTGAGCTGGTTCGCGAAATAGCGCCAATCCCAGATGTTGATCTGGGCGTTAGGGTCCTTGGTCTCGGCGACCTTCAGCTTCCGCAACTCGGCGACTTCGGCGTCGAATTTCGGCTGGATGCCGGCGATGAGATCATGGATGAAGGTCTTGGCCGCGGCACCGCTCTTGGCCATCTTGATCTCAATCTGGAAATCGTCCCATGACTTGTAGCCCATCTTAAGCGCGAGCTGATTACGATGAGTCAGGATCTGGTTAAGGACAGGAATGTTTTTCTCGCGCGCCAGATTGAAGCGGACATCGTAAAGACGCCTGCGGGTCTCTTCCTTCTTCGCGGTTTCTTCGACCGCGTTGTTTTGGAAGGTCACATTCGCGAGGAGCGTGTAAGAGTCATCCCCGGTCTTCACACCCGGCGACTCGAGAAGACTCTCGGGAACTCCTTCGAGCTCGGCTTTGGTGAAGGTGACCGGCGCTTTTACGGCCACGATATTGGATTGGAAGTCCGTCTCGAGTTGGGCCAGTTCCTTGCGCAGCTTTTCGACTTCCTTGCGTTCGTTAGGCGGAAGGGCGAGGCCGGCGCGGCGGTAATCGCGCATGGTGTATTCGAGCAGCAGCGCGTCTTCGCCGGCCAGTGGGGGTCTGGTGTCGGCAAAAGCTTTCACCGCCTTATAAACGTCTTCGCGATAGTCGACGCCGACCGCCCAATCCTGGAAAACCTTGATCGCTTTTTCCGCGGCGTCGCGCATCTCCTGCTTTTGGTTGGTCTGCTGGATGACGACCGTCTGCTGGATCGCGATGGCGGCTTCGTTTTGCACGTTATCGAGCGCATCGATCGTGCTCGCGAGGGTGACTTTGCTCAGGTCCTGCTTCCCGATGGCGTCGAGCGCGGTGTTGGCTTTCGCGATCGCGGTGGTGATGTCACCCTGCACCGCGGTTGGCGTCTGCGGCCACTTCGGGATGGTCAGGACTTCATTTGCCTTCTCCGCGACCGCCTGGAAATCAGCAAAAGTTTTGGGTTCATCCGCGTGCACGGGCAGGGCGAGTGCCGCCAGAAGACTAACGAGGAAAAGACGTTTCATGGTGGAAGCTAAGCGACGCCTTTCTGCGGAATTGGCAATTGGAAATTCGCCGCGCGCGATGGAACACTTCCGCCGATGCAAGATTTCCTGACCAAGTTCCTGGTCGCTTTCATCCCGATCTTCGTCGCGATCGACGCCGTCGGGATGGTCGCGATCTTTATCGGGCTGGGCGCAAATGTGGATGCGAAACGCCGGCAACAGGAAGCGCTCCTCGGCATCCTGACCGCGCTGGGGATTTCGGTTGGCTTCATGTTTCTCGGCAAACTGGTTTTCCAGGCGCTCGGGATCACGGTCGCGGATTTCCAGGTGGCGGGCGGGTTGATCCTGCTGGCTTTTGCGGTGCGCGATTTGCTCGATGTCGGTGGCGAAAAAAAGGTCTCCACCGAAGCATTTGGGATCGTGCCACTGGGGATGCCGTTGATTGCCGGGCCGGCTTTGCTGACCGCGCTGCTCGTGCTGATCGATCGCGTGGGAGCGAGCTACACCGTGCTCTCGTTGCTGGTTAATCTGCTGATTGTCGCGGTGGTCTTTCGCTACGCCGATCTGCTCACGAAGTGGATGGGCCGACAGGGGATCAACGGGATCTCGAAACTGGTCTCGCTGCTGCTCGCGGCGATTGCGGTGAGCCTGATCCGGCGCGGGTGGCTCGGGCGTTAAAATGCGAAAGGCCGCGCCCCCGGAGCGGCGCGGCCTAACGAGTGTAAGACTTCCCGTCTCTTACGGGACGTCGCTGTAGCCGGCGACGGCTCCGGCGGCATTCAGGTGTCGGCCGTAGCTGTTGGCGCCCCCGGGCAGGGTGCCGAGATCCTGCGGCGCGCTGTTTTTATCCGGCCAGATCACGGCGTGTGTGACGCCGTCGCTGGTGGCGCTCTGGCCCACGATGACGCTGCTGGAATTAATGCCGAAGGCGCCGGCTTTCGTCCCACCGAGGGTTTGCAGCGGGATCGGCCCGGTCGCCCGGCTCCAATAGAACCCGGCGCTTACGTCGCCGCCGCCGAACCCGACCACTTCGTCCTGGTCATTGATTCCCGACCCCGCGGTATAGGACTGCCCGGGGATTCCGCCGATGTCGAGGGTGCCGTTTTTTTTGGTCCAGAGGATGGCGTGCCACTGGTCTCTCGTGGAGCCGGTGCCGGTGATGTCGCCGCGGGTGTTGATCGCGGTGCCGACGGTGTGCAGGCCGTTGGGCAGGTAATCGATGGTGCCGTAGGTGCCAGCCGCTGGATTCCAACGGAAGGCGCTCACGACCTGCCCGATATAACGCTGGCCGGTGACCTGTCCGGAGTCATTGACGGCGAACGCGTAGTTGAGCGCGTTGCCGCTGTTCTCCGGCAGGGTGACGTATCCGCCGTTCGCGGTCCAGGACCACGGGACGCGGACGCCACGTGCGTCAAACCCGGCGCCGACGACTTCGCCGGCGGAGTTAATGCCCGTAGCCTGGGTGCTGGTGCCGCCGGGGAGCGGACCGAGGTCGACCATGCCGGTCGCTGAAGTCCAGGTGAACGCATGATAGGTGCCGCTGGCGCCCGCCAGAAACGAGTAACCGACCACCGTTCCGCTGTCGTTGATGCCGGTCGCGAAGCTATCGCCGCCGAGCGAACCGAGGTCCAGCATGCCGCTGGCACTCGTCCAAAGAAACGCATGCTCCCCCGCGGAAGCGGAGGCGGCAAGCGCGATGACCGCGCAGATCAAACCGAGATTTTTCAAGGTTCTTTTCATAGGATTTAATGTTGGTGTTGTGAGGTTTACTGACGACGCCATTGGAAGACACGATGGGTCTGGCGAGTCAAGATTATCCTGCGCGCGGTCGAGAAAGGTGCGCACTCGGCGCCAGACAAAACCGCACTAAAACAATCCGGCCCGCAGCATCACCAAGGTGCAGCCTTCCACGACCTCAATCCCGAGGCTGCTGGCGGCTTCGGTGATCTCGTCGTTCTCGGCCCCGGGATTCAGGATGATCCGCTCCGGTTTGGCGGCGAGAATCTGGTCAATCAGGGGCGTCGAGCGCGCGGCGCCCAGATAGAGCGTCACGGTGTGCAGCGGGTCGGAAATAGCCGCTAGGCTGGGATAACATTTTCGCCCGTCGATCTCGGGAAAGCCGGGGTTCACCGGGAAGGTGCGGTATTCATACTGCGCCAGCATCCGCAGGGCCTGGTTGGAATAGCGATCGGGCTTGGGCGAGGCGCCGAGCACGGCCACGTTGCGTTTCTCTTCCGGAATTAAAGCCATCGCTTAGCAAACTCGGCTCCCGGCCTTTCCGCAAACCGGGCGAAGCGCGTGCGCGTTTCTTCCTTTCGTAAACCGACGCGGGGCGTCTACACTCGCGGCCATGCCCCCCGCAATGAAGTGGCTGCTCGGCGGCGCCCTGGTTCTCGGTGTCGTCGCGCTTGCGATCGCCGTCGTCGCCGGGACGCTTTATTTCCTGAGTCCGCGGCAGGGACTGGTGTTTTACGAAAAAGGGCTGGCCGAACTCGAGCGCGGGGACCAGGCCAAGGCGGTTGGGTTGTTCGATGCCGCCCTTGCGAAGCGTCTCCCGGACGATCTGCGCTCGGTCGCCCTGCTCGGCCGAGGGAGGGGACGCCAGGCGCTGGGGAAGTCCGACGAGGCGCTGCGTGATTTTGACGAGGCGATCCGCCGGAGCCCGGGCTTGGCCGCGGCCTATGCCTGGCGCGGGGTCTTCTTTGATGAGGCCGGAAACGAACCCGCTGCGATGCGGGATTATTCCGCGGCGCTGCGGCTGGACCCGAACATGGCCGGCATTCGGATTCGGCGGGGACGCTATTATTTCGATCGCTACAAGATGGCTGACGCGATTGCGGATTTTGGCGAAGCCATCCGCGCGGAACCAGACAATGCGTCGCACTACGCCTGGCGCGCCAAGGCTTACGGGGTCGAGCGAGAAGACCAGCTGGCGCTGGCCAATTTCGAAACCGCCCTCCGCCTGAGCCCAACGAGCGCGTGGATTTATCTCGAACGGGCCAAGCTCTACCAGGATCGGAAACGTTATCCGGAAGCGGTAACGGATTATGCCAAGGCGATCCGCCTCGACCCTGCGAACGCCGCGGCTGTTCGTTCACGGGTGCTCGTTTATCACGCCGCGGAACGCTTCGACGAAGAGCTGAGCGAAGTCGGCGAAATGCTCCGGCGCGATCCGCGGGATGAATTTGCGCTGGAACACCGGGCCCTGGCCTACGCGGCGCAGGGTGACGCGGCGCGGGCGCTCCCTGCGTTCGACGATTGGATCCGCTTCACACAATCGGGAAAGGCCTACGACAGCCGGGAGCGTTTCCTCAAGAAGGAGGGGAACTATGGGCAGCTTTTGGCAGACCTGCGGAAGGCCGTAGCGGTTGGATGGGTGCAGCCGTTCGATCACCTGCGCCTCGCCTGGCTGCTGGCGACGTGCCCCGAGGCCGCGTTGCGCAATGGCAAAGAAGCGGTGGTGCAGGCGACGGCAGGCGGCGCGAAAGATGAGACTGCCGAGGCCTACGCGCTCGACGTGCTCGCTGCCGCTCAGGCGGAGATCGGTAAGTTCACGGAAGCGGCCGCGACCGAGCGCAAAGCCCTCGGCGTGCAGAAAGACAATGCGTTTTTGCGGAAACCGATCGAGGACCGGCTGGCCCTTTATCTCAGGGGTGTCGCCTACCACGAAGAGCATCCGGCGAACCGCGCTGCCCCCGGCCACCGGGAATAGAAACGCCTCCTTCACCTCTCGTAAACGGCAAGGCACGGCGGGGTGCGCTTCCATTGACACACCGGTGACCCTTGTTACCATTCGGCACTTATGAGATTTCCACTGGCGCTCACGACCAAGATCGCCGCTTACATCATCGGAAATAAACTGCGCGGAACGAAGAAATTCGCGACGGTTTTGCAGCTGGAACCGCTGCATACCTGTAATCTTACGTGCACCGGGTGCGGACGGATTCGGGAATATTCCACCTCCCTGAAAGACATTTTGCCGCTGGAGGATTGCCTCGCGGCCGCGAAAGAATGCAACGCGCCGATGGTATCCATCTGCGGTGGCGAACCGCTCATTTACCCCGAGATCGAGAAACTCATCAGCGGCATTCTCGAGCAGGGCCGGATCGTCTACGTCTGCACCAACGCCATGTTCATGCGCAAGAAGATGCGCGAATGGCTGACGGCGGAGTTCCCGACCCGCCGGCTTTTTGTGGAAGAGAAAATCGCCAGCCTGCTCCAGGCGAGCCTGATCACTGAGAAGGACGCTGCAGCGATTCGCCTCGGGCCGAAGGACGCGACCAAGCTCACGATCGCGCCGAGCTCATGGATGTATTGGAACGTCCACCTCGACGGCCTCGAGCGGACCCACGACCTGATCGTGGAACGCGAGGGCGTCTTCAAGGAATGCATTCTCGCGATCAAGATGGCCAAGGAACTCGGCTACCAGGTCGCGACCAACACCACCATCTATAAAGAGACCGACATGGATGAAGTGGAGCAGATGCTCGATTTCCTGAGCGATCTCGGCGTCGACGGCCACACCATCACGCCCGGCTACGAATACGACGCGGCCAAGAAGGACATGGTCACGCGGTTGAACCTGCAGCCGGAGAACTTCTTCCTCACCCGCGATCTCACGGTGAAGAAATTCAGCCGGATGGAAGAGTGGATGAACAAATACACCTTCTTCGGCACGCCGGTTTATTTCGAATTCCTGACCGGGAAACGCGACCTGACCTGTTCGGCCTGGGCGATCCCGACCCGCAACATCAGCGGCTGGAAAGCGCCCTGCTATTTCATGACCGACACGATCGGCTCGAAAGGTCACTACGAGTCCTACGCCGAGCTGCTCGAGAATGTCGACTGGGACAAATACGGCGTGGTCGACGGCGTCGCCCGCGATCCGCGCTGTGAGAATTGCATGACCCATTGCGGCTACGAGCCGACCGCCAGCCTCGGCCTCAACGCCCAGCCCGGCGACATGTGGAAGACCGTGAAGTTTAATTTCGGCGCCAAGCCCGCTCCCACCGGCAAAGGAAACGAGATCACTGCCTATAATGGCGTGACCTCCGGCAACGGACATCTCACCGGCCCAAAAGCCGAGCCCGTTGCCCAGGCGTCGTGATTCATGGGTAATCCCGCAGCGAACATCATCGCGCTCCCCCGGGTTGCCAAGGAAGGGGCCGCGCGTTTCGCGAGCCCGCAGGAGCTGAACGAAGCCATCGCGCTCGCGCAGCAAAATCTCCTCCGCCAACAGAAGCCCGACGGCCACTGGGTCGGCGAGCTGAAGGTCGATAGCACCTTGTGCTCCGATTACGTGCTTTTCATGCACTGGCTCGGCGAGGTGGACGAGACGCTCCAGCGCCGCTGCGTGAAGCACATCCTCAAGCGCCAGCTTCCCGACGGTGGCTGGAATATTTACTACGGCGGCCCAAGCGAAATCAACGCCTGCGTCAAAGCTTACTTCGCGCTCAAACTCGCCGGGCACAGCCCCGAGGCGCCGTTCATGCAGGAAGCGCGCGCCAACATTCTGCGGCTCGGCGGCATTCCGCGGATGAACACTTACAGCAAGCTCTACCTGGCGTTGCTGGGGCAATTCCCGTGGAAATATTTGCCCGTCATCCCGCCGGAGATGGTGCTGATGCCGAACTGGTGCTTTTTCAACATCTACAAGATGTCGTCGTGGAGCCGGGCCATGCTCATCCCGCTCGCGATCATCAATCACTACAAGCCGATCCGCGAGCTCCCGGCGGATAAGCAACTTCACGAGCTCTATCCGGTCGGGACCGAAGGGAACGATTTCACTCTGCCGCGCGACCAGCGCACGCTCACCTGGCGCAACTTTTTCCTCCGCGCCGATCGTGCACTGAAGTTGCTCGAGCGCTGGCACAGCCGCCCGCTGCGGCAGCGCGCGCTCGAGGAAGCGGAACGCTGGATGGTCGAGCGAATCGGCGACGGGAGCGACGGACTTGCCGCGGTTTTCCCGGCGATGTTGAACTCGATCATCGCCTTGCGCGCACTCGGCTACGCGAAGGATCATCCGCTTTATCTCAAAGCGCTGAAAGATTTCGAGGGGCTCTTCGTTGACGATCCGGATGACTTCCGGATTCAGCCCTGTCTCTCGCCGGTTTGGGACACGGCGATCAATATCATCGCGCTCGCCGAGTCCGGTTTTCCCGCGCAACATCCCGCGCTCCAGAAGGCCGCGCAGTGGCTCGTGGATAAGGAAGTGCGGGTGAAATGCGATTGGACCGCGAACAACTCACACACCGAAGCGAGCGGCTGGGCGTTCGAGTACAACAACGTTTTTTATCCCGACACGGACGACACCGCGATGGTGCTGATGGCCCTCCGCCTCGTCCGGCCTAACGAACAGGCCGAACTCGCGACGGTCTTCCGCCGCGCGCTTGATTGGCAGCTGAGCTTCCAATGCGAAGACGGCGGTTGGGCGGCGTTCGACAAGGATGTCACGCGCCGCTGGCTCGAGGACATGCCGTTTGCCGATCACAACGCGATCCTCGATCCGACCTGCAGCGATCTCACCGCGCGGACTTTGGAATTGCTCGGCTACATCGGGTTCAATCCCGGGCGGCCGCTCGTGCAAAGAGCGCTGCACTATCTGCGCGAGACGCAGGAAGACGACGGCTCCTGGTATGGCCGCTGGGGCGTGAATTATATTTACGGCACCTGGCAGGTGTTGCGTGGCCTTTACGCGATCGGCGAGGACATGACGGCGGACTGGGTCCTGCGCGGACGCGACTGGCTGGAAAGTTGCCAGAACGACGACGGCGGCTGGGGCGAAACCTGCGCCTCCTACGAAAATCCGGACCTAAAAGGGAAAGGTGCGAGCACCGCTTCGCAGACCTCGTGGGCGTTGATGGGTTTGTGCGCGTGCGGCGATCTCAATCGCGCGAGCGTGCAACGCGGTCTGCGCTACCTGCTCTCGACCCAACGCGCCGACGGTGCCTGGGACGAGCCGGAAATCACCGGGACCGGATTCCCGCGGGTCTTCTATTTGAAGTACGACATGTACCGGCAAAACTTCCCGCTCCTCGCGCTCGCGACTTACGTGAATTACCGCAGCGGGATCGGTCACTATCAGAGTTTTTATCGCTGGGCCGGGAAGTAGTTTCCGCTTGGTTTGAGCAACGACTCCCGCGCGGAGTCGGCGCTGGGACGGGTGGTTCGTGCACGAGAAACCGCGCCTGACGAAAATCGCCGCGACGCTGAACGCCGCGAAGTAGCCGCCTATTCCTTCGCGATCTTCCCGCCCCAGGAGAGGATCTTCGCCTTCGTCCCGGCGGCTTCGGCTTCCTTGATCTCGCCGTTGCGATTGTAGAAGAGCGACAGACTCGTCCAGCCGATCTGGTCGTTAGGCTGGAGCTCCACTGTTCGCTTTCCGGCTTCGATCGCCTCCGGGAATCGTCCCAGTTTCATCAGCGCCATGCCGAGCGCGTGCCAGCCGTCGAAGAACTGCGGATCGAGCTCGACGCAACGGCGATATTTCTCCACCGCGCTCTCCAGTTCGCCGAGCGCGAGATCGCCATTCGCGTCGTCGAAAATGTCGTCGACCGATTCCATCGCGCGCAGGAGTTGGGGACGCGGCCTAGCCCGAGGTGTCGGCTGGCAGCGCCTTCGTCTGGGTATCGACTACGCCAGCAGAGCGCCGCCGTTCGCGCAGCCATTCGACGAAAACGATCTGCCGCTTGTTCTCGAGCGCGCGAGTTTCCATGAGGGGCCGTGAAGTTTCTCGTACTGCGCGGCGTTTACCGGCTCACGCTTTTCCAGGACCACGAGCATGCCGCCTTCCGGTTGCGGCACCAGTTCGCTGACCGAACCCGGCGTCATCTCGCTGACGGCCTGCTTGATCGCCTGCATCTCCGGCGTCTGATTTTTCGGGTCAGGGGCCGCGGGCGCCACGCCCGGGGGATTGTCGAGCAGCGCAAACGATGGAACCTTCTCCACCTTCACGCCGGCCTGCGCGGCCGCTTCGTCGAGCGATTTCCCGCTCTGCAAGGCCTCGCGCAGCTGCGTTGCCACCGCGCTGGCTTTCGCCGCGACCAGTTGCTGGGTTCGCTCTTTTTGCAACGCCTCGACGATCCTCGGCTTCGCTTCCTCGAGCGTGAGCGGGCGAGCCGGGTCGATCTTCTCGAGGTGCTCCACGTAAAAGCCGTCCGGCGCCTGGATCGCTTCGCTGTTCGGCGCTTCCTTCGTTAGGCCAAAAGCCGTCTGCGCGAGCGTCGGAGCGCTCGCGAGCTGCGGGTCGGGTTTTGCCTGCGAAAATTCCCCGGTCACCTTGGGCGTCAGGCTGAACTTCGCTACCGCCGCATTGAAATCCGCGTCCTTCGCCTGAAGCGCTTCGGTGAAATCATTCGCGCCGTCCGCGAGCTTCTGGAGCACATCGATGCGCGGTTTGCCGGTGAGTTTTTTCTGCTCCTCGTTCAACCCGAAAGTCACAAATTTTATCTGCCGCATCTCCTCGGTCTTGAGCTGCGCTTTGTGGCCTTCGAAATATTTCGCGATCTCCGGGTCGCTCACCTGCACCTGTCCGGCGAAATCCGCGGACAAAAAGCGCACTGTGCCGGCGTCCATTTTCGAATAGAGCTGCTCGAAGCCCGCCTTTATTTCGCCCTCCGGCATGCTCACGCCAGTACCGAGAAGTTTCTGCACGCGATCCAGCGTGATCTGATCCATCGCGAGCTCTTCCACCTGCGCTTCGCTGAAACCCATCGGCGCGAGCGCGTGGTCGGCGAAATCGGTATACTTCTTTAGATCGAATCCGTCGGCTCCCTGGAACACCGGCATCGTCTTTACGTAGTCCGCGATTTCCGCGGTTGTCGGTTCAATTCCGAGCAGGTCCGCTTCGTGGCGCAGGACCATCAGGTTCCAGGAAAAATCCGCGTAGGCGTCGTTCTCCGTTTGCGCGCCGATTGTGAGCGCCTGCACGAGATCGCGCATACCCAGTTCGCTCCCGAGCCGCAGCAGCCGCGAGTTTCGCTGGTATTCTACCTGCGTCACGTTGCGGTCGTAGATTTTCCCGACCGTGCCGTTCCCCATCTGGGCGAAATCGGTTTTGTTCCAGTACCAGGAAAAGGAAATACACACGAGGGCCGTGATGACGATCATCAGGACCTTGTGATGTTTGCGCATCATTGTGATCATAAATTTTAGGGCCGGTTGGGAGTGGCGAACTTAGGTTCGGGCTTGAGCGCGGCAACTGATTTCTGGCCGCTCCCCATCCACGGCTAGGGCGCTCCGCTTTGCGCGACGAACTGCTCCACTTCTTCCAGGTAGGTCCGGAAGGGATCGCCCATGACCAGGAAATCGCGGCTCTCAACTGCGATCGAATCCCAGTTGATCACATAGGGCCGCCCGCTTTTGCGAAAGAACTCCACGGCGCGGCCCCGGCCGCTTGCCCGCGTATCGGCCGGCGGGGTGCGGGTGACATCTTTTTGCCTAACGAGATGATTCCATTCCCCGATCCGCTTCGCCGGTTCGAGGCTGAAGAAGAGCCCGCGGGCCGGATCGATGTTGTGATATTCCAGGTCGAGGCTCTGCAGCCAGGGATCGTCCCAGCGCAAATCCTCCTCGGCCATGAAGGCTTCGAGCAGCCACTTCTTGCTGATCCAATCCACCCCGCCGATCAGCGCTTCCGGTTTGTGCGGCAGGGCGTCGAGGGTGTAGCTCCAGCTTTCCAGCAGCCAATCGGTCTCGTCGTTTGAACCGGCGAGATGCTTCTTCGCCAGCGCGTGGAGACGCCATTGCACATCGAGCGCGCCGATCGTTTCGCCGTTTTCCAGTTCCACGATCCAGCGCTGGGTCGGATCGCGGGAAATCCCGCGCGTCGCCTGGACCGCATCGGCCAGCGTGAGGTCGTTAGGCAACAGCCCAGCCTCGAGCAGCGTGAGGATGCAGGCGGTCGTCCCGATCTTCAGCGCGTTCGCGAAGGGGCTCATGTTCGAGTCGCCGATGAGCAGGTGCAGCCGCCGGTATTTCCGGTAATCGGCCAACGGCTCGTCGCGCGCATTGATGATCGCGCGGTTGAACTGCACCCACTGGTAGATGTCGTTCACGATGTGATCGGCCCGCTGGCTGAGCTGGAAATCCACCGTCTCGCCGTCGTTAGGCATTTCGAAATCGAAGGCGAGGGGATTGGCCTGCCCGACCCGGCCGGCGCCGGTAAAAATCTGCCGGGTGGCGAGGAAAGCGAGGAGCGCGCCGAGGGCTGAGGGGGTGAACTGTGCCTCGCGTTTCATCAGGTAATTTTCGTGGCAGCCGAAGGTCGCGCCGGTGTGATGGTCGACGTTGTTCTTGATGAAGGAGACGCGGCCGTTTCCGCCTAACGAGTCCAGCGCGGACTGCAACAGCTGGTCGCCGGCGAGGTCGTAGGCGACCACGTCGCGCAGTTGCCGGCACTCCGGCGAAGCGTATTCGATGTGCCCCATGTCGAGGTAAACGCGCCCGCCGTTGAGCAGGAATCCGCCGTTCCCAGGTGGTTCCTCGTAGTCGCGGTAATGCAGGTCGAGCGCGCCCGCGCGCATCTTGCGGAAGACGTGATTTTTCACCCGCACCGGCCAGGCATCGCCGTTGGGCTGCGCCGCATCGGCGCTCACCAGGCAGCCGTATTCGGTCTCGATCCCCGCGACCCGATCCATGCCCGGAGCATCCGCTCGCGCCGCGGCGTGGACAAGCGCCAAAACGAGCGCAACCGTGCCCGATGAACACGAAACCTTTTCCCGCGCGCAGTCCCTCCGACAAAGTTGGCAGCCTCTATCATTTTGGTCGGATGATCGACAAAATTCGCGCGCACGCGAAGGGCGAACTGCCGGCCGATCACGTGCCGGCGCTGGGCAAAGGTTTCGACGGACGCTGCGTGCGGTTTCTCGGGGTGAATTACGAAGACGTCGTGGCGCGCGCGAAAGAAGGCGGCAGCGATGACGAGCTGCTGCAATGGGCGTTTAAGAAAGGCCGCCAACCCTCCGAGGAAGAGATCGAGATTTGGAACGAGTTCATGCGCAAGTGCGGCTGGAACGACGACATCACCGAAGTGCTCGAACGTCGAAAAGGCCAAAGCGGTTTTACCGATCGCGACGAAATCCAGACGATGTTCCAATACATCGACGCGGACGAGGGCCGCTAGTCGCAGGCCCGGGAGCCGGCGCGCCTAACGAATCGCGCTTGGCTCCGGCGGAGGCGGCGCCGTTTGCCGATAATCGATCACCTTCCAAACCGCGACCACGAGCAGCGCGACCGCGAGCGCGGCGAGGATCAGCCGCATCCGCGATGGGGCCATTGGCCGTTACTCCGCGAGGGTGTCGATGCGCTCCGCGAGCGCGAAGTCGAGCTCGGTCAGGCCGCCCTTGCTGTGGGTGGAGAGAAGCAGGCGCACCTTGTTGAAGCGAATGTCGATGTCGGGATGATGCTCTTCGTCTTCCGAGACCTCGGCCACGCTGTTCACAAAATCGATCGACTCGGAAAATTCGTCGAACTCGAAGGTGCGCTCGATGTGTTTCTTCTCGAGCTCCCACTCGGGGATTTTTTTCAGACGGTTTTTCAGCTCGTCCGCTTTGATCAGTTCGGCCATGACGGCAACATGAGTAACACCCCGTTTTGCTTTTGCAAACGGGGATTCGGGAAGGGCAAAGCGGCGTTAGAGCCCGAGAATTTTGCGGAGATTTTTTGCCGCATCGAAGACTTCCACAGCGGTTGCGCGCGCGACTTCTGCAAGCCGGGGCCAATCCCGGAGCACCGCGCGCGCCGCCTCCGCGGCGCCTTCCAGATCATCGACAAATACGAATCCGCTTTCCGCCGGCAAGTATTTCGCAGCGCCGGTTTCCTCCGTGATCACCGGCCGGCCCATGGCCAGGAACGCCGCCGCGCGATCGCTGATCCACCCAGTCCGCCAGCTCACGTCCACGCCCTTGATCGCGGTAAATTCCCCCGTGGCCGACGCGAGATAACGCCGATATTTCGCCGGGGTGCGCGCAACGTCGTGGGGCGCCGCGAGCTGCCAGCCGCGACTCGTTAGGCGCGCGCGCTCGGGATCGTCGGCGTTCAGGTTCATCGCCAGCTCCCAGCGTGCCGCTGGGACGCGACGGGGAAGATCGAGATAGGGCTCGAAGGCGTGCTGCTTCGAAAGGTCGGGAAACTCTCCATCCACCTCGACGCTGCCGCCCCAATACCATTGGCCGATGGTGGTGAATTTCGCCCGGCGCGGGGCCGGCTGTGGACGGATCAATTCGGTATCCACGAGCGGGTAAAAGGTCCGCCAGTCGAGTGGTGACCTCGGCAGCCGGCAATCGTCGGAGTGAACATTGAGCCCAATTGTCCAGAACTCGTGGTGATGGCTTTGGCCCATCTCCAGTTTCGTCATCCAATAAAAGATCTCGCTCGGGTCGAGATCGCAGAAAATCCGGCGCTCGAACTCGAGCAGAAAGGGCGGATGCAGCGAGTAGGCCAGGTTGAGGAGGACGTTCGGCCCGGCCAGGCGCGCGCGCAGCTCGCGGCGGGAGAGGCCGAGGCAACGCATCGCAGCGAAGTTGTGCTCCGTGCCCGCGGGATCCTGGTAGAGCAGGCAATAGCGACCAGCGAGCCCGTGCGCGCGGAGCTGTTTTTGAAAATGATCGATGCAGGCGCGATCCGCGACCGGATTCGCCGTCGCCGGCAGGAGCTCGAGCCAGATCGCATCCAGCCCCAGTCGGCACAGACCGAGCATCCATTGCAGCGGCACGGAGAAATTGCCGCCCCCTTCGCGATACTTTGCGGCAAAACCGCAGCCGAGAAAAATCGTCACTTTAAAAAAGGTCGGCAATCGCGCGCGTCGGCAGCGGCGGTGCGAGTTCTTTGCTCGTTAGGTTGGTTCCGAGATAAGCTACGACCACATCCCGGCTCCGATTCACATAGAGGAGTTGGCCGTTTCGACCAGTCACCGTGAACTCTTCACTCTTACCCATGAGACGGTGCAGAGTTTTCTCGGGAATGATCGAGCGCTGCTCGGCGCCCGCGCTTTTCGTGAAGAGCAGGCCGTAGCGAGCGAGGTCGCGCAGAGTCGTCGCCAAGCCCGCGTGAGCGAGGGGATAGCCGCGCGCGTTTTCGACCATGAGCGCGTCGTGTTCTGCACCCATTCGACTCCAGATCGTTTCGCTGATGAGATCGGCGAGGCTTTTGCCGGTCGCTCGTTCCAGCGCGAGCGCGAGCACTTCCGCAGCACTTGCGGGGTTAGTGCGAGTCTTGGCGCCCGCGAGTAACCCGAGCAGGCCGCCACTCTTCCCGCCCGGTCGCCAACCGAGGGCCGCGTCCAGCTCTGGAGAATCGGGAACGCTGGGTATGGCTATACCAAGGAGTTCACGCAGCGGCGCTCCCGCCCAGACCGTTTCCCGGAATTCCTTCACGTAGCTCGCAGCCGGCTTCGCGAGATCGATTCGCCCCTGCGCCTCGAGAATCTCCGCTGTCGTGGTGAGGATGAGCGCGGAGAGACCAAAGACCAGATGAAAGTCGTTAGGCTGAATCGTTGGATACTGCTCGAACGCAACCTTGCCTGCGTGCAGCACGATACAGCCGTCGACGCGACCGCGATTGATCGCCTCATAGAGTGATTGGTCCAAGCCCTTGGCGGTTTTGCATTTTAGCTGCCCGATCTCGCTGCGGAGCGCTTCGGTCAGTTCCACGGGCGCACCGTCGCGCCGCACCACGGCCGCGGGAAAAACCTCGGAGGGATGGGTGTAAACCCAGCGCGAGAGTTCGCCCCCATCGGCCCAATTGGGGAGCGTCACCTCCTCGCGATACGCGTTCGACGGGTGAGTTCGCACCACGTCGCCACGAGCCGCGGCCACACCGCTTAAAACCATCAGCCCGCAGACGAAGAATTTCATTGGCCACCCTGAGGTAAACGAGGTGTCGGGTCCAGCGCGGGATGCGGAAGTTGACGGCGGCACGAAGCGAATATAATAAGGGCCTCCCCAGCGCCGGCAGCGACGCCGGGGGTTTTCAGCGCCCGTAGCTCAACTGGATAGAGCATCTGACTACGGATCAGAAGGTTTGAAGTTCGAATCTTCACGGGCGCACTCCCCGCCGCAGGCGAATCGGCGTTTGCGGAATCGGGCACGGCGCGGAAATTCAGCGCATGGCAGGACAAGGTTCAACCGGCAACGTCATCGCGGCTCTTTGCAGCTTCTTCATTCCTGGACTGGGGCAATTGATCCAAGGCCGGCTCTTCATGGCGATCATCCAGTTCGTGCTCGCGGCCGTGCTCTGGTTTTTCCTGCTCGGCTGGATCATCCATCTCTGGTCGATCCTCGACGCAGCGCTCTGGAAGGGGCGTGTCTAGGGCGGAGAGATGGCTGCGGACTCGCCGCGGCGAGTCCCTCCGGAAGGGATGCGCTTCTGCGCGTCCGCGATCGACGGGGATCGGCTCTGTCACTTTTCGAGCAACGTCTTCCAGCGTTTCCAGGCGTCGTCGTGCGCCTGGCGATTAGTCGGCTTCGCGTCGGGCGCTTCGCCGGCGCGCATAAAACCATGACCCGCGCCGGCGTAGGTCACCGGCTGGTAGGTTTTGCCTGACGACTTCATGATTTCCGCCGTGGCCGGGACGGTGGCTCCGACGCGCGCATCTTCCTCGCCGTAAAATCCGTAAACCGGGCACTTGATGTTCTCGGCGTCCCCTTTGCTCTCCGGGCCCGTGCCGTAAAAAACAAACGCGCTCTTCAGGGCAGGATTGTGATTGGCATATTGGAACGAACGCCCGCCGCCCCAGCAAAATCCCGCGACCGAAATCGTCCCGTTGCAGGCCGGCAGTTTTTTCACATAATCCGCCGCGGCATCGAGATCGGCCATCACCTGCGGAGTCTGCAGGGCGGAGACGGCCTTGATCGCCGCGCCCTGGTCGGGATAACTCTGCGTGTCTTTACCGGGTTCAGTGAGGAGGTCAGGCACGATCGCGATCTGGCCCGCGGCGGCGATTTCATCGGCCAGCTCACGTGCCCAATCTGTCAGGCCAAAGATCTCATGAATGACCAGGACAGCACCGGTTTTGGTTTTCGCCTCGGGATAAACAACGAAGGCCTTCACCGTGCGGCCGCCGTGTTTGAGTTCGACCCATTCGCTGTGACGCGGGGATTTGTTGAGCTGCGCCTTCGCCCAATCCTGCGCGGAGGCGGTGGCTGCGCCTAACGATGCCAACAAGCCTAGGAAAGGAGTCGCGCGAAGTTTCATGAGCTACAAACGCACCACTGCCGGATTCGGCAACTCGCGCCGAGATTACTTCCGGGTGAAGAGGCTCTCGTAGTGCCGAAGCCAATCGCTCTGGAAAACTCCCGCCGGATCGTAGCGCCTTTTCTGTTCCAGAAATTTCTCAAAGCCCGGATAGCAGGTCACGAGCTGCTCGCGGCTCGCGAAACGGTGATAGGTCAGGAAGTAACTGCCAGCGCGCGCGATCGCGAGATCGATGAGCGCGCGGAAAATCTCCGCCGCGGTTGCCAGGGCGGTTTCCGTGTGGAGCACCTGCAGGTTAAAAATCACGCAGGCGTACGCTTCTTTCGCCCAGGGCAAAAAGCTCTCATCGTCGCGCTCGATCAGGCGCACCGTGCCGTAAATCACGGGCGCGCGGCCCTCGCGCAAGAGCTCCGCCGCCGCCCTCAAAAAGTCCGCGAGCAAGCCGCGCGGCACGTAGAGTTCCGTGATGATCAGGCTCGACCGCGGGCCCGCAATTTTCTCGCGGAGACGCGCAGCGTAATCCGGTAAATAGGCGCTGAGCTGATGGGTGTCGGACCAATAAGTCTGTCCGTTCGTCCCGAGATAATAATCGGCGTAGCGATGAAACACCTGTGCGCGATCGGTATGCGCGAGAGCGAGCAGATCGAGCCAGTCCTGCTCGCGCAGACGCTGCGGCGCGTTCATCGGCGCGTCCGCCGCGATCGGTTCGTAGCAGGAAAAAACTCCGGTGCGTAAGAAGGCCGGCGATTTTTCGTCGATTGAAAACTGGAAGTCGCCATAAAGAAATCCCGCCGCGATCCGCGCTGCGAAAGCGTCCTGCAATTGGTCCGTGGAAATGATCTCGACCGTGCGGCGCAACTTGCGTCGGCGGGTCAGCCGCAAGCTCACGTGGGTGATCACGCCGAACAGTCCGTAGCCGCCGATCGCAAGCCGGAAGAGCTCCGTGTTCTCCGTGCGCGAACAGCGGATCGACTTCCCCTTCGCGTCGAGCAGGCAGAAAGATTCCACGTCCGAAATGAGCGGTCGCATCGCCAGACCGCGCCCGTGCGCGTTCGCCGACAAGCTGCCGCCAAGGGTGAACGTGTCGGCGCCGGTTTGCTTCTGCGCGATGCCCCAAGCTGGTTCAGCGCCGCGCTGGATTTCAAGACAAGCGGCAATCAATTGCGGCCACTGGATTCCCGCCTCAGCCTTGATCAACCCGCGCGCGGCGTCGAAAGAAACGACCCGCGCAAGCTGGCGCGTGTCCAAGCAGATGCCGTCGGCGGCAAACTGCTGCCCGCCCATGGCATGACGGCAACCCGAGACGGAAAGCGACGTCCGCGCGCGGGCTGCGCGGCGGATGATTGCGGTCAGCTCGTCGAGGTCGCGGGGCGCAAGCAATTCGCGCACGCGGGTGCGATTGCGTTGCGAATGGACGTCGTTGACGATGGGCATGTCGCTTGCCTAACGAGTGGCGAGGCAGATAATCTCGCCGACTGCCAGCGCGGTCGCGGGCGAAAGTTCTCCGAGCGCGCGAAGATCGTGGTCGTCAAAAAACGCGACGGCGCTCCAGCTCGCGAGCAGCTCCTTGATTTCCGCGCGGGCCGCGGCCCACAAGAACGGCTCGCTCCTTCGTCGCAACCACCAATCGATCAGCTTGGTTTGCGACTGAAAGCGGATACGACCGTCCGCTGTTTTCTCCATGAAGGTGAAGGCGAAGCGACTGCCCGTGGGAGCGAGCGCTGCGATCGCTGCCAGCAGAGTCCGGATCGTCTTTTCCGGGAAATACATCAGCAGACCTTCGGCGATCCAAAAACTCGGCGCGCCGGAATCAAAGCCCGACGCGGTCAGCGCCGCGAGCGGAAGCTGGCCCGCACCCAAATCGGCCGGCAGGAGTTGCACGCGCGCGCTTTTCCCCAGTTCGCGCGCCTTCCAGCTTTGTGTTGCAGGATGATCGATTTCCCAAAATCGGGCCGGCGGATTCTCGCGAGAAAGCTCGAGCGCGCAGCCGTCGAATCCGGCGCCGAGGATAACGAACTGCTGGACGCTCCGTTGGCCCGCTGCGCGAGCCAGATTGGCCAGGTATTTCTTGCGCAGCGCGTAGTGGAGAAAAATGCCTGGCAGAATCCGGCGTTCGATCCAGCGCGCGAGGGGCGCGGACCACGGCTGCAGTAAAAGCCGACTGCCTCGCGAGTACTGCCGCAGCAGTTTCTCTCCCAACTCCGCCGTGGTCGCCGAGACCAGGTGCGAGGTGCATGGAGAGCGCCGCAACCAGACCGTGGCGGCCGCGATGAGGAGCGCGGTCTGGCTCGCCTGATCGTCGCGCACGGGAGTTACCCGACGAGAGAGGCGGGCAGCGAGAAAACGATCTTTCCCGCGCGAGCGCCCTGGGCCGCACGGGCGACTGCGGCCGCGAAATCGCCTAACGAGTAGCTCCGCTCGATCTTCGTTTGGAGCAGACCGCGGCGCGCGAGATCGAAGAGCCGGTTAAAAGTCTCGTCGCGTTCGGCGGCGGTCGCCTGCTCG
This sequence comes from uncultured Verrucomicrobiae bacterium, assembly GCA_963742845.1. GTDB lineage: Bacteria > Verrucomicrobiota > Verrucomicrobiia > Chthoniobacterales > UBA10450 > Palsa-1392. The sequence goes on along the minus strand of CAVUNK010000001.1, from coordinate 119,867 downwards.
TACCACTTGTTTACCCAGAAGCCGGTGAAGCGGAGGTTTTTGAAAATCAGCAATCCGTTAGGCATGGTCAGGGGCTTGAGGCTCATGGCGCCGAAAGTGACGATGGTCGCCTCCGGCGCCACGATCTTCGCCAGGCGCAACGCGCTCTCGCCGCCGACCGCGTTCAAGGCGAGCCGGATCGAGGCGCGGCCGGTCGCATCCGCGACCGCATCGCGGAGCGCGTCGTCATCGAGGAGCACAACGTCGCCGCCCTCCGCGCGCAATTCCTCGATCAACTCGGGACGCCTAACGACATTGACCGTGCGGTAGCCGAGCTCGTGCGCGATCTGGATGACGGCGCGCCCGGCCGCGGAATTAGCCGCGTTCTGGATGACCCAGTCGCCTTTTTGCAGCGGCACGAAGTCGTGGAGCATCCGCCAGGCGGTGATCGGGTTGATCTTCAGCATCGCGGCCTGTTCCGACGCAATGTCGTGAGGCACCACTACTAGTCGATCCGCTTGGACGACGCCGGCTTCACGCCAGGTGCCGAGATCGTGAGGGAGGATGACCTGGTCGCCGAGAGAGACATGCCGGACCGCGTCGCCGATTTCCTCGACCATGCCCGCGCCCTCGAATCCCGGCGTCGCCGGCAAGGCGGGACGCACCGGATATTTGCCCTTCGATTGCGTTCAGGTCGGCCGGATTGACCGGCGCGGCCGTCACCCTAACGAGGGCTTCATCCGCGCCGACGCGCGGCAGTGCCCGCTCTTCCAGGCGCAAAACCTCCGCCGGTTTTCCGTGCGCGTGATAAACAATGGCTTTAATACTCCGGCTCATCTGATGGAGCCGCATTCTACCGCGAACACTACTGCCGGCAATCTCCACTCGGGCGCGCGCATCGCGCTCGTCGGCATGGGGGCCAACGTCGTGCTCGCAACCGCGAAAATCGCCGCCGGCGCGCTCGGGAATTCCTACGTCCTGATCGCGGACGGGATCGAGTCCGCGCTCGACATCGCGGGCTCGGCGATCATCTGGGGCGGGTTGAAATTTGCCGCGCGTCCGCCGGATGAAACCCATCCCTACGGTCACGGCAAGGCCGAGCCGGTGGCGGCGGTTTTCGTCTCGTTAGGCGTGATCGCGGCCGCCTTCCTGATCGCGGTCCAGAGCGTGCGCGAAATCTTTCAACCGCATCACGAGCCGAAGGCGTTCACCCTGATCGTGCTCGTAGCCGTGGTGGTGGTGAAGGAGATGCTTTTTCGCAAAGTGATGCGGCTGGGGAAAGACACCGAGAGCACCGCGGTGCAGACCGACGCGTGGCATCATCGGACCGACGCGCTCACTTCGATCGCGGCCTTCATCGGCATCTCGATCGCGTTGCTCGGCGGACCTGCCTGGCAAAGTGCGGATGCGTGGGCGGCGCTTTTCGCCTGTGCACTGATCGGCGCGAATGGCTGGCGTCTGCTTAACCCGGCGTTGCACGAGATCATGGATACCGCGCCGCGTGGGTCGATCGTGCCCGCGATCCGGACCGCGGCTGCGGCCGTGCCGGGAGTGGTGCACGTCGACAAATGTCTCGTCCGCAAAATGGGCTTGGAGTTTTACGTCGATCTCCACGTCGGGGTGAAGGAGACGATCTCGGTCCGCGAAGGGCACTCGATCGCGCACCAGGTGAAGGACGCGATCCGGCAGACGGACGGGCGCATCGCCGACGTGCTCGTGCATGTCGAGCCGGCCAGCGAAGGTCGTTAGGCCACGGCGAGCAGTTCGCAGAGCGCGACCGCGAGATGGGCGCGGGCGAGTTCGATCTGCCGCGAGAAACGCATCAGCCGCACGATCGCGGGAGGATTGCGCAGGAGATAGCGGCCGAGGCGGAAGGCGTCGGTCTGCTGCCGCGCGATGTCGAAGAGGATCCCGGGTGGCGCGGGAAACGGCGCCGCGGCGGTGTCGCTGATCGCGCGCAGGGAAAGCATCGGCAGGTTCCGTTCGGCGCAGGCGGCGGCGATCGTTTCCGTTTCCATATCCACGGCCACGGCGTTCTGAGCGGCAGCAAACTCCTGGCGTTCGGCTGCGCTGGCGACGACGTGATCGGCGGTGGCGAGCCGCGCCGTGCGCGCGACGAGAATGCTCTCGGCGCGCCGGAGCAGTTCTGGGTCAGAAAAATTTTCCGCGAGCAGCAGATCGCCGACGCCTAACAATGGGTCGACGCCGCCGGCGAAGCCGCTGCTGACGAGAAAATCGAACGACTGCGCGGCGAGGAAAGGGCCGATTTTGCGCCGGCAGGCTTCCGCCCCGACCCCGGTGTGGAGCACGGCGACGCGCTCCCGTTTATTCCCCACGACCTGGAGGAAATCACGGCTCTCATTCGGGAGAGCGAAGGTGATCGCGATCACGGCGGGCCGGAGAGAATGACCTCCAACCGGACGAGTTCGTCCGGTGCGGGCGGGGGACTGGCGCTCGCTGCCGGCGCCGGCGCGCCGAGGGAAGTAAGCGTCTGCCGAAAACCGGCTGCGGCCGCGCCGGGCACGACTACCAGCACGTTGAAACCCTTTTCGTTAGGCAAACCTTTCGTCCCCGAGCCGCCCGCGGCGGTCGCGGCCGCGATGATCTTCTGCGCGACCGCTTCCTGCTGCCCGCGCGGCGCGGTGAGCGCGATCTGTTCCATCCCGATCACTGGTGGCGTAAAAGTCGCAGCCGCCTGCTTCTCGATCGAGCTCTGGAGTTGATGTCGCAGCGCTTCCTGGCGCGCCTGATTCACCTGCTCGTCAGGCTTGTTCGCTTTGAAAATGTAGATGAGCCCGAGAGCCACATTCATCGCCACGAGGACGGCGAAGGCCGCGGCCAGTTGCCGCCCGCGATGTCCCGAGCGGGTCGTCGCCGACGATTGCCGCGGGTCGTTTTGCAGGCCCCGGTGAATCTGGCGCGCGTTGTGCAGTTGCTGCTGCAATTCCGGGTCGGCGATCAGCGCCTGCTCCAGCCGTTCGCGTTCTTTTGGAGGAAGTTTTCCTTCCAGGTAATCGAAGAATTTTTCGGGCGTCAAAGCGCAGGGAAAGTAGTCGACGCGACCGGGTAGTCTAGAGAGCGGGAATCAGGGTGGGTCGGTTGAGATTTCAAGCATTCCCCTTAGAATAGCCGCCCTGTGCCCGATTCTGACGCGAGTTCTCCCCCCGCGCCCCGACGCCGACCCTGGATTCGCTGGACCCTGATCGGGCTCGCCGTTCTCTTTCTGGGTCTGGTCATTTTCCACGGGCCGATCCTGCGCGCGGTCGTCCACGCGGTGGCGGTCAAGATCGCAAGCGGGCAAAACCTGAAGCTCGATTTCCAGGTCGAGGGCGGCGTGCTCGGCGGAATTACCCTGCGCAACGTGCATGCGACGGCGACCGGGCCGTCGGCGGTGCAATCGCTCGATGCCGACCTGATTCGCGGGGAGTACAGCCTGCCGGATCTCGCATTCCACGGGATGTCCGACTTCCTGAAAGACGTCGAGGTACGCAATGTCACCGCGGTGCTCGACCCGTCGAAGGCGCCGATCCCGACGCCGTCGCCGCCCAAGCCTAACGAAAAGGTGAGCCTGCCGGCCTTTTTCCCCGACCGGCTCGAGATCGCGAACGTCAACCTGACCTTGAAGGGTCAGCCGCAGGACACGGTGGTGAAAAATTTTAACCTCACCCTGTTCCCGAACCGCGAAGGCGCGCTGCGGATCGACCGGCTGCAGATCCCCGGCGTCCACACCTGGACCGATGTCGCCGCGACCACGACTTACGCGAACAAGAACCTTTATCTCCACAACCTCGTGCTCGATCAGGAGAACAAACTCGAGCTGGTGAATCTCGACGCGTCGCAGCTCGCGCAGGGGAAGCTCGGGGTGCAATTCAAGGGCACGCTGAGCGGCGGCGAGGTCGCGAGCCAGATCGACGTCACGACCGCGGGCACCACTTATCGGGCGCAGACCAATGTCCACGCGCAGAACATCTCGTTAGGCAAACTCGCCGCCTATCTCGGAAAATCGCCGGGTGCGTTTTCCGGCGACGTGAAAAATGCGGATATCGACCTAAACGGTTCGCTCAATCAACCGTCGAGCTGGGACGGCACGATCAACGCGAACGTGGAGAACGTGCGCCAGGGGAACTTCGTAATCGACGACGTGAAGCTCGACGTGGTCGCGGACCATGGGAAAGCGACCGTGCGGGCGGCGCGGCTGGATGCCGGGACAAATCACATCGCGCTCCGCGGCACGATTGACCTGCCGAAAACGGCGGAGGGCTTCGGGCGGACGCCGGGAAATTTCCAGGTCTCGATCGACGCGCCCGACCTGAAACAACTGACCGGTTTTCTTACTCCGCCCGCCACTGGCTCGCTGCAGGCGAACGGCAGCCTAACGACGAATGACGGCGTGGTGCAGCTCGACCTCAAGGCCACGGGCGACCTGATCGGTTACGGCGAAGCTGCGATAAAGAACCTAACCGCGAAGATCGCGGCGACGAAGAAAATGCCGCCGCCGGAAAAGAAGGAAGCGCCGTTTTTCGAAGGTCTTAGTTCGACGGTGCACGCGGAATTGAGCGAGTTGCGTTACGGCGATTACGCGATCGATCACGTGAGCGCCGACGTGAAGAACAACGGCGCCGCGGTCGAGTTCGCGCCGCTCGTGGCGAAGCGAAACCAGAACGTCCTGCAAGTGCGCGGCACGTTCCAACTGCCTGCGCCTAACGAGGAAATCCTGAAGCAGCCGGCCGATCTCCAGCTCACGCTGCGCGCGCCGGAACTGGCCGATTATTGGCAGAGCGAGGCGCCGAACAAAGTGACCGGCGAACTCCAGGCTGACGGCGCGGTGCGGGTTCGCGGCGGCGTCGCGAACGGGCAGGTAAATCTCTCCGGCCGCGACATCACCGCGCAGCGGCTGCTCGTGAAACAACTGAGCGCGCAGGCCGCGATCGCCAACAACGTCGTTTACCTGAACGACGTCACCGCGACGCTGAACGAGAAGGATTTCGTGAACGCGCACGGGACGGCGAAATTGCAGAAGCCGTTTCCTTATAGCGGCGTCGTGACCGCGAACCTGGCCGATCTCTCGACCTTCGAGCCACTCCTCGCGACCGCGGAAAAGAAGACACCGCTCGCCGGTTCGCTGGTCGTCGATTGGAAAGGGCAGGGGGAGATTTCCACTTTCAAGAACAACGGCGATCTCAACCTGAAGCTGGAGCACGGCCGCTACGCCGAGCTGCAAAATCTGCAGGCGAAGGTCGAGGCGCACTACACGCCGCAGGAGTTGAACGTGCCGATCATCTTCCTCGGGAGCGACCGGCTGAGTTTCCAATCGAGCCTCAGCGCGAAAGGCGAAACGCTCGAGATCAGCAACGTCCAGATCGACCAGGGCAGCGCGAAATACGCGACCGCCTATGCGGCGCTGCCGTTCGTCTGGGGCAACCTCGGGACCGATCGCAAAACCTTTCCGCCTAACGGAAAGGTGACGCTCAATTTCCAGTCGGAAAATCTCGATCTCGCGAAACTCTTCCAGGATCTCGGCCAGAAGCCGCCGGTCGCCGGCTCGCTCAGCGTGAAGCTCGACGCGCAGGGGGCGCTCGATCAATTGCAGGCAAATCTCGAGCTGAAATTGCAGAGCCTGAAAGCGGAAGCAGTCGCACAGTTGGACCCGGCTGCGGTCGATCTCGCGCTCCATCTCCGGGACAACGAACTCAAGGTCGACGGCAAAATTTCGCAGGCGAAAATCCAGTCGATCCAGATCACGGCGCGGCTCCCGCTGAACGTCTCGGAAGTGATCACGAACAAAAAAATCAACGAGCAAACGCCGGTTACCGCAAAAGTGCAGATGCCGCGGAGCTCGGTGAATTTCGTGCGCGAGTTCGTGCCCGCGCTGCGCCAGCTCGACGGCACCGTTGCGCTCGACGTAAACGTCGGCGGCACGATCGCGAAGCCCGATCTCAGCGGGTCGGCCGACATGAACATCAACGTCGCGCGTTTTGAAAACGCTACGCTGCCCGCGCTCACGAATTTCAAGGCGCTGGTCAATTTCCGCGACAACACCCTGAGCTTCGACCGCTTCGGCGGCGATCTCGCGGGCGGACCGTTCACGCTCGCCGGCCGGATCACGCTCCCGAAACTGACCGAGCCGACTTTCGATCTGCGGCTGAAAGCGAATAGCGTTCTCGTCGCGCGCAACGACGATCTCACGGCGCGCGTCGACGCGGACATCAAGGTCGAAGGCCCGCTGAAAAGCGCCTCGGTCAGCGGGGAGGTGCTGACCACGAACAGCCGTTTCTTCAAGAACATCGACATCATCCCGATCGGCCTCCCGGGCCGGCCCGCGCCGCTGCCCGAGCCGCCTTCCGCGGCGCCGTCGCTTTCGTTTCCGAACCCGCCGCTGCGTGACTGGAAATTCGACGTCGCGATTAAGAGCAAGGATCCGTTCCTGATCCGTGGAAATCTCGCGACCGGCAGCGCCCTGATCGACATGAAACTCGCCGGCACGGGGCTCCATCCGCAGCTGCAGGGACAGGTGCGGCTGGAAAGTTTCGACGCCACGTTGCCTTTCAGCACGCTCACCATCCGGCTCGGTTTTCTTTATTTCGACCCGGACGATCCGCTGAACCCGAAGATCGAATTGCAGGGTGAATCGCTGATCCGCGATTACACGATCCACGTTTACATTTACGGGACGGCGAATGCACCGCAGGCGGTCTTCAGCAGCGAGCCGCCGCTGCCGCAGGAGGAAATTATCTCGCTCCTCGCGACCGGCACCACCCGCGAAGAACTGACCGGCGGCGGCAACGTCCTGGCGAGCCGGGCCATTCTCCTGTTAGGCAAAGAGCTTTACCGGAAGATCTTTAAGAAGGGCGGCGACGCGGAACCGAAGACCGACTCGATCTTCAATCGGCTCAGCGTGGACTTCAGCGGCGCCGATCCGCGGACCGGCGAGCAGACCGCGACCGCGAAATACAAGGTCAGCGAGCGGGTCGTCCTGATCGGCGATCTCGGGGTGGCCGGCGGGTTTCGCGGGCAGGTGAAATATCTGATTCGGTTTCGTTAGGCTGATGAAAAGGTTTTGCTCACCATGGAATCGCGGACCTGCGGAAGCAGGTCCCTCCGGAGGCACGCGCTGCTGCGCGTCCGCGCGTTGGATCGTGCTCGGTCTCCTTCTTTGCCTAACGAGCATAGGAGCCTTCGCCCAGAACGCGGTAAAACTTCCCGAGCAGGAGCAAAAGGAAAAGCAGCAAAAGGCCGCCGGCAAAGTGCAGGAGAAGGTGGCCCAACAAGCCAATCTCGAGATCGTCGGCAACACCGCCTTCCCCGACAAGGAACTGCGCTCGCAGCTCAAGGAACAACTGACCACGATCGAACAGTTTGGTCTCACCAGCGCCCGCGCTGATGACGCGGCTTTCTTTCTCGAGCTTTATTACAAGAGCCATGGCTACGCCAAGGTGAATGTTGGTTACACCGTGGTCTCCGGCAGCCGGTTTCGGCTGAAGATCAAGGAAGGTCCGCAGGTCCATCTCGGGAAAGTGCAGTTTGTCGGGAACCGCCAGATCGCTACCGACAAGCTCTTCGAGTACGCCGTTGGCCCGACTCGTTCGCGTTATTCGAAGGCGACCACGCAGCTCCCGTTTGTGCCCTCCGATGTCGCCGAAGGCGCGGACCTCGTGCAGCGCTTCTACGTGTCGGAAGGGTTTGTCGAATGCACGATTGATCCGCCGGTTTACCACGAGGTCCAACCGGATCTGGTGAACGCGGAACTGGTGATTCACGAAGGCCAAAAGTTCTTCTTTGGCAATGTCCAGTTTGTCGGGCCGACGATTTACGGAGCCGAAGCGTTGCGCGGTCAGATGCTCGACCTGCTTCGGCAGCCTTATACCGAAGCGCGCCTCGCGGATATCCCGCGGCGGCTGCAGTCTTACTATAAGACGCGGGGCTACTTTGCGGTAAAGGTCGATGCCATCGGTGATCCCACGCTCGCGGTCCAGGGTCGCGTGCCGGTGCGCGTGACGGTGGAGCCCGGCGTGGTCTATCGCTTTGATGGGGTGACGGTGCGCGGGACGAAGCAGTTGCGGCCGAGTTATCTTACCAATCGCTTTCGCGATTTGCACGGCGAGCCTTATAGTCCGGAGGTGCTCGACAAGCGGTTTCGCGCTTTAATGCGGACGAGCCTGTTCAATATCCTCAAGATCAATCCGACGCCGGTCGATGGCGACAAGCTCCGGCTTGATATCAACGTCGAGGAAGCGAAGCCGCAGGAGTTCGGCTTCTCGATCGGTTATGGGTCCTACGAAGGCGCGATCGTTGGCGCCTCCTATGCAAATCGCGATCTTTTCGGCTACGGCCGGCCGGTTACGACTTCAGTGGAATACACGCAGCGGAGTTACAAGGGCGAAGTGTTATTCGAAGATCCGTATCTCTTTAATACCGGGTTCGCGCTGCGGGCAAAACTTTCCGCCGTGAGTTTCCAATACGATGGCTACACCAAGTTCGAGCTCGGTGGCTTGGTCACGCTTAGCCGACAGGTGACCGATGCCTATTCCGTCGGCATCGTGGTTGGCGGACGTCATGTGGAAATCACCGACTCCACGATTGATCCGACTTTGCTGGGCCGGACGAATTACTTCATCAGCTCCATCGGTTTCACCCAGACGCTCGACCTGCGCAAGAACCCGCTGGTCGCGCCGCGGGGTTTTGTGCTGGATAACACTCTCGACTTCGCGACCGGCGCAATCGGGAGCGACGTCGACCTGCTGCGCGCGACCGGGCGTGTGAGCTACTACCTTTCTTTTGCGCCGGAACAGCCGCAGTTGATCGGCGAGGATCTGCAGAAAGGCGCCGCGCGGAAATGGTTTGAGCGCAGCCTGCTCGCCTTTGGCGCGCGCGTGGGAATCGTCGTGCCGCTCGATCAGGCGGGCACGACCGAAGCGCTGGCGATCCCGATCGACGAGCGCTTTTTCACCGGCGGAAGCACGACGGTGCGGAGTTTCTCGGAGCGCGATCTCGGCCCGCACGACAGCGGTGGCAACCCGATCGGGGGCGAGTATTACACAATTCTAAACGCGGAATACACCTTCCCGATCTACGGCGAATTGTTAGGCGCGGTCTTCGTGGACGCGGGCAACCTGCTCCCGGAAGCGAGCAATCCGGGCCTGAACGATCTGCGCTACGGGATCGGCGCCGGGTTGCGCTACAATCTGCCGATCGGCCCGGTGCGGCTCGACTACGGGGTGAATCCGAGCCCGCGCAAAGACGAGGCCTTCGGCGCGTTTCATTTCAGCTTCGGCTTCGCGTTTTAGCGGGCCTCGGGAAGCCCGGCCTTGCAGCGGACGAGCGCCGATTTATATTCGAGCCTCGCGCGCTGAGAGTGGCCGCAGCCATTCGGCGCTTGCCAGAAAAACTAAATCTTATGGAAACCACCACAATCGAAGCTCCCAAAACCGACTCGAAACCGAATCCCGCGGCCGAGGCTGATTTCCTGCCTTTGCAGGGCACCGACTATGTCGAGTTTTACGTCGGGAATGCCAAGCAGGCCGCGCATTATTACAAAACGGCTTTCGGCTTTCAAAGCCTCGCCTACGCCGGGCCCGAGACGGGCCTGAAGGATCGCGTGAGTTATGTGATCCGGCAGAACAAGCTCACCTTTATTCTGACCACGCCGTTGCGCGCGAAGAACGAGATCGCGGACCATATTTCCCAGCATGGCGACGGTGTGAAATTCCTCGCGCTGAAAGTCGAGGACGCCACCTCTGCGTGGCAGGAAACCACCAAGCGCGGCGGCAGGAGTTACCTCGAACCGAAGACGCTGAAAGATGACAACGGCGAGGTCGTGATCAGCGGGATTCACACTTACGGCGAGACGGTGCATCTCTTCATCGAGCGCCGGAATTACAACGGCGTTTTCATGCCTGGATTCCGGAAGTGGGAGTCGAACTACAACCCGCCGGATGCCGGTCTGCAGTACGTTGATCATTGCGTCGGCAACGTCGGCTGGAATCAGATGAATCCGTGGGTGAAGTTTTACGAAGACGTGATGGGCTTTCGGAACATCCTCAGCTTCGACGACAAGGATATCTCGACGGAGTATTCCGCGCTCATGAGCAAGGTCATGAGTAACGGCAACGGCTACGTGAAGTTCCCGATCAATGAGCCGGCAGAAGGTAAAAAGAAGAGCCAGGTGGAAGAGTATCTCGATTTTTACGATGGCGAAGGCGTCCAGCACGTGGCGATCGCGACCAAGGATATCGTCACCACCGTGACTGATCTGCAGAGCCGCGGGGTCGAGTTTCTCAATATTCCGACGACTTACTACGACACCGTGCTCGATCGTGTCGGCCACATCGATGAAGACTTGGAGCCACTTAAGCGTCTCGGGATCCTGGTCGACCGTGATAACGAAGGTTACCTGCTGCAAATCTTCACCAAGCCGGTGGAAGATCGGCCGACCCTGTTCTTCGAAATCATCCAGCGCAAAGGCGCGCAAAGCTTCGGCAAAGGAAACTTCAAGGCACTCTTCGAAGCGCTCGAGAAAGAGCAGGAACTCCGCGGGAATCTCTAACGAAACTTAGTCATGCCTCAATACCAAAAACTCGGCGAAATTCCGCGGAAGCATCATATCTGGTTCCACCGGAACGGATCTTCCAACGGTGGTTACAAGAACGAAGGGATCGCCTACGAGCATGTGATCACGACCGAGGGCTTTAACGAGGCTTACTCGATCATGTATCATATCCGGCCGCCGACTCGGGTCCGGAGTGTTGAGTTACTGAAGTGTGAGGAGCTGAAGAAAGCGGCCGAAAGCCCGCTGCGTCATCATCATTTCAAGACCGCCGATATCCCGCGGCGCGGCGATGTTTATACCGGGCGGATCCCGATGCTTTTCAACGAGGACATTGTCGCTTATCGCTGCAAGCCGGAGAAGAATTTTGGCGACTACGAGTTCTACAAGAACGGTGGCGCGGATGAGATCATCTTTGTCTTCAAGGGTGGCGGCGTGCTCGAGAGTCAGTTCGGCAAGCTTCCTTACCGGGCCGAGGATTACATCGTGATCCCGCGCGGGATCACATACCGGCTCGTGCCGGACGACGTGCAGCAGGAAGACTATCTCGTGCTCGAATCGACCGGCCCGGTGCGCATCCCCCGCCGTTATATGAACAGCGACGGTCAGATCCGGATGGGTTCGCCATATTCCGAGCGCGACTTCCACGGCCCGACGGAATTGATCACGATTGATCGCGAAGGTGATGTCGACATTCTGGTGAAAGACGGCCCGCGCCTCACCAAAGTAGTCAACGCGCATCATCCTTTCGACGTCCTTGGCTGGGATGGCTACGTCTATCCGTTCACTTTTAATGCCGCCGATTTCGAACCGATTACCGGCACGGTGCACCAGCCGCCGCCGATTCATCAGACCTTTGAGATTCGCGGGTATGTGGTCTGCACCTTTGCGCCGCGACTCCTCGACACACATCCGGAAGCGGTCAAAATCCCCTGGGTCCACGACAACGTCGAAGCCGACGAAGTGCTCTTCTATGTGCGCGGTAATTTCGGCTCGCGGCGCGGGATCGAAGCCGGCTCGATCACCCTGCACCCGCGCGGGATTCCGCACGGGCCGCATCCGGGGACGATCATGGCCAGCAAAGACGCCGAGCGCACCGAGGAGCTCGCGGTCATGTTCGACACCCAGCACACGCTCGAGCTGACCAAGCAGGCTGTGAATCTCGACGATCCACAGTATCCGCTGAGCTGGTTGGATTGAGCGCGGGCGCAGCTAGACTCTCCGGGTGAAAGACCACGATTTCGAAGTTTCCGAGCGCCTAACGAGAACCGATAACCGCGTCGGGGAAGGCCGCCTCGAGAAGATGGAAGGCATTTTCGCCAGCCTGCTTGACGCCGTCGGCGAGGATCGCGACCGCGAAGGTCTCGCCAAGACGCCGGGGCGCGCGGCGCGTTCGTTTGAGTTCCTCACCCAAGGCTATCGACAGACGGTCGAGGAGGTGGTCAACGACGCGATCTTTACGTCCGACGCGAGTGAGATCGTGATGGTGAAAGACATCGAGCTCTATTCGATGTGCGAGCATCACCTGCTGCCGTTCATCGGTCGCGCGCACGTCGCCTACATTCCGAACGGCAAAGTCATCGGGCTCTCAAAGGTGGCGCGGATTGTGGATGTCTTCGCGCGGCGGTTGCAGATCCAGGAACAGCTTACCACCCAGATCGCCGAGGCGCTGATGGAAGTGCTGCACCCGTTAGGCGTCGCGGTCGTGATCGAGGCGAAGCATCTCTGCATGATGATGCGCGGCGTGCAGAAACAGAATTCCGTGATGAAGACCTCGAGCCTGCGCGGCGTGTTCAAGGACGATGCGCGCACGCGCACGGAATTCCTCGCGTTGCTCGGCTGAACGGCAACCCATGTTGCTGACCGTCAGCAAACGCCTCGAGTTTTCCGCCTCCCGCCGGCTGCGGAATCCAGCGTGGAGCGAAGCGGAAAATCTTACTGCCTATGGCCAGGAAACGACGGCCCGCTACGGGACCGGTCGGAACTACATCGCGTTTTTCGTTTTCACCGGCACCGTCGATCCGGCAAACGGAATGCTGGTCAACATCAGTGAAATCAAGCGGCGCGTGGAAGAGGTCCTGCACGCGCGATTCGATCATAAATTCCTGAACGAAGATCATCCCATCTTCCGTGATCTCGTTCCGACGACGGAGCATGTTGCACGTCAGCTTTTCTTCGAGGTGGCGCCACTCTTCGACGATCTCGACGCGGAGCTGGTCGCGTGCCACCTGCAGGAAGCGCCGGAGCGGAGCGCGACGTTTTTCCGCGACGGCATGAGCGAGGAGAATCATTGGCTGGAATTTTCCGCCGCGCGCCAGACGATGTCGCCGCACCTGAGTTCGGAGGAAAATGAGCGGCTCTTTGGGGTGGCGGCGTCGCCCTTCGGTCACGGGCACCATTACCACGCGCGATTTACTTTTCGCGAGCCGACGCAGCCTGGCCTAACGAGTCTGCTGGAGTCGATCCGGACGGAATTCGATCACCGGAATTTGAACGCGGAAGTTCCGGGCCTAACAAATCGCCCGATTACCACCGAGAGCCTCGCGCAGTATCTGTACGAGCGGGTCGCGGCCGAGCAGCCGATCGCGCGGGTCCGGCTGCATGAGCGGGAGGATTTTTTCGCGGAATACTGGAGCGGCGAGAAATTTTTCCTCGGCCTGCAGCAGGCTTTCAGCGCGGCGCATCGCCTGCACGCGAGCGAACTCTCCGCGACGGAAAACATTTCACTCTACGGTAAGTGCAACAACCCGCGCGGGCATGGGCACCGCTATCTCACCGAGGCAACGATTGGCGGCGACTACGATGCGCGGAGCGGAACGCTCTACGATTTCCTGGCGCTCAGCCGCGGCACCGCAGCGGCACTTGCGCCGTGGCAGGACAAACATCTCGATGTGGAAACTGAAGAATTTCGCGCGCAGCCCTCGACCGGCGAAAACATCGTGCGCGCGCTCTGGCCGAAATTCGCCGCACAACTGGACGATCGGCTGGTGCGTCTCCGGCTCTGGGAGACGCCGAACAACCGCTTCACCCTGCGCTACAGGCGTGACTTGTAGAAAAGCTGCGCGATCGCGAGCAGCGAGGCGCTGACGCCAAGGTAAAAACCGACGGTGCTGAGATCCGCGAGCCTGTTAAATCCTGCGAAATCGAGCCAGCGATGCGAGCCGTGATCGTTCACCACGAGATACCAGAAGCTCAGGAAAACGACGATGAAAGTCTTCGAGTTCTGCGTGAGCACGCCTAACGACGTCGCGAGCGCCGCGACGAAGACGATCCCGCCGAGCAGCGCGCCGGCCGGCGCGCTGCGGACCAGCGGCGCCGCGCAAAGGGCGAGCCCAAGCAGCAGCGTGGTGCCGAATTTCCACCAGACGAAATTCTCCCGTAGCCGCGGCGTCGCGCGCAAACTCGGGAGCGTGTTCGCGCGCCCATCGCGCGTGGCGACGTCGGCGAGCACCAGTGCGAGCAGCGCGAAAACGACGGGGAGCAATTTCGGCAGCGGCGCGAAGACGGCTGCGACCGTGACGGCCGCGAAGGCGACGAGCACGAGCGGTTGGAGCGCGAGGGTGAGCACGGCATCGTTCCAGATCGCGGTGCCTAACGAACCGCCGCCGCGCGTCCAATGCAGTCGCGCGACCACGCGCCGGCTGAGCGGCCGGAACAAACCTTGCACCCGCCCGAGCCAGTTCCGGCCCGATTTCTCCGCGGTCTGTTTTGTCCGCACCGGATCGAACCGGTGAAAGCAAAGCGCCGCCAACGGCAGAAAGACGAGCGGCCCGAGCGTCGAGATCACCCGCGGCCAGACCCACTCGCGCGTCAGCTTGAGCCCGGGGAAAATGATCGTCGGTTTGTGCGGATCAAAATCCGAAGCGCCGATCGAGAGCGAGCTGGTGTGCAGTGTCCGCGTCATCTGATCGATCATGAAACCGAAGCCGGTAAAATCGAAATAGCGCGCCCAGCTGATTCCGCCTTTGCTCGCCTGGTCGCCGATCACGACGCCGATCACCGTCATCCAGAAAAAGAAGTAAACCACGTCGCCGAATTTTCCGGCGAGCGACGGCACCGACTCGAAGAAGACCGCGACCGCCGAAACGAAGACAATCGTCGCGGGCGTGAGCAGAAGATATTGCTCGAGGAAAATAGCGGGCTCGATCCGCGCCTCGCCCCGCACGAGGAGCATCGCCATCGAGCTGAGCATGAACCCGCCGATGAAAACGGTGAGGAAAACGACGTTGCCGAAAAATTTTCCGAGCAGGTATTCGCCCGAGCGCATCGGGGTGGAAGCGATCACCAGTCCGCAGCGCGACACCACATCGCGGCGGATCGCGTTCGAGATCACGTAATAGCCGAAGAGGCCGATGAAGATCATCCCGAGCGAAGCGGTGCCGAGCCCGATCGCGCCGGAGTTGTAGATCGCGCGGCTGCCGTTGATCTGAATCAGCGTCCGCCCGGTTGCGGGATCGGGAATCCAAAAATAGGCGAACGCGCTGAGGAGCAGGAAAACCACGACGGTCGAGACGCGCCGAAAGCGCACGAGGAAATCCGCGCGCACGATCGCGGCGATGCGGGCGAAGCTCGCGCTCATCGCGCGGTCGCCGCGGTGGCGCCGAAGTTCATCAGGAACAGAAATGCGTCTTCGAGTTCCGGTTCCGCCGCGGTCGCGTTGATCGCCGGTTCCGGTCCAACGAAACGAATGTGCACGCCATCCGGTTTGCGGATCGCGCTCGAGATTTTCAAGGTCGTGCGCAGCCGATCGAATTCCTCCGAGGAAACGACCGCGCGCCAGACCTGGCCGGCGCAGGCGCGGAGCAATTCTTCCGGTGCGCCGACCGTGAGGAGCGCGCCGTTTTTCAGCACCGCGATCTCGGTCGCGATCGACTCGATGTCGGAAACGATGTGCGTCGAAAGGAGCACTAGTTTTCCAAAACCGATCTCGGACAAAACGTTGCGGAACCGCACGCGCTCTTCCGGGTCGAGCCCGGCGGTCGGCTCATCGACGATGAGCAGGGCGGGGTCGTTGATCAGCGCCTGCGCGATGCCGAGGCGCTGTTTCATCCCGCCGGAAAATCCGCCGACGGCGCGCTCCGCGGCGTGATGCAGGTTCACGTTCTCGAGCATCTCGCGGACCCGCGCTTTCGAGCGCACGCCCTTGAGCGTGGCGAAGTAGGTGAGGAACTCGGTCGCGGTGAGGTTGTCGTAAACGCCGAAATCCTGCGGCAGGTAACCGAGCCGGCGACGGATTTCGTTAGGCCGCTGCGCCACATCCACGCCGTCGAAAAAAATCCGCCCGCTCGTCGGCCGCGTGATCGTCGCGATCATCTGCATCAGCGTGGTTTTGCCCGCGCCGTTCGGGCCGAGCAGGCCGATAACGCCGGATTTCAACTCCAGCGAAACGTCGCGCACGCCAAACTGGCCGTTGCGAAATTTCTTCGAGACCGCTTCCAGTTTCAGCATCGCCTTCTGATGGCCGGAAGCCGCCGCGTTGTCCAGCGCAGTCGCGGGTGAAAAATCGAGCATGGACATTTCCCGGCTCATGCCTTTGCATTACTCCGAGCATCCGCTCACCAGATCGGGGCGACCCGCGCAGGCATGGCCAAGAGAGACCCAAAAGTCGACGCCTACATCGCAGAGGCGGCTCCCTTTGCGAAGCCGATCCTGCGTCGCCTGCGCAAGATCGTCCATGCCGGTTGTCCCGCGGTCGAGGAGACGATCAAGTGGGGTTTTCCGCACTTCGTTTACAAGGGGAACATCGCCGGGATGGCGGCCTTCAAGCAGCATTGCGTCTTCGGTTTTTGGAAGGACGCGCTGCTTTTTAATCGCGAGAACGGCGAACAAAAAGAAGCAATGGGACAGTTCGGCAGGCTCACTCATGTCTCGGAGTTGCCGGCGGAAAAGGTGATGATCGGCTACGTGAAAAAGGCTGCGGCGTTGAACGAGGACGGGGTAAAAGTGGAACGGGGCGCGGGCCAGGCGCGAGAGCCGATCGCGATGCCGGATGACTTCGCGGCGGCGCTAAAAAAAAGCGCGCGCGCGAGCAAGACCTACGAGAATTTCAGCGCGAGCAAACGCCGCGACTACCTCGAGTGGATCACCGAAGCGAAGCGCGACCAAACCCGGCGCCAGCGCATCGCCACCTCGATCGAGTGGCTCGCCGAGGGCAAGAGCCATAACTGGAAATACGAAAGGAAGTCGCTCTGAGACACCTCTTCCTGGCCTGCGCCTGCCTCGCCCTCTTCGGTTGCGCGCATCACCCCGCGACGCGCGCCAGCCGCGTCACCGTTCCACCGGGCCGGCGATTCGACTCCTCGCTCCTGAAGCCCTCGTCGACGCGCAGCTGCGCGGTCACAATCGTCCGCGAGCCGGGAGTCCGCGGCTCCGGGCTAAACCTCTATCTCGACGGGGACGAACTCGCGCGCATCGCTTCCGGCGAAGCGATTACGGTCTACCTGAAACCGGGCCGGCATTTACTTGCGGCACGGCCGCTTTTCAGCCCGGTCGCGGCGACCCGGCTCTTCCTGGAGAAAGGCGACAGGGTGGCGATCCGGATCATTGACCAGGATGGGAACTTCGAGCTGCGCGTAGCCGATCGCGCCTGGCTCGATTCGATCGGCCAAGCCTACCACTCGCTGCTGCACTAACGGCGACAACCGCTTGCAAAGCTTGGGCGACGCCCGAAAGGTCGAGCCATGGCGCACGACACCACAACGCGCGAGAGCGCAGTGCAGCAGGGCAAACTTCTCGCCGGGAGCGCGGCGAATATCGAGGCGATGCTGGCCGCGGCGAGCACGCCGATTGCCGGCAAATCTGTCGCAGAGCTGGAGCAGGCCGGGGAATGGGCGGAGTTAAACGATCGCTTCTTCCGCACGCTCGCTTTCGGCACCGGCGGCATTCGCGGCCGCACCATTGGCAAGATCGTGACCGCGGCGGAACGCGGCACACCGAACAGCCTCGGCCGCCCGGAATTTCCCTGCGTCGGCACAAATGCGATGAACTACGACAGCATCACCCGCGCGACTCGCGGGCTGGTCGAATATTTGCACGACTGGTTCGCCCGCGAGAAAATCAGCGGCACCCCGAAGCTGGTGATCGCGCACGACACGCGATTTTTCTCGAAGGAATTCACCAAGCTCGCGGCTGAGGTCGCGGCGAAAAACGGCTGTGACGCCTGTGTCTTCGATGGGCCGCGTTCGACGCCTGAGCTCTCCTTTGCCGTCCGTTATCTCCGCGCGAACGCTGGCGTCGTCATCACCGCCAGCCACAACCCGTCGCACGACAACGGCTATAAGGTTTACTTCGACGACGGCGCGCAGGTCGTCGAGCCCCACGCCAGCGGGATCATCGCGAAAGTGAACGCGCCGCCCGAGCCGCCTAACGGAAAGCGCGGCAGCGTGACCACCCTCAATCGCGGCTTGGACGAAGCGTATCTTAGCCGGCTCGAGACTTTGGTCCTCGATCCGGAACTGGTCCGGGCGCAGAGCGATCTGCGGATCGTTTACACCCCGATCCATGGCACCGGCGGCGTGATCATCAAACCGCTCCTGACCAAGCTCGGATTCACGTTCGACGTCGTGCCCGAGCAGGATGGTTTCGATGGGCGTTTCCCGACGGTGAAATCCCCGAACCCAGAGAATGCCGAGGCGCTGCAACTTGGGATCGAGCTGGCGCAAAAGCAAAACGCCGACCTGGTGATCGCGACCGATCCGGATTGCGATCGGATGGGCGTCGCGGTGCGCAGCACCGATGGCGAGATGAAACTCCTGACTGGAAACCAGATCGGCGGCCTGATCGCTTACTACCGGACGAAAACCCTCTTCGACCAGGGCGTGCTGACGAAAGAGAACGCGTCGCGCGCCGTGATCATCAAGACCTTCGTCACGACTGATCTGCAGAAAGCGATCGCGGAAAAATTCGGCCTCCGCCTGGTCGAAACCCTGACCGGTTTCAAATACATCGGCGCGAAACTCCTGAAGTACGAGCGCGCCGTGACGTTGCCGGAAGGCGTGGATTATCGCGATCTTCCCGAGGAAGAAACGCGGAAACTGCGGCTGGCGCATTCGTCGTTTTATGTCTTCGGCGGCGAGGAGAGCTATGGTTACAGCGGCTCGGATTTCGTGCGCGACAAGGATGCGAACAGCGCCACGGTGATGTTCTGCGAAGTCGCTGCCTACGCCAAGGGCCGGGGCCTCACGCTCGACGGCCTGCTCGACGAGATCTACGCGGAGCTCGGCTGTTACCTTGAGAAAAACGGCGCGATGACTTTCGAGGGTGCGGAAGGCGCGGCGAAAATCCAGCGGTTGCTCGCGACCTACCAGGAAAAGCCGCCTAACGAAATGCACGGGAGCGAAGTCACTGGGATCAAAAATTTCGCGACGCAGGCGATGCACGACATCGAGGGCGACGAGATTCCGAAAGAGAAGATGCTCATCTTCGAGCTCGCGGATAAAACCCGGATCGCGGTTCGCGGTTCGGGCACGGAACCGAAGATCAAGTTTTACCTCTTCGCGCAGCGGCGCCCGGAAGGCCGCGTGTTTTCCCTGGAGGAAGTGGCCGAGATCAAAGCCGAGCTCGCGCAAAAGCTTGATCAGCTCTGGGACTGGCTGCAAAAAGACGCCGATGAACGAACCCGCTAACTTGGAGAGAAGAAATTGAGCGACATCAACCTGAACGGCGGTGAGATCACGATCCTGAAAACACTCGGGCTCAGCGGCGGATTGGTCGCCGGGAAGCAACTGGTCGAGAAGATGGATTCGATGGAGGGCGCGGAACTGCTCGACGCGCTCATCGGCCTGATGAACGAAGGCTACGTCCTCGCGAACAAGGTGAATGTGCGCACGCTCGACGCGCTGCTCTCATCCTCCTTCCGCGTCAACCCGACCTTCTCGAAAGATCTCCGGGGCGCGGTCTACCCGTCGCGGAAACCCAAGCCGGATGCGGGACGGCGCCAGCGGCGCGCCTGATCGCATGGCTGAAACAAAACGGGCCGCCCGCGGGCTGCTGCAACTCTGGCCGTGGCTCGCGGCGATCCTGACCGGCGCGCTCGCAACGCTTAGCCTCGCGCCGTTCGAGCAAACCTGGCTCTGTTGGATTGCGCTCACCCCGCTGCTCGCGGCGGTTTGGTTTTCCGGCGAAGGGCGCAAGCGGCGCGGCGTGCGCGATCTGTTCCTCGGCTACCTGGCCGGCGTTACTTTTTTCTGGAGCGCGTTTTTCTGGCTTCGGACCGTGACGGTGCCGGGCCTGATTCTGGTCGGGCTCTACATGGGGGTTTATTTCGCGCTCTGGAGCTGGATCGCCGGACTCGTTAGGCCCAAAACGCCGGTCCCCGTGGAACCCCGCGCCAAACATTCCTGGCCGCCGCCGCGGCCTGATGAACTCGCTTCGCCCGAAGCGGGCTCGCCCTGGCTCAGCTCGCTGCGCAATCTCGGCCTCGCCCTCATTCTCGCCTGCAGCTGGACGGCGCTCGAGTGGGTCCGCGGTTGGATGTTTTCCGGTTGGGGCTGGAACGGGCTCGGCGTGGCACTCCATGGCGTGCTCCCGATCATTCAAATCGCGGAATGGACCGGGGTAGCCGGCCTCACGTTCATCGTCGTCTTCGTGAACGTGATCGCGATCGCGACGGTGCGGCGGTTCATCGCGGAGACGAAAGTGACAAAGCGCCGGCCGCATTACGATTTCACGATCACGCTGGCCGCGATCGTCGGGCTTTGCGCTTACGGCATTCGGGTGATGCGCGAGGAGGTTCCGACCAAATCGCTCCGCGTCGCCGCGGTTCAGGCGAACGTTCCGCGCGAGGAAAAATTTTCGCCGGAATTCCAGGGTAAAACTTTCCGGCAATTCGCACGGCTCACCCAGCTCGCGCTCGCCACGAAGCCGCCGCCGGACCTCGTGATCTGGCCGGAAAGCTCGATGCCCGGACCGGTCCTGGTGGAGCCGAGCAATCATCGCTTCGTAATGAATGTCGCGGGCTCGATGAAGGCCGATCTGCTGCTGGGTTCGATCGATGAAGACGAGAAGGGCGCCTACAACGCCGCGGTGCTTTTTCCCGGCCGCGGCGCGGGTAAACCGCAGGTCTATCGCAAGCTCCACCTCGTGCCGTTCGGCGAATACGTTCCCGGCCGGCACACCGTGCCGTTCATCGCGCAGATCGTGGGCGATCAGGTGCCGGATGATTTTGCCCGCGGGACGGAAACGGTGGTTTTTCGCCTAACGAATCAAACCCTGGTCGCGCCGCTGATTTGTTTCGAGGACACGCTCGGCGAGTTGGCCCGGCAGTTCGTGCTCCGCGGTGCCGATCTGCTCGCGAATGTGACCAACGACGGCTGGTTCCTCGAGTCGTCCGGCGCGCAGCAGCACGTGAACAACGCGATCTTCCGCTGCGTCGAGACGCGCCGGCCGATGGCGCGCGCGGCGAACACCGGGGTCACCTGTTTGGTCGACCAGTTCGGTCGAATCACGCAGACGCTGCGCGACCGAAAAGGGAGCACCTTCACCGAGGGCGTGCTGACCGGCGAGGTCAAGATCCCAACCTCACACCGGATGACGTTTTACACTCGACACGGCGAACTTTTCGCAAAACTTTGCGGCATCGTGGCGCTGCTTTTCCTGGCCGTAAGAATCCCGCAACTCGTTAGGCGAAAAAAACATTCCACATGACGGCTCCCGCCATCTCCGCGCGCGGTTTGCGCAAATCCTACGGCGCGAATGAGGCCGTGAAGGGCCTCGATTTTGAAGTGCAGACGGGCGAAGTCTTCGGCCTGCTCGGCCCGAACGGCGCCGGCAAAACTTCCACGGTGGAAATCCTCGAGGGGCTGCGGCCACGGAGCGGCGGCGAGGTCACGGTGCTCGGTTTCGATCCCGATAAACAGACGCGGGCGCTGAAGGATCGGATCGGCGTTTGTCTCCAGGCCACGAATCTTCCCGACAAAATAACGGTCCACGAAGCGATGGAGCTTTTCGGTTCCTTCTACACGAAGCGGGTCGACGGCGATGCGCTCCTGCGCCGGTTGCAGCTCTGGGAAAAGCGGGACGCCGGTTATGCGACGCTCTCTGGCGGACAGAAGCAGCGCCTTGCCCTTGCACTCGCCCTGATCAACGACCCGCAAATGCTTTTCCTCGATGAGCCGACGACTGGGCTCGATCCGCAGGTGCGGCTTGAGATTCGCGATCTGGTCGAGGAACTGCGCGCGGAAAAACGCACTATCCTCATGACCACGCATTACATCGAGGAGGCCGAACGGCTCTGCGACCGCGTGGCGATCATCGACAACGGCGTGATCATCGCGATCGGCACGCCGCGCGAGTTGCAGGAAAAAAGCGCCACGCAATCGGGCATCGAAATCTCGTTAGGCCAGCCGCTCCCGCCGGGGGATTTGCCGGCCTGGCCGCAGGCGATCCGCAGCCTGGTGAGCGAAGACCGGCGGCAACTTTCCGTCAGCTCGAGCAAGCCGGCGAAGACGCTGGTCGAGATGATCAAATCGCTCGACGCGCAGGGCCTCGAGATCACCGACGTGCACCTGAACCGTCCGACGCTCGAGGACGTTTTCATCGAACTCACTGGGAAGCGTCTCCGTGATTAAGGCGCGCCGATCCATGAAGTCCTACACCCGGTCATCCCGAGCGGAGCGCAACGCAGTCGAGGGATCCCGTCGGGTTTCTGGGAAGCTCCTGCGTAAGCGCTTCCCAGCCCTTCCACGGGATCCTTCGGCTTCGCTCAGGATGACACATCATCCCCGCCTCCGCTTTTTGCCTAACGAATGAAAGCTTTCCTCGCGCTGCTCAAGATCGACCTGAAGCTGGCCCGCCGGAATCGCGCGGTCCTCTTCTTCAACTACCTCTTCCCGCTCTTCTTCTTCTTCGTCTTCGCGCAGATGTTCGATGCCCGCCAGGGCTCCGCGATTCTCCAGGTGGTGACGATGGTGATCGTCTTCGGCATTCTCGGGAACGGCCTTTTCGGCGCGGGGATGCGAGCGGTGCAGGAGCGGGAGGAAAATGTCCTGCGCCGCTACAAGGTGACGCCGATCACGCCGGTGCCGCTGCTCTGCGCGTCGATGATCACGGGCGTGATTTTGTTCCTCCCGAGCGTGCTCCTGATTCTTTTCCTCGCGCACAATTTCTACGGCATGGCGGTGCCGAGCGCGCTCGTCTCGCTCCTCGTCTTCGTCTGTCTCGGCGCGATCGCTTTTCGCTCGTTAGGCTTGATCATCGCCGCGGTCGTCAATTCCTCGCAGGAGAGCAACATCCTGATCCAGCCGATCTACATGGCGATGCTCTTCCTCAGCGGCGTGACGATCCCGATCACGTTCATGCCGCATTGGCTGCAGAACGTCACGCAGTTCATCCCCGCGACGTATCTCGTCACCGGGATCGGCGGGATCGTGCAGCGGGGCGAATCGCTGGCCGCGAACTGGCTCGCGGTGATCGCTCTCATCGTTACGACTTTTGTCGCCACTTTCATCGCGACGAAACTTTTCCGCTGGGAGAAAGAAGAGAAGCTGGCGGCTTCCGCGAAGCTCTGGGTGCTGGTGGTGCTGCTCCCGTTTTTCTTCCTCGGCGCGTATCAGGCGTGGAGCCAGCACGATCTCGTGAAAGCGCGGCTGCTCGCGCGCGACCTGCATCGCGGGCATAGCTGGCTCATCCAGAACGCGCGCATTTTTGTCGGCAACGGCAAGGTGATCGAGTCCGGTGCGGTGCTCGTTAGGCAGGGAAAAATCGAGGCGATCTACGAAGGCAGTTCGCCCGATGCGAAAACGCTTAACGCCGAGGCGATCGATGCCGCGGGTAAGACGGTGCTCCCCGGTTTGATCGATGTGCACGTGCACCTCGGCGGCCCCGGCGGCTTTTACGATGACTGGTCGAAGGTGGATCTCGAGAAGGCGAACGAGCACGAGCTCGAGTCATATTTGTACTGTGGCGTCACCGCCGTCCGGAGCGCGGGCGACAAAGTCGACGACCTGCTGAAATTGCGGCAGCAGTTCAACAGTGGCGAGAAACTCGGCAGCGAACTTTTCCTCTGCGGCCCCCTCTTCACCGCCGAGGGTGGTCACGGCACGGAGTACGCGAAGAATATGCCGGAGATCGCGCGCCCGGCTTTCAACGCGCAATTCCTCCGCATACCGAAAACGACGGACGAGGCCCGGCAAATGGTGGACGGACTCGCGGCGAAAAAGGTCGACGCGATCAAAGGTATCCTCGAGGCGGGCGTGCCTGATTATCCGTTCCAGCGGATGGATCTCGGTCTGCTCCGCGCGGTGGTGGAAGAAGCGCACGCGAAGAAATTACCGGCGTCGATCCACACCGGCGAAGCGCGCGATGTGGTCGACGCGGTGTCGTTAGGCGCGGACTCGATCGAGCATGGATCTTTCCGCGACGAAATCCCTGACGCGACGATCGCAGAGATGAAAGCGAAAGGCATCGCCTACGATCCGACGTTGAGCGTGGTCGAGGGGCTTTCGAATTTTGCGAAAGGCAATGTCGAGGCGCTGAAGCGTTCGTTAGTCCAGCAGGTGACGCCGAAGGATTTGCTCGCCGGCACGGAGCACGCCGCAAGCAGCCCGGAGCTCCAAAAGATGCGCACCGGGCTCGGGCATTATCCGCTCTCGATGGAGCAGGGGAGCCGCAACCTGCTCAAGGCCTGGCACGCCGGCGTGATGCTCGTGACCGGCTCGGACGCGGGAAATTTCCTTGTCCTCCACGGCCCGACCGTGCAGCGCGAGATCGAGCTTTGGGTGGCCGCGGGCATCCCCGCGGACGTTGCGCTCCAAGCCGCAACCTGGAACGCGGCGAAGCTGCTCCGGGCCGATCATCGCATCGGGACGATCGAGAAAGGCAAGGAAGCGACGCTGCTGATCGTAGACGGGAATCCGCTCCAGGATGTGCACGCCCTGTCGTCGATCTCGGTCGTGCTCCTGAAGGGCGAACGAGTCAGCCGCAACGATCTCTTCGACCAAAAGTAGTTCGTGAGGCGTTCACTCTTTGCCCGCGGCAAAGTGAAGCTGGATAAGCCGCGGCACCGGATCGCGCAGAACAAGGAAGAGGTTGTCGTAAGCGCGTTCGCCTAACGACGGTGGTTCCGCGAGACCAAGTGCCTGCATTATTTCGGGCAGGGTGTTGGAATGACCGACAACGAGGACGTTGCCGTTCTGTCTCCGGAGTGCGGCCACGAGCTGCTGCGTCTCCTTCGCCGGAATCACCTGTGGCTCGATTCCGAGCTTCGCCGCCAGCGGCTTCGCGGTCTCCTGCGTCCGGTGAAACTCTGTCGTGTAGATCGCAGTAATCTTCGCATCGCGCAGCATTTCCGCGATCGCCCTGGCCTGTGCGCGTCCGGTCTGCGACAGGTCCGGATCCTTCTGCGCCGGGCCGCCGGCATCGGCGCGCTCCGCGTGGCGAACGAGAAAAATCGCGGACGGTTCGGCCTGCGCGGTCGCGAGTAGCGCGGCGAGAAAAATGATCGGGAGTGACAATCGCATCGCTCAGACTATTCCGTTATCCTTACTCGGAAATGATCAAAGTCTCAGGATTACATCACGTCACCGCGATCGCCGGTCCCGCTCAGGAAAATCTCGATTTTTACGCCGGCGTGCTCGGGCTGCGGCTGGTGAAAAAAAGCGTCAACCAGGATGATCCCGGCACCTACCACCTCTTCTACGCCGACGCCGAGGGGCATCCGGGAACAGACATCACGTTTTTCCCGTGGGCCGATCTCGCGCCGCGGCGCGACGGCTACGGACTCAGCACCGAAGTCGCGCTCGCGATTCCGCCGGGCAGCCTCGATTTCTGGGTGGAACGCCTAACGAAAAGCGGTGTGAGCGTCGCGGAACCGGAAACGCGCTTCGGCGCGCGGGTGCTGCCCCTGGCCGATCCGCACGGACTGCGCCTCGCGCTCGTGGAAAGCGAGAGTTCGTTAGGCCGGCCCTTTGCTGCCTGGGATCGCAGCCCGATCCCGGAGGTGCACCAGATTCGCGGCTTGGAAAGCGCGCGCCTGGTGGAGCGCGATCTCGAGGAGACGGTTGCGTTCCTGCGCGATGGTCTCGGCTTTCATGAGCTCGGCGAGGAGGACGGCTGGCATCGCTACGGCCTCGGCGACGGAAAATCCGGCCAGTATCTCGATCTCCGCGCCGCGCCTAACGAACGTCGCGGCGCCTGGGGCACCGGCACCGTCCACCATCTCGCGTGGCGCGTGGCGGACGACGCGGAAGAGCTCGCGGTCCGCGAACAGGTGCTCCGCAACGGCGCACAGCCGACCCCGGTGATCGATCGCTTCTGGTTCAAGTCAGTCTATTTCCGCGAACCAGGCGGCGTGCTCTTCGAGCTCGCGACGGATGGTCCCGGTTTCGCGGTCGATGAAGCGGCGGAGTCGTTAGGCGAGTCGCTCGTCCTCCCGCCCTGGCTCGAGCCGAATCGCGACGCGATTGAAGCCGTGCTCCCAAAGCTGACCGCGCCGCCGATTCGTTAGGCGCGAACCTTACGGCCGGACGTGAGCGATTGCCCGTTGCGGTCCGCGGCTCCGTTTATTGACGGAAGGGGGAGTCGAAATTCCCGGGAGCTGGGCAACAACTGGTGCACACGCAGGTGGCGATTCGAGATGAACCAAATTTCGTCGCGGTCATTCGCGAGAATGAAATAGGCTTCGCCGCTCTCCGAGAGCGAGAACGCGCCGAGCACGCGATAGGTAAACTCGCGGGAGAAGCCGCTTTGCAGCGGTTTCGGGAGCGGCGCGGTCGGCACCTGGTCTTCCTGGATTCTCACGTAGAGGCCGTCCTGGATATACATCATAGCGGTATCTGAATCGTTCCTCCGGCTCCGGCCGGGTGCTGAGATTTTCCGCGATCCCGGTTGGACGCGCTCGCCTCCGCGTTGAATCTTTCCCGACCGCATGCCTGTCGTCACCGATCGCCTCTCCGCCCTCCGCGAAGCCCGTCCCGCCGAGGGACTTTTCGCGGAGAAGGAATGGCTGCTTTCGCCCGAGCCCTTTGCGATCGAAGAAAAGTTGCGGACCGATCTGGAGCGGCTGGGCCATCAGCTTTTTGTTTTTCAGCGCGCCTGTAATCAACTCTACCAGCAGAGCGTGAAAGGGAAGCAGCCAGCGTGGGTCGCGCGCTACCTCGACCACGGAAAGCCGGCGGAGCTGATCGAGTTTTCGCGTCGGAAGGAATTTCGCGAGGCGATCCCGCGGGTCATCCGGCCCGACCTCGTGCTCACCGACGAAGGCTGGACGATCGCCGAGATCGACTCGGTGCCAGGCGGCATCGGCCTCACCGGCTGGCTGAATCAGACCTACGCGGGCCTCGGCGTGGAGGTGATCGGCGGCGCGGACGGAATGATCGACGGTTTCGCCGCGATCCTGCCGCGCGGCGGCGATATCGTCGTTTCCGAGGAATCAGCCACCTACAAACCGGAGATGGAGTGGCTCGTTAGGCAACTCCGCGCGCGTTTTCCGGAGCGCTCGTGGCAGGTCGCGGCGGCGGAAAATTATCAGCCACAGGAAGGACGCGATGTTTACCGGTTCTTCGAGCTTTTCGATCTGCCGAACATTCCCAACGTCTCTGCGCTTCAGGATGCCGCCGCGCGCGACGAGCTGATGGTGACGCCGCCGTTCAAACCGTTTCTTGAGGAGAAAATGTGGTTCGCACTTTTCTGGCTTCAGCCGTTGCGCGACTTCTGGCGGCGCGAGCTGGGCGACAAATATTTTCGTCAGCTGCAGCAGATGATTCCCTACACCTGGCTGCTCGACCCGACGCCGCTGCCGCAACACGCGGTGATTCCACGGCTCGAGATTCACGACTGGCGCGAAGCCGCGCAGTTCAGCCAAAAGGAGCGCGACCTGCTCCTGAAAGTCAGCGGGTTCTCGCCGTTAGGCTGGGGCAGTCGCGGCGTCGCACTCGGCGCCGATCTCCCGCAGAATGAGTGGGAGAAACGCCTCACCGACGCGCTCGAAAACTTCGAACGCGCGCCGATGATCATGCAGCAATTTCACAAGGGCCGGTTGTTCGATCATCCCTATTGGAATGCGGAAACCGATGAGCCGGAGACGATGCGCGGACGGGTCCGCCTTTGTCCGTATTATTTCATCGAGAACGACAAGGCGATTCTGCGTGGCGCGCTCGCGACCATCGTGCCGGCGGATAAGAAATTGATTCACGGCATGAGCGCCGCGGTCCTGGTGCCGAGTCGTTTCGCGGAGGCCTAAATTCCGAGGCGCAGGCCGCGCGGAATCAGAAAACGATCGAGCAGGTCGAAGAGTCCCTGCACCAGCAACGCGAGGAGAGCGGCGGGGATCGCGCCTTCCAGGATCGTGACGTTGTCGTTCAAATTCAGCCCGCTCAAAATCGGCTCGCCTAAGCCACCTGCGCCGATCAACGCCGCCAGCGTCGCGGTGCCGATATTGATCACCGCGCTGGTTTTGATGCCCGCGAGGATCGTGCGCGAAGCGAGTGGCAGATAGATTTTGCGGAGCCGCGCCCGCGGCTCCAGCCCGAGCGCGATCGCGGAATCGCGGAGCGCGGGCGCGATATCCTGCAACCCAGTCGCGGTATTCCGCACGATCGGGAGAAGGCCGTAGAGAAAAAGCGCGATGATCGCCGTAGTCGCGCTGATCCCGAGGAACGGCACGAGTAACGCCAGGAGCGCGAGCGAAGGGATCGTCTGAATCATCCCGACGATCGCGAGAATGGTGTGACCGAGGGCACCGCCTCGACTTGCGGCGATCCCGAGCGGCAGCCCGAACAGGATCGAGAAGAAGAGAGAAATGCCCGCGAGTTCGAGATGGCGGCCGACCCAGCGCGCGAGCTTCGACGCGAGTTGTCGCGCGGGCGGCGCGGACTCGTTAGGCGAGGTTTGGAAATATTGCGCCGCGGCGAAGGCGTAGTCCTTCGTGCGCTCGGCCGTGGCGTTGAGCGCGGTCATTCTGGCTTCGTCGATCGTGCCGAAATGATTCAGTGCCTCGATCGCGCGTGGGTCGAGCTGCTGCCGGTAGAGATAAACGGCTTTGTATTCCGGGAAAAAGTGCGCGTCGTCCGCGAGCACCACGAGATCGTTCTCCTGGATTTTCGCGTCGGTGGAGTAAGCGTCCTTCAGGTCGATCGAGCCGTTCGCGAGGGCGGCGTAGCCGATCGCGTGATCGATCCCGCTGACGTTAGGCATCGTTAGGCCGTAGCGCGCGACAAGCGGCCGCCAGCCATCCTGGCGATCGAGAAATTCGTGGGTCAGCCCCACCTTCAGCTCAGGATGCGCGCGGAGCCCGCTAATTGATTTTATCTCGAGCCGGGCCGCTTCCGTTCGCCGCATGACGAGCGCGTAGGTGTTGTTGAAACCGAGATCGCGCGACATCCCGACGCCCAATTTCGCGAGCTGAGCCCGCATCTCTTCTTCCGAGATCGGCTGCGTCGTCTTGAGAATTTCCTCGCCGATCGTCCCGGTGTATTCGGGATAAAGATCGATTCGCCCGCCGCGAAGCGCCTGCCAGAGGATGATCGTGCCGCCCATTCCTGCGCGCTGTTCCACGGCGAAGTGAGCGTGTTCAAGGACGGTCTTCGCGATCTCGCCGAGCACATAGGACTCGGTGAATTTTTTCGAGCCGACCACGAGCGCCGGTTCTGCGGCGAAGGTGGAACTGGCGAGCAGACTAACGAGAAGCAGAAGTCTCAAAATGTTGCGCTCCTTTGCGCATTGATGAATTCCGTGACGAATTCGCTCGCGGGTTCATCGCGCAATTGCGCGGCGCTGCCGCGCTGCACGATCCGGCCCTGGTTCATGAGCACGATCTCGTCGGCGAGATAGGCGGCTTCGCCCATGTCGTGGGTGACCAAGATCGCGGTCTGCTTCAGCTGCGCGAAAATTTCCTTCAGGTCGCGCTGCAGCGCCGACCTAACGAGGGGATCGAGCGCGCCGAGCGGTTCGTCGAGCAGCAGCACTTCGGGCGAAAGCATGAGCGCGCGCATCAGGCTGACGCGCTGGCGCTGCCCGCCGGAAAGTTCGGCCGGGTAACGATCGAGCGCGCTCGCGGGAAACTGCGAAAGCTCGGCGAGTTCCCCGAGCCGCTTCTCCACTTCGTTAGGCGGGCGCTCGAGGTGCCGCGCCATCAGGAGGACGTTGGCGCGCGCGGTGAGGTGGGGGAATAGCCCGCCTTCCTGGATGACGTAGCCGACACGCCGGCGGATTTTCTGCGCGGTTTCCGGCGTGACTTTTCCGCCATCGAAAATCACCTCGCCGCGGTCGGGCGCGAGGAGCGCGATGATCAGACGAAGGAGGGTGGACTTGCCGCATCCGCTCGGGCCGATCAGCGCGGTTGTGCGGCCGCGCGGGAAGTCGAGATCGGTCGGCTGGAGCGCGACGGCGTCGCCGAAATTTTTACTGACGCCGAGCAGTCGAACGAGCGGTTCCATGAGGCGAGTCGCCCCACGTTACAGCGTCGTGAAATGGAAAACCGCGAAAAGTTTTTGCGGATCAGTCCAGACCCGCGCGGGCTGGAATCCGGCCGAGCCCGCTAACGCGCTGAAGCCTTCGACCGTGTGTTTGTAGGAAAACTCGGTGATGATTTTCTCGCCCGGAGCGAAGCGAAATTCGCGATCGCCCAGGTGCACGGTCTGCTCGATCTCGCTGATCAGGTGCATCTCGATCCGCGACGCTTCTTCATTGAAAACCGAGAGGTGGCGCCAGTTCGCGAGGTCGAAATCCGCGCCCAGTTCACGATTCGCGCGAACGAGAATGTTGCGATTGAATTCGGCGGTCACGCCGGCGGCGTCATTGTAGGCGGCCTCGAGGACTTCCTTCGATTTCACCAGGTCGACGCCGATGATCAGACCGCCGCTTTCACCGCAGAGACGGCAGACGCGTTCGAGAAAATTCTTCGCTACTTCCGGCTTCAGGTTCCCGATCGTCGAGCCCGGAAAATAAACCGCGATGTGCGCCGGTTTTCGCGACGGGATGGGAAGGTCGATCGGTTGCAGGTAATCGGCGCAAACCGGTAAGATCTCGAGCGAGGGCATCTCGCGACTGAGCGCCTCGGCAGATTCGGTGAGGTGCTGCTTCGAAATATCGACCGGCACATACGCGATCAGGTTTCGCAGATGCTGCAGCAGCATCCGGGTTTTGATTCCGGCGCCGGTGCCGAAGCCAACGAGTTCCGCGTTCTCGCCGATCGACTCCGCGATTTCGTGCTCCGTAGTGCCGCAGAATCTCAGTCTCAGTCCGGGTGACGTAATATTCCGGCAGCTCACAAATTTGCAGGAACAAATCCGAACCGCGCTCGTCGTAGAAAAACTTGCTCGGCAGAGTTCTTGGTGAGCTCGCGAGTCCCGCGATCGCCTGCTCGAGAAAATCCGACGCAGCCGGCTCGAGATCGAGCAGGGCCACGCCGCCCGGGGTATCGCTCATGAGACGTCGCGGGCGAGGCGGATGCCGGTGAATTGCCAGCGTTTTTCCGGTTGGAAAAAATTTCGGTAGGTCGGGCGGAGATGGTTCTGCGAAGTGGCGCAGGAGCCGCCACGGAGCACCATCTGGTTCATCATGAACTTCCCGTTATACTCGCCAAGGGCCCCCGGCGCGGCGCGGTAGCCGGGATAGGGGAGGTAGGCGCTGCGGGTCCACTCCCAGACGTCGCCATACATTTGCTGCAGCTTTTCGTTAGGCGCTTCCGCCGCCGGGGCAGGATGAAAACGCAGGTCGCCGACGAAGTTGCCCTCGATCGGCAAGCCAGCGGCGGCTCGTTCCCATTCAAACTCGGTCGGCAACCGCGCACCGCTCCAGTTCGCAAAGGCGTCCGCTTCAAAGTAGCTGACGTGGGTAACGGGCTCGGCGAGATCGACCGGGCGCATGCCCGAGAGGGTGAAATTCCACCAGACGCTGTCCTGTTGGCTCCAATAGAGCGGCGCCTGCCAGCGCTGCTCGTTCACGGTCGTCCAGCCTAACGAGAGCCAATATTCCGGCCGGGTGTAACCGCCCGCCTCGATGAAGGCGAGATATTCGCCGTTCGTTACCGGCCGCGTCGCGAGTGAGAATGCAGGGACCAGCGCGCGATGGCGCGGGCTTTCGTTGTCGTAGCTGAAGCCGTCGCCGACGTGGCCGATCTCGAGAATTGTTTCGTCGAAAGCGACATAGCTCGCCGGTGCGATCTCGCGCGGCTCGCCGATATCAGTGCGCTCGCGAAAAATCGGGTGCAGCGGGTTCTGCGAGAAGACGTGTTTGATATCGGTGACGAGCAATTCCTGATGCTGCTGCTCGTGGTGCAGCCCGATGGTGAAGACGGGATCCATCCCGGAGAGAAGCGCATCGTCGGCGCTTTCGAGGAGATGGGTCACGTGGGCGTCGATGGAATGACGGAAGCGATAAGTCTCCGCCACGGTGGGGCGCGAGATCAGTCCGCGCAGATCACGCCGGTGCATGTCGCCGGCGGCGTTGTAATAGGAGTTAAAAAGGTAGGCGTATTCCGGCACCTCGGTCTGATAACCGGGCAGATATTGCTTTAAGATAAAGGTCTCGAAAAACCAACTGGTGTGCGCGAGGTGCCATTTTGTCGGGCTAACGTCGGGCATCGATTGCACGACGAAATCTTCCGGCTCGAGCGTCTCGCAAAGGCGGTGGGAAAAATTCCGCACCTGCCGGTAGCGCGTGAGCATCTGCGCGGCGCGGCGGCTTCCGGGGAACCGCAATTCCACCGCCGCGGCCGGTTCCAGCTCGGCGACGCCGGTCATTGGTCAGCTCGCTCCTGTTCCAGTTCGTCGCGCCGGGCTTCGACCATCTGGTCGTGTGCCGCCTCTTCAATCCCGCCGGCCACGAGTTCTTCACCGACATTCACGTCCTCGTCGAAGCCATTGTTAGGCACTTGATGGCCGGCGGCACCTAAAACAGCGTCGCGCTCGGTCGCCTCATCGCTGACTTCGTCGGTCGCTTCCGGCGCATGATCCGCTTCCACGCCGGTCAATTCGTTCTTCGCCTGGGACCAGTCAGCGTCGGTGAATTCATCCGCTTCCCGTTCGTCAATCATCGCGATTTCGCGGGCGCGCTTCTCCACCATTT
The DNA here is from genome assembly GCA_963742845.1 of uncultured Verrucomicrobiae bacterium. Lineage (GTDB taxonomy): Bacteria > Verrucomicrobiota > Verrucomicrobiia > Chthoniobacterales > UBA10450 > Palsa-1392. Next base: position 87,343 of record CAVUNK010000001.1, on the reverse strand, counting down.
CGGGCGAGGGAACTCCGAGGCCATTTCCGTGCAGGGTGATTTTGCCGTGCGGCGCGTGCGATCGTTCGTTCATATCTTCTGATTCGTTTCGCGGATGCAGAACGGTCCGCGGCTTCGTGTAAGTGTGACCGAAAAGAAGCGTCGGTTATTCCAGGCCCAAACTCAATCGCGCTCCAGCGAACGGCGCAACGGGCTAACCCGGTTCGCCGGATTCGAGGAAATAGAGCAAACGCCAGATGCGATCGCCCTGGCCGCGTTCGATTACCTGCACCGGCGAGGAACCATCGAGTGCCGAATTAGGTTCCTTCAGCCAGCGCCCCACGTCCTGTGGCTTCATCAGCCGGGCGAGGCTGTCGAGCAGCCGATCCATCTCCACGAGCGCGCGGCGGACCGAATTGGAATGGGTTTTCCCTTTGCTCCAATCCGCCACCGCGCGGAGCGAGAAACCGGTGAGCCGGCTCACCGTCTCCTGGCGCAGCCCGAAGCGGTCGGCCAATTCATCGATCGCGGGCGGGCCAGCGACCTTCATTGCAGGATGATAGACTGCGGGCTCGTCTTTCACCCGCGGGGTGGGGGTGGTTCGCCGCCCGCTGTTTTTTTTCGTTTTCATGATTTCTCACTCTACACTCTCGCGACATTTCTACAAGCATTTTATCATGCAATTCTGCATGAATAATATCACGCCATTCGCACCCTTTCCAATTTTCCTGCATCCAGGACTTCGACCCGGCTGGCTTCACGGCGGCATTCCGGGAAGTAGGCCACATTCACGCCCGAAGGCACCCGCGCCGACGCCGTCAGCAGGCCTTCTCCACCATTCGTGAAAACGGCCCGTCCCACGGCTTGGGTGAGGCTTTCTTTCCCTTCCTCCTGGATCTTCCGCCAGTCTTCCGTCCGCAGCTCCTCCACCGTCAAGTCCAACGCCGCGAGGGTAGCCGGGTCGGTCAAGTCGACGACCGCCTGCAGCGCGAGCTCGATCGCGACCAACAGCCGGGGCGTGGGAAAAGGCCAGGGAACCTGCGCGTAATCGGCCGTCGCGCGCGATTCCACGACCGCCACCGTATCCTCGGTGCTGCCATAGACAGCACGGAACGATCCCATGGCGTTCCAGCGGCCGCCGTAAAGGTAGCTACCCTGGCCCTGCAAAATGCTCTGCGGCCTTGGGTAATCCAGCGTGGTCACGCGATAAGCGGCGCCGCGCCACGGGCGGAGAAGTTCCGGCGCCGCGCGCAGGCGGCGGCTGATCTTCCCGAAGTATTTGTGCGGCCTGACCTTTAACAAAGCGCTCGAAGACAACCGCGACATCTGGCCGCGGATCGCCTCCCGGTTGCAATCCAAAAAGAGGATTTCCTTCGCACTGGACGTCGATGCGTTTGGCCGGCGGGTGCAGGAGAGGCGGGGGCGGGAATCGAACCCGCGAATAGAGGTTTTGCAGACCCCGACCTTACCACTTGGCTACCCCGCCGAACTGCGAGCGGGAGCGTAGGCGCGCACTTTCAGAGTGTCAACGCGGCGGACTGTGCGATTGCGACGTTGCGCGGCGGCATCGGGACGGACACGTTAGGCGCGATGTCCGCCGATTCCGCCGCCCTCTTCGCCCGCGCTCAAAAGCGCATTCCGGGCGGCGTGAATTCGCCCGTCCGCGCCTTTCGCGGCCTTGGCCGCGAGCCGTTTTTTGTCGATCGCGCTGCGGGTGCAAACATTTGGGACGTCGACGGTAAAGAATACATCGATTACGTCGGGACCTGGGGGCCCGCTATCCTCGGCCACGCTCCGGCTGTGGTGGTCGAAGCCGTAAAAGCCGCCGCCGTGCGCGGAGTCAGTTTTGGAATTCCGAACCCGCTCGAAGTGGAGATGGCGGAACTGATCTGTGAATGGGTGCCGTCGATCGAAAAGGTCCGGATGGTGAACAGCGGGACCGAGGCCACCATGTCGTGTATCCGGCTCGCGCGTGGGTTCACTGGGCGCGATAAGATCATCAAATTTGAAGGCTGTTACCACGGGCATGTCGATTCCCTCCTCGTGCAGGCCGGCAGCGGCGCGCTGACCCATGGCCAACCGGACAGCGCCGGCGTGCCCGCGGAGTTCGCTGGCCTAACGATCGTAGTGCCTTTCAACGATCTCGCCGCCGTTCGTGCCGCTTTCCGAGAGAATCCGGGCGAAATCGCCGCGATCATTCTCGAGCCGATCCCGGCGAACGCTGGTCTCTTCTTTCCCGCGGAAGGATTCCTCGAAGCGTTGCATGCCGAGTGCACCAAACACGGCGCGCTTCTGATTTTCGACGAAGTGATGACTGGCTTTCGCGTCGCGCGCGGCGGAGCGCAGGAGATTTACGGGATTCAGCCCGATCTCACGGCCCTGGGTAAGGTGATTGGCGGCGGACTCCCGGTCGGTGCTTTCGGCGGTCGTGCTGAGATCATGGACCAGCTCTCTCCGCTCGGTCCGGTTTATCAGGCGGGCACTTTATCCGGCAACCCGCTCGCGATGGCCGCCGGCCTCGCGCAACTCCGCGAACTCGAGCGGATCAAAGGTTGGGAGCGACTCGAAGAACTCGGCGCGCAGCTCGAGCGGCTCACCCGGGACTCGTTAGGCAAATCGGGCGCGGCCGCCGTTTTCCATCGCATCGGCTCGATGTTCTGCCTCTTCTTTACCGCCGATCCGGTCACTGATCTAGCAAGCGCGAAACGCAGCGACACCGCGCGCTTCGCCCGCTTTTTTAATCACTGTCTCAAAGCCGGCGTCTACTTTGCCCCGTCCCAGTTCGAGACCGGTTTCATTTCCACCGCGCATACTTCGGCGCAGATCGAAGAGACCGCGCGTGTCGTCGCGGAAGCGCTCGCCGCATGACGACTGCGACCGTCGAAACTCCCGCGCCGGTCAGGGTGCGCGCCCTCGCGAAGTTCTTCTTCGAGGGCGACCGCAAGTTCTTCGTGAAGGGTGCGACCTACGGCCCTTTCCGGCCCGATGCCGCGGGCGATTACCTCGGCACGCCGGAGCAGGCGCGGCGCGATCTCAAGCAGATGCGCGAGCTCGGGATCAACGTCGCGCGCATTTATCACCTGCCGCCGCTGTGGTTTCTCGACTGCTGCGCGGAGGCGGGTGTGCGCGTGATGATCACACTCCCGTGGGCAAAACACATTGAGTTTCTCGTTAGGGCAAAAACCCGGCGCGAAATCGTCGACGCCGTTCGCAAAGCGGTCGCCACGCATGCGGGGCATCCGGCTATTTTTGGTTACCTGGTCGGAAACGAAATCCCGACCACGATGGTGCGCTGGTTAGGCGTGCGAAAGGTGACGGAATTTCTCGAGGAGCTGATCCGGGTCGGCCGTGAGGCGGACCCGCATGTCCTTTTCTCCTACGCGAGTTATCCGCCGACGGAATATCTCCTTCCGCAGAATGTCGATTTCTATTGTTTCAACGTCTACCTGCACGACCAGCGCGACTTCGAAAAATATCTTCTGCGCCTGCAAAACCTCGCGGAGGAGAAGCCGCTGATGCTTGGCGAATTCGGGATGGATACCCAGCGCCACTCCGAGGACGAACAGGCCGAGATGCTGAGCTGGCACGTCGACTCGCGTGGTCCGCTGCGGGCTCGCGGGCACGATTTTTTTCGCCTGGACGGATGAATGGTACACCGGCGAGCAGGAGATTCTCGACTGGTCGTTTGGGCTCGTTAGGCGCGATCGTTCGCCGAAAAAATCGTTCTTCGCGCTCCAGCAAAGGCTCGGGCAGGACGATTCCGCATTGCCGCATCGTAATCTTCCGCGGACGCCGTTCGTTTCGGTCATCGTCTGTTCCTACAACGGCGGCAAGACACTGGAGGAATGCCTGGAATCGTTAGGCAAAATCAATTACCCGGCTTACGAAGCCATCCTCGTCGATGACGGCTCGACCGACGACACGCCGGAGATCGCGGCGCGCTTCCCGAATATCCGCTACATCCGGCAGACGAATCACGGCCTGAGCTATGCCCGCAACGCCGGCGCTGCCGCCGCGAAAGGCGAAGTGCTCGCCTACACGGACTCCGACTGCATGGCCGACCCGGATTGGCTTTACTACCTGATTGGGACGCTGGTCAGCGGCGACTACGCCGGCGTCGGCGGACCGAACATTTCGCCGCCGGCGGAAAACTGGGTGCAGGCCTGCGTCGCCGCCGCGCCGGGCGGGCCGAGTCACGTGCTTCTTACCGACACAGTCGCGGAGCACATCCCGGGTTGTAACATGGCGTTTTACCGCTGGGCGTTCGATACCGTTGGTGGGTTCGACATCGAGTATCGCAAAGCCGGTGACGACGTTGATTTCTGCTGGCGGTTGCAACAGGAAGGCCACGTCATTGCGTTCAGCCCGACCGCGATCGTCTGGCATCACCGGCGCTTTACGCTGAGCGCATTTCGGAAACAGCAGGCCGGCTACGGCGAAGCGGAATCGATGCTCCGGTTTAAACATCTGATCTTTTTCGGTCCGACCGGCACCGCGAAATGGCGCGGGCAAATCTACGGCTCGCCGCGTTTCAGTTGGTTCATCAATCGCCCGATCATTTATCACGGCGTTTTCGGCGAAGGCTTCTTCCAATCGATCTATCCGACGCCGCAATCGGAAATCGCGAACTACCTGAGCAGTGTCGAATGGTTCGCGCTGACGCTCTTTCTTTTCGGGCTCGGCATCTTCCTGCCGATCCTGCGGATCGTGCCGTATCTCATGCTCGGCGGGACGCTGTGCGTCGCGCTTTCCTACATGTTGCGCGCGCGGATCGAACCGAAGTTCGACACCATCCCGGCGCGCTTGTTGGTTATGTTCCTGGCCTTCGCGCAGCCACTCGTGAGGGGATGGAACCGCTATTTCACCTGGCTCGAATTCAAGCGCACGCCGCAGAACGTCATCGGCACGCACGAGAAAATGCCCCTCGGCGACGCCGGCCGCGGCAATCTGCGGCGCCGGCGTTATTGGAGCGAAGAAGGCGTCGAGCGAAATGCCCTGCTCAAGTCGACTTTCCAGCTCCTCGAAGAGGAAGGTTGGAGCTATTCCGCGGATACCGGATGGAAAGAATGGGACATTCAGATCTACGGGAATTTTTTCTGGAGCATCATCGTGCGCACCGTAACCGAATATCATGGCGGTCCGAAGTGCCTAACGAGAGTAAAACTCAGTTACCGGTTCGTCACCACTACGGTGATCATTAACCTGCTCATCTTTGCGCTCCTGATTTATCGCTACTTGAACACCTCGGGCCCCGAGCTGCGCCTCCTCATTCCCTACGCGATCTTTTTGTTCTTTCTCGGCACCCGCGCGCGCCGCTTGAAACGCCGGGTCGCCGAGATTGTCGATGTCGCGGCCTTCCGGCTCGGCCTGCAACGCATGCGGAAGAATCGGCCCGCCGATGGCAGTCGTTAGGCACGGAAAGCTCTGGCTCGCCCTGCTCGCGGAGGTGGTGCTGCTCGCGCTCCTGCACCGTTTTGATGACTGGCGCTACGCGGAAATGCCAGTGCGGTTCGTCGAGGTCGCGCTTTTTTGCGGGATCGCCTATTACGCCGCGGCCTCGGAGTTCGTTAGGCTAAACGGCCGGGTTGCAATCGCGACTTTCTGGAGTGTGGCGATCCTGCTGCGGCTGGTCGCGCTGCCGCTGGAGCCGGGCGACGACATCTGGCGTTATCAATGGGAAGGCACAGTCCAGAACGCCGGATTCAACCCCTACGTGCTCGCACCCGACGCCACCGAACTGGTCCCGGTGCGGGTGCAGTTCCCGGATTGGAACCGGATCAACCATCGCGATTACAGCGCAATCTATCCGCCGGGGATGGAGTTGATTTTCGCCGGGCTCAGCCGGTTCCACGCCGGCGCGCTCACTTACAAGCTGCTCTTCGCGCTCGCCGATCTCGCGGCTCTGGCGATCCTGCTCCGGCTGATCGGCGGACGCGACCGCTACCTCGACGCTGTTTGGTATGCATGGAATCCGCTGGTCGTTTACAGCTTCGCCGGCGCGGCGCATTTCGACAGCCTCATGATCCTGCCGATGCTTGCTGGCATCTGGTGTTTCGTGCGCAGCCGGGCAGAAACGGAGCCCGCGCGGCAATGGAGTTTTGCGGCGCTCGGGGCGGTCGCGATGGGGATCGCGATTTCAATTAAGCTTATCCCACTCCTGCTGCTGCCGGTCTGCGTTTGGGCGCTCGGCCGGCGCGCGTGGGTGCTGGCGATCAGCCTCGTGATTCCGGCCTTGCTCAGTTTGCCGTTTGGTTTTCCGCAGGTGCGGATCTGGGACTCGTTAGGCAAGTTCATTTACGTCACTCGGCTGAACGACATTTTCTGGTGGATGATTGAAGAGACGATTTGGCCAAACGTGCACCAGAAAAATTACAGCTATAACGTCGTGATCCTGATCGCGGTTGCGGTGGTGTCGCTATTTTTCGTGCGCAACTGGAAGCGCGGTTTGCTCTGGGCAATGGGAACCGCGCTGATCCTGAGCCCGGTGCTGCATCCCTGGTATTGCACCTGGATTTTGCCCTTCGCGGCCTGGCGCCGGGCTCGGCCGTGGATGGTCTTCTCGGTAACGCTCTTTGGTTACTACCTTTTCTGGGACGAACGGCTCTTCCGTTTGCCCTGGCATTCCGAGCCGTGGCTGCGCGGACTTATCTTGTTGCCGCCGTTCCTGGCGCTGGCTTTTTCGTTTCTACCTCGGCCATCGCCGCGCGAAAATCCTCCGGCAACGGCGCCTCGAAAATCATCCGCTTCGTCGAGCGCGGATGCGTGAACCCGAGCTTCCACGAGTGGAGCATCTGGCGCGGCGCGGCGCGTTGCGCGTTCCGTCCATAGAGGCTGTCGCCCAGAACCGGATGCCCGAGATGATGCATGTGCACCCGAATCTGGTGGGTGCGCCCGCTGTGCAGTGTGCACTCGACGAGGCTCACGCCGCCTTCTGATTTCAGAACCCGATAATCGGTCCGAGCGGTCCGGCCGCGCTCCTGATTCACCGCCATTTTTTTGCGATGGATCGGGTGCCGCCCGATCGACGCGTCGATCGTCCCGTGCGCGCGGCGGAAGGCGCCGGTCACGAGCGTGAGGTAAATTTTCGTGATCTCGCGATCGGCAAATTGCCGTGACAACTCGCGATGCGTCTCGTCGTTTTTCGCGATCACCATCGCGCCGCTGGTCTGCTTATCGAGGCGATGGACGATGCCCGGCCGCTGCACGCCGCCGATGCCGGACAGATTTGGGCAATGGTGGAGCAGCGCGTTCACCAGCGTGTGGGTCTGGTTCCCCGCGCCCGGGTGAACCACGAGCCCCGCCGGCTTATCGAGCACCAGCAGGTCGTCGTCTTCGTGCAGAATCCGCAGCGGAATTTCTTCCGCTTCGTCGGCCAGCGGGACGAGGTCGGGCTCAATCAGCCTAACGACATCGCCGGTCTGGACCGCTTCCCGCGGCCGGGGCTGTTTGCCATTCCATGTGACCGCGCCGATCCGGATCCAATCCTGCAAGCGCGCGCGTGAAAATTGCGGCAAAGCCTGCGCGAGAAAACGGTCGAGCCGCACCCCGCGCTGTTCGTTAGGCACGATCAATTCGATCATCTCCGGCTCATGCTGCCATCATCCGCGCAGCACGCCAATCCCGACCCGCTCTCGCGCTTTTCGACAAAGCGGCGCGAGGGGTGTTACTATCTTTCGCAATGGCTCCAACCGACGGCGCGACCACGCAGCCCTGCGCGAGTTGCGGGCGGCTCGTGGAGACCGCCGGGATGGAGCCTTTCAGCAAGGTCAATTGCCCCGGCTGCGGCGCGCAGCTGCGGGTCGAGCGCGTTTTCGAAACCTACGAAGTGGTCGAGCCGCTCGGGACCGGCGGGATGGGTTCGGTCTTCAAGGCGCGCGACACGCGGCTGAACCGTTTCGTCGCGCTGAAACTGCTGCGCAAGGAATTCGCCGGCGACGAATCTTTCACCGCGAAATTGCAGGAGGAAGCGCGGATCACCGCGTCGATTCAGCATCCGCATGTGGTCGAGGTTTTCTCGGTCGGGACGGATCACGGGCAGTTCTACGTCGTCATGGAATTGGTCGATGGCGGAAGTCTCGATGACCGGATCGAGGACGAAAAACGGATCACGGAAATGCGGATGCTCGAAGTCGGTTTGCAGGTCGCGAAAGGTCTGCAAGCCGCGCTCGCCGCCGGGCTGATTCACCGCGACATCAAGCCGGGGAATATTCTTTTTACCGACTCGGGCACGGCGAAGATCGTGGACTTCGGGCTCGCGCTTTTGGCCGAGCAGCATGCCGGCGGGGAAGGGGAAATCTGGGGCACGCCTTATTACATCGCGCCGGAGCGGCTGACCGGGGAGCGCGAAGATTTCCGGAGCGATCTCTACAGTCTCGGAGCGACGCTTTTTCACGCAGTCGCGGGTCGGCCGACCTTTGAACAGGAGACGCAGTCGGCGGCGGAGTTGAAAGATCTGAAAGCGAATCCGCCGAAGCTGCGCGAGGTCGCGCCCGCCGTCTCGGAGGAAACAGCGGCGGTGATTGATCGGATGCTGCGGCCGGGTGTCGTGGACCGGCAAAGTTCGTATCAGGAATTAATCGACGAATTGCAGGCGGCGCGATCGGCGGCGGTGGCGCGCGAGGAGGAATTGCGCGCGCGCTGGAGCGCGCCGGTGCGGGCGCTGGTGTCGTTAGGCGCGCTCCTGGTTTTGGCGGCGGGTGGATACGGAATTTTCATTGGGCTGCATCATTTGCCGGACTGGCGTTCGCACCTGCGGTTGCCTAACCAAAAGGCGCCGATCGAGGAGGAAGCGACGCCCGCCGTCGATGTCGCAGCGCAGCTAAAACCGGCGCGCGCGGAAATGCAGGCCGGGCATTACGGCGCGGCGGAAGCGCTCTTCCGCTCGGTGGCGCAGAGCGCACCGGAGCTGCGCGCGCTGGCAGATTTTTGCTCAGCGATGCAGCTCTGGGAACGCGGTAGTTTTGCGGAAGCGGCGACCGGTTTCCGGAAATTTATCGACCTCAAACCGACGCCGGAGTTCGCCTGGATGAACGACCAGAAGCCACTTGCGCAGACCCGGCTGGATGATTACCGCCTCTACGAAGAGTGGGAGAAAACGCAGAGCGCGACGCGCGATCCGGAGGCGCGGCTGGCGAAAATCCGGGAGGTCTCCGGCAAGCTGAAAGCGAAGGGCGCGCTTTCCTTCCAGCTCGTCGACGAAGAAGCGAAGATCGCCGCGGAGGTCGCTCTCCTCACCGACAAAAAGGCGGCCGAGGAAAAGAACCGGATGGCGGAAGACGCGCAACGCGCGACCGCGGAAGCGCCGCGCTGGAAAGCCGCGCGCACGATCGCGCAGCGCGCCGCCGCTGCCTACCAATTCGAGGAGGCAATCGGCGCGCTCGAGAAAGTGCGGCTGACGGCGAACTCCCTTCTGGCCGAGCGCGACCTGGAGTTGCAGCGCGCGCGTTGGCTCGCGGATTGGAAAACAAAATTGGTCAGCGACATCAATGGGACCGGCTACGGCGGCGCGATCACCGACATTCATGGCGTGCGCTACGATGGCCCGGTGCGCCGCGCGACCACGCGTAAAATTGAGCTCAAAACCCGCTACGGCAGCGTCATGACCGATTGGCTGAACCTCTCGCCGAAGATGCTCCTCGCCATGTCGACGGCATTCATCCGGCCCGGAGTGACGGACGGTCCCGACCGGCAATGGTTGAGCGCTATCTTCGCCGCGCAGAGCGGCCAGAAGGAGGCAGCCGATCAACTCGCCGCGCAGGCGGCTGCGGCCAAGCCGCAGTTTCGCGACCTGCTTCCGCGGTACTTCCCCGACGCGAAAAAGTAGCTGGCCTGCGTTCTGCTCCCACTGGAGGGATGCGCCGTCTCTTCCTCCTGCTCGCTTTCACCGTCGGCTTTTGCCTAACGACCGCGGCCGCGCCGCGCCCGCTGACCGTGAAAGACGTTTCGCTGATGCTGCGCTCAGGTTATTCCAGCGACGACATCCTGCGCGAGATCGCCGTGCGCCGGCTGCTCGATGCGCCCGATGATGCGACGCGCAAGGCGCTGGTGAGTTTCGGCGCGAGCGCGCCGCTCCTCGCCGCGCTCGACCGGGGCACCTATCAGGTCGACGCCGCAACGGCGGAGCAGGCCACGCAGCAGGCGCGCGAGGATTTTGCGAAACAGGAGGCGCAGGTCGCCAAGATCTACCGCGACGCCACCGCGGTGCTCAAGGAACAGCGAACTCAGACCGCCGCGCCTAACGAGTCGATCATGAACTCGTTCCGCGACAAACTGGTGGTCTCCCGCGACGGCACGATCAAGCCAGCCGACTTCACCACGCTCGAAAACAAGAAGCTGATCGCGTTCTATTTCTCCGCCCACTGGTGCGCGCCCTGCCGGAAATTCACCCCGCAACTGGTCGACTACTATCAGCGGGTGCAGGGGCAGCATCCCGAGTTCGAAATCATCTTCGTGAGCCTCGATCGTTCGCGCTTTAACTGGGAGACCTACCTGCGCGACGCGCAGATGCCGTGGCCGGCGATCGATTTTGATCAGCTCGCGCAGTTCAGCGGGCTCAAACAGTTGGGCGGCGAAAGCATTCCGTCGCTCGTGATCGTAGACGGCACCGGCCATCTCGTCGCGACCAGCTACGAAGGCGACAAATACGTCGGTCCGGAAAGCGCCCTAGTCGCGCTGGACAGGATTTTTAGCGCCACTGCCGCTCGTTAGGCCAGTTCTGGATCCCGCATGCGGTAGCCGCCGACGAAGTTGCGGCGAAAGCGCTCAAAGGTTCCGGCCTCGATTTCCCGCCGCGCCCGACTCGTTAGGCTGAGGTAGAAATGGAGGTTGTGCAGGGTGACGAGGCGCAGCCCGAGGATTTCCTCGGCCTTAAGCAGATGCCGAATGTAGCCGCGACTGAACTCGCGACAGGCCGGGCAGGTGCAGTTGTCCTCGATTGGGCCGGTTTGCAGCGTGAACTCGGCGTTCTTCAGGTTCAGCGTGCCCTCGGCGGTGAAGGCGGTGCCGTTGCGCGCGAGCCGCGTTGGGAGCACGCAATCGAACATATCCACCCCGCGCGCGATCAGCTCGAGGATTTGCGGCGGGGTGCCGAGCCCCATCGCGTAGCGCGGCTTGTCGTTAGGCAAAAACGGCTCGCTCCATTCCACCGCCTGCATCATTTCCGGCTCGGGCTCGCCCACGCTCACCCCGCCAATCGCGTAGCCGTCGAAACCGATCGCAACCGTCGCCTCCGCGCTCGCGCGCCGGAGGTCTTCGAAAGTTCCGCCCTGCACGATCCCGAAGACGAACTGTCCTTCCTTTTTCGCGGCGGCCTTACTGCGGGCGGCCCAGCGCGCGGTTAATTCCAGGCTCCGCGCGGCGTAGTCGTGTTCGCACGGATAAGGCGGGCACTCGTCCAGCACCATCGCGATATCGCTGCCTAACGACGCCTGGATTTCCATCGCGATCTCCGGCGAGATGAAGGTCGGCGTGCCGTCGAGATGGTTTTGAAAGCGCGCGCCTTCCTCCGTGATCTTGCGGATTTTCGCGAGCGAGAAAATCTGGTAGCCGCCGCTGTCGGTCAGGATCGGCCCGTCCCAGTTCATGAAACGATGGAGGCCGCCGAACTGGCGCATCACTTCCATCCCTGGCCTAACGAAAAGGTGATAGGTGTTCCCGAGAATGATCTGCGCCTCCAGCTCCCGCAGTTCGCGCGGGCTCACTCCTTTCACGCTGCCCTGTGTTCCGACCGGCATGAAAGCCGGCGTCTCGATCACGCCGTGCGCGGTGGTGAGGCGGCCGCGGCGCGCTTTCGATGCGGGATCGACGGCGAGGAGCTGGAACATGCGCGGCAAAGTTCGAGGAGGAAAAGAGACTGGCAAGTGTGCTATGTCATCGAATGTCCGAGCCCGTTGCCAACACGATCGCCAGCGCGTCCGAGCTCGTGGTGCGCTTCGGCCACCAGGTGGTGCTGGACAAGGCTTCAGTCACGATTCTGGAGGGCGAGCGCGTCGGCTTGGTCGGTCGCAATGGCTCCGGGAAATCGACTTTTCTCCAGATCGCGGCCGGCAATATGCCGCCGGACGCCGGGGAAATCAATCTGCGGCGCGATCTCGTGGTCGGCTACATGCCGCAGATGTTTGCGCTCGAGGAAAACGCGACGGTCCACGACAATATCCTCGCCGGCGCGCAGCGGGTGCTCGATCTCCTCGCGGAGTATGAAACCGCGCCACCGGAAGGTGCGCGGAGCGGGCTGTTGCTCGAACAGATCGAGCATTTCGACGGATGGAATCTCGAGCATCGCGCGAAAAGCTTGATCACGAACCTGCACGCGCCGGATCCGGAGCGGCTGGCCTCGACCTTTCCGGCGGAGAAAAGCGGCGCGTCGCGCTCTGCCGCGCGTTGCTCGCGCGCCCGGACTTTCTCATTCTCGACGAGCCGACGAACCATCTCGACACCGGCTCGATCGAATGGCTCGAGGACTTTCTCGCGCGATATCAGGGCACGTGTCTGTTCGTGACGCACGATCGCTATTTTCTCGACCGGATCGCGACGCGCGTGGTCGAACTGTCGCGCGGGAAATTTTACAGCTACGCCGGCAACTACACTGACTACCTGCTGGCCCGCGCGGAGCGGGCGGCGGTCGAGGAAATGCAGGAGCACAAGCGCCAGAAATTTCTCAAGCGCGAGCTCGCGTGGGTGCGCAAGGCCCCACGGGCGCGCCGGACGAAATCGGTCGACCGGGTCGAGCGATATTTCGAGCAGGCCGCGCAGGAGGCGCCGGAAGCGGAGCTCGATGTCGATCTGATCATTCCACCCGCGCCAAAGCTCGCGAATCGTATCATCGAATTGCGCGATGTTTCGATGGAACTCGGCGGCCGGAAGTTAATCCATAATCTCTCGCTGAACCTCCAGCCTAACGAGCGCCTCGGGATTGTCGGACGCAACGGGCTCGGGAAATCGACGCTGCTCAAGATCATGCTCGGGCAGGTGGAGCCGACCAGCGGCGTGGTCGAGATCGGCGCGCGGACCGAGATCAATTACGTCGACCAAAACCGGCTGCTCCTCGACGACGCAAAGACCGTTTGGGAAGAGGTGGGCGAGGGGACCGAGTTCGTTAGGCTGGGCGAGGAGAGCATCACGCTCCGCAGCTATTTGCGGCGGTTCCTTTTCACCGAGGAGCGGATCAATACCAAGATCGATCAGCTCAGCGGCGGCGAGCGGAGCCGGGTCCTGCTCGCGAAAATCCTGAAGCGCGGCGGCAACGTCCTGATCCTTGACGAGCCGACCAACGATCTCGATCTCGGAACGCTGCGGCTGCTCGAGGAAGCGCTCGTCGGTTTCAAAGGGAACGTGATCGTGGTCAGCCATGATCGTTATTTTTTGAACCGGGTCTGCACCGCGATTCTCGCGTTCGAGGGCGACGGGCAAGTTCGTTATGCGGTCGGGAATTACGATTATTACCTGGAGAAGCGCGCGACGCTCGGCACCGGCGGCGATGCGTCCGCGAAATCATCCACCTCAACCGGTGTGAAAGCGACCGCAGCGACCGTCCCCGCGCCGCGCAAGCTGAAGTGGAAAGAACAGCGTGAGCTCGAGGGCATGGAGGCCGCCATCCTCTCGGCGGAAGGGGAAGTCGTTAGGCTGGAGACGCCCTTCAGCGCGCCGGATTTCTTCCAGAAACACGCGGCGGATTGGCCGCAACTCGAGGCCGAACTCGAGGCGGCCCGGCAGGAGGTCGCGCGGCTGTACGCTCGCTGGGAAGCACTTGGTGCGCTCGCCGGGCAAAATAATCTTGCGACGCAATAATTTGTTCCTATATTGCGCGCTCCCCGTCTCAGGTGCGTGAGAACAGTAGACACGGCTTGAGCGGTTTTTTTGTCGTCTGAAACTTCGATGTTTCGACGGCTTTGATGCACAAAAATGCCAACGATTAATCAACTCATTCGCAAGGGACGAAAGAAAGTTTCGGTGAAATCCAAGTCACCGGCGCTGAAGAATTGTCCGCAACGGCGCGGCGTCTGCACGCAGGTCATGACCCGCACGCCGAAGAAGCCGAATTCTGCCTTGCGCAAGGTCGCGAAAGTCCGCCTAACGAATGGGCAGGAAATCATCGCCTACATCCCGGGCGAAGGTCACAATTTGCAGGAACACTCGATCGTCCTCGTACGCGGCGGCCGGGTGAAAGATTTGCCGGGTGTCCGCTACCACATCGTGCGCGGCACGCTTGACTCTCTCGGAGTGGACGGCCGCCGTCGCAGCCGTTCCAAGTACGGCGCGAAACGTCCGAAGGCAGGTGCGGAAGCCGCCGCTGCCGGCAAGGGCGGGAAAAAGAAGAAATAGCCATGTCACGTCGTCGTAGAACTTACAAAAAAGAAGAAAAGGTCGACTCGCGTTACGGCAGCGTCGCGGTCGCGCGTCTGATTTCCACTGTGATGAAACGCGGCAAGAAGTCGCTCGCCGAACGGATCGTCTACACCGCGATTGACAAATCGCGCGAAGGCTCCGATGCGGTCGATCCGCTCGAGGTCGTGAACAAGGCGCTCGAGAATGTCCGTCCTCGCCTGGAAGTGAAATCGCGCCGCGTTGGTGGTGCCACTTATCAAGTCCCGATGGAAGTAACCGCTTCCCGCCAGGTCTCGCTCGCGATGCGCTGGATCGTGACCTACGCCGACAACCGTCGCGGCATGCCGATGGCCGATGCGCTTGCGCATGAACTCAAGGATGCCGCTGCTGGCCAGGGCAACGCGATCAAGAAACGCGACGACACACATAAGATGGCGCAGGCCAATCGCGCCTTCGCCCATTTCCGCTGGTAACCAATTTCTGTCATGGCTTCTGCGACTCTAGATAAACCCAAATCCGCGAATCCGAATTCGCCGAACCGCAAGTTCCCGCTCGAGAAGACACGGAACATTGGGATCGCCGCGCACATCGACGCGGGCAAAACCACGCTCACCGAGCGCATCCTTTTCTACACCGGCATGATCCACAAGATCGGTGAAGTGCACGAAGGCACGACCGTGACCGATTGGATGGAGCAGGAACGTGAGCGCGGGATCACGATTACGTCGGCCGCCACGACTTGCGCCTGGATGCAGAAGAAGGAAGCGGGCGTTTACAAGATGTTTGAGGACATCAAAATGCGCGTCAACATCATCGACACGCCCGGCCACGTGGATTTCACCGCCGAGGTAGAGCGTTCGCTCCGCGTGCTGGACGGCGCGATTGCGGTGTTCGATGCGGTCGCCGGGGTACAGCCCCAGTCCGAAACGGTTTGGCGTCAGGCGAACAAGTATCTCGTTCCGCGGATCGCTTTCATTAACAAGATGGACCGCGTCGGTGCTGATTTCGATGCCTCGATCGATTCGATGCACAAAAAGCTGGGCGCAAATGCCTGGCCGATTCTGATCCCGCTGGGCAAGGAAGATTATCTTAAGGGCCAGCTCGACGTCGTGAATCGCAAGGCGATTTTCTATCTCGACGACGACTCGATGGGTTCCATTTACGAAGTCCGCGACGTTCCGGAAGAGAATAAGGAACAGGTCGAAAAGGCCTACGCGACGTTGGTTGAGAAGATTTCCGACATCGATGACGAGATCGCCGAGGCGGTTCTGGAAGAGAAAGAGATCACTCCGCAGATGTTGAAGGCGGGCATCCGTCGGCAGACGATCGCGAACAAATTTGTCCCGGTCGTTGGTGGATCAGCTTTTAAGAACAAGGGCGTTCAATATCTCGTCGACGCCGTGATCGATTATCTCCCGGGCCCGCTCGACATTCCGCCCGCGGTCGGGATGGAACCCGACACGCACGAGAAGATGGAAGCGCCGACGGACGACAACGGCAAATTCTGCTCGTTGGCTTTCAAACTTTGGAGCGATCCATTCGTCGGAAAGCTCGTTTTCTTCCGCGTTTATTCCGGTTCGCTCTCGAAGGGCGACAACGTTTACAACCCGCGCACGAACAAGCGTGAGCGCATTTCGCGTCTGATCCAGATTCAGGCCGATAAGCGCGAAGACATCGACACCTGTTACTCAGGCGACATCGCGGCCATCGTCGGCATCAAGAACATCACCACGGGTGATACGCTCTGTGACGAGGATTTCCCGATCCTGCTCGAGCCGCCTTCGTTCCCCGATCCGGTTATCTCGATGGCGATCGAGCCGAAGACCAAACAGGACCAGGAAAAGATGGGCGTGGCTTTGCAGCGTCTCTCGGAAGAAGATCCTACTTTCAAAGTCTTCACGCATGAAGACACCGGCCAGACGATCATCGCGGGCATGGGCGAGCTCCACCTTGAGATCATTCGTGACCGCATGCTGCGTGAATTCAAGGTTGACGCGAATGCCGGCAAACCGCAGATCGCCTATCGCGAAACCATCACCGCGCCGGCCGACGGCGAAGGCAAGCTTATCAAGCAGTCCGGTGGTCGCGGGCAATACGGCCATGTCGTGATCAAGGTTCAGCCTAACGAACGTGGCAAAGGCATCACGGTCGAGAACAAGGTCGTGGGCGGTAACATTCCGAAGGAATACATTCCGGCCTGCAAAAAGGGTATCGAAGAAGCGATGCTCAATGGCGTCATCGGTGGCTATCAGGTGATCGACGCGAATGTCGATATCGTCGACGGCTCCTATCACGACGTTGATTCCAACGAAATGGCTTTCAAACTCGCTGCGATCTTCGCGGTGAAGGACGCTTTCAAGAAAGCGAAACCGATTCTGCTCGAGCCAATCATGAAGGTCGAGAATGCGACGCCGGAAGAATATCAGGGCGACATCATGGGTGACTTGAACCGTCGCCGCGGCAAAATCGCCAGCATCGAAGTGAAGGGCAACCTCACCATGGTGCAGGCCGAAGTTCCGCTTGCCGAAATGTTCGGT
Organism: uncultured Verrucomicrobiae bacterium; assembly: GCA_963742845.1. Lineage (GTDB taxonomy): Bacteria > Verrucomicrobiota > Verrucomicrobiia > Chthoniobacterales > UBA10450 > Palsa-1392. The sequence goes on along the minus strand of CAVUNK010000001.1, from coordinate 70,505 downwards.
TACGCGACCGCGATTCGTTCACTTTCCAAAGGCCGTTCGAGTTATTCGATGGAGCCGTCACATTTCGAACAAGTGCCGCAACAGCTCGTCGCGGCCGTGCTCGACCAAAAGGAGACCAAGTAACGTGGCCGACGCACAACGCATTCGTATTCGCCTGAAAGCATTCGATCATCGGATGCTCGATCAATCTGCCGTCGACATTGTCGAAACGGCCAAACGCACCGGCGCGCGCGTCGCGGGACCGATTCCGCTCCCTACTTTGATCGAGAAATTCACGGTCAACCGCTCTCCGCACGTCGACAAAAAGTCGATGGACCAATTTGAAATTCGCACCCACAAGCGCCTGCTCGACATTATCGAGCCGACCGCGAAGACTGTGGACGAGTTAAAGAAACTGAATCTGCCGGCGGGCGTGGATATCACGATTAAGATCTAAGTGCTCCGGCACTGGAACCTTTTGCGAGCCAATCATCATGAGCATCGGACTTTTAGGAAAAAAAATCGGCATGACCAGCATCTACGATGCGAAGGGCAATATGCGCCCGGTTACCGTGATCGCCGCGGGCGATAACACTCTCTTGCGTCGTCTCACCACGGAGAACGACGGTTACTCTGCGATTCAGGTCGGGTTCGACAAACAGAAGGAATCGCGGGTTACGAAGGCGCTTCTTGGCGGTTTCGGCAAGGCTAACTCTGAACCGAAGAAACTCGTCCGCGAGTTTCGCCTGAAGGAAGATGCACCGGAAGGTGACATCGACTTGGCGGTAACTCAGTTTCAGGCCGGCGACTGGGTGGACGTGGTCGGTAAGTCCAAGGGTAAGGGTTTCCAGGGCGTGATGAAGAAGCATAACTTCCACGGCCAGGGCGCGGCGCACGGATCCAAGACTCACCGTCGGAACGGTGCGGTCGGTAACCGTTCTACTCCGGGTCGTATCTTCAAAAACATGGGTATGCCTGGTCACATGGGTGACGAACGCGTGACGGTGCAGAACCTGCAAGTGTTACAGGTCCGCGAAGAGGACAAAATCATCTTAATCAGTGGCGCCGTTCCGGGCGCGAATGGCAGCTATGTTGTCATTCGTCCGGCTCTGAAGAAGCCCGCTGCAGCCGAGGCCAGTAAATGAGCGCAAAAGTTTTAACCATCGAAGCCGCGAAAAAGGCAAATTTGGTCCTGATTGAAAACGGTCGGGGCACGCAGGCAATGCATGACGCGATCGTCGCGATGCGTGCCGCCCGTCGTTCGGGTTCGGCTAACACCAAGACCAAGGCAGAAGTAGCCCTTTCCGGCGCCAAGCCGTGGCGGCAAAAAGGCACGGGCCGCGCCCGCGCTGGTTATAAGTCATCGCCGGTCTGGCGTGGCGGCGGCGTGGTCTTCGGACCGAAGCCGCGTGACTATACCAAGAAAGTTTCCAAGACGACCCGTCGGCTCGCTTTCCAGAAGGCTCTCAGTGAGCGGATCAATGGTGGCGATGTGATGACGGTTGACGCATTCACTGTGAACGAAGCGAAGACCAAGGCGTTTGTGAGTCTGGTCAAGGGTCACACGGACGCCAAGAAGGTGTTGCTCATCTCCGATACGTTCGAAGAGAGCTTCTACCGTGCGGCGCGCAATGTGAAGCCGGTCCTCCTGGCGACGGCGACCGACGTGAATACTGAGCAGTTGCTCGCGTTCGACAAAATCATCGTGACCGACAGTGCGCTCGCGAAACTCGCGGAAAGGACCGCGCCAGCCTCGGCTAAAACCGCGGCGGAATAGTCATGAACGAACCTTACGATTTAATCCAGACGGTGCAGTTGACCGAGAAGGCCTCGCTCCTGAGCGAGAAACTGAATAAGTATGTCTTCCGGGTCAGCCCGCGTGCCAACAAAGTGCAGATCAAGGCTGCGATCGAGCTTCTCTTCAAGAAGAAGGTTGTCGCCGTGAACACCTGTAACTATGCCGGCAAGAAGAAGCGGGAACGGACCGCGAACTTCGGCCGCAAGGCGCATTGGAAGAAGGCCATCGTCACCCTGAAGGAAGGCGAGAAGATCGATCTCGTTTAATTAGTTATGGCTATCAGAGACTATCGCCCACTTACGCCGACGCAGCGTTTCAAGACGCTGCCGACGTTTGACGAAATTACCCAGACCAAGTCGAAGCCGCATAAGGCTCTGACCGAAGTCAAAAAACGCAGTGGCGGCCGGAACAATAAAGGCCGGCTTACTTCGCGTCACATCGGCGGCGGGCACAAGCAGAAATACCGCAAGGTTGATTTCAAGCGTCGCAAGCATGGCGTCGCGGCTGAGGTGGTCGGGATTGAATACGATCCGAACCGCACCGCGCGCATCGCTCTGATTAAGTATGCCGACGGCGAGATGAGTTATATCCTTGCGCCGGACGGTCTCGCGAAAGGTGCGACCGTGATGTCAGGCCCAACCGCAGCTCCTGGTGTAGGTAACTCACTTCCCCTGAGTGCGATTCCGCTCGGCTCCGGGATTCATAACATCGAGATTGCTCCTGGTCGCGGTGGACAGATTGCCCGCAGCGCCGGTCAGCAGGCGACTCTGAGTAACCGCGAAGCCGGTTATGCCCTGGTGAAACTTCCTTCGGGTGAGATTCGCCGGATTCATGACACCTGCTGCGCCACGATGGGCCAAGTCGGAAATGTCGATCACATGAATGTGGTCAGCGGCAAGGCTGGCCGTTCACGCTGGAAGGGTGTTCGCCCGACTGTGCGCGGCATGGTGATGAACCCGATCGACCACCCGAATGGTGGCGGTCAGGGTAAGTCGAAGGGTGGCGGTGGACGCCAGCATCTCACCAGCCCGTGGGGACAACTCGCGAAGGGCTTCAAGACGCGTTCCAAGAGCAAGCCAAGCGATCGGTTCATCATGCAGGATCGTCGGGTTAACCGGAAGAAGAAGAGCTAATTTGTTATGGGCAGATCGTTAAAAAAAGGACCGTTCGTAGAGCCGCATCTTCTCGAGAAGATCGATAAGATGAATACCTCTGGGGTGAAGAAGCCGGTTAAGACCTGGTCGCGCCGCTCGATGGTGACTCCTGACTTCGTGGGTCACACCTTTCTCGTGCATAACGGCAAAATTTTTCAGTCCGTCTTCGTCACGGAAAACATGGTCGGGCATAAGCTCGGTGAGTTTTCCCCGACGCGTATCTTCAAGAAACACGGGTCGCACACCGCGAAGGTGACGAAGTGATGTGATTTTTCGATTTCCATTCGCTGCTTTGCGGCTGCCATGGGCAGTGCGATGCGGAGGGCGCTTGGCGATCTCGTTGGTGTTAGTAGTCAGCGCGGGCGCGCTCAGAAACGCGCACGCGGAAAACAGTTCTTTGTCAGAATCCAATTTAGAAGCAGCCGAAGCGAAGGTGACGTCGGAGACGTTGCTTTCGCAGAATGATCTTTTGAAGAAGCAGCTCTCGCTCGATCGCGAAACGGTGAAGACCATGACCGATAGTCTGGTCGTCTCGAACGCGGAAGCGGAGTTATTCCGGCGAAAATATGCCGACCTGCAATTGCGGATGGACGCGCTCGGCGTGGAATCCGCGAGTAAGGACCGGACGAAGCTCGAGCAGCGTTTGTTGAAAGCGGTGAGTGACCTGCAGATTTTGCAGAAAGACAAGGTCGCCTACCGCGAGCAGCTTTTGCAGCTAACCGAGACGGTTCTGCGTTACGTCAAGACGACGCCGAGTGGCGACGCCAACGCGCGCATGGATGTGGAAACGCAACTGCGCGCGACGAACCGGCTCGTCGGCAAAACCGCGGGAAACGAAGCGAACGGCGAGGAGCAGGCTTCCGACCTGATGGACGGAAAAGTCATCAGCGTGAAGGAGGAGTGGTCGCTCGTGGTGGGAAACCTCGGGGCGCGGCAGGGAGTAAAGATCGGGATGCCGTTGCGCGTGATGCGGAGCGGGCGTAACATCGCCACCCTTCGAGTGGTCGATGTCCGCGACAAGATCAGCGGTGCAGTTGTGCAGGAAATGGATTCAGCGAAGGACAGAATAAAAGTGGGTGATCGTCTCCAAGTGGATGCGCGACCCGAAGTCAGTCAGAATTAAATGCAAGTTACCTCGACATATCGTTACGCGAAGATTTCGGCGTTCAAAGCGCGCGAAGTGACTCGTGCCATTCAAGGGCTGCCGGTCTCGGCAGCGCTCGACCTCGTCGCGTTCAGCCCGAAAAAGGCGGCGGCCATGATCGGTAAAACGCTGAAGAGCGCGATCGCCAACGCCGAGAACAACAACAATCTCCGGGTTGAAGGACTCGTCGTGAAAGAAGCGACCGTCGGCGAAGGCCCGACGATGAAACGCATGATGACGCGCGCTCGCGGGAGCGGCTCCACAATTTTGAAACGTAGCAGCCACATCCGGATCATCCTCACGGACGAGATCGAGATTAAGCGCCGCGAGAAAAAGCCGGCTGGCGCGAAGAAGCGCTCGAGCGAGCACCAAGAAAACTACCCGCACCGCCTCGGCCAAAAAGACCGAGGTCGAGACTCCCGCCGCTGAAACCGCTCCGGCGGAAGCGAGCGAAACGCAGCAAGAAAGCTAGAACATGGGCCAGAAAGTTAATCCAATTGGTTTCCGTCTCGGAGTGAACCGCGACTGGCGTTCGCGCTGGTACGCTTCGCCCCAGGAGATGCCCGGCTTCCTCCATAGCGACATCAAGATTCGCAGCTACGTGAAGAAGAAGCTGCAGTTCGCTGCGGTCGCGAAGATCATCATCGAACGTGCGTGGAACTCGATCCGCGTAACTATCCACACCGCGCGTCCCGGCATCGTGATCGGGCGCAAAGGAGCCGAGATCGAGAAGATGACCGAAGAGATCTCGAAGATGGCCGCGGGTAAACAGATCAAGATCGACATCCAAGAAATCAAGACTCCGGAACTCGACGCTCAGCTGGTCGCCGAAAACGTCGCCCTCCAGATCGAGCGCCGGATCGCCTATCGCCGCGCGATGAAAAAAGCGGTGCAGATCGCGATGGACTTCGGCGCGCAGGGGATTCGTCTCCGCAGCTCCGGTCGTCTCAATGGCGCGGAAATTTCCCGTTCGGAATGGTATCGCGAAGGCAAAGTGCCGCTGCACACTCTCCGCACCCCGATCGATTACGGCTTTGCGGAAGCGAATACCGTTTACGGCAAGATTGGCGTGAAATGCTGGATCTGTAAGAAGGAAGAAGCGCCCGCCGCCACCCCCGCGGCGACCGGCTCGCCGACCGCGCCCTCCCCGGCGCCGGTTGCAGCCTAACGAGTCTAAGAAGGAATATCTAAGTCATGCCACTACTGCCCAAACGCGTTAAATATCGCAAGACCCAGCGGGGAAGCCGCAAGGGGATGGCTTCGCGCAATCTCCGGATCGACTTCGGCGAATTCGGCCTCCAGACCCTGGAGCGCGCCTGGATCACCAACACCCAAATTGAAGCCGCCCGTGTCGCCTTAACCCGCAACATGAAACGCAAAGGCAAACTCTGGATCCGGATTTTCCCCGACAAATCGGTCACGGGTCGTCCGCCGGAAACCCGCATGGGCAAGGGTAAAGGCCAGCCTGAGAAGTGGGTCGCGACCGTGCGGCCGGGGAACATTTTGTTTGAGCTCGACGGTGTGCCGGAATCGATCGCCCGTGAGTCGCTCCGCCTCGCCGCGGACAAACTGCCGGTGCGGACCAAGTTCCTCACCCGTCACCACGTGGCGGCCTAACGCCTAACGAGAAATGAAATTCAAGGAAATCAAAGAAATGAGCTCAGATGAGCTCCAGACGAAAAAGCGCGACCTGCGCCAGGAAAGCCTGCATCTCCGCCTTCAGCAGCAGAGCGGCCAGCTCGAACAGCCGAGCCGGTTAAAATTGCTCCGGCGCGAAGTGGCGCGGATTGAGACGGTCCTAACAGAGCGTACCAACCAGCCGGCCGCCGAGCCGACGAAGAAATAATTGATCATGGACGAAGCAACGACTCAGGAACCGCCGGCGGAAACTCGGGGCGCGCGCAAGACTCGCGTGGGCGAGGTGATTTCCAGCGGGATGAACAAAACGATCGTGGTCCGCACCGTGACTCGCGTGCCGCACGCAAAGTTTGGCAAGATCGTGAAGCAGAAGAAAAAATTCTACGCCCACGACGAAGAGAGCAAGGCGAAGATGGGTGACACCGTCCGGATTATGGAGACCCGCCCACTCAGCAAATTGAAGCGCTGGCGGCTTGTCGAAGTCGTGCAGAAATAAGGCACTGATATGGTTTACCTAAGATCAAGACTCGATGTAGCCGATAATAGCGGCGCCCGGATGGCGACGATGATCGGCGTGATCGGCAAAGGCGGTGCGAAATGCGCCGGCATTGGTGATGTCATCACCGCGAACGTGAAAGAAGCGAGCCCCACCGGGACGGTGAAAAAGGGCGAAGTCGTCCGTGCCGTGCTCGTGCGCACGAAGCAGCCGATCAAGCGCGACGACGGCTCGCTCCTGCGCTTCGATAACAACGCGATCGTGATCATCGACAAGGATCTCAATCCGCGCGGCACCCGTATTTTCGGCCCGGTCGCTCGTGAACTCCGCGAACGCAATTTCATGAAGATCGTTTCGCTCGCTCCGGAAGTGTTATGAATCGAGCCAAGCATCATGTGAAAAAAGGCGACCAGGTTGAAGTGATCGCCGGTAACTTTCGCGGTTCCACCGGGAAGGTCCTCGAGGTCATCTCGCGGAAGGATCGCGTCCTGATCGAAGGCGTGCGCCTGATTAAAAAGCACATGCGCAAATCGCAGGACAATCCCCAGGGTTCGATCGCGGAGCGCGAAGGCCCGATCCACATCTCGAATGTGAAACTGGTCGAGCAAACCGAGAAAAAGCCGGCGAAGAAAAAGAAGACCGCCGACGACAAAAAGAAAAAGAAAAGCTAGGACATGGAAAACGAATTTTACCGCGACTACAAAGAGCGCGTGATCCCGGCGCTGCGTGAGTCGCAGGGCTACAAGAATATCCATCAGGTGCCGAAGCTGGAGAAGGTTGTGATCAACACTTCGGTCGGCTCGCAATCCGATGTGAAGCAGGCCTTGGAAGAAGCGAAGGCTGAGCTCGCGCTTATCTCCGGCCAGAAACCGGCGGAAACACGCGCCAAGAAGAGCATCTCGAATTTCAAGCTCCGCAAAGAGCAGGCGATTGGCGCCAAAGTGACCCTGCGCGGCGCGCAGATGTATGAGTTCATGGAGCGCCTGATCAAGGCTTCGCTCCCGCGCATCCGCGACTTCCGCGGCGTTTCGCCGAAGGGTTTCGACGGCAACGGGAACTACACCCTGGGTGTTTCCGATCAATCCATTTTTCCCGAGGTGGAGCTGGACAAAATCAAGCGCAACATCGGTTTTGATGTTACGATTGTGACCACCGCGCGCACCAACGAAGAGGCCAAATCGCTCCTGAGCGAAATGGGAATGCCCTTCAGCGACCGTCCCAAGAAACCCGTCGCCGCGGCGACCGCCTAACGAACATGAGTACCGTCACTGATCCTATCGCCGACCTCCTGGCCCGCGTGCGCAACAGCACCCAGGCGCAGAAGCTCGAAATGTTTGTGCCTTACTCCAAGATGAAGAACGAGATCGTTCGCATCCTGAAGGAAGAAGGTTACATCACCGATTTCTCGCTCGATACCACCGCGGCCCATCCGCGGATCAAGATCACCAACAAGATCGCGAACCGCACCAGCGCCATCACCGGCCTGAAACGCGTGAGTCGCCCGGGTCTGCGCCGTTATGTCGGCGCGGATGAAATCCCGCGGGTTCTTGGCGGCATGGGCACCGCAATCCTTTCCACTTCGCGCGGAGTCATGTCCGGTCGTGAAGCGAAGAAACAAAAAGTAGGAGGCGAGTTACTGGCTTTCGTCTGGTAACCCAAGAGTTATGTCACGAATCGGAAAAAAGGCGGTGGAAATTCCCGCCAAAGTCAAAGTCAACGTCGACAACGGCGGCAAGGTCGCAGTCGAAGGCCCGAAAGGGAAGTTGGACTGGACGCTCCCGAAAGGGATCAAGGCAAATGTCGCGGATAATCAGGTTTCGTTCGTCCGCGATGCGGAAACCCGGAGCCTAAAGGCGCTGCACGGTCTTTCCCGTGCGCTGGTCAATAATATGGTCGTCGGCGTGAGCACGGGTTTCACGCGCAATCTCGAGATCGAAGGTGTCGGTTTCAAGGCGAACGTCCAAGGCAGCAATCTCAACTTGAGCCTCGGCTTTTCGCACCCGGTTCTGTTCCAGATCCCGAAGGACATCAAAATTACCGTCACAGACAACACCAAGATCGCGATCGAAGGCGTCGACAAGAAAGTCGTCGGCCAGGTCGCGGCTGATATTCGCGCCTACTACCCGCCGGAGCCTTATAAGGGCAAAGGCGTGCGTTATGCCGGCGAACAGGTGCGCCGCAAGGAAGGCAAGACCGTCCAATAGTTATGGCTACGATTAACCGCAAAGCGATCCGGGCTCGGATCCACAATCGCATTCGCCGCAAGGTCTCCGGGACCGCGGAACGTCCGCGTCTCTGCGTTCATTTTTCCGGCAAGCATGTCTACGCGCAGGTTGTCGATGACGAAGCGGGTAAGACGCTGGTCTCCGCGACTACGACCGAGAAAGCCTTGGCCGGCAAAGGTTCCTCGAACCTCGTGACCGCCGAGAAGGTCGGCAAACTCATCGCCGAGCGGGCGATCGCGAAGAATATCGACAAGGCAGTTTTTGATCGTGGCGGGTTCATCTACCACGGCAAAGTTAAAGCGCTGGCCGACGCGGCGCGCGAAGGCGGACTGAAACTTTAATATGGCATACGCAGGCAACCAAGGCAGACGAAGCGACTCACGCACCACGGACCGGACGCCTCCGGCAAGAGGAGATACGACCGAGAAGGTCGTCTTCATCAATCGTTGCGCGAAGGTCGTAAAGGGCGGTCGCCGTTTTAGCTTCAGCGCGCTCATCGTGGCCGGTGATCACGACGGCAAAGTGGGTTGTGGATTCGGCAAGGCGAACGAAGTCGCGGAAGCGATTCGCAAAGCTTCGGAAGCTGCGCGCAAGTCGATGGAAAAAATGTCGCTCCGCGATAACACCATTCCGCATGAAGTGATCGGCGAGTTCGGTGGCGGTCGCGTCATGCTTCGTCCGGCTTCGCCGGGAACTGGCGTCATCGCCGGTGGTGGGGTGCGTGCGGTGGTGGAAGCAGTCGGCATTCGCGACGTGCTCGCGAAGTCGCTCGGCTCGAGCAATCACGCGAACGTGGTCAAGGCCACGATCGAGGCGTTGCGTTCGCTGCGCCGCCGCGATGAGATCATGAAGACTCGCGGGATCAAAGTGACCAACCACAACAATGGCGGAGGGGAGAACGCTTAGTCATGATTCGTTTGCACAATTTACGTCCGCGGCCCGGTGCGAAACATCGCACCAAGCGGCTCGGCATCGGTGAGAGCTCTGGTCACGGTAAGACCAGCGGCAAAGGCCACAAAGGACAGAAGGCTCGTTCCGGCGGCAGCATCCGTCTCGGGTTCGAGGGTGGCCAGATGCCGCTCATTCGGCGTTTGCCGAAACGTGGTTTCAACAACGCGGCTTTTCATAAGACTTACGCGGTCGTCAATCTTGATGACCTGAACCAATTTGAAGCCGGCAGCTCGATCAATGAGCAGATGTTGCGCGAGTCGAACATGGTCCGCGGCAAGGTTGCCGGATTAAAGATTCTGGGTCGCGGTGAACTGAACCACGGCCTGACGATTGAAGCTCACAAGGTGAGTGACGCCGCCCGCGCGAAGATCGAGAAAGCCGGTGGCACGGTGAATCTGATCGCGCCGCGTGAAGCGTTCGGTCCGCGCCATCCGGAGAAGGCTCCGAAAAATGTGCCGGCACCGGCGGCGCCCAAGGCGAAGAAAAAGAAACCTGCGGCGAAGAAGAAGTCCGCGAAATAGCGGGCTCCTAGCGAACTGAGCGGATGGTTTCGGCTTTTCTCAACAGCGTCAAAATTCCCGAGCTGCGTCGGCGAATTTTGTTTACCCTCGCGGTTATCGTGGTGGTCCGCCTCGGTGCGGCCATCACCACTCCGGGTGTGAACCCGGCGGTGCTGCAGGACTGGTTTCGCACCTCGTCGCAAAGCGCTGGCGGCGGCGTCGCGGCGCTCTTCAATCTTTTCAGCGGTGGTGCGCTGGAGAACTGCGCCATCTTTTCGTTAGGCATCATGCCTTACATCAGCGCGTCGATCATGCTGCAGCTGCTCACGGCGGTGATCCCGTCGCTCAGCCGGCTTTCGCGCGAAGATGGCGGCCGGCAGAAGATCATGCAGTACACCCGCTACGCGACGGTGGTGCTTTGCATTTTCCAGGGTTACCTGCTCGCGGTTTCGTTCCAGCATCCGGAGTCGTATCACACGATGTTGCCCGGGATTACGGAGACGACGGCGCGATTGGGAATTCCACTGGTCGATAATCTGGGTTGGTCGTTCCGTGTGATCACGGTGCTCACGCTCACGTCCGGCACGCTTTTCCTGATGTGGCTCGGCGATCAGATCACCGATCGCGGCATCGGAAATGGCATTTCGCTGATCATCACGATCGGCATCGTGGCGCGCTTGCCCGCAGCCTTGGCGCAGGCGTGGAAAACCTTTGTTCCTTCAGGTCCGGGCGCGGCGGGAAGTCAGGTGAGTCCCGCGGTCCTGGTCCTGATGGTAGCGTTTCTTTTCGTCGTGATAGCGGCGGTAATCGCGGTCACGCAAGGCGTGCGCAAGATCACTGTGCAGTACGCGAAGCGCGTCGTCGGCCGGAAGATGTATGGCGGCCAGACGCAGTATATGCCGTTGAAGGTGAACTACGCCGGCGTGATGCCGATCATCTTTGCCTGGGCGCTCCTGCTTTTCCCGACCACGATCGTGCAGCTTGCTTTCAAAAATAGCCGGACGGCGAAGATGATTGCGGACAATCTTTCCAGCGGCTGGCTCCATTACGTGGTGCTCGCGGCGATGATTTTCTTCTTCAGTTATTTCTGGGTCGCGACCCAATTCCAGCCGTCGCAGATCGCCGATGACCTGAAGAAATATGGCGGCTACATCCCGGGCGTGCGTCCGGGCAAGCCGACCGCGGATTTCCTCGATTTCACGATGACGCGCCTGACTTTCGCGGGTGCGATCTTCCTCACCGCGATCGCGATCTTACCGAGTCTGCTCAGCCAGGGACTGCATGTTCCGGTGATCACCGCGCAATTTTTCGGCGGCACCAGCCTGCTCATCATCGTCGGCGTCATGCTTGACACGATGCGGCAGGTGGAGACGCACCTGATCCAGCGGCACTACGATGGTTTCCTGCGCAAGGGGCGCATCCGTGGTCGCGCCTTTGATCGGGGCGGCGCGCGCGGCGAAGCGGCGGAGCAGGGCACGCTGATGTGGCTCTACGTCGGCATCGCAGTGCTGGTGATCGGTGGAGTAGCTATTTTCCTCTACGGCGCACGGTGAAAAGTCGCATCATTCTTCTCGGCGCTCCCGGTTCCGGCAAGGGAACACAGGCAGAGATGATTACCCGGCATTTTGCCATCTCGGTTACTTCGCCCGGCACGATTTTGCGGCGCGAGCGCGACTTGGAAACGCCGCTCGGTCTGGAAGCAGACGAGATCGCCAAGGAAGGCGGGCTCGTGCCCGACGATATCATCATTCACCTGATCGAAGACTGGCTGAGCCTGCACGGCAAGGAAGGCTTCGTCTTCGATGGCTTCCCGCGCACGGTGACGCAGGCGGAACGGCTGCGCGACATTTTGGAGAAAGCAGGCACGCCGCTGGATCTCGCGATCTGGTTGGAAGTCTCGGAGCAAACCGTGCGCGATCGGATCGCGAGCCGGCTGCAATGTCGCCGTTGCGGTTTCACCACCAGCCTAACGAGTGCGGGTTTTGCGGATCGGCCGGTTTGTCCTTATTGCGACGGTCCGCTGATTCGCCGTGATGACGACGACGCGGCGGTGCTGCAGAATCGCCTGACGGAATTTAAAACGAAGACCGAACCGCTGCTTTCTTTTTACGAGAAAGACTCCGCGCTTCATCGCATCGATGGCAATCGCGATCGGGATGCGGTCTTCGCTGAGATCTCGGGTCTGATCGAAAACCGCGCGAAATGATCCCGATCAAAGTCGGCGCGGGAGATCGAGCAAGATGCGGCTCGCTTGCCGCACCGCGAGCGACATTCTGGAACGGGTAAGCGAGCTGGTTCGCCCGGGGATTTCGACCAAGGAAATCGACGAGGCGGCCGCGGACCTGATGGCAGGAAGCCGGAAGTGCACAGCGCGTTTCTTGGCTACCGGCTCGGCCATCGTGTTTTCCCGGGGAACATCTGCATCTCGCTCAACGACGAGATCGTCCATGGCATCGGCAGCCAGCGCCGGATTCAATACGGCGATATCGTGAAGCTCGACATCGGCGTGATCCAGGACGGCTGGGTGGGGGACACGGCGTCGACGGTCCCGGTCGGGATGATCGACGAGCGGATGGAGCAGTTATTGCGCGTGACCGAGACGGCGTTGCAAGCGCGCGATCAAGCAATGCGATCGCAGGCGTGCGGCTCGGCGATGTCTGCGCCACGATCGAGGACGAAGCGCGGCGGAATCAATTTTCGGTCGTCCGCGAATTCGTCGGCCACGGGGTGGGCCGCAAACTCCACGAAGAGCCGCAGGTCCCGAACTACGGCAAGCGCGGGAGCGGCCCGCGGTTGAAAGCCGGAATGACCCTGGCGATCGAGCCGATGATTAATCTCGGCGGACTGCCGTCCGTCAATTGCTCGATGACGGCTGGACGGTTTGCACTGCGGACGGGATGCCGTCCGCGCATTTTGAGCACACGGTTTTGATTACGCAAAGACGAGCCGGAAATCCTGACATGGCGCGGAAAGACGCAATTGAAGTAGAGGGCACGGTCGTCGAGCTGCTGCCGAATACCATGTTTCGCGTCGAGCTACCGAATGGACACCGGGTCCTGGCCCATATTTCCGGAAAAATGCGGCTTCACTTCATTCGCATCTTGCCAGGCGACAAAGTTATGCTAGAGGTTTCCCCCTACGATTTGTCGAAGGGGCGGATCACCTTCCGCCAGAAGTGACAACCGCGGAGCCATTCGCTCCGCGTTTTTCGTCTCGACAGATCACCAGTTATGAAAGTGCGACCATCAGTGAAAAGACTTTGTGAAGCGTGTAAGATCGTGAAGCGCAAGAATGTTGTCCGCGTGATCTGCACGAAAACCCGCGCCACAAGCAGCGCCAGGGATAGGAACTTTATGCCAAGATTTCTGGAGTCGAAATTCCCGCGGACAAGCGCATCGAAGCGTCGCTTACCTACATTTACGGGATCGGGCCGAGCACCGCGAAGAAGGTGCTCGAGCAGACGAATATCGATCCCGAACCTGCGCGCGAAGGACCTCACCCCGCAGCAGATCAACGAGATCATCCAGATGATCACCGACAACAAGATGCCGATCGAGGGCGATCTCCGCCGGGAACTGCAGGGCAACCTGAAGCGCCTCCAAGCGATCAATTGCTATCGCGGCATCCGGCATCGCCGCGGACTGCCCGTCCGCGGGCAGCGCACCTCGACCAATGCACGCACCCGCAAGGGCCCGCGCAAGACCGTCGGCGTCATCCGGAACAAGGACGCGAAAGCCGGCAAAGTTTAACCTAACGACTAACGATAGAGACATGGCTGAAGATTCCGAAAACCAAACGCCGGCGGAAAGCCTGCAGCCGAAGAGCCGACGACCACGCCGACTCCGGTCGACGCGAGCGCTCCTGAAACCCAACCGGCGACCGAGCCTAACGAGTCCGCTGCTCCCGTAGCCGCGGAAGCCGCTCCGGCCACCGCCGAAGGCGCCGCGCCGGCGGAAGCCCCGGCCAAGAAGGAAGCAAAGCCGAAAGCGGCGAAGAAGAAGAAGGCCGAAGCCGCCGCGCCTGAGCCCGTTAAAGAAAATCTTTCGCTCGACCCGAACGACGTCGAGAAGCCGAAGATCATCAAGGCGAAGGGGAGCAAGAATATCCATTCCGGCTTCGCGCACGTCCTTTCCACTTTCAACAACACGATCGTCACGATCACCGACCTGCAAGGGAACGTGATTGGCTGGTCAAGCGCCGGCAAAGTCGGCTTCAAAGGCTCGCGCAAAAGCACCGCCTACGCCGCACAGATGGTGGCGCAGGATGCGTCGCGCCAGGCGATGGGACACGGGCTCAAAGAAGTCGAAGTGCTCGTTCGGGGACCAGGCGCAGGTCGCGAGTCCGCTGTCCGCGCGCTGCAGGCGATCGGCCTCGATCTTACCGTCATCCGCGATGTTACTCCGGTGCCGCACAACGGCTGCCGTCCGCCGAAACAGCGGCGCGTTTGACCCGGCTCGCTCAACTTTTATCTCTCAACTCTTAGCTCTTTCAGATGGCCAGATACACCGGACCCAAAACTAAAATCGCCCGCCGTTACGGCGTGCCTCTTTTCGGACCTTCCAAGTCCCTTGAACGCAAAAATTATCCTCCCGGCATGCACGGCCCGAAGGGTTCGCGCCGCAAGCAATCCGATTACGCGATCGCGCTCGGTGAAAAGCAGAAGCTCCGCTATCAGTATGGCCTGATGGAAAAACAGTTCCGCCGCGTCTTCGAGACCGCGCTGCAAAAGCGTGGCGTCACCGGTGAAACTCTCCTCCAGCTCCTCGAGACTCGTCTCGACAACGTTGTTTTCCGCCTCGGCCTCGCGAACACGCGCAGCGCCGCGCGCCAGCTCGTCTCGCATGGTCACGTGCAGGTGAATGGCCGCAACGTGAACATCGCTTCCTTCAACGTGAAGGCCGGCGACGAAATCACGGTGAAGGACAAGCCGAAATCGCGCCAGCTCGCGCTTCGCAACATGGAACTCACGCAGATCGCGCCGGTGCCGGATTGGCTCACGGTCGATCGCGACGCGCTCACCGGCAAAGTCGCGCACATCCCCTCGCGCGAAGAAATGCAGCCGATGGTCAACGAACAGTTGATCGTCGAGTTGTATTCTCGTTAGGCGCTTTCCAGGAGTTTAGCGGGCATCGCCCGTTATTTTCGATGCACGTCGTGGCGGGCTTGGCCGCCGCTACGCCGATTCCAAGAAATCGCAGCGCTTTATCGTAACTGCAACGCGCGAGGAAATGCGCAAGCTGCGGATCCACCGGAGCCGGAATTTGTTCCGCCAAGGCGACAATTTTCTCCGAGATAGCCTGGAGTTTGGCAACGTGTTTTTCGGAATCGCATCGGCTGCCTTCGTCGGCGATTAGGGCGCGCCGTTCGCGCAGGGCGGCGGCCAGGTTAGCTGCAGGCGAAGCCACTAAAACTTTCCTCTCGTTTGCACAACAAAAGCTTGTAGGCGCCGGGCATTATACGCAAGCCTCCGAGATGGCTGACGCAGGGAGAAAAAGAGTGCTGGTGGTAGACGACGATACTGGGGTTTTGCGTATCATTCGCGAAGCCCTGCAAAACTTTCTCAGTTGCGAAGTCGATACCTCTCCCAAGCCGGAATACGGGTTCGAACTTGCGCTGAAAAAGAGCTACGACCTGATGATCTTCGATTTTTCCATGCCGATGATCGACGGCACGCTGCTCTTCCAGCTTATCTCGATGGTCTACGAAAACTCAAAGCCGGCGCGAATCGTGCCGCCTTTGCTGCTTGTGAGCGGCCAGGGTGCTGACGAGCGCGCGCAGGAACTGCTGAAGGAAGCGCGCGTCCGCGGCTTCCTCGCGAAGCCGTTTACGATTAATCGGCTGCTCCAAAAAGTGAAGGAATGCCTGCCGGAACTGGAGGTCGCTTAACGGAACGCGAGTTCGTTAGGCTGTTCGGCTTGCTTCCTCGAAGAGTTGACGTCGCGCCTCCAGCCAATCGGTCGCCGAGTCGCCATTAAGCCCGCTGAGCGCGCGGTGCTGTGCGATGAAATACGCGCGCAGCCGGATGTCCTCGTCGGAGATGAGGAACTCAACCGGTTTCGCTTTTGCCGACGTTTTTGGTCTTCGCACCGGCCGTGGTTTTACGCGCCGGACCGGAGGCTCGTTTGCGCGTGGTCTTGCTCGACTTCTGCGCGGCCGGATTCTCGGAAGGGGTTGCGCCGACGGCGCTTTGCTCCGTCGGAGCCGAGACGGCAGCGGAGGTTTCGTCCTTGGGTGTTTTTGAACTTTTCGCCATTTACTTTTGCTTTTGGTGGGCCAAGCCTTTACCCGAAGAGCGCGCCTCTGCAAGTGGAAACCGGCATGAAACCGGCTTCCGGAAACGGCGTAGGTCACCATGAGGCATTTTCTTTTTCGCTGGGCGATCACCACCATTGCCGTGATGGTGGCCGCTTCCATGATCCACGGGATTCGCTACGACAGCGTCCCCTCGTTGGTCGGCGCCGCCTTGCTGCTCGGGATCCTGAATGCTTTTCTGCGCCCCATCCTCCTCATCCTGATGGCGCCGCTGATTATTCTCACGCTCGGGCTTTTCATTTTTGTGGTGAACGGCGTCCTGCTTCTGATCGTGAACGACCTGGTCCACGGCTTTCACGTGGATCATTTTTCGAGCGCGTTCTGGGGCGCGATTCTGATCAGCATCGTGAGTTGGATGCTGAGCGCGTTCTTTCGCGGAAGCGATGGACGAGTTCATCCAATCACGCATCACGCCCAGATCCGACAGGTGAAAGGTCGGGTCGTGGGCAGCAGCAAGCCGGGCGAATCATGACCTACTGCCTGGGGATGCTCTGCCGCAAAGGCGCCGTTTTTCTCTCCGATTCCCGCACCAGCGCGGGGATGGATAATGTCGGGGTGCGGAGCAAGATGCGCGTTTTCGAGAAGCCGGGCGACCGCGTGATCTGCATCATGAGTTCGGGCAACCTTTCCCTCTCGCAGGCGACGCTGGCGCTGATCGATGACGACCTGCACCTGAATGAAAGCCACCCGGCGCGGAAGCATCTGCTCAATGCCGAGACAATGTACGAGACCGTCCGCTACATCGGTTCGAAGGTGCGGCAGGTGGAAGCGCGCGACCGCGCCGCGCTCGAGGCGGACGGTTTTAATTTTAACATCCACCTGATCGTCGGCGGGCAGATCGCCGGGCTCGCGCCGGAGGTGCATCTGATTTATCCGCAGGGGAACAGCATCCATGCCGGACCTGATTGTCCCTTTCTGCAGATCGGCGAGCTGAAATATGGGAAGCCGATTCTTGATCGCGGATTCAGCTACGAAAGTTCGCTGATGGACGCGGTGAAATTCGGCATCATCTCGCTCGACGCGACGATGAAAAGCAACGTGAGCGTCGGCCCTCCGATCGACATCCTTTGTTACAAAACCGACTCGCTGCAGGCGAAGATGCGCACCCGACTGGAACAGGGCGATCCCTACCTGCAGGAGATCAGCCAGAAGTGGCAGGACGGGATTGTCCGTCTCGTTAGGCAAATGCCGGTGGCCGAGTTCAGCAAGACGATGCTCGGATTTGCGGACGCGGCCTAACGACCGGCCGAGTCGCACCATGCGGGTCAAAATTTGCGGGCTGACGAGCCTGGCCGACACCCTGGCCGCGATCGAGGCGGGAGCCGACGCGGTTGGTTTCAACTTCTTTCCTGGGAGCAAACGTTACCTCGAGCGCGTCTCTGCGACCGGCTGGCTCGAGGAGGTGCCCGCGAGCGTCAAGCGGGTGGCGGTGATGGTGAACCCGGCCCTTCCCGAGGCGTTCGCGGTAGCAGCTCTGCCCTTCATCGACGGGCTGCAGTTGCATGGCGCAGAAACGCCCGCTTTTTGCGCGGCGCTGGCGAAGGCGGGGGTGAAATTTGGCAAGGCGCTGCCGGTTAGCGACCTGGGCCTAACGATCACTCCAACCGGTTTCGCCACGCGCATGATCGTGCTCGACGCGCAGAGCGCGGGGGAATGGGGCGGCACGGGGCGGACTTTCCCCTGGACGGTCGCGCAGGAGTTGGTGACGAAGCATCCGGAACTCCGCTTCGTTCTCGCCGGCGGGCTCGCGCCGGAGAATGTGGCCACGGCGATTGCGGTCGTGAGGCCATTCGGCGTCGACGTCACGACCGGGGTCGAATTTGCCCCGGGCCGGAAAGATCACGGCCGGCTGCGCGCCTTTCTGGCAGCCGCCCACGTCGCCTAACGAGCGGGGCGGCCCCTTTCTTGCCTAACGGGAACCCGTCTTTTCGCGGGTTGCGGAAGACTTTTTTAGAATCCACCCGGAGCTGGTCTGGTTCCTGCTTTTGGAGAATCCGCAGTCAAACCAACCCTTGGCGAAATCTATTATGTCCACTTCCACCAAATCAATCTTCTGCGTGCTCGCAGGCTCGCTGGCCTTGACGACGCTTTGTCCGGCTCAGGATGCCGGTCTCTCGTCTTCCGGTCCGGCCAAGCTCATCGCCGCCAGTCGGAGCGCCGTGGCCGCCGATGCGGCGCGCACTTCCGAACTCGCGCCCATGACCCTGGTGCAGGCCGCGCCGGCAACTTCGAATATCGCAGCCGCCGCGCCCGCGTCCGCCCCGGTCGATCCGACGAGCGTAGCCGCAGCGAACACTTCTACGACCACGACCGTAACACCCGGCGTGCCGCCTGCGACCCCCGGCGCATCCCCGGCGACGCCCGGAGTGCCTCCCGCTACAGCCGGAGCAGCCCCGGCAACGGCGGGAACTGCAACCACCACGACGAACCCTGTAACCGAGAGTGGCGGCATCGGGGTGCGTGAATTCCAGGGCGATGATGTTGGCCAGGTGCTGCGACTGCTCGCCCGCCAGTCGAAGATCAACATGGTCGTGAGCGAAGCCGTTCAAGGCACCGTCACCATGCGCCTCGAGGACGTCACGGCGCTGCAGGCGATCGCGATCATCGTGAAAGCGAAGAGCCTCTTCATGGATCAGATCGATAATGTTTATTACATCAAGACCGGCGCCGAGCGCACCGCAGAGCCGACCGAGAGCGACAGCTACCAGTTCAGCTATGGCCGCGCGAAAGACATCGCGCCGCTCCTCGCCTCCCAGCTCTCGAGCAAAGACGCGCCGCAGGTCGATGAGCGCACGAACACGGTTTTCTTCCGCGAGACCCGCAGCAACATCGACAACGTCCGCAAGATGCTCACGCAAATCGACAAGCCGACCAAGCAGGTCATGATCGAAGCGCGCCTCGTCGAAGTGAACGCGAATCCGAAACAGAGCTACGGCATCAACTGGTCCGGTGTGGTCGGCAGCTCGACGACTCCGCAGACCGTGAAATACGGCGCCGCCGCTTCGCCCTTCGTTCCGCCGACCTCCACCTCCACCGGTGGCAGCTCGATTGGGGTGACGGATTTCGCCCATGGCGTCGGCAGCGTGTTCGGCGCACTCGCGGGCCAGGTTTCAATTCTTTCCGTCCCGCAGATGTCCGCGACCCTTCGCCTGTTGAATGAAGATTCCGACGCTGAATTCCTCGCCAATCCTCGGATCGTTACCGCCGATAACATGCCCGCGAAGATCGAGATCATCCGCAACCAGCCGGTGCCGCAGTTGAACTTCAACGAACAAACCGCGACCGCAGTCTTCGGCGGATTCCAGGACAAGAAATTCGGCAACACGCTGCTCGTGAAACCGCTGATCAACAAAGACGACTTCGTGACCATGAGCGTGAAGCCCGAGATCAGCAACAAGGTAGCGGATGCGACCTTCACTTTCGCCGGCGCGACGGTGGCCAGCCCGATCATCGACACTCGCTCACTCGATTCGAATGTCCTGATCAAGAGCGGCGACACGCTCGCGATCGGCGGCCTGCTCCAGGATGAAGTGACCAAGAGCCGGAGCAAAGTCCCGGTCATGGGCGACATCCCGGTGCTCGGTTACTTCTTTCAGGAACGCCTGAACGCTCGCACCAAGCGGAACCTGCTCGTTTTCGTCACCCCGACCATTCTCGAGCAGCACTACGGCACCGGTCTCGAAGACCAGGTCAGCGGCCTGCACCACAGCGGGGAAGAATTTGCGGACCCGAACGGTTGGCGGAACAACGCCAAAGGCGCCGTCCGCCTCGTGCCGACTTCAAACCGCCAGGCGGTGAGCGATTATCCGAAACCGGGCGTGGCTCCGGCGCCCGAGACGGTCCGCTTCATGAGCACGGCGAAAGATCGCTATTAGGACAAACTTTCTGGGTAGTGGGGTTGAGAGAGGGTGGGCGCCGCGAGGTGCTCGCCCTCTTGATTTTTACCCTGATTTGGCGCGGAAAACAGCCGCCTTTTTCCTCGACTCTCGTAGCACTTGCGCGATTGCGCCGCGCTGTGCATCATAAGCGCTTGCCGGATTCCTGGCGTCTCTGTTTTAGATGAAATTATCCCTCATCCCGCCATCGCTCCAATCGATCGCCGAAAAGGTCGAACAGAACGTGCGGATCAGCGATCAGGATGCGCTGCAGCTTTATCGCTCGAATGAGCTGAACGCGCTCGGGATCATGGCCACCGCCGTGCGCGAGCGGAAAAATGGCAACGTCGCGACTTACATTCTCAACCGCTACGTCAATTACTCGAACATCTGCGTGCTCTCCTGCCAGTTCTGCGCGTTCGCGGCGAAGAAACGCGACGCGCATGCTTTTGAGAGCTCGATCGAGGAAATCGTCGCGGCGGTGCAGGACGCGCTCAGTTCCGGGATCACCGAGGTGCACATGGTCGGCGGCCTGCATCCGACGCTCGCGAAACAATGGTATCTCGATCTCCTCTCGCGTCTGCGCGCGCTTGATCCGGCGCTGCAGCTCAAGGCTTTCACCGCGATCGAGATTCGGCATCTGGCGCGACGCATCTTCAAAGCCTCGATCGCCGATACCCTGACGCAGCTGCGCGAGGCGGGGCTTTCGTCGCTCACCGGGGGCGGCGCTGAGATTTTCGATCCGATCGTGCGCGATGAACTTTGCCGCGGCAAAGAGAGCGGCGCAGAATGGCTCGAGGTCCATCGCACCTGGCACAAGATGGGCGGCCGGAGCACGAGCACGATGCTCTACGGTCACATCGAGACGAACGAACAGCGCGTCGATCACCTGCGGCAGCTCCGCGAATTGCAGGATGAGACCGGCGGATTTACCGGGTTCATTCCTTTCGCCTTCGAACCGCAGACCAAGGTCCTTGCGCATGTCCAGGGCACGACCGCTTTTGATCAACTGCGTAACCTCGCGGTCAGCCGCATTTATCTCGATAACTTCGACCACCTGACCGCCTACTGGGTGAGCATGGGCCTGCCGCTCGCGCAGATCTCGCTCAGCTACGGGGTCGACGATCTGCATGGCACGATCATGGAAGAGAAAATTTTCCACATGGCCGGCGCGAAGACGCCGCAGGAACAGACCGTGGCCTCGCTTCGGCGGGCCATCTGCGAAGCGGGCCGCGATCCCGTGCAGCGCGACAGTTATTACAATCACCTCAAGCCCGCCGCCGCTGCGTCGCCAGCCGCGGGCGAACTCGTTTGCGCTTGAGGTGGCGGTGCCGCCTTCGCTCCGCCTCGGCTGCGTCAAGTATTGCAACGCCCGGCCGCTCATTCACGGATGGGAAGGTCCGGTGCAATTCGATCATCCGGCTGCGCTCTGCCGGCGGCTCGCGGCGGGTGAACTGGATGTCGCGCTCGTCTCCAGTTTCGAACTCCTGCGCAATCCGGTCTACACCGTGGTCGATGGTCTCGCGATCGCTTCGGACGGGCCGGTTTACAGCGTGATCCTGGCGCACATGGCGCCGCTGAATTTCCTCCGCGAAGTCGTCGTCGACCCGGCCTCCGCCACCTCGGTGAACCTGTTGCGATGCCTCTTCGCCGAGCGCGGGCTCTCGCCGAAATTCGTCGCGGAAGGTGAGATCACGATCGAGCGCGCGCAGCTGCTGATTGGTGACCAGGCGATTCGTTTTCGCGAGGAGTCGGACGGGCGTCATCGCTATTTCGATCTCGGTGAGGGCTGGAAAGAAGAGGCCGGACTGCCCTTCGTCTATGCGCTCTGGCTGATGCGCCCCGAGTGCCCGGAACCGGAGAGCGTAGCCACCGCGCTCCGTTCGTTAGGCAAAAAAAATCTCGAAGATCTCGCGCCTGTCATTGCCGCGCAGCCGGACGCCGATCCGGCGTTCTGCGATTTCTACTATCGCGAATGCTTGCACTTTGCTTTCGGCGACGAGGAAAAAAGCGGGCTGCAAAAATTCGGGGAACTCTGCGCCAAACAAAATCTTCTTCCCGATCTTCCGCCTGCGCTCGTAGTGGTCTGAAGCGCGTAACTTAAGCGGTGGAACGACGCTGGATTCTCCCGGAAACATCCGAGCCACTCGCGCTCTGCGGCTCGCGTTGCATTAGCCGATTGCTGCAGAGCCGTGGCCTAACGACGCCGGAGGAAGCGACGGAATTCCTGCGTCCGCCGCTGAAGCGCTTACGCGATCCGTTTCTCCTCCCGCAGATGCGCGCCGCGGTGGATCGTATTCTCGCCGCGCTTGCGAAAAAGGAGCGGATCGTGCTCTACGGCGACTACGACGTCGATGGCGTGACCTCGCTCGCGCTGCTCCACGAGATGCTCGCGGCTTACGGCGCGCCACCGGCGGTTTTCCTGCCCTCGCGCATGGAGGAAGGCTACGGGCTCAGTCCGGAAGGGATCGAGCGTTGCTGGCAACTGCATCAGCCGGAACTGCTGATCGCGGTGGACTGCGGCACCTCCTCGATTGCCGAGATTGCGGATCTCGTTAGGCGCGGCGCCGATGTGATCGTGCTTGATCACCACGAACCTAAAGCCGAGCGCCCAAATTGCGTTGCCCTGGTTAATCCGAAGGCTGAGGGCGACGGCGAATGGAGCTACCTCTGCAGCGTCGGGATCGTTTTCAAGCTCTGCCACGCGCTCTTGAAGACTTCGCCGCTGCCTGATTTCGATTTGCGCCGCCGGCTCGATCTCGTCGCGCTCGGGACGGTGGCCGACATCGTTCCGCTCCAGGGGGAAAACCGCACGCTGGTTTACCATGGCGTGCGCGAGCTCGCCCGGCGGCGCCTAACCGGTCTGGGCAGGTTGATGGATCTCGCCGGAGTCAAGCCGCCGGTCGTTTCCGAGCATATCGGTTTCCGCCTCGGCCCGCGGCTCAACGCCGCCGGCCGCCTAACGAGCGCAGAAAAATCCCTCCGCATCCTGCTGACTTCCGATGCCGCCGAGAGCGAAGCGCTGGCCGGCGAACTGGACGCGCAAAATCGCGAACGCCAAACCCTCGAGCGGACCATCGTCGCCGCGGCCGAAGCGAAGGTCGTCGCGGGTTCGTTAGGCAGCGCCATCGTGCTCGGCGAGCGCGGCTGGCATCCGGGCGTGCTTGGGATTGTCGCCTCCCGGATCGCGCGCAAATATCACCGCCCGACCCTGATCATCGGCTTCGACGAAACCGGCGCGGGAAAAGGGAGCGGCCGCAGCATCACCGGTTTCTCGCTCGTCGCCGCGCTCACGGAATGCGCGAGCGCCCTCGAGAAATTCGGCGGGCACGAGATGGCCGCGGGTCTTGCGATGCGCGAAGAACATTTCCCGGCTTTCGCCTCCGCTTTTGAAAAAATCTGCGCTCGCCTGCTGACCGCCGAAGACCTCGAGCCGAAACTCCACCTCGACCACGAGCTCACCCTCGGTGAGCTCAACGACGACCTGCTTCGCTGGCACGAATTGCTCCAGCCCTTCGGCAACAGCAACCTGCAACCGCTCTTTCTCGCGCGCGGCGTCGTGCCGGCAGTGCCTCCGCAAATCGTGAAAGAGCGGCATCTCTCCCTGCGGCTCCGGCAACAGGGCCGCCAGCAACGCGCGATCTTTTTCGGCGGCGCGGAGAACCCGCTGCCGCAGCCGCCGTGGGATGTCGCGTTCCGGATCAGCGCCGATGAATATCGGGGCGAAGTCAGGCTGCAGATGCAGGTCGAAGCGCTCCGCTCCGCGGAAACGCGTTAGAGTAAAAGCATGGCGCTCCCGCTGGAAATCTCGTTAGGCGAAATCGCCTGGATTCCGCGACCGCGGCTCACCCAGTTGCGCCGGCTCGAGATCGAGACGGTGGACGATTTGCTCCGTCACTATCCGCGTCGGCACGAGGATCGCCGGGAATTTGCCGGCTTCCCGCACGACGAAAGCGAGCAGCCGATTTGTCTTTGCGGCGTGGTCACAAAAACGAAGGTGAATCGTTTCGGCTACAAAAAGATCTTCGAAGCGACGCTCGAGGAAGATGGAGCCAACGCGCTCAGCCAGCCGCTCGTGCTCCGCTGGTTTAACGTGCACTACGTCCAGAAGATGATCCTGGAAGGCCAGCGACTGGTCATTTTCGGCAAGCCGCGGCTGCGCGGAAAACGGCTCTGCATGGAGCACCCGGAGTTTGAGATCATTGAAAACGACGAGGAGATCTCGATTCATT
This sequence comes from uncultured Verrucomicrobiae bacterium, assembly GCA_963742845.1. Lineage (GTDB taxonomy): Bacteria > Verrucomicrobiota > Verrucomicrobiia > Chthoniobacterales > UBA10450 > Palsa-1392. The sequence continues at coordinate 46,201 of CAVUNK010000001.1, read as the reverse complement.
TTCGCCGAATTACGCCGGTCTATCCCGCGACCGAGGGACTCTCGCCGCGCGTCCTCCGCGGGCTCATCCACCGGCTGCTTACGGAGCACGAAAGTGCCGAACTGGCGACTTTGCGCGAGCTGCATTTCCCGGAAAGCTGGGAGTCGTTAGGCAAGGCGCGCGAGGCGCTGGTGCTCGAGGAATTTCTCGCCATGCAGATGTTGATCGCCGCGCGCCGCGCGCGGTCGCGGGCCCGTAGCGGTGGCGCGCATTGCGGGCGAGGGGAGTTGCTCGAGCGCTTTTTGCGGGCTTTGCCTTTTGACCTAACGAACGCACAAAGTCGCGTGATCGACGAAATCCGCGGAGACTTGGGATCGCCGATTCCGATGAACCGATTGCTTCAAGGCGATGTCGGCTCGGGCAAAACCGTCGTCGCAGTCGCAGCACTGTTGCTCGCGGTCGAAGCCGGCTACCAGACCGCCTTCATGGCACCGACGCAGATTTTGGCGGAGCAACACTTCGCCGTGCTGCAGCGCTGGCTGGAGCCTTTAGGCGTGCGCGTCGCGCTGCGCACCAGCGCCCGTAAGGAAGACCCACTGCCGTTGTTCGCTTCCGAGCGCCCGTCGCCGCCGGATTCTGCGCAGATTTTCGTGGGCACCCATGCCCTTTTGTTCGACCCGGAAGGCTTGGAAAACCCCGGGCTCGTAATCATTGATGAGCAGCACAAGTTTGGCGTCGCACAGCGCGGGCGCCTAACGACGGCAGAGCCGGCTCCCGATGTGCTTGTGATGACCGCGACGCCAATCCCCCGCACGCTTACCATGAGTCTTTACGGCGACCTCGATGTCTCGACGATCGATGAAATGCCTGCAGATCGTGGGCGCATCATCACCGCTGCGCGCGACGAGGAAAAACTACCGGACGTGCTCGCTTTTTTGCGTCGGGAACTGGAAGCCGGACGCCAGGCCTACATCGTTTATCCTCTGATCGATGAGAGTGAGAAGCTCGAGGCGAAGGCGGCGAGCGCGGAGTTTGCGAAATGGGAGGAACGACTCCAGCCGTTTACCTGCGACCTGCTGCACGGGCGCATCGCCGCGCCGGAAAAGCAGGCGACGATGGACCGTTTCCGCCGCGGCCTAACGAGTGTGCTGGTGAGCACGACCGTGATCGAAGTGGGCGTGGACGTAGCCAACGCCACAGTGATGCTGATCGAAAACGCGGAGCGCTTCGGTCTCGCGCAGTTACACCAACTTCGCGGGCGGATCGGGCGCGGGGTGCACAAATCGTATTGCATCCTGCTGACCTCCGATCCCTCGGAGGAGACCGCGGCAAAGTTGCAGGTGCTCGAGAAAACGAGCAACGGGTTCGAGGTCGCGGAGGCGGATTGGGAGATGCGCGGCCCGGGAGATCTGCTCGGCACGGCGCAGAGCGGGTTGCCTGATCTGAAACTCGGAAACTTGCGTGATGACGTGAAGTTGATGCAGCAGGCGCGCGCGGCGGCAGCGGCTATTTTTCGGGATGATCCCGAGCTGGCGCGGCCGGAAAATCAACGTTTCCGGGCTTTGGTTGTCGAAGAAGAGAACTTTTCCCACGTGAGCTAATGAAAAATCTTTTAAAATTTCTCCTCCTCGTCCTGGTCTTGAGCGCGGGCGTTTCGCTGCTTTACGATTACCAACTTCATCACGGTCACCTCAGCCTAACGAATCGGAAGGCGGCGGAAAAATACACGCTCGCAGACGGTCCTGCGGTGGATGGTAAATCGATCGCAAGCCTGGTCTCGTTGAGCGATGAGCGGCGGAAGTTGGTCGCAGGCGTCATCCCTTCGGTCGTGAGCGTGAAGACGACGAAGCGGCTGCAGCGCCGCCAGGATGGGCTCGATCCGTTCGATTTCTTCCGTGGTAATTTCCGGCAATATCGCGGTCCCGATGACGAAGCGACGGTGCAGAATTCGTTAGGCTCGGGCGTCATTGTGACCAAGGAAGGTCACATCATTACGAATAATCACGTGGTCGATCAGGTGGATGAAATCGAGGTGCAGTTAAGCGACGGCCGGGTGCGCAAGGCGCGGCTCATTGGCGCCGATGCGAAGCTCGATCTTGCGGTTTTAAAAATGGATGAGCCCGACGCGAAGCCGCTTAAGATCGGTGACTCCGACGCGATGCAGGCGGGTGACTTTGTCCTCGCGGTTGGGAATCCGTTTGGCTTCGAGGAAACGGTGACCGACGGAATCATCAGCTCCAAGGGCCGCCCGAACCGGATCGACGGCTTCGGCGATTACCTGCAAACCAACGCGGCGATCAACCCGGGGAACAGCGGCGGCCCGCTAATCAATCTGCGCGGCGAGGTGATCGGGATTAACACCGCGATCATCTCGCGCAGCGGCGGTTCGCAGGGGATCGGTTTCGCCATTCCCTCGAACACGGTGAAGATGGCGCTCGAGAGTCTGCTGAAGCAGGGACGGATCATCCGCGGGTATCTCGGGATCGAAACGCCGGCCCCGCGGCCCGGACCGTTCGGCAGCGCGCCGCAGACGCCGAGCGATGGCGTGGTGGTGTCGGCGGTGATGCCGAATTCCCCGGCGGCGGAAGCAAAAATCCAGCGCGGCGATGTGATCCGGAAATTCGACGGGCACGAAATTCATAACATCGCGGAGCTGCAGCGCCTGGTCTCGATCGTCGAGCTGAATAAGAAGGTGGATGTGGAGATTCAGCGGGGCGGGAAGCCGGTAAAGCTATCCACGCAAATCAAGGAGCAGCCGGCTAACTATCAACTCGCCCAAGCGCTCCCGCCGGCAGGTCGTGGACGGCTCGCGCCGCCGGCGGCGCCGAACGATCCCCAGGATGAAGACCAGGCGCCCGACCAGGACCAGAACGCCACGCCTAAAGATGGCGGTGGCGCGCTCGATGGGATCAACGTCCGCGAGCTCACCCCGCAAATCGCGCAGACCCTGGGTGTTCCATCGAACGTGCGCGGGGTGGTCGTGACTCAGGTCGCCGGTGCTGCGGGTGGCGAGTTGCGCGCCGGGGACGTGATCGAAGCGGTCAATCAGGAACCGGTTGGGAGTCTGCGCGAATACCAGGCGGTCTTGCAGCAGCTCGATCCGAGCCGGCCGCAGGTGCTTTCGGTTTGCCGTCAGCGCAGCCGATCGTTCATCGTGGTGCCGCCGCGCTGAAGCGCTGCCGGAACTCGTTAGGCTACGGTTGCTTTTCGTTAGGGAAAAGGCGCGCGGCGGCCGCGTCGGCTGCGAATTGTTTGAATAACTGATCGTCCCCAACGGTCGAAAAACAGACACCGACACTATGAAAAAAACCTTCTTTGCACTGACTCTGCTGGTCGGTCTGCTCCTGCCGCTCGCTCCGCGGGCGCAGGCGGAGACTGAGGTCTCGCTGAACTTTTTTTACGACAACCTCTCGACCGAGGGAAACTGGATCGACGTGGGTGACTACGGCTATTGTTTTCAGCCGAGCGTCGCTGTGAGCGACACGAGCTGGCGGCCTTACGCTGACGGCTACTGGGCTTACACCGATGCCGGCTGGACTTGGGTGTCCTACGAAGACTTCGGTTGGGCGACTTATCATTACGGGCGCTGGACCCGGCTGGAAGACTATGGGTGGGTCTGGGTGCCGGGGACGGAGTGGGCCGGCGCATGGGTTTCGTGGCGCACCGGCGGCGATTATATCGGATGGGCTCCGTTGCCCCCTGCGGCCGAACCCGTTTATGAAGGCCGCGCCATCACTGGGCATGTCGATGTTGAGTTCGATATCGGGCCGACCTTTTACAACTTCGTCGACGTCCGCTACATCGGGGAACCGGTGCTGCGCCAGCGCCTGATCGAGCCCTCGCGTAACGTCACGATCATCAACAACACCGTGAACGTGACGAACATCACCTATAACAACACCACGGTGATTAATTCCGGCCCGAACTTCGAGCGGGTGAATCGGTATTCCGAGCGTCCGGTGAAGAAAATGCAATTGGAGCGCGAGACGACGATCGCGAACCTCAACCTCCAGGGCGGGGCCCGGCGGAACTTCAATCAAGTGAATGGCGATCAGTTGCGCGTGATCGCTCCGCAACTTCAGAAACCGACCCAGAAATTCGCGCCGAAACAGGTGAAAGCGACCGTCAAAACTCCGAAGATCGAGCGCGGCTGGACGAATGTGCCGGACAAGGAAAAGCTGCAGGCGCGGATGAGGAGCGAAGACGCCAAAAACATCCCGCCACCGACCATCCAGCCGCAACAGGGCCGCAAGGCGGAAGCCGCCGCAGCGGAGCCGAAGAGCGCGCAGCCTAACGACGACAACAACAATGCTGCCGCCCAGGAACGGAAGCAGCAGGCCGCCCGTGATGCCCGCCAGAACCGTGCGGACGCAGGGGAAGAGAAGGCGAACGTGCGGGAGCCGAGAGCCAACCCTGCAAATGAAGGCGCCAATGTACCGGACAAGGAAAAGATCCGGGCGCGGATGAAAGGCCACGCGGCCCAGCAGGCCGCACGCGCGGAGCAAGCGGACCAGGCAAACGCTGCCAAGAACGCGAACGACGCTCAGGCTGAACAGCGGGCGAAACGCAAAGCAGCGCGCGCCGAACGCGCACAGTCCGCGGACGAAGCGAAGAGCAACGAGCAGCAGCAGGCTGATAAACCCGATCAACGCCCGGCCCGTCGCGCGCAGCGAGATGAGGCACCGAAAGCCGAAGCCGCGGCTGACCCGAGCGATAACCAGAACAGCGGTCAGCCAGATCGAGCGCAGCAAACGGAACGGCGCAAAGCCCGCCAGGAAAATCGCGCGGAGCCTCGCGCGGAGCCGCCAACGCAGCCGGAGGCCGCTCAGCCGGAGCAGGCACCGGCCCGTCAACAGAACCGCAACCGCGCCCCGGCCGAAGACGCGCAGCCGCCGCAGCGAGCCGAGCGTCCGCAGCAGGCGGATCGACCCGACCGTGCGCAGCGCCCGCAGGCGGCTCGCACAGAGCGTGCCCAGCAGCCGAACGAAGGACCGCGGAACCCGCCCACCGAGCGCAAAAGGAAAAAGGCCGCGCAGGAAGAAACGCCGGCGCAGCCGCAGCCCTAACGATAGAGAATCTTAAACCGAGCGGCCCCGGAGGAAATTTCGGGGCCGCTCTGGTTTTAGAGCAGCTCCGCGATTTGCACGGCGTTGAGCGCAGCGCCCTTGAGCAACTGGTCGCCCGCGACCCAGAGCGCCAGCCCGTTGGCAAAAGCGCAGTCGAGGCGGAGTCGGCCCGCCTGGCAATTATCCTGTCCCGCGGCGGCGAGCGGCGTCGGGTAGCGATTGTTCGCCGGGTCATCGATCAGATCGAGACCGGGCGCATCTGCTAAAACGGCGCGCGCCTTTTCCAACGAGACCGGCCGCTCGAATTCGGCGCTGAGCGCGATCGAATGCGCGCGATAAACCGGCACCCGCACGCAGGTGACCGAGGCGCGGAACTCCGGGAGATGCATCATCTTCCGGCCTTCGTTTTGCAGCTTCATCTCTTCCCGGGTGTAGCCATTTTCGAGAAAGCCATCGACATGCGGGAGCACGTTGAACGCGATCGGGTGCGGGTAAACTTCCGCCGTTGCGGACCCGCCGCGGACGTTCGCCTCAACCTGGGCTGTCAGCTCCGCAATCGCGCGCGCGCCACTCCCTGAAACGGCTTGATAACTTGCGGCGATGACCCGCTGCAATCCAAACTCGCGATGCAACGGATAGAGCGCCATCAGCGCGACCGCGGTGGTGCAATTCGGGTTTGCGATGATCCCGCGATGTCTTTTCACGTCAGCGGGATTCACTTCCGGAATAATCAGCGGCACTTCGTCGTCCATCCGGAACGCGGAAGAGTTGTCGATCACCACCGCGCCGGCTTGTTGCGCAAGCGGAGCGAACTTTTTCGAAGTCCCGGAGCCGGCACTGAAAAATGCGAGATCAATTCCGGCGAACGAATCCTCTGCGAGCGCGGCAACTTCGTATTCGCGTTCGCGAAAGCGGAGCCGTTTGCCTGCCGAACGCGGCGACGCGAGCAGCCGCAAATCCGCGACCGGAAAATTGCGCCGTTCCATCACGCGCAGGAGCTCGACGCCAACCGCACCAGTCGCGCCGACGATCGCCACGTGATACTTTTTGCCCATTGCGAGCGCAGTGTATCGCCCGACCTTTGAGATGCAAACCACCGCACCCGTCATCCGCGTTTCCATCGCCGCGCAGCAGCTCGACCTGCTCGAAAACGGCACGGTTGTCGCAAGCTATCCGGTCTCGACTTCGCGCTTCGGGCTCGGCTCGGAGGAGGGGAGTTTCAAGACGCCGCTTGGCCGTTTTCGGATCGCGGAAAAGATCGGCGAGAGCGCTGCGGTGGGCACGATTTTCCGCGGCCGCGTCCCACTTGCGCCTAACGAACCGCTGCCGCCGACCGATGATTTGATTCTCACCCGCATCCTCTGGCTCGAGGGTCGCGAAGCGCACAACGCGAACACGCGCGAGCGCTTCATTTACATCCATGGAACGAAGCACGAAGACCGGATTGGCGAGCCCGCCAGCCACGGCTGTGTGCGGATGAAAAGTGACGATTTAATCGCTCTTTTCGACCGCGTTTCGAACGGCACAGAGGTCGTGATTGAGGCCTAAAAAAAAGCGGGAGAAATCCGTTGCGTGGCTTGGCTTCTCCGCCTAACTAGTCGCAGCTACATGCTAGGGAAGGAGGCGAGAATACTAATGAAATTTGTAAAAATGATGATGATCGTGGCCGTTGCGGCCGGTGCGTTGAGCTTGGGTGCTTGCGCGCAGAAGAAAGAGACGATGTCGACCAGCGGGTCGACGTCAGCGACCACCGGCTACTCCAAGTAGTCGTCGCTCGGCGCTTGTCCTCCAGCGGACAACTTTAACCTAAGGCCAGGCCGTTCACGCGGCCTGGCCTTTTTTCGCCTGGAACGCCCGTGGTTGCCGGGTGGAAATTTTTGGCGCAACCTAGCCGGGTGTTGCAACTCGACGGCCGGCCTCTTTCCCTCTCGGAGATAGCCCGCGTGGCCATCGGCGGCGAAGAAGTCGCGATCGCCACGAGCACGCATTCGGCGATCCACGCCTCGCGTCGAGTGGTGGAGGAAATCGTCGCGCGCGGCGCTGTCATCTACGGCATCAGCACGGGGTTCGGCAAGCTCGCCGATGTGCATATTCCGCCTGAAAAATGCGAGCAACTGCAGGTCAATCTGGTCCGGAGCCACGCCTGCGGCATCGGCCGCCCGCTGAGCGAACCGGAAGTGCGCGCGATGATGCTCCTTCGCGCCAATGTGCTCACGCTCGGCTTTAGCGGGATTCGACTGGAAGTGATCGAACTGCTCGTCGCGCTGCTCAATCGCGGCGTTGCCCCGATGGTGCCGGAGAAAGGCTCGGTCGGCGCCAGTGGCGATCTCGCGCCGCTTGCGCATCTCGCGCTGAGCCTGATCGGCGAGGGGGAATCTTTTCTCGAAGGCGAGCGCCTAACGAGTCGCGTGGCGCTCGAGCGAGTGAGCCTGCAACCGGTCGAGCTCCAGGCGAAGGAAGGCCTCGCGCTGCTCAACGGCACGCAGGCGATGCACGCCGTCGGCGGTCTTTCGCTCCTCCGCGCGAAGCGCCTGACCCGCGTTGCCGACGTCGTAGGCGCGATGACGCTGGAAGCATTGCGCGGCACGCCCGCGGCTTTCGATGAACGGATTCACCGCGCCCGTCCGCATCCGTCGCAAATGGCCGTGGCGCGACACCTTCTCGCGCTTCTGCGGGAGAGCGAGATTCGCGCTTCGCATCTCGAGGGCGATCCACGGGTGCAGGACGCTTACAGCCTGCGCTGCATGCCGCAGGTGCACGGCGCCGTTCGCGGCGCGCTCGCGCATTGCGAGGAAATTCTCGCGATCGAATCCGGCTCCGCGACCGACAACCCGCTCGTCTTTTCCGATAACGGCGACGTGCTTTCTGGTGGCAATTTTCACGGGGCGCCGCTCGCGCTCGGCTTCGATTACGCGGCCATCGCCACGACCGATCTCATGAGCATCAGCGAGCGCCGGATCGATCGCCTAACGAACCCCGACCTGAGCGAAGGTCTGCCTGCGTTTCTCGCGCAACATCCCGGGATGCAGTCCGGTTTCATGATCGCGCACGTCGCCGCGGTGGCGCTGTTGAGCGAGGCAAAAGTGCTCGCGCATCCTTCGAGCGTCGATAATCTCCCGACTTCTGCGGGCAAGGAAGATCACGTTTCGATGGGAATGACCGGCGCGCTGAAGTTGCGCACGATCGTGGAGAACGCGGAAAACGTGCTTGCGATCGAATTGCTCGCGGCGGCGGAAGGTTTGGAATTCCGGCGTCCGCTTAAAGCCGGGCTCGGAGTCGAGCGCGCGTTCGGCACGCTGCGCGCGATGGTTCCCCGCCTCGAGGAAGATCGCTCGCTCGCACCCGACATCGCGCGCGTCGCGGAGGCGATTCGCGCGGGAGATTTCGACAGCGCCGACGAGGAACCTCTATGAGCGAAAAACGGACGATCCGCGCGCCGCGCGGGAGCGAGATCAGCTGCAAAGGCTGGGTGCAGGAAGGCGTGCTCCGCATGCTCATGAACAACCTCGATCCCGAGGTCGCTGAAGCGCCTGACCGGCTGATCGTCTACGGCGGAACTGGTCGCGCCGCGCGGAGTTGGGAAGCATTTGACGCGATCGTTCGGGCGCTGCGCGCGCTCGAAAATGATGAGACGCTTTTGATTCAATCCGGCAAACCGGTCGGCGTTTTTCGCACCCATGAAGACGCGCCGCGCGTCCTGATCGCGAACTCGAATCTGGTCGGGCAATGGTCGAACTACCCGGAATTTAACCGGCTGGAGAAACTTGGCCTAACGATGTACGGCCAGATGACCGCAGGCTCGTGGATCTACATCGGCAGTCAGGGAATCGTGCAGGGAACGTTCGAGACCTTCGCGGCCGCGGGCGAAAGACATTTTGGCGGTTCGTTAGGCGGGAAATTGCTCGTGACCGGCGGGCTCGGCGGCATGGGCGGCGCGCAGCCGCTCGCGGCGACGATGGCCGGAGCGCGCTGCCTGGGCATCGAAGTCGATCCGACGCGGATCGAGAAGCGACTCCAAAGCGGCTACTGCGATAAAATCGCGCACTCGCTCGACGAAGCCCTGGAAATGCTCAAGGGGCCGGAAGCGATTTCCGTCGGCTTGGTCGGCAACTGTGCCGACGTCCTCCCGGAGATGGTCCGGCGCGGAATCGTGCCCGATATTTTAACGGATCAGACCAGCGCGCACGACGCGTTGAACGGCTACGTGCCTAACGGAATGTCGCTCGCCGAAGCGCTCGAGCTGCGCGCGAAAAATCCCGACGAATATGTCGAGCGCTCGATGCAGGCGATGGCCACGCATGTCGAGGCCATGCTCGCGTTGCAGAAGATGGGCGCGATCACTTTCGACTACGGCAACAACCTTCGGACGCAGGCCAAAAAAGCCGGCTGCGAAAACGCCTTCGATATTCCCGGGTTCGTCCCCGAGTATATCCGGCCGCTTTTTTGCGAAGGCAAAGGCCCCTTCCGCTGGGTCGCGCTGAGCGGTGATCCCGCGGACATCGCGCGGACCGATCGGCTCGCGCTCGAGATGTTCCCGGAGAACCAAACGCTCGCGCGCTGGATGAAGCTCGCGCAGGAGCGAATCCAGTTTCAAGGCCTGCCCGCGCGTATCTGCTGGCTCGGCTACGGCGAGCGCGCGAAGTTCGGCGTCGCGATCAACGAACTCGTGAGGCGCGGCGAGATCAGCGCCCCCATCGTGATCGGGCGCGACCACCTCGACACCGGCTCGGTCGCGTCTCCGTTTCGCGAAACCGAGGGCATGATCGACGGCAGCGATGCGATCGCCGATTGGCCGCTCCTGAACGCGCTCGTGAACACCGCGGCCGGTGCGAGCTGGGTCTCGATCCACAACGGCGGCGGGGTCGGCATCGGCTATTCGCAACACGCCGGCATGGTCGTGGTCGCGGACGGAAGCGACGCGGCGGCGCGCCGGCTCGAGCGGGTGCTCACGAGCGATCCGGGGATGGGGATCATCCGCCACGTTGACGCCGGCTATTCCACCGCGATCGACTTCGCGAAGGAACATGACGTGAAGATTCCGATGGAGGCGCAAGCGCGCGATTAAAAATGCCGAAACTGATCGAGTGTGTTCCAAATTTCTCGGAAGGTCGCGACCTCAACGTAATCCGACAGATCACGGCGGCGATCGAGTCAGTCGACGGGATTTCGCTGCTCGACGTCGATCCCGGCGCGAGCACGAATCGGACGGTGGTGACCTTCGTCGGTGAACCCGAGGCGGCCGTGGAAGCGGCGTTCCGCGGGATTCAGAAGGCGGCGGAACTGATCGACATGCGGAAACAGAAAGGCGCGCATCCGCGAATGGGCGCGACCGATGTTTGCCCGTTTATTCCGGTGAGCGACGTGAGCTGGGAAGAGGCGATCGCGTGCGCAGAGTCGTTAGGCAAACGCGTCGGCGAGGAGTTGAAAATCCCCGTCTATCTCTACGAAAAAGCGGCGAAGGATCCGGCGCGCGCGAATCTCGCGGTGATCCGTGCGGGGGAGTACCGAAGGGTTCTTCGAGAAGATCAAAGAGCCGGCTTTCAAACCGGATTTCGGGCCGGCAGTGTTCAACGAAAAATCCGGCGCGACGGTGATCGGAGCGCGGGAATTTCTCGTGGCCTACAACGTGAACCTGAACACGCGGGCGACGCGGCGGGCGACTTCGGTGGCGTTCGACGTGCGCGAAAACGGGCGCGTCAAAACGGAAGACGGCACGCCGACCGGCAAAAAGGTGCTCGATAAAAATGGCGAACCGGAGCGCATCCCCGGCCTGTTGAAGCATGTGAAGGCGATCGGCTGGTTCGTGGAGGAATACGGGATGGCGCAGGTCTCGATGAACCTGACGAATATTGACGAGACGCCGCTGCACGCGGCCTTTGCGGCCTGCGAAGAATCTGCGGCAAAGCGCGGATTGCGCGTCACCGGCTCAGAAGTGGTCGGGATGTTGCCGAAGAAATGCCTGACCGACGCAGGCCGATATTTTCTGCGCCGCCAGGGTTGGTCGGAAGGCGCCTCGGAGGAGGAGCTGATCGATCTCGCGATTCGCTCGATGGGGCTGAGCGAGGTGAAACCGTTCGTGCCTAACGAAAAGGTGATCGAACTGAAAATTGCCGCGGAGGCGAAGAAGTCGCTGGTGAAAATGAATCTTCGTCAGTTCTGCAACGAGACCCTGAGCGATTCGCCCGCGCCCGGCGGCGGTTCGGTCGCCGCGTTGCTCGGAGCACTGGGAGCATCGTTAGGCGGAATGGTCGCGAACCTCTCCGCCGGCAAGCGCGGCTGGGACGACCGGCTGGAATTATTTCAGCGCAATGGCAGTAGAAGCGCAGCGATTGAAAGACGAACTCCTTCGCTTGGTGGACGAAGATACCGCAGCTTTCAACCGGGTGATGGCGGCTTTCGGTTTGCCGAAAGATTCGCCCGAGGAAAAGAAAGCGCGTTCGGCGGCGATCCAGGCGGCCAACCATTACGCCGCGAAGATTCCACTGCAGGTGATGGAGACAGCGCTGAAAAATTACCCGCTGCTCGAGGCGATGGCGGAGCAGGGGAACCCCGCCTCGATCTCTGACGTCGGCGTCGGCCTGATCGCGACGCGCGGGTGCATCGAAGGCGCGGGCCTGAATGTGCTGATCAATCTCAGCGGATTGAAAGACGAAGCGGCGAAAACGGAACTCGGCAAGCGCGTCCATGAGATCAGTGATCAATCGGAAGCCGCCTTCGAGAAAATCAGCGAGACGGTCGAGAGCAAAATCGCGTGAAGAAGGCCGCGGGCTCGATCGCGGTCCTACACGCGGCGCAACTGGTTACCCTGGCCGGACCACCCGGACCGCGAGTAGGTCCGGCAATGCGCGAACTCGGAGTCATCGTCGATGGCGGAATGCTGGTGCGCGACGGAGTGATCGAGAAAGGTCGGCCGCTCGGACGAAATCGAGGCGGCTTGCCTAACGACATCGATGTCGTCGAGGCGCGGGGATGCGCGGTGCTTCCCGGATTTGTCGACGCCCATGCGCATCCGGTTTTCGGCGGGAACCGCGTCGATGAATTCGAGCTGCGGGCGGGCGGCGCAACTTATGAAGAGATTGCGGCGGGTGGCGGCGGTATCCGCTCGACGGTGCGGAAAACCCGAGCCGCCTCCGAAGCAGAGTTGCTCTCCCTCGCGCAACGGCGAGCGCAATGGTTTCTGCGCTGCGGCACGACCACGGTGGAGGCCAAATCCGGTTACGGGCTTTCGCTCGAAGAAGAGCTGAAAATACTTCGGGTCGTTAGGCAGCTGAACGAAACGACCGCGCTGGAGTTCGTCCCAACCTTTCTCGGCGCGCACGCGGTGCCGGAGGAATTTGCGCGCGCACCGGAGCAGTATGTCGCGCTCGTTATTCACGAAATGCTGCCGACCGTCGCCGAGGAAAGCACTGGCCGAATATTGCGACATCTTTTGCGAGCGCGGTTATTTCGATCTCGCGGACTCGGAGCGCATTCTGCGCGCAGCGCAGGAGTTGGGGCTGGGGTTGCGGATGCACGTCGATCAGCTGACGAATTCGGGGGGCGCGTTTCTCGCGGCCCGGCTGGGCGCGGCGACGGCGGATCATCTCGAGCAAACCAACGACGCCGAGATTGCCGCGCTCGCGGAAGCGCAGGTGCAGCCTGTGCTCGTGCCAGCGTCGGTCTACGCGCTCGGCAAAACCCGTTATCCGAAAGCGCGATCAATGATCGACGCGGGTCTCGCCGTGGTGCTCGCGACTGATTTTAATCCCGGTTCATCGCCGACGCCATCGATCCCGATGGTGCTCTCGCTCGCGGCCACGCAGATGAAAATGACGCCGGCGGAAGGAATCACGGCGGTGACGGTGAACGCGGCGCACAGTCTTGGTCGGGGTGATCGAATCGGTTCGCTGGAACCGGGGAAGCGGGCTGATTTTTGCCTTTTCGAATGCGAAGATTACCGGGAGATCGCCTACTGGTTCGGTCTGCCGCTGATTCATTCCGTTTATGTGAACGGAAACCGCGAGTTATAGGCCATCGGTTTGCGAAGGATTCCGCGCGCCCTTAAAGTGGGCGCTTCATGAAGGTCGAAGTCGAAAACCAACCCCATTGCGTCGCCACCCTGAACATCGAATTGCCGCCCGAGGAAGTGACGCAGGAGTGGGACGCGATTGCGAGCAGCTTTGCCAAGCAGGCGCGAATTCCCGGTTATCGCCCGGGAAAAGCGCCGAAACGGATCATCGAGTCCAAGTTTCGTAAGGACATCCAGGACGAGCTGACCAAGAAGCTCGTTTCGAAAAGTTATCACGCCGCGATCGCGGAGAAGCAGTTCCGCGTGGTGAGCCTAACGAACCTGGAGGACGTCGAATTTGGCGACGATCGCTCGATGCGTTTTCGCGCCACGGTGGTGACCGCGCCGGAATTCGAGCTGCCGGAATACAAGGGCATCCCGCTCCAGCTGCCGAGCCTTGAGGTGACCGAGGCGGAAATGGACGCCGCGGTCGAGCGGTTGCGCGAGCAATCGGCGGATTTTGTCGATCTGCCGGAGGAACGCGGCGTCGCGCTGGAAGATTTCGCGGTGATCGATTTCGAAGGCACGATCGAGGGCAAACCGATCAGCGAAGTGGCGCCGAATGTGAGCAAGAATCTGCAGGGCGGTAAAAAATTCTGGCTGCGCGTCGCTCCGGATAACTTTCTGCCCGGGTTCGTCGAGGGCATGATCGGGCAGAAGCCTAACGAGTCGCGCAAGATCCCGGTGACTTTCCCGGCCGATTTCCCAGTCGCGGAGATGGCCGGCAAAACAGCCGAATACGAGGTCACACTGCTCGAGATCAAACAGCGGGTTCTGCCGGAGCTCGACGACGCCTTTGCCGCGAAGTGGATGCCGGAAAAATCCCTCCACGATCTGCGCCACGCGCTCGAGCACCAGATCGAGCACGATAAGGAGCATCAGGTCGAAAACGCCCGCGAGCAGCAGGTGGTGAAGTTTCTGAACGACCTGATCCAGTTCGAGCTGCCGCCGGAAATCCTGAAGCAGGAAACCCGCAGCGCCCTCTCCGAACTCGTCCAGCGCAACCGCGAGCGCGGCGTGCCGGATGACGCTTTGAAAGAGAAGGAAAAAGAGCTGATCGACGCGGCCGGCGGACTCGCGGCGCATCGGCTGAAAACCAATTTCATCCTTCATCGCATTGCCGAGAAAGGAGAAGCTGACGGTCACGCGTGCCGACGTTGACGAGCGCATTCGCCACCAGGCGATGCACGCGAATACGACCCCGGAAAAAATCCGCGCCGAGATCGAACAATACGACGGGATGAACAGTCTGATTGAGCAGGTTCTGCTGGCCAAGACGATTGCGTTCCTGGGGTCGAATGCTACCGTCGATGGCGTGCCGCAAACGGCTCCAGTCGGCCAAATTTCCGAATAACAAATGACCAATTTCGACACCAAAAATTACTCTCAAGGCGTCCTCGTTCCGATGGTGGTCGAGCAGACCGGCCGGGGCGAACGCAGCTACGATATCTACTCGCGGCTGCTCAAGGACCGGATCGTTTTTCTCGGCACGCCGATCGATGACCACATCGCGAATCTGATCATCGCGCAGCTGCTTTTCCTGCAGATGGAAGACGGGAAAAAGGACATCAACCTTTATATCAATTCGCCGGGTGGCTCGGTCACCGCGGGCCTCGCGATTTACGACACGATGCAGTTTTTGACTTGCGACGTGACCACTTATTGCCTCGGCATGGCGGCGAGCATGGGCGCGGTCCTTCTCGCCGCGGGGACGAAGGGCAAACGCTTCGCGCTCCCGAATTCCGACATCATGATTCACCAGGTCTCCGGCGGTGCGCAGGGCCAGGCGAGCGACGTCGAGCGGACGGTGGAATACATGTTCAAGCTGAAGAAGCGGCTCATCCGCATTCTCTCGCAGCACACCAGCCAGCCCGAGGAAAAGGTGCTGCACGATTCGGATCGCGATTATTACATGAACGCGGCGGAGGCGAAGGACTACGGCCTCGTCGACGAAGTGATCAAGTCGCGCAAAGAGGTAAAACTGCTCGACGGCGCGGGCGACAAGGCGCTCAACGACCGTTCGACTGCGGTCGCGGAGGCCGCTCTGCCGCAGAAGATCGGGGAATAGGACCTGCTCAACAGGCAGCCGAATTATGGCACGCGCCTCGAACCTCACGATGTGCTCCTTCTGTGGCAAAAGCCACGCGGAGGTGCGCAAACTCATCGCCGGCCCCGGCGTTTACATCTGCGACAGCTGCATCAACGTCTGCAAGAGCATCCTCGATAAGGAGCTGAACGAAGACGCGCGGCGGCAATCTTCGAATATTCGGGTGCCGAAGCCTGCGGACATTCGGCATTCGCTCGATCAGTATGTGATTGGGCAGGAGGTCGCAAAAAAGACGCTTTCGGTCGCGGTGCACAACCATTTCAAGCGGGTCCTCCAGACGAGCACGCCCGGCGATTCGTCATCCGCGTTTCAGCCCGACCCGTTTGCTGATGTCGAGATCGAGAAGAGCAACATTCTGCTCATTGGGCCGACCGGTTCCGGTAAAACTTTGCTCGCCAAGACGCTCGCGAAGATTCTCGACGTTCCGTTTTGCATCGCCGATGCGACCACGCTGACCGAAGCCGGCTACGTCGGCGAAGACGTGGAGAACATCATCCTGCGTCTGCTCCAGAACGCGGATTACGACGTGAAGCGCGCGGAGATCGGGATCGTTTACATCGACGAAATCGACAAGATCGGGCGCAAAACCGACAACGTCTCGATCACGCGCGACGTCTCCGGCGAAGGCGTGCAACAGGCGCTCCTGAAGATTCTCGAAGGCAGCACCTGCAACGTCCCGCCGCAGGGCGGCCGGAAACATCCGCACCAGGAATACATCCAGGTGAACACGGAGAAGATTTTGTTCATCTGCGGCGGCGCCTTTGTCGGCCTCGATAAAATCGTGCAGAAACGCATCGGCAATAAAACGATGGGTTTCAGCAGTCCGACGCTCGAGGTGGAGGACACGCAACGCCGCGAGTCGATCCGCCATGTCGAACCGGAAGACCTGCTTGGCTTCGGGATGATTCCCGAATTCATCGGCCGTCTGCCGGTTCTGAGCGCGCTCGATGCGCTGACCGAGGAAGAGATGGTGCAGATCCTCACCGACACGAAGAACGCGATGATCAAGCAGTATACGAAGCTCTTCGCGATGGAAGGCGTGCGCCTGACCGTCACGAAGGACGCGTTGAAAGCTCTCGCCGCGCAAGCCGTGACCAAGGGCACCGGCGCCCGCGCGCTGCGCTCGATGCTCGAGCGGATCATGCTCGACATCATGTATGAAGTGCCAAGCCGCGAAGACATCGCGGAAGTCACGATCAATCGCGCCGTCGTCGACGGCAAAAAAGTCCCGCTGATTCGCAAGAAGCAGGACAAGGACGCGGCCTGATTCGTTAGGCGCTTCTGCCTCGTTCCCGGTGCGAGCCGTCGTCATCAATACCGGCACCGAGATTTTGCTCGGTGACGTGCTGAACACGCATCTCACCTTCATCGCGCAGGAGGTTTTTCCTCTCGGTTTGCGAATTGAAAAGCAGTTCGCCGTGCCCGACGGATTGCCGATTCGCGATGTACTCGAGGAGAACTTCTCGACCGCGGAGATAATTTTCCTCACCGGCGGGCTCGGCCCCACGACCGACGATATCACGCGCGAGATCACGGCCGAAATGCTGGGGCTGGAACTCGCGCCGGATGCCGCCCTCGAAAAGCTCATCACCGCGAGGCTGCAGAAACGGGGAATTCGCCTGACCGACCGCATCCTTCGCCAGGCGATGGTGCCGGCCGGCGCGCAGGTTTTGCCTAACGAGAATGGGACCGCGCCTGGGCTTTACCTCGCGGCGCGGGAGACGACGAACGGGCGCTCGCCCCACTTGTTCCTGCTCCCGGGCCCGCCTCGGGAGCTGCGACCGATGTTCCTGAACTCCGTCGTGCCGATCCTCCGTGAGATCGTACATCCCGAGCGTCCGTTCGGTTATCGCGGTTACCGGATTGCCGGGATGGGGGAGTCCTACGTCGAGGAAGCGGTTGGCGCGGAATTGCTCGCGCTTCCCGGGCTGGAACTCGGTTACTGCGCGCGGATGGGCGAGGTCGATCTGCGCGTGATCGCGACGCCGGACATCCTCGAGCAGGCGGACGCGATCATTCGCGGGAAGTTGAGCGCGTCGATCTTTTCCACGAGCAGCGAAACCCTGGAAACGGTGATCGTTAGGCAACTGACCGCCGCGCAGGCGACGCTGGCGGTCGCGGAATCCTGCACCGGAGGTTTCCTGGCGCATCGCCTGACCAATGTTCCCGGTGCTTCCGCGGTATTTTTAGCGGGCTTTGTCACCTACGCGAATGAGGCAAAGACCGCGCTGCTCGGCGTAGCTGCGACGATCCTCGCGGAGCACGGCGCGGTCAGCGAACCGGTCGCGCGCGCCATGGCCGAGGGCGCGCGGGAAAAGGCGGGCAGCACCTACGCGCTCGCGACCACCGGCATTGCCGGACCGGGTGGCGGCAGCGAAGCGAAGCCGGTCGGCACCGCCTATATCGCGCTCGCCGGTGGCGGCGAAACGCTGGTCAGGCATTTCTTTTTCCCAACCGATCGCGAGACCTTCAAGCAGCTCGCCGCGCAAAACGCGCTCACTCTTTTGCGCAGCCGCCTGGGCTGACGATTAGTCAGCCACCGTCACCGGAGTGCCGACTTTGACGTGGTTGAAAAACATCTCGGCCGCGGCCGAGGGCATCCGGATGCAGCCGTGCGATGCGGCGTAGCCGGGGAGGAAACCAACGTGCATTCCGACGCCATCGTCGGTCAGGCGCATGAACCATTTCATCTCTGCGCCGACGAAATGTGTCCCGCTTGGCGCCGAATCGATCCGGCTGCTAACCCCGCGCCTAACGATGCGACCGGAGCCATCGCGAAAGTCGCCGTAGACACTGGAGTGGTGACCCTTGTCCTTTTCCATCACGTGAAAACTGCCGGTCGGGGTCGGCCGCGCGCGTTTGCCGGAAGAAATCGGCGAGTCGATTACCACCTCGTCGCCGAGCAGAAGGTAGGCACGCTGTTTCGAGATCGAGACGCGCACGCGCGCGTTCTCGGGCGTGAGCTGTTCGAGCAGGCGTGGGGAGACGTTGATCGGTTCCTGGCGATGGATCAGGTCGTTCGCCCGCCGCAGGGTCGGGCTCGGGCGCGGTGTCGGGCGCGGAATTTGCGCGGTGGCAAGATCGGGCGCGAACGCGACCAGGAAGACCAAAGTGGTGAGTGGAATAAATCGGGCGATCACAGAAGCGGCCGCACGGCCGTGCGCAATGGATACCGCGAGAAAGTGCGAGGCAAAAGGTTTTTCCGCGCGGTGGCTGCCGCTGCGGGAATGATTTGCCAGCGTCCGGCAATTTCCGCACGCTCCCGGACCGATGCCGCACCTCGCTCGAATCGTCCTCCTGCTGGCCTTTTTAGTGGTCGCGAGGTCCGCCCGGGCCGACATCAGCCTGCCGGCCACCGTCCCCCCGCAGGTGGACGCCGGGTCAGCGCGGGTGTTGCGCGGCGGACAGGTCGCGATCGAATTGCGCGGTCACTACGGCGGGGCGGGGTCGATCTCTTTTGGCATCTCGCGACCGCCGCGACACGGCAAACTTTCGGGCCTGCAGGCGCGGAGCGGCAACCGAGTCACGGTCACCTATTCGCACGTCGCCGGGCATCCGGAGAAGTCGGACGATTTCGCCTACATCATCCAGGCCGGCGGACGCGTCTCCTCGCCAGCCGAGGTGCGGATCGAGATCGATGATCCGCCGCCGCGGTTGCAGACAATCGGCGAACTGGAGTTCGGCGAAATTCAAGCTGGCCAGAGCGCGCTGCGCGACCTGCCGATCACGAACGCGGGCGGTGCAGTCCTGCAGGGCCGGATTACGGTGTCGAGTCCGTGGCGGATTGCGCCGGCCGATTTCCGGGTCGAGGCCGGCAAAACGGAACGGGTGCGGGTGGCGTTTCAGCCTAACGAGGCGAGGGCTTTCGTCGGTCAGATCACGCTGAGCGACGAAGCCGGGAACACGACCACCGTTTCGATGAGCGGGACCGCCGATCCAGCCTTGCGGGTTTTACCGGGCACACTGCTCTTCGGAGCGGAACCGCGGAAAGAGACGATCTTGTTAACGAATCTCACGGGCGCACCGGTCGAGCTGACTTTCGAGACGAGTCGGCATTTGCAGCCGATCGAGGCGCTTACCCTTGCTGCGGAGGCGTCGCAGGAAGTTGCGGTCGAGGTGAGTGCGGAAACGGTCGGGCCGGTCCACGAGACGATGAATGTCGCCGGTCCGCATTTTCGTGTGCCGGTGGTGATCGAAATTCCCGCGCTCCTGCCGCCACCGACAGTAGCGACCGCGGCACCGAGCGTTCCTCCTCCGGTTGCGGCGCAGCCTGCACCCTCGGTCGCTCCTGTTTTCGTGGCTCCCGCAGTGTCGCAGGGAGCGGAAGCGACGACGGCGCCAGGGGCGGTTCCGATGGTCAAGGTCACTGCGCATCGGATCGCGCCCGCGCTTTGGGAGTTGCGTTGGCCAGCCGGGGCGCAGCGCGCGGCTTCGTATCGGATCGAAGAACGTTCCCTCTCACTCGACAGCACGGACACTCTGCAAACCGCCTGGCTCCCGCTGAAAGCAAAAGTCGATCCTGCAGGCGACCCGGTAATCGCGAAAGTCGGCGACCTCCACGCACACCGCCTCCATGTGCTGCGCGTCACCGCGCTCGACGCGGACGGCACGCCGCGCTGGGAATCGCCGCCCATCGCGCTCGCTGCGGCGCCGGTTTCGTCGCATGAGCGCGCGCTTTGGTTAACCGGATTGTCGCTTGCGCTGGCGGCGTTTCTTTTCCTGCGCTGGCGGGCCCGTTAATTTCCGCCTAACGATAAGTGGCAACGCGGTTTAGCCAGCCGGGCAACCAGCGCACTTCGTGCCGTTCGGGCGGAGCGTTCCGCACTCGTTCGCGCAGGACCGCCGCAGCCGAATCCGCAAAGGCCGCCGTGGCCGCGCCATGATCGGACATGCCCTCAAGCACTTGCCGCAGACCCCAGCCGCGGCCGGCATAACGCTCCGTCGGGAGCACGCCTTCGCCCTTGAAGTTCACATAATCGATCAGCGCATAGCAGCCCTGCGCGCTCGCCTCCAGGCGCGCGAAATTCTTCGCCACCCGCGGACGCGCGGCAGCGGACGCGGCCTGTGCCATTTGCGCAGAAGCTCCCTCGAGCCGGAGGACAAGAAACTCCGCCTGCAAATGAATCGTTTTCGCCAGGAACTGACGCAAGTCCGTCAGACGGTCGGAAGCGGCGCCGGCGAGGAATTCCGCGCGCGAAGACCAAGGGCAAGAATCGCCCGGGGAAAGCCCGGCCGGCAGTTGCGCGCCCCGGCGTTTCGCGAAGGTGAGGAACTTGGGGAAGCTCTCCTCGAATGGCCCGCGCTGACCTTTCGGATACCAGATGAAGTGACCGATCCCGAGCGACGCAAAGTCTTCCCCGGTATTCCAAGAGGTGAGGCCCGAGATCGTGCCGCCACATTCGTTTTGCCAGATCTTGCGTCCGATTTTTATGGTCTCGGCCTGCGACAGCGAGTGGGCGGCCTGCGCGGAAGGAAGAACAAGCGCCGCGAAAGCACAAAGGACCGCCCCGGCTTGCCGCCAGCCTAACGAATTTCTCACCCGCCTCGTGCTTGACGCCGCGCGTTTCACCGTGGATGAATCTCTCCCGGCCAGCCCGCTACCGTGGTTGTGCCGCTCCGTTTCAACCAAACCAACTATGAAAAAGTCGCTCATTATTATTGCTCTCTCGCTCGCGTTTACGCCGTTCGCTCCGGCCGCCGACCCCGAACTGAAGGATCAGAAGGAAAAGGTCAGCTACAGCATCGGCCTCGACATCGGGAGCACGTTGAAACGTCAGCTCATCGACGTCAATGAAGCGACGCTGAATCGTGGCATTCAGGACGGTCTGACCGGCGCGAAAGCTCTTATGACGGAAGACCAAATGAAAGAAACGATGGCCGCATTCCAAAAGGACATGATGGCGAAACAGGCGGAGGTGAAAAAAGAAGCCGGCGCGAAAAACGCGGCTGAGGGCAAGAAGTTCCTCGCGGAAAACAAGGCTAAGGAAGGCGTCAAGACCACCGCGAGCGGCCTGCAGTACAAAGTCGAGAAGGAAGGCACGGGCGCGGCCCCGAAAGCGACCGAGACCGTGAAAGTCAACTATCGCGGCACGACGATCGACGGAAAGGAATTCGACAGCTCCTACAAGCGTGGCGAGCCGGCGACATTCCCGGTCAATCGCGTGATCAAGGGCTGGACCGAAGCGCTGCAGCTGATGAAAGTCGGCTCGAAATACAAGCTCTTCATCCCGGCCGATCTCGCTTATGGCGAACGCGGCGCGGGTGCGGATATCGGCCCGGACTCCACGTTGATTTTCGACGTCGAACTGCTCGGAATCGAGCCGGCGCCAGCGACCACCCCGGTGAAACCGGCGGCGTACGACTCGAGCAAACCAGCGGGTCAGCCGGGCGCGGCCAACTCGATCAAGCCGGCAACGTCACCCGCGGCGACTCCGAAGCAGCCGTAATTTCGGCCTAACGAATTTTGCGAGACGGCGTCGTGCGAACGACGCCGTTTTTGCGTTTAGGCGGTGACGCCGGCGATCGCGAGATGCGGGGCGTCGCTCCAGAGGTCTTCGAGCGCGTAAAAATCGCGCTTTTCCTGGTGGAAGACGTGCACGATCACCTGCAGGTAATCGAGCACGATCCACTGGCTGGTCGGGAAACCGTCAACCGCGGCCGGCTTCACCTTCTCATCCACTCGAAGCCGCACTTCGATCTCGCCTGCGATCGCCTTCAGGTGCGGTTCGGAAGTACCCGAGCAGATGACGAAGAAATCGGTAAAGGTGGAAATCTCGCGCAGGTCGAGCACCACGATGTCTTCGGCCTTTTTGTCGGCGGCGAGAGTGGCGCAGGCTTTCGCTAAGTCTTCTGGTTCGATTCCGGTTTTCCTTGGTAGAGATTCTGGCGGCGAATGATTCGCTCCACTGTCTCCGGCACGAGATAGCGAATCGATTGCCCGCTGGCAACCCGTTTTCTGATCGCGGTCGCCGAAATGTCGATCTTCCGCCGCACCGCCCGGTAGCTGTATTCCGCGTCGCTCCCGGTCCGGTCGAGCACGACGAACTCCACCAGTCGCGCCAGGTCGTCGAAGCGATGCCAGCTGGATAGCTTCGACAAATTGTCTTCGCCGACGAGGAAAAGAAATTCCGTTTCCGGCTCGGCCGCGCGCAGGGATTCCATCGTCACCACGGAATAGGAGGGCGCGGGTCGGTCGAGTTCCACGCGCGACGCTGCGAAACCGTTCTCGCCCGCGATCGCCGCCTCCAGCATTTCCCAGCGTGCCGCGGCGCTCGCGGGCGCGCTGCCCGGTTTATGCGGCGATTGCGCGGCGGGGATGAAGAGCACCTGATCGAGCGCAAGCGTCTCCAGCGCTTCGCGGGCGAGGATCAGGTGTCCGTGATGAATCGGATCGAAACTACCGCCGAAGATGCCGATTTTTTTCAAAAGATGAGAGAACGGCCGAGCCTTTGCCTAACGAGTCCTTTTTCGTTTTCGGAAGCGCCCATTTGATCCTAGCTTGCGACCCTATGGAGAGCGCTTCCCCGGGTCAACTGATCCTTACCGGCATCCCCGGCACCGAGCTCGATTCCGCGACTGCGGCGCTTTTTCGCCAGGTGCAGCCGGGCGGCTACATCCTTTTCGGGCGCAACATCGAGAGCGCGCCGCAACTTCGAAAACTGATCGACGATCTGCGCGACCTGAGCGCCGTCGAGCCGATCATCACGATCGATCAGGAAGGCGGCCGCGTCTCGCGCCTGCGTCTGATCGGGCAGGAACCGCCGAACGCGCAACAGCTCCGGGAAAAGGGCGACGCCGACCTCGTTAGGCAACATGGTGACCTCACCGGGCGCCTGCTGCGCCTCTTCGGTTTCAACCTCGATCTCTGTCCGGTCCTCGACATTTCCTTCGATGACGAGGCGGATAACTCGCTCCGCGGCCGCTGCTACGGCGGCGACGTGACGGAGGTCGTCAGGCTGGCGGGCGCTTTCAATGACGGTCTGCGCGGGCAGGGGATCGCCAGTTGTGGAAAACATTTCCCTGGCTACTCCGCCGCAACCGTCGATGCGCATCACGATTTGCCGGTCATCCGCCGGACGCGCGAGGAACTTGAAGCGAACGAACTGTCGGTCTTCCGCGCGTTCGCCGCGCGGGTTGATAGCATGATGATCTGCCATGGTTGGTATCCCTGTTTTGAGGAAGAAAAGATCGCCGCCTCGCTCTCGCACCGCATCGTGACCGATCTGCTCCGCGGCGAGCTCGGCTTCGCGGGACTCATCATGACCGACGACCTCGACATGGGCGCGATCCTGAATGAATACGGTTTCGAGGAAACCATCCGGCGCGCGATCGGCGCCGGGAACGATCTCGCGATGATCTGCCATCGCGTGCCGATGATCGCGGAAGCTCGCGGTTACCTGGAAAATTTGCCTGCCGCGCAGCTGGATCGCGCCTTGGCGAACATTGCGCGCAGCAAAGCCCAACTCGCCGCGCCGGATAAGTTTTCGGAAGTTGCCTTCGCCGGTTTGAACGAAGAGATTTGGAATCTGCGCGTGGCTGTTCTCGGTGCCGAGCGGGCCGCGGAGCGCAGCCCGGAAGATGGCAAACGCTCGCCGGTCGAGACCTACTAGCAGTCTCTCCACCCGCCTGGGCTACGCGCACGAACAAGCTAGGTCCCCGCGTCGTAGAGCGCGCCGTAGAGTTTGTCCAACTCCAGCGGTTTCATGAGCACCGCGACCGCTCCAGTGTCGGCGAACCGTTCCGGCGGCCCCAGCGCCGAGACGATGATGATTTTGGCCTTCGGATGTTTCGCGAGAATCATCCGCGCCGCGGTGGCGCCATTCAGCCGCGGCATGGTGAAATCCATCAGCACCACATCGGGTTGGATCCGGGTGTAAGACTGGATCGCCTCCAGGCCGGAGCCGACGATCTGCAGGACTTCATGGCCGCACCGCTCCACCATCGCGGCCAGGGCGAGCCCGACTTCTTTCTGGTCATCGGCTATGAGCACCCGCATCGCCTAGAATAGCCGCGTTTTCGCGTGCGTCCCGTGCAACCATGGTTTTGGCATTGCCAGCCGGAGCGCCCGGGGTAAGGGAAGAGATCGTGAAACTCGCGCTCGTTTTAGCGGTCGGTTTGTTCGTCTGCCTGGCGGCGGGAGCCCCGGCCGCGACGGTGCTCGACGGGCCGGGCCTGCGGGTCACTTTCGACGAGAAGGATGCTTCCTTCACGGTGCTGGAGAAACAGAGCGCCTACACCTGGCGGCAACAGGTTTCACCAGGCTTCAGCATTGATCCGGCGAGCGTGCAGCGTAGCTCCAGCCGGCTCACCGCGAAGGTGACAGGAGGGGGCCAGAGCTACCTGGTCACGATCGCGTTGGACCAGGATTCACCGCAGGCTTTCGACTTGGCACTGGAGCTGCCGGGTGAGAGTTACACCCGCCTTCCGTCTTATCCGTTTCCCTTCACCGCTTCCGGGAAAGACTGGTCCTATGTCCAAAACACGAGCGGCGAGGGAATGCTCATGCCGTTGGATAAGCCACGCGACATCTTCAAGCAATACGGCTGGAGTGGTGGACAACCCTGGTGGGGCCTCACCGATCTGCATCGCGCGATGTCCGCGCGTCTCGATTCTTTTCGGAATCCCGACAGTCACACGGGGGACCGTGACGCCACCGTCTATGGTCTGCCTTTGCGAATCCATTACACCTTCCTGGCGGAGGGCGGTTATGTCGCGCTGGCAAAGGATTATCGAAACGCCTTTCTTCACGCGCATCCTGAGATGAAGCCCTTGGCGGAGCGAGTCGCGGCTCGGCCGGCCTTAGGGAACCTGAAGGACGGTCTCTATCTCTATCTCTGGGGAGATAATCCCGCCGATGACCTGCGACTCCTCGCCGAGATGAAGGCGGCCGGAATCGAGCGCGGAATGGCGGTCTTTTCCGGTCGTGTTCCCGTGGATCGCACGCTCTTCGACGGCATCAAAAAACTGGGCTGGGTCCCCGGTGTCTATCGGATGCCGACCGGGAATCTTTTCCACGTCTCGAAGCAGCGGGGATGGCCAAATCAGTTACTCCTCGGACGACTCAATCCCCAGACTTTTTATAACTCTTCGCGTCCGCAGGCCTGGGATCGTATTTGTGCCCGCCACCGTTTGTCGGAATGGCTTCCAAAGGCGAAAGCCCTCCTCACCGATCCTGGCGCGCAGCTCGCCTATTTTGATACCCTGGTGGTGCAACTCGCCCCCTGTCTTGATCCCAGTCATCCTTCCACGATCGAGCAAAATCAGCAGGCCCGGCTGGAGATTCTACAGAAATCTCGCGACCTGGGGCTGATCATTGGTTCGGGAGAAGGATTGGCTCCCACCTGGGCTTTGCCCGGGCTGGACTTCTTTGAGGGCGAGATGTCGCTGCGCACGTATGCCGACCCAAAAATGAGGATTCCGAGCGGCGCCTATCAGCAGGATAATGGCGAGAGTTACCGTGCCGATGCCGCCGTTCTCCTTGATGAGACAAGGAGGATTCCGCTCTATCAGTTGGCTTTTCACGACTATATCGCGGGCACCTGGGTTTGGCGTGACAGTAACTACCAGAGCCTAGCCTTCGCCCATAAGAAGGATCTCTATAACATTCTCTACGGCACAATGCCGATGTGGCATATCGACCGGAAGATTTGGGCTGCGCGTAAGGAGGATCTGGTTGCGAGTTACCGCGCCACTGCCGCGGTGCGCAGCCGGATTGGCTTTGCCACCATGACCGATCACGGCTGGCTCACCCCTGATCGCACGGTGCAATATACGGACTGGGACACGGGGGACCGGGTGATCGTGAACTTCGGCGCGCAACCGTTCACCCGGCCCGGCCGTCCGCCGCTTGCCGGCGGCGGATATGTGCTCGAGCGGAAGTAAGGGGAGACATTTTCCGGCCGGCACAAGCCAGCCCTGCGGCGGTGGTGTTCTCAGCTCAAGGCGATCCGGAAACAAGAACTCCCGCCCGTCGCCGGGCGAGCAGTTAGACTCATCGCAGTCTGGGGTTAGGGGTTACTGCTTGTCGTAATAGGCTTTGTCGGTGTGCTTCTTCCCGTCGGCATCCGTGACGTGGTTGATCACGACGCGGGATTTGCCATCCTTGGCGACCTTCACCGTGCCGGTAAAGACTACTTTGCCATCCTTCATTCCGGTGAGTTCGTTGGTTTGCTCGTCCATCACCTTATAGGCGATCATGTCCATCATCGGGCTGCCTTTCACTTTGGCCGGTTTGCCGTCGAAATGACCCACCCAGGTCCATTCAACTGGTTTGCCATCCTTGTCCACGCCCTTCACCTCCACCTTCGTCATCTCGTGTTTGCCTTCGCTATAGGTGACCATATGGTTACGGGCCTTGGAAGAGAATTTCGACTTACTTTCGTTCAGCTTCCAAGTGCCCATCTGGGCGCTGGCCGCGA
The DNA here is from genome assembly GCA_963742845.1 of uncultured Verrucomicrobiae bacterium. Classification (GTDB taxonomy): domain Bacteria; phylum Verrucomicrobiota; class Verrucomicrobiia; order Chthoniobacterales; family UBA10450; genus Palsa-1392. The sequence goes on along the minus strand of CAVUNK010000001.1, from coordinate 19,585 downwards.
GGGAGATTGCGGCCGCCGTGAACCATAGCGTCGCAGAGACTAACATTGTGCGTTTTGTTTGCATGGCGCGACTTGGCGCAGGTTCCCTCGGAAGCGTCAATGCCATTTATTCCGTGAAAAGTCGCGCGGGCAAATGGCTTTTACCGCCCCGACCTCGAACCGCTTGTTCTCCGAAGCTCATCCCTTCCCGACTCGCCTATCCCCGCCCGCTCCGCGCCTTCCTCTACCCGCGCGACCTGTTCCGAAACTTCGTCTACGCCTTTTTGCAGAGCTTCCACATTCGGGTGGAGATCGGTTAGGATCGCGTGTTCCTCACGGGAGATCTGCTCGATGCGCTGGGCTTGGTCGCGCAATTCATCGAGCACGGCGTTCTGCCGCGTAGAGATGCGATGCATCCACCAAAAGCAGACACACCAGCAGCCAATGTCCGCGATCGTCACCACATCGAGCAGGAAACGGGGCATCATGAGTAACGACAGGACAGCGGGAAAATTCAATCCGCCAAACAATCTCTACGATCCGCGAATCCGCGTGGTGGGCCTCTTGCCTTCCTTGAACTCCCGCAGCTTGATGCAAACCACCGTCAGCCACGAAATATCAAAGGCATTCCCCAGCGGCTCTTCATCCTGCGCCTCCGGACTCATGCTGGTGTAGGCGCCGTCGATTCCCACCGCCCAGATTTCCTCGCCGGCCTGCTTCAGCGCGACCACCACATCGCCGCCGTCCATTCCGCTCGCCGTCTCCCGGAAAAGATCCCAGAGCTTGTCGCGAAAAGGCGACACGGGATCCTGCATGATTGATTTCTTTTGTTTCGCTGACGCTCTCTTTTTCTTCACCATAATCGTCTTATTCCGGGCAGCGCAGGAGAATCTCCCATGCTCAAGGGAGAAACGAAGGAGCGACTGAGGCCGGGCGTATTTTTGTTCTGGCGGCGGACACCTAGGACCTGCCGCTGGCTTTCGGCTTGTGCCCGGGAAGAAACCCGCTCGATTGCCGCATGCCCATCCTGCGCCGCGTTTTTTCTGCCTGTCTCCTCGCGCTCACGCTCGCCGGTCTCGCCGGCTGCGACACGATGGGCGAGATGGTCACCTCGCATCTGCCCCAGACTCATTCCGGCCGAGTCGCGCTCGTGGTCAGTCTGCGCGCGCAGGAAGCCTATCTCTATCGCGGCGGCCATCTGGTTGCCACCTCGCGTATCTCCAGCGGGCGGGAAGGGCACCGCACGCCGCTCGGGCGTTTTCATATTACCCGCAAGGACATCGATCACCGCTCCAGCGCCTACGGCGCCTATGTGGATGACTCGAACCGGATCATCAAGGCCGATGTCGATACGCGCAAGGACCCCAAGCCGCGCCACGGTCATTACGTTGGCGCGCCGATGCCTTACTTCATGGAGTTCGCGCCCGGCTACGGGCTGCACCAGGGCTATCTCCCGGGCGAACCGGCTTCGCACGGCTGCATCCGCATGCCGTATTGGAAGGCTCGCCAGTTCTTCGACGCGGTGCAGGTCGGCACTCCGATCACGGTGAAAAAATAGGATCCGTGTCGCAGCGGCTGTCGTTCTTAGGCGATCGCTCAGGAACGCAGAAAAGCAGGAAAAGGGATGGGGATCCCCTTGGTGTGCGCGCTCGCCGGTGCACTCGGAGGGACCTGCTTCCGCAGGTCCGCGGACGAGCAGAAGGTCGGCCCTCCATGCCTTCCCTTCCTGCTTTCCTGAGATATTCTTAGTAAGACAACCGCCAAAATCGCCGATCGCTCGTCGGCGCGAATTGCTCATCCACGTAGCGATCTTCCCAGATCGCTGTCGCCGCGGGCAGCGGGCTTTGGCTGCTCCAGTCCATCAGATCCGCCGACCGGCTCAGGGCAAAAGGGAACCCAAGCGGCGCCAGGTAATGCAGCCGCGCCGTCCCATTCGCCGGACTAAGACTCACCACATCGAGATGCGGCGGAAACTTCGCCAGCGCCAGCGGGTTCGGCTCCGACCAGAGACTTAGCTCATACTGGTAGTAAGTCGGCAGCCGTCCGCTCCAAGCCCCTTCATTATGCACCGCGCCGCACTGCGGATACATCAGCAGATCAGAGTTCACGGCGTAACCGGCGATCTGCCACTGGTTGTAAACACTGAAAGCCCCGAGCCAGTAAACGTTCGAGTCACCCTGTGACGACGAACTCTCCGTGCTCCCGATATCCATGTAAATCTGGAGCGGCAGTTTCGGCGCGGGATTCAGCGTATTCGCGATGAAGTTGGGCCCCGCCCAGAAGGCCGGCGAGAAGACTCCGATCTTGCCGAAGACCCCGCTGTTCGTCATCCCCATGTAAGACGTGAGCAGCCCGCCTAACGACGACCCGACCGTGAGATTGGCCGACGGTTGCGCCGGCTGACCCGGTTGGTTCAGCGTTCGATAGTTATAGTCCAGCGTCGGCAACACGTTATTGCGCAGGAATTGCACATATTTATCCGCGATCCCCGGCCCCTGGCCGCTCAGCTGATCGCCCGGCGGGATGAATTCCATCTGCCGGGTGCTCCCATAGCTATCCCCGTTATCGATCGCCACCAGGATCGCCTCGCGCATCCGGCCCTGCGAAATTTCATAATTCGCGATCCGGTCGGCGTCCCAGGTCCCAAAGGTCCCGCCCGGGAAGAAGACATTCTGCCCGTCATGGAAATAAACCACCGGATAGCGCTTGCTGGTGTTTTCCACATACCCGCGGGGGACATAGATATGAATGTTGCGCCCGGGAATCCCACTCACCGAACTATCCACGAACCGGTTCGTAATGCTCGGCGCGGAGACCGTCGTCGCCGGCTGATAGTTAAAGACCTGCCCATCCTGCACCGTGAAGACGTCGAGGCTGGTGCGATAGTTATAAGGCGCCACCAAGGACTGATAAGGCACCGGCACCGCGGGCGCCGCGCCCTGCGCCGTGTCGTGCGGCGGAGCGGGCGCGTTATCGAAGTGGCCAATCCCATCCGTGAAGACAAACTCGATCTCATCCGCCGGCGCCGCGGCCGCGTTGACTTCGAAGAGACTCTCCGTCGGGGTGCGCCCCGCCCCAATCTTCTGCATCGGGATCTGCGTGTAGGAGCCACCCACTGTGTTATCGCGGTAGAGCAGGCTCGCCGCGCTCCAGGAGGAAAAATAGCGCACCGTCTTCGCCGTGTAGGGCGGGGCCGGGGCAGCCGGCACCATGAGACTGAGCGCACTGCTCAATGCGGTGGAGCTGGTGTTACAATAACTCGCCGTCGAGATCGCGTGACTATTGTAGGTATAAGTCACCTGCGCGCCGGCCTCGAGCGCGATCGTGCCCGACCAGACATTGCCAGTCGTCCAATGGAGCTTAATCCCGAACGGCTGGATCCCGCCCGAGCTGAAATCCCGGTGCGCCCCGGAGACGAAGACCTCGTTCCCCGCGCCGACATCCTTGGTGATGGAGAAAGCCACCGGCACCCGCGCCGGGTTCCCGGCCAGGACGAGACCAGGCCCGAGCCAGAGCGCGAATGCCGCGCAGCGGGAAAGACGAGCCAGGCGAGGGGAAAGGAGACCCATACGGGCGAAGCTTGTAGAGGGGAAAGCCCGATAAGTCAAAGCCAACCACCGGCGACGAATTGCACCGATCAAAGGGACGGGATCGTTGTCGCCGGCGACGATGTCCCGGGCAGCGCAATCAGCGAGCAGAAGCAGCCGCGACCGGCGTTTCAGCGGCCGGTCCGTCTGTGGAGTCTAGGGCAGGCGGGAGATGCGGATCGGGCTGGTGCGCGCACCAGCGGAAAAACGTTTGCGAACTGTTGACCAGGTCGCGGGTTTGCGGCGAGGTGAGGGCCCAGCGGAACCCTCGACGCACCCGACCGAGCCCTCGTTCGGACATCTCGTCTTCTTGTTTTACCCAGCGCGCTCGCACCAGGGCGTCCTTCCGTATCGGCACCGCAAAGGCATAGCTATCGGCCATCTCAAAGATTCGTTTGGCGGCTTCCTTGGCGTCGAGCGTCCCGGCTTCCACTGCTTCCACCTGTTCCACCGAAGCCTTGAAAAACTCCTTGTAATCCGGGTCTTCAAACTCACAAAAGACCGGCTTCTTGGTCGATCCTTTCAGATGAGTGCGATCGCCGGTGCGGGTGTAGTCACTCATCCCGTTCATAAGATGAAACTCTGCCAGAAAGGTTCCCAGCCCGAACACCCGCAGCCAGGCATTCCACAGATCGAAGTTTTCCCAGGAAATAAAGGAGCCGTTCACGAGGTTGTCATTGTAGTCGAGGATTAACTGTTGCTGCGCATCGATCGCGCGAAAGGGCTCTTCATCGAAGTTATCGGTTCGCAGCGCTTCCAGTAAGGGCTCGAGCAGAGCGTCGATGATCTCCACCGTGTTGAACATGCCGCGGGAGAAAAGCGGATCCACAAAACCGGAGGCGTGCGACATGAGACAATAGCGATAACCGGTCGTCTTTTTGGAGGAATACTGGAGACGATCGGTCGAGACCCAGGGCCGGATCGCTTTCGCGTCCTTGAATTGCTCGGCCACACTGGGGTAGCGCTGGAGGAATTGGTCGAACTCCTGCTCGGCCGGTATAGCCGGCTTGGGATAGCGTCGCGGATCGATCGTCAGGCCGACGCTGATCGTCTGATTAGTCGAGAGCGGGTTATTATTGAAAGGGATTACCCAAAACCAGCCGCGCTCGAAACAGTGATGCAGAGTGCCGTCGTGATAGGAAATGGGAAGCGGGTTATTCGCCTCGTCAAAGGGCGGGACGTCCACCATATGAGTGAAGAGTGTCCGCGAATGATGTTTCAGCCGGGTGGGATTTTCCCGCAGGTCGAAGCGATCCGCGAGGACGCTCCGGAAACCGGTCCCATCCACCAGATAGCGGGCCCGGATCTCCTCACCCGTCGAGGTCTGGAGAGTGACCCCGCTGCTCTCGATCTCTACCGCCGTCACTCTGGTCTTCTGCCGAGAGCTAGCTCCGTAATGAATCGCCAGGTTATGCAGATAGGCGTCGATATCCTGGCGGAACCAGTGGTTCTCATCACGCGCGGCGGTGCCGAATTGGAGGCCTTCCGTCCGATCATAGGTCTGGCCGGGGCGGTGATAGACATAGCCGAAGTGACGTTTGATCCCGCAACTCGAGCAGACCTTCTTCGCCAAGCCGTCGGCGTCGACCAGGTCGTCGAGCTCCGGGAGATCGTACTTCTCGGCGAGTAAGGAAATCAGGAGCGAGGTATGCGGGATGGTGGATTCCCCGACGGCAAAACGCGGGTGTTGTTCGCCATCGATCAGGACCACGCTGACACCTTGTTTCCCGAGGATGGTCGCGAGCAGGGAACCGGCTAGCCCGTTACCCAGAATGGCCACATCGAACTCGTGTTTTGTCTCTTGCAGTATCACAGGATTCCTCCGCGGATAGTTAGTGTTGGACGAGGGATGCCCCCCAGGAAAAACCGGCCCCGTTGGTCACCAGCATGACCAGGTCACCGTCTTTGATTTTGCCCGCGGCCAGGGCGTCCGCATAGCCGACCACCATGTCGGTCTCCTGGAGATGTCCGTGGTGCATATTCTCGGTCGAGACCTTCTCGCGCGGCAGACCGAAGGCCTTGAGAAAGGCATTCTGGTCCCAGATCGAAAAGGTGGGATAGACGAAGTAATCGACATCCGTCATTTTTTTGCCGACCTGCTTCAACACTCCCAGCATGACTTTGCGGAACATGAAGAGGTTGATCGGGATCAGCTCCTTGTTGAAGCGCTGAATATCGCCGCAGACATGCAGCCAGCGGGGATACTTCCCACCGATGTCTTCGGCCTTGCGATTATGAATGCCGGGGATCACCCACATGTCGTGCAGCCGGCCGACGGTTGCCACTTCCACTCCGAGAATCCGCCGCGTGGTCATGTCCTTTTTCAGGATCACGGCGCTGCCCCCATCTGAGACGACGGTGATCGGGAAATAGTTATGGTTATATTCCGGCGCCTTATCCCCGGCAACGAGCAGGGCGGTGTTATAGCGGTCGTTGGCGGACAGGAGAGAGCAGGCAACCTTGAGCGTGGTTTGGTAGCTGGCACAGCCGCCGGTGTTGATCGCGGTGGTAAAAGCACGAGTCGCTCCGATCGCCTGTTGCACCTGGCCCGCGGCCGACCAGGTCGGAGCAATGTAATCCTCGGGGATGCTGGTGAAATCAATGATCAGATCGATTTCCAGCGGATCGATGCCCGACTTGGCCATTGTCGTCCTGGCCGCGTTGATGCAAAGGTCGGCCGCCGATTCCTTGTTCGCGACGTGCAGAGCGTCGATCCCGATGTCTTTCTCGAAGTCGACACTGGAATCGAAAACGGCCTCGGACTTCTCCTCATCCGCAAAGACCTGCGACAAAGACTTCCTCGTCGGTGGCAAGTAATAGTTTGCCTCAAAGATGCCGATGTTCTGTTTCATGAGTCAGCTACGAATAAGGTTGATCAATAACGAATAAGAGTCGCCGCGGCGGTCGCGCCCATGCCATGGGATACCGCCAGGATGTAGTCGCCTTGCTGCACCTGGCCGCTCTCCGTCAGCGACAGATAGTTCAGTGCGAAGTCAGTGCCCTGCAGATGCCCGTGGGTCCGGCGGTTGGCCGCACACACGGGTGAGATCTTGTGGTCAAAAGCCTGCTGCAACATCGCTTCATCCTGCGCCGAGATGTTGGAACAGAGAACCCAGGCCACGTCAGCCATCGTCAACCCGGCCCGCGCGAGCAGGCGGTCACTCATCTCGCGGAGCGTCTCCGCTTTGGGGAACGCATCGTAGCGGGCCTTGTCCAATTGCATCTGATAAAGAGTTATGTCGTCGGGATTAACCAGCGAGCCACCCGGGATGTAACAGACATCGTGATTGTCGCCATCGGACCAGAGTTCCGTATCGATCACGAACCCGCCGGCCGCGCCGCGTTGCAGCACGAGGGCGCTGGCGCCGTCGCCCAGGACGGTCACTGGATCGGAGGGATGCAGGACACGATTGCCGGGGATGGTGACGTCGCCGGCCACGAGCAGGGCCGTCTTCAGCTCTTCATTCTCGGAGAGCATCGCGGCGGCGGAACTAAGCGCGATCATGAAATTACTCGAGCCGCCGCCGCTAAACCCGACCACAAAAGACTTAGGCGCTCCTACTTCGGCCTGCACCTTGTTCCCCATGTTCCAGACCGGCACGAGGTACTCCTGCGGCATGATGGAATATTCGACCACCACATTCACCGTCTCGGGCGGAATCATCGCGCGCTCCAGGGCTTCGCGCCCGGCGGCCACGGCCATGTTTGAGGAAGTTTCATCCGCCCCTTCGCCTTGCAGAAACACAGATTCGATTCCCAACCGGCCGGCGATCTCCGGACTCCAGTCAGCCCCTTCCTCGCGCGAGAGATTCTCGACCGAGTGTCTGGTCAGTGGCAGTCGGCACGAGGCCGAGACGATTCCAACAGCTGGTTCCATAGTCTTACGCCCGGCGGCCGAGACCGATACCGGCCCAACAAGGGCTACCGGACGAATTCCGATGTCACAATCCCGCCAGAAAAATGTCAATCACTGAATAAAGGCTAAAATATTCTGGACAAGACTCCGGGCGATTTCACACCATGCCGGCATGAACGCGCAAAATGCTCAACCATCGTTAGGCGACGTGAAAGAAAAAGTCCGCGCCTTCGTGCTCGACTACGCCGCCAATCGGGGCGTCGTCTCCGTGGGGGATGACGAGCCGATCCTGACCAACAACCTCATCGATTCACTCGGCTCCCTGCGAATGATCGATTTCCTGGAGACCGCCTTCCCGCTTACGATCGAAGACACCGACATGCTGCCGGAAAACTTCCAGACGATCAACGACACCGAGCTGTTCGTTTACCGGAAGCTCGGGATCGATCCGATCGGCGCCGCGGAGCAAATGGGAGTCGCCCAGGTCGGTGCGTCCGAGCCGTTGGCAGCCGTCGCCAGCTAGCGGATTGCGCGGCGTTCCCGGCAGCCGGTTCGCGCCGCGACCGGACCGGAAAGAGTTAGCTCGCGGTCTTTGGCAAGATCGCGGGCGGTGTCGCTGTCCCAGCTTCCGGCAGCGGCCACATCGCGCGCAGGCAGCGCATCTTGCACTGCGCGGGATAACGCCTCACCACCTTGGAGAACTCGTTCAGCAGGTGGGTCCCGATCACCTGCATGTCCGGCGATCGGCCAATCCATTCCGACGGAACCGGCTCTCCGATGTGGATGGTGAATCTCCAGGTCGAGTCCTCCGTGATCATGCACGGGATGAGCCGCGCGCCGGTCATCTGCGCCAGCCGAATCGCGCCCGTGGCCATGTGGAAAAGCCGATCCTCGAACGGCACATCCGCCATCACCCCGCGATCCGGATCGACCATCACCACCAGCCGCCGTCCCGGACCGAGAATCTTGCGGATGTGCGAGAACCGCGGGAACGGACTCAGGTCGCTCGCGAACACAAAAACCGGCACCTCAGCCGGCGGGCTCAGCGAATATTGGTAGTCGGTCAGGCTGCCGAGTGCGGCCGGCGGATTTGCGCGCACCGTGGTCGCAGGGATTCCGTAGGCCCGCAGCCAGTAGGGGAGAATCTCGAAGGGACCATAGTGCACCGACGCGAGCACGATGCCGCGATCGTCTTCCTGCAGTTCGAGTAACTGTCGGTCGCCTTCAAACCGGCAGCGACTTAGCCAGCGCGGGCTGGTGAGACGATCCGGCCACATATAGAACAGCTGCGAATGGTAGAGCCCAAAGGTCTGCCGCAAAATGTAACGCCAGCGATTCGGGCGCCAGGACCGGGGGAACCGGTGCCACTGCCGCCACGGCTTTCGCCCGCGCACCTGGATCACATCCCAGGCAGCCGCAAGCGGCCAGAGCAGCAGGCTGAACAAAGGCACCGGCAGGATGCGCTCGGCGCCGCGGACAAAAAGGAGTGCGCCCCAGCCAATCCCGAGCTGGAACAAAGCGAAGACTCTTTTCACCGCTGAAGCCACTATTCGATGCTATGCCGCAACCGCAGAAGCGGTCGATCAATTTCCTATCGTTGCCCGCAGATATGTCACCGGCACCTGGGTCGACTTAGGCAGGCCTCCAGCCGGACGCGCAGAAGCGCGTCCCTCCGGAGGGACCTGCTTCCGCAGGTCCGCCACAGCTGTAGCGCCGCCCGACAGAGACTACTTGCGGATAATCGCGAGCCCGAGCGGGCTATCCCGGTTCGGGGTCGGCAACACCACCGGCGCGACCGTCTCACTCAACAACCCATTCGCATCGATACTCAGGATATGAATGCCATGCCCGGCCAGCGCATAGAGAAAGGCCCCGGAAGGATCAAGCTCGATGTTCACCCCGAAGCCGTCGGTTGCATTCAGCTGGATATGCTGGAGCTCCACCGGAGCGAGCGCGTTCGTGGTATCGTAGACCGTCAGCGTTTTCGAGACGGACTCGGATGAGTAAAGCCTGGTCCCGTCCGCATTCATCCGCAGCCAGCAGATATCGACCCCGGAGTTCGCCACCGCGCGGACGAAAGAGAGCACCCCGCTCGCGTCGACGCGATAGACTCCCAGCTCATTGGTCTTCAGCAGTCCGGCGTAGAGCACGCGCTTTTTCGGATGCATGAACTCACCGAGGAAAGCGCCGTCCGGCGTGGTCGGAGCAATCGAACTCAGCTCCGTGAGCAGGCCATTCTTCGCATAACTGTAGCAGGCGATCCGGGAAGTGAATAACTCCAGCCCGAAGACCAGGCGCGAAGACCCGACGACCAGCGCCTGGGACGGGCCGCTCGCCGCGGGGAGATCCAAAGTGGAGCCGGCATTCAGCCGGAGAGAGCCATCCCGCCGCACCGTGAAAGTGGTGTAGTTCGGCACATCCCCATCGATGTCCTGGCCCGGATCGAGGTTCTTGTTCGCCACCACCAGGAACCCGCCGGAGACCCCGATGCTTACCGGGTCCTGCCCTTCGGAGGCATAAGGAGATCCCGGGAGAGTGGTTAGAGTCCCATCCGCATTCACCGCGAAGCCGGCGATGGTGTTGCTGTGTCCATTCACGGCATAGAGCGCGTTGCCCGCTGCGGTCGCCGTCACCTGCTGGTCGGCATCGAGTTCCGAAGAACCGGCTACCGTCACGCCCGTGCCACCGGTGGAGTAAGGCGAGCCGGGAAGGGGAGTGAGATTCCCCAGGCCATCATTGGCAAAGCCATAGACAGCGTTTTGCGAAGGCACGCTCCCTACATTGCTCTCGACATAGAGGTAAGACTTGGGCTCCTGCCCCAGGGCCGTGCCGCAGAGCAGGAGGGTGGCGAAGAAACAAAGGCGATGATAAGACAACATGAGTTGAGTTTTCCTTTCGGGGATGCCCACTAGGACTATTTTTCCGTCGTCGCGACGTCAAGACAAAAAAGGGGCCGCTAACCCCGGACGTAGGGGCGCGCGCTCCGACTGCACCCTTTGGAGGGCTGACCTCCGTGTCGGCCAAGGACCAGTGCAGTCATAAGCGGTCGCCCCCGACACATCCGCCGCTACCGCCAGAACTATTCGCGCGCACCTGGCGAGTAAGAATGAATATCCACCCTCGCGCGGTTGTCAGAGTTTCCAGGAATATGAAAATCATTCAGCTCGCACTCATGGCCGGTCTCACCACCGGTCTCGCGCTCACCGCGGCCGCCCAGGCGCCCAGCACCGCCGCCGCCGCCACGACCTCGACCACCACTGCCACCGGCGCCACCACGGCCGCGACCACCAACACCCTGAGCCCGGCTCAGCCCGCGCCGCATCGCGTCCGGGCGCATCGGCACCACAAACGCAGTGCCGCCGCCAAAGCCCGCCGCGAGGCACGCCAGCGTGCCCGCAATAACGCGGCCGCACCCGCGGCCACACCGCAGCCGCAATAGGAGAGGGGCTACGCCCCGGTTCCTGGTTACAGGTTATTTGTTGTTCGGGGGGCGGGCGCCGGGTTCGACTCACCCGGCGACAGCGCCGTCTCATCGAGACGGCCTACAATTCCGGGGTGCGTCGGGCGAAAGATTGTAGGGCGTCTGGACCAGACGCCGCGTTCTGGCCTCCTGGTTTGATTCGCCGTGCCGCTTACCCTCCGGACTTCGTCTACCTCGCGGCCGACACGGCCCCGATCTAGCGAAGAGCCACGGACGCGCAGAAGCGCATCCCTCCGGAGGGACCTGCTTCCGCAGGTCCGCCGCGGCTAGATCGGGGGCCCGTGTCGTGCGCCGCGAGAGCGCGGGCAATCCTCGGGTGTTGACAGCGCGGCTGTGAGACTGACCTTAGCCATCATGGGCGACAAATCACCGAAGGCGAACCAGAAACAGAAGGCGCAGCAAAAGGGCAAGGCAGCCGGCGCCGCGCAAAAGAAAAACGCGGCCACCGCCGCGAAGTCGGCCCCGAAGCCCAAGAAATAACCGGTGGCCAGACCAAATTACTCCGGCGAGAAACGCCGCAAAGAGCTGGAGCGCCAGAAGAAAAAGGAAGCGAAGAAGCAGAGCAAGCTCGACAACGCGGCCAGGCCTTCCTCCGAGGATACGCCCGCGGATACTGGTGAGCAGACTCCGCCAGAGTCAGCCAGCTAGCGCTGGAGTGGCGCGCGGGAAACGCGGAGCGTTCCAGTTAACGGTTATTCGTTCCCAGCTGTAAGGGCGCTCGGTTCGAGCGCAAACCATTGTAGGGCAACCGCTCCGGTTGCCACCTGCCAGATCGGCAGGCGACGCGCCCGCCCTACAATCCGCGACCCCGCGGCCGCCACGGCCGCCCTACAGTGCGATCCACCGAAGAAATCCTTTCTCGACGTCCGTCCCCAGCTCGCGCAATCTGCGGGCATGGCTCAGAAAAAAGAAGCACCCACACCGCAACCCGAACCCACGCCGCCGCCGAACTAGGGGCGCAGCCTGCGCCCCGGTTATCGGTTAAGCGTTCTTGGCTCATGGTGCCGCGTAGCTGTCCTCAGCGCAGAGAGCGCGAGCGAAATCAAAGAGCAATTGTAGGGCGGCTCTGTGAGCCGCCAGACCCACAGGACCACGGCTCACCGAGCCGCGGCTAAGAAGCCCTGGAGAGGCGCTCGTGCCGAGCGCGGTCCTATAGGTAGCGGCCGACACGGCCGCCCTCCGATGAACAAGCTGTAGCGTGCGCGGTCCCCAGCGCATCCCGAGGCTGTAACCGGCCGCCACCGCCACCCCGATCGCGAGCGCTGCCCTTCGGAGAAGTCTTACCGAAGGACGCGAAGACGCTCTCCGTGTTTGATCGCGAGATCTTCCTCGCGAGCCTCGATGGCTGCCGCGTAGGCATCCGCTTTGCTCACCCGGCGGTAGTAGAAGTTCCGCATCGATCCGCTGCCGAATTTGGGCGTGCGAAAGCAGGACCGCTGGGCACAATGCGAGACACCCAGGACCGGCTCCGTGAGTCCCAGTTCATCCAGCACCTGTCGCGGGATCGGTTGGGCGATTCTCCGCGGCGCTTCGGCGAGCAACGCGTCGCGATATTCCTTTGCCCTTTGCAGCACTTTCTTCGAGAAACCGCCCGAGAAACATCGACTGAACTCCCGGCCATCGCGGTGGATTACCACCTGGTATCCGCCGCAGTGAAGGCGGATATTCCTCAACTCCCACTCGGCCCGCATATGGCGACCCAGGCCTTGAAACCTGGCCGCCGCCCCGTGCCACTTTTTCCACGCTGCGAGAAGCCGAGGATCGCGCATCTGGCGCAGCTCCTGGCCAGCTGTGCCCAGGGTGAGCTGCCCGCTCACCTTCGCCTTCACGCCGGTGGCCGCTTCCAGTTCCCGCAGCTGTTGCTCGATCTTGGCGAGTTTCTTGCGGCTCGCCTTGGCCCGCCAGGCCTGGAGAGGCATGCCATGCTTCCAATGCAGGTATCGCCCCTGGTAGACGATGCCCGTCTCTGGATCGGTCCAGGCCGGTCGCGCAGCTTTTGCACGTTTGATCGGGGTCCGCTTCGCTGAGGGCCGGGCCCAGGGCGGGATTCCGTCTATCCAATTCCGGCCGGGGCCATATTGCTGCCAGACGATACCCGACTCCGGATCGGTCCAAGTGGGGCGCGCTGACCTTTGCCGATCCGCCTCGGTTCGCCGCGCCCAGGGCGGGATGCCGTCCTTCCAATTCCGCCCGACGCCCTGTTGATGCCAGGTGATTCCCGTTGCAGGATCGGTCCAGGCTGGCCGTGCGGGCTTCTCTCGCTTCAGTCCGTTCTGGATCGCCTTCGCTTTGAATGGCTGCCGGAGCGCCCGCCCGTAGCGAACGCGGGCGGCCAGGGGCGGCGTCGTCACCCGTCGGCCGGAGCTCTCCGCGGTGGCCCGGGAGTCATCGCAATCGAAGTACGCAGCGGTTCCGTTCGCCGGCGCCGCCACCGAAGAGGCGCGCCCATTATTTTGTAGTGTCACCTTCATAGGCGCGTGGTTATAGCATTCGAGATGCCACCAGTCGGGCGGTGCCAACTATAATTTCTGGAATCAGGAGGTGTCAGCAGGAGAAAATGGAGGGAGTAACTCATCCAGCACCTGTCGCGGGATCGGTTGGGCAATTCTCCACGGCGCTCCGATGGTAACAGATTCGTTACCAAACTCTTCGTGCGAACCAGAGCCTTTGGAGTCTATAAAGCAGCGGAAACGAAAGGACATCCATGCAAATCACCAACTCCAAACTCTCCCGATTCATCGCTCGCGGCCGCGAAATCGGCGCCTTGGCGATCATCTTCGCCTTCTTCGCGGGCGTCCCGATGGCACGGGCGGCCGATGGCGACCTCGATCCGACATTCGGCAGCGGCGGGATGGTCACGACCGATATTAACCGTAGCACCGACATCGCCAACGCCGTCGCCATCCAGACGGATGGCAAATTGGTCGTCGTCGGACACACCTATAAGAACAACGATTTCTCAGGCGAAGACTTTGTCGTTACCCGCTACCAGACGGATGGCACACTCGACACCACATTCGGCATCCGGGGCAGAGTGCGAACAGATTTCCCCGGCCTGGCGGCGGTCCCGTCAGCCGTGGTCATACAACCCGACGGCAAGATCGTCGTCGCGGGCGGCGCCTTTCCGCTCTTTGCTTTCGCCGGCAATTTCGAAGTGGTCCGTTACAATCCAAACGGATCGCTCGATCCTTCCTTTGGCAGCGGCGGCATCGTGACGACGAATTTTCCCCAGGGTAGCTACGCGTCTGCCGTGGCCTTGCAGCCTGACGGCAAGATCATCGCCGCCGGCACCGTCTACGTCGATTTCATCATTGGCGACTCTTCCGATACCGATTTTGCGCTGGCCCGTTACAACCCGGATGGAACCCCGGACACCACCTTTGGCAATGGCGGCCAGGTCTCAACCGACTTTGCCGGTTTCGAAGACGATGCCTTTTCCATCCTCATCCAACCCGACGGGAAGATTGTCGCCGTCGGCTCGGCCAATGACCCTGCGACCTTCTACGACTTCGCCGTGGCGCGTTATCTCAGTAATGGCACGATCGACACGACCTTCGGCGTCGGCGGAAAAGTGCGGACAGACTTCGGCGATCAAAACTTTGATCGGGCGCGCTCCGCCGCGCTGCAACCCGATGGCAGGATCGTCGCTGCTGGGTTCGCTCTTTCCCATGGCGGCGGCGTCCAGAATTTCGCGGTCGCGCGCTATACCTCCAGCGGGGTGCTCGACCCCACCTTTAGTCGCGATGGGATCACGCAAATCGATTTCGGCAATTGCTGCCAAAGCGCGACCAGGGTCCTGCTGCAAAGCGATGGCAAAATCATCACCGTCGGCGGTTCCGACGGCGAGTCAGGCGACGACGACTTCCTGCTGGCGCGTTTGAGTCCGCGTGGCGCACTGGATAGCACCTTCGGTATCGGCGGCGAAGTGCGCACCTCGTTTGGCGATCTGAATGGCGGAGCCAACGGGGCTGCTCTTCAGCCCGATGGCAAGATTGTGGCGGTAGGATTTCAAGCCACCTTCAGTAACCAATTCGCCAACTTTGCCCTGGCGCGTTACCTTGATGGCCAGTAAGTCAGGTCGACCGTAGACGGGAGAGGGCCTCCCCAGGTACCCGACCTACAGGTGGCGGCCGAATCACCGCCTCTACCGACAGCTAGATCTGCGCGAAAGGCTTCTCCGCATCCGCGCCTCGTCTGTCACGGCCACGAGCTTTTCCTCGCAGCGGCGCAGCGCGAGCGGATCGCGCCCTTTCAGCCGGGCAAGCGCCTTTAGGTCAAGTGCGAGCATCTCGCAGGAGAGCGCCCATTCCCGGTAAAGGAGCGAGAGCGACCCATAGCTCGGCGGGCAGGGAATATGAGTTATGAGCCAGGGGAAGCGGTGCAGCTCAGCCGCGAGAAAGCGCGCCTCCGCCTGCCATCGCTCCCGCGCCGACATCCGGTGATCTCGCACGGCCTCCTCGATCATCCGCTCCACTCTTTGCAGGAGCAGCTCTGCCATTTCTTCAAACTCTCGCACCAGCCAGCCATAGTCGTTCGCCGGGTCCGGCAGGAGATAGAGTGCTGGAGCAGGTTTTAAATCGTCGCATGCATTCTGATCTTGAAGGGCAAACATGGGATGAATCCGGGTAGGAGTTATGAGTTAGGAGTTAGGAGTTATGAGGTATTGGTTATTGGTTATTGGTTAGCTGGCAGTCGGAGGGCCGATCCTGGTCGCCTTCCGCAACGGCCGAGCGTGCGAGGCCGCTGGCGACCCCGCACGCCGTGCCGCGCGGATTAGACGATCATGGCCATGCCGGGATTGCTATAGTCACCGGGGCCGGCCGCACCGACGGCGTTGACCTCGACCACGTAGGTCTCACCGGGGGTGAGGCCGTCCGCGGACAAGCGCGCGCCGGTCGTCTGCACCGTGCGCACGTAGACCAGCGGCGTCTCCTTGAGCGCCAGGCGCCAGTTGTAGCTGCTCGCGCCATAGAGCGGCACCGTCGCCGCGCGCAGGGTGCCCGAATGGGGTCCCTGGACCACCCGGGGCACGATCGGTTTTCCCATGGCGCCCACCGCCGTGTGGGTCGGCTTCTGATGCGGGAAACCGCTCAGGAGCAGGATGCTCATGTCGCCGTTCGCGACGGCGCCGATATAGTTGGCGAGCAGGCGCATGAGCCCGCAGAGCTCGGCCCGTTTGGCGTTCTTGATCGCGGTTTGGGCCGGACCACCGAGAGCGGCGTCCTGTAACGCCGAGATGAATGCATCCAACGCTGCCTGTAATGTGGCGAGCGTGGGCATGGGAGTCGTAAAGATGACTCCATTTGCGAGGATCGCTGCGAAGACCGCCTGGATGAGCACGATGAGTAGTGCGTCCGAAGCGGTGAGCAGGAACGTAATTGCAGGTTTAACTATCATACTGACTTTGCCTCCTTTGGCTTTTAGTGATGGAGCCGGCGTCCCATTAAACTCAGTCACACGACTGAAGTGGCTTCGCTGGCCTGCCCTTAGAAAAAGCAGGCGGTGGGCCAGAAAAATCCGCCATTTTTTTGGAAGCGAAATCGCCTTTTTCGAGTTAGGTGTGTTGTGGTAAAGGGATTTTTACCTAACGAACTCAAAAGTAGACGATTTGAGGCCTCGTTAGGTCCATTTTTCGCCCGGGAGCCCCAAAAAAAACTTTTATCCGTGAAAATAAACTTCAAAAAAGAGGCTGAAAAACAGGTAGTTTTGGGGCCTGGCGGACCCGTTTGCCGCCCCCCGCGAGGGCGTTTTTCATTAGTTCGGCGACGCTTTGTTCTTGTTCGGAGAGCTTCCGAACAATTGCGAAGAGCTTTCCAACAAGTGCGAAGAGCTTTCCAACAAATGCGAAGAGCTTTCCAACTATTGCGAAGAGCTTTCCAACTATTTGGGCGCGTTTTCCAAATATTGCGAAAAGCCTTCGAACAAGTGCGAAAGGCCTTCGAACAAGTTGCCCAGGCTTTCCAACAAGTTCGAGACGCCGTCGAACAATTGCGCCGACGCTCCGAACATGTTCGTTGAGCCTTCCAAATAGTGCGCTGAGCCTCGGAACTAGTTCAGAGAGCCTCCGGACTTATGAAAAATGGCTCCGGACCTGTGAAAAATGGCCCCGGCCCGCTTTCTCTCTATAAGAGAGGCCACGTCCGCCGGTTGGCGAATCAGCCAAAACGCTCGCGTCCCGCGCCCGCCATGGTAGGGGCACCCGGACCGACCGTAGAAAGCCCGGGCGAGGCTTGCTTTTTGCCGGGCAACTCAGCCGCAGCCGACCCTACCGTCCCCGCACCTTGTTCTCGTTCCGCCGCTCGGGCGCTTTATGCGCCCCGGCGCGCGCGTCTTTGGACGTCAGCTTGGTTCCCTTGGGATCGGCATTCTTCGCGGGCGCTTTGGCGCCGGGCTTTTTTGTGCTCTTGGTCATGGCCGAGCCTATTTTTGCTGGCGACCGGAGGGCGAGCATTGGTTTGCGGGGCAAATGCTTCCACCGGGATGGAGGGAAACATTCGGGTGTAGGCAGGTGCGGAGCGAAGTCATGTGTGGGAATCTCCTCGACTAAATCCAGCATGGGAAGGGATAAATGTCTCCATGATCGAGCTTCTTAAGGACTGGCCGAAAGGGGAACCCGTTCCCGCACTTTCACTTCAGCAGCCGTGGGCTTCAGCGGTAGCGTTCTATGGAAAGGACATCGAGAATCGCAGCCGAAATTTCAAATATCGTGGGCCTTTGATCATCCATGCATCCTCGACCAAGCCGTATATTGGTAATTTTGACCTCTTCATTAAGTGCGCGAGAGAAGACGGGATTGAAGAAGACGATCTGAACGAGATCAAGAAGCTGCTGGAGGAAGGTTATATCCCGGGGGATTTTCCACTAGGGTGCCTGCTCGCCGTCGCGAATCTTGCAGACTGTTTCAGACCTGGACAGACCATGCCACCCGATCACCCTGCCGCGGAGAGTCCGTGGGTAGAAGAAGGCTACAATTGGCTCTATTTTGACGATGCCGTGCCAATCGTGCCCTTCGAGTACAAAGGTGTTGTGGGGATTTCAAGGTCCCTTACGAGATCGCAATCAAACTCGAAAGATGCCCCAGCCGGCCAATAAGTCAGCAGACCCGCTTCGCAGATCAGGCGACCGCACGGTCGTGGACGTCGTTTAGAATTCTGACGAGTTCTTCCACCTGTGGTTCCGGGAAAAGGCCGTCCGGCCCGTGCTGATTGACGTCGATGTAGGGGGACTATAGTGGGATTCGACGGTTACCATGCCCCGCTCCGTCAGGTGGTTGACGATGAGGTCGAGAAATTCCATCTGATTCGCCTTTAAGGTCTTTCCAGCGATGAAGGCTCCAAGAGCCTTCTTGGCTGCTTCGCGGTCCAGGCCAATAAGCGAGCGCACGAATAGACCAAGCCCGTCGCTTTCCTCTTCGCTTTCTGAAGGTCATCCGCGCTTCCGACACCGCTCTCGATCAGGATCCGCTCGCAGCTCCCCAAGTCGCGTTTTGGTCAGCGGCTCGTTCATCCGCAGTTTGTGGATCGCGATGTGGTCTTCGTGCTCGCGGAGGAAGCGGCGCGCCTTGGAGCGGAACTGCTCGAAGCTGTCGCCGGT
Source organism: uncultured Verrucomicrobiae bacterium (assembly GCA_963742845.1). Lineage (GTDB taxonomy): Bacteria > Verrucomicrobiota > Verrucomicrobiia > Chthoniobacterales > UBA10450 > Palsa-1392. Next base: position 1,089 of record CAVUNK010000001.1, on the reverse strand, counting down.
GGCGAAGTCCGCGAATTCGACTTCTTTCTCATCGCCCATCTCGTCTTCGAAGTCCGTGTAAATCGGCTTGCGCTGTGCTTCGTCGATCAGCTTCACCAGCAGCCGGAGTCGCTTGCGCGCCTTTTCCAGCATCTGCGGCGTGACATCTCGCCACCATTCATCCGTCTGGATCTCCTGGATCAGCGCCATCTGCGCCTGGACCATCGGAATGGTGGATTTCTCTTCCAGCAGGCCGGCGATGGCTTTGACCTGACTTCTGCAGCCGCGAGAAGCTCGGCTCGGAGCGCAGGACCGCGAGTTGCAGATTCAACATCAGCACATCGAAGCGTTTCGCCTCTTCGTCTTCGGGTTCGAGTTCCGTTGGCAAGCCGGCGACCTCTTTGCGCAGTTCGCCCATCTCGGTCTGGCTCAGTTTCTCCCAAGCTTTTGTCGCGCGTACTCTCCACCAGCCGGCGTTGCGGCCGGACGACGAAGTTTCGACGTTCATCGCCGCGACCTCGCTGCGTAATAGCTCAGCGGTTGCGTCGCGCAGGTCCAGCTCCGGTTCGTCTTCGGACGTCGCAGACCGCCAGTCGCTCCTTGATCCAGCTCCGCGATCAGCTCCAATCGCAGTCGTGAAAAGCCGCGTTGCCAGCGATTCGCCCGAGCGAGCCCTCGCTCGTCTCCGGATTCTGGCTGAAGAACTCCAGGTTCTGGCAGTAGTCGAAGACATAGAAGAACGCCTTGTCCTTGTCCGGGACCGAAGAGATTCGGGCAGAGCCGCGTGCCGCGGCCGATCATCTGCCAAAACTTCGTCTTCGACCTGACGCAGCTTGAAGAAGACGAGGTTCACGACTTCCGGCACGTCGATGCCGGTATCGAGCATGTCGACCGAGATCGCGATGTGCGGCGCCTTCGTCGGGATCGGAGAAGTTTCGATCAGGCTCTGCGCGTACTCGACCGAGAATCGATCAGCCGCGCGAATTCGCCTTTGTATTGCGGGTAGTTGGCGTCGAATCGCTCGGCGATGTAACTCGGCGTGAGCCTGATTCTTCGCGAAGATGATCGTCTTTCCCAGACGGTCGCCGCCCGCCACCTTTTGGCCGCGGG